>JAAHFP010000099.1 GCA_010672925.1 Symploca sp. SIO1C2 | reverse complement strand
TTATTGTTGTTGTCGTTGTTATTGTTGTCATTGTTGTCATCTCCAAAACCTTCAGAGAAGCCCCGGAAGATATCAAATATGCTAAATAGGGAGTCGAGGGGGTCTAAGATCTGACCGACTGTATCTGTAAAAGAAGTTAAGCCAGAACGATTAATCACAACGATATCATCGGGGCGTAGGGGAGGATTGGTTTCCTCATTGACCCCTGATTCAAAATCTACTGATATTTTCCGCGTTTGCACTGTGCCATTGCGGTTGAGGCGAATCAATTCTACAGAACTTCGGTTGGCACGAACCTTATCAAATCCCCCAGCAGCTAAAATGGCGTCATTCAAAGGTGCATTAGGTCTAACTTCTACGACTCCAGGATTGTCTACTTCCCCAACTACATTAACTTCGATGAACTCAGGAGCCAAGCTAGAATCAGCTAATTCAGTTAGTTCATCAGCAAAAGGCTCTTGGGCTGTGGGTACTACAACCAAGTCCCCTTCCTGCAATAAAATATTTTGAGAGAAGTCTCCTCCTTTTAACAATTGCCACAGATCAATATTAATCACTTGTTGGGAACCGCTTTTGGTGAGGCGTTGCAGCTGGATATTGCGCATATCCGCTAGTTGGGTAACACCCCCAGCAGCTTGAAGGGCTTGGGCTATTCTGGGTGGATCCCCTGGTCCTCCACCTTCAGCGACAGCATCAGTGGTTCCTGAAACGATGTAGGGTCCTGGGCGTTCGACTTCTCCCACAACTGCAATTTTAACAGGTCTGGTTTCTTCTGGAGAAAAGCTGGCAGTGGCTAACAGGCTGTTTTCTACTGTGTTTACGCTCACAGTGGTGGGGATAAAAATTTCGTCTCCATCCCTCAAACTGATATCTTGACTGAGATTGCCATTTTGGAATAAATCCCAGAGATTGAGATTACAAGGTGCTGCATTGCGACGACGAAGACGTACCTCACGGACGGCTGCAGCACGGGTAATACCCCCAGCTAAGTTAATTGCTTCAGTTAACTTGGGAAAATTGTTCTCCTCGGTTAGGGGTATAGTGTAAGAACCCGAACGATTGATTTCCCCAGCTATAGCAATGGTCATGGGGCGTGCAACTACAAGTGTTAGGGTAATTAGAGGTCTTTTGAGAATTTTATTGTATAGACTGGTAATTTTGGCATTGGCAGCTGGGATACTCAATCCCTGGACAGAAACATTACCAATGGCGGGCAAGTTGAGGGTACCATCCACTAATACCCTGAAGTCACCACTGTATTCGGGAACATTAAAGACACTCACCATCACTTGATCCCCTGCTCCGAGAAGATAAGCTTCTTCGACCGGTGTTGTATTAATGCCACTAGAGTTGACAGATACACAAGGTCGTAATTGTCTCACTGGTGCTGTATTAATTCCTGTGGAAGTAGCGGGATCAGGAACTGGTAAGGGTGGATTAATGCGACCGGGAAGGTTAGACTCAGGAACAAATAATTGTGTCGGTGATTCTGTATTGACTTGAGTGGGAGGGATAGGGGTAATAGTAGGTAATTGTGCTCTTACGGTCGTAGGTACAGCAGTAATAATACTTAGTATAATAAAACCCGCAAGCGGTTGAGTCTGGTGTTTTTGAGAAGTGCCTCGATTAACAATCATCTTACTTTTCATCACGCTCGTACCACTTTGCTATAAAACTCAAAAGTTGATTGTCCCTGATACCAAAAATTTATCAACCAAAAATATGAGTTTATTATAGCCGCAAAGAAAATGCCTTGCATCTATCACCTACAACTTAGATCTTGCACCAAGTCGAAAACTGACTTGTGAAGGTAGGGAACAAGGAATAGGCCATAGGCAACAGTGATCAGACTTGACTATTTAAAGTATAAAAAGCTACATAATTGCTGCTGAAAATTACGCAAATACCGATTGTGCCAGTTAGGGTGCGGAATGTCAGCTATAAGCATTCTTAATTCTTAATTCCGCGCAGCGTTACTAGTCCCTAATCATGCATCTTGCCATCAGGCATAGTTGCCCCACTGAGATCCGTTCCTTGGAGTTCCGCCCCCAACAAAACTGCATTGGTCAAATCTGCTACCATTAAAACAGCGTTGGATATGTCGGCACGAATTAAGCAGGCTCGGTTCAAATCAGCTCCCCTCAGGTCTGTTTCTTGAAGGATGGCTCCAATTAAATCAGCATCTTTTAAACTTGCCCTATGGAGGATAGCTTGATGCAGGGTCGCTCCGTGAAGATCTACTGCATCAAGGTTAGCTTGAGAGAGGTTAGCCAACATAAGGCTAGCTTCCTGAAGATTTGCTCCGGTTAACTTAGCTTTTTTTAAGTTAGTTTTAATCAAGTTGGCTTTACTCAAATTAGTTGCTTCCAATATTGCTTCTTCTAGGTTGGCTCCAGCTAAATTGGCAGCACTTAAGTCAGCTGTGCTTAAATCGGCATAACTTAGGTTAATTCCCTGGAGACTAGCTCCCCTCAGATTGGCTCCCCTTAAGTCTACCCGTCTCAGATTGGCTCCCGGCAAATTAACTTTACTCAGATAGGCTCCTTGTAAATTTAATTCTTCAAAATCTCGCTCTCCAGCAGCATACCGCTTCAGCAGTTCATTAACAATCATAAAATATTCTAGGTTTTGACTCATCCTAAAGTCAGTTTTTTTGAGACAGTGACATCTCTTACTTTTGTATTATTCGTCTTTAGCCAGTGATTTCCGGCAAATCAAGTGCTCTGAAGAAACAATTTTAGATTTTAGATTTTAGATTTTAGATTAAGTAAATATAAGCCCAAGCTTAAAAAATAAACATTAATTGCAGCTGCCACAGCTTATCCCGGCGCTTGAGTTCAATTTGCCGAATAAATTCTCGAAAATAGAAACGACGTTCTGATTCAGATAAATCAGACCAAAATTGGGGTATTGACACAGTCTGAGCGATCGCTTGTAAATTGACCGGTGGTAGCGCTGCTAGCTGGGTTTTCAACTGGGAAATTTCAGTGCGGAGTTTGTAGGCACGTAAGTCAGCAGTTTCTGTATCCAAGACACCATTATCAGTCAAGGTGCTCAACTGAGCTAAGATATCCTCTTTGCCATCAATTTGGCTATTCAGAGACTGCTTTACCCCGTCAAGGTTAGGAGAATTTATACCGGCAACGGCACGGGGTAATTCTTGGCAAATGCTTTGGATTGTCTTCTCCAAGACTTGCTCATAAGCGATCGCGCGGCACTTGGAACTCCTCGAGCAGCTAATCGGTCTCAAATAAAGATATTCTTTCTGCCGACGAGGTTTGGTAACACTAGTAACTGTCATTGCCGACTGGCACTCCCCACAAATGACTAAACCAGCTAAAGACCGGGGAGCACTAGCAGTGCGGGGTGGTAGTCGTCGGTTACGATACAGCAATCGGTCAATTTGTGCTGCCTCTTCCTGGTCTAAAATAGCACTATGGGTATCGGAGATTACTTCACCATTGTGATACGCCAGGTTTCCACGATAAACTGGGTTAGTTAGCCAACGGCGCCCTGTAGAGACTGAAATTTTCTTGCCGTACTTTTGCTCTAGATACCGAACAGCTCCCCGTAAGGAGCCATAAATCAGAAACCGCTCAAAAAAATCTTTAACTACGGGTGCTGTAGAACGGTCTAGAAGGTAACGGTCTTTGCCACGTCGATAGCCGTAGGGAGCCTTTCCCGGTGGAGGCAAAGCCTTGAGGCGATTGCGAGCATGTCCTTGACGGAGGCGACGACTGTTGGCTTCTTTGTGAATTTCTTGTAACAGTTTTAGTAAATCTGTCCTAACTTTAGTGCTGGTAGCAGCATCTGTTAGCTGAGGGGAACTGTAAGATTGTTCGGTCGCAATGATGGCAACCCCCATCGCTTCGATTTGTGTGAGGCAATCGCTAATTTCCTCAATAGAGTTTCCCAATTCTTCGATACGCCGAATCAACAAATAATCAGCTTTTTGGCTTTGGCAATCCGCCAGCAATTGTTGCAGCTGCTGACGTTCTCCCAAGTCTTGATACACTGTGTCTACCTCTAAACCCCAAACTGTGGAGTCTGCTGGGGGTTCTAGTAGAGGGTCACTATATAAATAGGCAATAATCTTCAACGTTACTAGGAGAAAAAGGAAACAGGGAGGAAAAGGAAGACATGTGCACTCCCCAATTCCCTGTTCCTAAACAACAAACAAAAATTACTTAACCATGACAGGACAATCTACTTTGGTTCCACCTAAACCACAGTAGCCGCCAGGGTTTTTGGCAAGGTATTGCTGATGGTAGTCTTCTGCGTAATAGAATTGAGGGGCTTCAATAATTTCAGTGGTAATAGTTCCATAACCAGCTGACTTCAGCGCTTCCTGATAAGCGTCTCGCGAAGCTTCCGCTAGTTTCCTTTGGGCTTCTGAATACAAATAAATCCCAGAACGGTACTGAGTACCAGTGTCATTACCCTGACGCATACCTTGGGTGGGATCGTGACTTTCCCAAAAGACTTTCAGGATCTCCTCATAACTGACCACTTTAGGGTCAAAAACTACCAAAACTACTTCATTATGACCCGTCATCCCGGTGCAAACTTCTCGATAGTTAGGATTAGGCGTTACTCCAGCAGCATAGCCAACAGCAGTAGAAAACACTCCCTCCTGTTGCCAAAACTTGCGCTCTGCTCCCCAGAAACACCCCATACCAAACATTGCCATCTCTAATCCATCAGGAAAAGGAGGCTGGAGAGGATTACCATTGACATAGTGAGTACCAGGAACTGGCATTGCTTGTGTCCTTCCCGGTAATGCTTCCTCCACAGTAGGCAAGGTTAACTTTTTACCAAATCCAAATAGTCCCATGAGTTTTGAATCCACTGTTTTTACCTTAATTCATATTTTATCGGTAAAACCAGTTACTGGGGGAAGAGTATGGAGAAGGGAGATAGGGGAGATTATGTACACTCACTAATTCCCAAATAACCAAGGACAAATGACATACATTTGTACCATTAAACAGCTAGATCGCTCCTTTCACCCGTCCGAATTCGGATTATGTCATCGACAGGAGTGATGAAAATTTTACCGTCCCCAATTTCACCAGTGCGAGCAGCGGCAATTATCTTTTGTACCACAGCTTCTACTTTGTCATCCTCAAGTACAATTTCTATCTTAAGCTTTTGCAGGAACTCAACTGTGTACTCAGAACCGCGATAGCGCTCAGTCTGACCCTTCTGGCGTCCAAAGCCCCGGACTTCGGAGACGGTCATTCCGACAACGCCAGCATTGACTAGGGCGATTTTTACTTCGTCTAGCTTAAATGGTCGGATAATAGCTTCTACCTTTTTCAAGGGTATAACTCCTTAGTTGTTCTTCTAGGTTTAATTTATAGGATAAGCATGACATTTTTTATCACTGCCAAACAGTAATTTTTGTAACTAATGATACTTTTCACTCAGGACATGGGGAGATAAGGGAGGCAAGGGAGATGGGGGTGTGGGAAGTGTGGGAAGTGTGGGAAGTGTGGGTGAGCCAAAAAAGGGGTGGGGAAACGAGTCAGCAGAAGCAACGGACGTGGAGGCGCACCGGACACGGAGAATGACAATCCCATACAAAATTCCGTTCATTCGGTAGATGTAGGTACAAGGGACAAATGACAAACGACAAATAACCAACAACAATTCCCCATTTTCAGATTAGGATTTGGATTAGCCGAATTCATGAGTCAAGATGTTTCGTCTATCTGGCAAGCACTCAATCTTTAGCTTTAGACCTTCAGGTGTATGGACAATTGCCTTGGTGTCAGCTACCGTGTTTACTTCCGTGATGGTAGCTATCTCCTTATTGGCCAAATCTGAATCGGTAAAATCATCCGCAGCGATATCCTCTCCCCAACCATCCCCTGAGAATTTGTCAGACGACAATCTCCTAGCCGAAGCAGAGAGAGAGTGGCATCATCATCTAATTAGTCAAAGTCTTTCCTTACCACCACGCCCGATCACTGATACTAGTAAAGCCACTTCTCCATCCCCTACCCCCACAACCCAAACTTCTCCATCCCCTACCCCCAAAACCCAAACTTCTCCATCTTCCACACCAAAAATCCAAACGCCACAATTGCCACAAACTATCCCTGGCAATCCAACTGCCAAGAGTGCTGAAACTAGCAGCAATAAACCAGACTCAGCGGTAAAAGAGATTAGACGCCAGACTCCTACACTTGAACCGTCGGCAACTATTCCTCTACTGGATATGAGAGTTGCGATTGCCAAGGGAGTTAGTTCCCTTTCTGTAGCTACCTCAACACCAGGTCAAATATTGGATGTCAATGGTAAGGTACTAGGACAATTACCAGCAAAAACTCTAACCAATATCAAAATCCAAAAACCAAACCTTGTCCTTGAGCAATTGCAGCTACCGCAATCAGTTTGGCTCACTCCCACTCAAGGAGGTTTGGTATTAGTTGGGGAGCGCTGGTATCGGGGTAATGTATTACTGAAAGTTCAAGGAGATAATTTACTGGCAGTTAACTATGTTAATATTGAGGCTTATTTGGAAAGTGTGGTAGGTGCTGAAATGCCTGCTAGTTGGCCAATGGAAGCACTGAAGGCTCAAGCGATCGCGGCTCGTTCTTATGCCCTAGTCCATTCTTCTCGACCAGCTAACCCTTTGTATGATTTAGGAGACTCTCAGCGTTGGCAAGTTTATAAAGGAGTGAATAGCGAGTGGAACACCACTACTCAAGCAGTTAGGGAAACTCAGGGTATGTTTCTCAGTTATCAAGGGGGAGTGTTTGAATCGATGTACGCTGCTACTGATGAAATTGTGACTAAGGCATTCCAAGGTAAGGGGATGAGTCAAACTGGTGCAAAAAATTTGGCGCAGCAGGGTTACAATTATCTAGAAATTTTAGATAGTTATTATCCAGGTACAGGTTTGGCATTGCTGGAAACGGTAGAGACCTTTTGAATAGTTGAGCGATAAGCTGAAAGTAGCTAGTTTAGTTGAGAGAGTATGAGCTATGCCTTCTTACAAAGAGCACATAGTAGCTGCTAGTGATCTATTGCAGCGTTATGCAACAGGAGAAAGAAAGTTCGAGCAGGCTTATCTAAATGGAGCCAATTTGCAAGGAGCAGTTTTGCATGGCATCGATTTAGAAGAGTCGATTTTGACTGAAGCTAATTTAAAAGGAGCAGATTTGCGAGGAGCAGACCTCAGCTGGGTAGACTTGAGTGGAGCAGATTTACGGGGAGCAGATTTACGGGGAGCTTGCTTGACAAGAGCAGACTTAAGTCAGACAAATTTGAGTGGAGCTAATTTACTCAAGGCAGATCTGAGTTTAACGGATTTGAGTAGCACCAATCTTAGTGCAGCAACGATGCCTGACGGGAAGCTTCATCAAAGTTAAAGCAGATATATTGTGGTACTGGCATCTTGCCAGTGCTTTATACTTCTTCCTGTTATAGCAACCGCCGAAGCGATTAGGACAAGGGGATGGCAGCCCCTTGTTAATTTGCCGTACCGGAGAATGTCTTAACCGCCCTTGCGACTGCTATATGTTCCCACCCTACAACGCGATCGCACTGACCGGAATATCCCAAGCAACGGAATTTTGATAGGAATATTCGGGTAAAATAGCCTAGATTATCGTGCTTACCCGCCTCTAGGAAATGACCCATTCTACAGATATTGCTACCTTAGCTCGCTGGATGGCAGCTGATTTTAGCAATCAACAGCAGGCGTTTGACAATCCGCCTCTGTATGCTCATATCAGAGTTTGTATGCGTCCCTTACCTCTCTCACTGCTGGATAGTCCAAGTTTGTTTCTTGAACAAGCCTATGACTACATGCTCAACAAACCTTATCGATTGCGGGTTTTAAAGCTAGTTGAGGTAGATGGTAGTCTCAAAATTGAAAACTACAAGGTTAAGGAAGAAGAATCATTCTTTGGTGCTTCCCGTAACGTAGAATGTCTACAATCCTTGAAAGCTGACCAGTTAGAGAAACTTCCAGGCTGTACTTTTAATGTAACCTGGACTGGTCACAGTTTTAAAGCAGAGGTCGAACCAGGAAAAGCTTGTTTGGTGGTGCGCAAGGATAAGGAAACCTATCTCGAAAGTAATTTTGAAGTAGACAAACACCAATTAATCAGTCTAGATAGGGGAAGAGATCCAGAAACTGATGAACTAGTTTGGGGTTCAATTGCAGGAGCTTTTCATTTTGTCCGTTGGACTAGTTTTGCTGATGAGGTTAGGTGTTAGGTGGTAGGTAGTAGGTGGTAGGTAGTAGGTGTTAGGTAGTAGTGGTTAAGTTTATTCTCCATTCCCAATTCCCAATTCCCAATTCCCAATTCCCAATTCCCAATTCTCCATTTTCCATTCTCCATTCTCCATTCTCCATTCTCCATTTTCCAATGACTGAATCAAAACAGCCGAATACTCGTACAGAAACCGATAGTATGGGAGCAATTGAAGTTCCCACTAATCGTTATTGGGGGGCACAAACGCAGCGATCGCTAATTTACTTTTCTATTGGAGATGATTTCATCCCACCGGAGGTAATTAAGGCGATGGGAATTTTGAAGCAAGCCGCAGCCAAAGCTAATTGTGAGTTAGGTAAGCTGCCGGAAGCTCAAGCTAAGTTGATGGTGCAGGCAGCGGAAGAAGTGATTGAGGGGAAGCTAGATGGTAATTTTCCCCTCCGCGTTTGGATGACGGGTAGCGGTACTCAATGCAATATGAATGTTAATGAGGTAATTGCTAACCGGGGGATTGAGATTGCTGGAGGAGTGATGGGTAGTAAGACGCCTATCCACCCCAATGATCACGTTAATATGTCCCAGTCTTCCAATGATACTTTCCCAACGGCAATGCATATTGCGGCAGCTGTGGCAATCCACCAGAGATTGATGCCCAAGGTAAAGAAAATGCGGAATGCTCTAGCTAAGAAAGCTGAGGCGTGGGCAGATATTGCTAAAATTGGACGTACTCACCTCCAAGATGCAGTTCCCCTCACCCTTGGTCAAGAGTTTTCAGGATATGTTGCTCAACTTGATGATAATTTAGAACGGATTGCCGCTATCCTCCCCAAATTATATGAACTGGCGATTGGCGGAACTGCTGTTGGTACGGGATTGAATGCTCCTAAGGGGTTCGCTGAAGGTACAGTCAAGTACATCAGTGAGATTACAGGATTACCCTTTATCTGTGCACCAAATAAATTTGCCGCGATCGCAGCTCATGATGCCATAGTAATGGCTAGTGGTGCTCTCAAAACCCTGGCTTGTTCCTTGCTGAAGATTGCTAATGATATTCGCTTTCTCGGATGTGGTCCCCGTTGTGGCTTGGGTGAGCTAATCTTACCTTCTAACGAACCAGGTTCCTCCATTATGCCGGGGAAAGTTAATCCTACCCAATGCGAAGCAATAACCATGGTAGCAACCCAAGTAATGGGGTATGATGCCGCGATCGCTTTTGCTGGTTCTCAGGGACATTTTGAGCTGAATGTCTTTAAGCCGATGATGGTGTTCAACTTGCTCCAATCCATTAATCTACTAGCTGACAGTTGTAATAATTTTACCGATTTCTTGTTAGATGGCCTAGAACCCAACCGGAAGAAAATCGACTACTTCCTACAACAGTCCCTGATGCTGGTTACTGCCTTGAGTCCGAAGATTGGTTATGATAAAGCCGCCGAGGTTGCTCACTTGGCAATGGAAAATGACCTTACTCTAAAAGATGCTTGCCTACAGTTAGGCTACATCTCAGGAGAAGAATTTGACCATATTGTTGATCCCCATAAAATGGCTCATCCTTTAGGGTAGGGAATGAGGATAGCTCCAGAATACAATAATGATATTTTGTCCATCTACAGTACTGGTAGGCAGATTAGAATTGCTACAGATAATTAATCTGTAGATGCTCTCCCTAAATTTAACCATAAAAATCCATGATTGCTAACCAAGATTTTCTCTATGTTTCTCCAGAAGATTATTTAGCAGGAGAAAAGGTCAGTCCGATTAAACACGAATATCGCGATGGGAGAATTTACGCAATGGCTGGTGCGAAAAATCCCCATGTGATGATTGCGATTAATTTTGCTACCTTACTGAGGAATCATTTGCGAGGAAAAGGATGTTTTCCTTTTGCTTCAGATACCAAAGTCCGCATCGAAACGGGCAATTTATTTTACTATCCAGATATAGCCGTGTCTTGTGATGAACGAGACACCCATTCCCTAGAAGATTTTCTTCAGTTTCCTGTTGTAGTGGCCGAAGTTCTATCTCCAAGTACGGAAGCATTTGACCGGGGTGAAAAATTCGCCGATTATCGAACCTTAGACAGTTTACAAGAATATGTTTTAATTCGCCAAGACCGCATCAGTGTTGAATGTTATCGGCGCAACTCCCAAGGACGCTGGGAACTCTACTCTTATAAGGAAGGGCAAGAAATTGAGTTGGCTAGCGTCAATTTTCGTTGTGCAATCGCAGCTTTATACGAAGATGTTCCGGGAATTTTATAGCTGGGTGTTCCGAAACATGCAAGGTGATTGTACAGCGTTTCTCATTTAGATGAGGTACAAAGATCCTGGTTTTTTGCCGGATTTCGTCCCGCTGCGCTAACGCTTTGCTCACCATGCTACGCAAAGGGAATGGGGCATAAGATCTTTACCTTACTAGACTGAGAATTGCTATATCAGAGTACACGATAGGTTTTAGTGACTAGATTTGGTAATATAGAAATTATAATGCCTCATTTTGAGAGGAAAAGTATCATGATTTGGGTAAACGAACAAATTGATCCCTCTGGTCTTCTCTATGCTTGTATTGCATGTTGTGACGAGGATATGGCTAAGGACTGCCACAAATCTTTTGAGCAAAATTTAACTAATTTACAAAAATCATCCGGTTGGGTGGCGCGTTTAAGAACAGTCAGTTCCTGGGATGAAGTACCAGTTAATTCTTTAAAACTGAGCTAACGCAGTGTGACAGGAATAACCCAAAGCTTGAAAAAAAGGTTTAAGGGTTTATTGTACAACCTTTCTTCCCTGCTACTTCCTATTCCCCTCCTTGGAGGGGTTAAGGATAGGTTCTACCTTCTGCCTTCTTACACTAGCATGTAGTAAACCGACACCTGCTAATCCTAGCCAAACAAACAGAGATGGTGAGGATTCAGGAATTCTCTCTGTTTTGGTTTCAATAACTAGAGATGATGAGGATTCAGTAATTTTCTCTGTTTTTGGTTCAATAACTAGAGATGGTGAAGATTCAGTTGGGCTGTTATTGATTACTCCAGAAGATAAAGGTGTGGACTTTTTTAGGATACTACCTTGGTTTTCCTCAACAAGAGGCGAGGCTGAGGTTTCAGAATTGTTCTGTTCTTGTGGTTCATTAACTTGAGGTTTTGAGGTTTCAGGATTGTGCTCCTTTTCCACTTCAGTAATTACGGATGCTGAGAATTCAAGAGGAGCTCCCAGATTGTTTAATATATCTTTTGTAGATGAAGGAAAGGTGCTGAGTTCCTTCTTCTCTCCTAGTTTATCTTGAAAATCTTTATGGTTAGCTTTACTTTCATCATCAAGATTAGATGAAGAATTAGCGTCTACATTAGATTGGGAACTACTTCCAGCTCCAGAGGTAGATTGAGATATTTGCGGAGCATCAAGCTCATTAGCTGTAAGACTCTGTGCCTGAACTTGGTTCACTGAAACCACTGTAGATGCCATTAAATTAAGTCCTAGGAAAAAGCTAAAACGCTTATAAGAAAACATTGGTGGTTACCTCCTGATTTATTGCTCGTGTGTAAGAGAGTTCACGCTGAGCACAAAAAACTTTGCTGAAAGAAAAAATTACCTATTGATACATCAGACAATGTGCAATTTAATCTGGGTAGACCATCTCAATCAACGCCTCCTAATGTTTGAGGTTAATGTAACCTTTCAATTTCCTAGATACATCAGTGAACAACAATCTATTTATATGCTACAACTTCATTGAACCAGTACTCAATATATTTATCCAATTTTTCTGTGAATTTTCGATGAAGTTTTCTGAGTGCAGATAATTTTCCTAGTAAAAACATTGTATTACACAGTTAAAAAAACTTACTCTACAAGCTTTCTTCCCTCCTGCCTCGGAGCCTCCTGCCTCCTGCCTTCTTGCAATAGTTGTTCCTGTGCTTGCTGGCGTAGCTTTTTCGCCTTTTGGTAATCAGGCTGGATTTCGAGAGCTTTATCAAAAGAATCGAGCGCTACTTCATAACGTTCCAGTCTCCAGAGAGCTACACCTTTGTTTGTCCAGGCTTCTAGATAATTTTCCTTGAGCAGGATTGCTTTCTCAAAGGTAGCAAGAGCCTCTTGAGAACGACTTTGTTCAAGTAGCTCTACTCCCAGGTTATTGGTGGCTTCTGCTAAATCTGGCTGGAGTTCCAAAGCTTCTTGGAAGCTTTCTAGTGCTTCTTGGCGCTTCTCTAATTGACTAAGAGCATAACCTCTACTAGATAGTGCTTCTGGATATTGGGGTTTGAGCTCAATTGCTTGTTCACAGGCGGAAATAGCTTTTTGGTGTAAATCTAGTTTGTTTAAGCTGTAGCAGCTTCCCCAGTAAGCTTCAGCCACCTGGGAGTTGTCTTCTAGTATTTGGTTGTAGATTTCGAGAGCCTTTTGATAGTCTCCCGCTTCTCGTAGGCTATCTGCTTGGCTGAGGACGCTTACTACTTGGGGTGCTAATTCGGTAGTAACTGAATTGTTGGGAGAAGGTAAGGAAGATACTCGGGAAACAGAAGATAAAGCTGACTCCTCAGTAGGATTGTTGTCAGGTTCGCGGTCTTTGTAGATGATTTTGTAGATGTTCCGAGGAATAATCTCGGTAGGTAGAAAAGTTTTGGTGACAATAAAAGTTACTGTGACAGATGCGATGACAGAAAAAATTAACCAAAGATTGAAAGATAACTTTTGAGCTGGATTCCTTCGTTGCTTCCGTAACTTTTTCCTAGTTGAAGCTGGGGCAGTAAGTTTGGATACTAATTTGGGTGTTTTTTTGGTCGTTGGTATTTTTTGCTCAACGGAGGGCAAAGGACTGGGAGTTGGTACATCTAGTTCTGGTGCTCCTATACTTTGTAGAGCTTGAAGAGCTTCTGCTGCTGTCGAGTAACGCTGACGGAAATCATAGAGCACCATATGATCTAGAATTGTTCCTAGTTCTGGACTCACTTGTATTGGAGCATGGTTACCTTGGCAAATTGTTAGGGCATCACGCCATTGGATTTCGCTAGTTCGGGGGTCTATACTGATGTTCTTGGGGTGGAGCCCAGTTAAAGCCTGAATGCCGATGATGCCGACTGCGTAGACATCGCTGCTAAATTGGGGATTTCCTGCCAATTGTTCGTTGGGCATATAGCCTTTAGTACCAATGGCAATTGTCAATTCTGTTTGCCCTTTTTGTGCCTTAGCTGGCTGGCTTCTAACTTCTTTGACTGCGCCAAAGTCAATCAGCACTATTTTGCCGTCACGATGACGGCGCATCAAGTTAGCGGGTTTAATATCACGGTGGATAACTTGCTGTTGATGAACAAAAACCAGCACCTGTAGAATTTCTATCAACAGGTTAAGTACCCTCGACTCTGACCAAGGCTGACCTACAACTAATTCTTTAGTTAGAGCTTCCCCTTCAATAAATTCCTGAGCGAGATAAAAATCTTGATGGTCTTCAAAATGTCCGAGTAGGCGGGGAATTTGATTGTGGCTCCCTAGCTGATAGAGAACTTTTGCTTCTGTGTCGAAGAGGCGTCTTGCGGTTTGCATGTTCTCAGCTTCGCTAGACTTGGGCTTCAACTGCTTTACTACGCATTTAGGACTTCCCGGCAAATGGCTATCCTCTGCCAGAAAGGTTTGACCGAACCCTCCTACTCCTAATTGTTTAATGATTTTATAGCGTCCCCCCAGAGGTTTCTCTGGTTTGGTTTTTTGAAATCGACGTAAGAGCTTCAATGCCATATTCCCTGGTCTGAGAGGATTTGTTCAGTTTAAGTAGATGGGTATCAGTAAATGCACTTAGGCCAAGGTTTATTGGGAAGGAATGAAATGGTTATCTAGTGCAGCATTGCAGAAATAACCTACCAGAAAAAAAGGTTACAAAGCTTGTTTAGTAAGCTTTCTTCCCTCGGAGCCTCCTGCCTCGGAGCATTCTACCTTCAAAGCACTAGCAAACACTTGAGCTAAGACCGCCCCTACAAATTTACATGTCGCTTGTTTGTTCCTAGCCTACTTATCTGACTATTCTTAGTTCTTACTATTTTAGCAAAATTAATAAGTCTTTATGAGTAAATCCACATTTTGTATTAACTATCTGGTGCTAAGTGCTTTATAATAACATGATTTGTATAACACATAACATATAGCACCTTTACCTAGTTGAGAACACTTACAATCATTAATAATTGTTCAGAGAAAAAATGACCGAAAAAAACAAGGATACAAGCCCCCGGATTTATCCGTGGAAAAAACAAAGATTTTATCATTATTCCAAGCCCCTGGCTTTAGACATGGGGTCAATCTAAAATCTAAAATCTAAAATCTAAAATTGATT
>JAAHFP010000098.1 GCA_010672925.1 Symploca sp. SIO1C2 | reverse complement strand
TTACGAAGAAGGAGGACAACTCTCAGAAGCAATTCGCCGGTGTCCCTACTCAGTAGTATTGCTGGATGAAGTAGAAAAAGCTCACCGGGATGTGTTTAACATTTTGTTGCAAGTACTTGACGATGGACGGATTACTGACTCCCAAGGGAGAACTATAGATTTCCGCAATACCATCATTGTTATGACCAGTAATATTGGCAGTGAGCATATTCTCAGTGTGGCGGGAGATGATACTCAGTACGAGAAAATGCAAAAACTGGTAACTAATGCTTTGCGATCGCATTTCCGTCCCGAATTCCTCAACCGCGTGGATGATATCATGATCTTCCACACCCTGACCCGCAAAGAACTGCGAGAAATTGTGGTCATTCAACTCAAGCGGGTGGAACGTTTGTTAGCAGAGCAGAAAATCTCCCTAGAAATGTCAGCCAAAGCCCAGGATTACTTAGCCGACATTGGCTACGATCCAGTCTACGGTGCTCGTCCCCTCAAACGAGCAATTCAGCGAGAACTAGAAAACGCGATCGCTACCAAAATCTTGGAGAATACCTTTATTGAAGGGGACACAATTGTGATTGACTGTGAAGCAAATGCCTTAACCTTCACGAAAAAAGCCCCACTGAATTTGCCAGAACCTCAAGCAACACCTTTAGTTTGAGTAATAAGCGCCGTGAGGCGCAGGCAACAGATCATCTGGCAACAGGCAACAGGATGTAATTACACGCCCAAAAAGAAGATGAGCTTGCCTTGTCAGTTTCCCTTAGAACCTCCTTCCTCCTGAATAGTAATGAATAATGGATGTAGGGGCGTAGCATTTGGGCGATAATTTAAGCACTCCAGACCCAGATATACCTATCCAAATGCTACGCCCAAGCCCCTTGCAGCCAGAGTGTTTCTTAAGAGCAATTAGCAATTAACCATTAGCAATTAGCCATTAGCCAGAGTGTTTCTTGAAAGGCGAAGTTCTTCTTTTGTCTCCAAACCCCAAATTCCGCCCAAATGTAAAGTAATGTAACAATCATGACGTCATACTGGCATAGTGTCTTGACAGCGACCAAAATAATGGATAGTCTTGGATACATACCCGGGTAAAAAAATTGAATTTTTATGCAAGACAAGCAAAAGGTAACGTTGTATCTCCCGCCAGGACTCCACCGTCAGCTCAAAATTCGAGCAGCTGTTGAATCGGACTCGATGTCAGCAATGGTTGAGAGAGCAGTGGTTTTCTACCTGGGTCACCCGGAGGTGATTGAGCAAGTAGAAGAGGAGTCCTATGGAAGAACCCACCAAATCTATAACTGTCCGGAATGTCATAGTTCCCTACTAATAGATAAAGGTGGAGAAGTAGTTTCCCTGAAAGAGCAACCCAGTATTCTGGCGGAAGAACTTCCAGTGGAAAAAGTACGAGAAGAGGTAGAAGCCCATAGTTGCACTCAGGGAGAAGAATTAGTCCCCTGTTGATGTAGCAAGCGTCACCAAGCGAACCGTGTTCCTTTGTTGATGAGGTCTGGGTAGTGATTGCGCCGTCTCTAAGTTAGGTCGATAGTTATGCAAGAAGAGCTCAAAGTTCTCATTAAAGCTCAATACCCTCTGATTTACCTGGTAACTTCCGAGGAAGAGCGGACAGAAAGAGCAATAGCCACGATTGCTCAATCAAAGTCACAACAACGGCGTGTATTTGTGTGGACTGTCACCCACGGAATCATAGAGTATGGTCAGTCACATAATACCAGTCAGCATCACAACACTGTCTCGCCACAGTCGGCAATTCAATGGGTTATTCAGCAGAAAGAAGCCGGTATTTATATTTTTAAAGACCTACATCCTTTTAAAGATTCGCCAGAAGTAACTCGTTGGCTAAGAGATGCGATCGCTAGTTTCAAGGATGCTCAGAAATCGATTATTCTGATGTCCCCAGTGCAGCAAATTCCCATTGAACTGGAAAAGGAAGTAGTAGTTATCGACTACCCCTTACCAGATATGACGGAACTAAATCAAGTTCTATCCCATCAATTGGAGCAAGCAAAAACTCGCCGCACTACCACAGAAACGCGGGAGAAACTACTAAAAGCTGCATTAGGCTTAACCAAAGACGAAGCTGAAAAAGTTTATCGCAAAGCCTACGTTAAATCTGGACGACTCACTGAAAATGAAGTAGATATCGTTCTTTCTGAGAAAAAACAGTTAATTCGTCGCAATGGTATTTTAGAATATATTGAAGAGGATGAAACCATTGACTCTGTTGGTGGTTTAGAGGAACTCAAGAAATGGCTAAAACAGCGTTCTAATGCCTTTACCGAAAGGGCAAGGGAATACGGCTTACCTCAGCCCAAAGGAATGTTAATTCTGGGGGTTCCAGGATGTGGTAAATCCCTAATTGCTAAAACTACCTCTCGACTTTGGGGGTTGCCCTTACTGCGCCTAGATATGGGTAGGGTATATGATGGCTCGATGGTAGGTAGATCAGAAGCCAACCTACGTAATGCCCTGAAAACCGCAGAATCAATTTCTCCAGTTATACTCTTCATTGATGAACTAGATAAGTCTTTTGCTGGTGGTGCTGGTTCTTCTGACTCAGATGGAGGAACTTCAAGCCGGATTTTTGGCTCCTTCCTCACCTGGATGCAAGAGAAAACTTCCCCAGTATTCGTCATGGCGACAGCTAACCGGGTGGAACGTTTACCTGGAGAATTCCTTCGCAAAGGTCGTTTTGATGAAATCTTCTTCGTTGATTTACCTAATGCAGAAGAGCGTCAAGAAATATTCAAGATTCATCTGAGTAAGCGGCGTCGAGATATTGTTCGCTTTGATATCGAGCAGTTGGCTAAGGTCTCTGATGGCTTTTCAGGAGCAGAAATTGAGCAAGCATTAATTGCTGCCATGTACGAGGCATTTGCTCAAGACCGAGAGTTCACCCAACTGGATATCATCGCAGCAATCAAATCCACTCTGCCCCTTTCTCGGACGATGACAGAGCAGGTAACAGCCCTCAGGGACTGGGCTAGGCAGCGAGCGCGACCTGCTGCATCCTCTATCGCTGAATATCAGCGACTGGAGTTCTAACAGGCTTTCTCCTGCTCCCAACAGGAGTAAAGGCTAGCAAAATGTTGCTAGCAGTTTGACCAAAAGCCGCAATATCGCCTTGTTGTTTCTGCGGCTAAGTCACCAAAATCAAACGCTAAGTTGTCTTTTCTCATCTATCTCTACTGGAGGAAATCCCAATGTCTCACTTTAGCACTCTGCGCACCAAGATCACCGATGCTGAAATCCTCAAGGCTTCTCTGAGTGACCTGGGTATCTCAGTTAAGACCGAAGCTGATGTTCGTGGCTACAATGGCCAAAGAGTTCGTTCTGACATCGTTGCTGTTCTCGAAGGCGAGTACGATCTTGGTTGGTCTCGCAACAGCGATGGTTCTTTTGACTTGATCGCTGATCTTTGGGGTGTTGCCAAGAAGCACAATCAAACTGAGCTGATCAACTCGATCAATCAGAAGTATGCAGTTAACAAGACTTTGGAAGATGTTAAGCAGCGCGGTCTGCAAAACGCCAACGTCAAGCTGATGGTTCAGAAATAATCCATGTAGGCGTTCCCAAGTGCGCGGGTTGACCAACCTCAGGTTAGCCCGTTTTTTACCCACTGAATGTCTTTACTACTTATATGGCGCTTTCTTTTTATAAGGGAGCGCCATATGTGATATTTCTAGCAACTGAGTTTTGTGGAAAATTCCCTAAAACCTAAAACCCTATTTAGCTTGCCCGGTGTACAACTCTGATGCTGAAAGTCTCCCTTCAACTGGCTCATACTCATCTTCGAGCAACCAAGTTTGAGCTTCATCATAGGTTGCGCTGCTGAAGACAACCTTATAATTTTCAGCCGGATCATACACACGACAACTTCCGGTTGAGTCACCTAACAACAGCAGTATATAAGGAGGAGACAGCATTGGCTCAATCCAGACTTCAACAAAATCCCATTCACTCTTAGCTGGGTTGAGTACGGGGGATGACGTGGTATCAATTTTCTGCATTAGCCTGCGTACTTAGCTCTCAAATCCTCAATACTGATTCCTTTACCATCTTTCAAACTTTGACGTGCTTGAGCAATCTCTACCTCGAAACGCGGATCCCGCAGCAACAGCTCTTCCCACCAGTCTTCAGCATCTTCAAATCCGAGCAGAATCCCCACAGGTTGTCCATCACGGGTAATAACAACACTTTGCTTTTCTGCTATTTGCAGATAGCCAGACAGGTCGCTTTTCACTTCATCAATGGATACTTGCTTCATTCCTCCCTCCTGCCAAACTCGGCTAACCACTCCATGGCCTCAGATTTTTCCCGGATACGGAGAATCTCTACAACCCCATCTCCATCATCAGTGTAACTCACGTCGTAAAATGCTCGTAGATCATCAATTCTCAACCGATATTGAGGTCTTTGCAGCTCTCGAAGGCGCTTGATCCGGCTTTTACTCGTCTTTTCAGGTTCAAATCTTAAGAATGTCTCAATCCCGTCTAAGGCTTTAGCAC
The DNA here is from genome assembly GCA_010672925.1 of Symploca sp. SIO1C2. GTDB lineage: Bacteria > Cyanobacteriota > Cyanobacteriia > Cyanobacteriales > Coleofasciculaceae > Caldora. The sequence continues at coordinate 10,499 of JAAHFP010000098.1, read as the reverse complement.
GATCATTAGCTTTGAGTGCAGCAATATCAGCTTCAGCTTCAGGCGAAAAAATGATTTCGTATCTCACGGCAGCCTGTTTACTCAACACAGCATGATTCTACATGTTCTCAATGTGTTAGCTCGTTCTTACACCCCCTGACCGAGACTGAATCAAACGGAAGGAGTTGTCCCGATAAGACTCAAATGCAGGAAAATCAGGACTTCCTTCATAAGACAGAATGATCTTCGACCATTGAGAAGTAGAAACAGGTGGTGGTTGAATTATCTGACGTAAGGCTTGCAAAATTAAAGTCTGAAGTGGAACGTTAGACTGGGCTGCTTGACAGAGCAGGTCTTGTTCGAGATCTGGTGGTAAGTCGATCGTGATTTGCATAGATTATTTCCTTTAATCCATACCGTGTATGGTAACAGCGGCGATGTGAATCGCGTCCACCTTTGCTTTTGGAAGAAGGCTACTTCGGGTGAGAAATTGTGCGGCTAAGTCTTGCACTGCTATGCTCAAGTACTACCTGAATCGTTCTGGCCAGATTCCGACATCCGTTCATCCGTTTGTAAAACGTCAATCTTCCCGTCAAGCAACCGAGACGATAGCGAATCCAGTACCCAATTGTACAAGCAGTGCAACAATCAAAAGTATTAGAGATAGAAAGAAGTGTTGAAGGTTGAGGTTCAGTCTGGATGAATGTATTAATTGCTACGCTCTTAATTCTGCTGGCACTCCTGATAGTCGGGATTGCGCTGTATCTACTCACAAGTCGTAAGTATCAGTCTGCCGATTCTGTTGCCAATTCCTATGATGATTGGACTAACGACGGCATTCTTGAATTCTACTGGGGCGAACACATCCACCTAGGACACTACGGCCCTCCACCCCACAAAAAAGATTTCCTCAAAGCTAAGGAAGATTTTGTTCATGAAATGGTGCGTTGGGGAGGACTCGAACACCTCCCATCTGGAACAACCGTTTTAGATGTAGGTTGTGGCATTGGCGGCAGCAGTCGCATTCTGGCGCGGGATTATAGTTTTGCTGTCACAGGAATCACCATCAGTCCTGAGCAAGTCAGACGTGCCCAAGAACTAACACCACCAGAGGTGAATGCTCAATTCAAGGTGGATGATGCCCTGGCAATGTCTTTCCCAGATGCCAGTTTCGATGTTGTCTGGTCGATTGAAGCAGGTCCCCATATGCCCGACAAGGCGCAGTTTGCCAGGGAGCTATTGCGGGTTCTGAAACCGGGTGGCATTTTAGTGGTTGCCGATTGGAATCAGCGGGATGATCGCCAGATTCCCCTCAATCTTTGGGAAAAGCCAGTGATGAAGCAACTACTGGATCAATGGTCTCATCCGGCATTTTCCAGCATTGAAGGGTTTTCTGAATTACTAGAAGCAACTGGACTGGTTGCGGGTGAAGTCACCACAGCGGACTGGACTGCTGAAACTCTACCCTCATGGCTAGACTCCATCTGGCAGGGCATTGTGCGTCCAGCGGGGATTATTCGATTTGGCGCGACTGGGTTGATTAAATCCTTGCGAGAAGTGCCCACATTCCTGTTGATGCGGCTGGCATTTGGGGCTGGGCTATGTCGCTTTGGGATGTTTCGGGCGGTGCGTGCCAAGTCCGAAGTGAGTGAGGCGTTGTCTACGGAAACGGGTGACAGGCTTGTGAAGTCCTGAGTGCAATCAATAGTCTAATTCCCCATGCCGCCTATGATATCTCTCTTCTGTCAAACCGGGTTGAAACATTGATTTTTCGTCAGCTGTAATGACGGAAATTTGTAGAAATGATCCAGAGTGACAGAAGAGAGATATAGCAAAGAGCGCTCGTATGTTTACAGATTGACAACAGGTAAATAATCACAAAACCTTTATTTAACAGTACTTTCGACCTCCCTAACACCTAACACCTAATACCTAACACCTGCGCGAAGCGCTATAACTACACTACTCTTCGCTTAAGTCTCTCTTAGAAATCATCCCAACCTTCAATACCAGAAGACATAACATAACTGGTTACACTCGCCTCAAAGAAGTTTGCTTTTGTATTCGCTTCTTTCTTAGTATCTGAAAAACGCTCCAAGTGACTATAGGGGCTTTTCTTGTAGATAGCTTCTGGCCATAATTGCTCTAAACCGATCGCCCTTAAACGAGTATTTGCCAGATATTTTGTATACTGTTGTGTACTGTCGGCTGTAATGCCCAGAATATCATCTCCAACAATATGTGCTGTCCACTTGCATTCATGCTCGACGGCGAGAGCAAACATTTCATAAATTTGTTCGCGGCTGTGGGGGAAAATCTGCATCGCTTCTGGAATCAATTTTTGATACAGTCGCACATGAGAAAGTTCATCTCGGTTAATCATTCTAAAGATATCGGCACTCCCAGACATCAGCATCCGTGATGAGAGATTGTAGAAAAATATAAACCCGTTGTAGAAGTATAATCCTTCTAACAAATAATCCGCTAATAGGGATACAAAATAATTCTCTGGTGTGGGATTATCAACATATTTTTGGTAGAGTCCAGCAATAAATTCACATCGTTGTTTAAGAATGCGATCGCTCCGCCAAAAATCATAAACTTGTGCACGGCGCTCGGTCGGAATCACCGTTTCAATGATATATTGATAAGATTGATTATGCATTGCTTCTTGGGAAATTTGTTCTGCCATGCACAAGGCAATTTCTGGTGCAGTAATACTGTTTTTGATATGAGGCACATTACAGGTTTGTACCGAATCAAGAAAGGTCAGGTAACTGAGAATGCCATCAAATGCCCGTCGTTCTCCAGGTGTGAGATTAATATAATCTGTGACATCTTGAGTAACGTCTATTTTGTCGGGAATCCAAAAGTTCTCTCTCATTTGACGATAGAGAGACACAGCCCACGAATAGCGAACATCATTGAGTTGCATTAAATTTGTAGTCTCTCCGAACCAGATTAAACGGTTTGCTGTATCATCATTTCCCTTCGGATTGAAAACGGGATTAATGGGCATTAACGATTGTCTTAGTTGGTACATTTCAATTCTGTTTTGATTAGTTTTCACTTCAGATTGAGCAATGGGCAATGCTCATCACCTATGCTTGATAACTGATAACTGTTTACTGATGACTGGTGTTCAGTTTGCACAAGCAACACATTGCTCGTTCGATTCTTTGAAACTGTCTTTTTGGACAGTGCGAATGTAGTAAATTGCTTTACAACCCAATTCCCAAGCCAGCATTATGGTTTCAAAAATATCAACAGCTGTAAGACATCGCTCTGGTTCGTCAGGGAAATAAACTCCAGCGTTCAAGTTAAATAACAATTCCATCGAAATTCCAGTATCAATCCATTGTTGGATTGTGGCGATCGCTTTGATGACTTTTTTCTGATCTAGTGTCTTATTTTCGACATAGAACCATAAATTATCCCGAATGTAAGGCGGTGCGATTGGTACTGAACCCTTGGCCCACTTTTCATAGAAGAATTTGCTATAAACAGGCAAAACGCTAGCTGTACAACCCTGAACTAAGGATGAAGAGGTGTTGGGTGCGATCGCAGTAATGTGTGAATTGCGAATCCCATATTGCTGGATATCTTGACTCAGTTGTAAAAAGCGTTCTGGAAAAAGAGCGTGTTGCTTAAACCAAGTAGGTGGTTTTGCTCCGATTAAATTTCCCTTGCTCCATTCACTACCCGCAAAAGCAGGATACGCACCCCGTTCTTTCGCTAATTCCATCGATACTGCGGTGCAATAGTAACCGATGTCTTCAAATAAATTGCTGATTTCCTGAAGATGAGTGTAGGTGAGATGACGTTTTGCTAACCAGTCGGCTAATCCCATACAGCCCACCCCAATTGTGCGATACTTGGCGTTGTGGGTGGCACTCGCAGCAAATGGGGGTGACGTAAGTTCAATGGTATTATCTAATATACGTACTGCAATCTGACAAATCTCTGGCCGTTGTTCATCTTCTAGGTTTGCTAAGTTAATACTTACGAGATTGCATGTATGGGCTTCTTCACCAGGTTTTACGTTTGACCAACTCTCCTGACATAAATTCCCACTAGGGATATAACCTTTATGCTGATTAGGGTTAGCTCGGTTGACGGTATCTTTGAACCATAAATAAGGCATTCCGGTTTCTAGTTGGGTTCGCATCACCTGTTTGAATAGTAGACGAGCATTGACCCGTTTGTAGAGCGTAATTGATTTATCTAAACTGGCTTCAATTTGATTAAAAGCACGTTCAAATTCTTCACCCCAAGTTGAAGCTAGTTCAATCCCTAAACGAGTTCGCACCTCATACGGATCGACCAACGTCCATTCTGTATCTGCTTGCACCCTTCGCATAAATTCATCACTGACCACCAATTGCGGAAACACATCATAAGCTTTGCGTCGCACGTCTCCATTTTCGGTTTGCATTTCCAAAAATTCAGGTAAGTCTAAATGCCAAATATCTAGACTGACAGTGACAGCACCTGCTCTGCGTCCACCTTGATTAACTGCGATTGCAGTGTCATTCAATAATTTAATCCAGGGAACAACACCACCAGAGGCGTTCTTCTTTCCCATCACCCAACTACCAGTAGCCCGAATCCGAGACAGATTCACACCTACACCACCGCCATTTTTGGAAATCCGGGCTGCATCATGAATATTGTCAAAAATGCTTTCTAAATTGTCGTCCATTGCCGTAATGAAACAACTCGCAAGAGAACCGTTGGGAATCCGTAAGTTGGCTAAAATGGGCGTTGCTAAGGATATTTGACGACGGGCGATCGCTTCATAAAATTTCCGCGCCCAAGTTAAGCGATTTTCCGGTAATTCTACGGAGGCGATCAAGAGCGCACAAGTTAAAAATGCTTCTTGGGGTAACTCATTCGTCAACAGATATCGTTTCGTCAGTAATACTGCGCCTGCATAATCATAGTCGGCATCCCAGTCAGGATTAATCCAAGTGTTGGCAATTTCTAATTCTTCTGGAGTGTAGATTAAGATACGGCGATCGTATTCACCGGATTGAACTTTGTCATGTACAGTTTGAGCATAGTAACCGTACTGATAGCCACGGGCTACTTGAGTATCTTTCCACAAACTCCAAATATGTAGTCGCCCTGCCACTTGCCGCCAATCAGGTTCTTCAGGGCTGCACAAATCCAAAGCACAGCCAATTAAATTATCTTGAATTTCTCCCGTGGTAATACCGGGGCGCAATCGAGTTGTGAGATGTGCTTCTAAGGCAATAGAATTTGCTGAAAGTCCGCGACAAGCCCAATTAACTACTGTGCGAATTTTATTAACTTCTAACTGTGTCGTCAAACCATCACGACGAACAACATAGATATCCTTTGTAGAGTCTTCAACGAGTCTGGATGGAGCTTGCATACTAGATAAGTTAATCGGTTGTAGAAAAAAAACTTCAAGAATGTAAAAGAATTATTAACCCTGTTTGGCAATGTAAAAAAATGTCAACTTTATGTCGCCAAACACTGCTAATTCTAACAAGTTTTCCGGTTGAAAAGTTGTCAAATTAATTGGTCAATAAGAATACAAAGCAAGCTTTGCTAAAGAATTGAATTTGCCCCGATTAATGACGAATGCCAGTATAGATCGATCATTGATTTTTACGCAAGCAAATTACAGTTCAGAACTGACCCACAGACACTACATCTGGGAGAGACAAGATGCCAAAGCCCATACAGCTAGAGTTTTATAGGAAAATTTGCGTAAGTCCTGAGTTGTGGTAATATACAAAGAAATCTCGGTTCTAACGGGGAGCAGCCGTTAGAAGTAATGGGGAAAGTCCGGTGCAAATCCGGCGCTGTCCCGCAGCTGTAATCAAGGTTTGCCTTGTGAGTCAGAATGCCCGCCGAAGTTGGCTTGTAAATTTTGTACATCTGCGAGGTACGGATGGTTGATTACATGATGAGCGTCAGGTCTGATATTTTGAAAGTCCCCCATATTAAAACGCTATAAATGGTGGCTTTCCTCGAAATAGATAATTAACATTAAATTTCGATTAGTAAATACTTTATTACTATTCAGGTAATCGATAAGTTCGCCGACGTTAGGATGAATTTCAATCCTGCTTCTGATAGAAATTCTTAAATTTTTGATGATTACCACGTCTAATTGACCCCGTCCCCGTTGGACAATTTTTTCTCAAAACGCCACTGGAAGCTGTAGATGAACCCATGATAGTAAGTCATTTGGTCAATTTTATCTTTCGGTTTGTGGTGGGTTCTACTACTGACGCTTTATTGGTGCCAATAGCGATGTATCGGTCTGTTGTTCGCGGCGACAAGGTCTAGTTTAACTAATTAACAACACCAAATTTGAGGAGATGGAGATGATGGGTCAATCAAAGACGCGAGTTACACCACTCAACCGTTGCATTACCGAACCCCTACCAACGGGGGGACAAATTGAGTACGAAGACTTTCCCTGTACCATTGATGTCACCGGGCCTCTGTTGTACACTTTGTTTCAGGAACGCTGGGAGGAAACCCAGATTGGTCATGTGGTAGAGGGTAGTGTACTCGAACTAGAATTTACCCAACCACCAAAAATCTGTATCATCTACGATGGTTATCTCACTGTAGTAACTGAGGCATGGCATTTGCATCTTTGCCTAGAAGAACATTTGGGAGGTCCTCTGGCAAAAACGCCATCAGAATTGCGACAGCAGAGGTTAATTCATCGGGCATCCCTGTATCGTCGTTTGAATGAAAAGGGAGAACCTCGCAGTTGGGGTATACAATTCTGGAATGGTGCAGGGGAAAAGATGATGAATCTGTTTTTACCCAATCCTTTTCTTGGGGAAGATGAAGATTTGTTACCGGAAGGCAAACCTCAAAAGTCAAAGTTGAGTCTTTACAATGAATTGCGTGATATTTACGTCCTGGGTATCCGTCCCATCCCGTTTGAGAACAACCCCCTCAAACGTCCCTATTTATCAGTATGTCGCTCCAGTCGCTGTTATCCGTCGCGCAAATGGCAACCGATTGTTGAGGCGCTGCAAGAAGCAGTAAAAGAAGCCGGAATGGATCTGTATGTGATGACTTCCGGTTGTTTGGAAGTTTGCAAGATGGGTCCGGTGGTATTTTATTCAGGAGATAGAACCTGGTATACCCGCGTCAATCCTGATGTTGCTCGTCGGATTGTGCAGGAGCATTTGGTGCAAGGTCAACCGATTAAAAACCATCTTTATCCGCAAGTTAAGGAGGGATAAGGATAGTAGTGGCGTGGCACGGCTAATTTGTTGGTTGAGAAGGAGTGTGGGGAGTGTGGGAAGGTAGATTATTCGACTATTTTAGGTGAATCACGCTACTAGTAGGTTGTTTTAACTCTAGATTATCAAGAGAAAAATACAATGAGTTACGTTGAATCAAGTGTGGCGTTCAAACAATCTACTGTCCTCAATTGGCAGCGGGGATGGGAAGCGATCGCAAAAAGTCAATTATGGTTTTTCTTCCTCTTAACTTTGGGGAGTGCTAGCAATGTCATGTATACTTGCACCGTCCCTTTGGTAGGATTTGGTGCGATCGCGGGAGCAACTCTTCCCCGTCACCGTGCTCTTGTCACTGTTGTGAGCATCTGGCTGGTGAATCAAGTTTTAGGATTTGGGATTCGTCAATATCCCTGGACTTTCTCCACCTTTGCCTGGGGATTGGTGCTAGGCTTGGGAGCCATTCTCGTAATTTTGCTTGCTTCCCTCAAGCTCAAGCTCACTCAAAACAGCTTATCTGCTTATGGTATATGGTTAGGAATCTCTCTCGTAGCAGGTTTTGGGGTTTACCAGTTAACGATTTGGCTGGCTGGTTTGGTGCTGGGGGGATCTGACAGTTTTACCTTGCCAATTTTATGGGGAATTTTCCAGGAGAATGCAATTTGGGCGATTTCTCTGACAGCAATTCACAGCCTGCTCGTTTGGGATACCCTGCGCCTTTATCAGCGCAATGGAAAACTTATATCGACTGCCAGCGAAATTTAACGCCCATGTCCATAACCATCGCTCAGCTTACTGATACCCACCTCTGCTGCCATCCCGATGCTGAATTGCGCGGCTGTCGTCCTTGGCACAGACTCCAAGCTGTGATACAGCGCGTGGCTCAAGTCAAGCCAGATTATCTCCTGCTGACAGGAGACCTCGCCGATAAGGGTTTGCCCTCTGCTTATCAACAGTTTACCGGCTGCTGGTGTTGCGAGTACGCCCATCCTGTACACGTTGTGCATTCTTGTCAGTGGGTTACAAAGTATGGCATACACTGCCCTCCTTACCGCCATCATGGATCGCAGCAGTCCTACTAGCGCAGGTACAGATTATACGACTCAAGTTTCCGCCGTGTTTGTGGGTGTGATTGCTACCACAGTTTTGAGTGGAATAGTGGCTGAGGCGATCGGATATACACTCACCTTAATCATTAGTGTAGTTATAAGTTTATCGAGCCTGTTATGGATTCCCAAAGTTTACAGAGATACTGTGCGGACGTAATTAGGGCTTGCTGAATAAGTAATATCAATTCCGGCTACATTGGGATAATATTCGTGATGTAGGGGCGCAAAGCTTGCGCCCTCGTTGTATGTATCTATGTTTTCTAAACAGAAAGCCATATTTTTAATCATTCCGATGCAACTGGAATTGATATAACAAGTAATCAGTTAAGAGCTTAGGAGAAATTTTATGGTAAAAGTGCAAAGTTTTTGAACTAAAAAATAACATTTCCTTGCACTTGGCTAGACTAAAACTGTTACAAGTCGGCATGATGCTGATGGTGAGTGTCTTGTTGACAGCAAATCCATCAGTCCGTAAGATTGATTGATCCTCCTGTGTCATACTATATCAATTAGAGCTTTGGAACCTTCTTGCCTTGGAGCCTTCTGCTCTCTACCTTGTTTCTTGAAAGAGCAATTAGCAATTAACCAGAGTGTTTCTTAAAAGCGAATTATCTCTAACCTTAGCGTCACAACGGAGAAAAAACCTATGCAACTCGAAGACTATTTCAACTTTCTCGCCCCCAACGACATCCGACTCAAAGGTTCGCGCATCGGCATAGAAACTATTTTGTACGAATATATCTATCGCGCCCGAACTCCTGAAGAAATTGCCAACATTTACACTTCTCTTACTTTAGAACAAGTCTACGCCACTATTCTCTATTACTTACATAACAAAGAAGCGGTGAGTAAATACATTGCTGATTGGCTAGAGTGGGGACGCCAGCAAAGGAAAGCCCAAGCAGCAAATCCTCATCCCGCAGTCGAACGACTTAGAAAACTCAAAGCAGAACTCGCAGCAAAAAATAAAGCTCATGACGCTGAAATACTTAATGGATGAAAATGTCGATCCAGTTTATGCCCAGCAATTGCGACGACGAGAACCGGACATTAGCATCAGAGTTGTGGGAGAACCCGATACCCCAGCTAAAAGTACCCTAGACCCAGAAATTTTGAATTGGTGTGAAGACACAGGTTTTATTTTAGTGACCAACAATCGCACATCTATGCCAGTTCATCTAAGAGATCACATCGCACAAAATCGCCACGTTCCTGGTATTTTTATTCTTAATGCCAATATGAGCATTGGCGAAAATATCAATGAGTTAATTATCATTGCCAAAGGCTCTTTTTACGATGAATACCAAGACCAAATTATCCACCTGCCTCTAACCTAAAATCCAGTATTTTTTGACGCTCCCTCGCTAAAAGCGAAGGATTCTCAGTTCAATGAGCGAATTTACCAAGACTAGGTTTCCTTAGTTTTGGCAGAGATTCTTCTCTACCTGAGCGTTAATTTCTGTCCGCCCGACAGTATTTTTAGTGCTAGGGCTAGGATGTTTCTAGCTGCATTTTCATCTCTATCGAGAATTGTTCCACAGCTACAAACATGAGTTCTAACCGATAGCGATTTTTTGACTAGTTGACCACAATTTGAGCAATCTTGGGAAGTATAGTGAGGGGCAACAGCAACCACTTGCTTTCCAAACAGTTGAGCAAAATACTCAACCCATCCTCTAAATTGCGTCCAGCCAGCGTCAGATATTGACTTTGCTAAACAATGGTTCTTAACCATACCAAGATTGTCCGGATTCATCCCGTCACTAAAAGTGAGGGTCTTCTCCGGACGTTAAGATAAATTTGACAGTTTGGTAGTCCCCAATACCCAAATACTGAGAAGTTGCTCAGGGAGTAATGCCCAGTTAATCCTTAAGTTTGAGATACTTCCTCTGTCACTCTCGGAAAATTAGGATAAAATGATGGAAGGTGTTAATGGCTGAAAGCAGGATAAGGCAATGGATGTAGTGTTAGAGATTCTGGAACATAGAGCAAGATAACCCCAAGCAGCAAAAGGGCTCAGTGAAATTACAATGCTGGCATGATCGACAAGTACTTCCCAAGAGCATCGGCTTATTTCCCCTAATATCCTCTCAGGACAGCTGAGTTAGTTTATCATTACCCTAGCTATAGGTGTAGCATCTAGCTGGTCTATGAGATACTAAAAGCTCAT
>JAAHFP010000097.1 GCA_010672925.1 Symploca sp. SIO1C2 | reverse complement strand
GGGGTATTTCCTCCTCCGTTAGTCAACAGGTAGATAACCAGCTGATTGATGATGTACGTAATTTGCTGTTTGGCTTTGGTCCTAATGTTAGTGGCAGAGATTTAGCCGCTATTAATATCCAGCGGGGCAGGCATAATGGCTTAGCAGACTACAACACCATTCGGGAAGCCTTTGGTTTGTCTAAGGTGACTAGTTTTGCCGAAATTACCTCTGATGTAGACAAACAGGCAACCCTAGAAAATCTCTACGGCGATGTTAATAATATTGATTTCTTTGTGGGGATGCTGGCAGAAGACTTGCTACCAGGAGCCAGTGTAGGGGAATCTGTTGCTGCTGTGCTCACCTACCAGTTTCAGCAGCTACGAGATGGGGACCGATTCTACTACGAAAATACCTTTACCCCAGAAGAAATTGCCATTATCCGCAATACTCGCCTCTCGGATATTATCCGTCGGAATACTGATACAACCATTATTCAGGACAATGTTTTCTCCCTAATCAATGATGGTACCGCAGGGGATGACCTCCTCAATGGTGGATTAGGAGACGACACCCTCAACGGCTTAGCTGGGAATGACACCATTAATGGTTTTGCCGGTAATGACCGGATAGATGGTGGATCTGGCAATGACGAGATGAATGGTGGTACGGGAGATGATACCTATGTAGTGGACAGTACTGGGGATATAATCACTGAAGACCCGGATGCTGGAACCGATACTGTTGAATCTTCCATCAACTACATCCTGGGAGATAACCTGGAGAATTTAACCCTTATCGGCAGCAATAATCTCTTTGGTTTAGGTAACACTCTCAACAATCAGTTGCTGGGTAATACTGCTAACAATGCCCTTATTGGCTTAGCTGGTGATGACACCATTGATGGTGGTGCTGGGGACGACACGATGTTAGGTGGTGCTGGGGATGATACTTATGTAGTTGATAGCACTGGGGATCTGATTACTGAACTTGCTAATGAAGGCATCGATACTGTTGAGACTTCCCTCAGCTACACCTTAGGAGACAATCTGGAGAATTTGACTCTGACGGGAGCTAATAGTATCTTCGGTATCGGCAACGACCTTAACAATCAGTTAGTGGGTAGTGCTGCTAACAATACCCTGATTGGCTTGGCTGGTGATGACACCATTGATGGTGGTGCTGGCAATGACTTTATGTTTGGTGGTGCGGGAGATGATACCTATAGAGTTGATAGCCTAGGGGATCTGATTAGCGAAGCTGCCAATGAGGGAATTGATACGGTTGAGTCTTCTATTACCTATACCCTAGGAACCAACTTAGAAAACTTGACCCTAACTGGAAATGATGCCATCGATGGTATTGGCAATAGTTTGGACAACGAGATTATCGGTAATGGGGGTAATAACCGACTAGTTGGTGTGGATGCTCAATCCTCGAATCCCGGACTTGGTGAGTTGGATGTGCTTACCGGTGGAGAAGGTGCTGATGAATTTATTCTAGGGGATGAAGTCAACGTTTTCTATGCTGACGGTACGGATTTGCTCACTGCTACCGATGGCTATGCTTTAATTACCGACTTTACCTCTGGAGAAGACACAATCCAGCTTAATGGCACAGCCGCAGACTATCGCTTAGTGGATCTTGCTCCCACTCAGACTTTTACTTATGAGGGTCACACCTATTTTACTTTCCAGGAAGAGACCAGCTGGAAAGCGTCTCAAGCCCAAGCAGAGGCCCTAGGGGGTAATTTAGTCACCATTAACGATGCTGGGGAGAATGATTGGCTGGTGGGTAATTTTGGTAATCGCTTGCGCTGGATTGGCTTAAGTGATCAAGCCAGTGAGGGAGATTTCCAATGGGTAAGTGGTGATACCTCAACCTACAGGAATTGGTCTCCTGGAGAACCCAATAATACTCCTTTTATTTCCGAAGGCGAGGATTATGTTGAATTCTACGCCAACGGTCAATGGAATGATGTACCTTACTATTTCGTTAATGGTTCAGGGGATAATCAGATGATTGTCAGAAGTGGCATTGTGGAAATTGGTTCTACTTCTCCCGGTGATTTGCAAGGAACCGCTATTTATCGGAACAATCCTGGTTATGAATCCTATGATTTGATTGGTATTGTTCAAGGAGAGACAATTTCTAGCTTTGGTAGTGATTTTACCTTTGTTTAGGTGCTGGGTTAACCCACCCCCAACCCCCTCCCAGGAGGGGGCTTCAATAACTTTCGTTTTGTTGCAAATATTTCCAAATATTATAGCAACCGGCAGGGCGGTTAGGACAACCCAAAATGCTGAAACCTTTACTTGTCAATCTCTTCCCTTCTGCCTTCTGCCCTCTGCCTTCTGCCTTTTGCTATAATTTCGCCAACAGCATCAGGAACGAAACTCAACACCCGTCACACTCCGGTTCCCCTCTTGGGAGGGGTTAGGGGTGGGTTCAGGGATGATGAACAAAGGGGGAAAAGTTTTGCTAATTCAGTAGTTGAGAAAGGTAGGGGGTTTCGCTAAAACCTTATCGTATAATAATCCAGGGAAGATGTTCCCCTGCCCTGACGCCAAATGCTGTCGGCTTCCCAAGCACCATTTTCTTTAGTGCGGCGGCGGGTGCGCACAGTTAGTTTATCTGGCTCAAACTGCAGCAGGTTGTATTGCCAGGGAGTACCGGTGACTAATTCTTGGGTGGGTGCGCCGAAGGTTCCGGCACAAATTTGGTCAAGATTCCGCCCATCTTTGCTCATATCGTAGCGGTAATTGCTGGTTTCGGCTTCGTGGATATGGCCGTGGAGGAAGAAACGGAATCCAGCGACGGCGAGTTGATCTAGGAAGGCGCTATCGGTGATTCTGTCTTCGTAGGCACTGATGAGGGGATGATGCCATACGGCGATTTTTAGGCAGTTGTCGTAGTTTCGGTTGCGGCGAATTTCGGTAAGGGCTTTGCTGAGAGCATTCATATTGATACTGGCGCGGGATCTGTAGTGATGATCCAGTTGCCAAGCAGAATTTAGTCCTAGGAAGAGGAGGTTTTGCTGTGGGAGGTGGTAGAGGATGCCCTGTTGGTCGTATTCTTGGGGATAGGGTTGGTTTGCTATAGCTTGGTAGAATTTGCTGAAGTTGATAAAACGCTGTTTGTATGAGGTTTCGTCTCGGACTCGGACTACAGTAGCACTTTCTTGGATATAGTAACCTTCTTGGAGTTCTCCCTCGTACTCTTCTAGGTCAATTAGTTTGTAAGCCTTTTTTGCTTGTTTCCAGTTGAGGTCGTGATTACCTGGAACTATGATAATTTGTTCTGGTTCTAGGGGGAAGTCTTGGCGGAGATTGTGGAGAAACTGTTCAGCAGCTTGGTATTCTTCGGGGGTGGAGTAGTTGGCGATATCGCCGGAGATGATAAGGGCATCTAGTTGAGGGATATCGAGTTCGTTGCGGAGGTCTTCTGCTAGTTGGTTTGACCAGAGGCTAGCCTGGTTGGGGTTGGTAATGTGGAGATCCGAGAGGTGGAGGATGTACATTAGTTGGGTTGATGGGATATAGGGTTGAGGTTCTGGAGTAGGAATTGGTTGGGTGAGGGTAGGGTTGTAGAGTTGGCAGCGTTGTTGAATTTGCTCAAGTGTATCTATCGCGTAGTTGAGTGTTTCTCCTTCATTAGCGGTAACAAAGTTTTCTTGTTTTAAGGCTTTAACTAATTGGTTAATTGCAGCTTCTGTACCAATTTTTTCCAGGACGAACGTTGCATTTATACATACATAATAGCGTTCATCTTGCAGAGCTTGAATCAGAGCACTAATTGCTGCTTCTGTTCCAATTTTACCTAGGGCTAACACTGCCTTTCTACATACATCATCGCCTTCATTTTGCATAATTTGAATTAGAACAGGAATTGCTGTTTCTGTTCCAATTTTTCCCAGGGCTTCAACTGCACTGCTACGTACATAATGGTGTTCATCTTGTAGAGCAGTAATCAGAGCCGGAATTGCTGCTTTTGTTCCAATTTTTCCTAGGGCAACCGCTGCATTGCTACGTAAGTCATAGTTTTCTTCTTGCAGGGTAAGAGTTTCTACTTCTGGATTAACAAGTACACGATATTTTTGCTCTTGTAGGGCTTGAATCAGAGCAGTAATTGCTGTTTCTGTTCCAATTTTTCCCAGGGCTTCAACTGCACTGCTACGTACATAATGGTGTTCATCTTGTAGAGCAGTAATCAGAGCCGGAATTGCTGCTTCTGTTCCAATTTTACCCAGAGATTCAACTGCATCATTACGTACATAATAGTATTCATCTTTTAGGGCTTGACTCAGAGTAGGAATTGCCGCTTCTATACCATTTTTACTCAGGGCTTTAGCTGCTTCTCTACGTACAGACAAGTCTTCATCTTGCAGAGCTTCAATCAGAGTAGTAATTACGGCTTCTGTTCCAATTTCACCCAGAGATTTAACTGCATCACGACGTATAAAGTAGTGTCCATGTTGCAGAGCAGTAGTCAGAGTAGGAATTGCCGCTTCTATACCAATTTTGCTCAGGGCTTTAGCTGCCTTTATACGTAGATGATATTTTTCATCTTGCAGAGCAGTAATCAGAGGAGTAATTGCTGTTTCTGTGCCAATTTTAACCAGTGCTTCTGCTGCATTTCTACTTACACCATCATCTTCATCTTGCAGGGCTTTAATCAGAGGAGTAATTGCTGTTTCTGTGCCAATTTTAACCAGTGCTTCTGCTGCATTTCTACTTACACCATAATCTTCATTTTGTAGGGCTTTAATCAGAGGAGTAATTGCTGTTTCTGTGCCAATTTTAACCAGTGCTTCTGCTGCATTTCTACTTACACCATAATCTTCATCTTGCAGAGCATTAACCAGAGCAGGAATTACGGTTTCTGTGCCAATTTTAACCAGTGCTTCTGCTGCAATACTACGTACATCATAGTTTTTATCTTGCAGAGCATTAACCAGAACAGGAATTGCTGCTTCTGTTCTAATTTCACCCAAAGCTTCTGCTGCATTTTCACGTACATCATCGTTTTTATCTTGCAGAGCAGTAATCAGAGCAGGAGTTGCTGCTTCTGTTCCAATTTTACCTAAGGCTTTTGCTACGTTTTCACGTACATCATCATTTTTATCTTGCAGAGCAGCAGTCAGAGCCGGAATAGCTGTTTCTGTTCCAATTTTACCCAAAGCATCAGCTGCAATACTACGTACATCATAGTTTTCATCTCGCAGAGCAGTAATCAGAGCGGGAATTGCTGCTTTTGTTCCAATTTTACCCAAAGCATCAGCTGCAATACTACGTACATCATAGTTTTCTTCTTGCAGAGTAAGAATTGTTGCTTCTGTTCCAATTTCACCCAAGCTTTCAACTACATCACTACGTACATAATATTTTTTATCTTGCAGAGCAGTAATCAGAGCAGGAATTGCTGCTTCTGTTCCAATTTTACCCAAGGCTTTTGCTACAGATATACGTACATCATGGTGTTCATCTTGCAGAGCAGTAACCAGAGCCGTAATTGCTACTTCTGTTCCAATTTCACCCAAGGCTTCTGCTACAGATATACGTACATAATGATGTTCATCTTGCAGAGCAGTAATCAAAGCAGTAATTGCTGCTTCTGTTCCAACTTTAACCAGAGATTCAGCTGCATTAATATGTGCATTATAGTATTGATCTGGCAGATCATAAATTTCCGTTTCTGTTCCAATTGTGCCTAAAGCTATAGCTGCAATCCCGCGTACATAATAGTTTTCATCTTGCAAGGCTTGAATCAAATGAGTGATTGCTGCTTCTGTGCCAATCATAAACAGGGCAGCTACTGCCATCATACATACATGATTATCTTGATCTTGCCGAGCTTGAATTAGAAACGGAAGAGAACTCTCAGAACCTGTTATACCCAAAAGCCTAATCTTGAGTAGTTGAGGAATTTCCAACCCAACTACTAAACCTACTGTTTGCTGCTGAAACTGAGATTTTACTGCTCCTGCTAACCTTGCCCCTAACATCCAATCCACCTCTAAGGCTAACTTCACCACTCGCACTGCCTGTGCTTCATTTTCCAATAACTGCACCATCAGTGCTAAAGATTCTGTCCACTTGAGATAATTCAGATACTCCTGTTTCAATTCCTCATCACCGATACGAGAGGAGGAAGGGTGGGAATAAGTCAACAACTTTAGTAAATACTCCGCCGTATAATATTCTTGAAGTAATTGATGCCGAAACTCAATCTGCTCTCCTGCTCTGAGTTGAATCAGGTGATGGTTGAGTAAATCATCCAGCCAACCTAGGGCGCAATTCTCTGGATTAGCTACCTTCCCTGCTAAAAACTCTATCAGCACAGTTTCTGCTTGCTGTTTGGGAATCGCTACTTGCAACTGTGTCTTTTCTTCCCCACAAGTCATAACCCAGGCTAATTGCTCCAACATCGGTTGCCACCAGCGGCGAGACTCTTGGGAAATGGGGATATCCTGTTTGAGCTTGCGGCTATAAATCTGAGTGAATTGGCGAAACACCGAACCCAAATTAGCTGGCACTTTGTTGTCGTTTTGATCAAATACTGAACAAAGCATCATCAATAGCAGAGGTGTTTGCCCAAACTCCCGCAACCGACTACCCAACTGCCTCAACATCTGCTCCCCCTGCTGGGGCAGATATTTGTGGACAAATTGCTGCATTTGCTTTTCACTCAGGGGTTGCATTTCCAGCTTCTTGGTAATATCCAAGTCACCCCCTACCCCTAAATCCCGCGTGGTGAAGATCATCGGTGTCGTTTTCTGGTAATTCTGCCGAAATGAAGACAAATCCTGCCGTGCCGGTTGAGAAGGTAATTCATTGATCCCATCTACCAAAAGCTGTAATTGTCCCTCTCTCAACCAATTTTTGAGTATCGATCCATTTACCTCTAAGTTAGGTTGATGCCGTTGCAGGAAATCTTGGATTAAATCTAGGATCGAAGTACGGTAGTAGCGGAGTTCCACCAGCACAGGGATTTTCCCGACCTCCTCCCCATCTTTCCGCCTCTGTGCTTCTTCCAATAATAATCGTATTAATGCCGTTGATTTGCCGGAACCAGGTCTTCCTACTAATAATACGTGTTCCGCAGCATATTTCCTCAACCCTTCCAACACCCCCAAGCGCTCAATACGCTCTTTCTCTTCCTTTTTTTCCCTATCCCTTTTCTCCTGTTCCCGTTCAACCGGCTGCACCATTAACTCAAAGTCTAACAGCATCGGTTTCTTTTCCTGCTTCTGCCGTTGCTGCTTTCCGAATACCTCTGTCAAGGTGTAAACTTCCCACCATTGGGCATAATCAGTACAAATTGATTCTAAATAGCCGCTCCAATCGACCATATGTTAGGTGTTAGGTTTTAGTTGTTAGGGGAGGATTTCATTATGGCAAAGAAAGTAGTGTGAGCATCTTGCTCACTTTCCTTGTACCAATTTAAGTATGTCTTAGCTGAGCAATAGGCGACCAATGTTGATTATTCATTGTGGCACTGATATCTTGCCAGTGTAAACACCACAGAAATAGACAAGCGATCGCTACTACTCAAATTATCTTACCAACTACGTCAACCTACCAGGGGTTGAAAGATGAAGTGTTAGGGGTTGGTGCGATCGCATATATCTAACCATAATAATTCCTCTGATGAAACTGAGATCTTGCACCATTCTCGATAAACCGCCAGGGGTTCAAACCCCTGGCTTATAGCTAAAGTCGTCTAAAGACGACTACACAAGGATTTCAGTCCACTTGAGTGGACTTGGGCTATTAGCCGTGGAATTAATTCCACGGCGATTTTGGAGCTTGTTGAGAATGGTGCAAGATCTGAGATAAAATCCAGTATAAAACAGGCTAGAAGCTTGTTCCACCGGAGTAGTACAAAATTGTAAATAGACGACAAACGATCGCTACTTATGACATTTGATATAATGATTAGAACAAAAAGATAAAACATCTTAAGATGGATAGATTAAATTACGTCAAAATTAAAGAAGAATTACCGAAAATTATTGAAAAAGTATGTAGTGAGCACGATCCTGTTATTATTACCACAGAAAATAATCCTCCTGTTGTTTTAATGTCCCTAGCCGATTATCAGTCCTATGAAGAAACACTATACTTACTCAAAAGTCCTAAAAATGCTCAACGTCTGCGAGATTCTATTGCAGAATTAGAGTCAGGAGGAGGTATGGAAAGGGAATTATTAACGTGAAACTGATTTTTTCAGAAAATGCTTGGGAAGATTATTTATATTGGCAAAAGACAGACAAAAAAATCCTCAAACGAATTAATCTTTTGATACAAGATATTAAACGTTCACCTTTTGAAGGAATTGGCAAGCCTGAACCCTTGAAGTATGATTTATCAGGATATTGGTCAAGACGCATTAACGATGAACACCGCATTGTCTATAAAGTCCAAAATGATGCAATTTTTCTATCTGAACTAAGATATCATTATTAATATAGGGGTTGGTGCGATCGCATATATCTAACCATGATAATTCCTCTGATGAAATCTATTGTAAAACAGGCTAGAAGCCTGTTCCACGGGAGTAGTACAAAATTGGGAATAGACGACAAGCGATCGTGATTCTGCAGATGCTACGATTATTCAGTTATAAGATAGTGCCTACCAGGAATCACCCAATCTAGTTAAACTTCTGTTTCAAATAAGGCAATTCGCAGCCGATCAGCTGTCTCTTCCATTTCCGCCACAGACTCTAGACTAACAACCACGCTGGGTTCAACTCCTAAAATCTTCGCCGCTTTAGCTACTGCTGCCTTTTCTTTTTCATGGTATGTTCCATCCGCTCGACTCATCTTGATCGCTTGGTACAACATGGAACGGCTAAAATTAATTGGAAAATCAAACTTTATTCCCTTCAATATCTCTTCGATATTAGCATTCTTCCAATCGAATTTCCGCAGAGTTTCAATGTACTCTTGAAGAGCTGCAGAGTCTACCGCCAGCATTTCTTGTTCGTCAATATACCACTGTAATTCCTCTTCTGTTAGTTCCCCATCTGCTCCAGCAATTGCCAACAAGACGCAGCCAGCAGTCACTCCTAACTCAAAATTAACTGGTTGAGGTAGGACACCATATTTATACTTGGCGTATTTGCTCAGATGGATACTTTTTTCACTACTCATATTTAACTCCTTTTTTTATTTATTTTGAGCATCTTTATTTTATTACCAAACTTTTATCTACTTGTCAAATTGTCTATTTATTATCACCGAAAACGGCTATCTAGCTTCTAATTTAATAATTGCAAGTAGATAGTCCCAGGATTTTCTGGCTTTGGCATAGCACTAAATTTACGAATTTCCGTATTAATGTTCTGAAGATTAACTTCGCAGTTGGCATAGATAACTTTCAGAATAAAGGACTGCATATAAGCAGAGTATAAACGCGCTGGGCATTTTCGAGGATTACCAAGAGTATTAATCATCGAAAATGAATTAATTTCATATCGATTACGAGCCAGGATGGAATCTATATTATCCTTGCGAGAACGTATAATAGCCTTGATATTATCTGGATTAAAGTTTTTAGGGTCGGGATAAATATTTGGGTCTTGATTAGCTTGATGACGATCAAGCCAGATCATTGTACCTGGTCTTACATAAACTTTTTTTCCGCAAACATCAAAAGTGAATGGCTTAATTGCTTGCCTCCATAGAGCTGTTGGATTACTTCCTCCTAAACGAATTGCTTCAAGGACAACAAGATCAATAAATGACAATTGTTCATTTTGAATACTACTCTTAGCATCCATAATTACTTTTTCTTTTATCACTTCATTTTTTTCTATGAAGCATATTGTCCACATCAGGCTTAGAGAGGTTGTGTCATATAAAGCAATAATGGTTGCTCCCAGTTCTTTCGCTTGATCAGGAGATAAATTCTCAACTAATTCTCGAGTAAATGGAAGATTCCAAATATCGAATAAGCGCTTAATGATATTAGTTTCCGAAGCAAGATTTATGCTATCAAAATTATCGGTTAATGCTTCTTTGATAAAAGGTACAATAGCCTCAAAATCTTCAATTGTTTCAGGATTCATCTTACTAATCACATTGGCTGCAAGATCAACAAAATTAGTGGTAATGTTTGAATATTCTTGAGAATTAATATATTCAGTCAATGGCTTGGCATTAAAATCAATTATCCCAGGAATAAAACTATCAATATAGGCTACTAAGTTACGAGTAAATGTTTCTAGTGAAATTTCTGTGTTAAGAGAGTCATTTATAAAAGCAATAGAGTATTTTTCTATATACTTTTTAAGTGAGAGAATATATGATGGATTTCCCAAGATTGTCTCAAGAGACGCTCGTTTTGAGGCCCGTAAAGGACATCCATGGGGGAGTGTTCCCATAAAATCTCCAAATAACTCTTTAGTTGGAGCTGTAGATGGAGACAAGTATTCATCCCTAATTTGAGCCTGATTTGTTATCTGATAAATAGCAGGCTGCCATCCCATCCAAAATGTACATAATCCGTCGTTTTGCAGTGCCATGCTACTAATACCAGATTGGGCAAAGTAGGTTGAAGCATCTTTGCCATCTATAACTGTACTTTGATAAAAATATTTATGATGTCCAAAGATACAATCTAGTAAATATTTTTTACGATGATGAGCTATTTGTCCAGGATAAATAGAACCTAAATACTGTAAAATCCAATATGCCTTAAAGGTCTTTAATCCCCAAAAATTTACTCGCGAGTAAATTTTTGATACCCAACTTATATGCTGAGTTTTATTGGTTATAGATGAACTAGACATTATTTTACCTCTTATCTTTTTTTTATTTGGAGTGAAACAATTGTGCAAGTTGCCTCGGAATGGGGAGCATCCCATTTGGGGAAATACCATTGTCTGGCTCAACTACAGAAGCTGGCATAATAGAGATGTAGATGTTCATACGCTTTGATCATGAAGAAAGCCGAACGCCTGGAACTAGAAGCTTGTTTAAGAAGAGCCAGTGCGATCGCAAAAAGGAAAATTAACATGGTAAAATTCAGCGGTGCGTTACGCTTCACTTCGTTACGCTAACACACCCTACGATGGCTACAAGCTCAGGCGATCAGTTCAACTCCAATAGACCCTATGTTAGATGTTAGGTGAGCTTCCCATGTTAATCAAGAAAGTATTGTGTGTGCATAGCGCAAATATCTTGCTCGTTTTCCTTATTTTTCCTACCTACCACCTACAATCTAACACCTACCACCTACCACCTACCACCTAACACCTAACACCTAACACCTAACACCTACCACCTACCACCTAACACCTACCACCTACCACCTACCACCTACTGCCTACCACCTAACAACATGTCCAATCCACCTCCCGAACCTCAACCCCAATCAACACAACAATTTGAATTAAACTTACTCAAACAGGAGTACTTTTTCCTGCAAGCTGCTGTTGAAGACTATAATAAACAGATTTGGGCAATCAAAGCCTTAGGAATTGGCGGGACTGGTGTGGTAATTAACCTAACACTCAAAGAAAATAAGAACGAAATTGCTTTAATTGGTTGTGCTATTCCCCTATTTTTCTGGATTTTAGAGAGTCAATGGAAACATTTTCAACGAGGTTTCTACCCCCGTATCCTGGAAATTGAGGAAATTTTAACTAGGGAAGCTAATTTACGGGGTCCGGCAATTTTTGGCGGCTGGAGTCATGCTTTTAAAAGACCTACAACCCCCAAACGTCGAGGCTATCTCTGGGATGGTTTATTGAACCGCAGTGTCTATCTCACCTATGTCCTGGAAATTGCTTGTTTGCTGGTGTTATCAGTGATTAAACTTCCCTAGATTGCGAATATGCTAACAAGTTGCGATCGCAATTAACTTCTCTGAGTAATGCTAAGCTAGAGGAACACTGTGATCCAGGAGTGAGGCTATGGAGACTGTCTCGGTTAAACAAGAAGCACAGCGCATACTCGAAGAACTGGCTGAAGATGCGACTTGGGACGATCTGATGTACAAAATCTATGTGCGGCAGGCTATTGAGTCAGGACTGAAAGACAGTAATGCTGAACGCACTCTTGAGATTGAGCAAGTTCGTGCAAAATTTGGGTTACAATCGTGAAAGTTGTTTGGACACACACTGCAATTGAGCATCTTCAGTCGATACACGATTACATTGCACAAAATTCAAACGTATATGCAAATCGTGTTATCGAGAAATTACTCAACCGCTCTCAACAAATTGCAGAGTTCCCTTTTTCAGGGCGAACGGTATCAGAATTTCAAGATAAGAATATCCGTGAAGTGATTTCGCGTCCCTATAGAATCATTTACCGGATCAAAACCAACCAAATTGATGTATTAGCTGTGGTGCATAGTTCCCAGCAATTTTAATAAACATGTCTTTCTTGAGTAGGTTGGTTTAGCGATCGCGTAACCCAACACCAACGTGCTCATTAGGTATATCTTTTTGGAGAAAATCACCTTACTTTTGCGTAAAACATATCTCTTCTACGGATATGTAAATAGAGAGACACCCATTAAAACTACCATACCCCCATTGACATGAGAGCCAGTGGGGGATTTATTTAAAGACTCTTCTGCTCAGTAGGCTACTTGTTCTTCTTTTTCACTGTCTTCATCAGCTTATTGATAGACTTGAGCTGAACTTGGGAAAAATACGCGATCGCAATAATAACAGCTACTGCCACACCCCCGTACATCAGCACTGGTACTAAGCCTCCTGTATTAAAGGGAATGCTTGGATTTGCCGGGTTAGAAGTATTGGAAGCCACTACAATGACTGGTTTTGGCAGTGCTTCTGGTTGTAGGGCGGTTAATTCGCCCTGAAATTGGTTGTCTTGATTAGAGAATCGCCTTGGGTTCAAACTTGTCATCACCTCATCCTTATTACTAAACCAGTGCGCATGAAATATTAGACACAAATCACTCATCAATCTTTTTGTTTATCCCTGGTAGCCAGAGATTCTCAATTCGGATATGGATGTAGAATGCCCATAGCAACTCCACTACTTCCTGGAGCATCCTGAGTTGGATAAACCATAAGGGTTGTTGCTGGGATTTCATTCGTTGATGCAGGGCTTCGAGTTCAGCAATGTATTCTTCTGGCAAGAAAAGTTGACCTGTTAAAGTGAGGGATACTTGTTGCCGATGGCTGAGTAGCAAGAATAGCAGCACCATGAAACTGAGTATAAATAATCCCAGTAGTAGCCATGCCTGATTTAGCTGTTGTTTCAACTCCTGCAACTGCTCCTGCTTCTGTTGCCACCTCTGTTCCCGCAACTGCCTTTGCTGCTGCTCTTGCTTATAGAACAGCTCATACTCATCCAGCAACTGCCTCCGTTCCAGCCACTGCCTCCGTTCCAGCCACTGCTCCCACAACTGATTCAACTCCTGCAACGGCTCTTGTTCCCATCCCAGCAACTGCTTCTGAGCTTCTTTGTGCATAGTAGTTACTTGAATATGCACTGTCTGCGCCTGTCTAATTGAAAAGCCTAAAGTTACAAGTACTCCCAAACCCAAAAGCGATCGCACAAACCCAATTCGCTTCAGTTTTCGCTTAATCTCTCGATTCATCGCGTCAAATTCCTCTCAATACTGTTTCCCCTGAGCGCTGGACTAACAGAACACGGTATCTTTGAACATTGTGAAGGGTAGTTGCACCTAAGCCGGTAACTCTGTAGTACTTCCGTCTAGCACCACCAGTCTCCTCACTCTCGTCACCCCAGCGCCACTTGATCAGTCCTTTTTTCTCCAGGCGATTAAGGGCAGGATAGAGGCTACCAAAGCTTAATGGAATTGGTCTATCTGGATTGAGCCTATCCAGGATTTCCAAGCCGTACAGTTCCCTGCCCATAAGAAGAGTCACAATATCTTCATCCATAGCTGAAAGCTTGACTGGTTTGGTCTTTTCTTCTTCCTTCTGGGATTTTTTGAACATCTGCCATTGGAGTTAGTTGGAGTATGATGATTTACATGGTATTAGATAAATATTTAATTGTCTATTTTTCTCCAATCAAAATTGTAGAGACGTTGCATGCTAAGCTCTTGCACCATTCTCGATGGGCTGAACAAGGGGCTTATATCAAGTTCGGATAATCACTTATAATTCCCTTCTCCCTTGCAACCTTCTTTCTTTCCTTCTGCCCTCTGCCTTCTGCCCTCTGCCTTATTGCAACCGAAGTGTAAGTATTCACCGAACTTGATATACATATATAGCCTAAATCAACCCCAGGTGGGATTTGTATATGATTAACAATGCTGCAAGATCTTAGGTTTGTTAAACTCTTAAAAAAATGGTTGTATCTACGAAAAAACCTTTACTTAACTATATAAATGGACAATGGTGTGCCTCCCAAGGAACGGAATTGCTCGATGTCGTCAATCCTGCCACCACTGAAGTTCTGAGTCAGGTTCCCTTGTCGGAAAAAGCTGATGTTGAGTTGGCTGTCACTGCTGCTGCTGCTGCTTTCACTACCTGGCGTCGTACTCCCCCCACCAACAGAGTACAATATTTGTTCAAACTCAAAATACTTTTAGAAGAACACCTAGAAGATTTATCCGAAACGATTACCCAAGAATGCGGCAAAACTCTGGTGGAATCCAAAGCAGAGTTGCGCAGGGCAATTGAGAATGTGGAAGTCGCTTGTGGCATTCCCATCCTGATGCAAGGTACTAACCTGGAAGATATTGCCCGGGGGATTGACGAAATTATGATTCGTCAGCCAGTAGGAATAACTGCCATTATCACTCCCTTCAACTTTCCTGGGATGATTCCCTTTTGGTTTTTGCCCTATGCGATCGCTTGCGGTAATACTACAATTATTAAGCCTTCTGAGAAAGTGCCCCTGACGATGCAAAAGATCTTTGGGTTAATCGAACAGACGGGATTACCTCAAGGAGTGGTAAATTTGGTAAATGGGGCAAAGGATGTGGTGGATGGATTGCTGGAACATCCCCAGATTCGGGCAATTAGCTTTGTTGGTTCCTCCCCTATTGCCCAATATATTTATCGCCAAGCCGCAGCCTTTGGTAAGCGAGTGCAATGCCAGGGAGGTGCGAAAAACCCGGTGATTGTCCTGCCAGATGCCGAGCCTGCTATGACGACTCGCATTACTGCCGATAGTGCTTTTGGCTGTGCTGGACAACGTTGTTTAGCTGCTTCTGTCGCCGTCACCGTAGGAGAAGCGCGGGATTGGTATCCAGAAGCGATCGCAACTGCTGCTAGTAC
>JAAHFP010000096.1 GCA_010672925.1 Symploca sp. SIO1C2 | reverse complement strand
GATCGCACACCAAATCCGACTCATGGCTGATTTCTCCGATAGTTCCACATATTCGTTCACTGAGAATAGTTTACGCACTTTTTCTGGCTGTCCTAATTTTCTCTCATCACAATGAATTAGCCCTGCTCCAAGGAGGGGTTAGGGGTGGGTTCTGCCCCCTGCCTCCTGTAAAGGTAAACTGTTAAAATCAGCTCTATCCCTGAATTATCCTATGCCTACATTTTTATTAGAAGTTGGTACAGAAGAATTACCCGCAGATTTTATTGCAAGTGCAATCGCACAATGGCAATCCCGTATCCCTAAAACCTTAGAGGAACAATTTTTGACTCCAGAAGGAATTGAAGTCTACGGTACTCCCCGACGCCTTGCGGTACTAATTAAAGGATTGCCGGAACAACAGCCTAATCGAGAGGAAGAGGTGAAGGGACCCCCTGCTAAGGCGGCATTTAAAGATGGTGAACCGACGAAAGCGGCTCAAGGGTTTGCGAAGAAACAAGGGGTAGAACTTGATGATTTGGAAGTCAGGGATACTAAGAAAGGAGAATTTGTCTTTGTACTGAAGAAAATTGCTGGGCGTCCCGCCACAGAAATTTTAACCGAACTTATTCCGCAGTGGATTTTTGGCTTAGAAGGGAGACGGTTTATGCGTTGGGCAGATGGGGATTTGCGGTTTCCTCGACCCATTCGCTGGCTAGTGTCCCTGTTGGATGATACCTTGTTACCGATACAATTAGTTAATGGTTCAGAAAGTATCAATAGCGATCGCTTTTCCCAGGGACATCGCATCTTGCATCCAGAACCAGTGGAGATTCCCCAGGCGGCGGATTATGTTTCCTGTCTCCAGGGGGCTTCCGTGGCGGTGGCACCGGAGGAAAGGCGGCAGAAAATTCAAGCCCAGGTAGAGTCAGCAGCCCAAAAGTTGGGTGGTTATACTCCCATGTATCCAGATTTGTGGGCAGAAGTAACTAATCTAGTAGAATGGCCGACAGCAGTTATCGGAAAATTTGACTCAGAATTCTTGGATTTGCCTCTAGAAGTAGTGACTACGGTGATGGTAACTCACCAGCGCTATTTTCCGGTTTTCCAAGATACCACCGCAACGAAATTAATTCCCCATTTTATTACCATTGGTAACGGCGACCCTGCCAAAGCCGAGATTATTGCTGCTGGCAATGAACGGGTGATTAGAGCTAGATTAGCAGATGGTCAGTTTTTCTACCAAGCCGATTTAAAATCCCCCTTGGAAACTTATTTACCTCAACTAGAAAAGGTTACCTTCCAGCAAGATTTGGGTTCGGTACGCCAAAAAGTGGGACGAATTGAGCAGATTGCAGGGCAAATTGCCGAGGATCTCAAACTAGCTACAACCCAGTGTACTGATATTCAACGAGCCGCTAGCTTGTGTAAAGCCGACTTAGTCACCCAAATGGTATATGAATTTCCCGAATTACAAGGGATTATGGGGGAAAAATATGCCGCTGCTAGTGGAGAATCCCCAGCAGTAGCAACCGCTATGGTGGAACATTATTTACCCAAAGGAGCAGGAGATAAGTTACCTCAAACCCTAACGGGTCAAGTGGTGGGTATTGCGGATAGGTTGGATACCTTAGTCAGTATCTTTGGCTTGGGAATGTTACCAACTGGTTCCTCTGACCCCTTTGCCCTGCGTCGTGCTGCCAATGCAGTGGTTAATATTACTTGGGAAGCCGACTTACCGATTAACTTGCAGCAGTTGTTACAAGCTATTGCCGCAGATTTTGTTGCCACTTTCCCTGATAAGACTTCTCCAGTGGAGTTGTTACTAGAGTTTTTCCTACAACGCATCCGCACCCTACTGCAAGAAGAGAAAAATATTGATTATGATTTAGTCAATGCAGTTTTAGGAGAAAATGATCTAGAGTATCGAGAAAGAGCCTTAAAAGATTTATTAGATGTACGCGATCGCGCTTTATTTCTCCAATCAATTCGGGATAATGGAAATTTAGACAAAATCTACGAAACTGTTAATCGTTCTACCCGTCTGGCGGCTCAAGGAGATTTAGACACCCATCAATTAGAGCCAGCACCGATAGTTGATACGGAACTATTCCAGAAACCGAGTGAGCAAGCGTTTTATGATGCTTTGGTAGAGTTAGTACCTCAAACCCAAGCCTCTCAACAACAGCGGGATTACCAGAATCTAGTAGAGGCTCTAACTAAAATTACTCCTAAAGTTAGTACTTTCTTTGATGGAGAAGAAAGTGTCCTAGTTATGGATCCTAACCCAGAAATCCAGCGTAATCGGCTGAACTTACTGGGTTTACTGCGGAATCATGCTCGGGTATTAGCTGATTTTGGCGCAATTGTTAAATAGGGTTTGTTTGATAAGTAACAAGTAACAAGTAACAAGTAACCTAGAGACTTTCCATTTGTTTTTGGCTTCTTTTTGGACTGAAGTCCTACTACTACTTATTACTTATTACTTATTACTTATTACTTATTACTTATTACTCATTCCTGCATCCCCGCATATAACAATCGGGTAAACAACCTTGCACCATCGTCCTGTTTCAACTCAGCATAGGAAGGAAACTCACGAATACCGACTACCCGTAAATCCGACAACAACTCTGGATGAAATTGGCAGGTGAAAGAACGTCGAACTTCTTTGCTTTCAAAATCTTTGTAGTTAATACAAGTAGCAGAACATTCAGTTACCACTTCACCATGCTCAGTGGTAGAACATAAAATTTCGACCGCATCAGGAAGCTTAATAATCCAGGATAAAGGGCTATTAGCGACTACGTGACGACAGGGAATGAGGGCATTATGAATTAGCTGATAAGCCCAATTCGCAAATAAGATAGCTTCCTCATTTACCTCATCGGAGTGGAACATCGCAATATTCAGTTCTTTCTCATATTCAATTGAGGTATCAATCACTCCTTCATGTTCATCCGCTGTAACCTCATGAGCCATAATCAACTCTTCGGGAATATCCGAGGTGAGAGCATCGGGAGATTGATAATGTTGTAACTGGCGATCCCCTACTTCTTTAGTTTCATTCTCGGCAACGGCAAATTCCGGATGTTCCCAATTATCTGCTACAATAGTACCGCTTTTCTTCTTGACCTTTAAAGAGTTGCCCACTGATTGGATTTTTTGACAAACATTCTTGAGCATTCTTAATACTCTACCATCAGCATCATTAGCCAAAGCATCTATAGCCAAAACTGCTTTAACTGCCTTTTGAATTAAAGTAATATGAGCTTGAGCTACTAGTTGATGCCCCAGACAAATAAACACAGCAGGAGCGCTGGTGGGAGTGCGGGCTAAGAGAATTTGTTCAATTAACTCAATCAATTCCTTGTGGGAACAGTTAGAACTCTTAAAGGAGTCGGTATTACGGACAGAAGGATCTCCCCCCTCAACTACAATGGCTAAACCTGAACTAATAATCGGCACTAGTTTCTCGATATCAAAAAGTCCTGAAGACCACAGGGGTAAGAGAATTGAATCACAATCGGCGATTTTTTGGGCGAGGAAAGCAACGTTAACAGAAGCGCGAACATCCTCACCAAGATGATTATAGCCCACATGTTCCCAAGGCTCAATAATGGTAATTGTGTTGCGGAATAATTGAGGATTATTCAT
The DNA here is from genome assembly GCA_010672925.1 of Symploca sp. SIO1C2. GTDB lineage: Bacteria > Cyanobacteriota > Cyanobacteriia > Cyanobacteriales > Coleofasciculaceae > Caldora. The sequence continues at coordinate 12,754 of JAAHFP010000096.1, read as the reverse complement.
CAGATAGGCAAATGCCTCTTCAGAATCAATGACTTTCTCTAAAGGTTTATCTAACCCCCACTTAAATTCAGGATTATCATCAAGTAAAGATTCCTCACCAAGGGGATTAGGAGAATGCCTGTCGGCTAAAAAGCGGCCAAGTAAAATATGAATAGATTCAAATTCAGAGCCTCCTTTGCTTAAATAACCAGGTTTTAATCTCCAATTTGCCGTATCCGTTGGTTGAGGTGTGCTGGAACCCATAAGTAGTATTTTGAATTAAATAGGTTGGTTAATTAACAGTGCCGTATTGTATAGTATTTTTCTCCACAGGACAATGGTATAGCGTTTCTCCTACTTGCGAGGTACATTCCCTATTGGTTTTGGGAATAGGGAATAGGGAATGGGAGATATACCTCACAGATGCGAGAATTGCTATAAGATCACAATCCTAATTGGAGGGGGGCAAATTATGGTACAAATTGAGTTACATTTGTATTTTAGTTACTTGCTATGTCAGTGAGGAGTTATTTAAGTACATTTGTTCTGTAAATTAACCTATTCTCGACTTAACAATTCTCAACTCAACAATTGACTATGAACAATTACGAAATTGAAAGCCAAGAATGGTGGGTTCAACGGTGGAATGACTTACTCAACTCTTATCGCTTTAAGAAGCGCTTGGAAAGAGGGCGTAAATATGCTAAAGAAGGTAATATTCTCAGTATTGAATTTACCAGCTCAGAAGTAGTGGCCAAGGTACAAGGTACAGCACCGGAGCCTTACGAACTTTCTATCTCTATTGATCCTTTCACGGATGAAGACTGGGACTATGTAGTAGATACCTTAGCGGAAAAAGCAATTTATTCAGCTCAACTCTTGGCAGGAGAAATGCCCCACAATATTGAGCAAGTATTTACTGCTAATGGTTTAAGCTTATTTCCTTTTACCCTAGCGGATGTTCATTCCCAATGCACTTGCCCTGACCCCAAAAATCCTTGCAAGCATATTGCCGCAGTTTACTATGAATTAGGCGATCGTTTTAGTGAAGATCCTTTTGTCTTATTCCAGTTACGGGGACGCACGAGAGCCCAAATCTTGGATAAATTACGTCAGCTACGGAGCAAGGAAGTAGAGGAGGGAATGGTAACAGAAGAAGCCTCAAGCTTTAGTTCTCAATCCCCTGTTAATGAAGTTCAGCTTAGGGAAGAAGAGGGTAGTGTAGAAGAGGAATCTGCGCTGAATATTCATCAATTTTGGCAATACGATGAACCCTTAGACTCTTCTTTAGTTGTGATTACACCACCCCAAGACAGTCGTACTGTTCTTGATGTCCTAGGAACAATTCCTTTAGCTGCTGCTGATGCTCCACTTATGGAGTATCTTAATGAAGTTTATCAGACAGTTAGTCAAAAGGCGATGATGTCGGCACTGAATTCTTAGTGGTTAGGAACTGAGTTGACTTAGCTTTGATTGTTTGCTATGATTTTATAGTGGAAAAATATAAGCACATATAGACTACTCAAAGAAAGTCCCCGCGTCTCCACGTCAGTGAAAGGTTGCAAGTCAGATGCGTATAAGCTTATTAAACTGGTACTAGTAATGCCTTCTCCATTTCCAGGAATGAATCCGTATTTAGAAAACCCTCAATTCTGGTCAGAGGTGCATCATCGTCTGATAACTGCCCTAGCCGATGCGATAGAATCTAATCTCAGCCTTAAATATCGAGTGGCTATCGAAAAACGCACTTATCTCAGTAATCAGGAAGAGTCAGTGGAGGTAGGGATTCCTGATGTAGCTGTAACCTTTAACAAATCAACTCTAATTAACCAAACACTATCAACTGCCACTCTACCAGCTCAAGAGGAAGCAGTGATGGTAACGATACCAGTACCCCAAGAAATTAGGGAAGGTTATATCGAAGATTGAAGTGCTTTCACCCACGAATAAACGCCGTGGTTTGGGGTATCAAGCATATCCACCCAAGCGTCAGGAAGTGCTCAGTACTCCTACTAATTTAATAGAAATTGACTTGCTTCGGGGTGGTAAACCTATGCCAACTGTGGGTGAGATCCCCAAGACAGACTATCGAATCTTGATTGCCCTTGGTAATCGTCGCCCTTTAGCTCAATTGTATGGTTTTAGTATCCGACAGGAAATTTCTCAGTTTTCCCTGCCTTTACTCTCAGGAGATACTGAACCCATAGTAGATGTGCAGAGTTTGTTAGCGGGGATCTACCAACGAGCAAGGTTTGATCTGGCAATAGATTACAGCACAGAACCTGTACCTCGGCTGAAGGAAGAGGAGCGAATTTGGGCAGATGAACTTCTGCGCCAGAAGGGACGACGTTGACTTCATGGCAATCTTTCTGTCAATATAGATATATCCAACTATTGTTCATAACCCACGCCCTGGTTTACAATCCACAAAACCTAATGCCTCTGTATCGAGGAAACTGGCGATTGCCATCTCAATGACTGCTTCAGTTGGATATTCAATTTCAGTAGCATGAGCAATCAAAGCGGCTCTAATTCGTTCTGGCAAGCGTCCCAAAATGATTTCGGCATCGGTGGGAGAAAGTTGCTCCTGAAGTTTGGCTTGCATAGCTTCACCTTTTGGTTAGAATTTGGACGTTATAAGGGGGTTCAGTAGCTCTCAGGATGATTGCTTCTAGTTCCAATAGTAATGATAAATAAATGTTTTTTTATAAGTGGGTCAGCTATTCTTTAGATTACTTGAGGAAATAAATGGTTGAATTCAACGAACATATTCTCAACTTATATAGTTCTTTAGAAAGTGACTTGGTAAAATTAATTCCACAAGAACGGTTCAGCAAAGATGTGAATATGAAGCTAGAGCGGATTACCCATCTCATGGAAGTTTTGGGAAATCCGCATCACTCTTTTCCATCTATTCACGTTGGAGGTACATCAGGTAAGGGATCTACTTCTATATTCCTTGCCTCAATCTTAACCACACAAGGCTATAAAACAGGGCTTTTTTTATCTCCTCACTTACAGATTATTAACGAAGCGTATCAGATTAACTGTAAGCTAGCGGCAACTACAAAGCTGGTTGAGATATTTGAACGAGTGAAATCCGCTATAGCCAAAGTTGCTCAGGAAAATATATTTGGTCAGCCTAGCTATTTTGAAGCACAAGTAGCTTTGGCATTCTGCTTATTTGAAGAGCAAAAAGTTGATGTCGCAATTATTGAAGTTGGTTTGGGGGGAAGACTTGATGCTACAAACATCTTGTCCTCAACAATAGCAGTACTTACCAGTGTTGGATTGGATCATACTGAAATACTGGGAAGTACTGTAGAAGAAATCGCTGAAGAGAAGGCAGGTATTATTAAAGCTCATCAGCATGTAGTCTGTGGATTTTCCAAAGAAACGACAAGAGAGATTGTTGCACAACGTTGTGAAAAGAGTAATTCTCAATTATGGCAATTAGAGCAAGATTTCTCATTTACTGTTCATTCTGGGTCTTTAATAATTAATCTTCCAGGGAAAGTTTACGAAAATTTATCATTAACCAAACTTATAGGAGAGTTTCAGTTCTCTAACGCCGCTTGCGCCACTGCGGCAGCTTATTTATTTTCCCAAGGTAACTTATCTGATGTCGCTGTCAGGGAAGGGTTAGCTGATGCTATCATCCCAGGTCGCATGGAAATATTACAAACCCAGCCAGTTGTTATACTTGATGGTGCCCATAATCCTGACAAGATGAGGTCTGCTTCACATTCAGTACACACGTTATTTGGAGGGAAAGAAAAAGTTGTCATTGTTTCCTTTAAAAAAGGGAAGCCTGTGGCTGATATATTGCCTTATCTTATAGATAATGTGAAATGCTTTATCTTGACAGCATTCCAGGTTAAAGGATTGTGGGAGCCATATCCACCGGAAGAGTTAAAGAAAGCTTTTAACAGCATTGCCCCGTCTGTACCGTGCTTCATAGTTGATGATCCAATTAATGCGGTTCAAGAAGGTTTATCTAGAGCAGAAAATAATGATTTAGTCTGGATTACTGGTTCTCTTTACCTCGCGGGGGATGCCCGTGAACATTGGTATCCATCAGCGTCTTTGCTTATGAAAGCAGAAGAGTAATATGTTATAATTAATGTTTAATATTTGTTTTAATTATTGAATTAATCATGCAAAACTCAAAAAGAGCAATTGTCAAAATAATTAGGGAAGTTTGCCTAGAAAACAACATATCTTGTGAATCTTTCTCCTACGACTGGATATTTCGTTTATCAAAAGGTAACCAAACCGCACACATTTTCGGCTATCAGTTCGAGAAAAACTCCTCTACATCCCATCTGATTTGCTCAGATAAATGTAGTGCCAGCGATCTATTACAATTGAGTCAAGTACCTGCGGTAGAGCATACTTTTTTCATGTCCCCAATGCACATAAAGTATGTTGGGGTTTCTGGTAATTGGTTAAAATTATACGAGTTGCTTAATCAGCATGGAAAACTTGTATGTAAATCTAATGAGGGGACAGGTGGTAATAGTATCTATCTGGTTTCCAACCAATTTGAGCTTGAAAACGCTGTCCACAAAATATATAGTTGCTCAATGTCGATGGCAGTGTGTCCGTTTTACGAAATAGAGAATGAGTTTCGGGTTGTGGTGCTAGATGGTAAAGCAAAATTAATCTACCGGAAAAACATTCCTTATCTATTAGGGGACGGAGTATCCACTTTACGCCAAATATTGATTGCTTACCTGCAACAAAACCTAAACTGTCCAGTTAATTTTAATATTCCTGATGAAGACTATTTAAAAGTTATTAATTATGGTCAGAAGTATTACTTGAATTGGAAACATAACCTGGGACAGGGAGCAAACCCGGAAATTGTTCAAGATGAAAAACTTCGTGAACAATTAAGCGATTTAGCATTGCGTGCAGCTAAAGCTGTAAATATTCACTTTGCCTCAATAGATATAATAGAGACTAACAATCAATACCTGGTGCTAGAAATCAATAGTGGTGTCATGATGGAGAATTTTTCTAAATTGAATGACAGTAACTATCAGATAGCTAAAGGCATTTACCAGGAAGTTATTGAAAGTATGCTTAGCTAGTGCAGCGGGCATTGTTTTAGACGCGGGGACACGGGGACGCGAGGAAGCGGAGAGAAGAAGTTTCATGCATGGTGGTGAAATTTTTTCATCAAGACTGCCTCCTGCCTTCTGCCTTCTTACACTAGAGAATTTATATGCTGACAAACATTAGAGTTTTGATTGCTGCTTGCCAAGATTTGAATATTGATTTTGAATTTTTACATCCTGCTGGTAACTTTGTTAAAGTAATCATTAAGAATAAACCCTATTTTTTTGTTAATTATTCTACTCCTTTTAATACTCAATCAAATGCCAGAATTTTCTTAGACAAAGGTCACAGCTATCACCTCTTCAAAGATAAAATTAATACCCCTAAAGCTGTTTCTTTTCTGTCGCCTTTTTGTGAGCCGAATTATCAACAATATCTAGACTATATAGATATTGACGCAATAGTAGCAGAAATCGATAAAATATTTGCAATGCCTCTTATTATCAAAAGTAATCAAGGCCATACTGGAAATAATGTATTTTTTTGCCAAAATAGAGAACAAATAGAACTATCCATTAAACAAATATTTAACGTTAATAGTAAAGACTATGACTACGTGGCTTTAGCTCAAGAGTATATTAATATAGCCAATGAATATAGAGCCATTATTTTTAATGGGGAGTTACTGCTTCTGTATGAAAAAAGTAAGGCTAACGCTAAATTTGTAGGCAACTTGTCTCCTCTTCACTGGGAAGGAGCTAAAGCAGTTCATATCACTGAAAGAAAACTACTGTCTGAAATAGAAGAATTTATTCAGCCAATTTTTCAAGAAATGCCACTAATTTATGCTGGAGCTGATATAGCTATAGATGAAAATGGTAAATTTTGGTTAATTGAATTAAATTCTAGTCCTAACTATTCAATCTTTACTCGAGATAATGAAGAGAGAATTCTCATAGAAATGTTTAAGAAAATGTTAAGGACATTGTAGAGAATTTAGAATTTAGAATTGGGATTTAGCATAATATGTTCTGAAAAAAACATATTTTTACGCAATAGGTCAGTTTTTGTTACAAATCTTTATGTGAACAATAGATGAGATGTTAGGTTTTTAGGTGTTAGGTGTTAGGCTGTAGCTCATGATATTACACCAAATCCGGTTGATGAAGCACTGCATCTATCCACCACAACCAGCAAACCTTGATAATGGTCTAACTTTACGCTCTATTGAGCCTACTCTGTGGTGAACAGAAAGTACCTAAGTTCAATGTTTTCTTTCTTATCCAATAACTTGGTATGTTTTGCCAAAGTTCCTTGGCAAGTAATGGCAACTGTTACTAGTTTATTATGCCTCAACTATAACTCTCTGGCTCTAGCACAACTCAATTCTGAATTAACTAATCAGTTAGGAAGTCACAATTCAGACTTGCTAGCTAAAACAGCAACCCAATCCCCAATCCCCTTTGCGCAGCATGATGAGCAAAGCAAGGCAAATTCTCAATCCCTAATTCTCAATTCTCAATTCTCAATTCTCAATTCTCAATTCCCCATTCCCCATTCCCAAATCCCTTCTGGAATCCTGGAACCAACTCGCCCTGATTTACCTCCCTTACCAACAACCATACCAGAAACTCCTGCTCCGATTCTCCCCACTAAACCAACTCCGGAAACCCCCGAAACCCCCTCAGAGTTGGGAGTCACAGTTAAAGTAGAGCAAGTGGAAGTCTTAGGCAGTACCGTCTTTTCTTCTGCTGAGTTAGCGGCAGCAGTTGCAGAGTTTATGGGTAAGGAAGCGACTTTTGAAGAACTCCTAGAAATTCGCACTGCTATCGCCAAGTTATATATTGATAATGGTTACACTACCTCCGGTGCCTTTCTTCCCCCCCAGGATTTGACAGATGGGGTAGTAATAGTTCAGGTGGTAGAAGGAGCTATAGAACAGATCGAGATTGAAGGATTAGAATATTTAAACGAAGGCTATGTGCGATCGCGTCTTGGTTTAGCTGCTCAACCACCAATCAATCTCCAACGCTTGGAAGAAGCCCTGCAACTACTCCAACTCAACCCTCTACTAGATACTGTACAAGCAGAACTTTCCGCAGGAACAGCACCGGGTTTGACTGTACTAACATTGAGTTTAACTGAAGCCCAGCCTTGGACAGCAGGAGTTGAGCTCAACAATCATAACTCTCCCAGTATTGGCTCTTTCGGTGGTACTGCAAACTTAGCTAATAATAACTTACTTGGTTTTGGCGATCGCTTGAGTGCAGAGTATAGTCTGACGACAGGACTAGATAACTACAACCTCGGCTATGAAGTTCCCCTCAATCCCCGGGATGGCACTCTTAATCTTAGCTACACCAACAGCCACAGTGATATTGTTGAGCTACCCTTTTCCCAGTTTGAGATTAACTCTCAGTCCTATACCCTCTCCCTCGGTTTCCGCCAACCGTTGATGCGTACTCCTACCAAGGAATTCGCCCTAGGACTATCTTTTGATTTGCGCCAAAGTCAGACATTCTTACTAGATGATATACCTTTCTCTTTTTCCCTAGGACCAGAGGATGGCAAATCTAGGGTCAGTGTCCTCAGGTTTAGTCAAGACTGGATTAATCGAGAGCCAAAGCGAGTTGTCGCTGCTAGATCTCAATTTAGTTTCGGCTTAGACCTGTTTGACCCTACTATTAATGATACTAGTGTTGATGGGCTATTTACTAGTTGGTTAGGACAATTTCAATGGGTTCAGGCATTAGGGGCTGATACTATCTTAATTGGTCGTATCGGTACACAATTTTCCTTAAACCCCCTCTTACCCTTAGAACAATTCAGTATTGGTGGTGTTGATACAGTGCGAGGCTATCGGCAAAATCAACAAGTTGCAGATAACGGTATTGCCGCTAGCTTGGAATTACGATATCCCCTTATTCGTAATCCCGATGGCATTGGCACAATTCAAGTTACCCCTTTTGTTGATGTGGGTAGGGTGTGGAATAATGACCGTGACACTTCCATTGCTATTGGTACATCTAGTTCTGCTACCCTCGCTAGTATCGGTTTAGGGCTACGTTGGCAATTGAATACCAATTTCTCAGCTCGTGTGGATTGGGGAATTCCTCTGATATCTGTGGATAATGAAGGGGATTTTCTGCAAGATGATGGTATCTCATTTTCTATTCGCTATCAACCTTAGAAGCAACTGGGAATTGGGAATGGAGAATGGAGAATGGAGAAGGTCGAATGGAGAATTGGGAATTGGGAATTAGAAGCCTAAAGCACACAAATAGGTGGAATAATAAGATATCAATTGCTGTAGGGACGGATTGAGAGTCACTGTTAATGTATTTGTTATAGAAAAAAGGAAGCGATCGCTTCAACAGGATGAACTTAGTATGCAAATTACCTTTGAAATTCCCGATCACATTGCAGCGCAACTCGCTGACAGTCCCGAAACTCTCACTCGGCGATCCCTAGAACTCCTTGCTGCTGAAGCTTATCGTCAAGGTGCAATAGGTTCGGGGGAAGTCGGTCAAATGTTAGGTTTCGCTTCCCGTTGGGATACCTACGATTTCCTTCAACACAAACAGCTTGAACCTCCTTTCACTAGCGCTGACTTAGAGCAAGATCGCACCACTTTGCAAAACCTGCTTTCCTAATTATGCTCGTCGTTTCCAACACCTCTCCTATCTGCTATCTGATCATTAAAGTAGACTTGGTAACTAAGCGATCGCTCAAAGCATAAATTAGAGCTTCTGTTGAACAAGAGGCAATCCATGTCCCATGAAATATCACAGGCAAGATGCCTGTTCCACGAGAAACTAAAGTACCACCCTTGCTAGAAATGGTGCAACATATAGTAAAGTTGGAGTTTTGCGAATAATAAGATGATGAATCGAGCGATTAATTTTCAAACAGTTTCTTGGTTTTGGGATCTCTATACAAGAAATCTCCTAGAACTTGATCCTCCCTATCAAAGACGCAGTGTTTGGAATCAAGAGTACAAGGATTTTTTTATTGATAGCGATCGCACCTTTACCCAGAAGACATTACAGCTATAGGAACTCCAAACGATTGACCATTGCCTCGGCACTTGTGGAGCTGATAAAACTGGTTAAGTAACGAACCTTCTCTCCAATTGAATATCGCTGATCTGGAATGACTATAATGCCAGCGTGAGTTTTATTTTGTCTTAGATAATCGTTGTGCAATCTGGCAAAATCACTAATATTAAAAGTGTAGATTGACCGCCCAATAATTGATGCAAATTCTAGTTGACTAGGATCATTACTCCCTAATCGTCCTGCCTCAATTGTTGTCAGAACATCAATGTTTCACGCTCGAAGACCTTCGATAACAGCATTTTCTCCAGCATCTTCGTCAACATAAAGAAGTAGCTCACTCATCAAGCATTCCCCTGACCTTGATGTAGTTGCTTGAGGCGCTCATACTCTAAATCCATTGCGAGCAGCTCAGCATCAATTTCCGCTTGATTTTCGTGATAATAGGCTAAGGCCACATACACTTGAGCATAGGATAAATGGGGATAAGATTGAATAATGCTTGCTGCTGTTTTCCCTTGTTTGTACAAAGTAGCAATTCGATGAACCGTAATTCTCGTACCGTCGATTCGTAGTCTTCCCCCACAGGCATCGGGTGTTATGACCAACATCGCATCCAGATCAACTGGCATAAGTTCAAATCCTTATATATAGGAGGCGCACACATTTCCTATTATAAATAATATTACCCAAAAATAATGATGATAGCAATTAACAAGCAAGCGATTAGTGCAAACTTGTGCCATAGATAATTAGGGTTTGCTAAATAAGTCGTAATTTTCGGGTTGCCATAGGTGTACTGCATAATTACCCGGCTCCTGCAATTTTCTTGTATCAAGATATTGCTAAAGGATTTCAGAACTAGTTACAGATTTGTTGAGAGATGGCGCGACCGCAATTATTTTGTGCTAGTATTATTTTATAATGGGGAAAGTTTGGGCACATATATATACTACTCCTTCAGTAAAACATTGGAGATCATTGCTCTACCTCTCACATCATCTCGATGAGAAACACTATAGATGCCCAATCAACTTACGATTGAACTTCCCATAGACATAACACTTCAGGAGGCAAAGTTTCTACTTGCAGCCAAGCTCTTCGAGACTGGTAAGCTTTCCCTAGGACAGGCAGCTGAGCTATCTGAATACTCAAAACCCACCTTTATGGAACTGCTTGGTAAGGTTGGTATTCCTGTTTTTGACTATCCCCCAGAAGACTTGGAACAGGAGATGAATCTTTGAGTGTAGACTGTATTGTGAGTAATAGTGCCTGCCTCATTGCTTTAGAACGTATTAGGCCCTTAGATATTCTGCTAAGAGTCTATCCAACCATTTGGATTCCGGAAGCAGTTAAGGTTGAGATTGGCTTCACGACTGATATCAATTACGGTTGCATCGGAATGATTAAAAATCTGGCTTTCTGGTTAGAAAACATAGAGATGGAGGGCGCAAGCATTGCGCCCCTACATCACGAATATCATCCCAATGTAGCCGGAATTGATATGACTGGCTATTGGTGCAGATAGTTAACAATCGGGTAATTGTCGATATCTATGTAGTCTATGCATTACTAGAGGATTGAATAATTTCCCACGGATGCACTACTGTAATACCAGGTATACTGGAGAAATCATTCGGATTAAGAGTTAAAACGTGACTGATATCAGAAGTAAGCATGATGGCAACAAGCCGAGCATCATGAGTCCGTTTACCCTTGATCTGATTTTCAGCTACCAAATTTAACCATGTTGGAAAGATTTGTAATATTTCCTCTGCAACTGGGAAACGCTCAAGTAGTTGCTCAATAATCCTCCGCGTCTGTTGAGTTGACCAACCCAATCCATTAACGTCAATAGGGCGTGTAGCAACAACCCAAAGCTCAATCAGAACTTGTGCTGTTAAGTAGCACTCATCTTCCCGTGCTAGTAAATTAGCAACTGCTTGTGTAACTAATCCATGCTGATGATCCGAGGGGTTACTCAAACGCAAAATAACATTAGTGTCGAGCAAATACTTAGTCATTATTCGTAAATGCTGTCCCGATTAAAAGCTTCATCCGGGAGACTCAATCCTGTTTTGGGAAGTTGCTCAACCCAGGCTCGAAAATTCTGCACTCGTTCTGCCGCAGTTGCATATTGCCACAAAGGTGCATTTTGCGATGTATGTTGAGTTTGGAGTTTAACCAAAGTAATAAAATCGGCGACTTTTATCAGTTGGCTTTCACTGAGTTGCTCAATTTCTTGCTTGAGAGTATCTCTGAGCATAGTCTTTACCTGAGGATTGTAGATATATCGTTCTTACATATTTACGATTAAGCGTATTTACGATTAAGCGTATTTACAGATTATCGTATTTACTGAAGAGATTTCTAGGTGAAAAGGGCTTGAGTTGCAATGGGTTTCTGTCTTATTGCTCAACGAGGAACTGGAATAAATGAGCGATCGCGATCGCCTGGAGAATCTTCAAAGATTGCCCCTCGCCTTATCAGATCAAGCTTTATCTCCTCAGGGATTCCTACACTACCTTCAAACCGAGCGCGATGCACTTGTACACCAATCAGGTCAGCACCACTTAGGTTGGTACTACTCAGGTTGGCACCACTCAGGTCAGCACCAATCAGATTAGTATCAATCAGGTCAGCACCAATCAGATTAGTATCAATAAGGTCAGCACCAATCAGGTTTGCATCATTCAGGTAAGCACCACTCAAGTCAGCACCACTCAAGTCAGCACCACTCAAGTCAGCACCACTCAAGTCAGCACCACTCAAGTCAGCACCATTCAGGTAAGCAATCCAGAGGTCGGCATTGCTCAGATCAGTACCAATCAGATTGGCGTTTCTTAGGTCAGCAAGAATCAGGTTGACACCACTGAGATCAGCACCACTGAGATCAGCACCACTGAGTTTTCGACCTTTAGCCTTCTGAGTCAAAATTTTTTCAACTAAACGGGACTTCTCAGCAATCCTGGTCTCTTCATCCTTGCTTGAAGGTTCGCCAGTTGGTTCTAACTTAGATATTGCACCAAGCCCAAAAAATCGAAAAAACCAGATTTTGAGAAGCTGAAACCCTCTTGAATTGGTTGTAATTTTGCTCAAAATCCGGTTTTCAACATCAGGTGCAAGATCTGATTCTAATGCCTCAGACTCTGTCCTCTCATCATTACCCGAAGCCTGAGTAACCTCAGCCTTTAATTTTGCTATGACTGCCGGATCAGCACTGCCAGAAATAGTAAATGCCAATCGCTTCTTACCACTTGTCTTTATATCTCCACCAGACTCTTAAGTATCACCAGCAACAAAGCTAACATCCTCGACAGGAAGACCTTCTACTTCAGTGAGTTCACCCGATTTAAATAGCGCCTCAATTTGTTCAAGACCCTCAGTAGTTCCTTCTAATATCAGCTTGATGCTTCCCTCTTCAATATCAACAATTTCCATAGAAGCATCTCCAGAAATTTTCTGCAAAAGAGTAAGAATAGCTCTTAATTTTGGTGCATCATCTTTGTCGAAGGTACCAGCGATAGCATACAGCGCTTCGCGCTGTTATGAGGTACAGTAACAACAATGAGCAAACCAATTCCTTAAATGTTTAGGATTGATTAAGTCAAGAGCTACAGCCAAAAGGGTATCAATCATAGAGCTGGTAGTGGTAG
>JAAHFP010000095.1 GCA_010672925.1 Symploca sp. SIO1C2 | reverse complement strand
AATCCTGAAAAAGTTGCACTAAGAGAGCCTAGTCTTGACTCTCCACTATCGCTCCGAGCCAAGACTAAAACCAAAGAATTGGGGAGTATATATAAATAAAGTTTATCAACATAGATCCGGGAGAGCCTTACTTCATTCCCTTGTAACTGTACCAATCCCATACTGTCTAACTTATACCTTAACTCTGACTCTAATTCCACTGAACTATTTTTGCTCACCACTCGCCGCAAAGCCATTCCTAACTTGGGATAATGTTGCAGATTTAACAAATGTCGCCGCAAATGATCGCTGTAAATTCCCGCTTCTGTAGGAGCTTGTTGTAGCAATTCTTCCAAGGTCAAATCCTGCCGCCGCAAATGATAGAGAGCCTTGCGTAATAAATAGGGATGTCCACCCACTAAACTCATCAATGGCTCAATTTGACTGCCTGTCCAATTCAAGCCATAACGCCTTGCTAAATCCTGAACCTGAGCTAGATTAAACTCCCGTAACTCGACATTTTTCCCCACATTAAAGGGCGATTGATTGATATCCAGAGGCACATACACTTCCGTAGAATGTACTACTACTAATCGCAGTTTTTCCCAAAGTTCACTGCTAAAATCTCCATACCGGGCTGATTCATACCAAGAGCGCAGTAAGGCAAAAAAGTCATCAGCCACTTGACGATGGGGGAAAACTCGGTCAACTTCATCTAAACCTAAGACGAGGGGAGTGTCAATTTCTTCCAATAAACATTCCTCAAAATAGGCAGTACATTTATCCTTACTGCCAGAACCAATCCAATATTCTTCTAACTGGTGCAACTGCTTCAGCTTACGACCCACCTGTTCACAAAACCACCGCAAAAATTGATCCAGGTTAGTGAAAAGTTGACTATCTGCCCGCTGAAAGTTTAACCGTATCGCCTGATAACCCTGTTCCTCAGCATAATGAAGAATCCTCGCCATTAACGAAGTTTTCCCCATCTGCCTGGGAGCCTTGATACGGATCAGCGACCCTGGTTGTAGAATTTCTTGATAACAATCTGATTCAATCGGAGGTCTTTCCACATAGAGACTAGACTTAGGGGAAATCGTTCCTCCTGGTTCCCTCAGTAATTCCGGTTCTGCTATAGGTAAAGGTGGAGCATCAGGACTTTCTGCTACAGTTACTGCCACTTCCTGAGGTTCTGTTGGCTTTGGTGCTTCTCCTGCTGACAACAAATCCAGAATTTGCTGCACAATCCCTGGAGTATCAGCGGAAGATTGCCACTGCTGGTGCTGAATCCGACTTAGATAACCCCGCAGGTCATAATTTAAGGGAAAATCAAAAGGAAGAGCTATCCGAATCGGCAGAATTACCGGTTTTTGCTCACTGCGTTGCTCCCGCAATTCCCTAGCCCGTCGTACTTCTTCAGTTACCATCTCACTGGTTGCCGACTGTGGTGACAACAGTAACAGCAAATAATCACATTGTTCTAGCTCTCGGTCAATCCGTTCAGGCCAACGTTCTCCTAGTTTAATACTTTCTGCTGCCATAAATGGTTGATGACCTGCTGCTTTGACTCTTTCATAGAATTCCCTAGCTAGACTCATGTCAGGGTCTTGGGAACGATAGCTGATAAATACTCGCTGGCTTTGATTGGTCATTTTTGATTGATGATTGACACCATACTTTGATTTTTAACTATCCTCAGCAAATTTACTGAAAGTATTGCGCTTTTCTGTTGCTAAGGTTAACATCATTATCTAAAGAAGAAACCCTACATTTGTGACAATCATCACTTACTAGCCTGATGGTAGTCACAGAAAAGTTATCAATCTATCACATTGGTTTTCGTTCCAAATCAATTAAAGACTTCTGATTATTTGGCAGTATAAAGATATGAACTTTGTAGCGAGATAACTAGCAATGCAGCTTTCTTATCGCCCTCTACCTTCCTCAACTCAAACAACTGCTAACCAATTGATTAAAACAGCTCTACAAAAAATAATCTCCCTTTCCTTAGTCTTGGTCTTTACTGCTGCTGCCATCGTAGCTTTACCAGTTTCTGTAGTATTAGTTAGTGTTGCTTACCCCATCTTTACCTTCTTTCAGCACCAGAATGCTACAATTGAGCTATAGTAGATGAGATGCTAACTAAAGGATTTTGTGGTTAACTGTACCATAAAACAATACTCAAAGTTACTTTGGGTATTAATCTCTCTGGAAATTTTTTTAGTCATAATCTATCTCTTAGGAATAGTCTTCAAGGGTCACGCTTTTAGCCCATTTGACCTCAATGGACAAATGACGATTCCTTCCTGGCTACAGGCTCTGCAACTATTCCTGATTGGTTTGCTCTCTCTAAGCCTTGTCTTTACTGGGGGTCACTCCTCAAAGCCTCCTACTAGGATCTTTGCTCTTACTGTTGCTATACTGTTTTTATATGCATCTGTCGATGAATTATTCAAACTACGTCTAACTCTTCATACTCTGCTACCTATAATTGCTTATCGGCATTGGCTCGGTATATACCTAGGCATTGGTGTGACTGCCTTTATTTTATTCTGCCGAGATTTTATTGGCCTCTGGCGTTTTCACCCTAAAAGCATATTGATCATGGTTCTGGGTATTAGTATTTTTGTGTTTGGTGGTTTGGGTTTAGAGATTTTAAGAAATGAACTGTTCGCAGTAGTTGAGCTGTTGGTTGGCCAGGGAAGCTCTATTCCTTGGTTAGTGGAAAAATTTAGAGTAGCGGCAGAAGAGTTCTCAGAGATGCTAGGAGAGAGCCTTATACTTTATGGTCTTTGCCTGTTTTTGACTAAGCGTTGGGAAAACCAAAACATTAGGTCACTAAAGCAATTTTAGATTTTAGATTTTAGATTTTAGATTTTAGATTTTAAGAACTAAAACGGTCACAAGCTCCTAAATTTCTCTATAGCCTAAATCTTCAATTTTCAATTGCTTGACTTATTCAGCAAACCCTTACTTAAATGTCAGGGAAACATCTCAATGTTGCTGCTTGCTCATGGAGCAGCGAACAAGCTGAAATGATACCTGGTAATACGAGAAAGACGAAAAAACTTACCCTGAGAAGGATTGACGATTACTGGTTATCAATTCATACTTAAAATCAAACGTAAGTTGCTTCTAATCTGAAAATAGGCAACAGGCAACTTCAGAAGAGTCTACTTTCATCATCTGGTGGTGAAAATTTTTCATTGGGACTGTCTTGGAGACCCCTGCCTCCTGCCTTCAAAGTTAGATACTGTTGGTTAATTAACTGGGGGGTCAAACCCCTCACCTTAATAAGCTGCTAGGCTAACAAGCGGATCTTCCTCTATCCTTGATTTGACTGACTTTGAGGTGACTCGCCAACAGAAATTTTTGGTGGCTGGTGGCGAAGTGAGACAGGATAAATCCCGACGCAGAAACTGTTTTTTTGTTGCCAATGTTTTCTAGGATTACTCCTTTTTTGGTGTAAAATATCTTAAAATAAAGAATGTGGAGATGAGGTTTTAGGTGTTAGGTGCTAGGTGTTAGGTGTTAGGTAATGGATTTACACCAAATCAGTTACTGTGAAGCACTGGTAACCTTATTCCTTGTTGATTACGGACAGGACATTACTGGCAAATTTAGCATTCATGCTTTTCAAAATGTGGATATGCCCAAGCTAGATCGATTCAACCAACCACACCAACATCAGTTCATTATGCTACCCCAAGACTTACCCCTTTCTTTGGTAGCCCTAGAAGCTACTATTGATCCTCATCCCCTGACTGTTGTACCAGAAACTCCTTTGATAGAAGTCGTCAATTTGCTCAACCAGGTGCAGCAGATTTACCCCCAGCCACAAAAAAATCTGCCAGACAGTCTCAATTATCATCAATCACCAGATATCCTTGCTAAGGATAAAGCAAAAGCTAGTTGTGTCTTAGTAGTGGAAAGGGGAAAACTACTTGGTTTATTAACTGAGTTGGATGTGATTAAATTCGTTGCTACTGGGATAAATCTGGAGGAAGTGCAAGCAGGTTCAGTAGTAACAAAAGATGTGATTACTCTGAAAGCATCAGATTTTTGGGATATTTTTACTGTAGTCAAGCTACTAGAGGAGCATAACCTTCGCTACTTGCCAATTGTGGATGATAGGAGTCAATTAGTAGGGCTGGTGACGTCGGATCATCTGCTCAAGGTATTAGGAGAAGAATTTCAGGAATTAAGACAACTAATCAATTCTCTACAAAATCAGACAAATTTTCCTGCAAGTCTAGTAGATAGAGAGCACAATGGGGTTAACGGAAATAAAGTACTCTCAACAAAGACAACTCCTTACCAAAAAGTAGAACTTTTACATAACTGTAGGGCTGAGGGAGAAGAAGAATTAGTACTTTGCGCCAACCAAGTCCAGGAGCATACTACCAGAGAACAGTTGTTAGAGACAATTGCCCAGTTAACTAATCAGTCTGTGGACTTAGAAACCATTTGCAACACCACAGTAGAAAAGGTGCGGCAAGACCTCAAGAGCGATCGCGTCATTATTTATCGCTTGGAGTCTCAGAGAAATGGTGTAATTGTGGCCGAGTCTGTGAATGCAGCTTGGCAGCCAATGAAAGAAGAACTGGCATCTGATTTCAGTAAGAAGAAAATTTGGATTGAACCCTATACCACTGGTTGCATTGACGTTATAGACGATATTTATACCGCAGATATTAGTTCCTCTCAAGTAGAGCTATTAGCACAGTTGCAGGTTAGAGCCAATTTAGCAATTCCTATTGTACAAGGAGAGCAGCTGTGGGGATTGCTCATCGTCCAACAATGCTCAACTCCTCGACAATGGTGCTCATTAGAAATTGACTTGCTAGAAAAATTAGCAACCCAAGTAGCAATCGCGATCAAACAATCTAGCCTATTAGAGCAGTATCACAGTGAAGTTGCTGCTCGTAAATATGCACAGTCTGAGTTAAAAAGGGCTCATGAGCTCCTCAAAGTCAGATTTGAGGAGTGGGCATCGGAATTACAGCAAATCAACCAGCAATTGCAGCCAGAAATTGCTAAACGCCAACAGACAGAGAAAGAATTAGCAGAAGCCAGAGATCAATTAAAGGCAGTCTTAGATGCAGTTCCTGGATATGTTTCTTGGATTAACTCAGATTTTCACTATTTAGGGGTTAATCAACAGTTAGCCAACCTGTTCAAATTATCCCCAGAGGATTTTGCGGGTCAAAAAATTGGCTTTCTTGAGAGCAGTTATGAATTTGCTGAATATGGGCGTCAGTTTTTTGCTCTTCCTCAAAACAACACATCTATAGAATTTGAGATGGAGCTTGATGGTTATAAACATACTTATCTGGTAGTTGCCCAAAAATACAATCACAACCACGCTGCTGTATTTATCGGTATTGATATTACCCAGCGCAAGTGGATGGAAGAAGCTGTTCGCATTAGTGCTGCTACTAACCGAGCCTTACTCAACGCGATACCAGATGTGATGTATCGTATTAGCCGGGATGGTACTTTTGTTAATTACAAAGCAGCAAAAGATAGTGATCTATTTAGCTCACCTAGTGAATTTCTCGGTAAAAAAGTAGACGAAGTCCTGCCAGCGGAAGTAGCACAGCCCATCCTCCAGTATGTCAAAGAAGCCCTACAAACTGGCAACATCCAAATCTTTGAGTATCAGTTTCCTCGAGATGGAAAGATATGCAGCTGGGAAGCGCGAATTGTGGTCAGTGAAATTAATGAAGTGATGGCGATTGTGCGAGATATCACGGAACGCAAGCAGGCCGAACAAGAGCTCAGGAAAACTCTACAAAAAGAAAAAGAACTCAACGAACTAAAGTCCCGCTTTGTCTGCATGACTTCCCATGAGTTCCGCACTCCTTTAACTACCATCCTGAGTTCTAGTGAGCTGTTACAGCATTACAAGGATAAATGGACTGACGAAAAGAAAGTAGTTTATTTTGGGCGAATTCAGTCTTCAGTTAAACATATGACTCGGTTGTTAGATGATGTGCTCTTAATAGGGAAAGTAGAAGCCGGAAAATTGGGCTTTAATCCGGAAAAAATGGATTTGATTAAATTCTGTCGCACCTTAGTAGAGGATATACGACTTGGTAATGGTCATAATCACCAAATCATATTTAACGAAGCTGGTATTAACGAACCTGGAAAGGATAAATTTTCCGAAGCTTATATGGATGAAAAATTACTCAAACATATTTTCGGCAACCTTCTCTCCAATGCCATCAAATACTCACCCAAGGACAGCTCCATTAATTTTCAACTAACTCACCAAGGTGAAGAGGCAATTTTCCAAATTAAAGACCAAGGAATTGGGATTCCTCGAGAAGCACAAGAACACCTATTTGACTCTTTCTATAGAGCTGAAAATGTTGGCAATATCTCTGGTAACGGTCTAGGATTAGCCATTGTCAAAAGCTCCATCGACTTGCACAACGGCAAAATCGCAGTAGATAGTGAGGTAAATGTAGGTACAACATTTACAGTCACAATTCCCTTGCAAGAAGGTGGCAGGTAGTAGGTTTTAGGTTTTAGGTGGTCAATTTAAGGTACACTCACAACACAAAATGAAAATCCTTCTTCCCAATTCTCCATTCTCCATTCTCCATTCTCCATTCCCAATTCTCCCTTCATCGCTTAACTTGGCTTAATTGTATGATGTAAGGATAATATTGATTTTGTTCGTAAGAACCTACCCACACTTGGTAAACTCCTGGTAGCCACTGACCAGCAACAATAGGATTTTTGTCCTGAGAGTCATCATTGCACCAAGTGCCACCAGGACCAGTAATCGCGAGGGTAGTGTCTCCAGGACTTTGTACTTTCAGGCTCAGATAGTCAAAAAAAGTAGTCAGCTCCAATATATGATCAGGTTGTTGATCAAAAAATCCTACACAAGGACCAGTTTGAGTTTCTGCAACTCCAGTAATGTTATCCTCTGTCGGTATACAACCGTCGCTGAGATTCTCACTTTGCCCCTCTACCACTGGTCCTCCTGGGATACAACCACCGCTGATACCCTTCATTTGCATGGGGTCTGGAGAAAACCCCGGTTCAATTGTGACATCTTCAAAAATTGCCTGGGAGCGGACTGGCTGAGTTTGAGTCAAAATGGTAATTAAGAGAAGGCAGAAGGCTCCAGGATGAATGAAAAATTTTCCTTGCTGCTGATTCACCGGCTTGTCTATACTAACGACTTTGAATGGCTCTAATATTAGCAGTGACCAGGGTATTGTCGATAGGGTTTTTAGTATAAAAAGACAGTTAACGACATTGTATCATAACACACCATGAACCAGATATTCAGTTGAGAGGAGGGTAAAACCCCAGAAGGTGCTTGAGGACTAACAAAATAGCTATTTGCTTCCTACTCTCCTTCCACTATAAAATTAACCAAAAATTTAGACAGGTCTCTGTAAGGCTAGAATATGGTCAACCAAGACATCCATCTTATCCTGAGGGTTGAATAAAAATTAAAGTAGAAAAATATTCATGAGTCTTGAACAGAATCAGAATCATCAACAATGCTTGGAGAAGCTGCTCTGGGCTACAGAGCAGTTGGGAGTTGAAGTTAGCCCAACCCAACTGGCCAAAATCGCTCAGCTCATTGTGCAAACGATGACTGGTCCTCGACGCTGCTTCCATTCAACCGAACATATGTTTGAAGTTGGTGGGTCTACAGATGCCATCGAGATACTAGCAGGTTTATTTCACGATATTGTCTATGTGCAAGTCGATGGCAGCATCAACTTCAACTTCACTTACTACCTTGCACCTTTCTTCTGGGAGGAAGAGGGAAAGTTGTTTATTCGGGAACAAGCCGAGTTACCCCAGGACTCCACCTTCGAGATGGTGGCAGCAGTATTCGGTTTTGCTCCAGGACAAGCTCTTTCTCCCTTTGCTGGACAAAATGAGTTCTTGAGTGCTGTGGTTGCAGCTAAAGCTCTGGAGCCTTTTTTCAGTCCTAGCCTAATCGTAAAGCTTACAGCTTGTATAGAAGCCACTATCCCCTTTAGGGCACTTTCAGAATCAGGCTTAACTCCTAGTGAGCTATTATACCAGCGTTTGAAGTCAACCAATGAGCAGTTCCACCTAAAGTTGACGGATGAAGAAATTAGGCAAACCCTTAAGCAGTCGGTGAGAGTAACCAACCGAGATGTGGGTAGCTTTGCTAACCCCAGTTCAGCAGTGTTTTTAGCTAATACTTGGAATCTCTTACCAGAAACAAACCATAACCTGCAAAAATCCGGCGCTTACACAGTGCGAGATTATAGAATAGCCATTCAAAAAATGACAGGATTTATGAATTTTCTCAAGCCAAAAACTATTTTTCAACATTTTCAAGGTGAACCTGATGATAAAACTTACCATAAATTAGTTGAGCAAGCAAGGAAAAATCTGGCAATAGGAAGACTGTATTTAGAATGTAAGCTGATAGCCAACACTATTTTGGAAGCACTGTCCTTGCGCCTAGGACAAGATGTTTCTCTGGCAATAATGATGGGAGAATTGCCAGGTTCTGGATATTTTCTAGGTAGATTAGGAGATTCTTTCCCTAATTTAGTTAAACCGTATAAACCGACTAATATTATTGAAGAAGAAGTATGTAATTTATTAATCTTTGGTAGAAGTAATGGCGGTGATTATGACTTAAAAACTTCTCCTTTAACTGCTTTTGTAGTTAATTTTATCGGATTTGATGGTATTAGACAACTCCGGGAGCCATCTGATAAATTTTTTAAAGGAACTATTTCTTCTGAGGATTTCTTAGCTAGTTGTAATCTGGATCTAACTAGAATAATTGCCAACGAAGTCGTAACACTGTTAGAAAATCGCCAACAAGCATTGCGTCATCCCCGTCAACAATTACCTTCTGATTTGGCAGGCAGCTCAAAAAATTCCTAATTAGGACTTAGCAGCAATTTGTCCATTGACTCTGGTTTTGCAGTAATAAGCCCCTAACGGCGCAGGGAACAGGCAAAGCGTGTAAATTACACCGAAAAAGAAGTAAGAAGCTAGCTATATGAAGGGATTCAGTCCCAAATTTAGGCTTGTATTGATTCAATCTAAAATCTAAAATCTAAAATCTAAAATTTCATACAAGAGTGTTTCTTCAGAGTACTAATTTTTCCAAACCATGTGCCTCCATTAACTGCTGATTCCTGATTATTTCTGTAGGATTACCATCAGCAAAGAGCTTTCCTTCATCAAGGAGGAGAACGCGATCGCAAACTTCAATAATTAATTCTAAGTCATGAGAAGAGATAATTATTGTCTCCTGTAAACTTCTCTCCTGCCTTCTGCCTCCTGCCTCCTGCCTCCTGCCTTCTCCTGCCTCCTGAAGAAAATCAATCAAGCGACGCCGGGAGCGGAGATCTAGATTAGCGCT
The DNA here is from genome assembly GCA_010672925.1 of Symploca sp. SIO1C2. GTDB lineage: Bacteria > Cyanobacteriota > Cyanobacteriia > Cyanobacteriales > Coleofasciculaceae > Caldora. The sequence continues at coordinate 7,509 of JAAHFP010000095.1, read as the reverse complement.
AGGCTCATCGTATAATATTACCTGAGGTTGCATAGCCAAAACTCCTGCGATCGCTACCATACATTTTTGACCCCCAGAGAGATGGTGGGGAACTCGTTGAGCTAATTTCTGGATACCGGTAACTGCCAGTGCTTCCTTAACTCGATACTCAATTTCTGCTGTAGATAGTCCCAGATTCTCTGGACCAAATGCGACATCATCCTGCACAGAGGGACAAAATAGCTGATCATTAGGATTCTGAAACACCAAGCCAATTTCTGAGCGAAATTCTCCCTTCTGTACTGGTTTACCACATAGGAGTATTTCTCCGCTGGTTGGCTGTAGAAGTCCACAGATGGAGAGAAACAACGTAGACTTACCCGCGCCATTCGGTCCAATTAAGCCTACTCGTTCTCCTGGGTGTATAGTGAAGCTAAGCTCTTGTAAAACCGGCGGTTGGTTGGGGTAGGAAAAACTAAGTCCAGAAATTTGGATAGCTGGTGTCATGTGTCATTTGTCATTTGTAGTTTCAATCGATTCTGGAAACATTAGCATAAATTGATATTCAGCGTCTCTCCAGCAGAAGCGTTGAAGAAATTAACCGAGATTTACAAGAGCATAGAGCGATAGGCGCTCACAAACTTAGGAACATACTTTTTCAGCAGATCCAACAATTCATCAATTTCCATCTGGGGTTTTGTAAGATCTTCTACTTGCTTAGCAATAATCGATAGTATTTTGTCACCTGACAAATCTAACAGAGAAACCAAAAACTCATCAGCACTTTGAGCAGTTACATTAAATTTATCCAGAGACTTCTTTGGGAAATGTCTTAGATTATCGGTAACAATTACCTCTGCTTTCCCAACTAATGCTGCTGCTAGAACATGGCGGTCTCCCTCATGATTATCCAAACAAGGGAGCAAATCGTCTGTCATCTCAATCAAAGCTTCTGGAAAAGCCTTATTCATAGTATGGTATAGCCGTTGAGCTTTCTCAGGAGATATACGACCATTCCCCACCAAATTCCGAAATGTTCCGTCTAAAATTTCCTCTGTCCATCTGACCTGATATAAACCTGCTTCAGCCGCACGTAACAGCGTATCCCTTAAATACATCGGATAAAGTACACAGGAATCCAATACTACCGGGAAAACAACCATCTAAAACTCTAAGCCTCTGCCTGATAGAAACCTAATTCCTGGCTGGTTGCTGTTAACTCAGTTAAGGCTTGATGGCGATCAATGTCCCGTTGTTGCTTATAGTTGAGCACATTCTCCGCCTTAATTCTTCGGTGAGAACCAATTTTTGTAAACGGAATATCCCCCCTTTCCAAAAGCTTGTAGAGATAAGGACGAGAAATATTGAGAATATTAGCCGCTTCTTGGGTAGTTAAAAATTGCTCTTGAGGAATGAGTGTAACTCCCTTACCCTGAGCCAAAAGCGGCGTCACCTGAAGCAAAACCTGATAGAGAGATTCTGGCAAGAGAATCTCCTCACCATCCATCCCTACTAATTTTGGGTGAGCTTTTTCTAAAAGCTGAGTCAATCGCAACAAATCCTCAGACTCAAGCTGAGATTCAAAAACCGGAGTATTTGTCGTCATGGCTGTGAACTCCCCAGAACAACTGTAATAAGTGTAATAGTATTAGTCTTCAACCTGCAAGGCAAGGCGATTGCTACTCAGAGGACGCAATTGCAAGAAGGCACTAGCTCTCGCTAATCACCTAAAGCTCCCAATTAAATTACCAATTCACCTACAACAAACCCAACTGCAATCAACAAAGTTATCCCCAACGCGATCGCATCTCCAACAGAAACACGCTTCATCCTATTTCTACCATATCGACGACCTTGAGGGAGATAACCATACCCTCGTAATCTCATTGCCTGATAGACTTGCTCCGACTGCTCATAACTCCGCACCAATAAGGTGCCTGCGAGGGATGCTAACACAGATAAGTTACGACGACTCAACTTAGTTGCTCGAAATCCCCGCAACTGCATTGCTCGTTTCATCTTAGTCAAATCTTCGGCAAATTGTTCAATATAGCGGTAAGACAACAGCATCATCTCCGCTAGAGTAGGTGGGAGCCCCAAAGCGCCCATAGCTCTGATATTGGTTAACAATGGTGTTGTACCAAACCAAATCAGACTTACCATCAGAATACAGAGAAACCGAGTTGCCACTACCACTAGCAATAGTAGTCCTTCCTGCCTTAGTGCCAGCCAACCAAACTGAAAGATAATAGTACTGCCAACAGTAAAAGGTAACAGAATTGCGATCGCGGCGAGAAACCAGCCAGGATAGCGTAACCGACTCAGGAAAAAAGCTACTGGTAATCGAGACAGACTAGACAAAACCAGAGTTACTAGCACCATTGCTGGTAGCAAGGTTAACTGCCGTACAAAAGAAAAGGCAAAAATTAAAGCCAATAGAGCAACTAGCTTACATCGGGGTTCCCACTTGTGAATTAAGGAGTTCAGGTGGCTATAGCTATCGATTCCAGATCTCATTGAGGTAAACTCTGGGGATGTTGGGAAGCGGGGACGCGGAGATTAAAACTAACCGATTTCAATGTGTCTTAGCTTAAGTAGGTAATCGTAAATCAAATCAACTATATTAAGGAACGTAAATACTTGTCAAACCCTTACCAATGGCAAATGACAAATAACAAATAACCAATAACAAATAACAAACATGATGCAATTTCAAGCTTCCATTTTACGTAAGCTGGGGGTGTTACTGTCCATAATCCTGCTCCTAGTCACAAATTTTGCTTTATCAGCTTCCCCGGCAGCAGCAGAAACTTATACAGTAAATATGGGATCAGACAAAGGTAGACTGAGGTTTGTCCCTCGTACTTTGACCATCAAGCCGGGAGATACCATCCAATGGGTGATGAACAAACTTGGTCCCCATAACGTGGTTTTTGATAAAACCCCAGACAACGATGCTGAGTTAGCAAAATCCCTGTCAAAAGAAAAATTACTGTTTGCATCAGGAGAATCGGTGGAAACCACCTTCCCGGCTGATGCACCATCTGGGACTTACTCATTCTACTGCCATCCTCACCAGGGTGTTCGTATGAAAGGTGAAATCACTGTTGAGTAGCTAGCAGCAGTGGTAGTTGACCTAGTTTTGAGGAAATTTACTGTATCTTTTTGACGGAGGAAGGGATTTTATCTGATAATGTACAACGTAGCAACAGCTTGTTGCCTGTATTCAGTAAGAGGAGAACACAATTGAAAAAGATACTATCGGTTATTTTAGCGATCGCTCTGTTTAGCTTTGCTTTTGCAACCCCTGCCCTAGCAGCTGGCGCACCAGATGGAGCTAAACTCTTTAAGAAAAACTGTGCTGTTTGTCATGCAGGTGGTGGGAACACTCTTAATCCCAATAAAACCTTGAGTCAAGCAGACCTCACAGCAAATGGTAAGGACACTTTGGAGGCAGTTGTTAAACAGGTAACTTATGGTAAAAAGCAGATGCCTCGTTTTAAGGGACGCCTGAAAGACAATGAGATTGAAGCTGTTGCTACCTACGTGCTAGGACAAGCAGAGGCTGGCTGGTAAGCTTGGCGTACTAACCTTGCCTCAGAGTTCAGGAGAACTCAATTGTTTGCTTGTGTTGATCAAAAGGAGAGCATTGTTGAAAAAATTACTATCGGTTATTTTGGTTGCGATCGCTCTGTTTAGCTTCACTTTTGCCACCCCTGCCCTAGCAGGTGATTCAGCAAATGGGGCCACACTCTTTACAAAAAACTGTAATCAGTGTCATAAAGGTGGTAAGAACCTCGTTGTTCCTGCTAAAAGCTTGAAGAAAGAAGACCTGGAAAAGTATGGTAAGTACTCGCTTGAGGCGATTAAAACACAGATAACTAATGGTGCAGGTGCTATGCCTCGTTTTCAGGGACGCTTGCAACCACCTCAGATTGAAGATATTGCTACCTACGTGCTAGAAAAAGCAGAAGCTGGCTGGTAAGCTTGGTGCACTAACTTTATCTGAGAGTTCAGGGGAGCTCAAGTGTTGCTTGTGTTGATCAAAAGGAGAGCATTGTTGAAAAAATTACTATCGGTTATTTTGGTTGCGATCGCTTTGTTCAGCTTTGCCCTAGCAACTCCTGCCTTAGCGGGGGATGCAGCAAAAGGTAAACAACTCTTTATTAGCGAGTGTAACGCTTGTCATCAAGGTGGTAAGAACCTTATTCTGGCTCCTAAAACCTTGAAGAAAGCAGACCTGGAAAAGTATGATAGGTACTCCCTCGAGGCAATCATCTCCCAGATAACTAATGGTAAAAGTCCGATGCCCGGTTTTGGAGGACACCTGGAACCGGCTCAGATTGAAGATGTTGCTACCTATGTGCTAGAACAAGCAGAAAAGGGCTGGTAAGTTTGGGAACATCCCTGACTTTTCAATTCAGCCTTGGTTATATGGCTAGTTGCTTCTAGTGGATTTTTTTCTACTAAAGTAACTAGCCATTAATAATGAATGGAGAATTGAGAATTGAGAATTGAGAATTAGGGAATTGACAAATATAGCAACCGCCAGGGAGGTTAGGACAACGCCAAATTTTGAAACCTTTACCTGTCAATCTATTCCCTTCTGCCTTCTGCCTTCTGCCTTTTGCTATAACAAATGTTCTATTGTCCCTCCGTTGATTTACTGGCAATAAACGCTGCATGAGCTGGTGGTAGGTTATATTGACCATAATTGCGAAGGGTTTTAACCTGGAAACCTACTTGCTGAAGTTCTGCTTCTATATCCGTCGCTTTATACAATTGCTGATAATGTACCTCTTCATCCCGCCGGTAGTATTTCCCCACCTGACGAAAGGTGATAATTCGACGAGTTAATCTGCTTTGCTGGTAATTCTCTTCCTTTTCAACCAGTACTAGCCAATCGTCTCCTTCTGTAAATCCCTTTACCGTAGTTCCCTCCTTAACTTGTCCGGGTTCAGCAATGTCAAAGATAAAGACACCCCCTGAAGTTAAAGCATTGTAGATACGGCGGAAGAGTTGAGTGAGGTTGTGGTTACTGTCGCTGGGCTTCAATAAGTAATTGAGGCATTCACCGATAGAGATTACAGCATTGCAGGGGGGAATGGGAACCTGGAATATAGAACCAAGAACAAATTCAGCATCTGGCACTCTTGTCCGTGCGATATCGAGCATTGACTCAGAAATATCTACTCCTATAACTCGATAATGAGCCTTGATCAGTTCTTGCGCAGATAATCCACTGCCGCAACCTAAATCCACCACTAAACCTTCGTGTATCTGGTTTTGAGCCAAGATTTCTAAAATGCCGGGAGCAGATTGGAGAGCATAGTCACCGAAGCCAAGATCATGAATATAGGCTAGGTCTTCTCTGTAAGCTGTCATATTTAGGTGGTAGGTGGTAGGTGGTAGGTGGTAGGCAATGGTGACAAGTGAAAGGATCGTGCATTATTCTCAATTCCCAATTCCCAATTCCCAATTCTCAATTCCCCATTCCCATTCCCAATTCCCCATTCTCCATTCCCCATTCTCCATTCTTAAAGTACCCAGTCATTGCACAATATAAACAGTTCCTTGCTGTTACAACTTCCCATGCCAACTTTATTTGCTGATGTCCAAAATTTACTCTCTGACTTGGTTGCCAACTATCGCTCCCGTGTCGATTACTTAGCGATTCGCCTAGAAGAATCAGAGGGAACCAGTATTAGTTTACGGGGAGAGAAAGTAGAAACCCTCAGTGAAGGCTTTTCCATTGGAGGGCAAGTGAGAGCCTGTTATAAGGGAGGTTGGGGTATCAGCAGTTTCAATAAGCTCTCTACCTTATCACAAAGAGTAGAAGAAGCTATCAGCGCAGCACGAATGGTAGGTGAGGAAGAAACTATCCTTGCTCCTACTCAACCAGTGCAAGACATCTGTAAGTTACCATTAACTGGTACTGATCCTCGCCAAATTCCCCTAGCTCACAAGAAAACACTGTGCGATCGTTACAACCAGCTGCTTAAAAATTTTGACCCCTGTATCACCAGTACCTCTGTCCGTTATGGGGACAGTACCCAGCGGGTAATTATTGCTACTTCTGAAGGAACCCTGATTGAGCAATCCTGGGTAGATATGGAAATGCGCTTTGCTGCCACAGCCCGCAATGGTGATATTGTCCAAACTGGCAGGGAAACCACCGGCTCCCGCAAAGCTTATGAGGATCTTACAGAGCTAGATACACAAGTGTGCAGTGCTGCTCAACGAGCTGTAGATGCTCTTTCCCTACCACCGGTGAAAGGTGGAGTCTACACAGTAGTGATTGACCCCATCCTCAGTGGATTATTCGTTCATGAAGCCTTTGGACATCTTTCCGAAGCTGACATGGCCTACGAAAACCCAGATCTGCTAGAAACTATGAGTATGGGACGTCGTTTTGGTCCAAAAGAACTGCAAATCTTTGATGGTGCTGCACCGGTTGGACATCGGGGTAGTTACTTCTACGATGATGAAGGCACTCCCGCCACTACTACTCAGCTGATCAAGAATGGAGTATTAGTCGGACGTCTCCACTCCCGGGAAACTGCTGGCAAATTAGGAGAGCAACCCACCGGTAATGCTCGTTGTCTCAACTATCACTATCCTCCCATCGTGCGGATGACGAATACTTGGATTGAACGAGGAACCACACCCGTAGCAGACTTATTCAAGGGGATCAAAACTGGAGTCTATGCCCGCAATTGGCTGGGAGGTATGACTAATGGGGAAATGTTCACCTTCAGCGCTGGTGAAGCTTGGATGATTCGGGATGGTAAGCTAGCTGAACCAGTAAGAGATGTGACTTTATCAGGTAACGTTTTCAAAACCTTGGCAGATATTGAAGCCATTGGCGATGACTTCTACTGGGATGAATCTGGCGGTTGTGGAAAAGCGGGACAAAGTGGCTTACCAGTCGGTTGTGGTGGTCCGAGTTTAAGGATTAAGGATGTAGTTGTTGGTGGTGAAGCGTGAAAAAAAAAGTGGGGAGCGGAGGAGCGGAGGAGCGGAGGGGCGGAGGAGCGGAGGGGCGGAGGGGCGGAGGGGCGGAGGAGCGGAGGGGCGGAGGAGCGGAGGAGTTGAGGAGTTGAGGAAGAAGAGAGAACTGATAATTTTTGGATACAAAGCTCAAGAAATCCCACCGACAATTTCTTCACCCTGTGGGAGGTGTGGGGAATGTATGGAAAGACTAAGGGGTCAGAATAATTGTATTTTTCTTCCTCAGCTACCTCAGCTACCTCAGCTCCCCCAACTTCCTCAGCTCCCCCAACTTCCCCTATCCTTGCAATCCCCATTATTTTTTGCTATTATTATGAATAATGGAATAGTTGTGCACATATAAGCTATCTACCCATACTCCAATCTCCCTGCACTTCCCATACCCAACCCATTACAGCGCTTTGCGCTGTTATGAGGTACATTAGAGGTGAAAGTCTTTTATAGTGATTCAGAGGTGATGAAAGCATATTCAGTAGATTTGCGAGAAAAAATAGTCCAAGCTCATTTAGTAGATAAAAA
>JAAHFP010000094.1 GCA_010672925.1 Symploca sp. SIO1C2 | reverse complement strand
CTGAGGAAGCTGGGGGAGCTGGGGGAGCTGAGGAAGCTGAGGGAGCTGAGGGAGCTGAGGGAGCTGGGGAGTTGGGGAGCTGAGGGAGCTGAGGGAGCTGGGGGAGCTGGGGGAGCTGGGGAGCTGAGGAAGCTGAGGGAGCTGAGGGAGCTGAGGGAGCTGAGGGAGCTGAGGGAGCTGAGGAAGCTGAGGGAGCTGGGGGAGCAAGAGAGTGGGTTTGGGCGTTTGCGTAGCATGGTGCGAAGCAGCATAGCATTTGGATAGATAGACTTGAAATCTTATTACTGTTTTCTATTCCCAATTCCCAATTCCCAATTCCCAATTCCCAATCCCCAATCAACCCATGTCAATACTGACTTGATTGGGACAATGATGTCCTTGTTCAAAATCTGTAATATTAGAGAGTGTAACCTGGGCAATGTTGTGAAGAGCATTGTCAGTAAAGAAAGCTTGATGACCAGTAATAATTACGTTAGGAAAAGTCAGCAGGCGTTCAAACAGGTCGTCTTGAATGACTTCATTGGACAAATCTTCAAAGAATAAATCAGATTCTTGCTCGTAGACATCTAAACCAAGATAACCAATTTTTCGGGACTTGAGAGCGTCAATTACTGCTTTGGTATCAATCAAAGCTCCTCGGCTGGTGTTAATCAGCATGGCACCTGGTTTGATCTGCTCTAAAGCTTGGCTGTCAATCAGGTGATAGGTTTGGGGGGTTATAGGACAATGGAGAGAAATGATATCAGATGCTCCGAGGAGTTCACTAAGCTCTACATATTTAGCTCCTAGTGCTTCACAATCTGGATTAGGATAAACGTCATAGGCCAGTAAGTGACATCCAAATCCCTTAAGAATCTGCATTACGATCATGCCGATTTTACCAGTGCCAATAATACCAACGGTACGACCATGCAGGTCAAATCCCAAAAGTCCTTCAAGGGCAAAATTACCTTCTCTCACCCGGTTATAGGCACGATGGATCTGGCGGTTGAGGGTTAGAATTAGTCCTACAGTATGCTCAGCAACTGCGTAGGGTGAGTAAGCAGGAACTCGGACAACGGTGAGTCCCAATTGAGCGGCAACTTTCAAATTTACATTGTTATAACCAGCACAGCGTAAGGCAATTAAGCGAGTACCTTGCTCTTGAAGAGCCTGCAATGCTTTTTCATCTAGCTGGTCATTGACAAATACACATACTGCTGGGGCTGCTGAGGCTAAGACTGCTGTATTAACATTGAGACTTGGTTCAAAAAATGCTAATTCATGTCCGTAATCAGTATTAGCAGCTTCTAAAAACTTGCGGTCATAGGTTTTGGCGCTGAAGACTGCCACTTTCATTAATTTGCTCCTCGTTTTTCGTGCTATTTTTTGCAGGACTACTCTTTAACTCTAGTTGAAGTGGTGTCTGGGGTGTTTATTGTTATAATAACTACCTTCTATTTAGGATTGTTATAGAAGCGAGAAGCAAGCATTTGTTGTTGGTTCTTAGTTGTTGGCAATCGCTAGTGCCGCTAAGCATAATTAAAAATTAAAAATGCTTATAGAGTAAGGATTATTGTATAGCTTCTACAAAGCTATCGAGTATCTCTGTGATCTCTGAGTCAATTTCACTTTTTTCCATAAATGATGCTAATCTAACTGAATCTTTCTCCTTCTTGAAGCGTACCCCAAATGACTGACATACTTTATCTAACAAGAGATCACCTGGTACTAAATCTCGCTTTTTAGTTGCCCAGTCGCTTTCAACTAGTTTAGTCTGCTCTTGAACGATTGTTTCTAATTTTTGCTCTAGTTGTGTCAATTGCTGCTTTTGGCGATTGTACTCCTCTTTCAGTTTATCGATTAAGGAGATTTCAGCATCAGAATTGAGAACAGCATCGCGATTTAGGTAAATTGGAGGGCAAGAAGTTTTGGCAACTCGCCGCTCTATCGCGACATCCTTTAGTTGCTCAGTACAGGTATCGATAGCTTGTTCTATCTCAGCTATCTCGACAACTTTATTTTCTTTGTTTCCGACAAGCTGATGCTTAAGTTGAATAAATTTAGCAATTGCCCTTGGAGATAAAAGATAATTCTCCAATTCGCGTTTGTTTAAAACTACTAATTTGGCTTGGGTTACCAACTTTTTTGAGAAAAGCTAGTGACATCAAAATTGGTGATATTTCTTCCTAATCGGTGAGCGCAAACATTGAGGGCGCAAGCATTGAGGGTGCAAGCATTGCGCCCCTACATCAATTTGATTCATATACCCGACAATCGTAGGGGCGTATTGCATACGCCCGATAACAAACCCCCTAAATTACATTACCTAAGCCTATCATCCAGGATTAACATCTGTTGAGCGATCGCATAATAGGCTAATTTACTAATCGAGCCAATCTTGTTCTTGGGTTTTACCTGCTTTATGTTCAGCGATCGCTAATCTAGAAATGCGATCGCATTGTGAACAACTTAAATTCCAGTATACATGTGCGCATATTTTCCCATGATGAAATAGTACCACAAAAATAGCAGCAATTGTATCTGTAGGTTACTCAATAACCCCGACTTGTGGTAACTGACCTTAGTAAGTATTTATGATGCATAGTGCAAGATCTGAGTAATATATCTCAACAAAAACCTGGAATAGTCAATAAATTTACTGATAATAAGTCGGGCCTCTTATTATTTTGATAACTAATAAATAAATCTTCAGTGAATTTACTGATTATTAAAATTATTGTCGAATAAAGCTTAAAAAATATACCTTTTGGTACTGGCTTTTTTTTGCATGACTTGACGTTTTTTTGTCTGATTGCTTACAGTTGAATAGTAGTTTCAACAAAGTAAATATGATTTTAAGTAGAGAACAGCAAAGAGCAGCCGAGTATCGCGAAGCTAGTAGTCAATTAGGAGACTTAATAGGTTGTTGCGGAGAGAATAATGAAAATGCAAAAGCTTTTTATGATATTACTGTAGATGCTGTTACTAACTTTGGAGTTTCTGAACTTTATTTTCGACAGGCAGAACGCTGGGAGGCTGTCAAGATCATGCCAAATTCAGCATCTGAGCATCGTGAAGTTGGTATGCGTTATCAAGCTTTAGGTTTAAGACAATTAGAGCGGTCACGTAATTTTTTGGATGGTCTAGGGAAAGATATTGCATCTATTTCTCCAGGAATGAGTTCTCCAGAACTTAGAGAAACAGTTGCTCAGATGCAACGTGAAATGAGAGAACAGATTTGCCAATTAGAAGTTAAACCAGCAGATGTTGTTAAAATAGACCAGGCTCTGAATGAAGTTTTTGAGACTGCGCGACAAGGAAATTTTGAGCGTTTAGTACCGTATTGCCAGGAAAAGATTAATCAACTTTATGAGGCTCGTTCCCGAGAGGATCGGGGATTAGTTGAAAACATTCCTTGGTGGAAAGTTGTAGCAATTGCTCTGGTAATTGGTTTTGCATTTTTTTGGATTATTGTACGATGCATAAGAAAACCTAATAAGTGCTGGAATACTACTGTTAGTACTGCTAATGGTGTTGTCAAAATTAGTGAACTTATAAGCAAATTCTGTTGAACATTTCAAGTGAATTTTCACAAAAAAATCAATCAGGATTGACTCACTTAGCTCAATTAACATTTTCCGTATAGCAGCGCCCACACAAATACTACAGAAGTCCGACTTCTTTAAGAAGTCGGACTTTTACTACTGGTTGGACTTCTTCCCTACTCTAGACAACAACAATATCGCTGTTGGTGAGAGCAACACCTCCAGAGAGTTGAGGGGACTGAATTTGTGCCAAAGTTCCTGTACCATCGGGGTTGAAGAACAAAGCACCGGTGGTATCGTTATAGATGAAGCGATCGCTTACGACACCAATTTTCCCTAATCTCATTTCCCAAATTCAATTAATTCTGCTGTAGGGGCGGGTTTAGGGACATTATCCACCCTATAGACAATAACCTCTCATTTCAAAACCCGCCCTCCGAGTCTCCCCCACTATTTGTAATAGATAGATGTAGGGGTGCAAAGCTTGCGCCCTCACTAGATTGGGGATTAAGGATAACGTTCTAGGGATTCAATAGGGGTGCAAAGCTTGCGCCCTCACTAGATTGGGGATTAAGGATAACGTTCTAGGGATTCAATATTTGTGCTACTGTTAACGACAATTCTTTAAACGTAGGGGATTTGAGTTGCTCAAGAGCGGTAAATTCTGTCGTATCGTAGAAACCTTCAATCAGTTCACAGATAGTTATTTTGCCTGCTAAGGGGTCAACAATCCAATATTCAGGAATTCCCAACATAGTGTATTCGGAGCGTTTGGCTCGGTAGTCAACGGTTTTGGTTGACTCACTCACTACTTCAACCACTAATAACGGTGGTGGTTCATCAAGAGAAATAATCGCTTCCCTTTTAGAGCGAAGCTGTTGCCATTGCTCTAGAGGTAAGACTGTCACATCAGGAATGCGACAGGTATCCCACCGTCCTTTTTGAGGTGACTGAATACCAACAGTCATTTGTTTAGCTGTCCAGGAAAGTCCTACCTGTTTAATTTCTACCCTGAGCCGATCATGGAGAAATTCAGCAATATCACCGTGCAACCCACTACCAAGACTCATGGGGATTAACTCACCATTAACCAGTTCATAAATAGTATCGGTTTCATTTTCATAGCTTAAATATTCTGTCAGGGTTAGCCGCTCAATTGCAGTTACCATCTTTACTATTGGGATAGAGAATCGTCAAGAATACAATCATTGTCAGAAATCGCCTCATCCTAATAATGACACAAGCGATCGCGTCTTTGGAAAGTGCAAGGATTGACGGCGTAAGCATTGAGGGCGCAAGCATTGCGCCCCTACGTTAAATTTATTGATATACCCCACAATCGTAGGGGCGTATTGCTTCCCGCCCGATGACATATGCCTATCATCCGGGATTAACTATCTGTTGAGCGATCGCTAATCTAAAAATGCAATCACGCTGTAAGCAACAAAGATCCCAGTATATATGTGTACACATTTTCCCATGATGAAATAGTATCACACGTAGGGGCGTATTGCTTCCCGCCCGATAACAAACCCCCTGAAGTCGATTAGATACCCCCATCATCTAGGAAAATACCATTAAGCTCCTAATTCCTATTAAAATAACAAGAACATGCGATAGCAATCATGCTTGACCACAAATGAAATACAACCCCGAATACCACCACCGTCGTTCCATTCGTCTCAAAGGATACGATTATTCTCAACCTGGAATCTATTTCGTTACCCTTTGTACCTATCAGCAGCAATGTTGGTTTGGGGAAATTCACCAAGCGAAAATGCACCTCAATCAAATCGGTAAAATTGTTGCCCGGGAATGGCTGCATTCACCACAAATGCGACCCACACTGCAATTGGATGAGTGGATCATCATGCCGAATCATCTGCACGGGATTGTGAGAATTATTGCTACTCAATCGAATCTCCTATCCCATCAACCTCAACAGAAGAAATTCCACCGTCCTCCTAATTCTTTACCATCTTTCATCGCAGGGTTTAAAGGGTCTGTCACTCGAAAGATTAATCAAATTCGCGACAATACAGCCATCCCAATTTGGCATCGAAATTATTACGAATCAATTGTTCGTGACGAGGATGCCCTCAATAGAGTTCGATACTACATTCTCAATAATCCCCAAAAGTGGGCTCAAGATCCTGACAATCCCCAAAATATCCAGAGGTTTGAGGAAAAGCTTTTAGAGTTGCCGTTTTGATATTTGGGTTCTAGGGATTCAGGGCACAGGTGTTCAGGGCACAGGTATTTAGGGCACAGGTATTCAGGGCGCAAGCATTGCGCCCCTACAAAAAACACCATCAATACCAGTAACGCTTTGTTGGGTTTTCTAGCGTCAACCCAACCTACAATGTCTACTATACTAGTGCGATCGCGTGAATTTATAGGTGATAAGGGGAGCAGGTAGTGGCAAATATTAGAGTAATTTGGGGATTATGCTTGGTTGTGGCCTTATTGCTGGTAAGTGGTGAGGCACAAGCAGGGCCATTGGCTAATCGCTTGGCTGCATTTCCCCATTGGGACGGTAAACCAGCAGTTGCTTCAGCCAAGGGGGATTTAGTATATCCCGATTGGATGGAAGGTACTTGGCTGGTAACTAGTACTTTAGTTGAGCAAGTAGCACCTCTCGCACCAACAGTGGTAACTCCAGGATTTGAGAGCAATCGCTCTCATCTTAATCAACCGATTAGTTTTCCGGTAAGATTTCACAACCAGCAACCACTGCTATCGGTTATTAGTAGTCGGTTTTTGCCCTTTACCAGAAAAGGCACTCGGTTACAGACCTCAGGAGTAGTTGCTGATAGGGAATTTAATGGCTTGAATATCAGCAAAGCTTATTTAGGCGATCGCGCAATTTTTTCTGTTAAAGTCGATCCTGATAACCCCAATCGCCAAGTTACTTCTCTACGCAATGGGAGTCAACTGCTCTCAATTGTAACCGGTCGAGCTTCCGAAACCCCCAATTCTGAACAGTTTATTGCTACAGAAGTTTCCCAGCAAATTTTTCGCGGCTCATCCCAACCTTATTTCAACCAAGTAGAAACAACAACCAGTTATCAGCTACTACCCTCTCCTAATTTAGCAATTGAAGCTGACCAAATAACTGCAGTATACCTTTCCCCTCAAGACGCCGATTATTTTCAAGCTTTGGAGAAACCAGTAGCTCTTTATCGTTATAGATTAGAACTTTTGCCGAATTAAGAGGCAGGAGGCAGAAGGCAGGAGGTTCTAAGGAAAACTGACTTGTTTCTCATCTTCTTTTTCAGTGCGGTGTTTTTACCCAATTTTCCATTCTCAATTCTCAATTCTCAATTCTCAATTCTCCATTCCCTTGTTGAGATTTGCGAAGATTACTTAATCTGCGATCGCAACTTCAGTCTGGTTATGGTACGTTGAATAGCGGTCAGTGTAAGCTGACACCAAAAGCAATCGCATTTCTGATGGAGTAAATTATGAGTGATGCTGCAAGCTTTAATGGTGATGTAAAGGTCGATGGAGTTGTTTCGGGCAAGGACGCCATTGGTGGTGATGCTGCCAGTATTCAAGGTTTGGGTACAGGTGGTAATGCAGGAGTTTTCGCCTTCAAGTACGACAAAGAAAACTTCGGTGATACTGATAAAGCAATCCAGATTTGGAACTCCTCAGCTGGTGTTTTTAAGACATTTATCGTTGAACACCCTTTAGATGAAGCAAAGTACATTGTTCACGCTACTCTCGAAGGACCAGAGGGAGCAGTTTACTATCGTGGTACATCCCAGCTTTACGAGGGCAAGGCAACAATCTCTCTGCCACCTTATTTCGAGGCATTTACCCGGAAGGAGCAAAGAACAATCATCTTGACTAACATTGATGGCTTTGATCGCATTGCTATTAAGTCCATCGATGGTGAGAAGATCAAGGATGGTAAGTTTGTCGTTATTTCTGATAATCCTCAATCCTCTCAACAATTTGACTGGGAAGTTAAAGCAGTCAGGGCAGATGGCCCTCAGCTACAGGCAGAACCTAATAAGCAGGATTTGCAAGTCGGAGGTTTCGGACCTTATAGGTTTGAAATTAAGCAGTGAAGGCAGGAGGCAGAAGGCAGAAGGCAGAAGGCAGGAGGCAGTCTCGATGAAAAAATTTCACCACCAGGTGATGAAAGTCGCTTCTTCCGAAGTTGCCTGTTGCCTATTGCCTGTTGCCTATTCCCTATTCCCTACTTTCAAGTCAGAAGGGAAGAAGGCTTGTGTAATAAGCCTGGTGGATTATTTCTGCGATGCCGTTGTTAATTTTTGAACAACCACCTTGTAGACAAGAGAAAACGGAACCTAATGCAGCATTGTGCTGTGTTGGGTTCCGTTTTTTGCTCAGTATCGAAAAAGAGCAACCTACTCAAAAAACCCGGATAGATGTAACTTTCAACAGTAGATAAGATCAGTACAAGCAAATCTGGAGCACCAGGTGATTTCTGGAAGATGAAAATTTAGTAATGCTGTGTTAAGCTTGCCAAGCCACTACAGCAGGTACATTTTTTACCAGAAATCGCTTTAACAGATTAATTGCTGTACTGTTGAGAGAGTCAGAGAGTCTTTTGTACTAATGACCAATAACAAATGACAAAGTGGTGGGTAGCTATCCCTCCCATCCTTGGAAGGAATTGGCTTTCCACTGCTTGCGGTGAATTGGGAGATAAAATGTACAACTTCCTTCAGTCTATCGGTATTGCCGACCCCAGTGGCACCGGCTGGCTAGCGGTTATCTTAACTTTTGGTTTAGCTTGGGGAGTAACTTGGCGTTTTATTCCCGCAGTGCGCTCCTTTGCTTTAGAGGTGGGTTGGGCGGATCAGCCTAACTCGCGCCGACTTAACAAGGAACCTTTACCTAATGTCGGAGGATTAACTATCTACGCGGGGGTAGTTGCGGCTTTAGTGCTGGCAACCTTGTTGAGACCAATTGTACTCGAAGCTGTATTGGCTCAGGTGCTAACTATCCTACTAGGGGGTTCGATTTTAGTACTAGTAGGCTTTATTGATGACCAGTTTGGTCTACCTCCGATGTTTCGCTTGTTAACACAGATTATCACAGCGCTGTTGCTAGTTGCTAGTGGTACTGGCATTGAGGCTAGTTTTGGCACTCCTTTTGACTCCCTATTCTCTACTTTAATGACGGTGTTGTGGGTAGTGGGAATTACCAATGCCATTAACCTTATGGATGGGATGGATGGCTTGGCAGGGGGAGTTAGCTTTATTACTGCCATGAGTCTCTTAGCGGTTTCTGCCCAATTTCCCTCCCGTGCAGCAGCCACTTTGCTTCTAGCAGCTTTAGGAGGTGCGGCATTGGGTTTTTTACGGCACAATTTTCACCCCTCTCGAATTATTATGGGAGATGCAGGAGCCTACTTCTTCGGTTATCTGCTAGCTGCTACCAGCATTTTAGGTCATCTGAAAGTAACCACCATCTTTGCCCTAGTACCTCCAGTTTTATTTTTGCTCTTACCGGTACTCGATACTACCCAAGTATTCGTGCGGCGGTTGATGGTAGGGAAAAATCCTCTCACTACCCCTGGAAAAGATCACCTGCACCACCGTTTACTAGACTGGGGTTTATCTCAGCGCCATGCTGCTCTCATCCTGTGGACAATTGCTTTACTTTCTAATTGGTTAGCAATGAAGTTACAGGGTATGACTGGTATGGTAATCCACACAACTTCAGTCGGTATTATCTTACTTTTAAGTTTTACTCTTTTGCGCAGGAATAGGTTTTAAATAAAAGTCTAAAAATTTCATTCGTTAGGGATAAGGAACCACAAAGACACATTCTCCGAACGAGTTCCCGCAGGGTAGGGAAAAAGGGAATGCTACCTTACAAGATAGTGCGCCAAGGGTGGTAATTGTCAACAGTAGCAAACTTATGGGGGAGAAAACCTTTTTTCCCTCCGGGCTCTAGTGCACCTGCTGTGGTGACTCTTTTCTCCAAATTGCCTAAACATAAAGACTCTAATGCTGATAACATCTATCTTGGGGTTTATTTTCAGCATAGTGCTGCTTACCCAGCAGAGCAAGTGGTTCTCCTGACAGCAGCCTCTGAACTAGGCAGGGTATCCTGACAGAGTTTGACAAATTGATTGAGTACTTTCTACTATCCTATGGTTACAATCCAAAGCAAATAAGGGAAACTACCATCTGATAATTAAGTCTTAAACCAAGATGAGCAATCAAAAGGAACCAATTCTTAAATATCAGGTGGGTGGAACTTTAGCTGCCAATGCTCCTACTTACGTAGAAAGACAGGCTGACAAAGATTTATTTGAAGCTCTCAAAAACCAGAAACTTTGCTATGTTATGAGCTCAAGACAGATGGGACAATCTAGCTTACGTGCTAGAACCATCCAACGTTTAACCGCCCAAGGAGTGGCTTGTGTTGATATTCAAGCGACTGAGATTATTCAACAGGAAGGATTAACCCCAGAAAAGTGGTATCTCGGAGTCATTGATCAAATTGTAGCACAATTACAACTGAATTGTGACCATATGCAATGGTGGGAGCAACACGAAAATTTTTCAGAAGTTGTTCGATTTAAGCAATTCATTTCAGAAATTTTACTAGAAGAAATTCAAAATAAAGAAATTGTTATATTTTTCGATGAAATAGATGCTTTGCTCAGTCTTGATTTTAGTCTAAGTGACTTTTTTGCAGTTATTAGTGAATGCTTGAATAGCAGAGCTAACAAAAAACAATTCAACAAGTTAACTTTTGTGCTGATAGGGGTAGCAACTTCGACTGACCTAATTAAAGATTCCTACTCTACACCATTTAATACTGGCACAGCCATAGAATTAACTAGCTTTAAATTTGCAGAAGCACAACAACTATCCCAAGGATTAATAGACAAGGTAGACCATCCTGAGCAAGTTGTGCAAATAATTCTGAATTGGACTGGAGGGCAGCCATTTTTAACTCAAAAAATTTGCAAAATGATTCAAGGTGCAGAAGTACCCAAAACAAATCATAATTTAGAGGAGTGGATTGAGCAATTAATTAGAACAAAAATAATTAATAATTGGGAATCTCAGGATAGTCACGAGCATTTAAAGACCATAGAAAGAACTATAGTCAATAATTTTGCTATCCAAGAGCTTTTGCAGATATACCAGCAAATTATTGAATTGGGAGAATTACCATTTGATAATAGCCGCTGGCAAATGAAATTACGCCTTTCGGGTCTTTTAGTGAATAGACAGGGCAAACTAGTTATTCATAATAAAATTTATCAAGAAATATTCAATCAAGAATGGCTTCATGAGCAACTAAAACAAGTTATTACAAGACCATATCAAATTCAGATAGAAGCTTGGATATCATCTAATTGCCAGGATCAATCTAAACTGTTGTTTGGTGAGGAGTTGAAAAAAGCCCAAATTTGGGCTAAAGATTTACTCTTAACTAGAGATGACGAGAGATTTATTTACGAAAGTAATAAGTTTGAACAAGAGATTAGAGCTCTACTCCCCAGTATTGACAATAGGGAATCAGTAATAGACACAGTAATGTCATTAACGGAAGGTAATAAAAACCTTAATAAAAGTATTTTTATACTACTTTCTCAAGAAAAGAAACGTTATGGAGGCTTAACAGAAAACTGGGTTAAAACTATAGTACGTTCTCGAATCATTGAAAATTGGCAAACTGAAACTCATGCAGAGCCGTTAAGGGAAATCAGTCGTAGCTTACTAGAGAATAGTCTTTGTGATCCTTTTTGGTTACTGATAGCCTATCGCCAATTGCTCCTCACAGAAGAGTTAGATAGGGAAAAAGAACGAGGAGAACTTAAAAAAATTGCAATAGTTGTTGAGAAAGATAAACAATTAGCTGTTGCTAATCCCATTTATGCCAATGTTTTCAATGTCCTCTGGACAAACCACAATCTCGGCAAGTTACGTCCATATGCCAAAAAGCTGGTTGCCTGGATAGATTCTGAAGGACAAGATAGATACCAATTACTGTCTGCCAAGCAGCTTCAAGAAGCTCAAAAATTCTTAGTGGGTAAAAAACTAGACCCCAGAGAAAATCGATTCTTAGTTGATAGTATGTTAAAGAATACCTAAAGGGTGATAATTATCCTCAAAGCAAATACATCTAACTTTAGTATCAAAAGTTACAGATATTCAATCAGCAATAGTACGGAATTTTTTATTAATAATTAAAATTTATTATCTTTGACAAATTTACTGTTAAAATTTATACCAAATTAGATGTGTTTACCCTCTGCTAATTATGAGTTTAGAACAGAATGCAGGAGAGCTTTCCGACCTTTTTACAGACTTCGTAAATCAAGTCGGCTCGAAAGCTGATAGTCCTTTTGTTGTGATGCAAGAGGTTAGACGTTGGGCCGGTGATCAACCTTTCCTCTCCAAACATCTTTGCAACTTGATTCTTGTGCATCCAGCCTCTTGTGCTGATGGACAGGAAAAGGCTTTGGTACAACAAATTGTTCAAGAAAACATAATCCAAGATTGGGCAAATAACACCGCTTCGGCACACCTTAAAGAAGTTATTAAAACTATATTATACGACGAGCAAAGAGATACTCTACTGAATTTATATTGGCAAATAATACAGAATGGTCAGGTATCAGTAAACAGTAGCCAAGAACAAGAAAAGCTTTTACAGTCTGGTTTAGTAAAAATAGAAAATAGCAAATTAGAAGCTAGTAACGCTATCTATGGTAGCATTTTCAGCTCAGAATGGGTTAAACAGCAATTACCAGATATTGTTCAACCTCCTGTAACCGCTCCTCCTACTACTAAAGACTATCAAACTACATCTTTCACTAAATTATTGTCAGCAATTGCCCTGGCTGCTTTTGTAATAGCTGCTGTTGCTGATACTTTTTTACTCAAATCTCAAGATACCCCCGAACCCTTACCATCACCTAATGATATCGCAACTTCCGATAGAGAGTTGTTTGATAACGGGAAAGATCACGCGAAGAATGCAGATTGGTTAGATATGTTAAGAAATTTTTGTGACTTGCCACAAAACTCTACTTACTTTGACGATGCGAAAAGCAAGTTAGATCAATGGTTTGAATTGTACGGCGATGATATCCAGATTTCTCTAGAGACTTTCCAGGCTGAAGAAAGTGAATCATGTCCAGTAGCAAAAGATATTTTTGATTTACCCCAAGCTAGGGAATAACTGTTGCATCACTACCTTTTTCTTCCATTTCTACAGATACTCTTATCCCTTGCCTACCAATTTGAAACAAGTCAATAATAGAGCCGAATGGTCCATAGTCTTGAGCATAGCTGCGTTTGATTCCTTTCATTCTTTCTCTGCTAGTTTTTTCTGAACCTTGCACTAAGTAATGTAATAATAGCCCTATTGATATCCAAGTAATTATACTCAGGATACTTACCACAAAAATAACACTAGTCCAACCTAAAAACTGGTAAAATGTTTGGGTAACACGATGGTAATTTTCCAGCTGATACTCACTAGAGTTTGGACTCGCGAAAATACCTACTGCAAGAGTTCCCCAAAAGCCACAAATCAAATGAACGGGAATCGCTCCCACCGGATCATCAATTTTGAGAAACTTGAGTAGATTTTCCCCTACCAGAACTAGCAGTCCACTGATTGCGCCAATAATCCCTGCATCGACAATATCCACATAAGCTGAAGATGCAGTAATACCCACTAAGCCACCCAAAATTCCATTAATAATAGATGAGAGGCTAATTTTCTGACCTTTTACAATTGAACTGAAACATATCGCAGCACTACCCCCCGCCGCAGCGGAAAAAAGGGTTGTCGCAATAATGTGGGGAACATATGCCAAATTGCTGGTGGAACCACCATTAAAGCCGAACCAACCTAGCCAAAGAACTAGACAACCGAGAGTAGCCAAGCTAAGATTGTGGGGCTTAAATCTTTCTGAATTATCTTCCCCAGAAAAACTGTCGTCTACTGGATCATAACCAAATTTATCCCGCCTTGGCTTTAACAACCAGGCTCCAATCAAAGCGGCTATACCACCTACCGAATGAACAACGGTTGAACCAGCAAAATCGCGGAATTGGAAAGGGACAGTAGATAACCAGCCTCCTCCCCAAACCCAGTAACCAGTGAGTGGATAAATAAATCCTACTAGAACAAAGCTAAACAAGATAAATGCCCAAAATTTAATTCTTTCTGCTACAGCACCAGAAACAATGGTTGCAGCTGTACCAGCAAAAACCAGCTGAAAGAAAAACAGCGACGCAAAAGATCTGCCTTCCCAACTATCGCTTAAAGCGACAAAACCTTTGGGAAAAGGATTAAGATCTGTTCCAGAGGGAAATGGCAGATTAAGCACAAACCCAACTTGCCCAATAACACTACTATCACTGTCCCCAAACATGAATCTAAAGCCAAACAGCCAAAAAGCGATCGTGGCAATACAAAAAACAATTAAATTTTTTGCTAAAACATTGACAGCATTCTCGGTTCGGCAAAACCCAGTTTCCAGCATGGCAAAACCAGCATTCATAAAAAAAACTAGAGATGCTGCGATTAAGATCCAGAGAGTACCAACTGCATTAAAACTCCCTTGAACGGAACCCTGTGCTATTGCTTTATCCCCCAAAATCAATAACACAGTAACTAGGGATAAGAGAGAAAACTGACATTTCTTTAAAACTTTGCCAATTTTGCTCTGAGAGGTTTTGTGCTTAAATCTAGCCATAGCAGATTATTGAGTCATGAAATTTTAGTAATAACAGTCAAACATGATGATTGATATCTTAAGCTGACTGATACATTTACGCGACACCATAGGAAATTTTCCCAAACGATGTAGCTATAGCAAGGCCATATTTTCAATAGTAAAACAGTAACTTTTGATACATTCGACATGGCAATTAAGACAGCTCTTAATAGCAAATAAGGAAGACCTGCCCCGGCTTTGAGAAAGCACCGGAGAGAAGAACCTTAATCCCTATATCAGGTATTCTGTCAAATTTTATTACTTAATCGGTGTTTTAGTATCGTGGTAAAGCTACTACCTAATGCACCATTTTAGCTGGGTTACGCTACAGTGAGATCAGTGATAGCACTGATATTGGATGACCCGAAGAGACTTTCCTACGTTCCAATTTTGCTACGTAGAGACGTTACATACAACGTCATTTACTCAAATATTCTTCAGTACTGATTGCCTCAACTATCATCTTAATCAAGCAGCGATCGCCATCTTTCAACTATCTCTCTTGTTTATTGTTTCTTAAGAACAGACCCACTGGCAGCGCAGCCACTGCGACGAAGGTCAGAAACAAGTAAAATCCTCTTTTTTTCTTCCCTTCCTGCCTCCTGCCTTTCTTAAAAACTAACGATAATTAGTAAATTGTAGAGCAACAGGAAAATCTTCTTCCTTCAGGCGTTGAATAATTTTTTGCAAATCATCTTTAGACTTACTCGAAACTCTAACTGCATCTCCTTGTATAGAAGCTTGTACCTTCTTGAAGTCATCTCGAATCAGCTTGGTAATTTTTTTGCCTAATTCCTGGCTAATACCTTTTTTGAGGGTAATTTCCTGGCGCACACGATTACCACTAGCAGACTCAACTTTCCCGTAGTCAAAGATTTTCTGGGAAAGTTGGCGCTTAGCCGCCTTGGTACGGAGAATCGTATGCACAGATTCCAAAGTGAATTCACTATCAGTATTCACCGTAATTGCTTCTTCCCCCAACTCCACCGTAGTTTTAGTATCTTTGAGGTCATAACGGCTTTTAATTTCGCGAGTAGTTTGGTCTACGGTATTAACCAATTCCTGCCGGTCAAAATCACTAACAATATCAAATGAAGAAGTAGAACTCATATATTAAATAGGATAGATATCAAAAAAAAGAAGTAAGGAGCGCCTAACAGCGCAGGCAACAGGCAATAGGCAACAGGCAACAGGGAGTCAAGGGAAGCTGACACGTTTGCTCATCTTATTTTTCGATGTGGAATTGTATCTTATTCCCTATTCCCTGCGTCGTCAGACTGAACTACCCACAGTTGATAGGCTGAGGACGAATAGAGTCACGCAAGACAAAGTACCAATGCCAAACATAAGGGAGCGTGCCCAGGGAATGTTGAAAATGTAGAATAGGGAATAGAATGCCCTGGCAATCACAAAAGCGATCGCAGCTCCTGTGGTGACAGAAGAACTTTGACCCGTTACATAAGCCATCAAAGCTGCTGTAGAGAAGATAATAAATGTCTCAAAGGAGTTTTGGTGAGCCCAGGTAGCGCGTTGGGCATAGGGGGGCAACTTCTCAAACATGGCACGAGGAGCACTAAAGTCATTGCCCACCTGCAAACGAGCATAAGCTACCACTGTAAAAGGCAGATATACCAGAGTTGCTGCTGCCACAACAGCATAAAGTATAATTGCTGAATCTGTAGGATTCATAACTTAATCAAAATAGAATAGAGTAACAACTTTACGTTGATCTTCCGCATCTTGACAGGTTTGTAGTAAAGTGCGGCTGTCGTGAAACGCAAAGCAAATTAGTTGCTGACACTGGGAAATAATTTCGCTATTGCACAGAGAGCTAGCTTCACTCAAAGACAGATTATTGCTTTCGGGATTTTCTACCAAATGCATCACCTGTTCAAGCTGCTTGCGCGATTCTAGTGGCTGGCGGTCTAAGCTTTGGGGCAAAATTACCGTCAGGAGGCTAGAATCAGCACGCATTGCACCACGAATTGCTGCTGAGTTAGTGCCAGTGGCACCAGAAGTTACTATACGATTACCCTCTAAAACTAGAGCATAGGTCATTATCTCGATTAGCTTTTGATGAGTAATGGGAACATGACGGGATCCCAAGATAGCAATGCGCCTAGAACCAGTTTGCTGAATTGTGGCTAGTTCTTGCGCTAAGGTATCTACACCAGAAATTTCTACTGATTGGCTCAAAGAAGTAGGCTTCGGCTGGACAACCAGGTTATTTTAACAGAAGTAGCCGCTTTTAGACCGCCTGAAAGATGTTTTGGTTCCCTATTTACCAATAAAATCTGCCTCTGGGAATACAGTTTGCCACTTTGTTGAAATTTGTGTTATGCTTACAAATCGTGCGGACGCATAGCTCAGTTGGTTAGAGCACTACGTTGACATCGTAGGGGTCACTGGTTCGAGTCCAGTTGTGTCCATTTCTCCCCATCCTTTGATACCACAGGCTTCAAGCTAGTTTTATCAAGCCTTTTCTGACTTGGCACAAGCTATTTTAAGGCTCTCTAGTACATAGGGTGATAAGCTGAGGTTATCATTTCTATATTCCTTACACAGCAAGGATGACAGGAATATATTTTCGAGGAAGCTATCACAAATACCGGAGTTTCCACCACAAGTACGGGAGAGCCGT
>JAAHFP010000093.1 GCA_010672925.1 Symploca sp. SIO1C2 | reverse complement strand
CCAATATTCTTGTGGATGCAGTGTCATACCTTGAAGATAACTCGCGTGCTCTATTCCCATGTATCTTCCAAGTTATGTACGGTATTTGTGATGGGGGGTCATGCCCCCCATTCGCCAGCGGTATCCTGCAAGGAGAGGGGAGCCGGAGTTTCTTGTTCCCCCTTCCCTTGCAGGGAAGGGGGTTAGGGGGTTAGGTTTCTGGTGCAAGCTGTTGAAATAATTGCTAAAATTTTATCAAGATTCTGCCTCACCTCTTCATTCCTAATCCGCAACAGTCGTAGTCCTCTTGCTGATAAAATGCGATCGCGTTCTGCATCATATTCAACTTGTTGCTGATGAATTTCCCCATCAACTTCTATCACTAATCTGGCAGCATGACAGTAAAAATCTACAATAAATCCATCAATAATCTGTTGACGACGGAAGTGTAAGCGATTCAACCGATTAGCACGAAGATGTTGCCAGAGGATTTTTTCTTCTTGAGTCATTTGGTGGCGGAGTTCTTTCGCTCGCTGCACTTTGGTTGAGGTTACTTTTTGTCCAATAACAATGTTACTAGTTTCTTTGTTTCTATTTGGGAATTGTTTTTGGAAAGTTGGGATATCCATTAACTATGTGTACTAATATAGGTTTAATTTTTTCGTGGTGCAGCACTCATATAAGCTAAACACTATGGAATTTCTTTATTGTAGCTCCTAAAAAACAAGGCAGGAGGCAGGAGTAAAGAAATTTGACACAAGTTTCTTCACTCATTTTTTTGGACTGAAGTCCTACTACTGCTCTCCTACCCCCTGAGTTCCCTAAAACCTAACACCTAAAACCTAACACCTAATTACTTAGCTGCCACAGGCATCCCCAAAATATCCTCAATCTTAGGCATTTCCTCCAACGGAATTACCCTGCCTTCATCCTCAAACCCAGCAATTTGATCGAAATTCAAATACTGATACAAATCACCGGCAAAGGGATTAATCTTCTGGGCAACAATTGACTGATATTCTTCAACTGTGGGAATCTTTCCTAGCAAGGCACAAACTGCTGCCAATTCTGCTGAACCCAGATACACTTGTGCACCTTTCCCCATACGGTTATTGAAGTTACGGGTAGAAGTAGAAAACACGGTAACACCATCTTCAACTCGTGCCTGATTCCCCATACAGAGAGAACATCCCGGCATTTCGGTTCGTGCACCAGCGGCGGCAAATATGCCGTACATGCCCTCTTCCCGCAGTTGCTTTTCATCCATCCGGGTAGGAGGACAAATCCACAGGCGTACTTTGACTGGTCCTGCACCTTCTAATACCTTGGCAGCAGCGCGGTAATGTCCAATATTAGTCATACAGGAACCGATGAATACTTCATCAATTTTGTCCCCAGCACATTCGGACATTAATTTCACATTATCTGGATCATTGGGGGCAGCCACAATCGGTTCAGTGATTTGGTTCAAATCTACTTCCAGCACATCTGCATATTCCGCATCCGTATCACCTGAGAGTAACTGAGGATTTGCCAACCACTCTTCCATCTTGGCTACACGACGCATAATGGTACGGGCATCTTGATAATCCCGCGCTACCATATTCTTCAGCAGCGCCACATTGGAACGAAAATATTCCGCTACTGTCTCTGCCCCTAGTTTAATAGTAGAACCGGCACAAGACCTTTCTGCGGTAGCATCAGTAAGTTCAAAGGCTTGTTCTACCTTGAGATCCGGTAAGCCTTCCATCTCCATAATCCTTCCGGAGAAGAGGTTTTTCTTATTCTCCTTGGCAACAGTTAGCTTGCCTTGTTGAATGGCGACATAGGGAATAGCATTGACGATATCTCTTAGAGTTACCCCCGGCTGCAACTCCCCTGTAAACCTCACTAATACTGATTCCGGCATATCCAGAGGCATTACCCCTAGGGCAGCAGCAAATGCCACCAATCCAGAACCTGCGGGGAAAGATATGCCTAGGGGAAAGCGGGTGTGGGAGTCACCACCGGTTCCTACCGTATCCGGGAGTAACATCCGATTTAACCAAGAGTGAATAATACCATCTCCAGGACGCAAAGCCACACCACCGCGAGTTGCGAAGAAATCTGGCAATTTTTTATGGGTATTGATATCAACTGGCTTGGGATAGGCTGCTGTGTGACAGAAACTCTGCATTACCAAGTCGGCGCTAAAACCGAGACAAGCAAGTTCCTTGAGTTCATCACGGGTCATCGGACCTGTGGTATCTTGAGAACCAACAGTTGTCATAATCGGTTCACAAGAAGTACCAGGACGAACACCCGGTAAACCACAGGCTTTACCTACCATTTTTTGAGCTAAAGTAAAGCCTTTACCCGTATCTTCTGGCATTTGGGGACGGATAAACAGTTGACTAGGTTCTAAACCCAAAGCCTCGCGGGTTTTATCTGTCAGGGAGCGCCCAATTAGTAAGGGGATACGTCCTCCTGACCGAACTTCATCCAGAATGGTATTGGGTTTGAGGGTAAAACTGGAAATAATTTCTCCCGCTTCGTTAGTGATTTCACCTTTGTAGGGATGGATCGTAATCACCATACCAGTTTCCATCTTGGTGACATCACATTCGATGGGCAAAGCACCAGAATCTTCCGCAGTGTTAAAGAAAATGGGAGCGATCGCACTTCCTAAAATATATCCTCCCGCCCGCTTATTGGGAACGAAGGGAATATCTTCTCCGATATGCCAAAGTAAGGAATTAATTGCTGATTTACGGGATGAACCAGTACCGACAACATCCCCAACATAAGCTACAGGATACCCTTTTTCTTTAAGCTGGGCAATAGTTTCCAGAGCTCCTGGCATCCTAGATTCCAGCATCACCGTTCCATGTAAAGGAATATCTGGGCGAGTGGTAGCGTGAGGAGCAGGAGATAAATCATCAGTATTCGTCTCTCCGGGAACCTTAAACACAGTTACTGTAACTGCTTCCGGCAACCTGGGACGACTGATAAACCAAGCAGCATTAGCCCAAGCATCGATGACCTGCTTAGCGTAGGGATTGATCTCGGACAGGGTAAGGACATCGTTAAAGGCATCGAATACCAGGAGAGTTTTACTCAGGGCATTAGCTGCTGCAGCGGCGATGGGTCGCTCCTGAGATTTGAGCAGTTCCACCAGAGATTGCACATTATAGCCTCCAATCATTGTTCCCAAGAGGTCTATAGCACCTTGAGGAACCAGCAAGGGACTAGTAATCTCCCCTTTAGCGATCGCAGTTAAAAACCCAGCTTTAATATAAGCTGCTTCATCTACACCAGGAGGTATGCGATCGCGCAACAGTCCGATTAAGGTTTCTTCTTCACCGGCGGGGGGATTTTTCAGTAGTTCACACAACTCGGTTGTCTGCTGGGCATTCAATGGTAGAGGAGGAATTCCCAAAGCCGCCCTTTCCGCTACCTGTTGACGATAAGATTCAAGCATCACAAATTTTTCCCGTGTTAATCTCTGTATTATTATTGTTACATTTTGTTCCTATAGCAAATGTCAGCAAATAACGAAATAGGCTTTAAGGTTGATTTCAAATCTTAGATTTTAGATTGAATAAGAAACGCAAGGCTACTGCCTAAGTCTCAGACATTTATTACTTTATCTGAGCATTCCTATTTGACTTACTTATAGCTTTTGCTAATCCCTAAGAGCATCATCTCTCCACAGGTATGCGATCACGCAACAGTCGGATTAAAGTTTTTTCTTCACCTACAGATTGATGTTTGTTTAGTATATTTACTGTAGAGGCGTGATACAACTAAAAGATGTTGTTGGCGAATTAAAAGGGGGTATTACCTCTCACGTAGTTCAATTGCTGAATTGGCAAGACTTTTCGCGCTTTGTCTATCAATTGTTTACCTAACCCCCCAGCCCCCTTCCCTCGAAGGGAAGGGGGAGCCGGAAAGCCCCTC
Organism: Symploca sp. SIO1C2; assembly: GCA_010672925.1. Lineage (GTDB taxonomy): Bacteria > Cyanobacteriota > Cyanobacteriia > Cyanobacteriales > Coleofasciculaceae > Caldora. The sequence goes on along the minus strand of JAAHFP010000093.1, from coordinate 13,875 downwards.
TCCTCGCAGGGGAGGGGTTTGGGGAGGGGTCAGACCCCACATCGAGAAAGCCAACAGTATCCTAAAATTGTAGGCTGGGTAGAGTGAGCAGCAACGTTGGTATCATAGGCGATCACTTTCGAGGAAGTTACTGATGCGCTTCCATATAAGCTCGTAGCAATCGGTTAATCTCTGTTTGATAACCCTGCCCTTGAGATTTAAACCACTCTAATACATCGTTATCAATGGGGAGTGTAACCTGAATTTTAGATTTAGCGCTGGGTACACTACGCCGGATAACTGCTTTGGCAAACATTTCCGGTGTAATCTCTGGACAATCTGACAAATCAATCTCTTCGTCTGTCATTGCATCTAGACGCTGCCAATCAGTTTGAGAGTTGCTCGAAGTAGACTCTTTGTTCATATTTCGTCGCTTTTCTTGCAGAAATAATACGGATACGATCCTCACGCTCTGTATAGACAACAGCAACAACACGCCCTTGCAACAAGCCAAAAGTGACGAAACGCTGCTCCCCATAGCTATAGCGGTCGTCTTCAACTGTTAAGATGTCGCCATCGAATACAATTTTGACATCGGTAAAATCGAGCCCGTGTTTACGAAGATTAGCAAGGCGTTTTGCTTCATCCCACTCGTATTCCATGACTAAACGACAGCTACAATAACCAATTGTAAAGCAAAATTAATATCTTCAAACATTTGAAAAATGGTGATCCACCCCTAGAGTGGATAGTGGAGGACACTCATGTACTAGTTATCGTCAGAAAAAGGCCATGAATACGAAGATTATTGCTTTTTTCAACAACAAGGGAAGAGTTGGCAAGACCTCCTTGGTTTATCACTTAGCGTGGATGTACAATGAGCTGAATCTTCGTGTAGTTGTAGCTGATTTAGACCCCCAAGCGCACCTCACCGCTGCTTTTCTTGACGAAGACCGCTTAGAAGAACTATGGCCTGATGGTAATCATCCTCATACTATCTTTGGCTGCGTACAACCCTTAATCAAAGGCATTGGTGATATTGCTGAGCCACACTTGGAATATGTCGAAGATTTACTTGCAAACGAAAATCTGGCACTTTTAGTGGGAGATTTATCTCTTTCTAGTTTTGAGGAGCAACTCTCAGAAGTATGGCCTAAATGTATGGATGGTGATGAACGTGCCTTTCGGGTTATATCTGCTTTTTGGAGAGTAATGCAAAAAACAGCTGTAGTCCACCAAGCGGATCTTATATTAGTGGATTTAGGTCCTAACTTAGGAGCCATTAACCGTGCAGCACTAATTGCCGCAGATTACGTTGTTATGCCACTTTCACCAGATTTGTCTTCTTTGCAAGGTCTACAGAACCTTGGTCCAACATTGCGACGTTGGCGAAAAAACTGGAAAGATAGACTGCACCACAATCCAGCGAATGATCTGGTATTACCTCAGGGACAGATACAGCCCATTGGTTACGTTGTCTTGCAACACCCAGCACGATTAGACCGTCCAGTTAACCTTTACAATCGTTGTCTTGCAAGGATTCCGAATGTTTATCGAGAAGCCGTATTAGCTGAACCAGTCGATAATCATCTTTCTGTAGCCGATGATCCTCATTGTTTGGCTTTGGTCAAAAACTATCATAGTTTGATGCCAATGGCTCAGGAAGCACGCAAACCGATGTTTCACTTGAAACCTGCTGATGGAGCTCTTGGTGCCTATGCTACTGCTGCCAAAAAAGTGTATAGGGATTTTCAGAAGTTGGCTGACAAGATTGCCGAACGAACCAGCGCAACTAAATTAAAATAGAATCTTATGATATGCGTTTATAGCAATAGGATTACAGAAAGTGACTTCTGCTGCATCTTCTTCGACATCAACGCCAACCGTTGAACTATCTCCTAGCTACACCCTGCCGTTGGTGTTGATTTTTGCAGCACCAACAGTGCTGCTATTACGGCAGTGGGTGGGTTTAGGACTTAGCTTGACAGTAAGCTTGGTAATCGCGCTTTTGGGTTTGTTTCTTTTTTTCCAGGCGTTAACCATCCGTCTACAGTTTACGGCAACAGCCTTGGAACTTTATCGTTCTGAGACGATGCTCCGGCGTTTTCCTTATCAAGACTGGCAAAACTGGCGAATTTTTTGGACACCAGTGCCGATTTTGTTTTATTTCAAAGAAGTCAAAAGCATTCACTTCTTACCAGTGCTGTTTGAGCCGAAGCTGCTAGAAACTTGCCTCGAACAACGCTGCCCTAGGAGCTGAGGGAGCTGAGGAAGCTGAGGGAGCTGGGGGAGCTGTGGGAGAGAAGATTGGTATCTTTAATAGATACTGGGGAAAAAATATTTCTGCAAAAATAGGATGCTTCTAGCTGTGGGCAAGAGGTTTGCTATTTTTGAGTGCAACTTGGACTGGGTTAATTGCTACTGTATATAGAAGTCTCCAGGCTGATTTTTAAATGAATTCAGACGAACAACGAAAGGAAGAACAAGAACAACAAGCCTCTGATGCTGTTGAGTTAACAGATAAACAAAAATTAGATTTAGAGTCCCCAAAAGATAAAGTTGAATTAGGGAAGCCTCTGGAACTAGGAAAGCCTTTAAAATTGAACCAATCCTCAGATGAGCACCGGGAAGTTACTGATTTGGCTCAAACGGTAGCTGATCTTGAGCGTAAAGAAAGGGATTTGAGAAAAAAAATTGCGGCTTTGGAAGAAACCCATAATCAGCTAATCTCGGAACAGCTGGCGCAAACCCAAGCTGCGGTAGGAAAACTGGTACAAGAGGGTTTGAGTGAGCTAGAGCAACGTAAGCAAGCACTACAAATTTCTGTTGAACAACTTGAACGTCGCCGAGAACGCATCCAGGCAGAAATGCGAACCAATTTTGCTGGTGTCTCCCAGGAATTGGCAATCCGAGTTCAGGGTTTTAAAGATTATTTAGTCGGTAGTTTAGAAGATTTAGCTCTTGCAGCAGAGCAACTGGAACTATCACCTGGCTCCTCCTATCCTACAGAAGAACTGATGACAGCTGAACCGGCTTCTCAAGCAACAGACTACGGTTCTCAAAACTCATTTGCCGAACAAACATTTCAAGAGCAAACAAGGCAAATTCGTAATATCCTTGACCAATACCGAACACGACCAGATTACTATGGACCACCTTGGCAATTGCGCCGCACCTTTGAGCCGATTCATGCTGAGAGAGTCTCTAATTGGTTTTTCTCCCAAGGGGGTCGTGGTGCTCTAAAAACCATAGGTAGCCGCCTACAAAATATTTTAATTGGCTCGGCAACTATTTCAGTACTGCGTGGTATTTATGGCGATCGCTTGCGCACTCTGATCCTCGCTAATACTCCGGAAAGACTGGGAGAATGGCGTAGGGGATTGCAAGATTGTTTAGGTGTTTCCCGTGGTGACTTTGGTCCAGAAAGAGGTATAGTCCTGTTTGAAGAACCACCAGCTCTTGTTCAAAAAGCTGACCGATTGATTAATCAAAAACAATTACCACTGATTATTATTGATGAAACAGAAGACAAGATTAGTCTATCAATGCTGCAATTTCCCCTGTGGTTAGCTTTTGCCCCTGATCCTGAGCAGTTGTCTAACTACCAATATTGAGAATTGGTCATTTGTTGTTTGTTGTTTGTTGTTTGTTGTTTGTACTAATAATCAGTTAAATACCACTTACCACCTAACACCTAACTTTGTTATGCTGCTTGAGTTTACTTTCAGTGGATTATTGTTGTCCGCAGCTTATTTATTCGGCTCCCTCCCGACTGGTTATCTTGCAGGAAAATGGCTTCAGGGAATTGATATTCGTGAACACGGTTCTGGTTCTACTGGTGCAACTAATGTGTTGAGAACTTTGGGTAAAGTACCAGCCTTGGTCGTTTTCCTCATTGATGTGGGTAAAGGATGTGCAGCCATCGCTTTAGTGTACGGTTTCTATGCTCTAGCAGCAACATCAGTTGTTCCAGTCACCTGGAAACCTTGGCTGGTGGCTTTAGCAGCATTTACCGCCGTATTGGGACACAGTAAATCAATTTGGCTTAACTTCACCGGTGGCAAATCAGTAGCTACCAGTTTGGGAGTCTTACTTGCGATGTCATGGCAAGTGGCTTTAGGAACTTTCGGAGTATTTGCTCTGCTCCTGGCAATCTCACGTACTGTTTCTCTTGGTTCCCTGTTTGGTGCGATCGCTGTTTCTGTATTGATGATTCTTTTTGGTCAACCCTTACCCTACCAAATCTTTGGTGTTGTTGCTGGCTTATATGTTGTTTTACGCCACACCGGTAATATTAAGCGTATACTCGCTGGCACCGAGCCAAAGATTGGGCAGCCACTACAATCAGAAGCTCCAAGTAATTAAAGCTTGGGAACAATTTTTAGTTATTGGTAAAAAAACAAACAACAAACAACAAACAACAAATAACACGTTAGCGTGGTTGCTATACCTCTCTTGGCGACCTAAAATTGAACAGAATTGAGCTTGCCTACTCTCCAAAAATTCCATGTTGCCAACCATCTCCCCTTGGATCCTGGGGTTTCAGTTTACTTCTCCAGGACCAATTATGTTTGAACTAGGACCAATAGCAATCCGCTGGTACGGACTATTGATTGCTTCAGCGGTGTTAATTGGAGTTAATCTTTCGATGTACCTAGCCAAACACCGCAACCTCAACCCAGAAATTATAGGTGATTTAGCAATTTGGCTAATTATTGGAGCAATTCCTGGTGCTAGACTCTACTATGTCCTATTTCAGTGGCAACAATATGCTCAGCGTCCTGAAGACATCATCGCTATTTGGAAAGGCGGTATTGCTATTCACGGTGCTATCCTAGGCGGTATCTTAGCTGCGTCGCTTTTTGCCCGTCTTAATAAAGTATCTATTTGGTTACTAGCAGATCTAGTAGCTCCTTCCTTAATTTTAGGTCAAGCTATCGGGCGTTGGGGTAATTTCTTTAATTCTGAAGCCTTTGGTAGACAAACAAATTTACCTTGGAAACTCTATATTCCACCGGCAAATCGTCCCCCCGCTCTAATTAACTTTGACTACTTTCATCCCACCTTCCTCTACGAATCTATATGGAACTTATTAGTCTTTGGGTTACTAATAACTTTGTTCTTTCGAGATTTAAACATGAGACCCCATTTGAAGGTAGGAACTTTAGCTTTGATCTACATGATTGCTTATAGTACTGGTAGAGTCTGGATTGAAGGATTTCGTACTGATAGCCTGATGCTCGGACCATTACGCATCGCTCAAGTCGTAAGTTTAGTCGCGATCTCACTGGGACTTATTGGTTTAGTCTGGTTATATCGCATTCGTCGTTCTTTACCAGATGTAGTTCAGGCGGAAAATTAGGTGTTAGGTGGTAGGTGGTAGGTTTTAGGTTTTAGGTGGTAGGTAATAATAAATAACCAACAACAATGGAGTTATACTTAATTCGTCACGGCATTGCTGCTGACAGAGGAAATTATACCAATGATGAAGAACGCCCTTTGACAGACAAAGGGCGTCAGAAAACAGATAAAGTAGCCAAGCAACTGTATCGGCGTGGGCTACGTTTTGATCTGATTTTGACTAGTCCCCTAGTGCGAGCTAAAGAAACTGCTGCTATACTCAAAAATGTTGGTCTTAGTAAGCGAGTGAAAGAGTTTCCCAGTCTTGCTCCCGACGGGAATATTCATGCCTGGGTAAATTGGCTAGAGTCAGAGTGGAGAAATAATACAGTTAGAAGTTCTTTAGCACTAGTAGGTCATCAACCAGACTTAGGCAACTGGGCAGAAACTTTACTGTGGGGTAAATCTCAAGAAAAGCTAGTCCTCAAAAAAGCTGGGGTGATTGGCTTACACATTCCAGAAACTAAGATACCTTTGAGTCAAAGTGAGCTATTTCTGCTGATTTCCCCCAAGTGGTTGCTCTCTTGAAATAGGGAGGCAACAGGCAATAGTGATAAGATTTGACTGTTTGGTGTATTGGAATTGATTGTTCTGGCTGACCTGATGAAGTAGGACTTGCTGCATAAGTGATTTAAGTACAAGATTTACAGGTGAAAAAGTTTTCTTTACTCCTACTTCCTACCTTCAAACTACTAGTAACTGCTGATAATCTTTTGGTGTATCAATATCAATAACACCTAGGGGAAAGGGAATACTGAATACTTCGTTTTCATATTTGCTAATTAATTTTTTTGCTCCCATAGTGCCATCTAAAGTAGCTAATTCCGAGAACAAGCTCTTACTAAATAAAACTGGCACACCTAATGTATCTGCATATTGGCAGGCAACGATGGGTTTACTGGTAGAATAATACGCGGCAACTAGGTGATTGATAATTTCAGCAGAAATAAATGGTTGATCGCAAACAGTAATAACTGCCGCCTCTATAGCTTCAGAACAATTTTCTAAGGAAAGAATACCGCTACGGATTGAGGAACCCATTCCAGAGTTCCAATCTGGATTTTCAACTAACGTTACAGCAGCTTGGTTAATCTCGGGACCTATCTGTTGTGCATTTGCTCCCAAAACCACCACTACAGTTTTACACACCGAAGCGATCGCGCACTCAATGGTATAACCAAGTAAGTTGTATCCCTTATAGGATAAGAGTTGCTTAGGAAAACCCATACGAGTTGATGCCCCTGCTGCCAGGATAATAATGGCAATATTTGTCATTTTTTATTTGTTGTTTGTTGTTTGTTGTTTGTTGTTTGTTGTTTGTTGTTTGTTGTTTGTTGTTTGTTGTTTGTTGTTTGTTGTTTGTTGTTTGTCATTGGCTATTACTTATTACTTATTACTTATTACTTATTACTTATTACTTATTACTTATTCTTCAAAAAGCCACCCTTACGATTTTTGAGTACAGCTTGAATTTCAGCAATAATCGATAAAGCTATAGCTTCTGGTGTATCTGCACCAAGATCCATACCAACGGGAGCATGTAATTTTTGTAACTGTTCTGGGGTATATTCTAGTCCCTGGGTGCGTAAATCTTTGAGTAACCTTTTCCTACGTCCCTTAGACCCTAAGCAACCTAGATAGCTGATCTTAGCAGACATTAACAGTTTCAAAATTGCTAAATCGTCGAAGTAGTTATGAGTCATCACCACGGCAACTGTGTCATCATCAATACATATCTGCTGGTGTAAAATGTCTCTGCGGGTTAGAATCACCTCCTCCACCATAGTAAAACGCTCTTTAGTTTCCTCACTGGCTCGACAATCAACAATAGTCACCCGCCAACCTAAAGCTTGGGCAAATTGTACTACGGGCAGGGAATCACTACCTGCACCAAAAATGATCAGATGAGTAGGTGGCTGGAGTTGTTCAATAAAAACTTCAACTTTACCTACTGTTAGTTGGTATTGATGGAAACTTGAATGTTGATTTTGCAGACTGGTTTGAGCATCTTTGAGTAGAACAGCAGTCAATTCCGGTTCTTGTATATCAGTCTTAACATTATTATTGGCATCAAGTATTAACCTTGCTCCGACCAGAACATTAACCTTGCCTGTTACAGTCACCACAGTGGCAATAATACCTGGTTGTCGATGAGTGAAACATTGATGGATACAAACCAAGGGATTCAATAGTTGATCTGGTTCTAAACGCTCAATGAGAATTTGTACCACTCCATTACAGCCAAGTCCAAATCCCCACAATAGATCTTCATCCCCATTAGTATCATAAGTAACAACTATTGGTTTCCCATCCTGTAGGTTGACACGAGTATGCTCCAATACATCATGCTCCAAACAGCCACCACTAATTGTTCCTACCATCTTACCCTTTGAGGTTATCAGCATCTTGGCACCAGGGTGGCGATAGGCAGAACCTTGAACCTTCACAACTGTAGCGAGAAATACTGGCTCACTCTGGTGCTGACTTTCTGCAAATGCTGCCAGAATCGAATTTAGTTCATCGGTCATTTGTTATTGGTCATTTGTTGTTTGTTGTTTGTTGTTTGTTGTTTGTTGTTTGTTATTGGTTTTTTGTTATTGGTTTTTTGTTGTTTGTTATTCTGTAGGAGCGCACGTCGGTGCATCCGTGTCAACTTAAGCCACAAGCCTTGCCAATTAATTGTTTCCAGCCGTTTGACTTAAACTGAGCGGGTGGCGTTACCCTACCCTATTAACAGGAGAAAGAGCCAGCGACAGGAGCATTCTCTTGCTCCCCCAGCTCCCCCGGCTTCCTCAGCTTCCTCAGCTTCCTCAGCTTCCCCAGCTCCCCATACTTCGAGAGCTTTTCAGCTTAAGTTGACACCAATGACGTCGGTGCGCCCTAAGATTAAGATGTGCGCCCTCAGAAGTGATCTAAACCGAATAAATCACAACAATTTCTCCGGTGTAATTGGTAAATCACGGATTCGCTTACCCGTAGCATGATAAATTGCATTAGCGATCGCAGCTGAAACTCCCGTGATCCCAATTTCTCCGACACCCCGTCCTCCTAGGGGATTAAAGTTCAAATCCGGTTCCCCCACAAAAGTTACCTGAATCCGGGGAATATCTGCATGAGTGGGGAAATGATAGGTAGCAAGGTCGTAGACTACAGGATAGCCAATATTAGGGTCAAAGTGACATTCTTCCATCAAAGCATGTCCAATACCCATAGTTACAGCACCCCGAATTTGAGAAGCGGCGGTTTTGGCATTAATTACCCGCCCAATATTCATTACTGATACCCAACGAGTTACCTGTAACCGTCCAATTTCTTCATCAATAGCAACTTCACAGAAATGTGCTCCCCAGGATTGAAATACCCATTGCTTTCCTTCACCACCAGGACCAGCAGAGGCGGTAGCTTCCCATGCGGCTTCCCCGGATTGATGCAAGGTGGCAAATGCCTCTTGAGCAGTGGTAGCTTTAGCTATCTTAAGTACTTCCTCACAAGCTTTCATCACTGCTGGTAAAAGGCTTACCGTCATCATCGAACCACCTGCAATACCACCATCGGGAAGTAATGAGTCGCCTAATTCTACCTGTACTTTTTCTACCGGTAATCCCAAGGCTTCAGCTGCGGTAGCAGCGACAACGGTATAGGTACCAGTACCCATGTCATTACCACTAGTGAGAATCTCGGCAGTACCATCAGCCAATAGCCTAACTTTGACGGAAGCTGAACCTCTTAAACTAGGAAAGGTGGAAGCTGCCATGCCCGAGCCAATTAGCTTACCATCCCGGGTGAGCGATCGCACCTGTTGTGGTCTCTCTTGCCAACCAAATTGCTCTGCACCCAACTGCAAACATTCAGCAAAATGCTTAGCAGAAAACGGTAAACCCTGCTTTTGGTGTTCCTTGGTTTGATTTTTTAGCCGTAATTCCACCGGGTCTATCTTGAGCTCCCACGCCAATTCATCCATGGCTGACTCTAGTGCCCACATGCCTGGATTTTCTCCCGGCGCACGCATAAATGTAGATGTACCAATATTGAGCTGAGCCAATTCTTGATCGATTCGTAGATTTGGCGCAGCGTACATGACTGGTGTGATACTAGTACAATGTTCAGCAAAAGTATCAACTGGTGAAGTGAAAGATTGGGCTGTATGCTCAATGGCCATTAAACTGCCAGCAGCATTGGCTCCTAAACGAATAGTTTGCTCTGTTTCAGAGCGATGTCCAGTATTGGCCGTCATTTGCCGTCGGCTTAAGGCAAGTTTTAAGGGACGCTGAAGTTTACGGGCTGCCGCAGCACAGAGAATGCCGTGGGGCCAAGGGAAGGCTTTACAACCAAAAGCTCCACCAATAAAGGGGGTAATAGTACGCACCTTTTCTGTAGCCAGTCCAAAAATTTCTGCATAGGTACGCTGGCTACCAGCTACCCACTGGGAGGGTTCATAGACAGTCAGGGTATCTGCATCTTGCCAGTGAGCAATGATGGCATGGGGTTCCATCGGTGCATGTAGTTCAGTCGAAGTTGTGTAAGTCGCTTCAATTTTGCCTGTGGCATCTCTCATCCCTGTGGCAAAATCCCCCTTCTCAAATTTAATCTCTTCCCCAAACATGGTTAGAGCTTGTTGGAAGGTCGCATCTTTTGCTTCTAATACTGGTTTTTGAGGAGCATATTCCACCTGAACCAAATGAGCTGCATGACGTGCCTGCTCGAAGGTTTCTGCTACTACCAAGCCAATAATTTGTCCTGCGTAGTGAATTTGATTATCAGCTAAAGGTAACCTTGCCTCATAGATTTTTGAAGCCATGAAATTGTTAGTTGGCTTAAATATCTGAGGCACATTATTATGGGTGAAAACAGCAATCACCCCTGCTGCTTGTTCTGCGGTTTGGGTATCAATATTAGTGATTTGGCCATGAGCAATACTAGCAGTGATCAAATAACCATAAACCAAACCAGGAATTTGATGCTCAGCCGCGTAGGTTGCTGTACCTGTAACTTTTGCCCGTCCATCTTTACGGTTAATACCAGAGCCAATTAGTTTGTTCATAATGAAGAATTGGGAATTGGGAATTGCTAATTGCTAATTGCTAATTGCTAATGGGGAATTGCTAATGGGGAATTGCTAATGGGGAATTGGGAATTGGGAATTGAAAGTCAATTTACTTATTACTCTCGATAAACTCAAAATAATCACAGTATACCTGCACTCCTTGATATGACTAGTTCCCAACCTTTTTTTTCGGTGATTAAATCAGTGAATTCTTAATTCTTCATTCTTAATTCTTCATTCTTAATTCCCCTAAACCACCCCTCCTCCTTGGGCAGAAACGGTGAGTGAGCGGCGAATAGCTCGCTTTACTAGCTCAATTTTGTAACCATTGTGGGCTAAAGGTTGAGCTCCCTGTAACGCAATTTCTGCTGCTTGGGTAAAGGTAGCAATATCAGCCGGTTTACCAATTAAAAACTCCTCTGCTGCTGTTGCTCGCCAAGGCTTATGGGCTACTCCACCCATGGCTAAACGGGCATCTTTAATTTGCTCCCCTGCCAAATCTACTGCTGCGGCAACAGAAACCAAAGCAAAGGCATAGGAAGTGCGATCGCGTAATTTTAAGTAAACTCCCGATTTCGCAAAGGATAGTGGAGGTAAGATTATCCCTGTAATTAACTCCCCTGGCTCTAAATTGGTGTCTTTTTGGGGGGTATTTTCTGGTAAACGGTAAAAATCTACCAATGGTATCCGCCGTTGCCCTTGAGGACTTGCTACTTCTACTACCGCATCCAACGCTGCTAGGGCAACACACATATCTGAAGGGTGAACTGCGACACATTGCTCACTGGCACCAAGGATAGCATGGCCACGGTTAATCCCTGTGATGGCGGGGCAACCTGTTCCTGGTTGCCTTTTGTTACAAGGGAAAACAGTATCGTAATAGTAGGGACAACGGGTACGTTGCAAGAGATTACCTCCTACTGTCGCCATGTTGCGAATTTGTTGGGATGCTCCTGAAAGAATCGCCCTAGCTAACAGAGGATAGTTGCGGCGGATCTGGTCATGATCTGCAACAGCTGTATTAGTTACCAATGCTCCCAGGTGGATACCACCATCCGCCATGGGAGAAATTTGCTGCATCTGCAACCGGGAGATATCAATTAATTCTGATGGCTCATCCAAAAAAACCTTGAGACGATCAACTAAATTAGTACCACCAGCAATAAACAGGGAATCTTGGTTTACAACTGCTCGGTTGACGGCATCTTCCACCGATGCAGCACGGGTATAAGTAAAGTTATTCAATATGCTTAGTCTCTAATTCTCAATTTTCTATCGGGTGAGGTGAAATTTTGGGTGGGATTTCTTGAGCTTTGTATCCAAACACTATCAATTCTCCCTAACTCCTCTGCTCCTCTGCTCCTCTGCTCCCCACCACGGTTGCCATAGGAGAAGGTGGCTGTTGTCCAACTACCTGTTGCACTGCTGCCACAATACCGTTGTATGCACTGCATCGACACAGATTACCACTGAGTCGCTCTTTAATTTCCGCTTCAGAGAGTTCAGCTAATTTGGGGGGACTATGCAAATCTGGTGTCACAGCACTAGCACAGCCCTGCTGAACCTCCTCCAACAAAGCTACCGAAGCACAAATCTGTCCCGGCGTACAATAGCCGCACTGGAAGCCATCATTTTCAATAAATGCTGCCTGGACTGGATGGAGGTTTTCCTCTGTTGCCAAGCCTTCAACCGTAACGATTTCCTTCCCTTCCTGCATTACTGCTAAAGCAAGACAAGAATAAACTCGTTGACCATCAATCAGAACAGTACAGGCTCCGCACTGTCCATGATCGCATCCTTTTTTACTGCCCACTAATCCCAAATTTTCACGCAGGGCATCTAAAAGTGTTACCCTCGGTTCAATACTTAGGGTTTGTGACTCACCATTAACTGTTAGTTTCACATCCATCGGAGCTTCAGTCCCCAAGATTTGCTCTGCTACTATTAATATACCTGCTAAGCTTGAAGGATTTGACCAAAAAAATGGGATACAAGCCTCGTCCTTCTAGGACGGCTTTTCCTCTTGCAGCCTGTCAATCCAGTTCTCTATAAGCTGGGTCATAGTCTTTTCCCGTTGCTCAGCAATGCGTCTAAGTTTCTCTAGTCTTAGTTTTGAAATACGAACACTTAATCTATCTTTCTGCATATTTAGCTACCCATTGGCTGCCCAATTATGTTATCATAGTTGCTATGAAAGCACGTTATCGCTACCGAATTTATCCAACAGTCGGACAACAAATGTCACTAGCCAAGTTGTTCGGGTGTTGCCGTGTAGTGTGGAATGATGCTTTAGCCTTTTGTCTTAGTCAATACAAAGCAGGAGAGAAGAAGCCTAAGAATGCAGAGCTTCAGAAACAATTCATCACCCAAGCTAAGAAAACAGTTGAGCGTCAGTGGTTGACTGAAGTCTCTAACATTCCCCTTCAGCAATCACTCAATGATTTAGAGCAAGCTTATCAGAACTTTTTCAAGTCCTGCAAAGGACACCGGAAGGGTAAGCAAGTTTTACCGCCGAAGTTTAAGAAACGCGACGCTAAGCAGTCAGCCCGGTTTAGGCAGGGTGGGTTTAAAATTGGTCAAACTTTTGTCAAGTTAGCCAAGATTGGGAAGCTCAAGATTGTCTGGTCTAGACCACTACCAGCTGAACCATCGTCGGTAACTATTATTAAGGATGCTGCTGGTAGATACTTTGGCAGTTTCGTAGTGGAGATAACCTCCAAGGCATTACCTCGGACTGAAAACAGTGTTGGCATTGATTTGGGTATCGCTACTTTTGCCACCTTGGATGATGGTCAAAAAATTGATGCTCCTAAACCACTCAAAAAGCGAATCAATCGACTTCGCAGGCTGAGTAAGAACCTGTCCCGCAAGACGAGAGGAAGTAAGCGTTATGAACGTGCAAGAAAGCGCAAGGCTAAACTGCAAGCCAAGTTGAAAGACACTCGAACAGATTTCCTGCACAAACTTTCAACCCAGATAATCTGTGAGAACCAAACGATTGTCTTGGAGGATTTGAATGTTGCAGGAATAGTTAAAAACCGGAAACTGTCCAGAGCCATCAGTGATTTAGGGTGGCGACAGTTCCGAACCTATCTAGAAGGTAAAGCTGAAAAATACGGTCGTGAATTTAGAGTAATCAGCCGCTGGGAACCAACTTCTCAGACTTGCTCTTGCTGTGGTTTCCGTGGTGGCAAGCTTGAGCTTTCCATCAGGGAATGGACTTGTCTAAACTGTGGCGCAACACACGATCGTGATGTTAATGCGGCAAGGAAGTGCGATTCGTTCAGTCGAAACCGGGAAATCGGAGGATGACTGGCTTCTACAGGGTAATCCTATTGAGGATGGAGTAAGCACTTAAATCCCTTGTAGATGACAACTTCATAACCTTGCAGGTGAGCGTAAGTATATAAGACTACGACAAGTCCTGCCCCTCAGACGCAGAGGTGAAAGCA
>JAAHFP010000092.1 GCA_010672925.1 Symploca sp. SIO1C2 | reverse complement strand
TTCTGTTTCTCCATTTTGCAGAAAAATATAGGCTCGGTTATCTCGCTGTTGTCTTGCCCTTTGTTGTAATATATCCAGCAAGGAAACCGGGCTTGGGTAAAAAAGCTCATGTTGACTCACGGAATTATTCCCTCATTCTAGCTGCCTTAAAAAACGTCACTCAGTTTTTTCAGCAATCGATTACTCAAAATATTTTTTCCATTAAGATACATCTCTTGTTAATTTTTGGGAGCCCTGCAAAGACACGCTTTCCCTCGTAAGTATAATCTTGATAATCGATAGAGCATTTTTCTTGGAATCCAGCCTGAAGCATATTACGTTGGGAATGAAGTCCGCTTACTTCAATAATTGCAGCCCTATAGTTTCGTTTTTGAGCTGATTCAAGAAGTTCTTCTAACGCTATTTCTGGAATACCACGATGTTCATAACTCTGCTGTATCCCTCCCAGAAACATATGAAACACTTCTCCTTTAGTTATCTTTTTATTTTCCAGATATTTTTCTTCTAACTTATCCACCACATCTATAAGTGGTTGAATTTTGACAAGCTCTTGAAAAAGGCGGTGATAACTTTCCTGAAAGTCTGGCTCTTGAATTAAATCTTCTGCAATTAAGAATCCAATCACTTCATCTGTTGCAGCATCTTTGGTAATGTAAGATAATTGATCTTCAACTGCTTTATCACAGAACATTTTAGCAAATGGATAAAACTCATCCTGAGTCAATTCCAGCGCTGTGGTTAACGGCTCCCTACTGGTAAATACGTCTGTAACACAAGCAATAGTTTTTTCTAAGTCTTTTTCCTGTAATAGTTCATAGATAATTCCATCTTTTTCTAGCATAATGATTTACTCCCTATGACTTTATTTGAATTATTATTGCCTTTGCAAATTGTTATCAACTGTTAACTGATAAGTCATCGAGAAACCGATCAATTTTTTCGCGAGATACATGTAGCATGACTACAATATGAGCTAGATTGCCTTGGGTTGCTAAATGCCATTTGTTACAAATTTTATACGCAGGTTGGTCAAAAACTACTGTCGTAGAGTAATCGTTAAGCATGGGATGATAGCCCATTTTTTGCAAACGTTCATACAAATAACAACTATTTTTAATACAAGTGGAAACCTCCTGAGCAAACTTTTCTTTTCTTGTGGTAATTGCATCCCATAATAATATTGCAGCTAATCCGCTCCGTGACCCAGTAATGGTTGTATCTTTAGTAGCAATATATTCAATGTTTTTCTCCAATTTTCTTTCTAAGGTTTTTCGAGTGATCAGCACTCCGTATGGGATTGGACTTCCCAAAAATTTATGTCCGCTGATGGCAATACTCCCAATAGGATAATCCTGAAAACTAATTTTGGGAGCTTCGTCGATAAAGGGAAGTAACATTCCACCCAAGGCAGCATCACAGTGAATATGAAAAGGAATCTGGACTTTTTCCAAAATGTCTACAACGCGGTCAATTTTATCTACAGCTCCTTTCATAGTCGTTCCTAAGTTTAAATTAAGAATTGCACTATGTTGTTTTCTTTGTGATATTTCATATTGCAGATGCTCGTAGTTAATTTCCCCATTTTGCTGGGAGGAAATGGTAACATACGGGAGATTAAGTAAATAAGCTGCTTTGGTAACTGAGTAGTGACTATCTTCAGAACAGTAAAAAATTCCATCTGGATGGAGCTCTCGTCCCATTAATATGCCATAAATATTTCCTTCAGTACCACCGCTAGTTATATATCCCCAATAGTCAGGTAAATCGTAAAGTTGGGCAAAATATTTAATACAATTTTGTTCAATTTGTTTTGAATCAATACCTAATCTAGATAAGACAAATGGGTCACCAATATTGTTAATGTGATATGCTAGAAAGTCAAATATTTCACTATAATCGAATTTCAAGTTTAGTGGATAACCTATCATATATTTTGAACTTTGACGTAGCTCCTGTAAAGCATTATATATGTCGGTTTTCATGATATTTTTTAATTTTTGGAAAAATTTATTGAATCAAAATAATTATTTCAATAAAATTAATTATGTAATAACTGTAACTAACAGTTCATTTAGACCTCTCGTAGCTACAGTTTTGCGCCATTCTAATTTATTGGAAGCTAGTTTGAGGTTTGGCAGTTTTTGGAGTAAAGAATTTATGATGATTTTAGCTTCAAGACGGGCTAGAGGCGCACCTAAACAAAGATGAATTCCATCCCCAAAAGCAAGGTGATTGTTCTTTTGTCTGAGAACATCAAATTGATCTGGATTGGAAAACTCGGCTGGATCTCGATTAGCACTTCCTAGACACAGATGTATATTTTCCCCTTTTTGAATTGTCTGTCCGCCTATTTTTAAACTCTCATTAGCGATACGAGTCGCCATCTGTACAGGACTATCGAAACGGAGTATTTCTTCTACAGCAGTATCAATAATTTCTGGTTCTTGTTTCAGTTTATCCATCTGATCTGGGTGCTGCAACAAGGCTAACATGCCATTACCGATGGTATTAACTGTCGTATCTTGTGCTGTTACAAATAACATAATGCACATCGATAACACTTCTTGTTCATTAAGCTTACCACTTTCATCTCTAGCTGTAATCAAATGGCTAATTAGATCCTGTTGTGGGTCTTTTTCTCGTTGAAAAATTAGCTCGTGGAAGTATTGTTGAGCTTCTAATGCCACCTGGTTCAGGGTTTCATATTCTGCAAGGGGTATTAAAGGATCGATAATACGAGATAAAGTGCGAGTCCAGTGATTAAATGATTTTTTGATATCATTGGGGGGAATTCCTAGGATCATCCCAATCATTCTTACAGGAATGGGTTGAGCAATATCCTCAATAATGTCAATCTCTCCTTTACTTAGAGCCTTGTCCAAACATTCATTGAAAATTGTTTCAATTTTGGGACGCATCTCTTTAATCTTTACCGGGGAAAATACTTGACCGACTAAAGAACGTAATCGATTATGGTCAGGGGGATTCAGGTAAAACAAAAATTTATTGGTGGTATCTGCAAGTGCTTGAATATTTTGACCTCGGTTTTTCAGATACTTTGCCTTTTCCTCGATCAATTTGCCCTTGTTAACAGTGACAACACGACGATCTTTCAAAATGCTCTTCACATCCTCATAGCGAGTTAATACCCAATCTCCACCAATCACACTATGACAAATCGGTTGGGAAGAGCGGAGATGATCATAGATAGGATAAGGATTGGTCTGAAAGTCGTCCGCTAAAGGATTAAATTTCATAGGATCTGTTGTCGAGTTTATCTGGAAATTTGATGAATACAATGGGCAAAAAGTACAACATCAGTTTTGAATCAAGAGGAGCGAAACTAGTAGACTAAAAGGGCTAATACTATTGCCCGATAATCAGGAACAAGGAAAATCAGATGGAGTTTGGGAACCTTTTTGTTGGAACATGGATACTCATGTCTTGGGAAGCACAAACAGCAGAGGGCAAGACGATATATCCATTCGGTGAAGATGCAACAGGATGGCTCATGTATGACGGGGAGGGTAATATGTCAGTTAACCTCATGCGTCGCAATCGTCCAAAGTTCTCTACCGATGATCCCTCCGGTGGAACTGTTGAAGAGATCAAGGGGGCTTACAAGGGTTATTTGGCCTATTGCGGCAGGTACACTATCCAAGAAGAAAACCTGACCATTACGCACTCCCTAGACTGTGCTTTGTTTCCTAACTGGGTAGGGAGTTTGCAATTACGTCATTTCGAGTTTTCGGAAGATAGATTGACCCTGACCCTAAGTACTCCTCCGATTGCAGGAAAATCACACATGCTAGTCTGGCGCAAGAAATAGTAAGTTTTCAGATTACTTATAGATCCAATGCGGAAAGACATGGTACTACGGTTCGCCGGAATAAAGACTCAGGGGAGGTATAGCGCTTCGCGCAGGTGTTAGGTATTAGGTGCTAGGTGTTAGGGAGAATGGTTTATTAAATGGTTTGAACTAAGTTATCTACTAGAACTTCAATGGTTGGATAATCATACATTAATTTCGGGTTCAGATCCTTTCCCAACCAATCTCCCAACTCAGCAGTTAAACCCACTACTGATGAGGAATCAAGACCATAGCGATCAAAGGGAGTTTTCACATCAACTTCATCCGGATTAATTTCTAGTAGATCAGAGATATAAGAAACTAACCAATCTTGAATCTCTACATTAGTTTTGATATCCATTATGTAACCTTCTCTAGTTTTTTACTAAAAATTAAACAAAACTTAATTAAGCTACTTTTTTCGCTTCGATCATTTCCGGTGTAGGAACCTTAACATTCCAGGCCAAACCCACTAATTCAAGACTGCGTATTACCCAGTAACCTAAGTCAATTTGCCACCATTTCAAACCTAGTTTTGCCGAGTTAGGAAAAGCATGATGGTTATTATGCCAAGCATCACCACCTGTAACTAAAGACAACCATATATTGTTGGTACTGTGGTCGCCACTATCAAAGGGATGAGTTCCCAAATAGTGGTTAATTGAATTAATCATATAACTGCTGTGGAGAGAGAAGAAAAATCTGATCAAACCTCCCCATAAGCATCCAGATATAAACCCTGTCCATGACCTAGTTAAAGCTCCTTCAATAATACCCGGAATCATTAAACTCAGAATTAACCAAACCATGTACCAGCGATTAATATAGTTAATAATTGGGTCTCGAATCAAATCTTTAGCAAAGACCAAAGAGTTGGTAATCTCCCCATCAAATAACCAACCGATATGGGCATGCCACAAACCAGCAAATCCACTTAGCTGCCCAGTGGCATTGGCATTAGGGGAATGAGGATCTCCAGGTCTGTCAGAATACTCATGGTGGCGTCGATGGTTGGCTACCCAATATATAGGCGGTCCTTGCCCAGCAAGACATCCTAACATGACAAAAATAACCCGGAGTGGGGTATAAGTTTGAAAAGCTTTATGGGACAGTTGTCTGTGATAGCCTACGGTAATCCCGATTGTTCCCAGAAGATAAATGCTAACCAAAAGCATCATATCTGTGGTACTTACCCATCCCAAATAGAAGTAAACAATCCCTACGATAAATCCGAGTAAAGGAATGAGGTTAAAGGCTAAGACTCGCTTCAACTGCAAAGCTGCTAGCTGCTCATTAGCTATGGTTATCTTCTTTTTTTTCTTTAAATCTGCAAGCAGGTCTGTTGCATTATCTAATTGCATTAATTTTTACTCCAAGGATATATATGACCGACTTACCACATCAACGGCATGAGGTACGGTATTTAGTTTATTGGGAAATCTTTTAAGCTACTTTTTTCGCTTCCATCATTTCTGGTGTAGTAACCTTAACATTCCAGACTAAACCCACCAATTCAAGGCTGAGGATAGCCCAGTAACCTAGGTCAATTTGCCACCATTTCAAACCAAACTTTGCCGATTTCGGAAACGCATGGTGGTTATTATGCCAAGCGTCTCCACCGGTTGGTATTGACAGCCAGATATTGTTGGTACTACAGTCGCCACTATCAAAGGGATGAGTTCCAAAAGAATGAGTCATGGAATTAATGATATATCCGCTTTGGATGGAAAAGAAAAGTCTGATCAAACCTCCCCATAAAAATCCGGATATCAATCCTGTCCAAGTCCTGGTCAAAACTCCTTCGATAATACCCGGAATAATTAAACTCAGAATTAACCAAACTATGTACCAGCGATTGATATAGTTAATGAGCGGGTCTCGAATCAAATCTTTGGCAAAGACTAAAGAATTGGTGATCTCCCCATCAAATAGCCAGCCAAAATGGGCATGCCACAAACCAGCAAACCCCCTTAGTTCCCCAGTGGCATTGGCGTGAGGTGAATGAGGATCTCCCGGTTTGTCACAAAACTCATGGTGGCGTCGATGGTTGGCTACCCAATATATGGGCGGTCCCTGCCCAGCTATAGACCCCAGAATTGCGAACATAGCCCTTATAGTGGTATTAGTCTGAAAAGCTTTATGGGATAAGAGTCTGTGATAGCCTACGGTAATTCCCATTACCACCGTCAAAAAATACATGGTAACCAAAAGGACAATATCTATGGTGTTAACCCACCCCAACCAGAGATAAATAATCCCTACTATAAAGGCAATTAAGGGAATTAGGTTAAAGGCCAAAACTCGCTTTAACTGCAAAGCCGCTAGCTGGTCATTGGCTATAGTTATCTTCTTTTTTTTCTTCAAATCTTTAAGCAGGTTTGTTGTACTTTCCAATTGCATTAACTTTTACTCCATCGGATATATCTGACGTTCAGTTGATACCAAATCCGGTTAAGACGCAAAATATTCATTTGCCCCCTAAATCCCCCAATTCTGGGGGACTTTGACATGTTTTTACCCTGATTGTCTAAGTAGCTTTTTTGGCTTTGATCATTTCTGGTGTAGGTGTCTTGACATCCCAAGCCAAGCCAAGCATTTCTAGAACCCGAATAACCCAGTAACCTAGATCAATTTGCCACCATTGCAAACCACATTTAGCTGAATGGGGAAAAGCATGGTGATTGTGATGCCAAGAGCCCCCAAATGTGGGAATAGCGAACCAGATATTGTTGGTACTGCGATCGCCAGTACTAAATGGACGACTACCGTAGAGGTGATTAATGGAGTTAACACACCAAATCGCATGATGTGCTAAGAAAATTCGCATAAGTCCTCCCCAGAGGAATCCTTGCCCAGCACCAATCCAACTTGCTGTTATAATTCCGCCCAAAACAGTAGGAATGGCAAGACCGATTATTACCCAAGTGAAGTATAGTTGGTTGATTTTGGTAATAGTACGGTCTTGCAGTAAATCTTTGGCAAAAAGAGCAGAATTGATAATTTCTCCCTTGAGCATCCAACCAATATGGGCATACCAGAATCCCCGAATTTGAGCAAATTTTTGTCCTTTATAAATATGAGGAGAATGGGTATCTCCTGGTTGATCACTAAGTTGATGATGGCGTCTATGGTTGCTAACCCATTGGATAACAGGGCCTTGCGCTGCCATACAACCAAGTACAGCAAGGGCGATTCGGATAGTAATATGAGTTCTGAAGGCATTGTGTGAGAAGTATCGGTGGAAACCGACAATAAGTCCCACCATTGTTAAGCTGTACATACTGACCAAAAGCCCTATTTCCACTGCACTAATAGGTGAGCGACTCAGTAATCCAATGGCAACAACTGAACCGATTACAGGAATTAAAATAGTCGCAAAGGCAAAACGCTGTTGTATTTTTTTCAAGTAATCATTCTCTATGGTGATTTTTCGCCTTTTAGTTGAACCTAAAAGAGACTTTGTTTGCATCATGCTATTGACACTAGTTTGAACAGTTTTTTATATTTATTATTAATTTTTATTCCATTCGAGCGGAATACAGATACCATTAACTCGCAAGACCTGATCTTAATTAAATATAGGCTTGTAGAACCTCGAAACCAGGAATACAAGCTTGATGTAGCTCCTCCCTTTCTTGGGAAGGTAAATTTTCCCATTGTGGCGATTTCGGCTTACCGACGATTGCAGTACTCTGCTGAATCCACTTTTCTACTTCTGATGTCGATAAAACCTCTTCATCTAAAAATTCTGCTAAGGCTGTTACCTGTGAGATTGGGTTGGCGAGAAAGTCTTCATAGTATAGGGTTAGAACCCTTTCTTGAGGGAGTTCGCGCAGAGCATTGACGCCTAACTGAATTGCCTCAGACCAGAAATGACCAAATACACTTGGTGAGATTTTGTAATCCCAAAATGCTTCTGCCGTCAAATTTTCCGGGAGTAGGCGACGCAATTCTTCAGGGAGGTTGGCTATGCCCGTGTGATCGCTGCTTTCAAATGGATCTACACTCAGCAGTTGTATTTGCTGATTCCAGATCAACTTCATACGAAAAATAGTCTGTTTGGTCATGGAGATAGCACAGTTTCGTCCATCGCGCACCAAGTGTAAAAATTTGGCTTCTGGAAAACTTTCTGCCAGTTGCTCAACTATATAAATGCTGCCCCCAGATCGCTCGATCCAATGGGTTTTGCCCAAACGATCAGCTAAATATTGGAACATCGCCCGAGTCTGTTCTACCGCAGAAGCCAGAGGGCGTTGAAGCACCCAGGTGTGGAGTTCATCAAATAAGTTATCGGGCTCGTCGGTCAGATGAGGTAGCATTACGATTAGTATTGGGGGAACCCCTGTATCACTTTTGTAGCGACAGCTTCCATCAAGGGGATAGAGGAATTCTTTTGGCACTAAGCCATCTCGTAACAGCAAAGTCTGTCTGGGATAACAGGTTGAGAGGAAACCCCAAAATTCTTCTCCGTCTATGGGAGTTGGCGATAAAATCTGTTCGAGCCGAAAGCCAAAATCGGCAACTGCCGACAAGAATTCAGATATACTCAGGCAGGTTGGATGTTGTCTCACCATGTTTGATAACAGGGTCGAACCGCATCGTCCTGTACCCACAATAAATAATGGCTTTTTCATTCCTTTGCTAGAGATTTTATAATCGGGTTAAATTAAGTGCAATAATTCCTGCTGTTTACTTGACCCGTTTGACAGGGGGTGGATTCCATTCACCAGAGAGAATCTCTGTTTTTGGCCAATACAATCGAATTGTTAAATTGAACTCATCAGCGGGTGCAGGAAGCCAATTAGATTCTTGAGTTTTACCAGTCGAATCATGTTGAATATAGATATCAAGAGAGCCATCGCTGTTGAACTTTAGTGGATCGCGATCGCCAATGCAGTAACGATTGAGGGGATTCTCAATAAAATATCCACTCGAGTCATACATTGTCAGAGACCAGAAAGCATTGACTGGGGGTAACCGATCTCGATCAAAGTGCAGCACATAACGATGACTGCCGTGGTAGGGATTGCCATCGCCATCAATCACTGAAATCGGATAAATAATGTCCTCCGGCACAGTAGCACCCAGACCGATGAGAGCAACATAGGCTCTGCGGAGATATGATATACCGTAGCTACCCATGCCTTCACGAGCTATTTGCCAACCGTTAATGTTTTCACCAAAACGTTCACCTTGATTCGCAATTATTTTTGGGGAATCAACCAATGCTTTTTCTAACATTTGCCGAGCTGTTGAATCCAATTTTGAGAACTCAAAATCTTGACCAGGTACAATGCCTATTTGCTCAAGCTGTTTAACAATATTCCAGTCAATCTGATGGGGAGGGTTGTCTTTAAGTAAAGTAGCGAACAACTCAAAATATGACCCCGCACTCATGTTAGCAATCTGAACACGAGCAGGCGTTTTCATATCCCATGCTGGATTGACTGCTACTTTAGTCGGTGGTGTATAAGATTTACCCCATTGACTCAGTGGTGTAACTTTGTATCCATCCTGGATTTGATGAACATTTTCATAGTCTGCTACGCTATTAGTCTGAGTGCGCCCGTTGATACATCCGACTGTGGTAGGAGAATAGATTGGTTCAAAGCCATCAGGTAATTTGCCTTGCCATTTTGGGCTAATAATTGCATAATTAACTGCTTTTGTAATTAAAGTACGACTACCTGGCACAGCAAATGTATCAGTCCACATATCAATTATTTGCAGCATATAATACCGACCATTGGTATCGGAGACTGATAGTACCAGTGGCTCTTGCGAGACATCAAACCAAGCAACAGAATAAAGCGTATCAGCATTAGGACGTACAACTGCCTTAGAAGTTTGATTTGGAAAGTGTCGCCTATGTCCAAACTGATTCATGGGGACTAATTCATCTGTGGATGCTTCAACATTGGTTAACAACCTTCGAGTTATCTCCATCAGTATCATCGGATAGGCATAAATATAAGCCTGAATTCCTATTTCATAAGTGTTATTGTCCGCCAAAATTTGTTGTTTCATTAGACAAGTTATACTGAATTTTAAATATAGGCTTGCAGAACCTCGAAGCCAGAAAGACAAGCTTGATGTAGTTCCTCCCTTTCTTGGGGAGGTAAATTTTCCCATTGTGGCGATTGCGGTTTACTAACCATTGCAGCACTCTGCTGAATCCACTGTTCCACTTCTGGTGTGGATAAAGCCGTATCATCTAAAAATTCTGCTAAGGCTGTTACCTGTGGAACTGGGTTGGCGAGAAAGTCTTCATAGTAGAGAGTTAGAACTCTTTCTTCAGGGAATTGACCCAAAACACTGACACCTAACTTGATTGCCTCAGACCAGAAATGACCAAATACACTTGGTGAGATTTTGTAATTCCAAAATGCTTCAGGAGTCAAATTTTCTGGAAGTAGGCAACGCAATTCGTCAGGGAGATTGCCTATGTCTGTACGATTATCAATTTCAAAGGGATCTATACCAAGCAATTGTATTTGCTGATTCCAGATGTACATCATGCGAAAAGTGGGATGGTGCTTCATGGAAATAGCACAGTTACGTCCATCGCGCACCAAGTGTAAAAATCTCGCTTCTGGAAAGCTTTCTAGCAATTGTTTAACTCTAACAATGGTTAACCCAGAACGCTCAACCCAGTGAGTTTTGCCGAAGCGATCCGCTAAGTATTGGAACATCGCCTGAGTCTGTTCTATCGCTGAAACAGTAGGACGTTGAAACACCCAGGCGTGGAGTTCATCAAATAAAGCATCAGGTTCCTCAGTTAGATGAGGCAACATGATGAATAGTATTGGGGCAAGTCCTGTATTTTTGTTATAACGACAACTTCCATCGATTGGATAGAGGACTTGAGGTGACACCCAACCATCACGTAACATAAAATCCTGTCTAGGACAATGGGTTGCAATTAATCCCCAAAATTCTTCGCCGGATATGGGAGTTAGTGAGAAAATCGGATCGAGTCGAAAGCCCAGATCGGAAGCTGCTGCAAAGAATTCAGATATACTCAGACAGGTAGGGTGCTGTCTCACCATGTTTGATAAGAGGGTTGAACCGCATCGCCCTGTTCCAACAATAAATAATGGTTTTTTCATCTCTTATAACCCTTGTGCTTTTTCTAAAGCCTCAGTGCGATCGGCCTTCACAATCATTTTTACTCCACTACTAGGGCCAACAAATGTCCCTCGACGCTGGGGTTTCACTGGGTAACTATCCGCTAATTCTAGTTGATACTTCTTGAGCATTGTGGTAACTACTAACTTCATTTCAAACTCAGCCAACACAGCTCCAATACACCGACGAATTCCGCTCCCAAATGGCATATATTCATAAGGTGAAAATTGACATTCTAGAAAACGCTCCGGCTTAAACTGTTTTGGCTGTGGGTATAAATCTTCTCGCTGATGTAAGAGATAAATACATCCGAAAATATTTATTTCATTTTCTAACTGCTTGCCATCAATTTCTACGTTTTTTTGTACTATACGTGGAAGAGTTAAATGTACTCCTGGATAAATTCGCAATGTTTCTTGGCAAACAGCAGTTAAATAAGGGAGTTTAACCAAGCTCATTGGATCTGGATTTTCACCGAGACTATCTATTTCTTCTAATAATTTTTGTTTGACTTCCGGTAGATAGTGAATCCAATAAAAAGCCCAAGCCAAAGCAGTTGCAGTAGTTTCATGACCAGCAAATAGCAAAGTCATCAACTCATCGTGCAGTTCTTCATCACTCATTCTCTCACCATTTTCATAACGGGCAGACAACAATAAGCTGAGAATATCAGTGCGATCGCTTTCTCCTTCTGCACGGCGATCACTAATTTCTGCATAGAGGAGATCATCAATTTGTTGCTGTTGAAGTTTAATTCGATATCCTGGACTCCAAGAACCATAATCTTTTGCCAAAAATGGGAAAAAATTCAAAATAGAACTCAAAGGAGAGCTAACTGCATTAATTCGTGCTGATAGGAGTTCTTCGAGTTGAGTATAACGTGCACCTCGATGTAACCCAAAAACAACCTGCAAAATGACTCGCAGGGTAATCTTTCCCATTGTCTTCCGCATCGATAAAGGAGTATTAAAACTTAATTTAGTTGTCACATTTTTGGTGATTTCACAGATAAGCTGACCATAAGCTTGCATTCTTTTGCTGTGAAATGGAGGATACAATAACTTACGCCGATCTTGATGCTTAGGTTCCTCCAAAAGAAATAGTGAATTTTCACCTACTAAAGGTTGAAGAATTTTATTTAAATACCCAGGAGCAGCAAACAGTTTAGGATTTGCAAAAATTGTCTGTATAATTTTGGGATTGCTAACAAACAGTATTGTTTCACCTCCGAAACCAGCTCCTACAGTAAAAATATCTCCATATTTTTTTGCATTGGTTTCCATATAACTGATTGGATCGGTAATCCATTGAATTTGTTGCCAAAGCCGGGGAGTTTTCGGTCCATCAGGTAATCTCATGGTAGTACTTTTGCAACCTACAGTAATTTACTACTTGTCTCTTGAGCGAATGTTGGCGATAACAGTACAAATTTTGCTACCAAACCATAGTAGCTTGATTGACTGAAATTAAATCATTGAAACTAAATACCTCCCACAAGTTAGATAGATTAGTATTGATATCAAGGGAGTCAATACTCTCGATAAACTAGACAAAAAGAAATAGGGAATAGGGAAATATATTGTTTCTCTTATTCAATTGGGTATACAAGACACTCTTCAGGATCTCTTAAGAAACATCTTCAACTACAGGTTAAGCTCATCTAGTTTATTAGTGAATCTATTTAACCAAAAAGGAATACTTGTATCTACTGATGAAATACAAACAAATTTATTAACTTATAGTAATTGTATTTCTAAGGTTGAATTATACCTACATAATTACTGATTCACTGTTCAATTTATGATTTCGATGGGAGAGATTAGTATTCATATTGAGGGAGTCAACATTCTTAAGGGTAGTTACACACATCCCCTATGCTGACAGGACTGTTTCATTGTCGTCAGATAAAAATCATATCCCATGAAGTCTCCTACATCTTGCAAAAATCACCCAATAGAAAATATTGGGTTGTGGATATTTTCTGGTGAACATAAATTAGCCTTGCGATAAGGCTGATCAAGACTTCGTTAATGTTGTCTCCTTTTTCAATACTCGTTATGGAGTAGCAATTGCTCTAGCCTGCATTATTCATGAGGCAAAAAACAAGCCTCAGAAAAGCAGCAATTTAAATCTAGTTTGTGGTCGTGTTAAATAATTTAGTAAAAATCCTTAAACAGCGACTCAAATCCTTGTTTAGACGCAAGAATCCTATCAGGTCTTGGCTTTAAGATAAAATTAGTTGGGCTCCAGTGGAGAGTCGCTGTGCAATCTGACTAATTTCATTGACAAATGGACAATGAGCAGCTAACTCAACCGATACTTGTCTCTGGGAGACACTTACTTTTAGCTGCTATTTTAATTAGAGTTTATCTCATTGAAGCTCTGAAAAAAATGAAACCCTTGAAATGCTTGCTAAGACAGCATTTCAAGGGTTTTGAAAGAATCGGAGCGGCGGGATTTGAACCCACGACCCCCACTACCCCAAAGTGGTGCGCTACCAAGCTGCGCTACGCCCCGGTATTTAACTAGAATATCACAATATTGAGCAGACAAACAACTATCTAAAATACTTTTAGTGATTGAGCTGCTTGAACTAAGCTGGGAACTGCTGAAGCAAGCCAACTACCCTCACAACGGCGTCCCGTATTCAGGATTAAACGCAGGGTATAAGAGTCAGGATAGCCTTCTACTTCCATCCACAGCAAATTGCTTTCCGCTTCACAAGTAATTTTTTCCTCATCCATCAACTCCCTCGCCATCTGGCTCATTGTCTGAGCAAGCTGTGCCAACAAGCGGCAAAAGTCATCTAATTCTGCCTCTGTTAGCTCAATTGCCCAATCATCACCACCAACTAAACCTTGATAGTTCTTTGCTTGGGAGTCCCAACCCAGACGCCAGCCGGGGCCATTTTTGAGCAAACGTTCCATTTATATCAAATTCGGTGGATTAGTTACATAACAAGGCAGGAGGCAGAAACCCACCCCTAACCCCTCCAGGGAGGGGAACAAGAGGAGCCAAGGTAAGCTGACTTGTTTCTTATCTTCTTTTTCGATGTGGAATTTTATCCTATTCCCCATTCCCCATTCCCTGCATCGTCAGACGCTCATTACTCATTACTTCAAGGCCGCAATAAGCGAGAATCTCCCGGTTGTGGTAAAGCTGGTATGACTCTAGGTTTGGGAGTTGGTGTTGGAGATGGTGAGGCAGTTGGTGTAGGTGCTGGTGTTGTTACTGGGGAACGATTGGGGTTGAAGGCGCTAATTAAAGCCTCTATTAAAGCATCCCGTTGAGCACGATTCAGCTGTTCGATTGCTGCGCGATCGCTCTCTCTCGGATTTTCCTCTAAAGTATTATTTCCGGGGTAATCTATTTCTGGGAGTTTCTCGTTTACCCCCAGATAGTCAGCCAGAGTCAGCTTCCAGTCAAAACGGTAATAGGGGGAACGGCTTTTTCGTCCAATGTGATATTCCACCAGGCGACTCACCAGATTGTTATCTGTATCCACCTCACCGGTTGTGCTATTGATATACTGGTTTTCCAGTGGGAAAGAGGGTAAGCTTTCATAGACTTTCCGCCAAATATCTTCTAGTTTGAACCTAACGGGTTGAGCTGTGGCAGGGGGTAAGCCCACTACCTTAATGGTTCCCACTTCACTGACATCTATTGACCAATGAAACCAGCATAAACTAGTAACAACAGCAAAAAATATACTTACATTAAGCCAAATAGCCTTGATTTTTCGTCTATTTTTGCTCATGCTATGCCCCTCTCCCTGTCCGCTGTTTCTGGTGCGTCTAGTGTTTCTCCCTCAATTAACCAAGTAAGTAGTCTAATCCCCAATAATTTCCGGTTGCGTCATTTCATCAGACATTTCGATGATTGCCCGTAACACCGGCTTCATCATGGGATCATCAACATTTTCAAAATCTTCATAGCGACGGCGCTTGGCACGATGTGCTACTTGTACTGTAATCCGGTAGCGATTGGATGCTGCACTTACTAATTCTTCTGAGCGTTGCAGAATCTGGTTGGAGTCGAAAGGGGAATGCTTGTGCAGCATAAGTCTTTATTATTAATCGAAACTAACGCGGTACATAGTTAGCCACTAGCTTTGAGGTTGATTTCAGTAGCTATTGGTCTAAATACTTCACCTAGTTTAACATTAAGCCCAGAGTTCAGCCCAATTCAAGAACGACTTCCTCTATTGGCGTCTGGTGAAAAAGATTAGTAGCCTAAATATATAGCAGGTATGGGGAATAGGGTGATATTGTCCAAAGCCCAATAAATGTGTAGAGTTGTAAACAATTAAGCAATCAAGTACTTTTGTCTATGCAAACTCTTGCGACACCTCGTGTTCAGTCGATTCATCGACCATCTCTCAGACTAGTAGTTTTAGGAGATAGCCTCATTTACGGATTTGGTGACCCTGAAGGAGGGGGTTGGGTAGAACGACTGCGACGACGGTGGATGTCGCCGGATAGTCCAGGTCATGTTATTTATAACTTAGGGGTTCGAGGTGATGGAGTCAGGCAAGTACAAGAGCGTTTAGAACAGGAGTTTCGCAGTCGCGGGGAACTCAAAAATCGCGTACCGGATGCGATGATTCTGTCTGTTGGTGTTAATGATACGGCACGTCTAGGACGTCCCGATGGTCGTAATTTTAATGATTTTGATACTTTTCAATGGGAATTAGCTAATCTACTAGACCAAGCACAGGGATTATGTCCAGTGTTTTTTGTCGGTATGGTACCAGTAGATGAGTCAAAGATGCCATTTCTCAATTGTTTGTACTACAACCATACTGACCAATACCACTACAAAGAAGCAACCCGTCTTGCTTGTCTCAGGCGACAAATTCCCTACTTAGATATTTTTGATCTGTGGATATCTCGTGGTCAAGATTGGTGGTCTCAGAATTTGTCTCAAGATGGTCTTCATCCTAATGTAGCTGGTTACCAAGCATTGTTACAGGATGTCTTGAATTGGGAAATTTTCAACCAGCTGGTGCTTTGAAGGCAGTAGGGAAGAAGGTTTTTAGGGAAGCATCTCTTCTATCGGCGTTTGGCTTAATTCGGTGCGTTACGCTGCGCTAACACACCCTACGAATGGATGATATTGTAGCTGATATTAAAACCTATCAAAATAATGAAATTGTAGAGTAAACAAAGAATATATTTTGAAGTGGATGAAGATTAATCATAATAATTTTTCAATGATTATCAATTCCCAATTCTCCATTCTCAATTCTCCATTATTCCAATTATATCCAAGAACGAAACCACATCCGCAATTGATAAGTTTCAGGGGACAAAGGTAAACCTAAGTAGATAGGTAGCCAAAACACAAAAGCCAACAAAACCATCACAATTACCGTCGCACCAGCACTTTTGTGCTGAGGTAGTTTACTCGATAACCAACAATCTACTAACCAAGCTAGAGCTAACCCAGAAAATACTGATGCTCCCATATAGTGATAGAGAAAAGTGCAGCGACTGACTCTTACCCAAGGTAATAAATTTGCTAACCAGTTAAGGAAGAGGTACAAAGCAATTCCTGTGTAGGGAGTAAGGGGCATTTTCCAACCGACTCCTTCCAACAAGCGTTGCACTAATACTAATAAGAGTAAGATAATTGCCGCTGTCGATAGCCACCACAAACAGGGATTACCCATGGCATGGACATCATAAACCACTTGTCCCATACCTCTGGGTAAAGGAGGGTTTAATGGTACTGGTTCAGAAGTATTAAGGGCAGTGTCGTAGAAATAGGCAACGGGACGCCACATCCAAGGCCAAGTGTACCATTTGGAACAGTAAGGATGGACATCAGTACCACTGGTAATATTTTCATGAAAGGACAAAATTTTGACTTGTGCTTCCCAAAATCCGGGAGTGGGATTCATTATTAGGTGAGGAATCCAGAGAAGTCTGTAGGTGAGAAAGGGGATAATTGCGAAGCTGACGACAATGTGGAATAACTTGATCTGGGTTAAATTTGCTAGAGGATTGCTGTGTCGGGATGAGGGTAATTGCCTTTGTCGCTGTTCCTCAGGAGATGGTATCAGCAGAGGTTTACTCAGTTGGGGACGAGTGGAGGCATAAGGATTTCCAGGTTGAGAGGCAGAGGCTACTCGTGTTCTAAGCGATCGCAATACCCAAGCAGTTCCCCATAATAAATATATACCCAGCAGAAACCACAAGCCATTCCATTTAATGGTGGCGGAAGCACCTAAGAAGACTCCAGATAATATCAGCATCAGCCAACGTTTACCTGCCTTTTGATTCAGGGCTAGCAAGAAAAACAATTGACCTAGTAGTCCTAAAATAACTAGATAAACATTATTTAGGGCATATCGGGACTCTACCAGAAATAGACCATCTGCCGCAGCAAACAAAGCAGCGATTAAGGCATAACTGCGACGATGATTGAGTTGATAAGCAACTGCTGCCACTACTAGGGGAATAAATGAGCCAGTGATAGCATTAAACCAGCGGTAACTCCAGGTAGAACGTAGTGAACCAGTTAAACCATTGACTGTATCCTGTCCAAAAGGCAAGTGAGAACCAAGCCACATGCCAATGGCAATGATATACTGACTTAGAGGGGGATGAGCATTGAAAAATTGCTTACCAATCAAGTAATTGTTAGAGAATTTAGCATAATAAACTTCGTCGAATATTAGATCATTAAATCTACCCAGTCCCCAAAAGTGCAGGACAAGAGAGAAGCAAAAAATAGTAGCAATGCCAATGCTAAACCAAGGTAGGGAAGAGTTAGATAGTTTTTTCGATAAACTCATGAAGATAGGTGTTAGGTATTAGGTGTTACTCTTAAGAAAAAAGGCAGAAGGCAGAGGGCAGAAGGCAGAAGGTTATAAGGGAAGCTGACTTGTTTCTTCTCTTCTTTTTGGCACACCGCATCTCTAATGCTTATTACTTATTACTTATTACTCACGGTTCGCCCATTTGGAAATGAGGTTATCAAAAGTGGGAATTGTGGAGGGGTTTGTGGGCTCAAGGATATGAATTTGGAGTTGTCTATCCACTCCTAGCTTTCAAAGGAAGTAACTCGATTA
>JAAHFP010000091.1 GCA_010672925.1 Symploca sp. SIO1C2 | reverse complement strand
TTCCTTGTCTTCCTTGTCTTCCTTGTCTTCCTTGTCTTCCTTGTCTTCCTTGTCTTCCTTGTCTTCCTTGTCTTCCTTGTCTTCCTTGTCTTCCTTGTCTTCCTTGTCTTCCTTGTCTTCCTTGTCTCCCCCAACTCCCCCATCTCCCCATCTACCCATACTCTAACTATGAACTCGCCTCTCAAAAAATTTGCTACTGCTTTGTTCGACGAAAAGCTGAGGCCAACGGCACTTAAGGTATCTGTAGTTGTTGGTTCGATACTGTTTACCATTAATCATGGCTCAGCATTGGTACAAGGTAAGATGACCAGCCAGCGATGGATATCCGGATTGATCAGCTACTTAGTGCCCTACTCCGTTAATATCCACGGACAATATACTATGCGATCGCGCTCTAGGGATGAGCAACAACAAACACTACAGCAGAAGAAAGACAATGGCGAGTAATGCTAAGTAGGTAGGTGGAAATAAACAGCAACTATGTTACAAAACGTAAATACAGTTCAAACCCTTACAAATGACCAATGACAAATGAAGACCTTCACCAGTTAATTTTAATATTGCCGATCTAATTAGCACATGTTTTAAGATTAAAATCTAAAGATATTTAGATAAACTTCGAGTCATTTTTTACATTACGTTACACTTCTTAATCATCCGATAAAATATCCTTTCAGTAACAAAAGATACTTCTGCTCGATTGTGGTTATGATCAACTAACTTTTGAGTAAAACCTTAAAATTTTCTATACCTAAAGGTTGATGTGATTTTTTGAATCAAGAGATAGATTGTTAAGACCTGACTGCTAATACTTACAGGTCAATCAACTAACAATCATGCCCGAAAATCACAACTCTGGCTAGTCTTAAAAGTTAAGATAGTAACCAATAAGGAACTATTTGATTGAGGAGAGCCAGGGCAAGAAGGCAAAGGTTGTAACTTGCTTTTGGTCAGTAGGTTGAGCACTCCTTAGCTAGATCAATAACACCCAGGATGCAACTAGCCAGATTTAATCCGCTTTTTCTCCTAAGCTTCAATAATTCTCAGATAAGCTCTAATTCTTTAGGATCATACCACTTTTGCCAAAATACTCTTACCCTTAAGCTGCACGCAAACATAGCAGACTTCTCTCCCACAGCACTTCTTGAGAGAGTAGTAATCCTTTCAGGCTTTGTCGCCTTCTTAAAAAGAGTAGTAAACCTCTTTTTAATTATTTCTTCCGAATCTTGATATTATAGTTAGAAAAGCTATCTTTGTTGCCTGTTATGGCTGGGCGTATTTTGCTAAACAATTCTCTATCTAGTTCTGAGCATCAGAGAAATAGACTAGACCCTATAGCTATTCAGCAAGCTCAGGAATTGGTTTATGAGTTTTTTATAAAAACTGTGAATCAATCCCCCTCAGAAACAGTGTTGTTAGAATTCAAGGCTTTATTTATTGACGGAGAAGAAGGGATCAATATAAATACAGTCCAGGCTCTAGGTCAAATTATTGTTAATAATAATGAACAAATTTTTGTTAACACCATCAAAAGAAGTTGCTATATACTGATTAACAACTGGTCTTCCAAGAGAAACTATCAAGCCATACAAAGGCTGATTCAAATCCTGGGGGAGTCGAGCAATCATCGCTCTAACCGACTTACAGATGCAACTTGCCTGAAAAGTTGGCTCAAAAGATTTATCAATAGTGAAGACTACCAAGAAATTAAACTATTTGCCGCTCCCTACAACACTCGCAATCAAGGTTTTTGGAGCCATCGTTACACCTCTTATTTATTGGTTCCTCAATACCTTAACACCAGTAATCCCATAGAACAGCGAGAACTAGCTAAAAAGACAGCCCAAAAACTCAAAGAGAAGTTCAACTTTGATTTAGCTATGTATACAGTCCGTTGTGACTCTAACGGTTTGGAACAACCACATACTAAAGGGAAATGTATTAATCCAACCAGTATAGAAGAAGATGGGCTAATTAATTTAATCAAAGAAACTGTTGCAACAAATCTTTTATTTAGTTACACTAACTATGCCAATATATTTATACAGCAAACAAAAAATATAAATTTTCATAATTTCAAAGAAAATTTACAAAAATATTTGAATTTGTCGATTAGAAGTGAAAGTACATTAGAAATATTTAATAGTAATTTGTCTCAAAAGTTAGACAAGCTCTATGAATCTTACGATGAAGATAGGTTAAGTGTTGATTTATTGATCCGAACTTGTAGAAGGGTTATTGAATTTTTGCTTACTGAAGACAATCAAGAACCTTCCCAATTATTTATACAAATTGTCAATCAGAATAATCCTCTAGACCTCGTAATACCCCTACTCAAAATAATTCTGATCTGTAAATATGTTCGTAACCATTTAGATGCTTGTCTTGCTCAATTAATTCGCTATTACGAAAACTATCCGGAGCAAGAATGTAAGTGGTTTATTAATTTTTTGGAAGTTTTTAACATCGTATTTGCTGTTCATACTGAAAATGTTCAGTATAGTTTAGTCAAAGTAAAAGACGCTGAACCAGAGAATCAAAAAGTCATTGATCTCGATAGCTACCGCATCTTTCCTCAGCTAAAAGGTGTTGACTTGCAGGATGCTGACCTCAGCGGTACTGATATACGGGGTAGTAACTTTAGTGATGCTGATTTACGGGGTGCTAACCTAAGCTGTGCTAACTTAAGCGATGCTAATTTGAGTCTTGCAAAACTCAAAAAAGCTAACTTGAGTAAAGCCATACTTAATGGTACAAAATTAACAGTAGCTCACTTGCACAATGCGGATTTAAGCGGTGCTAGTCTTTGGGATGCAGATCTACGCCGTGCTCAGTTACAGCAGGTGAATTTTCATGGTGCTAGTTTAATCGCAGCTCAACTAAACCATACCAATTTACAACAGGCTGACCTCAGCAACGCCAATCTTAAAAATGCTAGTCTTAATAGAGCTAATCTAAGGGAAGCTAATTTACATCACGCAGATCTTAGGAAAGCTCAACTCCAACATACCTGCTTGAGTAAGGCTGATTTGAGCAAGGCTAATCTGAGTGATGCGGACTTGTGTAATACTGATTTGCAAGATGCCAATCTTGAGGGAGCCAATCTCAACGGTGCTAATCTAAGTGATGCGGATTTGAGCACTGCCCATCTTAACGGCGCAAATCTCAGCCGTACCAATTTGAGCGGTGCTAATTTAAGTAATACTAATTTGAGTTATGCTCTGCTACGCCACGTCAATCTCAGTAATGCAGACTTAACCAATGCTAATCTTATTGGTGCAAACCTGTTCAATACCAATATTGAACAAGCCAAGATTGATGGAGCCAGAATTTTACGACATTCAGGCATATCAGAAAAGATGCTATCTATTTTACAGGAAAAGGGAGCAATTATTCAAGAACAAGTGTTTCAGGTTTGATTAAGGAATTAAGAATTAAGAATTAAGAATTAAGAATGGGAATTGGGTACAAGCTTAAGTTGGCTTGTTACCCCTAAAACCTCACTTCGTACCTAACCCTGACTTCATTGAAAAAGTAGTCGTAGGAAAGACCAACAAAAGCATCGTCTCCTACCTGATAAATCCCTTCGGCAATAGGTAATACTCGTAACTCACTTAAGCCAACGCTTCTACCTACTGAACTAACAGATTCTTCCAAGGTGAAGGTTACGTCTCTTAATAATGGTCTGACGACAAACCTGGTAACAGCAAATCCTACTAGTTGATTGACTATATCCCCATCTTCTGAACTTTGCTGCAATCCTTCTATAGCGCCCAGTAAGTTGTTCCCTAGCAAAGCGGTAATTTCTGTCTCACTGAGGGAGGGAACACTGGTAAGAGTAACTAAGGAAGAATTGATTAGCTGGAAGTTTGACTTATCTTCTAGATAAGCATATTGTAAGCAGGTAGAGAGTTGTTGTAATTCTGCTGATGAATAATAACTTTCTCCTTCAATTGTCGGATTAATCAGCTCCTGGGTAATCTGACAACTATCGTTTTGGGATTCATTGAGGGCTAACAGTGCTAATAGCTGTTTTCCTTCTCCTTGAATATTAAGGTTAACTTTAACCTGCTGGGGTCTAGCTAGTACTAATTGGCTAGTATCCCGAATTTCGTTACGATTACCAAATTCTTCTCTTTGGAGGAAATTGCGAGTACCGGTAGAATCAGAGACTACTGCTGCTAATTGGATATCAATATCAGGATTGAGTAGTCCTTTGCTGGGGGTAAAGGCAATCTCTTGGCTAACTTGAGGATTGCGGGTAACATAAAATTCGTTTTCAAATACTTCGACATATCCCCGTCGTAGCTTAATTGCTCCTGCCGGTTCTAACTTTTCTGGTTCTAATAAAGGTCCATTTAAGGTTAAATCACCATTAAAGTGAAATTGAGCTATGGGCAGGGGTTGCATTTTTAAGCCATCTCCAAGTACCACCTGAAAGTTTTCAAATCTGGGGGTGATAGCTAAGCCAGGGAGGGGGGAAGTATTGTCACCTTTCTGACTAATCCCCGTAGTTGAGCTAGCCAGGATAGTATCATCCGTGGGCTGTTGATTCGTGATAAACTCAGGAACAAATACTCGACCGTGGGCTAAATGTAACTCTCCCCCAATCTCCGGCTGTCGCAATGCTGTACCGGTTAAAACTACCTCCCCGGCAACGTCACCTTTGTACAAACCTTCTAGGTTAATTTTACCTTCAGCAATCGCAATGGTGAGGGGTTGGGATTGGTCATTAGCATCGAGGGGTTCTAGTAGGGGCAGCACTCCGGCAATAGAAAACTTACTCTCAGCTAGGTTACCTTCGAGTTGCTCTACAGATATCTTCTGATTGTCGAGATTTACTTTACCGTTTAGCTGGAGTTTTTCGGGAAATTGACTACTGGCGAAGGTAGTTTCCTCGAAGCTAACCCCACCCCTAGCGACTAAATCCTGCAATTCTAACTGTTCAGCTAGCTTGATACGTCCACTGGCCTGTAACTCTAGCTCCGTTTCTCCCTGCTCCCACTCTACTAGTCCTTGGGTAAATAAGCCAATAAGAGCGATCGCGTCAGTGCCCAGCTTAGCATCTAGGTTAAAGCGATCGCTCACTCCTGGTACGATGGGGAAGGGTAGTTGACCTTGGGCTTGGAGCTCAGAAGGTTGGAGGGTATTAAAAGCGAGGCGAGAATTGGCATAGCTGAATTCACTCTTGATATCTGCCAGGGATTGACTATTAACTGTGGCATTTTCTAAGGAGATTTCCCCTCCCTGAATCTGGAGAGTTGCTAGATTTTCTTCTAAGCTACCCCCTAAATCTCCCCTGAGGTTGAGATTACCTTGGATGTTATCGGGAATCGCGACAAAGTGGCGTAGGGTATCCAAAGAGAGATTGTTGACGAAGAAAACTCCTGCTTCTTGGGCTAGGGAAAGCTGCCCTTGGTAACCTAGTATGGCATCTTCAAGTTCGATTTGTACCGGTTCCAGGTTGAGTAAACCTCTACTGATATCGATACTACCCTTAGCAATTAGTTGATCTATTCTAATTTTTGTTGGTTGTTGGTTGTTGGTTATTTGTTGTTCCCGATTCCCAATTCCCAATTCCCAATTCCCAATTCCCGATTCCCGATTCCCTGTATCTGCTACTTCTACTATTGACTCCTCAATCTGACTATAATCCGGTTGGGTATGCCAGAGCCAATCATTACCTTGAATATCGAAGTTAATCTGGGGTTGCTCTAAACTACCAGCTAAAGTTATTTCTCCGGTATAACCTCCCTTGATATCTAACTGACTAGGAATACCGGGCTCCTGTGCTTTGGCAGCTAACTGTTGCAGCCGCATCTCTATCTGTGCTAATAGTTTCAGCCTCTGTGCTAGGGAAGTGCTTGTGGAACCAACACTCTGCAATGGTTGCAAATCCACTGCTTTCCCCTCAGGTTCTTTAATTCCTCTAGCTAAATCCTCAAGATTAAACCAGCCTACAGTCTCTAATAAATCTTGCACATAACCTTTAGCGATCGCAATTTTGCCGTTGAGAGCACCGGAGTTGAGATTGATTCCAGCTTCTAGATTGTAGAGACTTTTTCCTAAAGCGAGAGAAGCTTCTTGGAGTTGAGCAATACCATCTCGGTAAGAAAAACTCCCAGTGAAATTTTCGGCTTGCAGGTAACCAAGGGCTGGTTTTTCAATTTCCAGGTTACCAGCTGTTGCTAGGTTAAAGAGATTAACATCCACATTCCCTGTCACTTCCCCGGCTACAGGAGATGATATACCGACTTGGACAGCAGGAGCTATATTAAGTAGAGCAAGGGGGAATTGTTGTACAGAGACAGCGAAAACTTCACCCCGGCGTTTACCGACAGCAGCAACGGCATTTTCTCCTACTCCCTGATGCAATTCTAAAGAAGTGGGGAGGTAGGGAAATTGGCATCTGCTACTAGTACAAGGTGTCAAGCTAGCAGCAATCACATCAGTGGTTCCCCGCAAATCAATAGCTACTTTTTTTCCGGTTTGTACTTTCACCTCCCCTGCCATCAAGGGATTAAATACCAACTCATTAACAGCAAAATCTCTTAATTGTAGTTCCCCAACTAAGTTTAAGTTACCAGGAGTCAACGGAGCTGAGATTAGGTTAGAACCTTTTAAGTTACCCTCAAAATTACCTCTGCCAGCTATATTGATTTCCTTGGGTAAAAATTCTGGATTCAACGACTGCTGCTCCGCCACTACCTCGGTTACCAGCCGACTGAGGGGAAGAGCATCGGCATCATAAGCTAATTTTGCTATTTTAAGGTCTAAATTCTCTACTTCGGGAGTGGTAGCGAGACGGGAAAGGAGGATATTACCCTGAGCATCCAGGAATTGCTCTCCCAACTGTACCACCATTTGGTTAGCTTGGATAGCAGCAGAAGGATCCTGTTGCAGTAGGGGTTGAATTGTTCCCGATAAATCTAACTTAGCATTTAAGGTTAATTGTTCTGGTTCAAAGGAGGCGAGGAGAGGTTGTTGCCCCAGTCCCAATTTATCAATTACTTCTAAAGTATTGATATTAGCAGCGGCAATATTAGTTTGCCACTGACCATTATTTAACTTACCCCTCACTTTTGCAGTACCATCTGCTCCAGCTAGTTGTCCAGCAAAGGTAGCATCCAAGCTGCTTAGATTCCGTTGTTGGTTAAATGCCAGTAGTTGAGCCACTGCACCAGATAACTCTAGGTTACCTCCCTTTAGGGCGATGGGAACCGGTAATGGCAGCAAGTTATTTAATTGAATATCAGCAGCTTGTCCTTGAGCTACCAGATTACCAGCTTTTAATGTCCCAGAACCATTAACTTGACCCCCATCCACTCCTAGTAAGCCAGCAAACTTCGCATTAATATTACCCAAGTCTTTCGGGTTGCGTACTGCTAGTAATTGCTTGAGGGAGGTGGAAACTTGAGCATTACCTTCCTGCAAAGCCACCGTGACTGGTAATTGAGGCACTAAGGGATTGAGTTCAATACCAGAAGCTTGCCCTTGAGCTACTAGATTACCAGCTTTTAATGCCCCAGAACCATTAACTTGACCCCCATCCACTCCTAGTAAGCCAGCAAATGTCGCATCGATATTACCCAAGTCTTCCGGGGTACGTACTGCTAGTAATTGCTTGAGGGAGGTGGAAACTTGAGCATTACCTTCCTGCAAAGCCACTGTGACTGGTAATTGAGGCACTAAGGGATTGAGTTCAATACCAGAAGCTTGCCCTTGAGCTACCAGATTACCAGCTTTTAATGTCCCAGAACCATTAACTTTGCCTCCATCCACTCCTAGTAAGCCAGCAAAAGTTGCATCAATATTACCCAAGTCTTCCGGGGTGCGTACTGCTAACAACTCTCTTACAGAAGTGGAAACTTGAGCATTACCTTTTTGCAAAGCCACCGTTACTGGTAACTGGGGAACTAAAGGATTGAGTTGAATACCAGAAGCTTGCCCTTGAGCTACCAGATTACCAGCTTTTAATGTCCCAGAACCATTAACTTTGCCTCCATCCACTCCCAATAATCCAGCAAAAGTTGCATCAATATTACCTAAGTCTTCCGGGGTGCGTACTGCTAATAACTCTCTTACAGAAGTGGAAGCTCGAACATTACCTTCCCTTAAGGCCACTTTTACTGGTAATTGAGGAACTAAAGGATTGAGTTGAATACCAGAAGCTCTAGCTTGAGTTACCAGATTACCAGCTTTTAACCTTCCAGAAGCATTAACTTGACCCCCATCCACTCCCAGCAAACCAGCAAACCTGGCATCAATATTACCCCAATCTTCCGGGGTGCGCACTGCTAGTAATTCTTTGAGGGAAGTCGAAGCTATGGCACGACCTTCTTG
Organism: Symploca sp. SIO1C2; assembly: GCA_010672925.1. GTDB lineage: Bacteria > Cyanobacteriota > Cyanobacteriia > Cyanobacteriales > Coleofasciculaceae > Caldora. The sequence goes on along the minus strand of JAAHFP010000091.1, from coordinate 9,790 downwards.
CAAAGCCACCGTTACTGGTAATTGAGGAACTAAGGGATTGAGTTGAATACCAGAGGCTCTGGCTTGAGTTACCAGATTACCAGCTTTTAACCTTCCAGAGGCATTGACTTGCCCCCCATCCACTCCCAGTAAGCCAGCAAACCTGGCATCGATAATACTCAAATCTTCCGGGGTGCGTACTGCTAGTAATTCCTTGAGGGAAGTCGAAGCTATGGCACGACCTTCCTGCAAAGCCGCTGTTACCGGTAATTGAGGAACAAATTTAGTTAAACCAATACCAGAAGCTCTCGCCTGTGCCAGCAGTGTACCAGCCTGTAAATTAGCATTAGTAATAACTTTACCTTCTTCTAGATCCAACTGGAGATTAGCGGAACCTTTGAGAGTGTCTGGCTCAAAAGAATTTAACTTACCTGATGCATTAATCTTCCCCCTTGTCAACTTCCCTGATACTGGTAAGAAGGGGTCTAATAGAATAGAGTTAGCCTGGAGAGATGTCTGCCAATTCTGAGTTTTCAGATTGCCAGTGCCGGTAACAATAACAGAACCTTCCCCAGCCTGCAACTCAGTATTCAGAATACGAAGTTTTTGATTACTTAAGACAATTTCACCTGCACCAGCAATATCTAAAGGGATAGTACCCTGAGGAGAAGCAACAAAGCTGGGTACTTGAGATTGAGCTGCTGGTATTTTCCAATTGAGCCTAGCGGAAGGGTTTTCTAGAGTGCCTTGGAGTTTACCTTGGGAAGTGAGAGTACCGATGGTAATTCCTGACGGTAAGCCATAGGATTTGGCTAGCAGCGCATCTACTGGCAAAGAAGTCGCAAAATCTAACCCTAGCTTTAGCTGTTGCTCTTTGGGTAAAGGTTTTTTCTGTTCCGTTGCTGTAGTTTTTGCTTGGAAATACTCAATAAATCCCTGCTTAGTCTTTACCTTACCACGAGCCTTAAATTCACCCCCTGTAGCGGGCTTCACTAATAAGCTTTTCAGCTGAAACTCCTTCAAGTTAGCCGCGAAGTCGGCCTTAATTTGGGAAAACTCCACTTTATCAATAAGGGTATTTTTCCTGTTACTAACTGTACCTGTCAGCTGTGGCTGATCAAAGGAACCCTTGAGAGCCAATTTAGCTTGTATTTCTCCTGCTAGATATACCGGCGATTGTACAGATATAGTTTTCAAGAGAGTAGGTAAACCCACTGGTTGAAGCTCTACCCCCAAGTCCAACCCTTTTTCCCCATCAACTATACCGGAGACAAGAGCCGTAATATCTCCATAACTACCCTGAGTATCCTCGATGCGAACCTTCTGTCCCTGAAAGCGCAGCAGTGTCTGAGCCTGCACTACTTCATCCAACTCCTCAGCTTCCACTTCAATCCCCTGTAAACCAACCACTCCCCATGCCTTAGGCAGCTCTTTCTTGGATATTTCTTGTAAATTGGGAGGTAGCTGCTTGAGTTCCGGGAGTTGGATATTTAGATTGGCATTCAGTTGACCTTGCTTAACTTGAATTGAGGAATCCGGTAGGAGGGATGCTATAATGGGTACAGGTAATTTCTGTATTATAGCAAGAGCCTTAGTTTTCCCTGTCTCCAACATCGTCTCACCATTGAGGCGAACCTTACCTGTAGCAATATCAGCGGCAAGGTCATATTTCAGTCTTTGAGGACGTCTTTCTTTAGCAAGAAGGTTAACCTTACCACCACCTTGCACTATGAGGGGAGTAGTCTCTCCATAAGGTAAAATAGCAATTTTGCTATCACGAAGGTGGATATCGATATCTAGAGAAACTGGTAACTCAGATTCTTCTTCGGGCAGCTCAAAATTAACCCACTTGCCCTCTTCAGCCTCATCCACTGAGGCATCCAGTCCAACTAGAGTAACCTTTATGGGTAGAGGTTGTCCGGTAATTAATGGTAAAGAATCCCAGTTAACCTGAATCGACTCTAGGGAAACAGTATCAGAATCAGTAGGAGTTGGGGGAATGGAAGTAGGGCCGATGTGAATAGCAGTGAGGGATAGGCTCTCAACTGCTCCTACCCTCACTTCTCGCTGCAGGATCTTACCCAACTCAGTTTCGATCAGAGATGGTAAATTTTGGTAGAGCCATAGCTGTGACCCAACATATCCGACTCCACAAATAGTCAGGCTGGTAGCGCCAAAGACAATAGTCGAAGGACGTCTTATCCATCTCATCAGACGAGTGAGAGGATTGATTTTTGGTTCAGGTGGAGTGTTGGACGAAGGATTAGTCATCTTGGCACCACTACAACAAGCTGATGAGAGAAATTATGTCAGAGTGTTTCGGTGTATCAAACTATTTCGGTATAAAATTCGGGAATTGTAAGAGATCTATTACGGTTAGAAGATATCATGCTCCGGCCAGTTCGACCACCTTATAGATCATCACATTGCTCAGCAAGACCAACCCATACCTCTAATTCTTACAAGAACTAATGCAGCACGGTGGAAATAATCAACCAGTAAAAAAAGGTGAAAAAGCTTGTTTAGTAAGAGCTTTTTCCCTCCTGCCTCCTGCCTCCTGCCTCCTGCCTTCAAAGCACTAATAACCAATGAATCAAGCCGATTCCTGTACCATTTCCATTAAGAGTTTCTGGGCACATTGTTCTTGAATATCTTCAGTTGGCTGGCGTTGAATATATTGACCATCCGACTGTAAATCCCAAGCTTGTCGATTATCTGATAGCATCACTCCCAAAATTTCTTGCAAGTCCTTGATCATTCCTGGGTCTTCCAGTGGTATCATCGCCTCTACTCGCCGGTCTAGATTACGAGGCATCCAATCTGCACTGCCAAAATACACCTCCTCTTCCCCTTGATTATGGAAGTAATAAATCCGGGAATGTTCTAAAAAGCGACCGACAATACTGATAACACGAATATTTTCACTCAGACCAGTGATACCAGGACGCAGACAGCAAATACCCCGAACAATCAAGTCAATTTGCACTCCTACTTGGGAAGCTTCGTAGAGGGTAGCAATAATTTTCTGGTCTACCAGGGCATTCATTTTAGCAACGATACGACCAGTTGCACCTTGGCGGCAATGTCCAATCTCCCGTCGAATCATGGCCGTCATGCGATCGCGCAAATTTACTGGCGCTACCAATAACTTACGATAAGATCGTTGCCGTGAATAACCGGTCAAGAAATTAAATAAGTCTGTCAAATCTGCCCCCAAATCTTGACGGCAGCTCAAAACTCCCAAATCCGTGTAAATTCTAGCGGTTTTGGGGTTATAGTTACCAGTACCGATGTGGAAATACCGACGGATATGCTTTTCTTCTCTACGCACCACCAGCAAGGTTTTGGTGTGAGTCTTCAAACCCACCAAGCCATACACTACATGGACTCCAGAACTTTCTAGCTTTCGTGCCCAGATAATATTGTTTTTTTCATCAAAACGGGCTTTGAGTTCTACCAATACCGACACCTGCTTACCATTTTCTGCTGCTGAGATCAAAGCCTTAATAATCGGTGAGTCACCAGAGGTTCGGTAGAGGGTCATTTTGATCGCCAGAACATCAGGATCTCTGGCTGCTTGGGTAATAAATCGTTGTACTGTTGCCCCAAAAGACTGATAGGGATGATGAAGCAGTAAATCATTGTTGCGAATCACACTAAAGATATCTTCTACTTCCTCTGAACCTGAGGATAACAAAAGTCGGGAAGGCACTGTAGGCGTCCATACAGGATCTTTGAGTTTTGGTAGATTTAGTCCTATAAATGACATTAAATCTACCAGTGAGAGCAAACCATCTATCTCATAGACATCATTTTCTTGCAGCTTCAGTTGCCGCATCAATATCTCTCGCACTGAATTTGGTGTTGAGGAATGAATTTCCAGGCGTACTACCGAACCACCAAGCCTGCGTTTACGCAATTCCTGCTCAATTGCCAGTAGTAAGTCATCAGCTTCATCTTCCTCTACTGCCAAATCAGCATTTCTGGTAATCCGAAATAGATGATACTCTTGAATATTCATCCCTGGAAACAGAGATTCTAAGTTATGGGCAATTACCTGCTCAAGAGGAACTCCTGTCCACACAGCTGGTTGTCCCTTGTGTTGCTGCCTCAAATCTTTAGGTAAAACGGCAAACCTAGGCAAGACTTTAGGGACTTTCAACCGTGCAAATAACTCTTCTGCATTGTCTGGATCTTTTAGTACCACTGCCAAGTTGAGGCTGAGGTTGGAAATAAAGGGAAAAGGATGGCTAGGGTCGATTGCCAGAGGAGTCAGCACCGGAAAAATTTGCTCTTCAAAGTAGTTTCGCAGGTAAGTCCGTTGTTCCTGGTTCAAGTCCACATAGTCTAAAATATGGATGCTATTTGCTGCCAATTGAGGTCGCAACACCTGCTCAAAATGTTGATGCTGTTCCTTTACCATTGGCAGCAGCCGTTGGTTAATGTCATTGAGTTGCTGACTGGGGGTTCGTCCATCTGGTGTCAGCTTATTTACCTGAGCCTCCACCTGTTGCTTCAAAACAGCAACACGAACCATGAAAAATTCATCAAGGTTGGAGCTAAAAATAGCTAAGAACTTCAAACGTTCTAACAGAGGTGTTCGAGGATCAGTCGCTTCACGCAATACCCGGTAATTAAACTCCAACCAACTCAGTTCCCGATTGAAGTAATACTGCGGGTCACCAAGATTAATGTCATTAGCATTGCTTTCTGTGACAGTTTTTTTCGATTTGGACATGATGATTCAAAGGAACCGCACTCTCTGCTTTCTCCCTGATGAAGAGGAGTTAACTCAAATCCTATCGTCAAAGTGGTCTTGGGTTCCAAAAACCTCTGCTTCTCTACCTACCCACCATTTACCCAAATTCATCAAATCTTCATGAAGCTCTGCTATAGCATTAGTGTATGCTTCTGGTGACATGGTTGCTTTTCGCTCTTTGAGCTTCTGTAAGCGCAGTTGTACTAACAGCCAAGGTTGGGAAATGCTATCTGTAGCTTCGATGTATTGGGCTAAATCTTTGCTATCCATAAGATTATGTTTTATAGAGAATGCTAAGGGATGTGCAATTTATTTGGGAATGAACTGCGATAGTTTCTAACCCTTTAGGGTGAAGACTCCTCTTTAAAACTTAACATGGTGTAACATTTTATGAATCCAACAAACTGCCCAAAATGTGGAGGTAGCTTAGAGCAAGTCAACTGTGCTGGAATTGAAGTAGACCGCTGTATTGAGTGCAAAGGTATTTGGTTTGATTCCCTGGAAGCAGAAACCCTCAAAAGCGTTAAAGGCTCTGAAAGTCTGGATATTGGAGATCCAGAAACTGGTAGTCAACTAGATCAAATAACTCATGAACTTGATTGTCCCCGTTGTGGTACAAGCATGTTTCGCATGGTAGACATTGACCAATACAGTATTTGGTATGAAAAATGCCCAGCTTGCCATGGTGTTTGGTTAGATGCTGGTGAATTCAAGCAATTTAAGGATAATTTCCAGGGTAAAGGTATCTTTAATCAAGCCAGAAAAATCTTTAGGCGCAAAAGGTAATAACACAGGTAAGTGGAATTGGCATCTTGCCAGTCAGTGGAACTGGCATCTTGCCAGTCGGTGGAATTGGCATCTTGCCAGTCAGTGGAACTGGCATCTTACCAGTCAGTGATTGCTACACTAATCAAGATGGAACAATATAGGTAGGTAGACCCTTGCTAGACGAACAAGCCAAGAAGACAATGCTGCGTAAGATTCCCCACGGTCTTTATATTTGTGGGGTTAAGGATGGCGAGGAGCTCAACGGCTTTACCATGAGTTGGCTGATGCAGTCTTCTTTTAAGCCACCATTAGTAGTCAATTGTGTAAGGCAAGATTCTGGTTCCCACGCCATGATTAAAAAGAGTGGGGTATTTGCTATCAGTTTCCTCGACAGTGAACAAAAAGACCTAGCCGCCAAGTTTTTCAAACCCAGGCGTCGTGTTGGTAATAAATTTGAGGATGTAGAATTCTACGAGGGGGCAGTAACAGGCTGTCCAATTATTTCTGATTCCCTAGGCTATGTAGAGTGTAAATTAGTCAGCACTGTAGAAGAAGGAGATCACACAGTGTTTGTTGGTGAAGTAATTGGTTCAGGTGTTCATCGGGAAGGGAACCAACTTTTACTTGAGACTACTGGCTGGCAGTACGGTGGTTAGTTAGCTTTCAGCTTTCAGCTTTCAGCTACGCTGGTGTTTTAGGAGATGGGGAAACAAGGAAGAAATTCTCAATTATCAATTCTTCATTCTCCATTCTCCATTGACCTTCCCTAACCAAACCCATTTCCATCCTGTCCATAGGCTTGCCAAGCTAAGTCTACTAAACCATTGACAATGGCGGCTGCTACCACAGCACTACCCTTACGGCCTGCAATCTGAATATGAGGGATCAAAGAGTCTTTCAGCCGGTCTTTAGCAACATCTACCTCAACAAATCCTGAAGGTGTGCCAATGACTAATGCAGGTCGAATTTCTTCCGCCTCGATTAACTCCACCAAAGTAGTCAGTGCAGTCTGAGATTGACCAACAACAAAAATTCCTTCTGGATAGCGTTTCGCTAAAGTTTGGATGCCCCAAGCTGCCCTTGTTTTTTCTTTTTGGGGTCGTGTTAGAGCATCTGTACTACAATAAACTGGATTAGCAAAGGTTTCTTGGATGCGATGGGTAATACCCACTTGTACCATAGGAACATCCACCACAATTGTAGTCCGAGCTGCTACGGCTGCTGCTCCAGCCTGTAAAGAACGTTCAGAAAAACGAATCAGGGACTTATATTCAAAATCGGCAGTCGCATAAATAACTCGGCGAACAATCTCGTATTCCGCTGCAGAAAAGGCGTGCTTGCCCATTTCGCGGTCAATAATTGCCAAACTTTGGGCATCCGTTACATGCCATTCCATCTAGACCTCTCAGAGTTAGGTTTCCAGGGTATCTCCCAAAAGATGGATTTTTCCTACCTCCTGCCTTGTAAGTAGGCAACGGGCAACGGGCAACAGGCAACTTCGGAAAAACCGACTTTCATCACCTGGTGGTGAAAAATTTTTTCATTGGGATTGTTTCAAAGCACTAGGAATGTGCCATCGTCAGTTAAGAGACCCACACTGTATCTAGTCAGTGTGGGAAGATATCACGTTTCTGAAGCAGAAGAATCTGCGATCATTGGTGATAAGTAAGCAACTAAAGCACCCAGAGTAAAGCCTATAATATTACGGAATAGTGGTAACCAGTCCGAAGTTCGCGTTACTACTGGTCCAATGCCAAAGGCAATAAACAGGATTCCCCAGAGTGGAGAGAAAATTAGAGCCCACTGCCAAGCCAGAATTTGTCCCTGTTTGCGAGGAAGAGCGGCAAATCCCAAGATACACCCACCCACAACTGAAGTAATCAGAGTGAGAATCCACTGTTCTTGAGGAAGACCTGGTACAACATTACAACCTCCCTGGCGCAGACAGGTCTCAATTGTATCTAAGGCTTTAATGATTGATTGGTTTTCTCCATTTTCCCTGACGAAGTAGAGGTTACCAAAGCGTGTTTGCAACTCTATCCAGAAGGTGCGAGGTAGAAATTGATAAAGGTCATCGCCAACATTGAAACCTAGCAAATTACCTCCCCGTGAGTCGGCAATCAGCAGCACACTTTTGTCGTTAAGTCCCCAGAATTTTTTGACTGCTCGGCCAGGTGTACGGTCATATTGGGTCAAAACTCTTAGTTTCCAACCGGTTTCAGCTTCAAAATTCTCTAAGTCTTTGACTAGAGTTTTTTCTTGAAGCGTAGGGATAAAGTCCCCCAGATCAATTACAGGCGTCTGAGTTGCTGGCAGGAGACTAGGATCATCGTAAGCCTTGGCCTCTGGAGCAATCGCCCAAACAGAGAGTGTGAGGACAAATGCCACCAAAGATACTAAAAATTTTTTTGAAAAAAGATGCTGCATCGTAATACAAGAAGCAATAAACGCAAAAGAGATGCTTTAAAAAAACAATAAGGGAAGACTAATGACTTCTTTACACTTGTTTACTTTAGTCTAATATTGGTAGCGATCGCAAAGTTTAGTTATGGGCTCATCAGAAAGAGTAGACACTTCCCGTCACTTTCTGTGAACATTTTTGCTATGCTCTACCTACGCCACCATACTGGAATGAGCAGCGACGATATGCCAAGTACCACTAGAGGAAAGAGTCCAAATACGGGTAAATCGAAAATCACCATCAGATGCCTTACCAGCGTAGCTACCAGATAAATGCATCCGGACGGATACAATCACAAAAGAGCCACTACAGTGAATATATTGCTCAGAAGGAGTCAAATCGCTTATTCTAAGCATTCCAGATTGGTGAGCAACAAGATCGTCTTGTTTGCTTAATACTTGACCGAGATGATTTGTGAAAATAAGTTCGGGAGCCAGAAGTTCATTGAGCGCCTTTACATCTGAACGAAGCATCGCAATCCTGAGGCGTTCCTCAGCTTCTAAAATCTGTGCTTTGACTGGTTTATTCAAGCTAATTCCTCAATATCATAAATTCACCCTTGTCTCTTCACGACTTTTCTCGCTCATCCGAAACTTTATAAGAAGGAAATGTCGCATCTTGAGCTTCAATCTCTTGCTCTTGGTAATCTTGATCTTGTAATGATAGTTTAGTCATCGAAGCTGCTTCATTTGTTTGTAGATCCAGAGCTCTTCTTGAAGAAGCTGGTAGACGCTCAATTGCTCTGCGCCTAGATGAAGAACGCTTCCAGGTTTGCCATGCTGCTTTGACTCCTGCAACCACACCACGGGTCTTAGCCTGAAATTTTCTCGCCTGTTTAGTTGCACCACTAACGCTTTGATCAACTTGTTTGGCTACTTGAGTCGCGCTATTTACCCCTTCGCTGACATCATTGGTTAAGTCACTGATTTCCAAACCTGTAAGGCGAATTGCTTCCAGGGTAGGAGGCAACTCTCGCTTTAGAGTATCAGCTAACTTTTCTACACTGCGGGCTGCCCGTCCTAATTCCTTCAAAACAGGTAGAAAAGCTAAAATGAGAATAATTAAGCTAACAGCCATCAGGAGAATGGACAGTGCTAGCACAAATAAAGGATCAATCACTAGTAGGTTGCCTACAGCTTGTGTTCAGAGACAGAAGAATTTGATTTTGTGGTCACTTCAGATTCGGGTTGTTGAAGCTCTACATTTGCTTTTCCAGATGCCTCAAGACCTGCTGCGACTGCTTCTCGCAATCGAGTTAGTGTACCATCCCAATTACGCAGTGCAGATTCAGAAAGGCGGTCTGTTTGGAGTTGCAAGGTGGTTGATAGGTCTTCTGCTAACTCTGGTAGGGCATCTGCTGATTTCTTCAACAGCTGCCGTGTATCCTTACCTGTGCGGGGAGCAATCAGTAAACCAGTAATGGTTCCGATTACACTACCCAAGAGCAGTCCACCAATAAATGATCCAGCATTTTTGTTTGACATTCTTCTGGTCTGTTATTCATGGCCAAAGACTTACCCAAAACCGGACATTTCTTTAGAGAATGACCCAGTAATTGTGCTTTCCTCCTGATTTTACCTGGCAGCGATGGTGCGTGACATCCTCTTGCTCAAAATGCTTTGATAAAGAATTAAATAACTAGCAATTCAAAAACCCCCAGTGGCATGTAGATAAGAACCATTGGGGGTTTTGGAAGTATTAACCTGGCACTGAGCTATTTTCCCGTGGGGCAACCCCCAAAGTATCTTCGCCGCTACAACGTTTCACTGCCGAGTTCGGGATGGAATCGGAGTGGTACCATCGCGCTAGTAGCACCAGGAAGG
>JAAHFP010000090.1 GCA_010672925.1 Symploca sp. SIO1C2 | reverse complement strand
GTGTTAGGTGGGAGATAGGGAGCTGGGGGAGCTGGGGGAGCTGGGGGAGCTGAGGGAGCTGGGGGAGCTGAGGGAGCTGGGGGAGCTGAGGAAGCTGGGGGAGCTGAGGAAGCTGGGGACAAGAGAGAACTTATAGCTATTGGATACAAAGCTCAAGAAATCCCACCCAAAATTTCGTTCACCCGGTGGGAGGTGGCAGTCTCGATGAAAAAATTTTTTTACCACCATGCATGAAAGTCCGTCTCAGGACTTACGCATATTATCCTATATGACACTAAAGGATAATTCATGAATTATCCCTACATTTAGCCTTGGTGCGTAAGTCCTACCTCTCTCCGCGTCTCCGCGTCCCCGCGTCCCCGCGTCTATTTTCACATTCGCTGTAACTTTGCTTGTCTGGGGTCGATGATTTTTTGACCTAAACCGGAAAATTTAACAGCAATATTCATTTTTTTGCCGGAACCAAATATATGGGTAACTTCTCCTTCTCCAAAGGTGTCATGAATCAGTAATTGCCCTACTTGCCAGTCTTGGGAAGATTGTGATTGCTGAGATTTTTTACTCTTAACTTTGGAGGTAGAAGCAGTTTGTCGTTTAACTTTAACTAAAGTGCTACTAATTAATTCTTCCGGTAATTCCCCAATAAACTGAGAACAAACAGCTGGTTCACGAGTACCATAGAGACGGCGTTCCCGAGCATGACTAAGAAATAGCTGTTCTTGTGCACGGGTGATGCCTACATAACAAAGGCGACGTTCTTCTTCTAGAGAAACAGGGTCATTGAGGGAACGATAGTTAGGAAATAGTCCTTGCTCTAACCCGACTAAAAAGACTACTGGAAATTCTAACCCTTTAGCCGAATGTAGGGTCATTAAAGAAATAGCTTTTTGTCCTTCTTCTAGGTTATCTAAGTCAGAAGCCAGAGAAGCATTGGCTAAGAAACCTTCCAGAGTAGTGTCTTCATTTTCTTCTTGAAATTGGAGGATAGCATTATAAAGTTCAAAGATATTCGCTATTCGATTTTCTGCTTCATCAGTACCCTGGTTTTTTAAGTCTTCGATATAACCAGACTCTTCCATCATTTCTGTAAGAATCTCCGCTGCTTCTACCTGCTCAACTTGTTTTTGCCATTTGCTAATTAACTGGGCAAAACGGTTAACAGATTTCGCAGCCCGTCCTGCCATTGTACTGACTGAGGTTTCGTCGCTGAGAATTTCCCACAAGGGAACTCCTAGTTGTTGAGCCGCATTGACTAAATTATCCACGGTAGTTTTGCCAATACCTCGGCGGGGGGTATTGATAACCCGCAGCAGACTGACGGTATCTGCTGGATTCGCGATCGCTCGTAAATAAGCTAAGGCATCTTTGATTTCTTTGCGATCGTAGAACTTCAGTCCACCAACTATAACATAGGGAATGTTTTTACCTAGGAGGACATCTTCAAAGGGACGAGATTGGGCATTAGTGCGGTACAGGATAGCAAAACTCCCCCAGTCTAATTCCGGGTTCTGTTGGGTCAGACGCAGGATTTCCTTGGTAACAAATTGGGCTTCTGCTAGTTCTTCATCGGCTTTGTGTAGATAAATTTGCTCCCCTAAGCCTCTAGTCGGTTTAAGGACTTTCTCGATACGCTGGGTATTCTTTTCAATCAGATGATTAGCTGCCTGCAGAATATTTTCCCGGGAACGATAATTTTCCTCTAATTTCACCATTGTGCCGGTATCTTCATCGGGCAAACCATCGCCAAAGTCTTCCTGAAAGTCTAATAATATGGTATAATCAGCCATCCTAAAGGAGTAAATCGATTGATCCGCATCCCCCACCACAAAAACTGAGCGATCGCGCCAATCCCACTCACTCTTTCTCGTTTCATCATTGGTAGACAGCAGACGAATTAGATCGTACTGAATCCGGTTGGTATCTTGATATTCATCGACTAAAATATGACGAAATTGCTGATGCCAGTAGCCCAATACTGATTCATTTTGTTGAAAGAGCTTGACTGGTACTAAAATTAAGTCATCAAAATCCAGGGCATTGTTAGCTGCTAGTTCTTTCTGATAGTAACTGTAAACTTCAGCAATAACTTTTCCTTTGTAATTAGATTGCTCTTTTTCAAATTCCTTGGGAGTTAATCCCAAGTTTTTAGCATTGCTGATGGCGTAGCGGATATTTTTGGGGTTAAATTTTTTGTCGTCTAGGTTCAACTGTTTAGTAACCAGGTTTTTTACCAGACTTTGGGAATCGGATTGATCAAATATCGAAAAGTTCCGGTTCCACTGTCTCCCCTGTTCATCTTGGTATTTATTGATATCAAAGCGAAGAATATTAGCAAAAAGGCTGTGGAAAGTGCCAATCCATAAGGGTTTGATATATTTCTTATAAACATGCGATCGCAAGAGGGTTTGCTCTTCCGGTGGTAGCAATTCCAATTTTTGAGAATGTCTTTGTTGAGCCAGTTGCTGAGCAAATAACTTTTCAATGCGTTCCTTCATCTCCCGTGCAGCTTTGTTGGTGAAGGTTACTGCGAAGATATTTTCTGGATCGACTTTATGCTTGTAAATCAGATTGGCAATGCGATAGGTTAGTGCCCTAGTTTTACCAGAACCGGCTCCAGCCACTACTAATAAAGGGCCACAGAAATGTTCAACGGCACGATGTTGGGAGGGGTTAAGGTGGCTAAGGAAGTCAGGGGTTTGAGTCATGGATAACCAGGTCAACAGGGCTAGCTTGGATTAAGAACCTCTATCTTAGTCAAGATTACCGCATCTTAGGGGATGGTACTATAGGGGAATATGGGTGATTAGATTTTGATATTCTTGCGGCTCTCCTGCCAAAGCTATCAGAATTAGATCATCTATGATTTGTCCAACAGTAGCTTTCGGACGCAAAACGAAAATACCAGGGGTTTGGCGATGCTGTGATAAATGTTCCGCTAAATGTACAAGCATTGATGTGCGATTATTAGTAACCAAAATAAATTGATTAATCTCACACCAAATAAGAATATCTGGATCTAGAGTACCTTTTGCTGGTATTTTTATATCACTCAATTCGCCAATCATTAAAACTGTTAAGTCAGGTTGATAGCGTAGTAATTGTTCTTGATAAAGAGGAGGTAAATTTTCATCCAGGAGATATCTAACACTCATACAGTGTTACTCCTTTGCGCTTTTATTTGACGTAACCTAAGTACATAATCCGGTGGATTTTCATCTTGTTGCTTGGCTCCTTGTTGACAATGTTTGAGCCAATCTGCCATATATTGGGTTATAGTTTCCGGATTTTGTAAGTAATAGAGAATTGTTGCATATATTTGTTCTAAAGTAAGGTGAGGATAAATTTGAGCTATGTTCTCTGGAGACTGGTGTCGATACAGATATTCATGCAATATGGTTTCGATGCCGATGCGGGATCCTTTAATCCTAATATCATTAGGGGTTAAAAAGTGGAAATATTCTTCTATTTGCATTGCGGTCTTTTGTTACTGATGGCTCTGGATTGGTCTAAACTAAGATATCAGCACACCATGTCAGTGCCTATAGCCCCAGCTTAACTTAAAGAAAGTATGGTTGTTAAACCAGATTGGGCATGACTCCCGCCTTATTCTTTCTGAATTCTGACTCCTTCATCTAAATGAATCTACCTCCATCAAGCCGACTACAGCTGACTCCAGATTTGAATATTTGCCGTATTTTAAATGGAATGTGGCAAGTATCTGGTGGTCATGGACGCATTAATCCTCAGGCAGCAATCCAGAGTATGTTCGATTATCTGGATGCGGGCTTTTCTACTTGGGATTTGGCAGACCATTACGGCCCAGCAGAAGATTTTATTGGAGAATTCCGCCGTAAATTGGTTGCTACCCGTGGACAAGAAGCTCTTGCTAACCTCCAAGCTTTTACTAAATGGGTCCCTAGACCAGGCAAAATGACTAGGCAGTTGGTGGAAAAAAACATAGACATCTCTTTGAGAAGGATGGGAGTAGAAAGCCTAGATTTGATGCAATTCCACTGGTGGGAATACCGGGATAAGAACTACCTGAATGCGCTTCAGTATATGGCACAACTGCAACAAGAGGGTAAGATCAAACATCTAGCTTTAACTAACTTTGATACCGAACACCTGAAAATTATCACAGAAGCAGGAATAAAAATTGTTTCCAATCAGGTGCAGTTTTCCCTTATTGATCGTCGTCCTAAAGTGAATATGATACAGTTTTGTCAGGACAATGGTATCAAGCTATTCGCCTACGGTACTCTTTGTGGTGGCTTGTTAAGTGAAAAGTATCTGGGACAACCGGAACCACGAGGAGGAATGCTGGCTACTGTTAGCTTGAGAAAGTACAAGAATATGATCGATGCTTGGGGTGGGTGGAATCTATTTCAGCAACTTTTAACTACACTCAAGCAAATTGCTAATCGACATGGGGTAAGTATCCCTAATGTGGCAGTTCGTTATATTCTGGAGCAACCAGCAGTAGCTGGGGCGATTGTTGGTGCAAGGTTAAGCATATCGGAGCATAGAGAGGATAATGCTGGGATATTTGACTTGATGCTAGATCAGTCAGATTACAACCAACTTGATACTGTGCTGAGTAATTCACGGAATTTGTATCAGCTGATTGGTGATTGTGGTGATGAATATAGGAAATAATGGATAATGGCTAATTGCTAATTGATAATTGCTAATTGATAATGGCTAATGGCTAATGGCTAATGGCTAATTGCTAATTGCTAATTGCTAATTGCTAATTGCTAAACTTACCCTGCTTTCCCTTTGAGCTAGTAACGGTAGATGCCCAGGGAAAAGAAACCAGCCGCGATACTAAACAAGCCCAATTTTTTCCTGAGGAATTGGGCAATGGTGTCACCTTGGAAATGGTGAAGATTCCCAGTGGAAGATTTCTCATGGGTTCCCCAGCAATGGAAGAGGGGAATACGGGCTATGAAAGTCCGCAGCATCAAGTCACGGTTAAATCCTTCTTCATGGGCAAATACCCAATAACCCAGGCACAATGGCAAGTCGTTGCAGCTTTACCAAAAATCAACACCAAGCTTGAACTCAATCCATCTCATTTTGAAGGAGCTAATCGCCCTGTGGAGAAGGTCTCCTGGTATGATGCCGTAGAATTTTGTAATCGCCTCTCTCAGAAAACTGGACGGCAGTATCGCCTACCCAGTGAAGCCGAGTGGGAGTATGCTTGTCGAGCAGGTACAACTACTCCGTTTCATTTTGGGGAGACTATTACTACAGACTTGGCTAATTATCAGGGAACTGATTGGGATACTGATGAAACTGATTGGGATATTGATGAAACTCTTTATAAGGGTTCTTATGGTCAAGGCTCATTAGGGATTTATCGTCAAGAAACAACTCCAGTAGGAAGTTTTGGCGTAGCGAATGACTTTGGACTCTACGATATGCATGGGAATGTCTCGGAGTGGTGTGCAGACCATTGGCATTCAGACTATAGAGGTGCGCCACTTGATGGTAGTGCCTGGAAGAGTGATAAGTATTATTCTCGGCTGTTGCGGGGCGGTTCCTGGTGCAGCTTTCCTGCTTCCTGTCGTTCTGGATTTCGCTCTAACGATGATCCAGGTAGCTTGCGCGTCTTTTCGATTGGTTTCCGTGTGTTGTGTGAGACAGCGTAGACTCTGTAACCTTTGCAGTACAATAGACATTACCTCAATCGGACTATCCCATGTCTCTCTCATCTCCATCTCAAACAACCACAGTTAAAATAACACTCTCAGAAAAAGACTGGAATATTGTCACGTCTGCACTTACTGACCCTCCCGAACTAAATGAAGCGTTGAAAACAGCTATTACTCGTTACAAAAAGCAAAGTCTAAAACAATAAATGGAATGGATTATTTGTTCAAACTGAGATCTTGCACCATTCTCAATTAAGCCCAAAACCCACCGGTCGTTTAAACGACCGGCTAATAGCTCAAGTCCACGCTTTGTGGACTAAACCCTTGCCCAGTAGTCTTTAGACGACTTTAGCTGTGAGCCAGGGGTTTGAACCCCTGGCGGGTTATCAGGATTGGTACAAGATCTCAGCCCCCGATTAGCGAGCAGGTCACTAGCAATAGTAGAAAGAAACACCAGATATTCGTCTTAGCCATTAGCCATTAGCCATTAACCATTAGCCATTAGCCAGAGTGTTTCTTAGGAGTTCAAACGAGTATTTGCAAAAGTATGCCAGATAAAACCACAAAAAAGGGACTGTCTTCTACCACAGTAATCAGTAGCGCTAAAATTGTTAAGGAATATAACGCTGTCCTTCATGCCTAAACCAGTCCCAACCTACCCAACCCAGACAACTGACAACCTTAACGGACAACACTCTACCAACACCATTCGCATTCGCGGTGCGAGGCAACACAACCTGAAAAATATCGACCTAGAACTACCCCGCGATCGCTTGATTGTATTTACTGGTGTCTCTGGTTCTGGTAAATCTTCCCTAGCCTTCGATACGATCTTCGCGGAAGGACAGCGTCGTTATATTGAATCTCTGAGTGCCTACGCTCGTCAATTCCTGGGACAATTAGATAAACCGGATGTGGATGCCATTGAAGGCTTAAGTCCTGCCATCTCCATTGACCAAAAATCTACTTCCCATAATCCCCGTTCCACAGTAGGTACAGTTACCGAGATTTATGACTACTTGCGGTTGCTATTTGGTAGGGCTGGGGAACCCCACTGTCCCGTGTGCGATCGCAATATTGCTCCTCAAACTATCGATCAAATGTGCGATCGCTTGATGGAACTCCCGGATAGCACTAAGTTCCATATCCTGGCACCGGTAGTTAGGGGAAAAAAAGGTACTCACAAAAAGTTGCTCTCTAGTCTTGCCTCTGAAGGATTTGTGCGGGTGAGGGTTGATGGAGAGGTGAGAGAACTCTCGGATTCTATTGAGCTGGTTAAAAGTTATACCCACAATATTGAAGTCCTGGTGGACCGCCTGGTGAAAAAGCCCGGTATCGAGGAGCGTCTAACTGATTCCCTGACTACCTGTTTGCGTCGTTCCGATGGTATTGCGGTGATTGAGGTGCTTGGTGATACATCTGCTGAATTGGCAGAAGTCCTAGCTGATAGTAATTACCTGCGTACTCCAGCCAAAAATAACGGCAATTCCTCTAAACCGACTAACCCAGAAATTACCTTTTCGGAAAACTTTGCTTGCCCAGAACATGGGGCGGTAATGGAAGAATTATCCCCCCGTCTGTTTTCCTTTAATTCTCCCTATGGTGCTTGTCCTAACTGCCACGGTTTAGGTAATTTGCGCACTTTCTCCCCAGATTTGATCATACCGGACCCCAGCCAACCTTTATATGCAGCGATCGCGCCTTGGTCCGAGCGAGATAACTCTCACTATCTCTCCCTACTTTTCAGTGTAGGACAAGTCTATGGCTTTGAAATCCAAACTCCTTGGAACCAACTCACTCCTGAGCAACAGAAGGTTCTTCTCTACGGCAGTCCAGAAAAAATCTTCGTTAATGCTGAGTCGGCTTATAGCGGTGAAAAAGGCTACCATAGAAAATACCCAGGGATTATCCCAACTTTGGAACGTCAGTACCAGGAAAGTAGCTCGGAAAACCACAAACAAAAGCTAGAGTTATATTTAATCGATCAACCCTGCCCCGTCTGTAATGGCAAGCGCCTCAAGCCGGAGAGCCTTTCAGTAAGATTAGGGCAGTATCGGATTACGGATTTAACGGAAGTTTCCATTGGAGAATGTCTCCAACGGGTTAATCAGCTGCAACTTTCTCCCCGCCAAGCCCAAATTGGGGAACTAGCTCTCAAAGAAATTAAAAGTAGGTTGCAGTTTCTCCTAGATGTGGGTTTAGATTACCTTACTCTGGACCGACCAGCAATGAGTTTGTCCGGTGGGGAAGCTCAACGGATTCGACTGGCAACCCAAATTGGAGCAGGATTGACGGGGGTTCTCTATGTCTTAGATGAACCTAGTATTGGTTTGCACCAACGGGATAATGGACGCCTGTTAAAAACTCTGCTCCAATTGCGGGACTTGGGTAATACTTTGATTGTGGTAGAACATGACGAAGAAACCATTAGGACAGCGGATCATATTGTCGATATTGGTCCAGCAGCGGGAGTTCATGGGGGAGAAATTGTAGTTCAGGGGGATGTAGCTAAGTTGCTAGAGGCGACTGATTCCCTGACTAGTGCTTACCTATCGGGAAGGCGAGTAATTGAAACTCCGACAGAAAGGAGAAAGGGTAATGGGCGTTCATTAGTACTTCAAGATGCTCATCGTAATAACCTCAAACACCTGGATGTGGAAATTCCCTTAGGTAAACTGGTCTGTGTGACTGGTGTTTCTGGTTCCGGGAAATCCACTCTAGTCAATGAACTCCTCTACCCAGCTTTGCAACACCACCTCACTCATAAAACTCCCTTCCCCAAACAACTAGGTAAACCCAAGGGATTTAGTGCCATTGATAAAGCGATTGTTATTGACCAATCTCCTATTGGACGCACCCCTCGTTCCAACCCTGCTACTTATACTGGAGTCTTTAATGGTATTCGGGAGCTATTTGCCCAAACTATTGAAGCTAAAGCTAGAGGTTACAAGCAAGGGCAGTTTTCTTTTAATGTCAAAGGCGGCAGGTGTGAAGCTTGTGGTGGACAAGGGGTAAATGTAATTGAGATGAATTTCCTGCCGGATGTTTATGTCCAATGCGATGTTTGTAAAGGAGCTAGGTATAATCGGGAAACCTTGCAGGTGAAGTATAAAGGACATTCCATTGCCGATGTCTTGAATATGACCGTGGAAGAAGGGCTAGCCACATTTGCTAATATCCCCAAAGTAGCCAATAAGCTGCAAACTTTAGTTGATGTGGGGTTAGGGTACATTCACTTAGGGCAACCGGCTCCTACTCTTTCTGGTGGGGAGGCTCAGCGAGTTAAGTTAGCATCGGAACTCTCCCGTCGAGCTACCGGTAAGACGATCTATTTAATTGATGAACCGACTACTGGTTTATCTTTCTATGATGTTCATCACTTATTGAATATTCTGCAACGTTTAGTAGATAAGGGCAATTCAGTTTTGGTAATTGAACATAATTTAGATGTAATTCGTTGTGCCGATTGGGTAATTGATTTAGGACCAGAGGGTGGTGATAAGGGAGGGGAGATCATTGCTAAGGGAACACCAGAGGAAGTAGCTAAGAATCCCAAGTCTTATACAGGACATTATTTGCGGCAGGTATTAGGTGGTTAGTACCGCTGCGCGGAATTCAAAATTCAAAATTTGCCTCGCTTTGCTCACCATGCTACGCAAACAAAATTCAAAATTGATTAATCCCCTTTTTTAGAGGATTACTTGCTTTTTACTTAAAGAGCCTCTACAATATTTTTAGAGGATACAGAGGCTAAGGGTGCAAATAACCTTTGTCGGCTGGGCTTTTGAAACCTAGGTTTAACGCCAAGTGAGCGCAATCTAAGGAGCCTCAGCCTTCTCTAAGAGAAACCCAACACCCAGAAAGTGCTGGGTTTCACGCTTTGTCAAGCGTACACAGAAGCAAGCTACAGCTAAACCTACCGGAAGAGGTATCTGAAAAACTTATATACTTCCGGACATCACGGATTATAGCCTCTAAATAAACACCAAAACTTAAATAGTATGAGGTAAATTGGATGTTAAAAACAACTATAGGCGGTCGCTATAGCATTCTCAAAGAACTTGGCCGAGGTTCATACGGTCAGACATGGTTAGCAGAAGACCAACATTTACCTGGCTCTCCCCACTGTGTAGTTAAACAGTTCAAGCCCTGGCCTAGCAGCGCCTCTGAATTGGAGATTGCCCAACGCTTATTTGAAGAGGAACCAAAATTTTTACAAGAATTGGGAAAATACGACCTAATTCCGCAAATAATGGCTTATGTCGAAGAAAGCGGTGAGCGCTACTTAGTTCAGGAGTATATTCAGGGGCATGACCTAAGCACAGAACTGAATGTAGGGAAAAAGTTTAGTGAAGCTTCAGTTATGGAGCTTTTACAACAAATTTTACAAGCCTTAGAGTTCATTCAAGAGCACAAAATTATCCACCGTGACATTAAACCGTCTAACTTAATGAGGCGTGATCAGGATGGCAAAGTAGTTTTGATTGACTTTGGGGCTGCAAAAAAGTGGCAACCTCATCACCGGTGTCAAATACCGACTGTTGCCATTGGGACACCAGGTTATATCCCTCCGGAACAGGTCAACGGTTATCCTGACTTGAGTAGTGATATCTATGCAGTAGGCATGATTGGCATCCAAGCACTTACAGGACAACTGCCCAACACCCTACAATTGAACTCTGCTAACAAAGTAATCTGGCGTAATAACCAAGTCAAGGTCAGTGATCAGCTAGCAGCAGTTTTAGATAAGATGGTACGCTACAATTCTTCTGAGCGTTACTCCTGTGCAACTGACGCACTAGCAGCGCTTAAAGAGGTTAAACAAAAACCACAAGCAACAGTACCATCTAGGTTTCCACTTCTAGCTTGGTTGAAACGTAGAAGATAGAAAATCTATAGTTTCTTTATTCTCGTAACTGTTCAGGGGGGTAAGAAGTTAATCGGGTTTGAAGATGCCTCAAACCCATAGACATGGGGGAACAAAGTTGAAGTCAATTGGGTCATCTAAAACCCTCATTCTATCCTTACCCCCTGAACAGTTACTTATTGTGTCAAAGCTCAAAAAAAAAATTAGATTGTTTTAGAGTTTAATGAGGCTATCTCGTCCTTTCTTAGTTAACATCGCTCATGAGTATCAACTTTCCCCAGATCAGGAGGAAGTCTTCCTCCTGCGTTTCGCGAGTGAGATGGGATATGAGGAAATTGCGCATCAACTGAAAACCTCCAGAGGAGCGTGCGGCAAACGAATGAGTGAAATTTATAAGAAATTTGACATCA
Source organism: Symploca sp. SIO1C2 (assembly GCA_010672925.1). Classification (GTDB taxonomy): domain Bacteria; phylum Cyanobacteriota; class Cyanobacteriia; order Cyanobacteriales; family Coleofasciculaceae; genus Caldora. Next base: position 7,760 of record JAAHFP010000090.1, on the reverse strand, counting down.
CTGGCGGCACTAGAGGCAAAGAAACACAACTACGACATTTACTCACCGATAGGTATCAATATCAGCAAACAGGAGAAATTAGTACCTCAACATCAGTGCTTATCGGGAATCAAACCTTACCAGCATTCCCAGGAACTCCACTAGACATCAACTCTCCTTTTTACATCAAGCGTCCTCCTATTGAAGACTATTGCTCCCAGCAAATTTTGCAACCGGGCTCCCTGATTCGCATCAAGGCTCCTCAACAAATGGGCAAAACCTCCCTGATGCTGAGAATTCTGCACCAAGCCAAGCAGCAAAACTATCGAATTGTCAACTTAAACCTTCAGCTAGTAGACAGAAGTAAATTTCAAGACTTAGATCAATTCCTACAAGAGTTCTGCATCAATGTTAGTAAGCAGTTGGCATTAGACCCCGACTTTAAGCATACTCTCGATGATGATTACTGGAATGAGACTGGACTCAGTAGTAAGCTCAAAACCACCAGCTATTTTGATGAATATTTATTACCGCAAATCAATGATCATCAAAATCTTATCCTAGCAATCGATCAACTAGATCTTATTTTTGAATATTCTGAGCTTTGCCAAGATTTCCTGAGTCTCCTCAGAGCTTGGTATGAAAAGAGTCAATTCAGTACTAACTGGAATAAATTACATTATATCATCATTCACTCCACCGACTGTTATCTGCCTCTTGATATTAGTCAGTCTCCTTTTAATGTCGGTATCCCCATTGTCTTACAAAGGTTTAGACAAGAACAGGTCAAAGCTCTAGCTAAACAATATCAACTCAATTTGAGCCAAAAACAGATAGACTCATTAATGGATTTAGTAGGAGGACATCCATTTTTAATTAGCTTAGCTTTTTATCATCTTGCTTGTCAAGACACAACTTTTGAGGAGATTCTGGAAACTGCCCCTACTGAAGCCGGAATTTATAGTGATCATCTACGAACAATCCTGAACAAGATAGAGCAAGATACGGAAGTAGTTAAATCAATCAAAGAAGTTATTAGTAGCAATGACAAAGTTCAGTTTCGTTCCAATTTAGCATTTAAATTATACAGTTTAGGATTAGTAACATTAGATGGCAATCAAATTGGAACTTCCTTAAATTTGTATCGTCAATATTTAAGTGAAAGATTGCCAGACTAAAAAGATTAAAAATGAACATAGTACCTAATCTCACTCCAAATAATCAAATCAGGGAGGATTTACTTGTTGAACAAAAAAAACAAAGCACAGCTAGATCACCAGTACTAAAGTTAAGAATCCTAGCACTTGCCTTCCTCATATTTCCCCTGTGGTCTGCTAGGGTAGAAGCCTGTTCTATATCTGGAAGCATATATGGTGCTAATGGCCCTTCTTCTTTTTATGTAGGACTTATTGATCCCAATAGAAATCAGTGGTTGAGCGACGCTCGTGCAACTTATCAATATAGTTTTTTTGGTATTCCTAGAGGTAGCTTTTTAGTGCGAGTTTTTAGCTTCTCTCATGGACGTTCTCCTGTAAGAACTTCTCCTCCAGAGAGATGGGTAAGCTGTAGGAGTAACGAAAGTATATCAAACGTAGATTTTATATTATATTAGTATGCTTTTATCGAAAAATTCACTGGATATGTTGCATTCATAAGATAGAGATTCAACCAGAATAATCAATGAAAAATCAGGATATGCTAGGAGGACAAAGCTTCATTGACAAATACAGAATTGGAGGAACTCTTCCACCCAATCACCCTACCTATATTGAGCGACAGGCGGATCAAGATTTTTATGATAATTTAAAAAATGGCAACTTTTGTTATGTTTTTAATTCAAGGCAAACAGGAAAGTCCAGCTTATTACTGCGAACCATCACCAAGCTACAAGAGGAAGGAATTGCCTGTGCCAAAATTGACCTTTCTGAGATTGGTAGCCATCAAACCACTTTAGCAGAATGGTATTGGGGTTTAATTTATATCCTATCTGTATATTTCGGGGTTTTCACTCGACCCGACTACCGAAATTGGCGGCACGAACACGAATTTCTCTCTCCAGTGCAATGCTTGAGTGAATTTCTTTCACAGCTACTATTGACCAAGAAACAGAAAAAAATTGTTATATTTATTGATGAAATTGATAGTATTTTAGATCTTAGCTTCAGCGCTGATGATTTTTTTGCCCTGCTTCGAGATTGTTATAACAAACGTGCTGACAACTCAGCCTATAACCGTCTCACTTTTGCCTTGTTAGGAGTAGCTAACCCTGATGAGTTAATTCAGAACAAAAGCCGAACACCATTTAACATTGGTCACTCCATTGATTTACAACCTTTTCAATTAGGTCAAGTTTTACCTTTAGCAGAAGGATTAACCGCAGTTTCTGAACACCCCCAGACTCTTTTAAAGGAAATATTCCAGTGGACAGGAGGACAACCTTTTTTAACCCAAAAACTCTGTCAACTGGTCTTAGACAACTTGGAAAAAGCCTCATGTTCCCAAGCTAACATCTCTGGGCAGATTGAGCAGTTAGTAGAAACCCATATCCTCGATAAATGGGAAATAAGAGATGAACCACTCCACTTGAAAACAATACGCAATCGCTTTTTGCGTCATGAACAGCTTAAAGGTAAACTTTTAGGACTTTATCAGCAAGTTGTGCAAGGAAAGCAAATACCAGTAGATGGTAACTTGGCACACATTGAACTGCAACTTTCCGGACTCGTTATTAATCAGCAAGGTAAATTAGCTGTTTATAATCAGATTTATGCTACTATTTTTAACCAGGCTTGGATTGATGAGGAATTTGCTAAGCTACGACCTTATTCTCAAGCTATAACAGCTTGGTTAGCTTCCAATCATCAGGATAACTCTCAACTATTGCAAGGTCCAGCATTGCAGGAAGCCCGAACTTGGGCGGCTAACCAAAGTTTGAGTGATGAAGATCGTCATTTTTTAGATGCTAGCCAAGAAGCAGAAAAACAGACCTTAGCCAAAGCAAACCAGATATTAAGCGAGGCTAAACAAAAAGCTGCACGGCGAATTCGCATAGGAAATATTGTACTGCTTGTAACCTCAGTTATCGGAATTATTATTGTTGTTATATCAATTTGGTCAGTAAAACAACAACGTAGAAATATTAAAACAATTGATAAAAAATTGAAAATGATGAAAATCGAAGGAAAAAAATTATTAGATGGACAAATTAATTTTTATAAGAAAGAGTTTAATGAAGGAAAGGGACAACTAAAAGCTCTAAAATCAGCATATATTCTTGTACAAGATTTGAAAGATGTCACTGGAGATAATTCTGTTAGTCCACCTAGTTCTCTTAAGCAGATTATCGATAATATTCAAGAACGTAACCAGCTTCAGCATAAAAATAGTATTATCAACCTAGCCTATAGTCCAGATGGAGAACGAATTGCTACTTTGGGAATCGATGGTAGCATTTGCTTGTGGGACAAACGGGGCAAATTAATACGCGACTGTTGGCAAGGGAATGAGGAAAGTAGAGATAACAAGATTCCTAGTATTCCGAGTATAATCTTTAGTGCAAATGGAGATCAAATTGCTACCATTTTTGAGGATGGTACTGCCTATCTGTGGAACCTAGAAGGACAAGAATCTCCACAAAAACAAGCATTTCCGCAAGACTTACCAGATACTGTAACCAGCATAGCTTTTAGTCAAGATGGTAATTTAACGACAATTACTGATACTCAAGGAAAGATATATTTGTGGGATAAACAGGGAACTTTCAAATCATGGAAGGTATATCGGGGGGAATACAACAAAGCTCAACAAAAACTAGAAAAAAACATTAATAAAGTATTTTTTACTCCAGATTCTCAATTTATCACAACTTTTTCCGATAACAGAACCTTACGTCTGTGGGACAAACAAGGCAATCTAAAAGGAGAATTGAAGGGAGAAAATTTTGGCTCACAAGACCCACAACAAGTAACAATAAATAGTCTGTCTATAGCAGATATAGCATTTAACTTGAATACTCAAAAAATTGTTATTTACTTATATGATGCTGGTAACAGCATTTATTCCGTACTAATACAGGACATTCAAAAAAAGAGCAAGAGAAATAGACCCCAACAAATAACTAAATCACAAAACCCAGTCCGAAGTATAGCTTTAAGCAAAAATGGAGACAAAATCGCACTCGGAGCTTCTGAAGGAACTATTAGTCTTTGGAACTTGGAAGGTAAACAACTCCATCAATGGAAAGCTGATGAAGAAGGTGTAACTGACATCGTTTTTAGTCCAGATGGAAAGACAATTGCTACCGTTTCAATTGATGGCACTGCTCATCTATGGGATTTGACCGTTGAGAAAGACTCAGAACAAGAAGAGACATTAGATGAACTACTCATGCGTAGCTGTGAGTGGCTTCAAGATTACTTGGTTACTCATCAGGAAGAAGCAGAAAACAAGGAGATTATTTCAAAGTGTCCTGCCGGAAGCGGGGGAATAGTAGATGTACCCTGAGCGATCGCGAAAGTGAATTAACTAGATTGAGGATTATAATCAATCATCCAAACCTACTGCTTCAGAAATAGACCTTAATCCATTTTCCTCTAACTTACGCAGCAAACCTGCCATAATCCGCTGTGCCATCCAAGGCCCTTCATAAATCCAGCCGGTATAAACTTGAACCAGGCTAGCACCAGCAGTAATTTTCTCCCAGGCATCTTCTGCGGTGAAGATACCTCCCACTCCAATAATCGGTAGTGAGCCTCCAGTTTGCTTACGGATGAAGCGAATTACTTCTGTAGAGCGTTGCCGCAGTGGTGCTCCACTAATACCCCCTGCTTCTTCAGTAACTGGTTTGCCGGTTGACTCAATTACCTGAGTTTTCAGCATATCCCGACGAATGGTGGTGTTAGTCGCAATAATCCCTGCTAACTGGTAAACTTGAGCCAGCTCGAGAATATCTGCGATCGCTTCCAAATCCAAATCGGGGGAAATTTTAACCAGAATTGGCTTAGCCCCTTGATTTTCTTGTTGGAGAGCATCAAAGATTAAACGTAACTGTTCCGCATCTTGGAGCGATCGCAATCCTGGGGTATTGGGTGAGCTAACATTGATCACGAAGTAATCTCCCCAATCTTTCAAAAGGCGGAAACTTCCTTGGTAATCAGCTGCTGCCTCTTCTAATGGTGTTATCTTAGACTTACCTAAATTTATACCTAGAGGAATAATCGGTTGCAAGGGATTACCGGCAGTTTTAGGCTCCTCAGCCTTCCAACTTGCCAGTCTTTTTGCCATTACTTCAGCACCTTGATTATTAAATCCCATTCGGTTCAAGACAGCTTTGTCTTCAACTAAGCGAAACAGGCGAGGCCGCATGTTTCCTGGCTGGGGATGAAATGTCACTGTACCGAGTTCAGCCAAACCAAAACCTAGGGAACCCCAGAGTCTAGCTGCCACTCCATCTTTATCAAATCCTGCCGCTAAGCCAAGGGGATTAGGGAATTTTAAACCCCAAAGTTCTTGCTTTAAGCGAGGATCCTTCAGACAACAATCTTTCTGCAATTGAGCATTAATCCATCGGCTTGGAGGATGCTCTCCATTGTGATCTAACCAAGCTAACAATCCTAGAGCTTGCTTATGTAACCACTCTGGATCCGCTTTTAATGCAGAGAATAATAGCGGGCGAATACCAACTTGATAAATATCCATGTTCCAGGATGATTGAGAAAGATTGAAGTATGAAGTATGAAGTGTCAAGTTTCAACTCTCGCAGTGTCTATGTTTATAACTTCAAGCTTTCTTCTCGGTCCTTAAGATCCTATCCGGATAAGCTGAAAGCAATATATCTGAGGGTAGGAAATTAGAAATTTAGTGATAACTAAGTATTAAGACCTACTACTTAAGTAGAATATCACGAGCTAAGCATCGTTAGATCACCAAATTAGGAAATTCTTAAGGCCAGAGGTGTTATTGCTAAGTGTATTGCGCTTAGGACAACGTAAAATGCAGCAATTTGTACCTGTCATACCAAATCTGGTTACAATAGAGCCGTTTTGAGCAAACCGTGAAATCCCTGTAGAGACGTTGCATGCAACGTCTCTACAATGTGGGCATAGCGGGTAGTTGATACCGGATTTGGTATCAATCTTTTCCCTTGGAGCCTTCTGCCCTCTGCCCTCTGCCCTCTGCCTTCTGCCTTTCACTATAGATTGGGGATTTCAGCCTAGCAATTCCCGGTAAAAATCCAATTGCTGCTTTGCTAGAGCCTGATTTGTGTACTTGCTCATCGCCCGTTGATAACCTCTGTGAGCTATATCCTGAGCTAATTCTGGTTGCTCCATCAACTGCTTGATACAATCTCCTAGGGCTTCGACATCTCCTTCCGGAAAGACCAAACCCGCATCACCAATCACATGGGGAATTTCCCCAGAATCAGAACCAATCACCGGCACTTGAGAAGCCATTGCTTCAATGAGCACATGACCAAATTGTTCCTTCCAACCAACAGCACTCAGAGTTTTAAATTGATAGTCGGTTTCTGAGGGTAGTACTAGGGTATCCATCAGATTGATATAGCGAGGTACTTCCTCATGAGGAACCGCCTCAATCCAAATGATCTTGTCTTGAATTCCCCATTCCACAGCTTTTTCCTTGAGTGTGGATTTTAAGGGACCGCGCCCCAACAGTAACCATTTCCAAGACTTCCTGGGTAATTCAGCCAGGGCTTTCCCCAGGGTTAGTAAGCCTTTTTCCTGAACAAACCTGCCGACAAACCCCACGACAAACTCGTCAGCTTGAATTCCCAACTGACCTTGCAATTCTGGTTGCGGTTGTGGGCAAAAACGACTTTCGTCTACACCTAAGTTGGGGATTACTCTTGCCGAACCCTGGTAGCCATGCTGCCGTAAAATCTCTAACCCATCTTGATTGCCAGCGACTAATCCGTCGGTGTGACGCAGGTTATAAGACTCTAGTAAAGACAAGGGGAATTTAACCTCGTAGGGTAGATTCCACCAAGTAAAAAAGCAATTTTTGGCCTTGAGTCCCAATAGTTGATTAAGGGTGATTAATTGAGCATAGGCTAGGGATTTTGCCCCTTGCTCCACCTGAATAATCTGGGGTCGAAACTGACGTAATAAAGGGATAAGATCAGCTCCAAAGGTGAGCAGTCCCTGGTTATTTTGACTAAAGTTGGCAACCGGTACTACCCGAAATGAGCCTTCCTGATATGGCTGAGTTTCAACAATTCTGTTCTGCACGCCACCAGGACGCCAGCGGCGGGGCACAACTACAGTTACTTCGATATCCGGTTCTAAGTGAGCTAATGATCGCAGCTTCTCACGGTTGAGATCAACAATATAGGTATGGCTGGCAACGAGAATTTTCATTCTGGGAATGGGGAATTGGGAATGGGGAATTGGGAATTGGGAATTGGGAATTGGTGAGTGTAAATATCTTCACCAGTTCCCTCGCTTCTCTATCTCCTGCCTTCTGACTTTTTATACTAGTATTACCTCCCCTTCCTACTTTAAGTTGAGGAATGCGACTCATGGGTGCAGGCTGTTACCAATTGCCTTGTTCCAATCAATCATCATAATGCTCGTGTGGCTCCCAATCCAAGAATGCGATCGCTTTACTCAAAACAAATCCCAGCTTCGACCCTATCTAGGGTTTGCTGCATAAGTGGGTCAGCCTTGTATGGTATGGCTTTTAAGCATTTTTTGTCTCAATAAGTGCAAGTTTTTTGTATCGATAGGCTCATTTTCCTTGCACAAATGATGAACATCTTGCGC
>JAAHFP010000009.1 GCA_010672925.1 Symploca sp. SIO1C2 | reverse complement strand
TAATCGAGTTACTTCCTTTGAAAGCTAGGAGTGGATAGACAACTCCAAATTCATATCCTTGAGCCCACAAACCCCTCCACAATTCCCACTTTTGATAACCTCATTTCCAAATGGGCGAACCGTGAGTTATTACTTATTACTTATTACTCATTACTTGTTGGCTCCACTTCTAAAGGTAAGACTTCTTCCCCTAACTGACGAATAATTGTCGGTGCTGACTGTTCCTCTGGCTCAAAAATCGCACTAAGCCCTTGTTCAAGATTATCTGCCATCACAATTCGGTTGTTATAGACGACAATAACCTTAACTAAAGTTGGTAGACTGTTGCGTTCAGCTTCCAGATACAAGGGCTCAACATATAGTAAAGATTGCTCAATCGGGATTACTAAAAGATTACCTTGAGTTACCCGGGAACCTTGGCGATTCCACAGAGATATTTGCCCAGAAATCGTTGGGTCTTGATTAATCAGTGCTTCAATCTGTTCTGGTCCATAAATCAATTCTTGTTTGGGGAACTGATACAATAACAGCTTGCCATACTGAGCACCATCAGAGCGTCCCGCTAACCAAGCAATCAAATTGTTGCGGCTAACTGGAGTATAGGGGTGAAGCAAAATAAACTCTTCGGATTTCTCCGTCGGCAATTTCATAATCAGGTAGTAAGGTGCTAGGGGTTGTGCTTCGGCACCGTAAATTTCTTGGGGACTCTGCCACAAATCTTCCCGATTATAAAAGACCTGAGGATCCGTCATATGATAGGTTAACAATCGCTCCGATTGTACGTTGAAGATGTCTACTGGGTAGCGAATATGACTGCGAAGAGCCTCTGGCATAGCTTCTAAGGGTTGGAAGAAGCTGGGGAAAATCTTGATCCAGGTTTGAATAATTGGATCTTCAGGATCGGAGACATAAAATTTGATATCACCATGATAGGCATCAATCACCACTTTGACCGAATTGCGGATATAGTTGAATTCATGTTTGCCAGGGTCAGAATAAGGATAGCGATCGCTAGTAGTATAGGCATCAACTATCCAGTAAAGATAGTTCTGAGTAGCAGATTTGTCATCATTACTAATATCGGCAGTCACTATATAAGGATCGTTATCGTAGCGTAAGAAAGGAGCGATTTCCCGAATCCTCTGGTTAATATTACGGCGGAATAGCAGCTGTGTCTGAGGGGTAAAGTTACGAGTTAGTGGCATCTGCCAGTCTCTCAGATACTGGGCAAATAATAACCGACGCCAAAAGGAGCCTAGGGCAATACCTCCCCTACCATCGTAGGTATTATAGGCATTATCCTCACCACTGGGATAATCCAATTCCCTAGTTTTCGTTGAAGTCATAACATAGTTATCGGTTAACTCTCCAAAGTAAATTCGGGGTGTACTAGTAGGAATACTGTCCCGAATTTCATCACTGGATGTCCATAAAGTCCCCGCTTGACCAACATCTCCGACCGTACCGATATCCTTAACAAAGTAGTCTGGCAATCCCCCTTTCGCCACTGTATTGACTGGAGAGAGGGTAAAACCATAACCATGAGTATAGACTAAGTGTTGGTTAACCCAGGTTTTGGCTTCTTCAGGAACAGCATTATAATCTAGCTCCCTTGCCGCCATAATCACTTGTTGTTTTTCTGTTGTTGGTTGTTTGTTGTTTGTTATTGGTTGTTTGTTATTGGTTGTTTGTTGTTGGTTGTTTGTTGTTTGTTGTTTGGGATTATCTCCTTGTCTCCTTGTCTCCCTTGTCTCCCTTGTCTCCTTGTCTCCCTCAACTCCCCCAGCTACCGCAAACCCGCGTCTCTCCTGATCTACTCTCAGAGTATAGCGGTCAATATCGGCATCAGGAAATTGGTAGTAGAGTCGGATTTGTTGCAGCTGACGATTAGTTTGTAGAATAGGGCGGGTATCCCAAAGGCGGATATTGCGAATTGTTAGGTCATTTTGTGCTAAGTCATTCCTGGTAAGTTTACCATCTGGATTAAAAGCTTTAACTTCAATACTATTCAAGTCGAAGGCTGCTCTGGTCAAAGCAATGCTACGCTCGATATAAGGTCTTTCTCTTGCTAGTTCGTTAGGTTGAACGATAAAGCGTTGCACAAAGTTGGGTAAAGCTGCACCGGCGACTAACTCCACGACTAGGAAAACTCCCCACAGCCCAATCATTACCCAACCAGTTTTCTTCAGGCTGCGGAACCAGAAAATAGTTCTAGAAAGAAACAAAATAGCGATCGCTAATGCCAGAATCGTTAAACCGGTATTCACGCTCAACTGAATATTGACGTCGGTGTAACTAGCACCGTAAGTAACTCCACGAGGGGAGTAGAGCAATTTGTAGCGAGAGAGCCATTCACGGAAAGCAACTGTCACTGCCAAGGCACTGCTTAGTCCAAATAAATGGCGTAGCTGATTTTTAGAAAATCCCTGAAACTTGCCCTGAGAGAGGCTATTACCTGAAGCGAGATAAATAATTACTACTGCTACCAAACCAAAGAGACATAGTCCCCCTAGCCAAAAATCCAATAACTGCCAGACAGGTAAGTTAAATACATAGAAGCTGATATTGTGTCCAAATTGAGGTTCTTCCAGTTGAAAGGCAGTAGGATAGAAATACTGCACAATTCTGCTCCACTGGTAAGACATGATCAGAGACCAGAACAAGGAAAGTACGACTGCGATCGCTCTTAACCAAAACTGAGGCTGGATTATTAAAGCCACCACCACCACACCAACAAAACCTAGCTGCCAAATTTGTTCCCTCCCAAAAGCTTCTGGTAACAACAGCTGTTTGAGAGATATCCAATCCAAGACATCAGGAAGTGGTGGGGTCACATGAGGAACACTTAAATCTGGATGCCACAGGGAGAGAGTGATGCTACCGTAGTGCAGCAACATCAACCCAACAATAGTGCACAGCAGTAACATTACCAAAAGTAGCGATCGCAAATCCAAAGCTAAGGTAGAAAATTTTTGCTGAATTTGGGCTTGTTGATAATCTTTATACCTTGCTGATGGGATGCCAACGTCTTGGCTGCGCCGGTATAAAGGTGGCTGGGATACTGCCACAGAAGACAAATTTAACCTTGTCTGCCCTACTGGTTGAACTTGGTTGCTAGTTTGATAATCCCAAAGATTTCTGCCTGGTTGATTAACCGCTGAATCCGTTGCCAAGGAACTCTGGTTTTTATGCTTGAGTCGATTTGCCAAGAGCAGGTTCCCCAGTAGAAATCCAACTGAGATGAAGCATACACCGAACCACAAACCCAATTGAATGTACAAGCGTAGAAAGAAGGAGTCTAGATAATCAACTTCCTGAAACCATAAAATTTCTGCCACCAGGTTAGCCAGCAAATCCCAAGCAAGCCAAATTCCTAGTATCAGGGCGACAAAGCGAAAAAATTGGTTCCAGAAACGTTTAGACATAGTTAGGTGGTAGGTGGCAGGTAGCAGGTGGCAGGTGGTAGGTGGTAGGTGGTAGGTGGTAGGTGGCAGGTGTTAGGTGGTAGGTATTGCTAATTTCCTCCAGCTTAAGGCTACCCTAGCTAGGGCTTGGGAGAATAAGTTATATTATGTCCGGTTAATTACTTACACTTTAGTGAAAATAAGGCAGAAGGCTCCAAGGGAAGGAAGAAGGTTGCAAGGTAGAAGGAGCTGATATAGCAATCGCCAAGGCGGTTAGGACAATACCAAATGCTGAAACCTTTACCTGTCAACCTCTTCCCTTCTGCCTTCTGCCTTCTGCCCTCTGCCTTCTGCCTTTTGCTATAACTGTTTAGGCGGACATGATATTAAATCAACTACAGAATTTGTCGTTATTGTCAATCATGTGTTAACATAATTATATAAGAGGCAACTAACTGTTCATTCAAAAATCTAGACCTCTTGATAAACGATTTAGTTAGCAGATCCATGAAATGTGAATCCCCAACTCACCGCTGCAAGTAACTCTTAGCAAAACTCAACTCGTCTTTGTGGTTGTTTTCCTTGCAATGACACTGGTTGAGACACTCTGCCTCAAGAGTTTCACTTCGGCAGCTTTTAAGGCAAGTTAGTGTCAAGAAATTTTTGCCCCTCTCAATACCTCAACTCTAGCCCTCCTTCCTGCCAATCAAGGGAGAGTGGAGACTCTCTATTCTCGTTCTCAACTCTGAGTAAAAGAAGAGTCTAGTCTTAGTGGAGACAAAAACCTCAGGACACTAACCAAGTACTGGTTGATTTTTATGAGGAGGTACAGCCATGTTACCAAATCTTCCCGATTTCTCTTTAAGCATTGAACAAGAGTTCGATTTACGCAAGTATCAAGAACTAGCCAAGAATATCCCGCGTCAAGAATTGGAACAGTTATTAATTGATGCGATCCGTCTCAAAATGGCTCAGGAAAATCTAACTAAAGGCATGATTCAACAATGCTTTATTAGTTAGGGCTATATTGTAGAGACGTTGCATGCAACGTCTCTACAGGATGAAAGCGGTTTACTCAAAATGGGGGTATCCAAACCAGATTTGGTATAAATTTCCAGTTTGAATAGGTGGTAGGTGCTTGGGTAAGAGCTTAAACTTTTACCCAAGCCCTTTTGATTGAAGCATCCCGACTATTTCCAACCAACCCGATCCATCAATTTAACTGCCTCTGGGTTATTCTTTCCAAGAGCTGCAACATTAATTTCCGATTCTTGGAACTCCCCAAATTCAGCAACAGTAGCATTAGGCTCGACACCGGTAACCGCAGCAATTTCATTGTTAGCATTGGCATAAATTTCCTGTGCCTCCGGAGTCGCAAGGTACTCTAGGAATTTAATCGCGCTTTCTTGATTAGGAGAAGTTGCGACTACACCACCTCCACTAATATTGACATGAGTGCCATCTTCCTCCTGATTGGGAAAGAAAACCCCAACTTTGGCGATCATTTCCTGAGTCTCCGGTTTATCTGACTGCTGGAGTCGAGCCACATAGTAATGATTAACTAATGCTATTTCACAAATACCCGCTGCCACTGCTTTAATTTGTCCCACATCATTGCCCTCTGGTGGGCGGGCAAAGTTACTGACGAAACCCTTTGCCCACTTTTCCGTCTCCTCTATGCCATCTTGTTCAATCATTGCGGCAACCAGGGACTGATTGTAAATATTTCCTGAACTGCGTACACAAACCCTTCCCTTCCACTCAGGCTCAGCTAAAGCTTCGTAGGTAGATAATTCCTCTGGCTTAACTTTTTCCTTGTTATAAACTATAATCCTTGTCCGCTTGGACAAACTAAACCATTTACCGTCAGGGCTGCGCAGGTTTTCTGGAATCGCTGACTCTAACTCTGAAGAAGCAATCGGTTGTAGGATATCCGCCTCATCTGCTCGCCAAAGACGACCTGCATCTACAGTAATAAATACATCTGCTGGACTATTTTCCCCTTCTGTCTTAATCCTTTCGATCAATTCATCTGCTGAACCTTCAATAACATTGACCTTGATACCAGTCTTTTGAGTAAACTTGTCGTACAATTCATCATCGGTGTCATAGTGACGGGATGAGTAGAGGTTTACTTCTCCTACTTCAGCTGGGCTATCAGTACCTTGGTCTTCACCAGCATTTTCTGAAGAAGTTTGCTGATTACATCCCACTGTAACTAGAAGCGCTAGTCCTGCGAAAATACTGATTACACTATGTTTAGTCAAAAGGTCATTAGTCATTGGTTCAGATAAGTTAAATCTAAAATCTAAAATCTAAAATCTAAAATATTGTAAACCTAATGCGATAGCTTCTCAATTATTTATCGAAATTTTTGCTATGTATTTTCAAGTATAAGGAGAAACAGTTGCTAGAAGAGCGTACCTATTGGCTGGCCTGGTCACAAATTAACGGTATTGGGCCGGTGTTAATGCGGCGACTACAGCAGCATTTCGGTACACTGGCAGCAGCTTGGGCTGCACCAAGCAGGGCTTTAACAGAAGTGACAGGATTCGGAGTGCAACTAGTAGCAGCAGTAGAGCAAAAGCGATCGCAACTGCATCCGGAGCAATTTTTAGAGCAACATTCTCTCAAAAATCCTAACTTTTGGACCCCAGCAGATACAGACTATCCCCGTTTGTTACTAGAGATTCCTAATCCACCACCGGTGTTGTACTATCAAGGGCAGATTAACCCCCAAGAAAATCAAGGCATTAAGCCGATGGTGGGTATCGTGGGTACTCGTAACCCAACAGAATATGGATGTCGGTGGACTCGTAGAATCAGTACTACTTTAGCGAAGAAGGGCTTTACTATAGTTTCTGGTATGGCAGCAGGAATTGATACCCAAGCCCATCGCGGCTGTTTAGAAGCCGGTGAACGCACCATAGCAGTTTTCGGTACTGGGGTTGATGTCGTCTATCCCTGGCACAATCAGTCTTTGTACGAACAAATTCAGGAACAAGGGTTAATACTAAGTGAGTATCCAGCTGGTACTCAGCCCCATCGTGCCCATTTTCCCCAGCGCAATCGTATAGTTGCTGGCTTGAGCCGTGCACTGCTAGTGATGGAGGCTCCTAAAAAGTCTGGAGCCCTAATTACTGCTCATCAAGCTAATGAGTTTGGTAGAGATGTTTATGCTTTACCGGGTTCTCTGGATAATCCCAAGTCTGTGGGTTGTTTAGGACTTTTGAATTGGGGAGCTCAGGTAATTTTAAATGAAAGGCATTTGCTAGAAATGCTAGGAGAAATGCCGGATATTGATGCAAGTGCAGAGTTTTCACCGTTAGCTCAAGAGCCACTGGAGTTAGAACCAGAATTGTTACAGGTGTTGCAAATTGTCCCATCCGAACCGATTCACTTTGATCTCATTGTACAAGAAACAGAGATGTCAACTAGTTTGCTTCTAAGTGCTTTGTTACAGTTGGAAGTTCAAGGATTAGTATCTCAGTTACCAGGAATGCGTTATCGGCGATGTTAATATTTGTTGTTTGTTGTTGGTTGTTTGTTATTGGTTACTTGTCCACAATATATTTGTTTAACCAGATTTGAAATGAAACCTTATCACCAAATTCCTATCCAAGAATGTGGAGAACCTCTAGTTCCCATTCCTGTAGAACAGTTTGCTGTAGAGTCACCTCACCCCTACCAAAAATTGGGAGCACCTTATGGAGAGGCTTCCCCCTACTTTCTGCGCCAAACAGTAGTGACTGCCCTGATTAAGGCTCAAAAACAACTGCAACTGCAACATCCTAATTGGCGTCTCCAGATTTTTGATGCCTATCGACCAATATCTGTGCAACAGTTTATGGTTGACTATACCTTTGGGGAAGTAGTTCAGGAACAAAACCTTGAACCAGAAACTCTTTCGGAGGAGCAACAGCAGGAAATTTGGCAGCAAGTATATCAATTTTGGGCACAGCCTAACCACAATCCAATGACACCACCACCCCATAGTACCGGTGCCGCAGTAGATGTGACTCTAGTAGATGCCACAGGTACTCCTGTAGATATGGGTTCTCCTATTGACGAAATCTCACCCCGTTCCTATCCTGATTACTACGCCTCTGAAACAAACAAACCCTATCATGCTCATCGACAATTGTTACGGGATGTCATGTACTCAGCTGGTTTTCTTCGTCATCGAGAAGAGTGGTGGCATTTTTCCTTAGGAGATCAAATGTGGGTATGGTTATACAACCAAGAAAATTCAACTCCAAAACAGAAGGCTAGATATGGTCGTTTTTGACATCCTTCCCGGCCTTGCATGCACGGGGATTCCTACCAGTCGAACAGCGATAGTTGAACGTATTAGGTAGGGAAAACTCTTGTTCCTCCTGCCTCCTGCCTCCTGCCTCGGAGCCTTCTAACCCTTATTACTTAAAAAAATCTCCACCCCACCAAGTCCGTAACGATTGTACTGCCTCAATTTCGTCTTCTTTCGCTTGCTTGAGAAACCCATATAACTGCTCCTTCGACACTTGGGGAAATGTGGGACTCACCTCAACTTCTACATAAACCCCTTCCCGAAGTTGGTAAATCCGCCACACTTTGCCATTAAACCGCCAAAACTCTGGTACTCCGAGGCTAGCGTAGAACTGATTTTTGGCAATATCAGTATGGGTAATGTCTACCTCCACTACCAAATCAGGAGGCGGATCTTGGCTAAAATCCACATTCCGACCTTTTACTAGGGGTTGATTTTGGATGTAATAGGCATTGTCGGGTTCTGCACCTTTTTTGAGCTGAGGATAGTTCATGGTGGTTGAACCCATCGTTTTCATTCTCATCCCCATCAATTCAACGAGCGTTGCAATAAAGCGTTCGATTAAACGACCCGAAAACTCATGATCTTCTAAAGGCACAGTAATTTCTAATATTCCATCATCATAAATCAGTTTAGATCCACGAGATTGTGGGAGTGCATCCAGGATTTGCAGATACCCTTGCCAGGATAAACCTCGAATCACAACTCGCTGTTCTCCAATCGAGTACAACTCAGCTTTTGGTTCCGGTGCGGCAATGATCATGGTAATGTCAACTTACCTGCTTTTGTTTCTCTTGATAAGGAGCCTGTAATGAGGATAACAGCTTGATAGCGATCGCGCTATAGTCATTGGCAAGCGATAACAAAACCACCCAACCAATCTTCTGAGGACATGATTGGTATGAGAAACTGGCTTGGTTGATCATTTCGGTTTCAATGTAATAATTGTCCCACATTCCCTGGTTTATAAACCCTGCTCTTCCCTCTTGTTCAACTCGGTTTTATTATGGGCAATTATCCAAACATGGTATTACCAATTCTACTTTTACTCATGCTGTTGGGAAGGTAGTGAATTTTGATAGCTACCTATTGTGCTCAATTACTCCTACAGATAGAGCTGTTAGATATTAAGTTTATCATTTTACTGAACTTGAGATAAGATAATTTTTTGCAGATACGAAGCCCAAACTAGATAGTAATGAATATCAATCTGAGTGCTGAGAAATTAGCCAAAATAAGGAAAAAACCACCGCATAATAACGGGGGTTTCCAAGGTTGATTTAAATAGGGCTTGCTGTATAAGTGTGGAAGCAATGCCAGACAAGACTTTCAATCATTTTTGGTTTCGCCAAGTGCAAGGAAATGGTATCTTTGAGCTCAAAAACCTTGTATCAAGAGTGAAAAATTCCCCAACACCTAATACCATTTAACCTTACCTACCACCTGCCACCTACCACCTACCACCTATTCTTTCCCGGAAAGTTACGACTTATTCAGCAAGCCCTAAATAAGCTTAATTAGCTGTGAACTGTCAAACCTAGCTCAGCTGCGGAACGCTGCAACATTGATTCCTGACGACTTTGGAGAGCCTTGTGGTAACCAATCATCAGTGAACGAGCTCGATCTTGAATGGACAAAATAGGAGTCTTGGTTTCTTTAACATTCTTGACAGCTGGGGTTGGTGCAGTTTGATAGGTAACGCCGCGATACTTGAGATTAGCACTGGGTTGTAGCACTGGGGGCTTGTCTAAGTTACGAAAGCGCCAATCCAAACCCCGATATTTACCAGCAACTCCGCTTTGAGCTGTTTTTACTTCTGGGGGGTTGTATTCGTAGCTAATTCCGCGATAAGAGAGTTTCATGGATTTTCGCCTCCAACAATTTATCGGTGTAAATGAGGCGCGTTCCTTCAGGATCTCTCCTTACTTCCGTCTCTCCATTTCTCTTGTAGGGGCGGGTTTACCAGCCATTTCACCTATTCATCCAAATATTGATGAACCCGCCCCTACTATTTACGAGACACAGAAAGATGAACGATTTGCTTTCTGTATCTATTGTTACCATTTTTTGGTTAAATGTCAAATTTGTTACAAAACTTGATGGTTTTGTCATTGGTCATTAGTCATTGGTCATTAGTGCAATGACTAATGAAGTGTTATATCAAGTTCGGATAAACAGTTATAATTCCCTTCTCCCTTGCAACTTTCTTTCTTACCTCCTGCCTCTGGTTCCCATCCTTGGAGGGGTTAGGGGTGGGTTATGCCTTCTTGCTACCGAAGTGTAAGTATTCAAACGAACTTGATATTATATAGAATGAGCTTAATCCGTAGCTGTTTCTCCTATCTGCTCTATCTGTGGTGGAAGTTCCAGACGTTGCCTTTCTTGCTCTACCACCTCAGTCAGTCCTACCTGTGTCAGAAGAGAGAAGAGCTCTTCTCGCCAAGAAAGCTCTTGGGGATTAGCTTGTTGTTCAGCTAAAATAGCTGCTAAGGTATCAGGCCAAAGTCCCGCCTGAGCAAGAGACGCTGGTTGTTGCTCGAGTTCTGGTGGAGTTGCTATCCGCTCAATCCAGCTGTAATAGAAAGGATTAGCAGATTCTTTATAAGCGTCACACACCAAGGTTACTGACCATTTGTATAGTTTCCCTGGAACCAGCTCTGGTTTGTCCTGAGGCACTTCTAGCTGTACAATGCCAGCGGGCATCCCCTCTGGAGGTGGCTCTATCTCTGTGGTAAAGACCGGTTCGGCTACTCCAGGCTCTACCAAAGCAAACCTCATTGGCACTTTTACCGGTTGTGATAAGTACCAAAAGAAACTAGGATGTTCTGATATTGTCTGTCCTGCAGCTCGATCAGAGTGAATCAACAGGGTTACTAAGTCTTCTTGTAAAAACTCATCTGCACAACCTCTAGAACCAGCTCCTCGACTGCTTTTACTTTTCTTGTGTATGGGTGGAGTAAAACTAATTCTCGAACGAGTGTTTTGACTAATGAGGAAACTCTGACTCTTTAACTCAACTTCGGGAGTTGGTAACTGGGTGCGGCTTGATAAGTTGGCAGATATTTCAGGAGATAATTGTAAATTTCTGCTAGTTTCTAAAGCTTGCGCTGGACGCGGGGTGAAAGCGCTCAACAGCTGCATGGCGATAACTACTGTTGTGCCTACAACTATATTTGAAAAATTACGCTGAGTTACCATTAGGTTGATTCTCCATTGTTAAAGTTGGTTGTACAGATTGGGAGAGACTTTCTGCCCTTTTGTAAATCGATTCCAGCCTTGCTTTTACCTCGGTCGGTTGAGCAGTGAAACGCAGGTAAAAACTACCCGGTTCTGCTGGTTTGGCTAAAACTTTGGCATAGATATCTAAGTTGGCTTCTATGGGGTTATTAGGTGTTAATAAGTTGAGCTTGATATTACTCAACGGTTCTGGTGTGTGTTCCTCTTCTAAGTTGGGGGAGTGCACTTGAGCACCCTTGAGAGAAAGCTGGA
This sequence comes from Symploca sp. SIO1C2, assembly GCA_010672925.1. Classification (GTDB taxonomy): domain Bacteria; phylum Cyanobacteriota; class Cyanobacteriia; order Cyanobacteriales; family Coleofasciculaceae; genus Caldora. The sequence continues at coordinate 129,042 of JAAHFP010000009.1, read as the reverse complement.
CTATACTACCCTGAAGTAGAGAATCACTAACATGTTTACCATCTAAAATCGCGTATTGGATGGAGATAGCTTCAGGCAGAGGTAAAAATAACTCTTCTTGTTTCGGCAAAAATAAATTGTACTCTTCTCTGATTCCCCCCACCTCATAGATGTTAATGAGCTCTTTGACTCCTTTGGGTTTTACCTGCTTGTGTCCGTCAATTTGTAAAGACTGCCCCACTTCTTGGTAAGTTGATTCGGAAATCAAAATTTGACCGCCGGTGGTGTAGGATTCGATGCGAAAAGTTAGGTTTACCTGGCTGCCAATCACACTGTATTTAGTACGCTTTTCAGAGCCGATATTACCTACCACAACCTCCCCTGTGTTGATACCGATACCCATTTCCAGTTGAGGCAGACCTCGTTCCTGCATCTTTTGGTTAACTTCTACCATGGCTAGCTGCATCGCCACAGCACAAGCGATCGCTCGACTGCTATCATTAGCTCTGGGAGTAGGAGCGCCAAACAGAACTAAAATACCATCCCCCATAAATTCATCAATAGTACCTTGGAAGGAGGTAATGACATCAGTCATGTAGCCTAGATAGAGGTTAAGGATCTTAACTACCTCATTTGGGGACAATCTTTCGGAGAGAGCAGTAAATCCCCGCAAATCAGAGGTTAGGATGGTGATTTTCTGATTTTGACCACCGAGTTCCAAGCCTTGGGGACTTTCAAGTAAACTAGCTACTACTTGATCTGTTAGGTAACGCCCAAAGATTTTCCTCACCTCACTAGCATTATGGGCAAGATAGGTAGTAATGGCGGCAGCAGAACCAACTAAAGCTATAAATGGGGGAAATACAGGTAACCACCAACCAGACAAAAAGGCAACATAGGTGCTACCAAGTAAAACAAATCCTGCGATTAAGAGGCTGCTTGACTTACGCCAAGAGAAAGATTTTACTCCTTCTGAATATCGTAATTGCCAAGTAAGAGTAGCACCAATCCCAGACCAGAGCAAAATCCACAGCCATTCCGCTGCTTCAGGCCAGGTTTTGATGGTGGGACGGCCTTCAAGCACTGCGCTAAGGATGTGGCTGATTATATTAGCATGAACTTCTACTCCAGCGGTGCGTTCTGGTGTGGTGATGTGAGTGCTACTGTAGGGAGTGTAGAGGAAATCGTTTAAGCTAGAGGCAGTAGCGCCAATCAACACGATGCGGTCTCGCATTAATTCAGTTGGGATCTTTTCTTCGAGCACCTCGCTCATGGAAACTGTGGTAAAGCTACCAGCTGGTCCGCGATAGTTCAATAAAATCTGGTAGTCACCATTATCAACATTGGCATAGCCCCCTTCATTGGACTTCAATGGACGAAAAACCGCTTTACCCCATCGAAAAACCTGAGGGTCTGCCTCTGTTGGTTCGGGAAAAATATCTTGCTCCTGGAGATAGAGATCCGCCAGAAACAGACTTAAGGAAGGCAAAATTTGGTCCCCCTTGAGCCTATAGAGATAGCCTCGACGCAACTTACCATCTCCATCTTCCGAGACATTATTTAAGCCAACTTGCCCTAACTCTTCCAGCACCGGCGGTGGAGCAACAGCAGCACTGCTATCTTCCTCATTAATTAACTCAATACCAATAAGATTGGGAGTATTGTTGAAAACTTCCACTAGTTCAGCATGACCCGGTTCAACGGGGAAATCTCGGTAAAGATCAAGTCCAATAGCCCTAGGTTGTTGAGCTTTGATTTGCTTGAGGAGTTGAGCCAGTTGGCTATCGGAAATTGGCCATTGCTTAGCCTTTTTTAAATCCGCCTCATCAATACCGACAATGACGATACGGTCATCAATTGGTTCCGGAGGACGCCAGCGAAAGTATTGGTCAAGGGTTGTTTGTTCCCAAGGTTGCAACCAACCGCAAAGTCTCAAAGCAATAACTGTAGCTGTCACACTGGGAGCGGTAATCCAGACACCGCGCCATTTCCATAGTAGTTGTTTAAAATTTTGCCACATATTTTTTGCTCTTACTTTTCACGGCTAGTTAGCCTTAAATGAAGAAGAGGAAAATGTTAATCATAGTTTCCAGACTTCCCGCAAAAAGTTAGTTAGTCTCATTTTAAAGTGATTCCCTATAACAACTTACTGGCATTGCCTAGTCAGCAACTGTTAAGGACATCACAGATAACTTATGAACAATCTCATCAAATTTCTCTAGTCTTACAGCCTCAATGTCTGCCTTGGCGCACAATACCTTTGTGATCTGTGGCTGTATAGCGCTACGCACTAGGCAAAAGGCAAGAGGTAACAGTAAGTAATCATACCAAATCCGGTTCTCATATCAGGTTACAAATAATTCAAAGTCCCCCAGAATTGATACCCCTGGCGAACTTAACATTTGGAAATAAATTGTCCAATTTACTTGACAACACCGACGATATGCTCTTTCTCCCCCAGCTCCCTCAGCTCCCCCAGCTCCCCTTTTTGTAAACAAACATGAAATTCGCCACCAGCATCAGAATTGGGGATTTAGGGGGCAAATGAATATCTTGTATCTTAACCGGATTGAGTATAACTGGGCAGTGGGGGTTGTGGGAAGGGTGGGGAGATGAAGAGAATTGCTATGTTCTAAATTGTAGAGACGTTTCATGAAACGTCTCTACAGGATTTTCGTTGTTTGCTCAAAACTGGGGTGATTACCCCGAATTTATTGTTTATGTCTGTGACTAATACATTCATTCTTTTGTGATTACTTAATTACACTTTTGATCACAAGCTCCCACAGGAAGTCGGGCAATAACCAATGCAGAAATATCAAAAGTTTGGCATCCATTGGTGTAGGATATCGCCTTTTGGGATTGGGGCTATTGACTGCCAATGAAACTGCTTTGGCAACCACATCAGGACTTGAAGAGTTATTGTAATGGTTGAGCACCCGTGCCATCGGTTCGACTGTTGCACCGTAAACTGAGCCTTGGGATGTATCTCTTAACGTTTGAGCCGCAATGCTAGACCATTCACTTTGAATAGCGCCAGGTTGGACAACTACTACTCGAATACCGAAAGGTTTAGTTTCCATCCGCAAGGCATCAGATAACACCTCAACTGCATATTTAGTTGCGTGATACCAACCGCCAATTGGCATCCAAATCCGACCCCCCATTGAGCTGATATTGACGATTGTGCCGGACTTGGCTGCACGCATAGTTGGCAGAATTAGTTGAGTCAGCCGCATTAACCCGAAAACATTAACTTCAAACTGTCGCTTTGCCTCTGAGATTGGCACATCTTCAAGAGCTCCATAGGAACCGTAGCCAGCGTTATTCACTAGTGCATCAATCTTTCCTTCCGTTGAGACCAGTGTCTGTACTGCCCCTGTCATACTGGTATCATCCGTCACATCGAGGGGTAGGACTTGAGCTCCCATTGCGACAATATCGTTCATTTTCTCCACTCGCCGCGCTGCACCGTAGACAATCCAGCCATCTTTGAGAAGTTGCTGCACAATTGATTTACCAATTCCAGACGAAGCGCCTGTAACTAGGGCAACTTTTTTCCTTGAAGTGCTAGACATGGGAACCTCCTTTCCAGGCAATGCATCTTAAGTGTAAGATACTCAAATATAAGGGACAATAATCTACATTCCTCACCCTGAAGTGTCACACTAGAGAAGATCAAAGTTTAGTAAGTTGATACGAAGCTCGTCTTAAAACCCCATCGCTGAACGGGTGGCAAACGTAATAATGCCAAGCGCCACTACAGCAAACACTAGAGCTAAGATAATCTTCTGTCCTGTTGTTTTCCAATCAACAGCGATCGCGCCCTTGTTAATATAGGTGTATGGTACATCTCCAAAGTCTTGTTTGTTATGCAGAGCAGCCTGTCCAGCCAGTAACATCAATGGTAGTGATAGCACTATTCCCAATAACTCACATCTTGCACCAGTACATAGATACTTAATAGCGATTCTAAGTTGTTGATTTTGTTGCCAAGTGATCATGATAATTACCTCAAAGTAGATCAAATAAATAGAAGAACCAAGCTTAGATTTTGCCCCAATTGATTTAGCTAGAACCTATTTCCCAAACAATTTTTGGCTTATCTGGTTTCTCCAGGATGATAGGGGGTTTCAGAGAGCAGATGACTAACTAAAAGTTTGAGGAAAAACAAGGGTAGAAACCACTCCAGTCCCGGAGTAGGGGCAAAGAAATAGCGATCGCCTAACAACGCTAATCCATACAAACCCATAGCTATAGGTCGTTGTAAGTAGAGCGGTGACCCCAAAATCAGGCTTGATGCCACCAATAAGTAGCCAGATATTCCACAAAAGAAGAACCAGTCTCCTCCTCGGAAAAGCAATGCTACGAGACCAATATGAAGAATGTGGAGGACTACAAAAGTTAAATGCTGTTGCCATCCCTGACCCGGTCGGTGATACCATCTCTTGGCAGCAGATGTGGCATTTGTTAATACACCTCCAATCATATCTAGTCCGAGGATGGATATTATTCCCAACTGTAAGCCTGTCCATTGCGTAGGCAGGGTCATTGCATAGGCTGGAGCAGCAATCGCAGCGGCTGTCGCGGGCAAAAATTGCAGGAGCAATTCTGCCGGGGTAGCATCAGGCCCAGTAAAGCGAGCTAACTGACTTCGGAGTCCAGGAAGAAGAGATGGCGTTATCGTTGTTTGCATGATGCTTCCTAATTATCACAACAGTTGTTATACAACATAACATAACAACTGTTGTCATATTATGTCGATGGTATTATTTTGCTAATTTTTTAATGAATTTCAGCGCAACCTATCCGGGAATCGGCTTTATTGAGAAAAACCATGATGATGAAATAGTTAGTAAAAGTATAGTCAAATATAGACAGACTAAATTTCATTTCAGAAATTCCTTTCACTTTTACTTTGAGAGATTAATTCTCCTTGGGTGAACTACGCACCTCTGTATCCCATAGCGAGTAAACGCATTTGGGAATGCTTTTCTGAGAATATTGTAAGAACCCATGACATCGGCTTGACAGAGAAATCCTCCATCTGTACGGTATAAACCTCGCTTGATTCTTTTTCCAGAAAACACTGGTTTTTCCGTTATCTGTCCATAAACTGGCAGAGGATCATTATTGAAAAAGTTAGAAGCACTAGTATAAGATTCCTCAGTAAGAACCACATTTATCCCTACCAATTGACACTTGTAAGTAATCATGTCGATTAATCGAGCATGGGGAATAGCCACAAATTTTTGGTTATTGACTTTTCCTAAATTTACCTCTTGTTTCCATCCGAGATTCTTACCAATGACTAAAGTGGTAATTTGTTCCTGGGCTAAGAGATTCACTAAATAACGACTAGCTTTGTGAAGATAATTATCTACTTTCTGATTTCGACAGCGAGTTAGACGGCTAATTCTTTGAGAACTTTGACGATTACCTTTTAAGAGAGATTGTAAGAAAGCACGACGTTGGTTATAAAAGTGGTTCAGGCTTTTTAACGGTCTGCCATTAATCAACAAAGGAGTAAAATCTGGTTGATTTGAAGTTACAGCCATCAAATTATCTACACCCAAATCTATTGCTGCTATCTTGTCATTAGGGGCTAAGAACTGTTCATTTTTCTCATAAATTACCTCGATTACATAACAATCACATTGGGGAACAATTCTCACTTCAGCTATCACAGAAGCTACTCTAGTCGTCAACTCAATTGAAGTCCCCGATAGTTTGACTAAACCTTTTCTTAGGGCAACTTTACTTATGGCTTGAATCGTATAAACTAAAATATTTCTACCCTTCTTTTTGTCTTTATAACCGGGGATTTTCGGTTGACCCAGAAACTTATTGGGATTAGTATTAAATTCTGATGAAGCTTGAAAAAAAGATTTCCAGTTACGGTCTAATCCTCTTAATATTTGCTGTGACACTTTAGCGGGTAAAGCTCGATATTGCTCGTTATCTTTCATCAAGGAAGCCATCTTATTATAAGTCAAATAACCATGGCCATAAATGAAGTTTTGACGGATTAGATAATTAGCACAGTTGTAAAGATTTTTGGACTGCCAAGATAAATTATCTATCTGTGTCCAAAATCGATGTCCTTTCTTAATAATGTGTCTTTCTGCTAGTAACATTACTGTCCGTTAGCCTCTAGCTGTAGCATATTGAGAAAGCTTGATGTGTACATGATAGCATAGATGACTAGGTTTGACTATATTTTTAGTAAAACTTTACGATACTTTCTGCAAATAACCAACCGACACCAGCGCATTCTTACTGCTCTAGTGTTAATTAGTATGTTGTCCCTGAGTACTGGTGTAACCTTGGGTTGTCAAACTTCAGTTGCTCCTACTGATTCCCCCAGCACTGGTGATGTATCTGAAAAAAATGCCAAGAGCCCCTCTAGCAGTTTGCCGTCAGCAGTTACCGATAATGAAGAGGCTAGCAACCTAACTGATGCTGAATTACCTGATTCCGTTGCCCAGGCTGTCTTACAGGAGGCATCTAAACAGTCTATTTTGCCCATTGCCCAACTTAAGATTACCCAAGCACAGCAGCAAACTTGGCCTGATGGTTGTTTGGGTATTAGTAGTCCAGATACTTTATGTACTCAAGCTCTTGTAACTGGTTGGCGGGTACGAGTTGAAGATCAGGGACAATCTTTTATTTATCGCACTAATGATTCTGGCTCTGTAGTTAAGCTAGAAAAGACCCCTGCTCAATTACCAACAGAAAGTAGTTTACCGGATACCGTAATTTTAGCAGTGCAGACTCCCCAGAGGGAGTTACCACCACCTTTACCTCAAAATACAATTTTTCGCGTGATTACTAGTGGTGGTTTCACCGGTAGAACCTATGAAACAACTCTCCTTAAAAATGGGCAAGTGATGCAAGCATTTGTGAATTTTAATGGTACTGCTGCTTCACCCCGGATTTCCCGTATTTCTAGCCAAGAAGTCCAACAGTTTCAACAGTTGCTAGAGAAAGTAGATTTTGCTCAATTCAAGCAGCTGAGTTATCCACCTCCTATCGGTGCTGCTGACTATGTAACTGTGGTTATGACAAGCCAGAGAGGTACAACTAGTTATGCTGATATGGTTCAACATCAACTACCAGAGTCATTAAAAACAGTGATCCAAGCCTGGAATAAAATTACCACATTTTAACCTGAAACAACTCTTGACAAACTAATTCATCTGTATCACAATTTTTATCACAGCAATTAATTGGTTACACAAGCCATGGCAAAGAATAAGGACATTTTTGGCAAGAAATTCTCCCCAGAAAAATTCCTCAAATCAGCTCTCAAGGAAAATCCACTAGACGGCTGGCCAACTCCCAAAAATTTTAAAACGATTGCTCTGAAAAATCCCAAGAAAGCAATTAAGCTAAAAAACATCAAAATAGTAACAATTAATAATCCCTTTTTTAAGGATGACAAAAAGTAGAATTATAGATATGGCCCTGAAGGGTTGGGGAAAATTGGAAGAAGCTATTACTAGTTATGATAAAGCTATTGAGTTCAAACTAGACCAAGACAAAGTTTGGTACAACCAGGGTAATACTTTATCTGAATTGGGAAAACTAGAAGAAGCGATCGCTAGTTATGATAGAGCCCTTGAGCTTAAACCAGACAAAGACGAAGCTTGGTATAAACGGGGCAATGCTCTGTCTGACTTGGGCAGATTAGAAGAAGCGATCGCTAGTTATGATCGGGCTCTTGAATTTAATCCAGAGGATGACACCACCTGGTACAATCGGGGTTTGGCTCTGTCTGAATTGGGCAGATTAGAAAAAGCGATCGCTAATTATGATAAAGCTCTGGAGTTTAATCCAGAAAATGATGCTGCCTGGAACAATCGAGGTATTGCTCTGAAAGATTTGGGCAGATTAGAAGCAGCAATCGCTAGCTATGATCAAGCTCTTGAATTGAAACCTAAGGATAATGGAGCCTGGTACAACCGGGGTGTTGCTCTATATGAATTGGGCAGACTAGAAAAAGCGATCGCTAGTTATGATCGGGCTCTTGAATGTAATCTAGAAGATGATGAAGCTTGGTACAATCGAGGAAATGCACTCTACGAATTAGAAAAACTAGAAGCAGCGATCGCTAGTTATAATAGAGCCCTTGAATTGAAACCAGACAAACATGGAGCCTGGTATAACCGAGGTATTGCTCTGTATGAATTGGGAAAACTAGAAGAAGCAGTATCCAGTTATAAGCAAGCTATTAAATTTAATCCTAATTATGATGGCATCTGGAATAACCTGGGTATTGCTCTGAAAGATTTGGGAAGAATAGAAGAAGCGATCGCTAGTTATGATCAGGCAATTGAACTGAATCCTGATGATAATACCCCCCGTTACAACAAAGCTTGCTGCTATGAATTGCAAAGCAACAAGCAACAAAGAATCTATTAACACCTAACACTCATGGGTGACAAGTTAAGGTAAAGATGTCGTTGTCAAGGGAGCGGAGGAGCGGAGGAGCGGAGGAGCGGAGGAAGAAGAATACCAATTTCCCTAACCCTTGGAGTATTTCTATATATAGGTTTTTTTAGCACCACTACGTCATATATGGGAGTTAACACTCATGCACTACCTTTTAACTTGTCACCTACCACCTACCACCTAACACCTAACACCTAACACCTAACACCTACCACCTACCACCTAACACCTACCACCACTCCTATGGCAGTTCGTAAAGACACAATTTGGGATCGTTTCCTATCCCCAATCATCCGTAGCTTGATTGATGAGGACAAGTTACGGCAATTTTATTACAGCACTAACTGGGAAGCCGAAAGCGATCGCTTCCGTAATCCTCAGTTAAATTATCCTTCCTACTACGCTAGTCAAAATTTCCACGGTATTGAAGGGGGTTACCTGAATGGTACAGCGGCAAATACCTATGATCCGATAACTAAATACGTTTTACCCCCTAACGAAACCTGGGTACGCCAAGGTTTAATTGATGCCGTCAAGGGAACACCGCGACGGATTCTCGACTTAGGTTGTGGCACCGGTTCTACTACCCTCATGCTCAAGCAGGCTTTTCCTCAAGCTGAGGTAATTGGCATTGACTTATCCCCTTATATGCTCTTTATGGCTGACTATAAAGCAAAATCAGCTGGTTTAGAGCTCCAGTGGCTTCATGCTAATGCCGAAGAAACGGGTTTCCCTGATGCCTCTTTTGACTTGGTTACAGCTTCATTATTGTTTCACGAAACACCATCACAGGTAGCTCAATCGATTTTGCAGGAAGGCTTTCGGTTACTGATACCGGGAGGAGAAGCTATTATTTTGGATGGCAATCAGCACACCCTGCGCCAAGTAGATTGGTTGACTGAGGTGTTTGAAGAGCCTTATATCAAGGATTTTGCTGCCGGTAGTGTAGATGCTTGGTTGGGAGCCGCAGGCTTTGAAGGGGTACAAACTCAGGAGTTATGGTGGGTACATCAGGTAACAAAGGGTATGAAACCTCTGCCAGTAGATAAGCCGACAACTTCTGGAGATCAAGCTACCACAAGTAGTATAATTGAAGACTTAGATTCCCAGGGTATTCCTGCCCCAGCTTTTTAGCAAAATAGCATGAGTTTAAAGGCAGTTCTCTTTGACTTCAATGGCGTCATTATTAATGATGAGGCCATTCACGAACAGCTAATTGAAGAAATTATTACAGGAGAAAATCTGCGTCCCGACGCCAGTGAGTTTCGGGAGGTATGTTTAGGTAGAAGCGATCGCTCCTGTCTACAGGAGATACTTAAACGTAGGGGTCGTGTAGTTACCCCAGAGTACTTAACCCAGCTCATTGCCCAAAAATCTCAAGCCTACCAACACCAGCTAGAGGAAATGGAGAAGTTACCTATTTTTCCAGGTTTGGAAGACTTGATTTTCAAACTCCGTGTTGCTCAGTTACCGATGGGTGTGGTGAGTGGGGCACAACATCGAGAGGTAGAACTAGTAATCAATCGTGCCAATTTAGCACAATACTTTTGTGTAATTGTTGCTGGTGACGACATTAAAGTGAGTAAACCTGAACCCGATGGCTATCTTCTAGCAGTGGAGAAGATCAATCAACAATATCCCACCCTCAACCTCCACAGCCATGAATGTCTAGCAATAGAAGATACTCCAGCAGGAATTGAAGCAGCCAAGAGAGCTGGAATGCAGGTAGTAGGTGTGGCGAATACCTATCCTTTTCATATGCTCCAACGTCAAACCAACTGGACTGTGGATAATTTGAATGATTTGGAATTAGAGCGGGTACAGCAGGCTTACTCCGAAGTGTCATCTTAGCTGTGAGTTCTCTTAGAGGACTGTGTTGGGTCGAGGCAATGAGACCCAACCTACATCTGTTACACATTTTTAGGTGTGCCACGGTACTACAAAAAATGACCATCACAACCCTCTCTGCCGCTAATGAGACAAGAAGATGGATAATATCAAGTTCGGATAATCACTTATAATTCCCTTCTACCTTGCAAACTTCTTTCTTCCCTTGGAGCCCTCTGCCTTTTGCCCTCTGCCTTCTTGTCACCAAAGTGTAAGTATTCAACCGAACTTGATATAAATCTAATTTAGAGAAGTTGTTTGTGATACTTTTTTAGTGTATAATTTGCAGTTTAAAATAATTGTTGGTGGCACTAACAGATTTCCACAGTGAGCAGTAAGAACTGGTAACTGGGTGAAACCTGGTCACTGATAAGTGGTTATGACGTTTGGTTTAGTCCTAATTTTGCGGCAAATCAACGGCGGTGCATTCCTGCCGGAAGAAGTTAAAAAAGTCCTTTTAGCATAAACAGTAGTGGAGTGGTTCGCGATGAGCGAGCAATATATAGATCGTAAATGGCAGCAGCCAGCTATTTGCCGCATTCTAGATGCCAATTTAGATCGAGCCAGAGAAGGGCTGCGTATTGTAGAAGAGTGGTGTCGCTTTGGAATCAACAATCTCGAGTTTGCCGGTGAGTGCAAGCAAATGCGCCAGGAATTAGCCAGCTGGCATACCCAGGATCTTAGAGACTGGCGGGATACCCCTGGAGATGTTGGTACGGAACTGACTCATCCTGGAGAAGAACAACGCTTGAGCATTCAGCAGGTGTTGCAAGCCAATTTTTGCCGGGTGCAAGAAGCACTACGAGTCTTGGAGGAATATGGCAAACTGAACAGTCCAGTGATGGGAGGTTTGTGTAAGCAGATGCGCTATCGGGTTTATACCTTAGAGAGCAATTTGCTAACATCTCACCGTTATCAGCTACTCCAGCGATCGCAACTCTATCTAGTTACTGCTACTAATGAACAGCTGTTTTCCACTGTCGAGGCTGCTCTACAAGGGGGAATTACGATGGTACAGTATCGAGAAAAAACGGCAGATGATACGGTGAAGATCTCTCATGGTCAAAAACTACGCCAACTTTGTCATCACTATGGTGCCCTCTTTATTATGAACGACCGAGTAGATTTAGCCTTGGCAGTTGATGCAGATGGGGTTCATTTAGGTCAACATGATGTGCCTATAAATCTAGCACGGCAGCTTCTCGGACCACAGCGCCTTATTGGTCGTTCTACTACCAACCCAGATGAGCTGCACAGTGCGATCGCAGAAGGTGCTGATTACGTTGGCGTTGGACCAGTATACGATACTCCAACCAAACCAGGTAAAGCTGCCGCTGGTTTAGAATATGTGAAGTATGCTACCCAAAATGCAACTGTTCCTTGGTTTGCGATCGGGGGCATTGACCCTAGTAACTTACAAGAAGTCCTGAATGCTGGTGCACAACGGGTAGCTATTGTCCGTGCGATTATGCAAGCAGAACAACCTACTTTAGTTACCCAATATTTTTTATCTCAGCTTGCTAAGGAACAAACTCTCCGTCGCCTTGAAGTTCGCGTTTACCCATCGGATGAATAACCACTCTAACCAAATTACCCTTCAAGTCAATGGGGAAGCTCACAGCTGCTCTAGCTCAACTCAGTTACCCCAACTACTAGAACAGCTAGGCTTAAATCCACGCCTTGTAGCAGTGGAATACAATGGTGAAATTCTCCATCGGCAATTTTGGCCCCAGACTAAGATTCAGGAGGGGGACAAAATTGAAATTGTCACCATTGTTGGTGGCGGTTAGTACAGCCTCAGAGCAAAGATTAGAAGTCCGGTATCTGTAGGGGTGAAGCATTGGTGCTACCATATTGCCGATAAAACCAAGGTTTTTGTTCGCCAATGCTTCACCCTCCGGTATTTATACAAGAGGTCTATTGCTGATAAATTGTTCAAAATATCCTGAGTTTTAATCTCTATCTTTGTATAGTTACTTAGGGGCTTACCCGTAAAAAATCAACCCATTGCTCTGAATGCGAAGGAGTAAGCTGTTGTGCATTTAAATTGTGAATTGGTACTGACGCGACCGACGCGGAGATTAGGAGAAACTAATTTAAATGCGTCTTAGCTTAGGGAGAATTAAAAAACAGATGAATAATAAATTCTATTATACAGTATTTAATCAAGACAATTCTAAGAAACACTTAACTCAACCGCTTACTCGTTTAATTTTACTAAGTATTATTACTGTTATACCTACAACCGTAAGAGCGCAATTACCTACTTTTATCCCAGCCCCTGCTGCGGAAGTTAATACAGAGCCACCGATACAATTATCCATTCCTGAATCTAACTCTCCTGATGGGGTCGATATCTTCTCACCCTCAGTATTACCACTTCCTGACCCTGCATCTGCAACGGGAATTAATACTGTACCACTGAGACAATTGCCTGCTTGTGCATCTGTCAACTCCACTGGCATCAATACAGTACCTCTAGAAGAGGCTTATCTCCTGGGAGCAGGGGATCAAGTTAGTGTCAATGTTTTTGATGTCCCGGAATACAGTGGTGAATTTCAAGTATTGGTAGACGGTAGCATCAACTTACCAGTAATTGGTAATATTTCTGTTCAAGGATTAACCGTTCCAGCGGCTAATGCAGAAATTACCCGCCGCTATGCTCGCTATATCAAACGACCTCTAGTTACTCTATCACTGGTGATAGCCCGTCCCATGACTATTGCCCTAGCTGGGGAAATCAATCGTCCTGGCTCTTACACTGTACCCCTAACCGAGGAGAACAATTTTCCTAAGGTAACCGAAGCAATTAACTTAGCTGGGGGTATTACCCGTGCCGCAGCCGTCCGAGAGGTGCGCATCCGACGTCGTAATGCTGAGCCTTGTAATGTCAACCTTTGGGACTTGTTCCAAAATGGTAATCTCAGTCAAGATATTAGTTTGAGGGATGGAGACGAAATTTTTATCCCTACTACTACTACTTTAGACACAGTAGAAGACACCTTGCTAGCCACTGCCAGCTTTTCTCCAGAAGAAACCAGACCAGTTAAAATTGCGGTGGTGGGAGAAGTAGAACGCCCAGGACCCTATATCGTTTCAGGAACCACTAATGCTGTCGCTGAAGGTGGAGGACCGGGGGATCCACCAAGAGTAGCTCAAGCCCTCCAAGCTGCTGGGGGTATTACCCAATTAGCGGATTTGCGCAATATCCAGGTACAACGTCTCACTAAAAGTGGTTTCCAACAAGTGATTAATGTTGATTTGTGGCAGTTATTGAAGGGAGGGGACTTCTCTCAAAATATTCTGTTGCAGGAAGGAGACTTGGTGATGATACCCACAGCCCAAGAGCCTTTTGCCGATGAACTAACTGAATTAGCTAGTTCGAGTCTAGCTCCTGATGTTATTCAAGTGAATGTAGTTGGGGAAGTAGACAATCCTGGGGTGGTAGAAGTTAGACCCAATGCCCCATTGAATGACGCCATTTTAGCTGCTGGGGGATTTGATAAGGTTCGTGCCAACCGAAGTTCTGTAGAATTAATTCGCCTCAACCGCAATGGTACAGTGCAAACGCGGAAAATCTCAGTAGATTTTGAATCAGGGGTCAATGAGGAAACCAATCCTCCCCTGCGCCCCGATGATATCGTTGTGATCAATCGCTCTGGTCTAACTTCTTTTACAGATACAGTAGGCCAAGTCTTAAGTCCCCTAGACTCCTTATTTAACATATTTGATATTTTCCGGGGTTTCTCTGAAGGTTTCGGAAATGACGATAATTAGGGCTTGCGGTATAAGTCGATTGATTCGGGTTTTGAAGTAATAAGCAGTAGTAGGACTTCAGTCCAAAAAGAAGCAAGCCCTAATTAGGGTCTGCTGAATAAGTCGATTGACTCAGGTTTTGAAGTAATAAGTAATAAGTAATAACTCACCGTTCGCTCATTTTAAAACGAGTTAGAGAAATTCTCTACGACGGAATGGGGATTCCAGGTTACGGTCAAGTTGCTTGACAAATCATCTAAAATGTGTATATGCAATTATATGCGATCGCTTAATCTGGATTTGTTTTGGAAATCGGTGAAATACACTATATATAGCGTATGGCAATTTTTGCTAACCACTAGACAAAATAAGCGAACGGTGAGTAATAAGTAATAAGTAATAAGTTAAGAGTTCATTATCACTTGCTGCATAAGGATTTTAGGCAAGTTTGACTGTTTTTACTACCGGTGAATAAAACCCCTAAAATTATTAATTTAACCAGGTGTTCTCCTACGAGAGTACAAGGTTTTTGAGCCTCTTGATATAAAAACCTTGCACTTTTTCCGAAAATAAATGCTGGAAATCACTGTCACCGCATGGCTGACCCACTTATTCAGCAAGCCCTAATTACAGTTCATTAGTACTAATCAATGTCTAGAGGCTTCCAATTGCCAGAATTTATAAATGCACCCCAGTAGTATGGATGACTAGTATCTTCATTGTTAAGCATTTCTAGTTGTGCTTTTCTCAAAGATTCACTCCGTCCCTCCTTATGATCGAGAAGATGAGTATAGTATTTTTCCATCAATTTTTTTGTGCCTTTATCGCTCACTCGCCATAGACTAATCACCTGACTCTCGGCGCTAGCTAAAACCAAGGCACGCCGTAACCCGTAAATTCCATCGCCTGCACTCAATCCACCAATACCAGTATCACAAGCAGAAAGGACTACAAGTTTGGTACCACTCAAGTCAAGACTGGCAATTTCATAAGCTGTTAAGAAACCATCTTCCTGGCTCTCTTTGTCTTCTAGTTGTGCTCCTGCCAATACTAAGGCAGACGAAAACATGGGATTTTGAAAAGGCTCCGACTGATCTAACGTCTCTTGGGGAGCATCAGTAAACCAACCATGACTGGCAATGTGCAGAATTTCTGGGCTATTTACCTGTTTAACTATTTCTTCACTTGCCTTGTCACCAATTATAGCCTCGACATCAAGTTTCTCTGCGATGAATCTAGCTTCTTCTGCTGCTTCAGGAATTGGAATAAAATCATATTCTCTTACATTAACAGTTCGAGTACGACTAGGATCTATCGCTACAAGAGAGGGATTTTTTTTAGTATAGGGGTCACCAAGTACGAGAGGATTTTGTTTACTAGGGAAAGTATTCTGTAGTCGCAGCAAATCTCCACCTGACGTTAAATAAGTAAACCTGTAGTCTTCAATCAAATATTCATTTTTCTCATCTACCAGGGTTTCAAAAGGAATCAGGTTAAGAATACTATCTGGAGCAATGAGTATATGTTCTCTCTTGCCAAGATGTTGACGAATCGGAGCCATAATTTTGGCATCCAGTTTACGTGCTAATTCCTTAATCTGTTCTTGAGATGTCTGACGAGAACGCAGATTAGTCCAATGCTCCTCAACAAGTACATCAATATCTTTGGTGACACCAAGGTCAATTCCAATAGGATTACCCTTTTGGTTTAAAATATACACAGCATAGCGTGGCTCTAGCTGTTGCTCTTTCTCGAAATCGTAAGGAAAGTAACGAACAATTTCAATCAGACTTGTGTCGTTGGTTAAAAGTTGTTGAATATTTTCGATGCTGATACTTTGAGATTCTTGACGAAATTGCTCACTTTGACTAACAAGTTCCTCTTCCAGTCTGGTAATTTCATTTTCTAGAGATTGAACCTCTTGAAGATAACCGGCAGAAGTGCCTGTTGCTATAAAGCCACGTTTATAGAGATTGGCAAGCTGTGATTTTTTTGAGTTTAGGTTATCAAACTGTTTTTTCTGATCACCGCCTAAAGAGTTTCGTAAGCGATTAAATTTACGAAATTGAGAGCTTTGACGAGCCAATTCATTTTCAAGATCTTTTATTTCGCGTTTGAGTGCTTCAATTTCTTGAAGATGGTTTTCAGATTTTTCTCCTTCTAAAGCATTACGATGGTGTAAATTGGAAAACTGAGTCCGCTTGCTTTGCCAATCATTAAATTTTTCTTTAAGGTGAACGGGTAGTGAAGAACGAAGGAGGTCAAATCTTTTGGCAGTAGCATCAAGTACTCTGCCTTTACGCCGCAGAATTGTTTCCAAAGCTAAATCAGCAGCATCCTGATTTTCTGGGAAGAAGTTTAAGTGGAAAGAGATAGTATTGTAACCACTAGACCATAGTTTTCTGGCATAGGTGGTTTGCTCATACTCTCCTGAAACATTGGTTAGATCTCGTTCCAAATTTTTCTCTTCAATCTCTAGAGCCTCTTGCAAGTTTTGAATAGCTAAAGCTTCTTGATTCTGTGCTAAGTACAGTAAAGCAAGATTATTTAGGGAGTTAGCCAATTGAGGATGATGTTCTCCCAACTCCTTTCTGATTATCTTCTCTGCCTGAAGATGTAACTCTTCAGCTTGTTGATATTTCTTCTGGAACTGATATAAACTAGCGAGATTATTCAGAGGCTCAATCATCCGGTGGTGCTTTTTACCTACTGTATTTTCCAGTATATTCAGCACTTTTCTGTACAATTTTTCAGCTTCTTGATTTTTCTCTTGTAATTTGTATAAAGACGCAAAACTATTAAAATAGGCGACAAGATTTTCATATTTTTCTCCCAGCCCTCTATTGCTTTTGCCAAATGACTCAAATACAATCTTTTTTTCGCACACATAATCATCTATGCTAGTCAATTCTTTTGAGATAGAATAGCTATTAATGCTATTTTGATAACCCCAAAGCTCATCTTCTAATTTATTTGTCTTTTCTAGAACTGTACGTAATATGTCTTCTGCTTTTTGCCGCTTATCCTGTTTAATATATAGATTTGCTAAATTATTCAAAGATTGGATGGTTTTGGGATGTTCGTCTCCAAATGTTGCCTTACTTTGTTCTATCACTGAAATAAAAATATTTTCTGCTTTTTGATATTTTCCTTGTTTAAGGTATAAGGTTGCTAAGTTTTCTGAATATTCAATCTTATTAGGGTAATTCTCGCTCACTCTCTGAAGTGTCAAATTTAAATATTCTTCCGCTTCTTTGTACTGCTCTTGAGATTCATACAAAAGAGCTAAGGCATTTATAAAGTAAACAGTTGTTGGATGGCTATCTCCTAATTTGTTTTCTGCTTGTTTTAGCCATTCAGTAATCAATATTTTGGCTTCATCATATCTTCCCTGAAAGTCATATAAAAGCAATAATTTGTTTAAAATTTGCGCAACCTTCTCGCTACCCTTACCACATCGCTCCATAGCTTTATCTAGTTGTGAGTTAAGGACTTGCTCAGCTTCGTTATATTTTTTTGGATGTGCTAAAATCAAAGATATTAATATGTATATTCCGAGTATTAGTGCAAATAAGGTTGCTAGATTGAATAATAAACGCCGCCTTGGTGCAAATAGGGTATCTAGATTGAATAATAAACGCCACCAACGCATTTGCTCTTCCTCCCTTCCCAAGCATCAACAGTCAATCAATCTACCCTCTCCAAAGCATCGTTAATACGCTGCTCTAATCCCTCAATCTCTTCATCGTAAACTAGCTGCTCTAAGTGAGTTTTTGCTTGCTCAAACCACCGCGCTGCTTCTTTATAATCAGTCCTTGTGAAGTTTAATTCACCCATTGCAGCTGACAATTTTGCTTGTACTAACACATCTTTTTCCTCTTCAGCCACCCTCAAAGCTTCCTGATATTTATCCAATGCTAGATCATAGAGACCTACTTGTTCATACAACTCTCCCAAAAATTGGTTATATTCTCTTGAGTTACTTCCTGCTGAGATTGCCTTTTCTAAAGCATCGATGGCATCAGCGTAGAGTTCATATTTTTGATATATACTGGCTATCTTAAGGGGATTGCTACGCTCAAATAGAGGCAAAGCTACTAAATCCTCTTCTAGTTGTGCTGATTGTTGATTGGTAAGTACGGTGAACTTCCCTTCACAAGGTAATTCTGAACCCACCTGCATGCAGCTTTGTCCTTGGGGGATGACCATAATGGTATAGGTTATTCCTGGCTCCAAGGGTAAATCAGCAGGATATTGCCACGCATTATCTGTAACTATATCTGAGGTATATTGAACATCTGGCCCCTTAACTTGTATTTTGTATTGGGTAATACCTTCAACGGCATTCCATCGTACCAAGGGAGGTTGCTGTCGTATTTTAGTTCTATCGGGAGTAATTATGTACGGAGTATTGCGTTTGATACCACTCCTGGGATCAGCAGCATTGCATTCATCCGTAAAAATTTGCCACCATCTACAGCTAGCCAAATATATAGGCGCATCTGAATAATTTAACTCCTCTTCACTAGGAGTCAAAGATGTAGTAGCAAGAGCCAACTCTGTTCCAGTGAGTAGAGTTAAAACAAGACTTAGACTCCATTTACAAATGCTGGACATTTCTTCTTTTCCTTGGTAAGGTGCTCACGAGCTTTAGTAAGCCATTTATATTCTTCAGGCTTATCCAGTGAAGCTTGCTCACAACATTGTTCCCAATGATAACCAGCTTGGCTCTCTTTATCCATCTTAGTATCAATCTGAGCCATTATGCAATGAGCTGCTCCACTATTGACATCTTCTTCAGCTTGGTTAACAATATCGAGTGCTTTCTCAATATGCTTCAAGGCAAACTCTGCATTATTTTGTTCTAATTCTAACCATCCTAGATTTTTGTAGAGAGCATACTGTACCTTGGCATCAATGGTTGCTGCTCCTGCCTGCGATTGAACTTGCTCTACACCCCGACTAAGAAAGGCAATAGCACTAGCATAGTCTTTCTTAAGAATGTAAAGTCTTCCTAGGTTGTTGTAAGCTCTGGGAAATTTTTGAGAGCGAACAGCCACCAGATAAGCACTCTCAGCTTTTTTAGTTTCCTTGAGGTCTTCATAGAGATTACCAAGGTTATAATATGCTAACTTGTTCTTGGGGTTGAGGTTAATCGCTCGTTGGTAATTTTGCTCAGCAGATATGAGGTTTTTTCTTTCGTAGGCAAGAATACCGAAAGAGTTATAAATGCGCGATATAAAAGGAATGCCTAATCCCCATGTCATTGACAATGCGATAGATACGACGACAGATAAAATAAACTGAACTTCAGCCTCTAAATGACCAGGAGTCCGTTTAATAAAAGGAATTACTTGAAATACTCCCTTAATTTTTTCATAAATACTGTTTCTACTCTTAGGGAAGCCCAGAGAACCAGAAATAGCACTAGCAATAGCACCAAAAATATCAGCCCCGGCACTAAATAGACGTACAATGATGATGACAACCAGTATGCTGTTGAACAGCCAAATTATGATTGCTGAATTTTTCCATAGATTATCATAGCGATCCAAAGGATGAAGAGTGGTAGTGGTGTATTTTTCCAGATGCCACCACCATTCATTGGATAGGTGAGGGCTGCTGTCACGTACTTGATTTAGAGTAGTTTTATTGCTCTCAAGAATAGTATTGATGGTATCTGCGGCAGCTTGAAGTTGCTTATCAAGCTGGAGGAGTTCGTAAATGCTAGAGCCAGGATAATTAGAATTTTGAGTTAAATGCTGATGAATAGACTCGCGCAGGTTGAGAACACGAAGAACATCTTCTAAGGTAACGTAATTATCAGGATAAGTTGGATTAGTTTGTAGGTGGATTATTTCACGGCGATACTGGTCTAAAAGGGAACCAAACTCTGAGGTAGGCACGGGGTTCTCAATTTTGTACTATTCAATGGATAGTAGTTTAACATAAGTGCCAATTAGGGATTTAACTCAGCTAAGTTGTTAAGCTAAGATGCACCTAACTCAATAATCAGTTTCCTGTGGAACAGACATCTTGCCTGTGATCTGTAATCAGAAATATGCAAGGTGAATTCGTCCTCTGTTATTTTCTGCTATGATTTTACAATGGGAAAGGTGTGCGCTTATATATAAAGTAAGACGAAGCATAACTTAAACAAGTAGTCATTTCGTCTGCTCCCTACTCCCTCTTCAAATAAATGATGGGTAAATTAGCGTTAACCTTCAATCGCTCCCCTACGAGAGAATTATTCTGGTTTTTGGGCTTGTTAGTAGCAGCCCTTTTCTTGTGGTGTATTTCTCTGGGAGATTTGCCCTTAAGAGACTGGGATGAAGGCTACTACGCCATTGTTTCCAGAGATATGTACCGCAGCGGTAATTGGCTTTATCTGACTTACCTAGGGCAACCTTTTCTCCTCAAACCACCACTGATGTACTGGTTAGTAGCCCTGAGCTACCATTGGGGAGGTATCAGCGAATTGACTACACGCCTGCCCCTTGCTCTGTTTTCTGCTGCGGGAGTTCCCCTACTTTACCTGCTAGGACGAGAAATTTTTCCTCACCGCTTACCTTCACTGCTGGCAGCTTTGGTTTACTTAACCCTACTACCAGTAGTACGTCATACTCGCCTAGCAATGCTGGATGGTACGATTATTACCCTACTACTGCTACTATTGCTCTGTTTACTCAGAACCCGTTGGCGTCAGTATTGGGCTGTTGGTATCGGTATTTGTTTAGGGCTAATTGCTCTAACTAAGGGAATAGTTGTACTTTTATTAGGAGCGATCGCAGCTGCATTTACCCTAGCTAACCGACAACTGGCGATATTGAAGAATCTCTATTTTTGGCTAGGCTTACTCTTAGGTGGTGTCCCTGTTTTTGCTTGGTATGATGCTCAGTGGCAAAAATATGGAGAAGTTTTTTTACAGGTACATTTCCAGGCTCAAGGTTTCGATCGCATTTCTCAAGCCGTTTGGGGTAATAGTGGTTCCTACTGGTATTATTTCCTAGAGTTACTCAAATATGGTTGGCCTTGGCTGTTGTTTTGGCCTGGAGGCTTGTATTTAACTTGGCAAAAACGCCATACTCCCTGGGGAATGCTGGTACTGCTTGGTACTCTCATCTATCTGGGAGCAATTTCGGTGATGAGAACCAAGCTACCCTGGTATATTATGCCCTTGTATCCTTTCTTTGCCCTGGCAGTGGCAGCTCAACTAGCGGAATTTTGGGAAAGCTCCCGTCGTTATCCAGGAATCATCGCTGGTATCTTTAGCTTATTCTCTGCTGCTAGTTTGGGGGGTTTGGCTTACTTTTATTTGGTAGAACGGCAATTAGTATTAATTATCATGGGTGTAGTTGTGGCACTAACTATGGGTTTAGCTGCTTGGCTCGTAACTCAACACAACCGAGGATTCATACCTATACTATTAGTAGGAAGCTACTTAGCTTTAAGCTTGTTGATGATCTCCCAATCCTGGGTTTGGGAACTGAATGAAGCCTTTCCTGTTAAACCAGTGGCAGCTTTGATTCGGGAGAAAGCAAAGCCAGGGGTCGCTGTCTATACTTCTTTTGCCTACGGACGTCCCAGTTTGGATTTCTATAGCGATCGCCAAGTAATTGCCCAAGATCTTACAGCTTTGCAACAGTTGTGGTCAACTCAACCTTACTTATTATTAGATCAGTCAGCATTGGATACATTAGAGTTACCCAATAGCATTACCTTGGGTAGTGCCGAAGGTTTTACTTTGGTTCGCCGGAGGTAGTGAGAATGGAGAATTTAGAATTTAGAATTTAGAATTGAAGCTTTTAACTCAATTTTCTTGCACCTCCAGGGAAAATTGCATAAAACCTCACCTACCACCTACCACTAAATGTAGGGATAATTCATGAATTATCCTTCTGCTTTAGCACCACCAAAGTAATATCATCGAAAACTTTTTGAGAGCCAATATGTCGTCGTACATCATCAATTACTGCTTGTTTAATTGCCTCTGCAGATAGGGAAGAGTTAGCCCTGATGACCTCACATAATTTCTCCAATCCGTATTGCTCTTGATTGATATTAAAAGCTTCTGTAATGCCATCGGTATACAATACCACCACATCCCCTGGATTGAGTTGTACCTGTTCTTGATCAATAAAATCTCTAATCTCTTCCTCTAAACCCAGAGGAAAGCCAAGTTCGCTGGTATCAAGACACTCTACTTGACCTTCAGCACGTACTAAGATTATTTCCTCGTGTTGACCGCTGACAGTTAACTTTCCCTCATTATATTCTAGTAGAGAAAGGGTCAGATTTTTATAGGGATTGATACGCTGGACATTACGATAAATAGTACGGTTGAGAATATCTAAAAATTGTATGGGGTCAGTTTCCTTACTTTCTTGTAAAGTGCGGACAGCAGTTTGTGCCATAAGCATCACTACTCCACTTTCTAACCCATGTCCAGTAACATCACCAATGCTAATTTTGACTTTACCATCCTGATGCATCACATCGTAGTAGTCGCCGCCGACTTCATCCGCCGGTTCCATAAATCCGGCAATTTCTAACCCTTCAATTGACTCTAATTCCGATTGTTTGGGTAAGACCATCTGTTGCAGTTGTTTGGTTACTTCTAACTCCGCACTCAGACGGAGATTTTCCTCTTGGAGTTTTTCATTGAGGGCACTAATTTCCTGGTTTGCTCTTGCAAGTTGGGCGGTACGTTCTTTTACTTTGTCTTCTAGAGTTTGATAAAGACGAGCATTTTCAATCGAGATGGCAGCTTGGGCAGTGAGAAGTTTGAGAACTTCAATACGATCTGAGGTGAAAGCTTCTGCGGTAAGATTATTTTCCAGGTAAAGGATACCAATTAATTTTCCTTGGTTGAGGATGGGGGTGCAACAGAGACTTTGGGGTGATTTTTGGATCAGATAGGAGTCTCTAGCAAAAGTTGTATCTTGTTCAACATCGTTGATCAGCAGGACTTGTTGCGTCCTTTTAACAGTATTAATAATGCTACTGGGTAGATTGTCAGTTTGCTCCAGGGAAATGGTGGATAGGGAACAGCTGCTGCTGATGCACTGGGCGACAATTTCCCAAGTGCCGGAGTTGTCTAAAATTAAGCTTCCGGCATCAGCCCCAGCATTTTCGAGGACAATGCCCATCAATTTCGAGAGCAAGGTATCAAGGGCTATTTCCTCAGAGAGGGCTTGGGAAGCTTTGATTGCGGAAGTTAGATCAAGGGCGGAAGTTACACCGGTGACTTTGCCTAAAGTTTTAGTATCGGATTGAAGGTTGCTAGGAGTCAGAAGCGGTTCGGGTTGCTGGAGAATCGGTCTCAGGAGTTGGGGATATTGCTCTTCTAGTTGTTCCGTTTTCACTTTGGCTCCCCATTGGGCATAACAATAGTAAGCTTCTTGCATATAACCAGCGGCAACTTTATCTTTACCCCAGTCAAGATAAAATTTAGCTGCTAGTTCGTTGGCGAGGGCTTCTTCTTGGATATATTTTTGTTCTTTGGCTCCGGAAATGGCTTGGTCATATAGCTCCATTGCTGCCATTTTCTCACCCAACACCCGATGTTTTTCTGCTTCTACTAAATGCCATTTGTGTAAGTTATTTTCCGGTGCATGAACCGCCGCATTGCTCAATATTTGCTGATTGGCTGCAATTTTTTCTAGTCCTTCCTGCCACTCAGTTTTGGTGCGGGAAGCTATTTCTGTTAGTATCACCAACGATGAATAGAAGTAAAAAACGCTCTCCCATGGTGTTCCCGCTGCTCCTCCTAGGGATTTTTCTGCATTGACCATATCCTGGGATGCTTGGCTATCGTTTTGCAATAAATAGCAAAGCACTGAGCGAGCAATATAAAAATAAGATAAGGTCGTTACATCGTTAGCTTCCTGGTGAAAAGGTACCATTTCCCTTTCATCATAAGCCTCACCCACCATGACACAAGGATCTTCAGATTGTCCCAACAAATTATTAATTGCCTGAAGAACTATATCAATCCAGTTCTTGGTAATCTTTCTTTTGATTCGCTCTAAAGCTTTGCTATTGGCAGAAAGTTCTCTAGAGAGCTCCGATAATTCTTTGCCACATAAATAGCTATATACTGAGTAAAATGAGAGGGTATAACCGGCAAATTCCAGATCTCCAGTTTCAAGAGCAACAGAATAACCTTGTTTAAAGCCTTTTAAAGTATTTCTGAGGTGTTCTTTGCCATGTTTAGTATGACCATAAATAATTTGCAGAGCTCGGGCTGCACTAGCGGTATTACCCATTTCTAAGAGTTGCAGTGCCAGTTCACCAAATTGAGCACCAACTTCAATATCATTACAAACACCACATAATGCTAAACCATGTAAAGAGTAGGAATAAGCTGCAACCGGTGAGTTCCCATATTGAAGGGATAAATTGACTTGTTCAAAACAAACTAATGCTGCCAAATTGGGCTTAGATTTATAAGTAGAAGGGAGGACATTGATCAGAATATTGATGGCTGCTAGGGCTTTCGGGTCAGTCATCGCAGGTAGCTCGATTAAGCTACTAGGATGGCGATCACCCAAGTTTTCTCTCACCTCATGCAACCACAGCTCAACATCAGAACTATCCGGCTCTTCAGGGAACTGACGAATGCCTAGTTTCCCCAGAATCACCATTGCGGTATCAATGGCTTCATGAAAGCGGCTTTGAGCTTGTAATGCCTGGATTTGGACTTCATAAATTTTAATAGTATCGAGTAAATTGCGGGAATTTTCTAACCCCACATTGGCTAGTTGTTCCATCTGTTGCAGGTTGCCATTAAGATAGGCGGACTCCGTGGCGGACTGGTACAAGGATAAAGTCACCTCATACTCCTGCTCCCAGCTATTTTCCGGCAACAATTCTATACCCAACAATAAATATTCGATGGATGCGGCGAAAGCAGTAGCATGTTGCGCCTTAATTCCTGCTTCTAAATTCAGTTCGCACAGCTGTTTTTTCTCTTGGGGATTGACAATCAAGCTAACCCCCAGATTGAGGTGATTAGCAATATCAAACAGTTGCTCTTCCCAATCTGCTTGTGATGTATTTTCCAGAAGCAATCGACCAATCTTTAAGTGGGTTTTCTGTTTTTGATCTTCTGGAATCAGGAAGTAGGCTGCTTGTTGAACCCGGTCATGGAGGAAACGATAACCTACCGTTACTGTTTGATCTGTAGCCTCTTCTACATCCCCTTGAAAAAACTTATAGGCTTCACTAACCGGTAGAATTAGACCTTCTTGCAAAGCTCTCCAAATATCAGCAGCTACCCCTTCAGAAGATTCCTCACAAATCACTGCCAAGGTTTCTAGTTGAAACTGGTTGCCAATACATGCAGCCAATTTCAATACATTCTGGGTGGCACTGGGTAATTTCCGCAAGCGTCCAGCCATAAATTCTACAACATCATCAGTGAGTGCCGCATCCCGCACTTGCACTAAATCGCATTCCCAGTAGCCCAGCTCTAGATTAAACTTAATTAGCCCATCCACCTGTAACCCTTTCAAGAACTGAGTGGTAAAGAAGGGATTTCCTTTGGTTTTTTGATAGACCAACTCAGTTAGGGGTTGGGCAAGCTGTTGACTACAATTGAGAGCGTCTGCCACTAATTGATTGATATGATTTTGAGCCAATGGCTCTAGGGTTATGGTGGAAATTACAGCTTGAGTTTTCCTCAATTCTGCCAAACTCAGCATCAAGGGATGGGCAGGAAATACTTCATTGTCTCGATAAGCTCCCAGAAACAATAAGTAATCTATACTACTATCACTCATTAATACTTCCATCAAATTGAGGGAAGCTAAATCTGCCCATTGCAAATCGTCTAAAAACATCACCAGGGGATGTTCTGGACTTGTCAAGGAGGCAATGAATTGGCCAAAAACCAAGTTAAACCGGTTTTGGGCTGCACTTCCTGATAGTTCTGGCACTGGGGGCTGTTTGCCAATAATCTGTTCTAGTTCCGGAATCACATCAATAATCACGCTTCCATTTGGCCCTAGGGCTGCGGTGATTTTCGCTTTCCAGTTGGCTAAATCCGCATCTGATTCCCCCAGCAATTGTCTCATCAAGTCTCGAAATGCTTGCAAGAAAGCACTAAAGGGCAGATTGCGATTGAATTGGTCATATTTTCCTTTAATGAAGTAGCCTCTTTTCTTGACAATTGGCTTATGCACTTCATTAACAACAGCAGTTTTCCCAATCCCGGAAAACCCTGCCACCAACATCATTTCCGTTGTGCCATTAGCTACCCGGTTGAAGGCATCTAGCAAGCTTTGTACTTCCGCTTCCCTTCCATAGAGCTTTTCTTGAATCAAAAAGCGATCGCAAGCATCTCGCTCCCCCAGCACAAAGGAGGTAATTTCTCCTGTATTTTCTTCTAACTGTTGCAGACATCGCTCTAGATCATACTTTAGCCCCAAGCTACTCTGATACCGGTCTTCAGCATTCTTGGCCATCAACTTCAATACAATTGCCTGCACCATCTCCGGCACTGTTTCCTGCTTAATGCTTGTAGGAAACTTGACCTCTTGGGCAATATGGCAATGCACCAACTCCATGGGATCGTTAGTTTCAAAAGGTAACTTGCCATTAAGAAGTTCAAAGAAGGTAACACCCAAAGAATAGAAATCTGTGCGGTAGTCGATGCCTCGGTTCATCCGTCCGGTTTGTTCCGGGGAAATGTAGGCAAGAGTTCCTTCCAAAACATTGGGGTTAATTAGTTGTTGCTGTTCTTTGGGGAGTAAGCTGGAGATGCTGAAGTCAATGATTTGGACTTTACCGGTTTCCGGGTGAATTAGAATGTTCGCCGGTTTGATATCTTTGTGGATGATGCGTTGTTGAGTGAGATAGTGAAGAGATTCAGCCAGTTGAATGGCAATGGAGAGAAATTCAGCGAGGGATTGCTCTGACTGCTGCCAATATTCCCACAAAGAGACCGCCCCTCCATCGGGCATCACCAGGGCATAACCATTTCCGTAGCGTTCGAGAGCGAGGGGGCGAACAATGGTAGGATGTTCCAGATTACAGGTAATGACGTATTGGTTGCGGAACTGAACTAACTCATCGAAGTTGGGGTGAGGATTTCTTAGAACTTTGATGATTACGGGTTCCTCTGTCGTCGAGCTAGTGGCTCGATAAACTAGGGTGCGGCTTCCAGCATAGAGTTGGTCAGTTTCTTGATAGTGAGATAAATTAAGCATTATTATCACCGGGAATAAGAAATTTGTAGCATAGATAATTCTGATGTGTCCTCAATTATCCAATATTCGGTAGGAATCGTCTTATCTCAGTCTTCCCCGGCAACGTTAACAATCTACTTACTGGCTATTGACAGAGATAGCATTATGTGTTAGTCAGTATATTAAGCGGTGAAAAAAAAATAGGTTTTTGACAACGTTCTAAGCTAAAACCCATTTAAATTGGTTTGTACCAATATTAGGTTCCTGTGTTAAAAATAATTCACAAATTAAATATATAACAACTGATCTACTTACCTTCGATTTTTACTCAATCAAATCTAATGATTTGACTATTTTGTAGTCGCCCAACTATTATTTGTCATCACAAAATAAATTGCTAATCGATAAAAAACAGAGACTATATTGTTAATGAGTAAAAAACCTGTAGCCATTGTTGGTATAGCTTGTAAATTTCCTGGAGCAAAAGACCACCATCAGTTTTGGGACAATCTAGCTCAAGGTGTAAACAGTATTACTGAAATTCCTCAACAGAGGTGGCAAGTACAAGATTATTATTCTCCTAATCCAGAAACACCTCATAAAACCATTAGTAAATGGGGAGGGGTAATGGCTGGTATTGATCAATTTGATGCTCAATTTTTCGGAATTTCTCCTAGAGAAGCCCAAAGAATGGATCCTCAACAAAGAATTATGCTGGAGTTGAGTTGGTCTTGCTTGGAAGATGCTGGTTATTCCCCATCTCAATTAGCAACTAATCAGGTAGGTGTTTTCATCGGAGCCTCTTGTTACGATTCTCTTCTCTTCTTGATCAACAAAAGTGAAGATGACATTGATGGGCATTGTGGAACAGGAACTTGGACGAGTATGATTCCCAACCGCCTTTCCTCTTTCTTCAATTTTCGTGGTCCGAGCATCCCTATAGATACAGCTTGCTCCAGCTCACTAGTAGCTATTCATTACGGTATTGACGCCATATCCAAATCTGAATGTGAAATGGCACTTGTGGGTGGGATTAGTGCGTTGATGACTCCAACCCCATATATTCAAATGAGTAAACTGGGAATGTTATCCCCCACAGGACAATGTAAAACTTTTGACAGTAAAGCGGATGGCTATGTTAGGGGAGAAGGAGCTGGATTAATTTTACTCAAACCTTTGGAGAAAGCGATAGAAAATGGCGATCGCATTTACGGAGTGATTCGGGGAAGTGCGATTAATCACGGAGGTAAAGCTCGAACCTTAACTTCTCCCAATCTATACGCCCAAGCTCAAGTGCTGCGAGCCGCTTATACTAAAGCAAATATTGCTCCCAATACAGTATCTTATATTGAAGCTCATGGTACTGGCACACCTTTGGGAGACCCAATTGAAATTAATGCCCTCAAACGAAGCTTTAGACAACTACACCAACAGTATGGATTAAAGATGTCTAAGCAATCCTATTGTGGTTTAGGGACAGTAAAAACCAATATTGGACATTTGGAAATATCTGCTGGTATGGCAGGAGTAATTAAAGTCTTGTTGGCAATGAAACATCGGCAGTTGCCTAAGATTGTTAACTTTCAGGAGTTAAATCCCCGCATAGAACTTGAGGGGAGTCCGTTTTATATTGTCAAGGAAACCCAGGAATGGCAACAGTTAAAGACAGAAGCAGGGGAAACAATTCCACGGCGGGCTGGAGTTAGTTCTTTTGGGGTTGGTGGAGTTAATGCTCATATTGTTTTGGAAGAACCACCAGAGTTAGCAGACACGGGGACGCGGGGACTTAGAGACTCGGAGACTCGGAGACTCGGAGACAGGTCGAATGGAAATTCCACCTCATATTTTGTTCACCTGTTGGAAACTCAGAGGACAGAGGTAGAACGTCCATTACAAATTTTAACAATCTCAGCCCAGACGGAGACAACCCTAAAAGAACTAGCAACAAAATATAAACGTTATTTGCACTCGAACTTAGAAGTACCAATATCAGATATTTGCTTCAGTGCTAATACAGGGCGTACCCATTGGGCAGAAAGACTGGCAGTAGTAGCTAACTCTAGGGATGAGTTACAAAAAAAGTTAGGAAATTTTCTCCAAGCTCATGAAACCAATGGAGTGATTAGAGGGAAAACTGAAAGTTGCGCGATCGCTTTTCTGTTTACAGGTCAGGGCTCTCAATATGTACAGATGGGAAGGCAGTTATACGAGACTCAACCCACTTTTAATCAGACACTTAACCAATGCCAGGAAATTTTGGAACCATACCTAGAAGTTCCTCTATTAAAAGTACTATATCCAGATCATAGTCAAAAGTCAAAGGAAACAGAAAACTCAGAAATTTCACCTCTACTAGACCAAACTGCTTATACTCAACCGGCTTTGTTTGCTCTGGAATATGCCCTAGTCAAGTTATGGGAATCTTGGGGTATTAAACCAGATGTAGTTATGGGTCACAGTGTGGGAGAATATGTGGCAGCTTGTGTGGCAGGAGTTTTCAGTCTCGAAGATGGCTTGAAGTTAATTGCTCTTCGGGGCAGGTTAATGCAACAGTTGCCTGCGGAGGGAGAGATGGTGTCTTTACTCGCATCAGAGTCTCAGGTAACAGAAGCGATCGCTAACTATAGTTCACAAGTGGCAATTGCAGCAATTAATGGACCAGAAAGTGTGGTAATTTCTGGTGAGAGGGAAGCCATAGCCAAGATTTGTCGCCAGCTAGAAGCAACGGGAGTGAAGACTAAACCCCTACAAGTATCCCATGCTTTCCATTCTCCTTTGATGGAACCAATGCTGGCAGAATTTGCAGCAGTAGCCAATCAAATTACCTATCATAGACCTCGGATACCATTGATTTCCAATGTTACTGGTCAACAGGTAGGTGCAGAGGTTACTAAAGCTGAATATTGGGTAGATCATGTGCGTCAACCAGTGCGATTTGCTGATAGCATGGCAACTTTGCATCAACAAGGATATAAATTATTCCTGGAAATTGGTCCTAAACCAGTATTGTTAGGAATGGGGCGTCAATGTTTACCGGAAGGGATTGGTGTATGGTTACCATCGTTGCGTCCGGGAATCCCCCTCCCGTCCCCCTTGGAAAAGGGGAAGCCAGAGGATGCTACGCTTTTGATGAACGAAGAATGGCAGTTGATGCTGTCTAGTTTAGGACAGTTGTATGTACAGGGCTCTCAAGTAGACTGGTTAGGTTTTGACCAACATTATGCTCGTCGGAAGGTAGCACTGCCCACTTATCCCTTCCAAAGGAAAAGTTATTGGTTAGAAAGAAAAAAAGACTACCAGCCAAAACCGTATTACTCAACAACTAAAAATAGGCATCCCTTACTAGGCGAAAAAATTAACCTAGCCGGGATAGAGAATCAATATCGTTTTCAGTCATACCTAACAGAAAGTTCACCAGCCTACCTGAGTCACCACCAAGTGGTTGACAAAGTACTATTTCCAGCTACCGGCTACCTCGAAATAGCAATGGCAGCTGCTAAAATTCTTCAATTATTAGAAGTAGAAGTAGGAGATGTAGTTATAGCAAGAGGATTAGTCCTACCAGAAGACGAAATCAAAGCAGTACAAACAGTAGTTAGCATCCTAGAAAACAACAGCTATAAGTTCGAGATCTTCAGCACATCAGAAACAGAAGATACTACAGTAGAGCAATGGGTGTTGCACAGTCAAGGAAAGATCTATACCAAACAGACTAGCAACACGAAAGACAAAATCGACCTAGAACAATACCAAAGAGAGTGTAGTCAAGAGATAGACATCAAAGAGCATTATCAGCAATGTCAGTCTATAGGTTTTAACTACGGCAGTAGTTTCCAAGGACTAAAACAGTTGTGGAAAGGTCAAGGTAAAGCTCTAGGAGAAATAGTCTTACCGGAGGAATTAGCCCCACAATTAACTGACTACCAGCTACATCCCGCTCTATTAGATGCTGCCTTACAAATTATAGTTCAGGCTATAGAGAAACCAGAAACTGACCAGATCTATCTCCCAGTAGGAATAGAAAGATGCAAATTATATCGTCAGACTATCAGCCAGGTATGGGCGATCGCAGAAGTACAGGAAACCGGCTTAAAGGGAAACATCAAATTAGTAGACAATCAGGGAACTCTACTAGCGGAAATTGAGGGATTAAGATTAACGGCAACCACTGCCTCAGCCCTATTGAGTAGTTTACCTTCAGATATCAACCATTGGTTGTATGAAATTCATTGGCAAAGCCAACTTTTAGCATCAACAGACCTCTTGCATAAGTCCTGGAATCGTAAATGGTTAGTTTTGGCACAAGATAACCAACTAGTAGAAGCGCTAAAAAACCAAGGTCACGATTGCATCAGAGTATCACCAGGAGACAAGTATCAGCAACTAAGTCCGCGACATTACCAAATCAATCCCACCAGTGCTGAAGAATTTACCCAACTGCTGGCAGAAAACCCAGGTATTACAGGGATTGTGCATCTGTGGAGCCTAGAGTCAGTCGCCAGTAAAGACAACCTCGAATTAGCAACCATCCAAGCCCAAAGTTGTGCTTCTGTACTACATTTGGTGCAAGCAATCACCAACAGCAAACTAGAAAAAATTCCGCAACTCTGGTTAGTAACCCAAGGAACTCAAAGTGTCATCTCAGCAACAGAAGTAATCAATCCTGAGTACGGAACTCTATGGGGACTAGGACGAGTCATTTCCCAAGAACACCCAGAGTTAAAGTGTAAACGCCTCGACTGTGACTCAGAATTAGAGAATAACCAAACCCTCAAGGCTTTAGTAGCAGAACTATTATCAGAAGATGCAGAAGACCAAATAGCTCTGCGTCAGGGAAATCGTTATGTCGCCAGACTAGTACAAAAACCTCAACTAAAGCAAATTGCTTCAGCAGCCCAACCAGTGCAATTAAAACTGCCAGCATACGGAATGATCGACAACCTCAACTGGCAACCAATACAGCGAAAAGTTCCCAAGCCCAACGAAGTAGAAATTGAAGTAGCCGCAGTTGGACTCAACTTCCGAGACGTGCTCAATGCCCTCGGATTACTCCAAGATTACTATGCCGAACATCTAGGGATCACTAGTGCTGAGCAACTTACCTTTGGATTTGAATGTGCTGGGAAAATTTCTGCGGTTGGAACCGAAGTCTCCCATTGGCAAGTAGGAGACGAAGTAATGGCAACTATGCTCCAAGATGCCTTCAGCAGTTTTATCACGGCTCCCGCTGAATATGTGATAGCCAAGCCCAAACTAATGAGTTTTACGGAAGCGGCGACCCTACCCCTGACATTCTTTACCGCCTACTACGGATTGCAACACTTAGCCAAAATCCAACCAGGAGAGCGAGTATTAATTCATGCCGCTGCTGGTGGTGTCGGGCAAGCCGCAGTACAAATAGCACAACTTGCAGGAGCAGAAATCTTTGCCACCGCTAGTCCCAGTAAATGGGAATTTCTCCAATCCCTGGGCATTAAACACATTATGAACTCCCGCACCCTAGATTTTGCCCAAGAAATCAGGGAGTGTACTGGAGGAAAGGGGGTAGATATAGTCCTCAATAGCCTCAATGGAGAATATATTCCCCAGAGTTTGGAAATATTAGCTCCTGGAGGTAAATTTGTGGAAATCGGCAAAATTGGGATCTGGGAAAAAAAGCAAGTACATCAAAAACGAGCAGATGTTAGCTATTTCCCCTTTGATTTAGGCGAAGTAGTCCAACAACAACCAGGTGTTATGGCTCAATTGTCAGAAGAATTAACCCAGCTATGGAACCAAGGAAAGGGGGGGGGACGCGGAGACGCGGGGACACGGGGACACGGGGACGGGGAGAATGGAAATGCCACCCAAAATTTCACTTACCTCCAAGGACAACTCAAACCTTTACCTTATAAAGTATTCCCAAGTACACAAATTACCGCTGCCTTCCGATATATGCAGCAAGCTAAGCATATAGGCAAGGTAGTGGTGTCGATGCCAGAAACTACAGGTGAGCCCAAGTCCATCCAACCACAAGCAAGTTATTTGATCACAGGAGGATTAGGAGCCTTAGGATTGCAAGTAGCCCAATGGCTGGTAACTGAAGGAGCGAGAAATATTGTCTTAACTGGGCGTCAAGCCCCCAAGGAAACGGCACAAAAAATCATCAAGGAGTTGGAAACAGCAGGAGCCTCAGTCACGGTTTTGTTAGGAGATATTTCTCTTAAAGAAGATGTAGTTAAAATATTCCAACAGATAGAAGCATCATTACCCCCACTCAAAGGAGTAATTCATGCTGCCGGAGTATTAGATGACGGAGTATTGCAAAAGCTGAGTTGGCAGCAGTTTACCAAAGTGATGGCACCCAAGGTACAAGGGACTTGGTATTTGCATCAGCTTACCCAAAATTTATCCTTAGATTTCTTTGTCTGTTTCTCGTCGATGGCTGCGATGTTAGGAAATCCGGGGCAAGGAAATTACGCCGCAGCTAATGCTTTTATGGATGCAATCGCCCACTATCGTCGCGGTATGGGATTACCGGGATTGAGTATCAACTGGGGGGCTTGGGCATCAGCAGGCATGGCAGCTAGTTTAGATAGACCCAATCAAAAGCGGTTGGAGAGCAGTGGTATCAGTGCCATCGAACCAAAACAAGGAATGCAGGCATTAGGTTTATTGTTATCGGGTTCTTCCAGCCAAGTTGGGGTTTTGCCGATTAATTGGTCTAAGTTTGTTCAGCAGCTACCGAATCAACAGAAGCCGTTGTTTTTGGAGGCTTTGACTTCAGCAGTAGTAGAAACTGAAACTAAGAATGAACAGCTTTTACAACAGCTCAAAGCAGCTTCACCAGAGGAGGGAGAAAAGTTTTTAATCGATTACCTCAAAATTAAAATCTCTGGCCTTTTGGGAATGAATGACTCTCAAATAAAAATTGATCAACCTTTAACTAGTATGGGGCTTGATTCTTTAGTGGCAGTTGAATTGCGTAATTTGGTACAAAGGGAAATAAAATTTGATCTTCCTATGGAAAGGATTATTGAAGGCATTAGTATTGTGGAGATAGCAGATTTGTTAGTCGAGAAGATTTTGCTAGAACAAATAAGTCACTCCCATCATGTGCCAACTCAAAATATTGAAGAACGGGAAGAAATTACTTTATGACAAAATAATACAGCGATTAAGACAACTCTCCGTGCTGAACTATTTCTCTAAAACTCCACAAATAAAGCATTATTGAAGATAGGGTGTAAATTAATCATGAACCTGAAGCAAGTTTTGTATCAAGTCTCTAAACAAGGCATTAAATTATGGGCTGAAGATAGCGAACTAAAAATTAATGCGCCCAAGGGCTCGTTAACAGCAGAAATCAGAGATGCTTTGCTTCATAATAAATCTGAATTAGTGCAGTTACTCCAAGGACCAAAAAGTAATAATTTAACTGCTAATTCTATTCCTTTAGTTCCTGTTTATAGAACTAATAATTGTACTCTTTCCTACCAACAAGAGCGCCTTTGGTCTGTAGCTCAGTTAATGCCGGATCAGGGAACATTAAATATATCAAAATCAGTTCGTATACAAGGTGTAATCAATATTCCAGTTTTGCAAACCAGCTGGAATCAAATTGTTAGTCGCCATGAAATTCTCAGAACGAGTTTTGCTTTAGTGGAAGGCTCTTTGCTACAGACTGTCCTTCCTCATCTAGAGGTCACTATTTCTGTTGAAGATTATCCTGGTTTAAGCGCTGCTGAAATAGCAGCTGTTATTGAAGAAAATTTCACCCAAGAATCTCGCAAATATTTTGATTTATCTCAAGCTCCCCTATTTGATTTAAAACTGCTACGATTCAGTGATACAGATGGAGTCTTGTTCTTAATATTTCATCACATTATTACTGATGGTTTGTCAATTAATTTATTAATTCAGGAACTTCTGTCGTTATACGATACTTCTCTGGATAAGAAACAGTCTCCTTTAACTGAGTTAGAGATTCAATATGGAGATTATGCTGTTTGGCAACGACAGTGGTTACAGGGAGAAGTATTAGAAAAGGGATTGAATTACTGGCAAAAGCAACTAGCTGGTGTTTCTACTTTATATCCAGTACCCGTTGATAATTTCCCCCTAGAGCCAAGTTTCCGAAGCAGACAAAAAACTTTTGAAATACCTGCTACTACATTGTCGGCAATTCAAAAGTTAAGTAATCAATACAGTGTTACTCCTGTAGTTATTTTGCTCGCAGTATTCTATGTTTTGATAGCTCAATACTCCCTCAAACAGGATATTGTTATTGGTTTTCCTGTGTCAGGTAGGGTGAATCACAAACTGCACTCTGCCATTGGTTTCTTTGCTGATCTGATTTTACTACGTGGAAAGCTGCCTGAAAATTTGACCTTCAAAGAATTACTATACAAGGTTAAAGAAAGTACCGTAGAAGCTTATGCCCATCAACATATTCCTTTTAATTATGTGGCGGAATTGGTTGAGCAGCAAAAATATCAACAATACAGAAACTTGTTTCAAATTTTATTTGACTATATTGATCTGGGAGAGAATACAAAAAATTACAGTAATTTTACCTCAACTACTATAGCAGGAAAATTACCTACAGATATAGACTTATTCTTTGCTTTAGTCAAACTCAACCAAGAGTTGAAGGGATTGTTAACTTACAATGCTAATTTATTTGAGGAAGATACGATTAAAGCCTTAATCGATTCCTACTCCTTGATTCTCGAACAATGCCTTAATTCTCCAGAGACTAAGGTCAATGAATTGGAGTTGTCAGCAAGGCTAAAGCAGCATCAAGTAGAGATTCACAGTAAGCCAAGAACAAAAAATCTGGTAGAAACTGCCTTAAAATCTCTTCCCGAAGTTGAAGAATGTGCTACTTTGACCAAGGACAACCAGTTGGTGGCTTATCTAGTAATTTCTGGTAATTTTTCTGAAGAGAAAATACATTCCTACCTACAGTCCTATTTATCTCCTGAATTACTACCCTCTGCCTATGTTCCTGTATCTGCTTTACCGAGAACGGAATTGGGAACAGTAGATGAAGGCACTTTAAATAGTCTAGAAATTATTGACTCAGATTTGATAGCCCGTTGGGAAGAAAAACTACAATCACACCCAGATATTGAACAAGTAGCAGTAGTTACCGAGTATCATCCAGCCCCTGCGATGCCAGTGAGTAGAGAGAGGGAGACACGGGGACGTGAGGACGCGGAGACGCGGGGACGCGGGGACACGGGGACGGGTCGAATGGCAATGTCACCTGAAATTTCATTTGTTGAAAAAGTTTTATCACCAAGCACCTCACCTTGCCAGGTAGATCAAATTGCCGCATCAAAAGAATTTGAAACCTGGGCAGATTTACTACCAGGCACTGATAATCCTGCAATTTTGGGTACAGATAACCGCAAACCCCTTACCCATAGAACTCTCAAAGAATTTGTCCAGTCTCCACCAGACAATGCTAGTCTCAGTCATTTAGGCATTAAGATTACTGAACGGGTATGTGCTGCGATGCCTAACGGACCAGAAGCCGCAGTAGCATTTTTATCTCTAGCCCAGCAATGTGTGTTTGCTCCCATCAGCCTATCTTTAACAGAAAAGCAAGTTCTCTTTGAATTAGAAGACCTGAGTGCAGTAGCCCTAGTATTACAAAGAGGTGAAGCCAACAACAGTAGTAATGCGAAGTTGAAAGCCTGTGCAGAAAGCTTAGGGGTGCGTGTTATTGAACTAATACCGGATACCGAGGTATGTGGTTTATTTACTCTGGAGGAAGTGACTGCTAGTCAGGAGGCAGGAGGCAGGAGGCAGGAAGCAGAAGGCAGAAGACAAAAGGCAAAAGGCAGAAAGCAAAAGGCAAAAGGCAAAAGGCAGGAGGTAGAATCCACCCCTAACCTCTCCCAGAAACCCACCCCTAACCCCTCCCAGGAGGGGGACTGGAGGCAGAACCCACCCCTAACCCCTCCCAGGAGGGGGACTGGAGGCAGGGGAGGGAATAAACCAACTCGTGATCATGTCGCCTTAGTACTACATACCAGTGGTACAACCAGAAAACCCAAAACAGTCCCCTTAACTCATGGGAACTTAACCGCAGGTGCTTTGACCATTAGTCAAACGATCGCTCTAACCCCAGAAGACACCTGTATCAATATTATGCCCCTGTTCCATATTCACGGTTTATCAGTGAATATCCTCGCCTCCTTGCTAGCTGGTGCAAGTGTACTATGCACGCCGGGATTATACGCCACAGAAAATGGTGTAGCTGATTTCTTCCGTTGGTTACAACCAAGTGCAGGAGGAAATAAGAGAAAAGTAACTTGGTACTCCGCTGTACCCACCATGCACCAAGCTATTCTAGAATATGCAGAACATGCGATCGCGCAAACAGGAGCAGCCCCAAATCATTCTCTGCGCTTGATCCGCAACTGTTCAGCAGCACTACTCCCAGCGATAGCTGAACGTATGGCTAGGGCATTTAAATGTGAAATTTTGCCCACTTACGCCATGACGGAATCCATGCCTATTTGCAGCCCCCAACTAGGGCAAGGATTAGCCAAACATGGTTCGGTTGGACCAGCAGCTGGCCCCCAACTGATTATTGGCGAAGTCACAGAAAACGAGCAGGGCAAACCAATCCTCAAAGTACTGCCACCTTATGCAGAAGGGGAAGTCATGGTAAGAGGTGCCTGTGTAACCGCAGGCTATGAGTTGCGGGATTGGATGGATTACAACCCTAACGAAGAAGCCTTTATCGAAGGTTGGTTAAGGACTGGGGATAAAGGATATTTAGATGAAGACGGCTATGTGTATCTGGTAGGTCGATTCAAGGAAATTATCAATCGGGCAGGAGAAAAAATTAGCCCGATGCTGGTGGAAGATTTGTTGCAGCGACATCCAGGGGTAGGTCAAGTAGTTGTGTTTGCTGCACCCCATAAATCTTTGGGGGAGGTTGTAGGAGCAGCGATTGTACCAGTTGAAGGCAGAGGGCAGAAGGCAGAAGGGAAGGAAGAAGGTTGCAAAGTAGAAGGAAATGATATTACCAACCAATCTCGACCATCGCTAGCAGCCCTACGTCAGTTTGCCTTAAAGCAAAAAGAGCTAGAACTTCAATGGTTACCAGAATGCTTAGTGTGGATGAGTGCGATTCCCAAAGGAATGACCGGTAAGCCAGCACGAATCGGACTAGCCAAACGGTTAGGCTTGCCCGTTATACCTGGAAATGGGACAGCAACACCCCGGACATTTGTAGCTACAGAAGGAGTAGATGGTAAGTATAGCTTGGAAACAATTGATTATTCTCCAGCTCCGACTGAAAATGGCAAAGGGAGTTGTCAAAGTTTACAACAGTTAACTGTTTATTTTACCTCGAAAACCAATGACTTACCTATTAGTCAGTTGCAAGGGTTGGAAGTATGTAATCGCTTTGGTGCTCCCAGCCATATTCTGCCTACTGCCTTTGTGCAATTAGATGCACTTCCTTTAACGCCGGATGGCAAAATAGACCGTAAAAAGTTACAAGAACCAGATAAACCTACAGGATATCAAGCTGTACCATCCGCCAATGAAACTCAGCGAAAAATTGCAGCTATTTGGCGAGAAGTGCTACAGCTAGAAGAAGTCGGAATTGACGATAATTTCTTTGAATTGGGAGGTAAATCAATACTCCTAATCCAGGTCTACAGCAAACTCCAAGAAGTATTTGCTGATCTAAATTTGAAAGTTGTTGACCTCCTTGCCCACCCAACGGTCAATTCCTTAAGTCAGTTGATTACAGGTGATAGCCCAGCTGAACCAAGTCAAAAACTTCCAACTAAGCAACCCAAAAAACATCAAGAAAATCAGGATATTGCCATCATTGGTATGGCGGGACGCTTTCCGGGAGCGAAAAACCTAGAAGAATTTTGGGAGAATTTGAAAAATGGCGTGGAATCTATTTCCCAGTTATCAGATCAACAGTTAGCAAAATCTGGAATTGGCACTGATTTACTGAATAATCCTAACTACGTCAAAGTTCATGGTCTACTTTCCGACATCGACTTGTTTGATGCTGACTTCTTTAACTACTCTCCCAGAGAAGCCAAAGAAATAGACCCGCAACAAAGACTGTTCCTAGAATGCGCTTGGGAAGCCATAGAGAGTAGTGGTTATAGTCCACAGACTTATCAAGGTTCCGTAGGAGTCTATGCTGGTGGCGGAATGCCTACTTACCTCATGTCTCACCTCGGTAACCAAGGTTTTATCCTGCTCAATCATCGTTCCTTTGAGCAAATGATTGGAAACGATAAAGATTATTTAGCCACACGCACTGCTTACAAACTGAATCTTACCGGGCCTGCCATCAATGTTCAAACCGCCTGTTCCACATCCTTAGTCACAGTTCATCTAGCTTGCCAAAGTTTACTCAATGGGGAATGTGATATGGCTCTTGCCGGTGGTGTCTCTATTCAAGTTCCCCAAGAAGTAGGATACTTATATCAAGAAGGAATGATTGCATCTCCTGATGGGCACTGTCGAGCTTTTGATGCCAAAGCTAGGGGAACAATTTTAGGTAGTGGTGTGGGCGTTGTTGTACTCAAACCACTCTCCCAAGCGATCGCAGATGGAGATTCTATTCAGGCGGTGATCAAAGGTTCAGCTATTAATAACGATGGCTCTCTCAAATTGGGCTATACCGCACCGAGTGTAGCAGGTCAAATAGGAGTTATTTCACAAGCTCAAGCAGTTGCAGGTATCAATCCAGAGACAATTCACTATATAGAAGCTCATGGTACTGGTACAGAGTTAGGTGACCCTATTGAAATTGAAGCCTTAACCAAAACTTTTGCTGAGCATACCCAGAAAAAGCAATTTTGTGCCATCGGTTCGGTAAAAACCAATGTGGGACATTTGAATACAGCAGCAGGGGTCGCTTCTCTTATCAAAACCGTCTTGACTCTCAAACATGAGTTAATACCCCCAAGTTTGCACTTTGAGCAACCATCACCCCAAATTGATTTTGCCAATAGTCCATTTTATGTTAATACCAGTCTGTCGGAATGGAGCAGCAATGGTACTCCTCGTCGGGCTGCTGTTAGTTCTTTTGGTATTGGAGGAACTAATGCTCATCTAGTTTTAGAAGAAGCTCCGAGAAGGTCGAAGGTCGAAGGTCGAAGGTCGAATGGGGAATTGACTCCGCGTCTCCGTGTCTCCCCCAGCTTCGGTTTACCGGGAAGGGGGGAAGGCAAGAGTAAAGATTACTTAGAGCGATCGCGACTTATATTAACCTTATCTGGGAAAACAAAAAAAGCTCTTGAAGATTTAGTTAGTCGTTATCACCACCACCTAGAGCGTAATCCAAAATTGGACTTAGGGGATGTTTGTTACACTGCCAATACCGGAAGAGTTCACTTTAACCACAGATTAGCAGTTGTCGCTTCGAGCACAAC
The DNA here is from genome assembly GCA_010672925.1 of Symploca sp. SIO1C2. Classification (GTDB taxonomy): domain Bacteria; phylum Cyanobacteriota; class Cyanobacteriia; order Cyanobacteriales; family Coleofasciculaceae; genus Caldora. The sequence continues at coordinate 88,364 of JAAHFP010000009.1, read as the reverse complement.
AGATTTAGTTGAAAAACTGCATCAATTCCCAGGAGAAGATCAAGTAGCAGGGATATTTTCCGGAGAATTACTTCCTCATACTACTGCCAAGAAAGTAGCCTTCTTGTTTACGGGTCAAGGTTCCCAGTATGTCAATATGGCAAAAAGGCTATATAAACAAGCACCGGTATTCCGCCAAGCCCTTGAGCAATGTAACCAAATTCTCCTTAGTACAGAAACATTTCAGGAAAAGTCCTTACTCGAAATTCTCTATCCAGCGGACAACGATGAGTATAGTTCATCTCTACTAAACCAAACAGCTTATACCCAGCCAGCCCTATTTGCCATTGAATACGCTTTGTTCAAATTATGGCAATCCTGGGGCATTAAACCAGATGTGGTCATGGGTCATAGTGTAGGTGAATACGTAGCTGCCACAGTAGCGGGAATCTTTAGTTTAGAAGATGGATTGAAAATCATTGCCGCTAGGGGAAGGTTAATGCAACAGTTGCCTGCTGGTGGTGAGATGGTTTCAGTGATGGCATCAGAATTAACAGTAAGGAAAGTTATCGGGACTTACCTAGACAAAGTAGCTATTGCCGCTATTAATGGACCAGAAAGTACAGTTATCTCTGGAGAGTCAGAAGCAGTAAAAGCGATCGCGACTCAATTACAAGCAGAGGGAGTCAAGACTAAACAGCTACAAGTATCCCATGCTTTCCACTCACCGTTAATGGAACCAATATTGGCAGAGTTTGCAGCAGTTGCTAATCAACTCACCTATCATCCACCTCAGATACCAATAATATCTAACGTTACAGGAACAATCGCAGACAAGAGCGTCACTACAGCTCAATATTGGGTAAATCATCTGCGCCAACCTGTCAGGTTTGCCGATAGCATGACAACCTTACACCAGGAAGGAGCTGAGTTATTCCTAGAAATTGGACCCAAAACAATTTTGTTGGGTATGGGGCGTCAATGTCTACCAGAAGAAGTGGGGGTCTGGTTACCTTCCTTGCGCCCAGGAGTGGATGAATGGCAACAAATGCTATCTAGTTTAGGACAACTCTATGTCCAGGGATTCCCAGTAAATTGGTTAGGATTTGACCAAGATTATCCTCGCCAGAAAGTAGTCTTGCCCACTTATCCCTTCCAACGACAACGGTATTGGCTAGAGACAGAGAATAAGGAACACAAAAGCAAGCTTTTGTCAAGTAAAAGTAATTTTCATCCCTTACTAGGTGAACGACTCTACAGTGCCCTGCAACAACAGCACATTCAGTTTGAATCCCAACTGAGTGTTTCTGAGCCTGCCTACCTGACTCACTATCGAGTATGGGAGCAAGTAGTATTTCCTGCTGCTGGTTATTTAGAAATGCTCTTAGCTGGGGGTGTGACTCTCTTCAAGTCCCCAACCCTGGTGCTAGAAGATGTGTCAATTCAACGGGGATTGCTTTTAGGGCAAGATCAATTTAAGGTTATTCAGACTTTTTTCACCCCATTAGCAAAGGGAAGCTACCAATTTCAGATTTTTAGCCGACACCAAAAAGAAAGTGAGGAATCGCCTAGTTGGACTCTCCATGTTGAAGGAAAACTGCTCCATCAGGGACACGGAGACACGGAGACGCGGAGACGCGGAGACGAAGGGACGGGTCGAAGGGAAATCTCACCTCATATTTCGTTCACCCATAGCGAATCTACCATTGAGAACTTAGAAGCCTGGAAAGTAGCTTGTCCTCAACAGATACCACTAAAAGATCATTACCAAAAATTTCGCGATCGCGGCATTGACTATGGTCGCAGTTTCCAGGGTATCCAACAGTTGTGGCGCGGAGAAAACCAAGCTATCGGCGAAATTAAGTTGCCAGAGGAACTCCTAGCAGAATTCACAGACTACCAACTACATCCGGCACTCTTAGATGCTGGTATGCAAGTGATTGCTGCTGCTATTGAGGAAGAGGATAATCATAATACTTATGTACCAGTATTCATCGAACAGTTTAAAGTATACCGCCGTCCTAATACTAGTCTTTGGGCAATCGGGTCTATTGCCAAGCTTACCAATGGTAAGGGAGATAGCTTCAGTGGTGAAATAACTCTCTTGAGTAGTCAGGGAGAGACGATTGCCACGATGGAGGGTTTGCAACTCAAACCAGTGACAAGGGAAGTGCTGCTAGGGAGTGATACTGTTCATGAAGTGGAATGGAAAGTGCAACCTCGTTTTGGTAAACGACTGCCATCAGAGCACTTGTTGAATCTAGCGGCAATAGATCTGAAACTGCATCCTTTAGTCTCCCAATTGGTCTCAGAGTTTGACTTAGAAAACTATAGTCAATTATTGAGTCAAGTAGAAACCTTGAGTGTTGACTATATCGTGCAGACTTTTGCCAACATGAACTGTTTCTTCCCAGAAGGAGAATGCTTTTCGAGTGAATCTCTTGCCCAACAGTTAGAAATTGTATTGCCACAGCAGCCACTATTTAACCGTCTGCTGGAGATTCTAGCTGAAGTAGGAATTCTGCAAGGGACAACAGAACATTGGCAAGTCATTAAAACTCCTCAACAAACCAATCCCCAGCTGAAAAACCAGACCTTGCAAACTCAATATCCCCAAGGTAAGCCAGAACTTAACTTACTGGATCGTTGTGGTTCTCAACTGAGTGCTGTGTTACAGGGAACAGCAGACCCGCTGCAGGTGGTTTTCCCAGAAGGAGATTTAACTGCATCTACCCAAATATATGAGGAATCATCCGAAGCACAAGTAATGAATACCTTGGTGCAGCAGGCAATCGCTACTGCCTTAGAAAAGTTACCTCAAGACAGGGGAGTAAGGTTACTAGAAATTGGTGCTGGTACTGGAGGAACCACTAGCTCTATTTTGCCCCATCTCAATCCGCACCAAACAGAATATGTGTTCACTGATATTGGCAGTTTGTTCACCAGCAAGGCGCAAGACAAGTTCCGAGATTACCCATTTGTGCACTACGAACAATTAGATATAGAACAAGACCCAACAACTCAGGGTTTTGAGGAGCATCAATATGACCTGGTTGTGGCAGCAAATGTAATACACGCTACCACTGATTTGCGTCAGACCCTGGAAAATGTGCAACAACTGTTGGCACCAGGAGGAATCTTGGTATTGCTGGAGATTACCACTCGTATCTATTGGGCGGATTTATTTGCAGGACTCTTAGAAGGATGGTGGAGGTTTCAGGATTTTGATTTAAGACCTAACCATCCCCTACTTAAGAATGCTCAATGGCAGCAACTCCTCAAAGAAAGTAATTTCTCTGAAGTAGTAGTCTTTCCTGGGACAAAAAGCACTCACCAAGAATTATTTCAGCAAAGTGTAATCGTTGCTCAAACCGCAGCAACGACCTTAACTCCAGCTTCATCTGAACCCAAGAGTTGGTTAATCTTAGCAGATCGACAAGGAGTTGGGGCAAATTTAGCCACTCAACTGCGATCGCAAGGAGAAATCTGTGTCTTAGTGAAGCTAGGGCAAGAATATCAGCAGCTAACTCCAGAAGACTTTACCATTAATCCAGAGCAACCAGAGGATTTTCAACAAGCGATCGCTCAATTAGTAAACCAGTCAACCAGTTGGCATGGGGTAGTTCAATGCTGCGAACATAGTTTTAATGGAGAAGAAACACTGGCATCTGAGACTGAATATGGCAGTACTTTGTCATTAGTGCAAGCCTTAGTCAAGGCTGAGTTATCGACCTTGCCACGCCTCTGGTTAGTTACCCAAGGAGCGCAACCATTAGATAGTCATCCCGTAGTGTCAGGAGTAGCCCAATCTTCTCTGGGGATGGTAAAAACCATCTCCTCGGAAAATCCAGAACTAAGGTGTGTGGCTATAGATTTAGACCCGCAGCAGACAGTTGAAGAGCAAGCCAGAATGCTGATGGGGGAAATTTGGTCAGAGTCTCAAGAAAATGAAGTAGCGTTCCGGCAAGGAATTCGCTACGTGGCACAATTGGTTGACTCTCACCAGAACCAAAATACCCTAACGGTTCAGCAGTATCAGTTTTTACAACAATTAAAGACAGCATCAATCAGTGAAAGACAAAATATTTTAAGAGATTACCTTCAAAGTGAAATTGTACAAGTATTGGGGATGAATCATGAGCAAGTTAATCTACAAAAACCTCTCAACGACATGGGGGTTGACTCATTGATGGCCTTGGAATTGCGAAGTCGGATTAAAACCCATCTAGAAGTCGATCTTAAAGTGTCTAAATTTGTAGAAGGGGTAAGTATTTCTGATTTAGTTACTGAAGTAAATGAGCAGTTAGAACAGATTGAGACTAATCAAGGAAACAAGTTAGAAAACGAAGAACAAATTAATGCAGCAGAGGGGAATAATATTGATTGGCTTGAGGGGGAATTATGAATATCGTTGAATTTGTACAAGATTTAACAATCCAAGGTTGGCAGTTATGGAGTAATGGAGAAAAGATAGGCTATCGTGCTCCTAACCAAGAGTCAACTCAGTTAGTTTTATCTCAGCTAAAACAGCACAAAACTGAAGTATTAAAATTGCTCAACACTCAGCCTGAGTTGCTCCATGTCTATCCCCTATCCTATGGTCAGCAGGCAATGTGGTTTTTGTGGAAATTAGCACCAAAGAGCTGTGTTTACAATGTCTCTATGACTACCCACATTCGCTCCCAGGTTAATGTGGGACATTGGCGTCAGGCTTTTCAAGCACTAAGAAAACGCCATCCTATATTGCATAGCACTTTTACTCAGCGAGGTCAAAAACCAATTCAACTGGTACAGGAACATCAAGAATTAGATTTTTTGCAGATTGATGCTACCACCTGGAGTCAAGATGAATTAGACAAGAGATTAGTTGAAGCTCATCAGCATCCCTTTGACCTTGAAAGAGAAGCAGTAATGCGGATTAGGTGGTTCACTCGTTCTGAGCAGGAGCATATCCTCTTACTGACAATACATCACATTGCTGTTGATGGGTGGTCATTAAACCTAATTTTTCAAGAGTTGCCCAAACTCTATCAGGCACAAACAACTGATGCTGAGTTATCCCTTACCCCTCTCAAGCACTCCTATCAAGATTATGTTGCTTGGCAAAAAGATATGTTGGAAGGGACTGAAGGAAGACGTCTTTGGAACTACTGGCAACAACAGCTAGCGGGAAAGTTGCCTGTATTGAATTTGCCCACTGACCGACCACGACCAACGATACAAACCTATAATGGTGATGCTTATTTTTTCCAATTATCTGAAAAGCTGAGTGAGCAACTTAAGGAAATAACCCGAAAGGAAAAATCAACGCTCCACACGACCCTTCTCGCAGCTTTTCAAGTACTCTTGTATCGTTACACAGCTCAAGAAGAGATCTTGGTTGGTTCTCCCACCTCCGGCAGAAGTTGTCCGGAGTTTGCTCCAATTGTAGGCTACTTTGTTGAGCCAGTTGTCATGCGAGCCAAGTTGTCAGATGATCTCAGTTTTCAGGAGTTCCTAGTCCAAGTACGTCAAACCGTACTAGGAGCACTAGATCATCAAGGTTATCCCTTTGCCCTACTAGTAGGTAAATTACTACCAGAAAGGGATCCAAGCCGTTCTCCAATTTTTCAAGTTTTGTTTGTCTTACACAAAATAGAGCAATGGCAAAAACTACTATCCGGTGAACTTGGTTGCTCATCTGATTGGCATGGAATCAAGGTAGAGCCTTACGAAATACCAATTAAGGAAAGTCCATTTGATCTTTCCTTAGACATGATACCGATTGGCTCATGTCTGGGTGGCTTTTTGAGATATAACACTGACTTATTTGAGCGTGAGACTATCGTCAGCATGGCGGGTAATTTCCAAACCTTGCTAGAAGCTATTGTCGCTAATCCCCAACAAAAACTATCACAACTACCCTTAATAAAGGCAACAGAACAACATAAAATTATGGATGGATACAAAAACCAAACAGCATATCTAACAGAGCAATATCTGCATCAATTAGAAACAGCAGAGATAGAAACAGTTCTGTTATCAGCTCCAGGAAAGGTAAAACCCAGGAATGAGTTAGAGCATCAAATGGCTCAAATTTGGCAGGAAGTACTAGAGGTATCGCAGATAGGCATCTATGATAACTTCTTTGCCTTAGGGGGACATTCCTTGATGTCAGTTCAATTGATGAACAAAATTGAACAGGGATTTGGTCAATCTCTACCCTTATCAACCCTGTTCCAATTTCCTACTATTGAACAACTAGCTGCTATCCTCAGTCAAGAGCGATCGCTAACTACTCTTGAGAAACAATTTTAGATTTTAGATTGAATCAATTCCCAATTCCCAATTCCCAATTCCCAATTCCCAATTCTCCATTCTTCATTCTCCATTCTTCATTCTCCATTCTTCATTCCCAATTCCCAATTCCCAATTCCCAATTCCCAATTATATACTGATCACTCAATCTCTTAAACTCCATGTCTCAAATCACAACAAAACTCACCGGTGTACCTCGCACTATGCTCTATACCATGAAAACCAGAGCAGATGAGCAAGCTCGTCCTCATCCTCTTTTCCAAGATCCCTTGGCTGCGGAATGGCAAAAACTTTTGCCTATGGATGAAGATATGGAGGCAGTTTATAATGACTTAGCTCAAATTAGTTGGTCTACCCGGGCTTATCATTATGACCGAATTACATCCCATCATATTGCTAATCATCCTGATCCTGTCGTAGTGGAATTGGGCTCAGGATTGTCTACTCGCTTTCACCGCATTGGACAAGATGTTAAATATTGGCTAGATCTGGATTTACCTGAGGTCACTGACTTACGCCGTCAGCTGGACACAGAAACAGAGCAGCACCAATTTATTAGTGCTTCAGTGATGGATTTTGACTGGATGAATGCTGTCCCTTATGTTGCACCAGAAAATATCCTATTCATAGCAGAAGGCTTACTAATGTACCTTGAAGAAAATCAAGTACAGCAATTAGTAACTCAAATGCAATCTCGATTTCTAGGTGCAAGCTTTGTGGTAGATCTTATGGGCAATTTTGGTAAATTATTTCGCAAGGTGACGATTAAAATAGGATCACCCCATAAATGGTTTGTCAAAAATGAAAAAGACTTAGCAGCTATGGGATTGCAAATAGTCAATGTTGATTCTCTGTATCAGTTATATCCTGAACGTTGGACTTTCCACTTGCGATTACTGTGGCAATTCCTTACCCAATTTCCCTATTTTCGTAATGCTTATCTGATTGTGGATGCTAGGCTATAGCTAGGGCTTGCTTAATTAATAAGTAATAAGTCAAAACAATTCAAAATTTGCCGGACTCCGTCCCGCTACGCTAACGCCTTGCTCACCATGCTACGCAAACAAAATTATCAATTCATAATTGAAGACCACCAAATCAAAGATTTTGGTGGGGCTTGTACCCAGAATTAATCAATTCAAAATTATCTTTTCCTACATTTTGAATTTTGCATTTTGAATTTTGAATTCAAAAAATGGTCAATAGTCTATTAGGAATTCCCGGTTGAAAGTAGAAGGGAAGTTTGTTGAGTCAAAAGTCGTCCAACACTGCGGCAACGTTACGTGAACTAGGACGGCTTTTCTTGTTCCTGAAGATAACGCTTCAATACTTCAAGTGGTGCGCCACCTACACTGGAAGTGAAGTAGCTAGGACTCCATAAAGCATCTTTTCCATAAGGTTTTGGGTATCCTGCTTTACCATAGCGACGACTGGATACTCCCTTTAATGCATTAACCATTTGTGAAACGGAGAGTTTTGGGGGGAATTCAATTAAGGCATGAACATGGTCAACCTCTCCATTAAATTCAATAATCTTAAAATTCATTTTCCTAGCTACTTCTGTAAATGATTTTTCAATCAATGCTAAGCTTTCAGACGTGAAAATAGGTCTACGGTCCTTGGTTACGCAGACCAAGTGTATCTTTAGATCTGAAATGCTATGCCTCTCCTTTCGTAATTCTGTTGTCATTCAGTGTAGACCCAGTATAATGAGTTCGTTGACCAACTCTAGCGTAAACCATAAAAGCTAGATATCAGTATAGGTTCTATCCAGCAGACCAACAGCGACAGAACTTAGCTCAGTTGTTTGGTTATGTACGGGTAGTTTGGAATGATGCTCTAATTGAAGCTAAGTCTGAAATAAAGCTGATATTAAGTAATATTAACTAAATCATGTCATCTTTGCAAAAATTCAACCAATTAAATATCCCAAAAACAATCAAGCCTAAGAGTAAAGGCAAAACCCGCCATAATCTTTGGTTTGAAAGAGCTATGGCGATGTTAGCATTGCTGAATCTGCTTCTAGTAATGTTTGATTTGACCTACATTCCCTTGCGAGATTTCTGGCTGCAACGCAAAATACAGGTGTTTAATTTCAATATAGGTCCCGTAGAGTCTCAAGGCTTTCCAGTCCCAATCCCTATTCCTGATATCACAAAGTTTTATGACCCGGTTAAAGGTATTGTACCCTACCGAGATACAGAGCAGTATTTACTCAAGGTTGATGAACTGCAAGATAATTTGACAGATCTAGAATCTCCAGAAGCAGCAGCCATCCTGAAAAGTTTACGCATTCGTAGCGTAGATATGATTGATACCAATCCGTTTCAGATAGCTAACAAGACGGGAACCTTGGAAAAAATCAAAAATAAGATGATCGAGCACGTTCCCAACCCACAAGACTCATCTAAAGATGCATTTAGACAATTCTGGAGTAAAGAAAAATTAGCTACAGATCCGTTAGAAGAACTTAATTTTTTCAACGATGAAATTAGACCTTTAATCGAAACTAACTATTTCCGTCCGATTGGCGAAAATGGCGATTTTTTAGACTTATTTGGGATCATTGATTTCCCCTTTTTTGTAATTTTTGGTGTGGAGTTTCTGGCTCGTACCTGGTTTATCAGCCATCGTCGTGTTGGTGTTAGTTGGCTAGATGCTATGATATGGCGCTGGTATGATATCTTGCTACTTCTACCATTTTGGCGCTGGCTGCGGATTATTCCTGTCACGATTCGCTTAGACCAAGCCAAATTATTGAACTCCAGCCGCATCCAAAAGCTAGCACGTCAGGGATTTGTGGTCAAAATTGCTGGAGATATGACAGAAGTGGTGGCTATTTTATTGATTAACCAAGTGCAAGGAGCTATTCGCCAAGGGGAACTGACCAAGTGGCTAATGCAAAAGGAAGTACGACCTTATATTGACCTCAATGACACTGATGAGATAGCGGCTCTGACCAACATAGCCGTAAAAACCACAGTTTATCAAATTCTTCCCAAAATAAAACCAGATCTGGAAGCTTTGCTACAACACAACTTAGACAGGGCAATTAACCAATCTCCAGCTTATCAACAACTAAGCCGACTACCAGGTTTAGAAGAATTACAGAATCAACTAACTAAAAGAATTTCTCAAGAAGTTCTCCAGTCCCTCTATGATGGTCTTAATTTAGCAATTGAAGAAGACCCGGTGGGGGAAAAACTATTTCAACAATTGCTAGAAAATCTTAAAGAAGTTTTTGGCAACGAAATGCAGGACAAGCCAACAGTAACAGAAATTGAATCCTTATTAGTAGATTTGCTTGAGGAAGTCAAGGTCAATTACGTTGAGAGTTTGGAATTAGGATACAACGATGAAGACTTTGAGGAACTGTTAGATCAAAAGAGAGCCATCCGTCAAGTAGTCGAGCAATAATTATTGTTGTTTATTGTTTGTTGTTTGTCATTTGTTGTTTGTCATTTGTTGCTTGGGAATAGGTCAATATCTTCCTTCTTTCCTTCAACTTTTCCAGCTCCCCCAGCCTCCCTCCCCAGCCTCCCCAGCTCCCTCAGCTCCCCCAGCTCCCCCAGCTCCCCCAGCTCCCCCAGCTCCCCCAGCTCCCCCAGCTCCCCCAGCCTCCTTCTTCAATAAGAAGGTAGTCACACTACAGAGCTAATTGCGTTATAGTAAACTTGATGGTGGGGCGTCCCGCTAGTAGTAGAGCTCACCGAGTATCCGACTCAGTAGAGGGAGGTGGTGAGATGCTCCTAGAAGTACGTCACACTTTTTTGAAGCAATCATTACCTATGTAGTGGGTTGAACCCACTTTTTTTATTGAAGTTAATCCAATGACTCATCCTCTAATTCCACAGCTGCTCGATTTGGCAACCCCAGTTGCTGAAAAATTGGGATTGGAGGTTGTCGGGGCGATTTTTTATACTAACAAACGCCCACCAGTTCTGCGTGTGGATATCCGCAATCTCACTAGTGACACCGGTTTGGCTGACTGTGAACGGATGAGTCGAGCCCTAGAAGCAGAGTTAGATGCTGTGAATATCATTCCAGATGCTTATGTTTTGGAAATTTCCAGTCCTGGGATTACACGAGAACTAACCACAGACAGAGAGTTTATTGCCTTCAAAGGGTTTGCCGTCATTATTGAAACATCTGAGCCCTACGAAAGTCACAAACAGTGGCAAGGGCAGTTGATTAGACGAGATGAGACCAGGGTTTATCTTAACCAAAAAGGCCGCGCGATCGCCATTCCCCGCCAACTAGTAACTAGGGTAAAACTCAACGATAAAGTCTGAAATCGGGGAAAGTTCCTGCCCTGTTGGTAATTGGTTATTAGCCATCATCAATTGACCAATAACTAACCACCAACAACCAACCTCACTTGCATTTTATTAAGGAGATGATGCTGATGTCGATAGTTAGTTTGCCTGGGCTCAAGCAGATGATTGAAGAAATTAGTCAAAGTCACAACTTACCTAGGTCTGCCGTACAACAAGCGCTACGAGAAGCCCTTGTAAAAGGATATGAGCGTTATCGTCGTTCTCAACGCCTAGATCAACATCATTTTGATGAAGACTACTTCGATAACTTTGAAGTTGATCTCGATATTGAAGAAGAAGGTTTCCGGGTTCTATCTACTAAAACCATTGTTGAAGAAGTTGGCAACACTGACCATCACATTTCTCTCAAAGAAGTCCAGGAAGTAGCATCGGAGGCACAGCTAGGTGACTCGGTCGTTTTAGATGTAACACCAGATCAAGGTGATTTTGGTCGGATGGCGGCGATTCAAACAAAGCAAGTGCTCTCCCAGAAACTGCGAGATCAACAGCGTAAGCTTATTCAAGAAGAGTTTGAAGAATTAGAAGGAACAGTTTTACAAGCGAGAGCCCTAAGGTTTGAACGACAGTCGGTCATAATGGCTCTTAGCAGTGGCTTTGGTCAACCAGAGGTAGAAGCTGAGTTACCAAAACGAGAGCAGCTACCCAACGACAACTATCGCATCAATGCCACTTTTAAGGTTTTTCTCAAAAAAGTCCGGGAAGGTCCACACCGGGGGCCTCAATTGATAGTATCTAGAGCATCTGCTGGTTTAGTAGTTTATCTATTTGCTAACGAAGTACCAGAAATTGAAGATGGAGTAGTAAGAATTGTCGCAGTAGCCAGGGAAGCCAATCCTCCCTCTCGTCATGTGGGACCGAGAACTAAAATTGCTGTTGATACCCTAGATCGAGATGTAGACCCCGTTGGGGCTTGTATTGGTGCTAGAGGTTCCAGAATTCAAGTAGTGGTGAATGAATTGAGAGGGGAAAAAATTGATGTTATTCGCTGGTCTCCTGACCCCTCTACTTATATTGCCAATGCCCTCAGTCCAGCAAGAGTTGATCAGGTTATATTGATGAATCCAGAGGATCGTCAAGCTCACATTTTGGTAGCTGAGGATCAGCTGAGTTTAGCGATTGGCAAAGAAGGACAGAATGTTCGCCTTGCTGCCCGCCTTACTGGTTGGAAGATTGATATTAAAGATGTTGCCAAGTACAACTACGAAGAGGAACAACGCCAAATAGAGAAGTTACAAGTAGCTTCTCCGGATCTAGCAGAAGTAGAGGAGGAGGATCAGGATGAACCCCAAGAAGAAGCATTAGAGCTAAATAAGGTGGATAATGTTACATCATTAGACCAAGCAACTACTTCAGAAGAGGAGGAGGATGAGACTGACGAAGAATAATTAACCATCACGCTAGAAAATAAAATTCCCCGACCATCTAACACCTAATCAACGATGAAACCCAACTACCGACGTTGTTTAAGCTGCCGCAAAGTAGCACCCAAACAAGCGTTCTGGCGAGTTGTCCGAGTCTATCCATCACGAAAGGTACAATTAGACCAAGGGATGGGGCGTTCTGCTTACCTATGTCCTAATGAGAGTTGTCTCGCGATAGCTCAAAAGAAAAACCGACTGGGGCGATCGCTTCGGGCATCAGTACCAGATCATCTGTACGACACCTTATGGCAGCGTTTAGCGGCTACAGCAGATAGCCCAAAAGCCGAAAGTCCCAATAAAGAACACCCTAAATAAAGGTCAAATAATTTCAGTGAAGAGCGCTAATAGTTAGGATAGAAGAAAGAGTAACTAGTTTTGTTGGTTTTTAACAAGGAGGTGAGTAAATTTCTATTACAATCAACAAGCGACTCTGAATCGGTCATTTAGCTAAGGTGTAACAACTATGGTTTAACAACAAATGTAAGACGGGGAAATAGTGGATGAACAACGGCAAAGTTAGAATTTACGAGTTATCACGGGAATTGAACTTGGATAATAAGGACATTTTGAGCATTTGTGAAGGGCTCAATATTACAGCTAAAAGTCACAGTAGCACAATTACAGAATCGGAAGCTCAACGCATTCGCACAGCAGCAGAAAAATATTCTGGCTCCCCCAAAAGTCGTGGCAGTGCTGCCTCGGCTCAAGAAGGCAGTGGAGGGGTATCTACCCAATTAATTGAACCTCCTAGAGTCAAAAAACGGCAGGAAATTGTAGGGATTGTTAAGCCAAAGGCTCCTCGTTCTCCTGGCTCAGGACAAGGAGGTACTCCCGTGGCAACTCCGCCTAAACCCCCCGTCAAGCCTCAGCCTAAACCACCAAATCGACCAAGCATCGAGCAACCCAAAACTGCACGTCCGCAGGTGAAGACTATTGAGCAGCAACCAGCGGTAGAACCTAAAGTTGAGGTTGCAGTAGAACCTAAAGTTGAAGTTGCGGTAGAGCCTAAAACTCAGGTTGTGGTAGAGCCTAAAGCTCAGGTTAAAGAACCGACCGCTGTGGTGACTGAGGTGGAAAAACCAAAACTTACTGGCCCCCCCGTCAGACCGGCGCCAGCGAAACCTCAACCATCTCAAGTTGAGCGACCAGTTTTGAAAAAAGACCAGCAGGAAGCCCCTGCCCCTACTTCAAGCAAGAGTTCAACTCCAACTCCAAGTAAAGCTAAACCAACTCCAACTAATAAAAAACCCAAGAAATCTCAACCTCAATCTTCACCATCACCTAAGCGTAGTCCCGCAACACCACCAGTTCCCAAACTCACTGGTCCTCCAGTTCGACTCAAACCAGGTAGTGGAAAAGTTTCTGAAGCAGGTGCAAGTGATCTGGAAAACCTTCAGGATGATGAACCACAAGAAACAGAAGAAAACTTAATAGAAGATTCACAAGAGCTTCTAGAGCTAAAAGTTAGGCGACCGAATGCTCCCCGACCTCCGAAAAAGAAAGATTGGAAAAAAGATGTAGTAGAAGAGGAAGAAGCTGCCAAGCCTGGAAAATCTGGTACTAAATCGAAACGACGTCCGGAAAGGTTCTTGGATGATGATGATGATGAGCTAGATACTGAAAAAACTTCAACAGATACAGCAGTTTCAGTTAGCCTTTCTGTCGCTCGTCCTCCCAAGCCGAAATCCCGTCCAGGACAGTCCGGTTCTGCTTCAACACCCAAGACTAAAGAGAAGAAAAAGCCGGAGTTAAGCAGCCATACTCTAAAACGGGATAAGTATGAAGGACGTCGAGGAGCATCAAAAGCTGGTTCCGAACTCCCAGAAAAAATTGCCTTGTCTGGCTCTATGACTATTAGAGAACTGGCTGCAGTTTTAGGTATTGCCGAAACCGAAATTATTAAGAAGCTATTCTTCAAAGGAATAGCTGTTAATATCACCCAAACCCTAGAGTCGGAGACGGCTAGGATGGTAGCAGAAGATTTGGGTGTGGTAGTAGAAACTCTTGAAGAGAGTTCTAGGGCGATTAAAGAAACCGAGTGGCTGGATGCGACAGACCTAGAAAAACTACAACGGCGTCCGCCAGTAGTGACTATTATGGGTCACGTCGATCACGGCAAAACTACCCTATTGGATGCAATCCGCGAAACCAAAGTCGCTCAAGGAGAAGCTGGTGGTATTACTCAACACATTGGTGCTTACCATGTAGATGTTGAGCATGAAGGGGAAATGCAACAGGTAGTTTTCCTAGATACTCCTGGTCACGAAGCTTTCACTGCAATGCGAGCCAGAGGAACCAGGGTAACGGATATTGCTGTACTGGTAGTTGCTGCTGATGATGGTGTTCGACCTCAAACTATTGAAGCAATTAGTCATGCTAAAGCAGCTGAAGTGCCGATGGTGATTGCTATCAACAAAATTGACAAAGCTGGAGCGCAGCCGGATCGGGTTAAGCAGGAATTATCGGAACGGGGTTTAGTCCCAGAAGAATGGGGCGGTGACACGATCATGGTTCCAGTGAGTGCAATCCAAGGAGAAAATCTTGATACCCTCCTAGAAATGATTCTGTTGGTATCAGACATCGAAGAACTCTCCGCTAACCCAGAAAGAGAAGCCAAAGGTACAGTTATTGAAGCTCACCTGGATAAAGCTAGGGGCCCAGTTGCCACTCTTTTAGTACAAAATGGTACTCTGCGAGTTGGTGATACCCTAGTTGCTGGTTCAGTCTTCGGTAAGGTGCGAGCTATGACCGATGACCGAGGGGAGCGAGTCGAAGTTGCCGGACCTTCTTTTGCTGTAGAGTTACTAGGCTTAAGTGATGTTCCCGCTGCTGGTCATGAGTTTGAAGTCTTTGAGAGTGAAAAAGAAGCTCGCGACATTGCCAACGACAGGCTCAAGGAAGAGCAGGAAAAACGTTGGAAAGCGACGGGAGGAACCAGAGTTACCCTTACCAGCCTCTCAGAACAAGCTCAAAAAGGTGAACTCAAAAAGCTCAACTTGATTTTAAAAGCAGACGTTCAAGGTTCAGTAGAAGCGATTATTGGCTCCCTTGATAAGTTGCCTCAGAATGAAGTACAAATCCAAGTGCTGCTGGGAACTGCTGGGGAAATTACGGAAACTGATATTGATTTAGCTGCTGCTAGTGGTGCTGTCATTATTGGTTTCAGTACTAATCTGACTCCTTCTGCTCGACAAGCTGCCGACCAAGAAGGTGTGGATGTGCGGGAATACAATATCATCTACAAACTCCTAGACGATATTCAAGGCGCAATGGAAGGTCTGTTGGAGCCAGAACTCGTAGAGGAAACCTTAGGTCAAGTAGAAGTTCGAGCAGTTTTCCCTGTCGGTCGTGGTGCAGTCGCCGGTTGCTATGTACAGTCGGGTAAAGCAATGCGCAATTGCAATATCCGAGTGCTGCGTAAAGGCAAAGTTATCTACGAAGGTTTCCTTGATTCCCTCAAGCGGGTTAAGGATGATGTCAAAGAAGTCAACACTGGCTTTGAATGTGGTATCGGTGTTGATAAGTTCAATGACTGGGTTGAAGGTGACATTATCGAAACCTTCAAGATGGTAACCAAGCGACGGACTCTGTCATTAGTTTAGGAGTGAAGAGGCAAGAGGAGGCAGGAGGCAGGAGGCAGGAAGCAGGAGACAAGAAAGAAAGGTTGTACAGTACTACCACCACCTAACACCTAACACCTACCACCTACCACCTACCACCTACCACCTACCACCTACTACCTAACACCTACTACCTAACACCTGTTATGCGCTCTTTCTGGACTGAACCTTTCTTGTGGATTCACCTTGCTGGTTTGGCAGCCTTGCCTCTGACCTTGGAACTTGTTTGGCTGGGACTGGCCGCTGGTGACCCAATCCTACCGGTGTGGCTGGAGTTACTACTGGTGGTCACTATTGGCATAGGGCCAGTGTTGTGGATGCAATTAACCTATCCTTTCGACATTTTCAGCCTTTTGATAGTGGCCATCAAACCAGAGCAACTAACTCAAGAACAGCAAAAAATCTTAAGTTTGTTTAAAACGAAACCCAGTAAGATACTGACAGTGGCAGGCATCGTTTTGATGCTATTGATACTGTGGCAAATTAATCGAGTAGCTCCTTTAGCAGTAACAGCCGCTTCTGGGATTCCTGGAGGGCATACTGTTGGATTGCTCATTGCTGCATTAGCCTTTCTCGCTAGCAATTTATTCTTACAAGTACCATTAAGTGTCATCCAAGTTCTGCTCACTAGCGAGTCAGAGTGGCAGACTACTCCAGCCTATCCGGTAGACAAAATACAGCAGGATTTTACTGTACCAGGGATTAGAGTCAAGCAAATTTTACCCTAGGCTCAAGGAGATGTAACGCTAGGCAACAGCCAACGGTAAGCTGTGAGTTAGTTTATTGGATTTATATCAAGTTCGGATAAACAGTGATAATTCCTTTCTAACTTACAACCTTTTTTCTTCTCTTCTGTCCTCTGCCTTGCTGCAACCAAATTGTAAGTATTCAACCGAGCTTGATATTAGTATTACCAGAGACCCGTTTCTAAGATGTTGCGTAAAACACAGTCTGTAAAAATTAGCTGAGCTATCCTAGTAAAAAAACCTAAGAGGTCTGTATGACAAATTCAACTATTTCCAAATCCAGTCCATTTTCTGAAGACAGCCAAATTTGGGAAAGTCTTAAGCAAGCGATCGCTTCTAGTTCAGGATTTGAGCGCTGGCAAATTGAGCACCCAGTCGAGGACCAACTGACAAGCGATAATTTGGATGCCCTGGTGCGTCGTTATCTTAGGGAAACTTTAGAAACTTTGGCTTACTAGGACGTGTGTTCAAATTGTCCGAGAGTAAAGCATTTGGGCGATAATTTATTGGTAAGGTAATTTTCTATGAAAGAATGTACCTATTGTAAGGTGTGTATACCCTTCGGTAACGCACTACATGACAGGTACGATCATTGTTGAAAATTGCCTCAAACCCAAGTTATACAATTCAAATGCTTTGCTCCTACATCAGAGTTTCGGATATTATATACTAATATCGGGTAAATTATCGATAACACCTTTTAATTTTTCAATAGTTTGGCTCATGTTGTTCAATTCTTCAACAGCCTCAACTAACCGCTCCCCCTCAACCACGACTTCTGAGGTCGGATAGTTCTGCAAAACTTCCAGCAGGGTAATTTGATTATCTTCTAGGGCAGAAGTGACCAAGGCAGACCGCAAAGATGGTACATTAGCTCGATTACTGGGAGTACGAATTATCTGAGAAACTTTATTCAGGAGCAATTCTCCCGCAGGATTGTTTAGTGCCCGATAGAGGAGAACTCCATCAATCTTAACTTTCCGGGTCAGAGCATCTCGTAACTTTACCTGTGCTGAGTTTTGTTCTTGGTCATCTTCTGTTGCTCCTAGATAAAATTGTAAGTGATGGGAAACTTCCCCTGTTTCAGCAAAGGTAGTTAATTCCGAAACTGATAAGGTTTCCTGTAGAATCAGGTACTTAAAAACTATTGATTGAGCCGCATTAGCCGGAATGCTGATGCCCAAGATACTGGTGGAGGCAAGGAAGGTAAAGAGCAAACGTAATGGTAAAGAGAGATGGTAGGACATTCTTGTTTAATAAAAAAGGCAACAGGGAGTAAGGAGATATTTAAACCCATCAATTCTAAATTCTAAATTCTCCATTCCTATATTTTAATTACTGAGTTAAATTAATGAAATGAAGTTAGGGTTTCCAACTAAATATGTGGTGTTTCTCATCAAAGTTACTTCTGTCCTACTCATTTCCGGTGGTATTGGCTTGGAGTTAGGGAATATTTACGCCATACTAACCCACAGCAATATGCCAAGTATTGCCAAGTTTATTTTTGGGATTGAGCGTTTTGCCATTAGTGCTCATTTAATTGAAGGAGTTGTAGCGGCTTATTATGCTTCTGCTTACAATAAAGTACCAATAGTCTACGGCACTTATACTTTTTTTGTAGGAACCATTGGATTGTTAGAGTTATTTGACTTTCTTCCGCCCCCGAAATCTCCCAATCCTGGGGGACTTTGAATAAATTTTTACTTTATCTAAAAACCGGATTTGGCATGAGAAGCTTAGCAAGCCCTAGATATTAGGGATATCTGTACAGTCTATTAGACAGGGGGCTGCCATCCCCTTGTTAAGTCTCTTGCACCATTCTCAACAAGCTCCAAAACCCGCTCAGAGTCCAAACTCAACGGCTAATAGCTCAAGTCCATGTTTTGTGGACAGTCATCTCTCTACCCAGTCCTATGCAACGAGGGGCTCAAGCCCCTTGTTTGCGGGTTATCGAGAATTATGCAAGGTCTCAATTTAGCCTAGTTGGTGGAGGCAATTAAGTACTCTTTCACTGTAGTTGGTTCTATTAGCTTGATGTTTCCAACTAATCCGATTTAGCCCAGTCGGTATTGAAAATAATCCACCAGTTAACAATAAACAAAAAAGCAGATACTATAAACCTTACCCCTTGCAGCTTTCTTGTTACCCCTGCTCCCCCTGAAGACTATGCCTTCTCCTGCAAACAGTCCCTATCGCAGCAGATTATTCAATTTTCTTAACCGGCAATCTCTTCGACTGACGACTCAAACGAATCGGGTATTAAGGAATGTAAAAGTTGCAGCTGTTTGGGGAGTGCAAATCTTACTTTACCCTTTTTACCTGCTGACTCAAGCGAGTCTATCAATAGCACGCCAAATCTTATCACCAGCAAAGATTCGATTAAAATCCTTTCCCCGCTCCCAAACTCAGCCACAGGAAACGCTTCCAGCAGCTGATTCTCCGATTCAGCAAGTGCTAGGGGAAGTTGGGGAGATGGGGAGATGGGGAGATGGGGAGATGGGGGGAGAAGGAGAAGCGGTGACACAGGGAAAAAGAGACAAGGAAGACAAGGGAGACAAGGAAGACAAGGGAGACAAGGAAGACAAGGAAGACAAGGAAGACAAGGAAGACAAGGAAGACAAGGAAGACAAGGGAGACAAGGAAGACAAGGGAGACAAGGAAGACAAGGGAGACAAGGAAGACAAGGAAGACAAGGGAGACAAGGAAGACGAAGAGACAATTCCCAAACCACCAACAACCAACAACAAACAACCAACAACAAACAACCAACAACAAACAACAATTCAAGGAGTCGCAACTCTGTTATCTAACCGTAATCTAGTGCTAGTTGCGGCTCAGAATCAGGTTTTGGAGGTGTTGACCCTTGAGCAGCAGCAAAAACTTTCAGCTAAGATCAGCTGGGAGGTAGCTAACTTACTACGTCAACGACGTTTAGAGCTATCATCAAATATTCAATTGGCTCCCCGTACCTTCGTTAGTTTTGTTCAACCTCGTCTGTTGCCACCAGTGAAACTTTTCTGGCAGTTAATGGCTTGGATACAAACTAGTCCTGTAGCGATCGCGGCTAATCTTTTCGGAGAATCACAGCTTGCTTGTAGCATCACTATTTTACCTGAGCCAACTCAACTTTCTCCCAGCCAGCCTCAACCAGATTCGTCCTTACCAGAAGCCAATGAACAAGTAATCATTTTACGACTCTTACCACCAAAAGCACTAGCTTTCCTTGATCACAGAGCTGCTGAACTAGAATCACATCAATTAGTACCTGGTACAGAAGTAGTTATCGTACTGCGGGAACGCACTTACCAACTGTTGCAAAAGCTACAACAGCAATTGAGGACATTAGGGGACTCACCGGTATCTCCTGAAGAGACTCAAACTCTCAAAACTAGGATTAGAGACCTAATTTACGCTGCTTTGGAATACTTTTTTGGTAAAGAAAGCCCGAATTTATCCCAAACACAAACTACCCAACAACTGTCAACTGGAGAAACTAATCGCCTAGCAGGGAATGATCCTAACTTATTACCTCCAGTAGGACAAACTCTGGAAGAGCCTCAAACTATTAAAGCTAGGATTCAAGCCTTAATTTACGCTGCGGTGGAATACTTTTTTGGTAAAGAAAGCTCGAATTTATCCCAGGCACAAACGACTCAACAACTGTCAACTGGAGAAACTAATCGCCTAGCAGGGAATGATCCTAACTTATTACCTCCAGTAGGACCAGCTTTGGAAGAGCCTCAAACTATTAAAGCTAAGATTCAAGCCTTAATTTATGCTGCGGTGGAATACTTTTTTGGTAAAAGTGGCTCCCATTTACCTTGGACGATAACTCTACAGCAACTGTCAACTTCCGTTAATCCTCCAGGAGTTTCTGCTACCTCCCTACCCCCAGTGGTAAATTCTCCTAACTCAGTAGTACCAGAAATTGAACCAGACCCCTGGCTCACTTTAGAAGATTTATTTGGCAAGCAAGACGTACCTCCCACCAATCCCACCCCCTTTGACTCAGGGGAGAATGCCACATCTACAGCTCAATTACCGGAAGCTTTCGGCAGTAAAATGCCTGTGAAACCAGGAAATTACTTTGTTCCCAGCAGGCAGAAAGCAAAAAACAAAAAACAGAAGGTTCCCACTCCAACTCCTCAACAGAAACTTGCTCTAAGCAATGAAGATGTTAACCCACCATCAGCAATACTGCCGATAGAGGCTCCTGAAAAGAACCTTGCAAAGAAGAATCAACAACCAGCATCAGAATGGATTGATACGGAAGCATCTTCCACAGGATATGTTAAGCATCCCCTAGAACAAATATTAGGATGGCTAGACTCCACCATGTTGAGATTAGAAGAGTTTGCTCTACGGGTTTGGCGCTGGTTGCGGCGACGCTAAAGACAAGGGGCTTAAGCCCCTTGTTAACTAACTTGCCTTACTTGAGAAATGTCTTAACCGCCCTGGCGACTGCTATAACTCTAAAAATTGAACGCAATTCTCCTATAATATCGTCTTGATAGCTAATGTCCAGGCGTTATCTGTAATCCCCAATACCCAGATGTACCACGGTATACTATGCCTTTTATTTTGACGTGGAAGAATGTTCCGCCGTCTTGGTAATTAAATCTTTAATAGATCCAGCCATCTTTAGATGACTAAGGTTGCAGTTCATGTAAGGGCGGGTTTATATCGAATTTTGACGCATGTTAATACGATTTAAATACAAAACCCGCCCCTACAAATTTATCTAATTTTATTCACAGCATTAACTGATAAATTCTTTTGCGATCGCACTAACAATTTCTTCCTTGATGTCTTTGTGGTTAATTCATAGTTCAAAAATAAGCAACTCGTGCATTCAATTCATTCGCTCGCAAAAAGTAAGACCAACTTTCAGCTTCATTGCGGTTTTCAAATGAACCAGCGTCTACATATCCACCTCTTCTATCATCATTCCATCTAGCATTTGGGAAGTAGTCTTGTACTTGTGCCAATGTACTGTAATCACCTGGTACAATTACCACATAGCGCCTTTCATCTGGCGGATCTATTCTATCAATCCGCTCTTCTAACTCTCGCAGAGTCCATTCATCAGCAACGCCTGTAACAGGTAAATTATTTGCTGTCTGAAACTGAATAACAGCTCTTTGGGTTTGTGATCCGTAGACACCATCAATCCAACCTGGATTAAAGCCAACGTATGTTAACCATTCCTGAAGCTGTGCAACATCCTCACCCCTATCACCTTTCCGTAGTCCAGTTCTCCCTGTATTAACAATCTCCGCATTTTCATTGGGTCTAGGCTCTCTTATGATATTAATGACTGTCTGTAATTCTCGCTGAGTTCCCTCATTAGCAACACCAGTAACAAGTAACCCCCTTGCTGCCTGAAACTGTCTAACGGCGGATTCAGTTTGTGAGCCGTAGAAACCATTAATTGAACCCGGATTAAGATTAATCTCTGTTAACCATTCCTGAAGCTGCGTAACATCACTGCCGCGATCGCCTCTTCGTAGTATAGTTCTCTTATCAGGAGGCTTAGGTGGCAATACTTGCCCGAACAGTACTGCTTCTGTTTCTTGACCAACAATACCATCTACTGCTAATCCGTTAATTCTTTGAAACTCCTTAACTGCACTCTCCGTTGTTCCACCAAAAAAACCAGTTGGTTCCGGATTGAAGTATTGAAGTTTCTGTAAACGCTGTTGAATTAGCCTTACCTCAACACCACTATCCCCTCGACTAGCCTGTTGTGCCAAGGTATCCCTCGCCATCCCCAGGATACCAACAGTCACAGCAATCACCGGCAGTAGATAAATCAAAGCTTGACTGGAAAACTTGCGCCAGTCTACCTTCTCAGGTAAGCCAACACCGGTGAGAACCTCATCGGCTAAAGCAAGATGAATATACGCAAGAGTTTCCATAATTTTTTACCGCTGTGACTTTTTCTGGCTAGTCTGGCTGAGAGCGTGACAAAATACCGATACACTAGTGCAAGAAGGCAGGAGGCAAACCCACCCCTAACCCCTCCCAGGAGGGGGACTGGAGGCAGGAGGGAAGAAAGCTTTTGTAGCAAGCTTTCTTTTTCAACTGGTGGGTTATTTTCATGCCTGCTGCACTAGGTTCTTAGATCAGTAGTCCACTTCTAGAGAACTCAGATAGTTACTACTTCTGTAGATCTGAAGTTATTGGAAAATTGCTTATTAGCTGAACAATCATGGTAACCCATAACTAGTGAAAAATGATTAAGAAATACTGGCAATATTTAAAATATCTATTGTTGCTAGGTCCCATGCTTAGCCTGATGGGTATCGGTGCTAGAGCCGTGTCTGGTAGCTGGTCATCCATAGCTTTGGGTTTACTGATTGCAGGAATGGTGTTAATGGGCTTGTTGTTGCTATTTTTAGGTAGCTTCGCACCAGGTTTTTGGGGACGCCGGTCCACTCAAGTAGGGACAAACGCCTTTATTGCGACTTTTTCAGTATTAGTAATTCTAGGACTAGTTAACTTTCTAGCAGTTCGTTCTGGAGTACAGGTAGACTTAACCGATAATCAGCTGTTCACTCTTTCCCCTCTTTCTCAGCGGATGGTGGAAAGTTTAGAGCAGCCCCTAAATGTTGTGGTATTTAACCCTAATCCTAACCCAGCTGACCGCAGATTACTAGAAAATTACCGTAAGTATAGTGACAATTTAGAGTTTGAGTTTGTTGATCTTCAGGAAGAACTAGACCTAGCTCAAAAATTTGACGCTCAGTCCATAGGAGAAGTGTACCTAGAGTATGGCTCCGAGCGACAGTTATTGCAAACCGTTAATGAAGTCGAACGCCTCTCAGAAATCAATCTGACGAATGGCATTGCCAAACTAACAAGCGATCGCTCTGATACAGTATATTTTCTTCAAGGTCACGGAGAAAACCCCATAGAGCCTGGAGAAGGGGGGCTCTTACAAGCAGTAGATGCCCTCAAGAACAAAAATTTTACGGTAGAAATCCTCAACTTAGCTCAGCAGTCGGAAATTCCCCAAGATGCTTCAGTGGTAGTTATTGCTAGTCCCAAGGAACCATTGTTTGAGGCAGAAATACAAACTTTAGAAGCTTATCTTTCCCAGGGTGGTAGCTTGTTGGTCATGTTAAATCCAGATACTAATCCTGGACTAGATGACTTACTAGCAGACTGGGGTGTAGGATTGGATGATAGAATAGTCATCGACCCTTCTGGTCAGCTGAATGGTTTTGGCTTAGCAACATCCATTGTTTACAACTATGGTGCTCATCCCATCACCCAAGATTTTCTTCAACAGTTTTCTTTATATCCTCTGGCTCGTTCTGTAGAGACAATACCTGTCGAAGGTGTAGAAAAAACGCCTTTAGTTATTACCAATGAGGAAACTTGGGCAGAAAGTGAGCCAGAAAAACAACCATTAGATTTTAACCCTGAAAGCGATAGCCAGGGTCCTCTCAATTTAGGTGTAGCCTTAAGTCGTCCAGCCACAGATGCCGCTCCTAATTCTAAGAAAGCAGAGCCAAAAAATGCTGTTCCTGACTCACCCAACTCCCAAGAGGGGGAATCAGAACCAAAGCCTAGTGATGGGGAAGCTGAAGAGGAAGAAACGCCTGATCAGCCGGAAGAACCGGAAGCTTTTATTGAGGAGGATGCAGAAACATCTGCCGAAACTAATGATCAAGAAAAGGATGCTGAATCGCGATTAGTGGTTTTTGGTAATTCTGATTTCGCTACTAATGGTTGGTTTGAGCAACAACTCAATAGTGATGTATTTCTCAATTCTGTTGCTTGGTTAAGCAATCAAGAAGAAGAAGCTTTTTCCATTCGTCCCAAAGAACAGAAAAATCGTCGTATTAACCTATCTCAGGGACAAACAGCAGCACTAGCTTGGAGTGCACTATTGTTTGTACCCTTATTTGGATTTACCACAGCAGGGTTAATTTGGTGGCGACGCCGGTAGGGTTTGGAGAGTGTGGGAGCTGAGGGAGCTGAGGGAGCTGGGGGAGCTGGGGAAGCTGAGGGAGCTGAGGAGATGGGGAGACAAGGGAGATATTGACAATTCTCAATTCCCAATTCCCGATTCCCAATTCCCAATTCTCGATCCTCAAACAACAAACAACAAACAACAAATGCCAAATGCCAATTCTCAAACTACAGCGAACAACTCTAATTTTATTTATCTCAGCTATCTTACTAGGGAGTTTTGTTTATTTCTACGAAATTAAGGGTGCTCCTCAGCGAGAAGCTGCGAAAAGTACGAAGCAACCAATTTTTGCTTTTGAAGAAGACGAGATTCAATCGGTAATTATCTATACCGATGACGAAACTTTGCAATTTGACCGGTTCAGTAATCCAGAGTTGGGTTGGCAGATGAAAAAGCCCAAAAATACTCTAGCTAATGATGCTGCTGTCTCCTTTTTGTTGAACTTGCTAGCCAAGGGAGAAAGCGATCGCACTATCTCTGCTACTGCTGATAAGCTTAAGGAGTATGGTTTAGACCAACCATCTGCCACGATAGAAGTTGAGCTCGAAGGGGAAAAAGTATATAAACTAGCTTTAGGTAAACCAGACTTTAATGAAAGTTTCTTATATGCTCAGGTAGATCCATCGAAGCAGAAGTCTGAGGAACTGTCGGTTCTGTTAGTACCAATAGACTTTAAATATGCAATAAACCGTCCTATGTCAGAATGGGAAGAGTCTAAGGAAGATACTGAGGATTCTGAAGAGTCTACAACTGATGAAGAGTCCTTGGATACAGAAAAAGAATCCTCTGATACTGAAGAGTAAGCGAGCGGGCATTTCAGTTGATAATTTCAATACACAACGGCTTAGCTGGTACTATCGGTATTTCCGTAATTTTCAATAGTAATGCAGTAATATTTTATACATTAAAATTCTGAAATTTATGCAGCTATTTGACTCCAAGCTTTCCTGAAAGACTGAGGTTACAAGGTGGGCAGAAGCGATTAAATCTAAAAGTCCAAATATAAAGTAATATTAATTAATATTCCTCTTCAGGTGGAGAGGAACTAAGAATCCCCTAGCTTCTAGCCATGGGGAGTGTTAACTGGGTACTAACCCGATAGTTCACAAAGCAAAGCTAAGTAGAGTGAGCGATCGCTAGTTAAATCGGCGATACCAGTCAACTCAATAACTTCTTATCAGGAGCAAACTACCATGGACCTTATTTATATCATTGCCCCAACAATTTTAGGGATTTTTGGCTTCTCAGTCAGTTCAACCAAAATTATTACTCAAGGCAACCAAGCTTTAGTAGAGCGATTGGGTAAATACCAAAAAAAATTAGATCCCGGCCTTAACTTTATTATACCCTTGATCGACCAGATTGCAGTAGAGGAAACTACTCGCGGACGGATTTTGGATATTAAACCTGAGTCAGCCGTCACGAAAGACGATATTTCTGTAGATGTGGATGTTGTCGTCTATTGGCGAATATTGGACTTGCAAAGAGCTCATTACAAAGTTGAAGATGTCGATGAGATTGAGGATATTGAAGATGCGATGAGGAGTTTAGTTGTAGACACTTTGCACTCGATGATTGCTCATCATAGACTCAGTGAAATTTATGCTTCCAGAGATCAAATGAATCAAACTCTATTGGAAAAATTGGCTCGGAGCACTGACGGTTGGGGAATAATGGTGCAACGGATTAAGGTGCAAGAGATTAAACAGCCTGAGTCCCTTGTCGAGTTCTTAGAGAAACGGTAAGGTGATTTCTGCCGAAACTGGGAAATAAACCTCGAAAGTTTAGGCATGAGTTGGAAACAGGCAAACCCCCTTAGTATCGACAAGGGGGAAAGCAACTTCGGAGGAATCTACTGAGAATCCCCATATCTTTAGGCGGGGAATGTTAATCTAGAGTAATTGATCACTGTTTAAATCCGTAATGCTAATCGGGAGTAACCCCTGTTGGCAAAAGCGGTGGGGATTATTGCTAGTGCTCCGAGGCTCCGAGGCTCCGAGGTAGAAAGTCCAAGGAACGTTTTCACACTTTGGGTTACTTCGCCCGCTGCACTAGTTGTTTTCTCCTAGTAGGGGAGATGCTTGCTCCACCATGAACAACCAATAATGAACTTATAGCGGTTTTCACATCCGTGAGGTACATCCAATCTTGATGCTCCCATTCCCTATTCCCCACCAATCAACTCTAATTAACTTCCTATCTGGAGAAAAGATACTATGGACATCATTTCCATTATTGCTCCGATGATCTTAGTGTTATTCGGCTACACCATCGGTTCAACCAGAATTATTACTGGGGGCAATGAAGCTCTGGTAGAGCGATTAGGTAAATATAACAGAAAACTAGATCCTGGTCTTAACTTTATTGTGCCTTTTGTAGAAAAGATTGCCATAGAGAAAACCACTCGCGAACAAATTTTAGACATTGCACCTCAGCCAGCCATCACTAAAGATAATATTTCTGTTGAAGTTGATGCTGTCATCTACTGGCGAGTTTTCGATTGGGTAAAAGCCTATTATGAAGTTGAGGATGTTGAAGATGCCATTGGCAATCTAGTTATCACAACTCTGCGGTCAGCAATTGGACGTCAGGAACTAGATGAAACTTATTCTTCTAGAAGCGAGATTAATAAAACTCTGTTAGAGGAGTTGGATAAAGCCACTGACGATTGGGGAGTTAAGGTGTTGCGGGTTGAAGTACAAGAGATTAAACTACCCGACTCGATTATGGAATCCTTAGAGAAAGAGAGAGCTGCTGAAAGTGAGAAACAAGCGGCGATTTTCAAGGCAGAAGGAGAAAAACAAGCTTCTATTTCTCGAGCAGAAGGTACAGTGCAAGCCATTGAAATGATTGCTCAGGCTCTTAAGGGACAGTCTAATAGCAAGGATGTATTGAAATATCTGGTTGCTCAACGTTTCGTGGATGCTAACCAGAAATTGGGTGAAAGTAAAAATGCCAAAATCATCTTTATGAATCCCAAGGATGTATCAGAAGGGGTCGGAGAATTACTGGAGGAAGACACTCACATCAGTGATGGGTCTATAGGTAATAACTCTAATTAGGATAACTAACCGTAGAGGCTCACCGATGTGCATTGGTGTCAACTTAAGGTTAAACCCTTATCTCACCGGTCGTTTAAACGACCGGCTAATAGCTCAAGTCATCTCAAGATAACTAAACATACAGCATTTTGCTCTGCTATGGGGTACATTTGATCCCCCTAAATCCCCCTTATTAAGGGGGACTTTTGTCTGGTTAGTGTACTTTATTACAGGGCAAAGCGCTGTAAGGTGAAACCGAAGGATTTAGTTCATTTTAATGGACTTGAGCTATTAGCCTTGGATTTGAATCCAAGGTGAGTTGCGGAATCCAGTTAGTTAGCTATGTCTAGGCTTAAGTTGACACCAATGACCGACAAAGTCCGCCCTCTAATGCTGGAGGAACTGGGAAAAAATAGGCGGATTTATATTACCTAATAAAAGTCGTCGTTTCTCCAGCAAAAGCATCTTGGATACGCTGCCATTGATTCTCCATAATATCAATCTCTGCCATCTCATCCTGGGAAAAATAACCGTATGCCGTAGTCTCATTAGAGATACCCAAGGTACCACCGATCAACTCCACTTCAAAGTTGAGGGAAAATATATGGCAACGTTCTCCGTCTGCATATTCAATTATATAATTGGGGTCGCTGTAAACGGCAATCAGGCGCTTCACTCGAACTTCTAAACCCGTTTCTTCTAGTACTTCCCTAGCACAAGCTTCAGCAAAACTTTCCCCTGGGTCAATCCTACCACCGGGCAGACACCAACGCCCATTATCTGTACGGCGCGTTAGTAATACTTTTTGTTTGGTTGAATCGAAGATAATTGCACAGCAACCTAAGATTACCTTGGCTAGTTTACCAATGCGTTCCCCATGAACAATTTTGGCCATTGATTTCCTGTTGCGCTAAGATTTTCCTCAATTGTAATCTTGCTTGGTTACTTTCTCGTTCCATTGAGTTCTCCTCACTTTAAGACGAGGATTTTATAGCAACCGCCAAGGCGATTAGGACAAGGGGCTTAAGCCCCTTGTTGACCTGAGAATGTCTTAACCGCCCTGGCAACTGCTATACAATAAGAAACCTGATAAATTCGGCAGCAGTGATCTGTTTGCGGTGCTCAGGTATACCATTTGCTTTGGGGTGAATCCAGTAACCTGAGCAAAGATGAGGCGATCGCCAAATGTCTAAATGAGCTATTGGTGGTTCAGCATAAAAACTGTCTTTTCCAGCACCTAAAAGTCTCGAACTCCAGTGGGTAAAGTAATCATGACTAAGTCGATAGATGGGAAAATTGCCATATAGAGGCACACCCCAACCGTCAAGGGCGAAAAACCCCTCAACTTTACCTCCCAACAGTTGCCATATCCAGGCTGCACCAATAGCACCAACAACCCCAGCACTGAAGCTAATAAATACTACCCTAGTCTCCTTTACCCTTAGATGATGTTGTAAAAATTTTACGATATGTCCAGCTGAGTAAGCTGGGTAGTTCTGAGTAGGAAAAATTAAAACATTATGAATCGAGTCACTAGAGATATTACAGCGCAACCCCGCTAAAAAATCCTGCGTCAACTGAGGTTCATGGATACCTGGGCAAATTACGATGTTGTGCATATTGGTGTTGACAGGAGAACGCAGTGAAGCACAGATGTAGTCTTCCTTAGCCTCCCATTTTCCCACACTCCTCACCCATTGGTAATCAGAAAATTGTATTCCTCTTCCTCAGCTCCTTGCTCCTCCAGCTCCCTCAGCTCCTCCAGCTCCCTCAGCTCCCTCAGCTCCTCCAGCTCCTCCAGCTCCCTCAGCTCCCCCTGCTTCCCCAGCTCCCTCAGCTCCCCTTCCTCCCATATGGGGGTGTTACCCTATGATTGGCAGGAATGCATCTTCTCTGATCATCCTTAAGATGCCCCAGCCGATTGCAGTTGAATTTTTACCAGGCGAGGTAATACTAAGTGGTTGCAACTCCAGAAAAAACGCAACGAGTAACATCTACTGCAACTGGCGGTAATGAACGAGTTGCTGTCTTGCTCATGGGTTACGGTGAAGTCGAAAGTTATGAAGACTTTGCTAACTACAACGAGCAAGCTCTAAATTTACTCACTGCCAAATTTGCGCCGGTACCCACCTGGGTTTATCCACCTTTGGCGAAAATCTTGGCAATTCTTGACTACCGAGAGTGGGGACATGATCACAACAATTTTATCTCCCCCCACAACAAGATCTTTGAACAGCAACGGGCAGGTATTGAAAAGCACCTACAAGCTCAATGGGGCGATCGTGTCCAAGTTTTCAAAGCTTTTAACTTCTGTGCTCCTTTTCTACCAGAACAAGTCCTAACAGAAATTAAAGCACAAGGCTTTGACAAACTGTTGATTTATCCTTTGTTGGTAGTTGACTCGATCTTTACCAGTGGTATTGCTGTTGAACAAGTGAACAAAGCTTTGGCTAAGCTAACTGAGGGTAACGAACACTGGATCAAGGGAGTACGTTATATCCCTTCCTTCTACAATGAGCCGGAATACATTAAGTTGACAGCTCGGATGGTAGAAGAGAAAATTGCTACAGATTTAGCAGCAGCTCATTTACCTTCCCAAACTGGCATCGTGCTGATGAATCACGGCTGTCCCCACGAAGCTAAAGGCTTTGTTTCTGGTATTGAAGAAAGTCAGGCACTCTATGAGCTAGTGCGACAGAAGCTGATGCACAAGTATCCCCTAGTTTCTGTTGGTTGGCTCAATCACCAGACACCTCTGATTAAATGGACTCAGCCTCATGTGGAGTTAGCTGCCAAGAACCTGATTGATTTAGGGGCTACAGCTATTGTGTTTATGCCTATTGGCTTTGCCACAGAAAATCACGAAACCCTGCTGGATGTCCATCACATTGTTCATGCCCTGAAGCGACGTAACTCTGAGGTTACCTATGTTGAGATGCCTTGTGTTAACGATGCTCCAGATTTCTTGAAGATGGCAGCAGGCTGGGCAAATCCTCAAATTGAGGCATTGTTGTCAGAAAGTGCTGTTACTGTTAATCCTCAGTTAGCAGCAGTACAAGCATCTGCTCACCATCATCACCACCACCACCATTAAATTGGCGTCAAGCTAATGTTGTGGTAAAGACAAGCTAGGGGAGATGGGGGGAAACTATTAATCATTTTAGTTGGGTCACAGCAGTGCCACGCCAGTAGGTTGGGTGTAACAAAGTGAAACCCAACAAAATATGCCAAGATGGTTGGGTTACGAAGAAAGCTAACCCAACCTACTTATTCCAAATTTGGTAAGATCAAAGCATTGATTGGCACTGAAACCATGACCATTGGCATCGACCAACCAATACAACAGAAGCTTCTAAGTTTTGGTGAGTTTTTTGCTTGTTATGGTAGTGATAACCGCTATGAACTGATTGACGGAGAGGTTTTCGATTTGGAACCAACAGGCCAACATGAAGAAGTTGCTGCCTTAATCACTACCAAAGTTTGTGTTCAGATAGACAGCATCGGCTTACCTTGGTTTGTTCTACAACGAGGACTATTTCGCCCTGGTAATGTTGGTATGACTGCATTTCGCCCTGATGTCGCAGTTGTTGATCGAACAGAACTTGGGAGAGAACCACTTTGGTCTGAGCAATCAATTTTGACCCGTGGTGATTCAATTAAGTTTATAGCAGAAGTCGTTAGTAGCAATTGGCAAAATGATTATGCCCGTAAGGTGGAAGATTACGCGACTTTAGGTATTCCCGAATATTGGATTGCAGACTACGCAGGACTCGGTGGTATCCGACACATTGGGAAGCCCAAACAACCAACCCTTTCCATTTGCACTCTAGTAGATGGCGAGTATGAAATTCAATTACTCCGAGGTAATCAAACCATTACTTCAACTACTTTCCCTGATCTGAACTTGACGGCGGAGCAAGTGTTGAGGGCAGGTATATATTAGGTGTTAGGTGTTAGCTGTTAGGTATTACAAGGGGATAGAGGGATAATATCAAGTTAGGATCAACAGTTATAACTCTCTTCTACCTTGCAACCTCCTGCCTCCTGCCTTCTGCCTCCTGCCTCCTTATTTAGGGTTGCGATACATCTGGTCAGCTTTCAACAACAACAGCTTCCGCTGGCTGACTGTCATTTTCTTCTTCGGAGGAATGGCTCAACTCTTCTTCAATAACCTGAACAGCACCACTAATGCGCAGTAAGGTTTCTCGCAGACTCGCTTGCTTGGCTTCATACTCAGCAAGAAGTTTTTGACCTGCATCCAATTCCGCTTTGAGAGATTGGAGACGTTTTTCTAATCTTTCTTTCATGGTTCTCAGCTACTAACTTTTAACTCTACCATTGGAGCAAATGATACAGAACATTTACTAAGTAGTCAAAGTAATGCCTAAGATTTTAGGAAAATGTTATATAATATCAGTCTAGATCTTAAAGTGCTTCACTAGTAATGGCACAATGAATGAGAAAGAAAATACACCAAAAAGTTACATTATTTCTTCAGATATTTCCTCCAAAAGTAAAAAAATAGTGATACTTTAATGTGAATTTGTTTCTGATGAAGACACATTGCTGATTAGTGAAGACAATCCAAATTTTCTTAGTAATGAACTGTCTTCACCTATTTTAATTAGTGGTGTAGCAAAAATAGATTATTCATTGCCTTTTGATGTTACAGACTAATTACTAAGTAGTGATGAAATCAAATGGTTCTCGGTCATTATATGCAAGAAAAATGCTGAAAAATAGCGAATTTGATAGTCATACAGATTGAGTGTGATAGCTATCTTGATAATTGAGCATAAAATTCCGTAAACTTGTAGGGGCGGGTTTAGGGTCGCCGTTAACACATTTAACGATAACCTACAAACAAAACCCGCCCTATCGATAACTGTAGTATGACCAAAATTATACCCCAAACTGTTGCTACGGAGATTTTTAAAAATGATTGTACCCAGAATTTGGTGCGTTACGCTGCGCTAACACACCCTACGAATTGCTTGGAGATTGATGATGGCTAAGGATGAGATTGTTGAAGAAATACACAAAATTCGTGAAGAATACTCTCGTTCATTCAATCATGATTTGAAAGCCATCTTTGCTGATTTGCAAAAGCAGCAAGCGGAAAGCGGCAGAGAAGTGGTAGACTGACAGCATTTTGCTCTGCTATGGGGTACATTTGATCCCCCTAAATCCCCCTTAATAAGCTATCCATTAGGCAAAAGTAGTCGAAACGGTGATAGAGACTAGGATTTAGGAAAGTATTGGGAGAGGAGTGGTCAGAGTCATTATTAGACTAGAGTGCGATCAGCTACGCTGGTGCCGTTGGCATAGNACACTAACTGGTCGAGAGCAATGCCATGAGTTTGCTCAATTTCTGACGCAGCCGGAAAAGGAGTGGTTGGTAGAAGAAGTGAGGGTGTTCCTGAAAAAACTGCGATCGCAGATTGAATAAACTTAGTCGAATGCAAAACAACACTCTCTACCTAGACTTCATTGAAAAAGCTCTTCAACTTCCCCCAACAGACCTAGATGCGCCTTTGATCGTAGATCTGTTTGCTGGTTGCGGGGGGCTAGCCTTGGGTTTTGAAGCTGTAGGTTTTAGAACCGTTGGTTATGAAAAACTCGAAGCTGCTTGTGCTACATATTGTCACAACTTGCACAATTCTTGTCATCAGGTAACCCTTACTCGTAAACCTAATCTAGTCAATGGAGCTACCGTAATTATTGGTGGTCCTCCCTGTCAACCTTTCAGCGTCGGTGGACATCAACTTGGGCTCCAAGACAGCCGTGATGGTTTTCCTATCTTTATTGATGCTGTTAATCGCTATCGTCCTCAACTAGCTCTATTTGAGAATGTGCGGGGAATGCTATTTCGCAACAAAGCTTATTTTGAAGAAATTGTAACGGCTCTTAGGGAGTTAGGTTATATCGTTGAATGGAAGATTCTCAATGCTGCCCATTATGGCGTTCCTCAGAAGCGAGAACGTCTTTTTTGTGTTGCTCATCAAGGTAGATGGAAATGGCCACAACAAACCCATCTTAACACACCATACACAGCTGGTGAAGCTTTAGGAGAGTTGGCATTTTTAGCACCTTCTGGCTCCAAATTCCTTACTCCTAGTATGGATGAGTATGTCAAAAAATATGAGATAGCTTCTAAATGTGTTAGACCGAGAGATTTACATTTAGATGCACCTTCTAGAACCGTCACTTGTCGTAACCTTAGTGCTCCCACAGGAGATATGCTACGTATTAAATTGCCTGATGGACGCAGAAGACGGTTAACTGTCCGAGAAGGGGCTCGTCTTCAAAGTTTTCCTGATTGGTTTGAATTTCAGGGGAGGGTCGAGAGTCAATGCAATCAAATTGGTAATGCGGTTCCTCCTGTCTTAGCCAAAGCTTTAGCTTGTTCCGTCAAAGCTTATTTAGACGATTTGGAACAAGAAGTAACCAAAGAATCTCATTTACTCAATCAACCAATACAGCTATCTTTGAACCCTAGGTATACACAATATTTTAATTGAAATGGGAGGTTGACCGGGGAATCCCACGCGCTTTTAGCCGTGGGAGTTTGTCAATCCCACTCATTGCGTAGTCCCTGCTGAATTTCGACGGGGTCTTCGTTAAAGTTAGGGGAGTCTTTCAAAATTCCCAAGTAACTGGAAAGCAATTGTGATTTAGGGGATGGATGTGATGGAAATTTTAGCTGCAAAAACTCTGCAAAAGCTAATACCATATTGGCTTGCTCTTCGGGCAAGGTTTTGACAAGTTCGTACACAGCTTCTGCAGTAGTCATGGTTAACTCATCCCCAGGCTAAAACTCGGAGTATTTCTTGTTATTTGTTGCTGGTTGTTTGTAAAAAAACAAATAACCTTTGCTGAGTATGGTGGGTGTAGCGGTTGACGGATATCTCTGCCATTCTTTAAGGAATAGGCTTCTCACTGCTTTCATTGAGTCAGTTGTTCGGATAACTTGGGTATGGTCTTAAACAGTTATCTTAGACCCGCCTCTAAAGTTGTGCTCAAAATTAGAAGACCCGGAGTTCACGCCTATCACAAGCATCTCGTATTGCTGCTACCTTCCGGTCCTGACAAGGTTTGAGCGTTGAGATTGCATGAATCCGAGCCAGAGCCTAGTATATCATGTCTGATGATTTTAGTGCAAGCTGATTACAAGCAACAAGTAATTTTGGTAAATCCTCCTGGTAAATGCGGACATGATATAGCAAAAGGCAGAGGGCAGAAGGCAGAGGGCAGAAGGCAGAAGGAAAGAGATTGACAGGTAAAGATTTCAGCATTTGGTATTATTGTCCTAACTACCTTGGCGATTGCTATATCAACTGTCATTGCTCTCTTGCTCCGCGTCTTTTTGGTAATGTACTTCAATAACTGTATGAACATTACCCCGTGGGCTGAAATCCCCCTTGATGGTGACTTCTAGGGGTTCACAAATTTCGACAAAATCATCCAAAATCTGATTAACGCTCTCTTCATGAGAAATGTAGCGATCGCGATAACTATTAATGTATAGTTTAATGGCTTTGAGCTCCACTACTCGCTCATCGGGGACATAGGTGATATGGATAGTGGCGAAGTCTGGATAGCCAGAAAAGGGGCATTTACAGGTAAACTCTGGTAAGGTGATGTTGATTTTGTAGCGACGCCCTACACGAGGATTGGGAAAGGTGATGAGCTTTCCTTCCGCAATCTGACGTTCTCCATACTTGATCTCGGAAGTCTGTGGTTCAGGTGATGTTTGTTCCGTTAGGGATTGATCCATAGTTATAAGTTACATCTAATGTGAACTAAATTGCACATACTGTAGGGGCGGGTTTAGCGATCATTGGTGTCAACTTAACGTAAAATTGATGCCTCACAAGGAACTTAAGGATACTGTGGGCGAATCGACTGGGGGGTCTGACCCCTCCCCAAACCCCTCCCCTGCGAGGAGAGGGGCTTTCCGGCTCCCCCTTCCCTTGCAGGGAAGGGGGCTGGGGGGTTAGGTCAAACAATTTTTGACAAAGCGTGAAAAGTCTTGCCAGTTCAGTAGTTTAACAGTATGAAGGGTAAGACCCCTCACTTAATTGACCCACAGTATCCTTAAGTTCCTTGCTAATAGCCCCAGTCATCTAAAGATGATTCAATCGGAATCGGCAAAAAACATATTCAGTCCACTTGAGTGGACTTTAGCTATTAGCCCAGAACTTGAGTTCTGGGTGGGTGTGGAAGCTAGGCGTTAAGCTATCCCCAGCTTATCGTTTGGGTTGGTCTTGTACTAAGATAATATCATTGCATCCGGTCAATCGTGCGATACTGAATCGCTTCGGCAACATGAGGAATTTGTAAGTCATCTTCTCCAGCCAAATCAGCAATAGTACGTGCTACTTTCAGAATGCGATCAGTTCCTCGTGCAGAAAGACCTAGTTTGCGAATTGCTCCTTCTAATAAATTGCGGGAACTATCATCTAATTGGCAGAAACGGCGTAGTTGCTCACTCTGCATCTGAGCATTACAGTGGATCTGTGGTTCAGCTTGGAAGCGATGACGAGTGCGATCGCGTGCTGTTTTGACTCTTTCTCTTACTGGTGCTGAATCCTCTCCCGTTGATTGTCGGGTGATTTCTTCCGGTTTGAGGCGATTCACTGCTACTTGTAAATCAATCCGATCCATTAAAGGTCCTGAAAGCCTTGCCCAATATTGCTCTCTGGCTCTAGGGGAACAGGTGCATTCCTGGATCGTATCCCCAAAGTAGCCACAGGGACAGGGATTAGTACTGGCTACCAAGGTAAATTGAGCAGGGAAGCTTACGGATTGCCTTGTGCGAGAAATACTAACGTAACCATCTTCTAAGGGTTGACGCAAGAACTCTAGGACATTGCGCTTAAATTCCGTTAGTTCATCTAGAAATAATACACCCCGATGAGCTAGAGAAATTTCCCCTGGGCGGGGAAAGGTTCCACCACCCACCAGAGAAGGACCAGATGCGGAATGGTGGGGACTGCGATAGGGGCGATCATTTACCAAAGTTCCTTTATTCTTAAGTAATCCAGCAACAGAGTGAATTTGAGTAACTTCCAAAGCTTCGGTAAAGCTCAAAGGGGGCAAAATTCCCGGTAGTCTTCGTGCCAGCATAGTTTTGCCACTTCCTGGAGGACCAACAAAGATTAAGTTATGCCCTCCAGCAGCAGCAATTTCCAAGGCGCGACGGGCATGAGCCTGACCTTTAACATCTTTAAGATCCGCTCCTGTAAACTTAGACTTGGCTAACTCCTGCAACCCGTCAATTTCTACAGGGGAGTAACGTTCAGGCTCATTCAAGAAATCCACTACTTGCCAGAGGTCTTTGAGTCCATAAACCGCTAATCCTTCTACTATTGCGGCTTCTTTAGCATTATCTGCTGGTACGACTAAACCCGCGATACCCATGGCTTGAGCCGCAGCTGCGATTGGTAGGACACCGGCAACAGGTCTGAGGCTACCATCTAAAGAAACTTCTCCGAGAAACAGATAATCTCCCAATAAGTGAGCACTCACCTGCTCAGACGCCGCCAAAATTCCGACACTGATAGGTAAATCAAAGATTGGACCTTCTTTGCGCAAGTCAGCTGGTGTCAGATTAATCACTATCCTGCCTAGAGGAAAGGTAAAACCGGAATTTTTGATAGCTGCTTTTACCCGTTCCCGGGATTCTTGAATAGCAGTATCAGGTAAACCAACAACAACAATGGCTGGTAAACCACGGGAAACATCAACCTCCACGCCTACCTTGACAGCATCAATGCCCACAATAGAAGCACTCCAAACTCTGGCAAGCATATAAATCACCCTGAGACTATCGAGTATTTCACAGTTTTAGCTGTGCCACGGTACTACAAATTCGCGTGATTTTCTTCTAAATTCCTATATTACATTCTCAATTCCCCATTCTCAATTCCCAATTCTTAATTCTCCATTCCTCATTCCCATATTACATTCTGGCAAGCGCAGCCACTTTAGCCCTTTTATCAGGAGTTAAACCTGCTAATTCATCGGCATGTAACCATCCTTCTTTAATTAATTTGGCGAGAACAAAAATTGGCGTAGAGTCTCTATAGTCGTACTTACCGTCGATGTCGTATCTTTTGGCATTTAAATAGTCGCTTAAAGACCACACATCATTGAGTTCAGTAATGGCACTGGCTTTTTGGCGAATTTCAGTTATCAGAGTCTCGGTTTCTCTGGTGTAAGCTTTACTCAAAGCTTCACGAGCTATTTGTTTTTCGGTCTCTGACCATTGTGGAGCTTGCTCTTGCATATCTAGTATCAAAAAAAGTCAATAAAAAACGCTCTGTTTCCAAGAGCGTAGGTATTTAAATCAGGGGTGGTATTTAGCGAGCTAGGTTTAATAGCTCTTTGGGAGATGCTAGCAAATCTATCGCCACAAAGAAAATCTTATCTTCAGGATCGAGTAAAAAGCGTCAAGCGATATTCATACCTACATTGCCACCGAACCAAGGTGTTTGGCACTTGCCTGTGATTTTAATCTGAGTAAAGCCATCATCTGTTGGCTCAGCAACTCCTCGTTCAGGAATCAATTTGAGATTCTGACATTCTTCACGGAAAAATTGTAAGACTGCTTGTTGACCAACAATTGGTCGGCGGAATGGAGGCTGCAAAGCTCCATCTGGGGTAAACAACTTGATTAATGCCTCAAAATCATTGGCATTCAAGTTATTCATGTAGCTATTAATCGTCGGATTGTCTACGCCTTCAATCTTAACCAGAGTTCGCTGTGAGATTTCTTTGGGTGGAACAACCGGTCCGCTAACTCTTTGGAAGCCACTTATTTTGTTGATGTCGTAACCCATATCCACCACTGCATTGCGGAGGACGGTAATTTGTTGGCCAGGGTCTAAGCCGATAATGGTTACAAGAATCGCATTCGCATTAGCGGAAAGCTTGTAACCTTTAGGAATTGGAGCGATTTTCCCCTGCTCCATCAACTTCCCTAATTCATACCAAAAACCAAGCTTGAGGTTTGGTGTCCAAGTAGCGTAGGTGCGACTGATTGGTGTATCAGCACGGTTGGCTAAATCACACATAACCTGGCTTTGTGCTAGAGGAGTCATCTCGCACATGTCTTTGATGGTTCGTTCTGCAAGCTGCATACTAGCTACTCCGGGGGCAGCAACAGTAATAGTTTTACCCATTTCTAAATAGGCGAACCAGATTAGTGCTAGCTGATCTTCTGCGCTGAGTTGGCTGAACCTAGCGATGGTTGCGGGTACGGCATCAGCTGCTAAAGTGTCGGGGAAGATATTTCTGGCTGCATCAATAGTGAATGGCATATTTCTTTGAGCTTGTGTAACGCTTCATTAATAAATGTAACGAATTGTTGCAAAAAGTAATTGTGACTTGACTCAATTGCTTGTGTGATGTTAGTCACTGCAAGCGGCGGGGAGCCTATTTTTTGAGGGATGGGAGGGATAGTCGCCCGCCGCTTAGTTGTTTGTTGTTTGTTTTTTGTTTTTTGTTTTTTGACAAGCAATTAACACTCTCATCTCCCGTGCTGTCTTCCGGGAAATGAGTTAATGAATCTCTTACATCTATCTAAGATTGACAAAAGCCAACCAAACCAATTGACTTTTTCTGCAAACCCTAATTAGATTTACATCAGCCTCAAACCAAGCCAAAATCTGAATTAGCGATGAGCGACACCATTTTTAGCAAGATTATCAACCGAGAAATACCTGCGGAGATTATCTATGAGGACGATTTAGCCCTTGCTTTCAAGGATATTAGTCCCCAAGCTCCCGTTCACTTCCTGGTAATTCCCAAAAAGCCTATTCCCCAAATCTCAGATGCGCGGCCAGAAGACCAGGCTCTATTAGGACACCTATTATTAACTGCCAAGCAAGTTGCTGAACAAGTCGGTTTGGGCAATGGCTATCGGGTAGTAATTAACAATGGTGCTGATGGGGGTCAAACCGTTTACCATCTTCATTTGCACGTCTTAGGGGGACGGCAGCTGCAATGGCCACCGGGTTGAAGGGCTGGGGGAGCTGGGGAAGCTGGGGGAGCTGAGGGAGCTGAGGGAGCTGAGGGAGCTGGGGGAGCTGAGGGAGCTGGGGAGCTGAGGAAGCTGAGGAAGCTGAGGGAGCTGGGGGAGCTGGGGAGCTGAGGAAGCTGAGGAAGCTGAGGAAGCTGGGGGAGCTGGGGGCTCACAAGGGTAGGTTTTTAATATTTAGGTGAAAATGAGACAAGGAAGGAACCCACCCCCAACCCCTCCTTGGAGGGGAGCAGTAGACAAGGAGGATTTTTTACGAAAAACTGGGCTTTTCAACATCAACAATTTTGGCGAACCGAACAGGATTTTGTAGGTTTTACTCCCTTGTCACCTTGTCTTCCTTGTCCCCCTTGTCTTGTCCCCCTTGTCTTGTCCCAACCCGAAAGTAAAAAACCTACCCTTGTCAGAGAGCTGGGGGAGTAAGACAAGTCCAAAAATTGGGATGATTTATTTCTTGGAGTTCCTGTAGGGGCGGGTTTAGGGATAATTTAGCTCAAATTATCAGAAGCTCACCATCAAAACCCGCCCTGGTACAACGCGGCGAACATAACCCGCTAGCTAAAGAAGATGAAAACAAGCTTTCTTCCCTCATATCCTCCTGTTCCCCTCCCTAGAGGGGTTAGGGGTGGGTTTGTGCCTCCGAAGCTAAGCCAAAATATTAAGCAAATAAAAAATTTGTTTAAATAACTTTACAAAACTTGAAAATTGAGTTAATGTATTTACATACAGACAAACAAAACGTCTGCCGAACCTCGAAAATTCATTCATAGCAATCATACCTAACATGACTACTACCCTTCAGCAACGCGAAAGCGCTTCTGTTTGGCAGCAGTTCTGCAACTGGGTCACCTCCACCAACAACCGCCTCTATGTAGGCTGGTTCGGTGTTCTGATGATCCCTTGCCTACTCACTGCTACCACCTGCTTCATCATTGCCTTCATCGCTGCTCCTCCTGTGGACATCGACGGCATCCGTGAGCCTGTTGCTGGCTCCTTGCTGTATGGCAACAACATCATCTCTGGTGCTGTTGTTCCTTCTTCCAACGCTATTGGTCTACACTTCTACCCCATCTGGGAAGCAGCTTCTCTTGATGAGTGGTTGTACAACGGTGGCCCTTACCAGTTGGTGGTTTTCCACTTCCTCATCGGAATCTTCTCCTACATGGGTCGTCAGTGGGAACTCAGCTACCGCTTAGGAATGCGTCCTTGGATCTGCGTTGCTTACAGTGCACCTGTTGCAGCTGCTACCTCCGTATTCTTAATCTACCCTCTAGGTCAAGGTAGCTTCTCCGATGGTATGCCTTTGGGAATCAGCGGAACCTTCAACTTCATGTTCGTGTTCCAAGCAGAGCACAACATCCTAATGCACCCCTTCCACATGTTGGGAGTAGCCGGTGTATTCGGTGGTTCTCTGTTCAGTGCAATGCACGGTTCTTTGGTAACCTCCTCCTTGGTACGTGAGACCACCGAGAGCGAATCCCAGAACTACGGCTACAAGTTCGGACAAGAGGAAGAGACCTACAACATCGTTGCAGCTCACGGCTACTTCGGTCGTTTAATCTTCCAATATGCTTCTTTCAACAATAGCCGTTCCTTGCACTTCTTCTTGGGTGCATGGCCAGTAATTGGAATCTGGTTCACCGCTTTAGGCATCAGCACCATGGCGTTCAACCTCAACGGATTCAACTTCAACCAGAGCGTAATCGACTCACAAGGACGAGTAGTAGGAACCTGGGCAGACGTGCTAAACCGGGCCAACTTAGGATTTGAAGTAATGCACGAGCGTAACGCTCATAACTTCCCCTTAGACTTGGCAGCAGGTGAAGCAGCTCCCGTAGCGCTACAAGCTCCTACTATCAATGGTTAATCTTTAAGTCACAGGTTCTTAGGAACCTCTCTAGAAAGTTAATAGCACCCTCCTACACGGTGGGTGCTTTTTTTTGTCTAATTGACTTTATCAATGGATAATGGATAATTGGTTAATTTGGTCTAAGACCTCCAACCCTACTGGCTGATATAATTATCAACAGGCAATAGGTAAAAACAACTATGCTGCAATTAAATAACGAAATTAGAGATTTAGTTAAGAATCTAGAAGAAGAACCACTTGCTAAATTTATCAACGAAATCAAAAAAAAGCTAGAAAAAACCCTAGAGAGCGATTCTTACTCAGAACTGCTTAAAAGCAAAAATGCTGAATTAGAACAATTGATAGCACAAATAATTAACGAAACATCATTTCAAAAGAAAAGTGATAAATTTGAAGAATTAGCAAAAATAACAACTGAAATTTTAACAAAATTTGATAATACTCAGATATCAATAGACTTACGCAATAATTACCTGAATCTTATACAGGATTATAAGAGCTTTAGCCAAACTTACTCAGGTCTTGATTACATAGCCAAGAATATTGTACCAAGAAAAACCTCAGAACAGGTTAGAGATTTAACCCTAGGATTTTACTTAATATCCAATTCTGTACATGATAATCCAAGAATTTTTATGTATCCTTTAGTCTTAATTGGATTAGATATTCTTTGTCGAGAGGTATTAGAAGAATTGAATGGTTTTTATTTTACAAGTACCAAAGCTGAAGAAAAACATCAATTTGAATACAGTAAAAATACCTTACGAAATTCTTTAATATCTATACGTTGGCAAGTAAATGAACTCTTCAAAATGGTTAACTTAAAAGAAGTAAATACTCAGGAAGAGTTCTTGCCAAAGAGAAAAACAAATTCAAGACTTGTACAACTACTAGACTCTTGGGAAAAAGAAGGAGATAGAGAGGAGCAAAAAGCAACCTTGGAATGCATCAAAAATGTTGACAAATACAGAAGTAGAAAATTATTTGCAGAAAATAGTAATAATCCTTGATACGGGGATCCTAGGTTTAGTTACAAACCCACAAAGTGAAAAATTAGCTTTAGAATGTAAAAGATGGTTTACAAAAATTGAGCTAGAAGGAATACGGACAGTTTCTTCTGAGATATCAGACTACGAAATAAGAAGGGAACTCATCAGAGCCAAAAAGACCAATGGATTAAGAAGACTAAACGAATTACGGGAGGAAATCGGATGTTTACCAATCAATAGAGAAACTATGCAAAAAGCTGCAGAGTTATGGGCTTGGGCAAGACAAACAGGACAGTCTACTGCTCATGGCGAATCCCTTGATGGAGATGTAATACTAGCAGCACAAGC
This sequence comes from Symploca sp. SIO1C2, assembly GCA_010672925.1. Taxonomy (GTDB): domain Bacteria; phylum Cyanobacteriota; class Cyanobacteriia; order Cyanobacteriales; family Coleofasciculaceae; genus Caldora. The sequence goes on along the minus strand of JAAHFP010000009.1, from coordinate 45,692 downwards.
TGTTATTTTAGGTCTCAAAGGTAAATCCCCAATTATAGCTACAACAAATGTGAAGCACATAGCTCGGTACACACCAGCACTACACTGGAGAGATATATCTCTAGAAAACTGTATAAAAAAATGCTTTTACTTATAATTTTATTATAGCAATCGCCAAGGCGGTTAGGACAATTGCCTTATGCAGCAAACCTTTACCTGTCAACCTCTTCCCTTCTGCCTTCTGCCCTCTGCCCTCTGCCTTTTGCTATACTTACTACTCACCATTCACCCATTTTACAATAAGGTTATTAAAGAAGTTCCATTAACCACAGCCCAATTCTCAATTATTCATTATCAGAACCTAAAAACTGAGATTTGATTTCCTCCAACTCCAAATCAATTTGACTGGGGGATTTTGCTCGATTGCCAGAAGAAGCGGTTGTCGATTTTTGGCTTGGTTTTTGAGGAGTAGGAGTCCCTAGAAATTCCGATCGCAATTCGGTTAATTCTTGGTCAATTTTGCTGCTATATTGTCTGGCAACCGGTTGAGGTTTAACCGGTCTTGCTGGTTTGGCTTGTGGTTGTGGAGGCTTTACGGTTAATTTTCTTGCAGGCATCTGTACCTGTAAATCCGACATTACCTCAGCTGCTGATTGATAGCGCTGGTTGATGGGACTGGCAATCATTTTATCTAAAATGATACCTAGGGCGTCACTAACTGGCTGGCTCAAGACATCCCGCCAGACCCAAACCCCCTCACTAGCATCAAATAAGTCAAAGGGATGCATCTGAGTCAGCAAATGGATGCAAGTGACACCAAGACTATACAAGTCACTGGCAAAAACTGCTCTACCGATCGCTTGTTCTGGTGCAGCAAAGCCAGCGGAGCCAATGACGGTTCCGGTTCTGGCTAAAGCAGTGCCGGTAGCGAGTTTCGATGCTCCAAAATCCACCAACACCAGTTGCCCTTTTACATTCCCTGTTCCTAACTTACTGAGGGTACGGCTAATAATATTATCTGGCTTGATATCCCGGTGAATGACTTGATGCTGATGTACAAATTGCAGTACTGGTAGTAAATCATGGAGTAATACCCGGATTTGTGCTTCATCGAAAGTACCGTTAGTTGCCAATTCTTGGGCTAAATTTTTCCCTTCAATAAACTCTTGCACTAAATACTGTTGCCCTTCTTGGGAAAAATATGCCAGCAACTCAGGAATTTGAGCATGTTTACCTAACTCATCAAGTCTGACTGCTTCTTGGTTGAACAATTCTGCTGCCTTTTGCAAGGTCTTCTTGCCCTGAGTTTGGGGTAAAAACTGCTTAATCACGCAGTATGGGTGGGAAGGCTTATCTTCATCGACGGCTAGGAAAGTTTTGCCAAAGCCACCTTGCCCTAGGGTTTTCATCCCACGGTAACGATCCCTGAGCAATAATTTTGTCCCACAACTGAGGCAAAAGTTTGTTCCATCAGGATTTTCGGGAGACCGGCAATTTGGATTAAGGCAGTAGCTCATGATGAAGGTAAGTGATCGCACTTTGATCTCTATTGTGCGCGATATCTCCTATTTGTTATTTGATTTCTTTACAAACAATCTATAGTACCTTAATAAAGAGACTCCCGCAGCTTATGGAGCTTGGCTCAATATTTTGTAACTCTTTGAGGATTCAGGATAACCACAGTGGCTTTTAAAATAGGTTTATTAGGACTAGGAACAGTTGGTACTGGGACGGCGCAAATTTTGCAGCAACCCACTGGGCGTCACCCAATGGTGCAAGAAATCGAAATTCATAAGGTAGGAGTGCGCTCCCTGGATAAACCTCGCTCCGTCTCTCTACCGTCGGAAGTGCTGACAACTGATGTAGAAGGGATTGTCACAGATCCTGCTGTTGACATTGTAGTTGAAGTATTGGGAGGACTAGAACCAGCGCGATCGCTAATTCTACAAGCAATTGCCCACGGGAAGCATGTTGTCACAGCCAACAAAGCGGTGATTTCCCGGTATGGGGATGAAATCTTTACTGCAGCTAACCAAGCAGGAGTATATGTTTTGTTAGAGGCGGCAGTGGGAGGGGGTATTCCTGTAATTCAACCTCTCAAGGAGTCCTTAGGAGTTAATCAAATTAGTAGTATCACTGGTATTGTTAACGGCACGACTAATTACATCCTGACCAAGATGCAAGCCACTGGTGGTGCTTTTACTGATATTCTCAGTGAGGCTCAACAGCTGGGTTATGCCGAGGCAGACCCTACCGCTGATGTTGATGGATTGGATGCGGCTGATAAAATTGCTATTCTGGCTTCCCTGGCATTTGGAGGCAGAATTAAGCTCCAAGATATCCACTGTGAAGGGATCCGTCAGGTGAGTGCGGCGGATATTGCCTATGCCGAAAAGTTGGGTTTTGTGATTAAACTACTGGCGGTGGCCAAGCGGGAGTCAACAGTTGATACTTCAGAAGAGGATCTGCTACAGGTGAGAGTCCATCCCACCCTTGTGTCAACGGAGCATCCCCTCGCCAGTATCAGTGGTGTTTACAATGCAATTTTAGTAGAAGGAGAACCGATTGGGCAGGTCATGTTCTTTGGACCTGGTGCTGGTGCTGGTCCCACTGCCAGTGCTGTAGTATCGGATATTGTCAACATTGCTGCAGTGCTCAAAACCGGTGGAAAGACTGAAGGATTGCACCCCCTATTGAGCTGTACTCACCAACATTATTGCGCGATCGCTCCCATTGGGGAACTCGTTACCCGCTTCTATGTTCGTTTTCTGACTAAAGATCATCCTGGGGTTATCGGTAGCTTGGGTACTTGTTTTGGGAAGCAGGGCGTTAGCCTAGAGTCTATAGTACAGACTGGTTTCCAAGGAGATTTGGCGGAAATTGTTGTGGTAACCCATGATGTTCGTGAAGAAAATTTTCGACAGGCACTAGAGCAAATGCGTACTTTAGATGCGGTTGATAGTATTCCCAGTATCCTGCGAGTACTTTAGCAGACTTGTGGAACAGGCATCCTGCCTGTCAAAACAATTCAAAATTCAAAATTATCAATTCAAAATTAAAGACAATTAGTGGGGGTTTGTACCCAAAATTAATCAATGCATTCATTAGGAAAAGATAATTTTGCATTTTGCATTCAAAAAATGGTCATGCTTTCCTCAAAAAACAATTAAACTTCACACTGGTGAAATCCAGGGAGAAGATTATGAACAAAACGCCTTTTGAGCAACCATCAGGCTCTGAAGATGAGCTTTTGCCGGAGTACCAGTTTGATTATAAAAAGGCAAAACCCAATCGATTTGCCCATCGCAGTGGCAAGCCAGAACTAACAGTTGTAGTTTTAGATAAGGACGTTGCCGAGGTTTTCTCCACACCGGAGGCAGTAAATAAGATGCTTCGGGCACTTATTGAAGCAATGCCTCATGCAAGTACTTGAGAATTGCTTGTGTGGCTCTTCACTTCAGTGCTTGAAATAAGTGTTGGGTTGAGGTAAAGATGAAAATTACGATTATTACCGTTGGCTCTCGTGGCGATGTGCAGCCCTATCTGGCTCTTGGGGTGGGACTACAACAAGCAGGTTATACTGTCCGATTAGCAACTCACGATACTTTTAAAGATCTCACTCTTCGCTACGGGCTAGATTTTTTCTCTGTTGGAGGTGATATTCAATCTATTTCCCAGGGTGAATCCGGCCAACAGATGACTGAAGCAGGGGGAAATCCCTTTACAGCTCTGAAACGGTTAGGTAAAGTTTTAGAACCGGTCATGAGGCAAAGTATGCAAGAATCTTGGCTAGCTTGTCAGGATGCAGAATTAGTGATTGGTGGTGGCACGGCATTTTGGGGCTACTATATTGCCCAACAGCTGAATCTTCCTTTCTTTTTCACCGCACTACAGCCTATTTATCCCACGGGGAGTTTTCCCAATCCCATACTTCCCCGCTGGCTAAGGTTAGGTGGATGGGTAAACCGACGTAGTTATATCTTGATCTGTGAATTGTTTTGGCAATTGTTTCGGGAATCGATCAATCGCTGGCATGTGGAGACAATGGGGCAAGCACCCTGCACTAAGAGTTTCTTTGCGATGGATGAATGGCATCAGCTTCCGAAACTTTTCGGTTACAGTCCCTCTGTAGTGCCTACTCCCCAGGATTGGAACGAATCGTGCCATGTAACTGGGTACTGGTTTTTGGATAGTCCTGATGATTTTGTACCTCCACCAAAACTCCTAGACTTTCTCGAATCAGGTGAACCTCCAATTTATATTGGCTTTGGCTCGATGGCAAGCCGTAACCCTGAACAAATAACCACAATTGCTCTTAAAGCTTTGGAAAAAACTAAGCAACGGGGCATTCTTCTGACAGGATGGGGAGGTATTAGTAATGTAGACTTACCGGAGCAGGTTTTTAAGTTAGAGTCTATTCCCCATGACTGGTTGTTTCCTAGGATGAAAGCTATTGTCCATCATGGTGGGGCTGGCACAACAGCAGCAGCACTGAAGTCTGGTATTCCTTCAATTGCTATTCCCTTCTTTGTCGATCAACCATTTTGGGGCGATCGCGTGGCAAAATTGGGAGTAAGTCCTCAACCAATTCCGAAAAAGCAGTTGACGGTAAATCGGCTAGCCCATGGGATTCAAAAAGCGATCGCAGATCAATCAATGCGGCAACAAGCAGCACAATTAGGGGAGACAATTAGATCTGAGGATGGAATTGGGGAAGTGATCAAGGTTATTCAACAAATTAAATGAGTAATCTTCTTGTGGAACAGGCATCCTGCCTGTCATGCGTATATTTTTATGTTCATGCTTTAAGTTTAATTGGAAAGTGAGATATTGCGATCTTGCCTGTCATGCTTTCCTCTAGAAACGCTTTAATTTTATAAAAGTGGCAATAGCCTTTGTAATTCTCCACAAGCTGCCTGAAGCGATTCTGGTGCATCTTCTGGTAAGCTCTGTGAACGACATTGCTCTGCTAAATTTTCTACATAAGGTTTGCAAGAAGCCTCATCCTTGTCAAATTTTGCATATTCTTGTATCTCGTTAACGGGTTCTCCCTGTAAGTAGTGTATCCAAGTTTCAATATTACGTTTGGGGGCAAATACAGCAATCGCTTCATCTGGTTGACGACTTGGCTGGGAATCTTCCCTAAGGATGTCAGCTAATTGATTTAGCCTATCTTGTAATGATAGCTTATCTGCATCAATTAACACAACTAATCCAATCGAAACACGATATCTATTCTGGCGGTATGCTTTTACTTCTCGCAAATACTGAGTGCGTACATACTGTTCTCCAGATTGGCTGCCAGGAGGACAAATTTTAGGTCGGAATAGACCTTTAAAACCTCGCTTTTTGAGAAAATGACGGGCAAAAACTTCTTGCTGCCGATCTTCACAAAGAATAACAATCTGAACTCTACGCTGACTCATTTAACCATCCCCGTGCAATGAGTTCTGAAACCGGAATGCCAGAATTTTCAGCGATATCAGTGCTAATTAGTTTTGTTCTAACAGGAGTATTACTTTGACGCTCAAACCAATAGCCTATCGGTGATGCTAACAGGTAATTGATCAACTCAGGATGGTGAGAAATCAATAGTGATTGTAGTTTACCTTCCTGACAAAGATCATAAAGCTGAATAAGCCAGGGTTGAATTTCTGGCAAGGCTAAAAAGTTTTCCGGTTCGTCAATGCACAAAGTATAGTCTTCAGATTTAGTACCCTGAATCAGGGTGTATAAAGCAATTAAGGTTTTCTGTCCATCCGACAGTTCCCCTAGACGATATTCAATGATACTACCGTTGGTGTCTGTTGCCAATCTAAGTTTTAGTACCCAACTTTGCTCACTTACTCGCTCAAATTTAAAGCTAGTAAAACCATCTAGCACATCTCTTAAAATAGTTCCTAATTCAGCGATCTTGCCTTGGTCTTGAGAGAGATAGCGATACCAAGAAACATAATTTTCCATTTTACTGGATAAATGATTTTCTTCCTGATAACTCTCGTTAACCATTAAGTGAGGCATAATTTGCACAATAATTAATCGTGCCATTCGTTCTCTAAACCAAGTTAATTTACTGTTATCACTTCTGGGCATCAATGAAGGTATCATAGACTGTGACCAGTCAAAAGAATATTGTGATCCTGTTGAATGATCATCTCGATAAAGTTGAACCTCGCCTAACTCAAATTTTAGTAAAGGCTGGCGGTCAAACCAAAGACGCTCATACTCAACACGACATTGATCTTGATTGTGACCAACAGCCAATTCATATTTGTAGCAACCCCCATTACCTAGAATCTCTAACTCGAAACGCTGAACTTGTGAGGTTTGCCATCGAGTGCAATCTACAGATTTGAAAATTTTCTCTACCTTGCCATCACCACCAATAAATGCTTGTAGCTTTTGTAGAACTTCAAAAACCGTCGATTTTCCTGTGCCATTGGCTCCCAGAAACAGATTAATTGAGTCAACATTAAGTTCAAAATTTACTAGGCAGCGAAAATTATCGATATATATTCGTTTGAGCATTGCTGTGGGAATCTTCTTGGTCTTGCAGCTGTAGCAGCTGAGGTATATTTAAAATGTATAGTCGCGATCGCTAAATCCCTTGTTCGCTTTTTACCTCAGCGCGGTTGAGACGCTCTGTGTAACGCGCACGCTACGGGAAGGCACTATAATCATAGGACTAAACCGGGTGATTCTGAGCAAGATTATTACCGGTAAAGCTAATACATACTTATTATTGGAATAGTGATCCAACTCTCTTCGGGGACTGTGTTGGGTCTCGTTGCCTCGACCCAACCTACATTTATTTCACCATTTTAGGTGTGTCATGCCAGTAGATTTGGTTATGCGATCGCTTACGAGTGTAACTTATGTAGTGCGTTCGCGTAGCGTGTGCGTAGCACAAACATCTTGCTAGCTATTTGTGCACCTAATTTGCTTCAGTATCTATTTTCTGCTCACGATTCTACATACGAAGTGGACGACCCGCAAAGTTCTGAGCATTAAGTGAAAATAAGTCTTCCAAAGCTGCCTTGGAATCTTCATCAGGTCTTAGTGTAAAAAGATCCTCAATACAACCGTTACCCTTCTTATCCGTGAGACAGATTACTTTTTGTTGATTCTTAACTCCGTAAGTGATGTAACGCCCGCCTCCAGCAAAATATTTATTTAATTTCGCGGTAACCTCCTGACAGCGCAATGCTGGTGTATAACCAGCAGAATTACCATAATCACTAACCCAGCGAATAAATTGCCTTGTGTCACCTCCCCATTTATCAGATTTGGCAAGCGTCACTGGTGTATCGTTGATTGTTGTACATACAAAATTAATTGCTGTTTTTTGAGGATTATCAGGGACGCTTTCCTCATTTTTAGGACTTTCAGGGATGCTTTCCCCATTTTTAGGATTATCAGAGACGCTTTCCTTATCTTGAAGATTATCAAAGACGCTTAGTTCACTTAAGTCAAGGGTATTAAGAGCAACAACAGTAGAACAAATTCCTGCAACCACCCACCCTAATCTTGCTAAACGTCGCTTTACAGGCTTCTGGCTTTTGCCTTCTCTTCTTGTGTTTCCCCAAAGAGAGGTTGCCTTCTGCTTTTTTGTACCATTAGCTTCGGCTCTAAGCCCAGAATATATTGAATCTAATCTATTTGCACAATTCAGATCTTGATGAGAAAAGCTATATTGTTTATTAGAGCGCTCTGTCTGTAATTTAGCAATCTCTTGTAAGGATTTTTCAGCTTCGGTAACGAATGCAGAAGATTCTATACGTAATGCAGAAGCTTTAGATAATACTTGCGTCCACAATTGCTTAGCATCTTCAAGCTGATTGAGGTTTTGAGCATTTCTAGCTTGGTTGGCATCATGGCTGATTCCTTGCAGTTGATTCTCTATCTCTTCATTAGGAGCATCCCCTTGAGGAGCATTAGTTACTTTTTTTTTTGTGAGCAAAACCGGTGTGAGATGCTCTGGAAAACCTTCAAGTCGGATCCTCACACGACCAAATTTATAAGCTTCTTCAACCGATTTGTTGGCTGCCAAAGCTGTATAAAAATCATCAGCGAAGGCAATTGCTGCCGGATCACTGATGGATTGGCTCATACCAATTACAAATGGGATATGCTTAACAATCTCGCGTGCCTGTTTCTCGGAATAACAAGCATTGAGGATAACACAGTTAACTTGATCCGCTAGTAATTCAAACAACGATGCCAAAGCCTCAGGCTCTACGGGCTTGCTTTTGCCTATTTCATCTTCAAAGCAAAGATTACCAGATTGTTGACCATGCCCAGAAAAATGCACAATTTGTGGTTTAGTATCCAGTAATATCTGAATAATGTCTTTTGTACGAACTGCTAATCGTAGCTCCAACAAAAATCCTCGTTGTTCAGACAACTTAAGCTTTTCTTCAATATCTCGGTACTCTTGCTGTAAACGTAACCGAGCAGCATCACTCGGATCAGCTGCTAGAAACAGAATTTTTACTGGAGGATTACTGCTCATGTCGGAATGATTGTACAGCTCGAATCAGTTGCTAATATAGCATATGGAATTATGAAAAGTAACGATAATTACAACCAAGCCAATATTCTAACGGACAAGCGATCGCTTTGTTAAACCTGAATTTAAGCATAGTTTCCGCTTCTTGCTGGAATAATTCCTCAACAAATAATTGAGAGTTTAGAATCCAATAAATCACGTAAACCCGCCCCTACGGGTTTAGGGATATGAGAAGGACATCAAAGATAACCTGGATACAAAACCCGCCCTGTCGATAACCTAGGTATTAGCAGCGATCGCTTATTGGTTGTGAATCGATAACTTGGGCAATGGCAATGCTGATTCGGGGAAGATGGTAGGAAGGGTTTTGAGGGCAATATTCGGGTAAGATAACGCAGGCGATCGCAGATTGGGGCAAGATGCTAGGGCGGGTTTTGAACTGAATATTTGGGTAAAATGGGTAAAGTTATCCCTAAACCCGCCCCTACAGGGTGATAATTGACTGGGAATCAGAATTTGTGATTGCCTACAACACCAGCATAGCTGATTGCATCTGGTAGTTACTGACAAACCCAAAATAAAATTTAGGGGCTGATTAGGACACACCTACTAGACATATAACCTTAAACTCAACGGATAAAATCTAACACCATTACCAGGAGAGAGTAATGCTTCCCAGCTATGAAGCCATGATCGAAAATGGTCAAGTGCAGTGGTTAACAGATGAACCAAAAGTAGCCAAAGCCCATGTAATTGTAACCATTCTTTCCACTAATGAACCCCAACTATTGCGTCGAACCCCTTCTGCTACGATTGCAGGTAAAGGTAAAACTTTAGGAGATTTAGTCAGTTCCTTGCTTGAAGAACAGGATTGGGAATGTCTCAAGTAATCGTCCTAGTACCGCTGCGCGGAATTCAAAATTCAAAATTCAAAATTCAAAATGCTTATATAGTAAAGATTATATCGATATCAAACTGGTCAGTTACTTCTGCCGCGCTGCACTAGATACCCAAATTTGGATCTGGTTTATAACTCAAGAGTTCGTGGTATTTACCCACTTTGCGGTAAATACCGTATTCCCTAATTCTCAATTCTCAATTCTCAATTCTCAATTCTCAATTCTCAATTCTCAATTCTCAATTCTCCACCTACCCCCTAACCTCCCTTGTCTTCTCCTCTCCTGCGTCTACTCAGTTACGGTCAGAAATATCGTACTTTGATTGGTCAAGCGATCGCTTGCTCGATTCTTAATAAAATATTTGATCTAGCACCACCAGTTTTAATTGGTGCGGCGGTGGATGTGATAGTTCAACAACAGGACTCTTTCATCGCTAAACTAGGTATTACCGATACTTTTAGTCAACTATTAGTTCTAGTTGCTCTCAGCTTCCTTGTCTGGGGCTTAGAATCCCTGTTTCAATATATCTACAATCGACTATGGCGTAATCTAGCCCAAGCTATGCAGCATGACTTGCGTTTAGATGCCTATGAACATTTGCAATCCCTGGAATTAGCTTACTTTGAAGACAGCAGTACCGGAGGGTTGATGTCGATTCTCAGTGATGATATCAATCAACTGGAACGTTTTCTAGATGTAGGAGCTAATGAGATTCTCCAGGTAAGTACCACAGTGGTGATTATTGGTACTGCCTTTATGATCCTGGCTCCTAATGTTGCTTGGATGACTATTCTACCGATACCTTTTATCCTCTGGGGTTCCATCGCTTTTCAGCGTCTGTTAGCTTCTCGTTATGCTGAAGTGCGAGAACAGGTGAGTTTACTTAATGGGCAACTGTCTAATAATCTCATAGGTATCACCACCATTAAAAGTTTTACCGCTGAAACCTATGAATTAGGGAGAATTGCTGACCAAAGTCAAGCTTACCGCACTAGTAACCGACGAGCGATCACTCTTTCTGCTGCTTTTGTCCCCTTGATTCGGATGATTATCTTAGTCGGCTTTACCAGTATTCTGCTGTTTGGTGGCATGGAAGCAGCAGCAGGCAGGCTATCTGTCGGCACCTACAGTGTATTAGTGTTTATGACCCAGCGCTTGCTTTGGCCTTTAACCCGCCTCGGTAATACTCTAGACCAGTATCAACGGGCAATGGCTTCTACTACTAGGGTGATGAATTTGCTGGATACTCCCATCGCTGTCCATTCCGGAGAAATTGCCTTACCCGTGAGCAAAGTAGAGGGAGAATTAGTTTTACAAGATATCACCTTTGCTTACCGCCATCGGTCTCCAGCTATCCAGCATCTTTCCCTACACATCCCTGCCGGTAAAACTGTTGGTATTGTCGGTGCTACTGGTTCCGGTAAGAGTACCTTGGTAAAACTCTTGTTGCGATTATATGAAGTACAGAAAGGGATAATTACCCTTGATGGCATTGAAATTAATCGATTGCAGTTACCAGATTTACGTCGTGCCATCGGTTTAGTTAGCCAGGATGTGTTTCTATTTCATGGCACTGTCAGAGAGAATATCGCTTACGGCAGTTTTGATGCTACTTTATCAGAAATTAGAGCAGCAGCAGAAATCGCCGAAGCCCAAGAATTTATCGACCAATTACCCCAAGGTTATGAGACAATTATTGGAGAAAGAGGTCAAAAATTATCTGGAGGACAACAACAGCGGATTGCGATCGCTAGAGCAATTTTAAAAGACCCTCCAGTGCTTATTCTTGATGAAGCAACCTCCGCAGTGGATAATGAGACAGAAGCTGCCATCCAGCGCTCCCTAGAAAAGATTACTCAAAATCGAACAACGATCGCGATCGCTCATCGTCTTTCTACTGTGCGCAATGCTGACTGTATTTATGTTCTGGAGCAAGGCAAATTAGTGGAGCAAGGAACCCACGAGGAATTGTTGGCGCAACAGGGAATTTATGCCACCCTTTGGCGAGTACAGTCTGGGATATTGTAGAGAATTTAGAATTTAGAATTTAGAATTTAGAATTTAGAATTGGGAAAAAATCTTGTAAATATGTAGGGGCGGGTTTAGGGATAATCTGGAACAATTCAAGATAACTTTGGAACAAAACCCGCCCTGAGTCTAGATCTTCGACTTCTGTAGTGAACCGGTAATACCAAATCCGGTTACAATAGAGCCGTTTTGAGAAACCGTGAAATCCCTGTAGAGACGCGCCATGGCGCGTCTCTACAATGTGGTTATAGCAGGTATATCGATACCGGATTGGGTATGACTACTCGACAAACTTGAAGAAGAAGTCGGGGATATTTAAGGGAAACTAAAGAGAAGCGAGAAAATCTAAAGCCATCCAGCCAAATTGGTTTTGCTCTGTACCTTGGGTAGCATGACCAAAAAGCCATCCCTTACTAGAACCAGGACCAGCAGTAGGTTGACCCCAAACCTCAACTGGAGTTCCCTTGGGCAGTTCAGTAAGTTTTTCTGACAGGTTGCTTGGTTCAAACCTTACAGCTAGGGGACTTTGTGGGGTGTCAACATAACCAGGTCGTGCATATTTTTTTAACCTGATATACTCTCTACCCATCCAGCCACGGTCTTCTTCTTTCGCTCCTGGCTCACCACCATAACACCAGTCTTCTCCGTCTACAGTTACAATATCAGATTCATCAATCTCAACTATCGTGCCGGGAGACAAAGATTTCTTGATCGGTTCCTGTTTACCTGGACTGGAACGCAAAGGAAGGTCATCTTTCCTGGTAGCAACGTAGCCTAAACTATATTTATCCTGGAATTGGACATGACCTTCGTAGACATACCAAGAACGATAATTTCCCAGGTTACCAGGTAAATTCAAATAGTAATGGTTGTTATCTAATTTATATGAGTTTACTTCAAAGGTCGTGTCATAGGGAACATTAAGTAACTGAGATGGTGGCAAAGAACTGGAATCTGCTGTGCTTTGTTTAAATATTGTGTTCTGTGTTATTTTTATCTTCGCCATGATGCTTCCCTCAATGAAACCAATTAATTATATAGCAAAAGGCAGAGGGCAGAGGGCAGAAGGCAGAAGGCAGAGATTGAAAGGTGGTTTGTTTGCCTTCTTCCTTGTTTTTCCAGAATATTAATGCTTATTTAAGTATTATGATTAAGAATTGTTTCTAAAGCATGGGCTTGCGTATGTTGATGGGTAAGTTACTGAATCTAGTGCCACAGGGCAGAAATAGCCTACCAGTTAACCAGAAAAGAACCATTAAGGAGTCAACTGTCTCCTTCCTCAAAACATCTTGCCTGCTGGCACTAGGTGTACTGCTCCTAGAAACTGGAGCTAAAGCTGAAAGAGTCGTGGTTCCAGCTCAAGGGTCAATCCCTCAAAAGGTAGACTTGACAGCAGTAGAAGTGACTGCGATGCTCCAGGAGTTGGAAGGGTTAATTGGTCGTTTTGAAAGTGCTCTACTAGCTGCGGAAGCCGCTAACGGTGATCTAGATTTTTCCCTCAGTACTACTATAGAAAAAATATTGGCAGAGCAGTCTACTGAGACGACGAAAGAATTATCGGCTTCCGCTAGTAGCAACCCTCAATCTACCAACCCAACCTTAGTCCAAGCGAGAAGAGGTCTGCAAAATTTCCGCGATGCGATCGCTAAAAAAGATTTCCCTAGAGCAAGACAAGAGTGGACTCAGACGCGACGCCTACTCTGGGATAATTATCCCCTGGATCGTAAACTAGCTCAGCCAGAAATTAGGGCAATCTGGTTAGACCGGGGTACTATTGTTAGAGCTAGGTCAGAGAAAGATTTAGCCAAACTCTTCGATCAGCTAGCCGCAGCTGGTTTTAATACGGTATTTTTTGAAACAGTTAATGCCAGTTATCCGATTTATCCTAGTACTGTCGCTCCAGAACAGAATCCCTTGGTTCGGGGTTGGGACCCTCTAGCCGCAGCAGTTAAGTTGGCTCATGAGCGGGAAATGGAGTTGCACGCTTGGGTTTGGATCTTTGCCGCAGCCAATCAGCGTCACAATCTTTTACTCAACCAACCAGTAGACTACCTCGGACCAGTATTAGAAGCCAATCCAGATTGGGCGAATCTTGATCAGAGAGGACGTGCCTTTCACCCAGACACCAAAAAGGCATTTTTCGACCCTGCTAATCCAGAAGTGCAGCGTTACCTTATTTCCCTGCTAGAAGAGATTGCTAGTAAATATAAGGTAGATGGTATTCAATTCGACTATATTCGCTACCCCTTCCAAGACCCTAATGTAAATCAGACCCATGGTTATAGCATGGTCGCACGTCAGCAATTTCACCAAAAAACTGGTGTCGATCCGGCTACCATTAGACTACGCGATCGCAATTTGTGGCGAGAGTGGACGGATTTTCGCACTCAGCAAGTAGATCGTTTCGTGGCATCAGCTTCCAAAAAGCTACGGCAACAAAATCCTGACTTGATCCTTTCCGCCGCTGTCTTTCCTATTCTCCGTCCTGATCGTATACGTAAAATACAACAACATTGGGAGACTTGGGCTGAGCAGGGTCACGTTGACCTGATAGTACCCATGACCTATGCCCTAGATACGGACAGCTTGCAACAACTAACCCAACCTGTTGTCAGTGTTTCAGACCGTACTCGCTCTCTAATTGTACCAGGAATTCGGCTGTTGCAGTTGCCAGATGTTGTAGCAGTTGACCAAATTCAACTACTGCGGGATTTGCCTGTTGGTGGCTATGCACTATTCGCCGCCGAGAATCTCAATGAGAATTTACACGATATCTTCCGTCTCACCCAAGGACCAGAAGCCGATACTAATCCTGAACCAGTACCCTACCGCCAGCCATTAAAAACAGCTGCAAATCGCTATCAAACATTATTGCGAGAATGGGGTTTTTTGTTGGAAAATAACCAACTCAACATGCAAGAACCGGCTTTGTCTCAGTGGAGCAGACAAGCTGAGGAACTCTCTGTCTTACTTGAGTCAGTAGCAGAAGAACCATCAAAATCCAATGTATCTAAAGCACAATCGCTTCTATCCTCATTTCGTTCACGATTTCCCAAATGGATGCGGGACTATGGTACAGAAAAACCTTATCAAGTGCAAGTCTGGGACAATCGTCTGCAAACAATTGAAAAACTTTTGAGAATGGATAATTGATAATGGAGAATTGGGAATTGGGAATTGGGAATTGGGAATGGAGAATTGGTACACTTTGCTAGGATTGTTTTTTAAAGGTCTATACCATTGACGCTCCTACATTTGCCTTAAACTAAAATAAATTAACAATTGCCAAATGTACTATGACTGATACGATTGGATGGCGCTTAGAGCAGTACACGATAAAGCACCCCCAAGAAGTCTTAATTGTTACTGCTGAGATTGCAGGGGTGGAAGACCAAATTGCCATTTACAAAGGCTTTTCTAGTTCTTTAATGAACCCAACTTCTTTTGACCCAGATGTACCAGTCTTACCACCACAAGCCAAGATTATCAATATAGATCGAGTGGCTAGTCCCTACAACCCTAGTGCCCCTCATTATCTTCAGCAAGGAATCAGCTGGGAGACAATGGAACAATTGTTGTCAGATGCTGGTTTTTGAAAGAGAGTCTTTTAAAGATTTTCTTACCAAGCTAGTCAAAGATATCATACCTTTTAGCTCCAGAAACCTTGCTCTTTTACCGGGTAATCCATCCTGAACTATTGGCTTATTACCTATTAACTATTACTTATTACTCTTCAGAAACTAAAAAACACTGATTTAGGTCTGAAAACCTTGATATGATTAGTTTGCAGCCTTTTTTTGCGATTCAATTAATGAATTCTTAATTCTTAATTCTTAATTCTTAATTCGCCGTTAGGCGCTTATTACTCTTGCTGAAACTAAAAATAAAAAGGTACGGCTGAATTCCTTGATATGAGTAGTTTTTGACTTCTTTTTAGGCAGAGAAAACTCTTGTCCCTCCTGCCTCCTGCCTTCTAATGCTTATTACTTCAAAAACCTGCCCAGAAGAATTGCCCCTTCTGTCCACCAATAACCTCTCTTCCTGGCAGCAGTTAGGCTCAGTAGAGCGAGAGAGTCCTTGCTGCTAATGACTTATGACATTTGATCAATGACAAAGCAGCAGAACGTGAATAAAGTGTTATTATCCCTCACGTATGAGTGTGTTTGTGTGAGGAAAATTTAGATTATGGTTACATCCCCTATAGAAAATCAGAATTTGACTTTGGTTGAGCAGTCCCAGAGACATCAGCAGAAGTCCGCAAAAAATTTTAGCCTTAGGAACTATCCGACGGTATTACCGAAAACTCCTTTGTTTGGCACTGATGGCATCCGGGGAAGAGCCGGAGAGCTTTTGAGTGCAGATTTAGCATTACAAGTTGGTTTTTGGGCAGGTAAAGTATTACAGGAGGAAGCATCAGCGCCTGGTCCTGTGGTTATGGGACAAGATTCCCGTAACTCCGGTGATATGCTAGCAATGGCTCTAGCGGCAGGTTTGACTTCCGCAGGGTTGGAGGTATGGAACTTAGGGTTATGTACTACTCCTGGTGTTGCTTATCTCACTGCTGCGACTGAAGCCATAGGAGGAGTTATGATTTCCGCTAGTCATAATCCTCCGGAAGACAACGGCATTAAGTTCTTTAGCTCAATAGGTGCAAAGCTTTCAGCGGTGTTGCAAAAGAAAATTGAAGAAGGTTTAAGAGGTTTCGCTGGTAATCCTTTCGCTACCAATACCTGGGGTAAGCATTATTCCCGTCCTGAATTAATTGCCGACTATATTAAATCACTACACTCTCCTCTGAAATCGGTTACAGATTTACGAGGTATGCGGATTGTACTGGATTTGGCTTGGGGAGCTTGTGTGCAGATAGCTGAGCCAGTATTTGCTGAGTTGGGAGCAGAAGTGATCTGCCTACACAACCAACCAGATGGTGATCGCATTAATGTCAATTGTGGTTCGACTCATCTCGATATCCTCTCCGCAGCGGTGCAGGAGCATTCAGCGGATATTGGCTTTGCTTTCGATGGTGATGCTGACCGGGTATTAGCCGTAGATGGGCAGGGTCGAGTTGTCGATGGGGATTATATTCTCTATTTCTGGGGTCAAACTTTACGTCAGGCGGGTAAGCTGCCGGGAGATTTGATTGTGGCTACGGTTATGGCCAATTTGGGTTTTGAACGTGCTTGGCAGCAGTTAGGTGGCAACTTTATGCGCACCAAAGTGGGGGATCAATATGTTCAGGCTCAAATGCTGGAAACTGGAGCAATGCTGGGGGGTGAGCAATCAGGACATATTCTTTGCCACCACTACAGCTTCACTGGTGATGGTTTGCTAACTGCCTTACATATAGCCTCTTTGGTACGCCAATCTGGTGTTCCTTTGACTAAGCTAGTAGACCAAAGCTTCCAAACCTACCCACAGTTACTGCACAATGTCCGGGTAGAAGACCGGGAGCGCCGCCTACATTGGGAAGAATGTGATGCTCTCAAAAATGCGATCGCTCAGGGTCAATCCGCAATGGGAGACCAAGGCAGAATTCTGGTACGTGCTTCTGGTACGGAACCAGTTATTCGGGTGATGGTAGAAGCGGCTACTACTGAACTGGTTCAGGAGTGGACATCGCAATTGGTTACCGTGGTGGAACAAAACTTAGTAGTTGCTTAAGGCAGAGGGCAGGAGGCAGGGGGCAGAAGGCAGGAGGCAGGAGGCAGAGGGCAGAAGGCAGGAGGCAGGAGGCAGGAGGCAGTCCCAATGAAAAAATTTTTTCACCACCAGGTAATGAAAGTAGGAGCACTGCTGTTCCCTATTCCCTATTCCCTATTCCCTATTTCCTGTTCCCTGTTCCTTACTTTCAAGTCAGCGCTATACCACCAAAAACTGTTGAATAAACTGTCTAATTTCTTTAATTTTAAATTTTTCAGCTAGGATCTGAATTTTTTCAGCAAAAGGCAGATATTGTCTATCCATTGCTTTCAGCTTTTCAGTTTGCTCGATAAGGCTGTCAATTAGACCTTTCCTAGCTAAATCATACATAACATTTAATTCTTCCATAGGGGGAGGTATAAGCTCTTGGCTCTGAATATCTGTTAAGGAATCAGTCACAGGTTGAGATTTTTTAATTGACAATTGATCATTGTTTTGATAAACCCATGACAGTCCCAAATAATTTTGAATTTTTTCGAGTAAATCTCTCTTAGAAAGAGGCTTGGGTAGAAAATCATTACATCCTGCTTTCTGGCTCCGGAGTTGGTAAACATTAGATACTGTGGCAGAACATGCTAGCAAAATAGTCTTTTTAAACTCTGGTAACTCCCTGAGGCGGTGGGCTAGTTGAAAACCGTTGATGACAGGCATTAACAGATCAATAATGATCAAATCTGGTCTAAACTCCTGAGCTTGTGTGAGACCTTCTTCTCCATTAGCTGCTTCTCTAACTTCAAAGCCGATTGGTTCGAGTAAACTGAGGATCACGGCACGATTTTCATAGCGGTCATCTACTACCAAAATTTTCTTTTTTTCACCTTGGTAGCCCATAATTTTTTTGTAGGATTTGACAGAGGGGAAATCAAGGGATTTGTAGGTTGAAGGCAAACTTAAATCGAACCAAAAGGTACTTCCTTTTCCCAAAGTACTTTCAACTTGGAGTTGACTGCCCATCATCTTCAGGATATTGGTGGTAATAGTTAACCCAAGTCCAGTGCCTTGTGCTATGTGTCTCTTTTCTGCCACTTGTTCAAAAGGCTCAAAAATTTGGTTGAGTTTGGCTACTGCTATACCAATACCGGTATCTTGAATTTGGAAGCGAATTTTTTTATTTGTCATTTCTCCTTGGTCATTTATCTTTAGATTTTGAGGAATAACGCTTACTTTAAAAGTAACATTGCCAGTATCGGTAAATTTGATAGCATTACCTAGCAAATTAATTAAAACTTGGCGTAGTCGTTTTTGATCAACCTGAACCACATTAGGTAATTGAGGAGAAAATTGATGAGCAAAGGCAAGATATTTGTCCTGAGCACGAATTTGACACATTTTCACAACCTCCAATAAGAATTTAGGAAAACGTACTTCTTGAGGCGTAAGCTCTAATTTTCCTGCTTCGATTTTGGAGATATCTAAAATATCGTTAATCAGGGTGAGGAGGTGATTGGCACAGCTGTGAATAATATCGATACCTTGTTGTTGTTGGGGGGTAAGGTTACTCGCTCGTTGAAGAGTTTGGGTATATCCCAGAATGCCGTTGAGGGGGGTACGAAGTTCATGGCTCATATGGGCAAGAAATCGGCTCTTGGCACGGTTAGCAACTTCGCTTTGTTCTGCTACAGTAACCGCTGCTTCCTTCGCTTTCTCCAGCTCTTCTAAGAGATATTCAACTTTCTCCATACGTTTTAAATCTCTTAGGTTCTGAGCCAATTCTTCTGTTTGCTGTTTTGTTTGCCGTAACAGTTCTGCTTGTTGTAGTGCAATACCTAACTGGTTACCAATCTGGGCTAGCAGATTAGTTTCTTCTTCCTGCCAATAACGAGGTTGAGAATTTTGATAAACCACCAACAAACCCCATAATTTATCTCCTTGGGAAATGGGAACAAAAGTTTCACTATGGGGATATTTTCCTTGGGGATTAGTATGAGATAAAATATCTGTTAACTGAGGCTGGGAAAGAGTTAATTGATTATAACCATCTACAATAGAAATAGAGTCAGCAACAAATTCACCACTCCAATCTGGATTGAAACGATAGATTGCTACTCTTTCAACCCCTAGCAACTGTCTAACTTCCTGAGTCGTAGTTTGAAAAATAGTATCAAGGTCTAGAGACTGACGAATATGTTCAATCGTTCTAGCTAAAGCCTGTTGCCTTTCAGTTGCCTTTTTAAGCTCAATTGCTTGAAGTTGGACTTGCTTGAGAGATTCTGCTTGTTGTAGAGCAATACCTAACTGTCCAGCAATTTGGGCTAGCAGTTCAACTTCCTCTTTTTCCCAATGACGTGATGCTGAGTTTTGATAAATGGCAAGTAATCCCCAAAGTTTTTGTCCTTCTAAAATTGGAGCAATGGCATAAGCTTTGGCCTCCAATTCTTCTAACAAAGAAATATAACAATCTGAATATCCAGCGCGATAAATGTCATCAACAGCCAAGGTGTCTTGAGCGGCATATCTCCCTCCTTTTGTTTCTTGGAGATAAGTATCTTCAATTACAAGTTTAATCCCTACAACTGGACTCCATTCTTCTGCTAATGCTTCTGCTACGAACTCACCACTCCAATCTGCATTGAAGCGATAAATTGCTACTCGCTCAGCTTTTAACAGTTGCAGAACCTCTTGAGTTGTAGTTTGAAAAATTTTGTCGATATCCAGAGATTGACGAATTTTATCAACTGTTGCCGCTAATAACTTTCGACGTTCTGCCACTCTCTCTCTTTCAGCAGCTTCAGCGATTTTTGTAGTTTGGGTTTTTACCTGCTGCACATATTGGTCTTGTTTAAGTGCAATCCCCAATTGCTCAGCAATTTGGGTGAAAAACTCAACTTCTGAAGCTTTCCACTGACGAGGAATCTCACATTGATGAGCACAGAGCAGTCCCCAGAGATTTTCTTCTGCCAACAGAGGTACTACGATATTGGCACGAACTTTAAATCTCTCCAAAATCTGAACATAGTAACCTTCTAAATCTGCTTGGTAGATGTCAGCAATAGCCTGTATTTTTCCTTGTTTATACAAGGGGAGAAACTGTTCACTAAAGTAGTGACCATTAATTTTTGCTGCCATCACTGAATCGAGTCCAGGAGCCAGATCTTCAAAGATAAATTCTCCTTCCCAACTCTCAGTCTGATCGAAGCGGAACACCACAACCCGGTCTGTTTTAAGTAATTGACGTACCTCAGTAACTGTAGTTTGAAAAATTGTCTCTAAATTGAGGGATTCGCGAATGCGAACAATTACCCCAGTCAAAGCTTTCTGTTGTTGAGTTTGATACTGAGCTTGTGCCAATAATCCAGCTTGCTGTACCGCAATACTAAAATGCTCTGCAATACGCTTGACAAAGGCAATTTCGTGGGAACTCCACTGTCGAGGTTGCTCACATTGGTGAATGCACAACAACCCCCAGAGATTTTGCTCTTGTAATACAGGAACTACTAAATGGGCACGGACTTGGAATTTGCCAAGAATTTCTGTATGACATTCACTTAACTCTCCTGCATAAATGTCAGTAACCGCTTGTATTTGACCTTGCTGATAAAGGGAGACAAATCTTTCCCCAAAACAATGATCATAAACTCGTTTAGTCAAAACTGTATCCCATGTAGCCCCAACATCCTCAGCAACAAATTCTCCTTCCCAATCTCTTTCTGGATAAAAACGAAATAGAGCAACTCTGTCTGCTTTCAACAGCTGTCGCACCTCGGCTGTAGTGGAGTTAAAAACCGTTTGCAGATCAAGAGACTGACGAATTTTACTGACTACTTGAGCAACTGTTCGCTCCTGCTCAACAACTTTAGCCAACTGTACTGTTTTAGTTTTAGCTTTATTAAAATATTTTGCTTGCTGAAGCGCTACTCCAAAGCTTTCAGCAATTTGCTGGACAAACTCAATCTCTGTATCTTGCCAATGGCGGGAACTACTGCACTGGTGAATGCAGAATAATCCCCAAAGTTGTTGACCTAACAGTACAGGCACTACTAAGTTGGCACGGACTTGAAATTTCGCCAAAATCTCCCCATGGCAATCACTCAAACCTTCTTCATAAATATTTGCCACTGCCTGCACGCTTCCCTGTTGATAGAGAGGAGCAAACCTTTCTCCGAAACAGTGATCATAGACTCGTTTAGTCAAAACGGAGTCCCATTCAGGGACTGTATCTTCAGATACGAACTCTCCTTCCCAATCTCTTTCCGGGTAAAAGCGAAAGACTGCCACTCTGTCTGCTGTGAGCAGTTTCCGTACTTCAGTGGCTGTCCATTGGAAAATCTCGCTTAGTTTCAGAGGCTTTCGGATGCGATTAATAACCCCAGCCAATATTTTAATTTGTGCTTCATAAGATGAAACAGGTGTTGACTCAGTTTTTATCTGGTTATTTTGTGACGAAGGCGATAAATTGACATTAGTAGTTGGGGATGTTTTAGAATTTAGAGTCATTGCTCGTTTTTAATCTTTATTCTCACAAAATTCGAGTACTTTTATCAATAAGTAGGAACTTCGGAAGAATCTACTGAGATTTCTTAGTGCTAAATTTTTTCCTCGGGACTGCTTTCTTACTTTAGTGCAGCGTGGTGGAAATAATCCACCAGCTTGAAATTGCTATAATCCTTACTATATAAACATTTTGAATTTTCAATTTTCAATTTTGAATTCCGCGTAGCGGTACTAGTGACTTCTAATCCCAGATCACCAGATCGCAAGGGATTAAGCTAAAATTGTTAAGGGTTTGTTACAGAATTATTGTAAAATTTTATATCCTGCTAACTAACCTCTGACCTTCAGTGGCAGTTTCCACCAAATCTCTATAGTTCTCAATTGCTCCTATGAGTCTCCCTATTCGCAACGTTGCTATCATTGCCCACGTCGATCACGGCAAAACTACTCTAGTAGATGCCCTGCTCAAACAATCCGGTATCTTCCGAGAAGGACAAGAGGTTCCAGACTGTGTCATGGATTCCAATGATTTGGAGCGGGAGCGGGGAATTACCATTCTCTCCAAAAATACTGCCGTTCACTACAAAGATACATTAATCAATATAGTTGATACTCCGGGTCACGCTGACTTTGGTGGTGAAGTTGAGCGAGTATTGGGCATGGTTGATGGTTGCATCCTGATTGTGGATGCCAATGAAGGTCCGATGCCCCAAACCCGGTTTGTACTGAAAAAGGCTCTGGAAAAAGGACTGCGTCCCATTGTTGTAGTCAATAAAATTGACCGCCCCCAAGCAGACCCTTACGGTGCTATTGATAAAGTCCTAGACTTGTTTCTCGAATTAGGTGCAGATGATGACCAGTGTGAGTTTCCTTACCTCTTTGCTTCTGGCTTAGAAGGCTACGCCAAAGAAGATTTAGATACAAAGGGTGTGGATATGCAACCCTTGTTTGAAGCAATTGTCCACCATGTACCGCCACCAGTAGGAGACTCGACCAAACCCCTACAGCTACAAGTAACGACCCTCGACTATTCGGAATATCTCGGTCGTATTGTTATTGGCAGGATCCACAACGGTACCATCAAAGCCGCTCAAACAGCAGCTTTGGTTAAAGAAACTGGGGACATTGTCAAAGGAAAAATTTCCAAGCTGATGGGTTTTGAAGGACTCAATCGCATTGAACTCAAAGAAGCCTCCGCTGGTAATTTGGTTGCTGTGGCTGGTTTTGCCGACGCCAATATTGGGGAAACGATTACTTGCCCCCAAGAGCCCCAAGCCTTACCCCTAATTAAAGTGGATGAACCCACATTGCAGATGACATTTTCGGTAAATGACTCCCCTTTTGCTGGTAAAGAAGGGGATTATGTCACTTCCCGACAATTACGCGATCGCCTCATGCGAGAATTGGAAACTAATGTTGCCTTACGAGTAGAAGAAACTGACTCTCCGGATAAATTCCTGGTATCCGGACGGGGGGAACTGCACTTAGGTATTCTGATTGAAACCATGCGTCGCCAAAGCTATGAATTCCAGGTTTCCACACCCCAGGTTATCTACCGGGAAATCAACGGTCAACCTTGTGAACCCTTTGAGTATCTGGTGCTGGATGTGCCAGAAGTAGCGGTAGGCAACTGCATTGAGCGATTAGGACAGCGCAAGGGAGAAATGCAGGATATGCAAGTAGGAAGTAATGGTCGTACCCAACTAGATTTTGTCATTCCTGCTCGCGGTTTAGTCGGCTTCCGGGGTGATTTCCTGCGTATTACTAAAGGAGATGGCATTATGAACCACAGTTTCCTGGAGTATCGTCCTCTGACTGGTGAAGTAGAAACTCGCCGCAATGGGGTAATTATTGCCTTTGAGGAAGGAGTTGCCACCTTCTATGCTCTGAAAAATGGGGAAGACCGGGGTGTATTCTTTATTACTCCTGGTACTAAAGTGTATAAGGGTATGATCGTTGGAGAAAATAACCGTCCCCAAGACTTAGAACTCAATGTCTGCAAAGCCAAGCACGTAACTAACCACAGATCTTCTACAGGAGAAGAGTTAGTCCAGCTACAGTCACCAGTAGAGATGAGCCTAGAGAGAGCTCTAGAATATATCAAAGATGATGAATTGGTAGAAGTGACTCCCCAATCAGTGCGCTTACGGAAGCTGTCGAAGAAGTTGGCAAGGCGTTGAGATTACTGTCCAAGCTTGCAACATTTTCCTGTGGAACAGGCATCTTGCCTGTCATTCAATCATCAGTTTCCTGTGGAACAGGCATCTTGCCTGTCATCCAATTATCAGTTTCCTGTGGAACAGGCATCTTGCCTGTCATTCGATTGGATAAGTCTATTTGCTAGGGTCTGTTTTCCAACTGTCGGAGGGCAATGCATTTGAATAGGTACATTTGGCTCTATGTACTTAAATTGTTGCTCAAATGCTTTGCCCCTACAGATATTGTCTCCTACTACTGGCAGGATAACAGTTCCACTCTACTGGCAGGATGCCAGGTCCACTTACTACTGGCAGGATGCCAGTTCCACTCTACTAGCAGGATGTCAGTTCCACTCTACTGGCAGGATGTCAGTTCCACTCTACTGGCAGGATGCCAGTTACACTCTACTGGCAGGATGCCAGTTCCACTTACCTAACACCTAAATAAATGCATACTTGGCACTGGCAAACCTGGGAAGAATTGCCCTATCTTACTTGTAGTCTGCTGAAACAATGGAAGCATGGCTTTTTCAGCTCAGCATTTGCACCGCGATCACCTACTGAAATTGTGGCGGCACTCCAACCGGAGGCTCAGGTATATCGAGTAAGACAAGTACATGGTAATACAGTACTAACACCCTCGGAAATCCACAAGATTATCGATTCCTTGCCTAATGAGGAAGATGAAGAACCGCCTAGAGCACCAGCTGATGGTATCCTAACTGAACAACCTCAACAAGCAGTATGGGTTTGCTCTGCCGACTGTACACCAGTACTAATTGGAGATATTCAGACAGGACAGACAGCAGCGGTACATGCAGGTTGGCGGGGTACTGCAACTCAGATTGTACCCAAAACGATCGCCAGATTCCTTGATGCAGGAAGTACCATAGAGAATTTGTCTGTGGCGATGGGTCCTGCAATCGCAGGTAAAGTCTATCAGGTATCGGAGACAGTCGCAGCGGAAGTGGGAGCTAGTATTTGCTCAGCAGATACCCCAGAATCCATACTTGCTGCCTTACGGGAATTACCCAACCCACCAATCCTCGATGATCCCCAACCAGGAAGAGTACGCTTAGATGTGCGGCGGGTGAATGAGCTACAACTCGAACACTTAGGTATTAGTCCAGAACAAATTGCGATCGCGCCTCACTGCACTTTCCAGGAACCCGAATTATTCTTCTCCTATCGCCGTAATAAACTTAAAAAAGTTCAATGGTCGGGAATTGTTAGTTGTTAGTTGTTGGTTATTGGTTGTTGGTTATTTGTGATTATATCAAGTACCTATCATAGCTATTGTAGTGCCGTGACCCACCTAAAACTGTGCAATAGATTTTTCTCCCTATCTCCCTCAGCTCCCTCAGCTCCCTCAGCTCCCTCAGCTTCCTCAGCTCCCTCAGCTTTCTAATGAACCATTTTAGCTGTGTCACGGCAGTAGGGTGTGTTAGCGCAGCGTAACGCACCACTGTAACGGTACGACCTTAATTGTAGGAAGCCCTACTTGATTCCTAATAGTATAGGCAATATGCCTTCTTCGTTAAAACTCAATTCTGGGTGAGTTTGAGAATACAAAGCCGTTGAAGTACCCCCATCTAAGTTAACTACATGTAAGGTTTTACCGGAAAATACAGATAGGGTTAACAAATAGTCTGCCAACTCATCTAATTTTACCTTTTTTTGAGTAATCATTAAATATTTTCTTTGGTCTTCCTCTGTATAAGCTAGCAATGTCCTTTTAAACGGTAAAAGACCATTGAGAGATTGCTTAATATATTTTGGGGTTACTTGATTAGTATCTATAATTAAAGGGCCGGACTGAAATTCAATATTCTTTTTCTGAGTTGAAGGCTGAAATAGTTGAGCTTCGGTAAAGTTCAGCCCTCCTGTATTGGTGTTATATTGAATAATATGAGAAAGTTGTGGATCTTCCTTGAAGAGAGTTCTCTCTTGACCTAACACAGCAAGCCATCCAGCATGTTCTCGTGAAGCTTCAAAAAATGAACCATTTACCAAGTATCGATAGTCAAACTCTTCTGCAACGGTTTCGAGGGACTGATTTTGAGATGGTTGGTAGATAAAATCAAAATTATCCATGAAAGAAAGAATTGTGAGGTCATAATTAGGGAACTGATATGCTATGACATCACCATCTTTAACCTGGAAATCAGGATAAATGGTTGACCCAGAGGATTGTTCTTGACTTGAGTGTTTTGTCCATTGAACAGCAGCCATTCCTACTCCCCCTAAACCAAGTAATAGAATCATACACAAGCCTATGTTGATTGTTTTTTTCATCGCAATACCTGGTAATGGGACTTGACTAGTTTGAGTGAAAAGTCTTAGGTTGTAGCTTGTCAAAAATCTTGATATATTATCTTTACAAGCGAGTCATAAACCTAGTCAGCATTCAGGGGGAATTTGCATTTTTAATTCTTCAATCAAAGACGGTATCTCTAATTGAACGACATCCCAAACAATATTGAGGTTCACATCATCATATTCATGAACTAACCGATTACGCATACCATTGATTTCTTGCCAAGAGATATTGGGTAGTCCCTGTCGAGTTGCTGCTGAAACCCTTCTTGCAGCTTCAGCGATCACCAATAACCGTCGAATAACTGAATCTTGAAGTTGTACATTGTTGACGAACTCGCTTTTTGAACATTGAGCAGTATAGGTTATAATCAGTTCGGCAGATTGCAGCATATCAAGCATAAATTGAAGGTCTCGTTGCATAAATCACCTGAGCGGAGGAAAGAATTTCGTGACGGCGTAAATAGTTACGACTGGTTTCAATACCCTGACGGGTAACGAGGTCAACGTCTCTGTGAAAAATGGATTTTAATTCTGCTTCCATCTGGTCTAAACTACTGAAAGTGGGGTGAGCCTCTGGGTCAAATTCTACCATGACATCTATATCACTATCGAGGCGAAAGTCATCGCGCAAGACAGAACCGAAGAGAGCAAATTCAGCGACTTGCCAGCGTTTACAGAAGTCAGCAATTTCTTTTGTCGGAAGCTCAATCACAGCACTACTCATCCTCAGTTAACCTCCTTTAACTCTAATCGATACTTGTATTGGATTGTTCAACTTGTTGTTGATGTATCAAAATAGGCAAGCAACAAAGCCTTAACGTAAACCACCAAATGTATGACATCAATGGACTCCTAAACTCACCATCACTAATTAGACCATGAGCCATTTTATTAACATCTATCATAATTAAGCGATCGCCCCGACCCTCTGCAAGAATAAATCTTTAATCAATTGTTTGAAACTGCTGAACTTGCGAACTTATCGCCGATGGAGCAAGACAGTTATAAAAATAGTCTAAAGTACTTTCAATAATTGATAATGAATAATGGATAATTAGTTGGACATCGCGTTACTAATGACTAATGACTAATGACTAATGACCAATACCACATTGTTCGAGCTTAGTTGCTAACGTTCCAGCATGACGCCACCAGTAATAACCTCCAGCCCATTGACGTGACGGGAAATGTCCTACAGGCATTTGTGGAGTCTGAGTAAAAGGTAAACGCAGCTTGAAACTAGGCTTCGATGCCAGTGGTTTATAATTGTGCAATGGCCAACCCACGCGATCGCAAAAACTGGGATAGTCTCCCTCAACTTCTTCATAAATCTGCTTTTGGACAGTGAAGCCAAAACGTCCTTCACTGTATTTGCTCCAAAGTTGGTCAATAATTAATAAATCCTCACAGGGGAAATTTTTAATATCAACGGTTTGGAGGTAATAACCAGGTCGTCTTCCTAACGCCTCGCATAGTAAATCCCAGGTCTTGTTATCTGCATCCTGCCATTTTTTTCTAGCTAATAAATTCCGCAGTTCACTATAATCAATCTTTAATAAAGCTTGTGTAGTAAGTCTCCCCTCCTGGGAGAGGTGAGGGGTGGGTTCTGACGGGAAAGGGCTAGGATTGGGTTCCGTCTTCTGTCTTCTTGCACTAGTATCAGAAATTACTGGCTTAACTACTGTTGGTTGTAAATTAATCGCTTGCAAAACTTCATTAGCCGATTGGTAACGTTCAGAGATAGCATTTTCCAATAATTTATCCAGAATATGACCCAAGCGATCGCTTACTACTTTACCAGTAGGTAAATGATCCCGCCAGACCCAACGATTATGCATAATATCAAACATGTCGCTAGGAGCAATGCCTGTGAGTAAGTGAATGCAACTCACACCTAAACTATAAAGGTCACTTGCGGGGAAAGCTTTGCCTTTGATTTGCTCTGGTGCCATATATTCAACAGTTCCTACTGTTGTACCAGTACGTTGCAAAGCAGTAGCACTGAGCAGTTTAGCTACTCCAAAATCAATCAGCACTGGCTTGCCATCACTGCGACGGTGGATAATATTAGGTGGTTTGATATCTCGGTGAATTACTTGGCGATCGTGGATATATTGGAGTACTGGTAGCAAATCCTTGAGTAGTTGCCAAATTTGCTTTTCTCCAAACTGTCCTACCTGCCGTAACTCTTCTTCTAAATTCTGCCCATCAATCAACTCTTGCACTAGATACAGTTGCTGATTCTGTTCAAAGTAGGCTAAAAGTTGAGGTATTTGTGGATGTTCTCCCAACTGCTCAAGACGTTCTGCTTCTTGGCGAAATAATTGACCTGCTTTATCTAAGATTAAACCATCATTACTGGGAAAAGCAAATTGTTTAATAACACAGGAAGGCTTACCAGGAATATCTTCATCTACTGCCAAAAAAGTTTTACCAAAGCCACCGCTACCAATGGGACTAACCCCACGATATCTCTGCCTCAGCAATAATTGAGAACCACAACTGAGACAATAGAAAGCTGAGTCCGGATTTTTCGGGGCAACACATCCTGGAGTGACACAGTAACTCATTGGTGTTAAATTTTAGATTTTAGATTTTAGATTTAACCTAATAGCGTGGCACAGCTAAAATGAGGGAATAGATTTTCGTCTCGACCTATCTCCATCTTCCCACACTTGGCGTCCCCGCGTCTCCGCGTCTTTATTCCCCTACTCCCTGTTCCTCTAACTGGTAAATGTAAAATTTCTGAAAAACTCCCACTGTTTCAACATGATAAGCAGGCAGTGAGGGACTAATATTTAAGTCAGTGCGATAAATGCTGAACAGAAGAAAGTTTTGTCGTTCTGTCTTTTCCGAAAGAATTTGCTTAATTTGGGGACGTGCTGTGTCAACGAGGGATTTGCATTGACGCTGGAGAAAGTCCTCCACTTGAGGAAGTTGAGGTACTTGGCTACATGCTTCTTCTTTGAGATAGGTACTCAATCGCTCAACAGCATAGTCATCATAGCCATCCTGGTGAGGATTAGTCACTGCCATTACGGTTCCTAGTCCTACTAGAGCTAATCCACCAAGTACCGCCAAAACTGGTAAACCTTTCATTATAGTTCTTTACTGCCTACATAGCTATAACTACATTCTGGTATACTAAATTTCCTGATGAATTGGATCAAAATAGTAGATCAACCAGCACGGCTAATGTTACAATCAAAAACGCAATGGCGAGCGTAGCCAAGTGGTTAAGGCAGTGGATTGTGGTTCCACCATTCGCGGGTTCGAGTCCCGTCGTTCGCCCTGATCGAGAAAAGGCAGGAGGCAGGAGGCAGGAGGTAAGAAAGCTTTTTTCACGCTTTGGGTTATTTTGGCCATACTGCCCTAGTGAAAACTAGTTTCCTGGAGGATTACCTGGCTCACCCTTGTTTATCAATCCATCGGCGGTAGATATTTTGGATAGTTTTGAGGACTTTGTTGGAAGCAGACTTTGGCGACTCGTTAGCTGGATTGAGAAGTTCCAAGCGATTTAGTAGTTTTGCTTCTTCAGTATCAACATCACCATCACTGTAAATTAAGGCGCTTAGGGCTTCGATCATCTGCTGATAATCTTCCTGGCTAGGGCTATCTCCCAGATACTCCTCTATCCACTTATAGCATTCGTCAACGGATACAGCTCTTAGTTCATTTAATAAAGGTTTAATCTCTGGATCATCAGCAACTTCTGCTTGCTTTGCCACTCGATGGAGATATTCTCGTTCCTCTATCTGTACTTTACCGTCTATCCATGCTGCACCAATCAAGATTTTAATGAGTTGTTTGGCATTAGAGCTTGCAACCATGACTTTTTCCTTATATCTAATAAATTTTTTGTGTTCATGTTTACTATACTCTCTGAAGAAACAAGGCTTGAGATTTTAGATTGAGGATGAAAATCTCTCTCTCCGCGTCTCCGTGTCCCCCCGTCCCCCCGTCCACTTATTGATGTTGCCAAAAGTAATCTGCGATTTCCTCCCCTTGATCTGGTAGTTGATCCACCGCATCCCCAAATAAAACTGAACGCTGCACTAATTGATTATCCTCAATCCGTCTTGCTACCCGGCTAGGTATGCCATAGCCATAGACAATGTGACCTCTACCAGCAATTACTACTACTTGGTGGTCTGAGTTAGCTTGATAAAATTGGGCAATCTTCTGAGCCATGGTTTCGTCCCACAAAACCTGCGCAGTGAAAAATCGCTCAAAACCATCACTGTTACCATGGCCTGCGTGAGCATGAGCTTCATAGACTTTCTGAATCATCTCACGGTAGCTGGCATTATCCGTATTGATTTCCGACAGAGGTGGGATATATTGCTTTTCAGCAGGAGTAAGACTTGCTAAACCTTGACGAGCAACTTTGCGAGTGATTTCAGCGGGAGTATTCAAAGCTAAAACTTTTAGTTGCTTAGCTTTTGCGAAGCGGAGGAGGGGGGCATAGTATTCCCAAGGAAAACCCCAGCGCTGCTCATATTCAGTTTGCTCGATTAACTCAGCTTCAGTAATTTCCCCTGTTAGGTACTGGTCAATTTTCTCCTGAAAAGGTCGCTGAAACATCTCCATCCCCAGGGCAATTTTTGGGTTGTCCTGGTAGAGTGCTTGCAAGATTTCCAGTTGAGCTTCATGATCTGACTCACTGCTGTGAGTTTCCCCCAAATACACCACATCTGCCTTAGCTAGTTCCTCTAATATCCCTTCTTGGTTTAGCTGTGGCTGCTCATTCTGAGGAATAGTATGAAGAGGATGAGCACAAGCTGGGAAAGAGCACAAACAGAAAATACCTAAAGAAAAGGCACAGAGTTTGGTGATTCTCATTTGTTATTTGTTATTTGTTGTTTGTTGTTTGTTGTTTGTTGTTGGTTATTTGTTGTTGGTTGTTTGTTGTTTGTTGTTTGTCATTTGGAAATATCCACCTTGTCTCCCTTGTCTCCCTTGTCTCCTTTGTCTCCCCCATCTCCCCGTCTCCCCATCTCCTCCGGTTCCCCTCCTGGGAGGGGCTAGGGGTTGGTCCTTTCTTCTACTAACTCAATTTAACTAGAACTAAATCGTCTTCTTCTTTAACTTCGTAAATTGACAAGTCATCAACGGCAGGTCCTTCAAGTAATCCACCAGCAGCATCAAACTTAGAACCATGACAGGGGCAATCTAAATATTTCTCCTCGGCATCCCACTTGACAATACAACCTTGATGGGGGCATTTGGGGTTTACTGCTGAGATTTGCTTAGTTTCAGGATTGCGCAGTACTAAAACTCCTGCTTCCTTGTCTAGAATTGTTACTTTTTCGTCTAATTCTTCCGTTGTACCAAAAGATGTAAATCCATCCTCTCGCACGGTGGACTCAGCAGCTACTGGGGTTGATTTACCAGTTGCTTGTGCATCGGTTGGTTGATCATTAGCCGCTGATTCCTCTGTATTACTACAGGCGGCGATGACTACTGGCAGGGAACTTGCCATTACACCAACTCCAACCCATCCTAAAAATTTACGACGTTCCATTGTTGTGTTTCCTCTGACTCAAGAATCGGCAATTGTCGGGGCAGATTTGACAGTAGAATTTTCTGGGAGATTGCTCCAGAAATTCAAGATTAGGGTTTTCTAGAGCTAATGCTACTCTTCGAGAACACTGTACGCGAATACCCTTTGGTGAATTGATGCTAGATGTCTACTTGGAAAAACCAGTGAGTTGCTCCCCAGTCCAGTCCAGTGTATCTCCTATTTGCTCACCGTTATGATAAGCAGCAATCAAGATTTCACAAGTTTTTCCCCAAACAATAGCACCTGTAGCATCAATTGCGATCGCTCCAAAATCTCGCTGACGCTCTTTAGCTTCTGTAAAAGAACGCTGCATGGCTTCAGCTAGGGATAAACCATCTGTCACCCTCACCACAATTCTTGCGGCTAAACACTCATCAATAATGTCTTCTCCGATACCAGTACAACTAACTGCTGCTTTACTGGTAGCATAGTTACCTGCTGGCATAGCGGAGTCACTAACACGACCAATCCGTTCAAAGCCCTTGCCTCCAGTGGAAGTTGCTGCTGCTATGCATCCTTGGTTATCTAAGGCAACCACACCGATTGTGCCTCTGCCACTGTTAGATTCTTCAGCAATAACTCCTGCCATATTCCGTTGGAAATTGTCTTTTCTCTCCTCCATCCACTCCTGCAACCGCAGATCCGTTAAAGGGTTGTAAACTGGCAGATTAAGCTCTCTGAGCAATTCTGCTGCCCCATAATCTGAAAGTACACGGTCATCCGCATCTTGCAGCACCTTAGCCACGTTAATCGGATTTTTGACACGGGAAACATTAATCACACCGCTGAACCGCTGAGACTCACCCTCCATCAATGCAGCACTCATGCGGATTTGCCCATCTGATTGCAGTACAGAACCGGTACCAGCATTAAAGCGAGGTTCATCTTCGAGCAGTTGACAACCTTTTACCACCGCTTCGCTAGCTTTAGTTCCAGTTAGCAAGAGAGCATAGACTTCTTCGACAATACTACTGAGGGAACGGCGCACTGCTTCAATTCCCCCTTTGCCTTTAAGGGAACTTCCAGCACCACCGTGGATAATAAGTTTGGGTTTTATTTGATTTGCTGACATCTATGTTCTTGCTTCAGGAGAAATTTTTCGGTTCTAGAACAAAGCTCATCATACCTGCTTCTGATACCAAATCCGGCACACATAAACCCTTTATGTCCAGATTGTAGAGACGTTGCATGCAACGTCTCTACAGGATTTCACGGTTTGCCGAAGACGACGGGGGCATCTATTTAGTATCATCTTGCCTCTGATTTCCTTCGGCGGCAGCGTTGTGAGCAATACTTAACTTCATCCCAACAGTCTGCCCATTTTTTGCGCCAAGTGAAGGGGCGTCCACACACAGGACAGATTTTGCTGGGTAGGTCAGATTTGGAGCGTTGGCGTGCCATATTGAGTTAGCTATAGATTATCTAGTTCTATTGTAAAGAATTATTAAATATACAAAGGGCAGGTTTAGTTAGGGCTGGGTGAACGAAATTTTACGTGGGATTTCAATTCTCCGCGTCTCTTTATCATTTCCCCCACCTTTTTTTCGCTCATCCGTTAGGGCTTGCTGAATAAGTTAAAGAAATCGAGAGAATGAGACTAGTTCCCGGTGACAACTCCGAAGTACGACAATCCTTAAGCTCAAAAATCAATCGCTTTCACGATGAAATAATAGACATCTTTCCCAAGAAAGATATATGGTATAAATAGAAAAAGCAAATAAGTTTATTTATCTAAAGAGGGAGATGGGCTCCAATAAAATTATCGCTCTGAGAGACTTTTAGATAGAGAAATGCATGTCATGAGTAAGGATTTAACAAATCAGAACTTCAGTGGACAAGATTTAAGAGGAAAGAAATTTTTTAGAAATGCCAACCTGCGAGGAGCAAACTTCTCTAAGGCAAATCTTCAAAAGGTAGACTTTAGCAATGCTGAACTTCAGGGAGCCAATTTTCAAGGAGCAAATCTTCGAGAAGCAAATTTTACCAATATCTTTGTTGATGATGATGCTTCACCCCCTAAAGTAAATTTTAGTTATGCCAATATCCAAGGAGTAAATTTTACGGATGCTGAACTTATTGGTGCAGACTTCACTGGGGCAAGAGCAGGTTTAAGTCGCTCTTGGTCTGTTTTTGTAATTTTATCTTCTGTAGTCCTGTGTTTGTTGTCAGCATTTCCAACAGCTATAATTAGTACATTTTTAATATATTTTTCTGGTTTTTATCATAAAAAAAACTATATTTTAATTTCATTGATTGTTGGAATTTGGTCGGTTGTTCTTACTGTAGCTATACGAACAGTTCTACTGATTTGGAAATCTAATGCCTCATTTGTTACTGTGCATGTAAATGTGGGAATTATTATGATGCTTATGGTTTTATTCGGCACAATAGTAGCACTAGTAACAACTGATGATCAAGATGATTTTGGTGGAGTTATTTGGTCTACATTAGCATTCTTATTTCTACTGGCATATATTGGTTTATTTGAAGTTAAACTCGAAGCTTTAGAAGAGCATGTATCTGATTTAATAAGACAGATTTCAGGAGTTAAGACTAGCCAATCTAGTTTCGGAATCTTTGGAGCAATCATTGGGGCAATTTTTGGTTGTTTGTTTGCTAAAACAGCAATATCTGAAGGGAAGAGATTTAAATGGTTGTGGAAGATATATATTCAGTTTGTAACTCGTGGAGGTACTATTTTTAAGGGTGCTAATTTAACAAATGTTGCCTTTAATTCAGCAGCTCTCAGAGGTGCAAACTTCAAAAATGCAAAAATCAAAAGAACTGTTTGGAATAGAGTCAATCAACTAGAATATGCTTATGTAGGCAATAGCTATCTTAAGTATTCAAAGGTTCAAAAATTAATTTTGGGACAAAAATTAAAAAATAAAGAGAAGATATTTAATGATCTGAATCTCAAAGGAATAAATTTAGAAGAGAAAGATTTACGTGAGGCAAATTTTACTGGAGCTAATCTCAATCAAGCAAACCTAAGTAATGCTAAGTTGACCCACGCAAAATTACAACAAGCTAAGCTAAATGGTGCAGACTTAACTGGTGCTTCTTTAACCGGTGCTTGCATACATGATTGGAGTATTGATGAAGAAACAATTCTCAGTCAGGTCAAATGTGAATATATTTATCAAGAAAAACTTCCTGACCCCAATGCGGGTTATCGTCGTTTCCCTCCTAGCCCACGAACATTTAAAGCTGGGGAGTTTGAAAAAATCTTCAGCAAAGATAAAGGAACTATTCAATTGCTCATCCGCAGTGATGATAATAAACAAGCTTTGAGAGCTGCTATCGAGCAATTAAAGCAGAGTACAGATTCCAGGTTCCAGGGATTGGAGAGGGTAGGAGAAGATTTTCTGTTTAAAATAGAAATTCCCGAAAACATTGACACAAGCACTGTAGAAAACACGTTTTATCAGACCTACAAAACTGAAGAAGAGAACCTAAAAAATAAGTTGGGATCGAAACAAAATGAAAATCTGTCTATAACAGATCTCCCTGAGTTCCTCTTGAAAGTCTTGGAAAGACCGACAAATGTAACTGTCAATAACCACATAAACAAATCTGACAATCCCAATATTAATATTGCTCAAGATGATAGTCAGATAAAAACCAACCAAAATAAAGGAGAAAAAGAATGACAAGCCACGACAAAAATGTAACTTTTAATAGCAGCATAAACAAATCTAACAATCCTAATATTAATATAGCTCAAGATAATAGTCGCATAGAAACTAACCAAACTAACTACACAACTGAACAAAAACAAACCCTCGCAGAAGCAGCAGCCGATATTCAGCAGCTTCTAGAGCAGTTAGAGAAGTCTTATCCTACCGACACAAACGACGAGAAAGAGAAATTAGCTACTGAGGCGATCGCACAAATTGAAAACAACCCAAATTTAACAGCTCGTATACTCAGTGCGCTGAAGGAAGGCGGCGCTAAAGCTTTAGAACAATTCTTCGACCATCCTGCAGCTACCTTTGTAATTAGTGCGTTGGAAGATTGGCAGAAAACCAAAGCAAATTAACCATAGTTGGGGGCTAAGTAACACCTTTGTTCTCAACCGGATTTGGTATCAGGTTAGAACATATCCAACAAATGAAGGAATTAGACACAATAGCGATTACGATTAATATGCTTACCAACAAAGGGATACTTTATCTCCCTAACCGCAAAACTTGAGATGGCATTAGCGCAAATAAAAATTATTCTAGTAGAGCCAGCTGGCCCTTTGAATGTAGGGTCAGTTGCCCGGGTCATGAAAAATATGGGACTGTCTCAGTTGGTGTTAGTCAATCCTCAATGTGAGCCTTTAGATATCGAAGCACAGCATATGGCAGTACATGGAGTGGATATTTTGGAAACAGCTCAAGTTGTAGAAACTATACCCGCCGCCCTGACAGGATGCCAGCGAGCGATCGCAACTACTGCTCGTCCCCGTGCCATCCCTACTCCCCTAGAGTCTCCCCGTTCAGCTTTACCCTGGTTACTGGAAGCACCGGTAGACTCGGCGGTGATTTTTGGTCCTGAATATCGGGGATTGAGCAATGTTGAACTCAACTATGCCCAGCGGTTTGTCGGTATTCCTGCTAATCCAGAATATCCTTCTCTCAACTTGGCTCAGGCAGTAGCGGTTTGTTGTTACGAACTGTATCAAATTGCCCAAGAGCAATCATCAAAACCTCAAGATTCCAACTTTCCTACTCCCACTCCTCCCTCCCTTGATGCAGCTCCCTTGGAAGCTTTAGAAGGCTACTATCAACATCTAGAAGCTTTATTGCTGCAAATAGGCTATATTTATCCCCATACTGCCCCAGCACGCCTAGAAAAACTCCGACGTCTGTTTAATCGAGCTCAGCCCACTGCAGCAGAAGTAGCGATGCTCAGAGGTATTCTCCGTCAAATGCAATGGGCGCTAAAATGTTTGCCCAAGTCTTAGGAAGGCAGGGGATGAGCGAAAAAAGGGTGGGGAGCTGAGGGAGCTGAGGGAGCTGAGGGAGCTGAGGGAGCTGAGGGAGCTGAGGGAGCTGAGGGAGAAGAGAGAACTTATAATTTTAGGATATAAAGCTCAAGAAATCCCACCCACAATTTCGTTCACCCGGAGGCAGAAGGCTCCGAGGCAGGAGTTATTCCCGATGAAAAAGGTTCAACACCAGGTTATGAAAGTAAATTCTTCCGAAGTTGCCCATTATCGATTCCCGATTCCCGATTCCCGATTCCCGATTCCCGATTCTAAGCGTTGATGATGGCTCAGAGCCGAAGTCGTTCTAGAATAGATTGGTATCAACCAAATTTTCCAGGGGTCGAGGTTAGTCTAGAAGGAAGTTAGTGGGAGCGGAGGTGTCGTTAGTGTCAATGTCGATGAATAACAGGCGTCAACCTGAGCATAATCAGAAGGGACAACGACAGCGGTGGGGTAAAAAACCTCCCCAGCAGGGAGTAAGGCGTAAGTTGTCACAACCTCCCAAACAATCTCCCCATCCCCAATCCATTGTAAAACCACAGAGCAACAGACCAGTAACACGTCAACCGCCTCCCAATTATCCTTATCCAGAACAAAGGCAAGTTGCTGTCCCGATTAACCCTGCTCTACCCAACTTCAGGGCAAATACCCCAGCACAGCTGCCACCATACCCTCAGAATAGTAGTGGATCCAAGGGACAACTGATTCCTGGAAGAAAATTATTACCACCAGTTAAACCAACCAGGGATGCTCACAAACGGCGTCAAGAATACAAAAAGTTAAAAACGACGACAAGGGCAATGGTTCCATCGGTTCCTGGAAGAATAGCTAGTGAGCAAGTAAGCAGGCAGCAGCCTAACCTCCAATCTCCTCAGCCAAAGAGAAATCCCAGAGGTAGGCGTAAACTCAAACGTCCTGTCAGCTCATTGGTTTATATCGTCCGCATGGTAATTGTGGGAATTGGCATTGGTGCGATCGCAGGGACTGTATTGTCTACCTTGAATCCCTCGGGAAAAACCCCAGTTAAAGCCAATAATACGACCCAAACAGAAGTTCAAGAAACTCCTAATCAGGCAAGCAGTTCCCTACCAATGAACTTGCGCCAGGAAATCCCGGCCTTGAAAGCTCAAATGGAGACTCTATTTGCGCAGAACCCGAACTTGCAACCAGGAGTTCTTATAATCGATCTCGATACCGGAGCCTACCTTGACTGGCAAAGTAGCGATATTTTTTCTGCAGCTAGCACGATCAAAGTACCGATCTTGGTAGCTTTCTTTCAAGATGTCGATGCGGGCAGAATTCGTTTGGATGAACCTCTAATTCTGCAAGAGAATTTGATTGCTGGAGGTTCTGGAGACTTACAATATCAAAAGCCAGGAAGCCAATACACTGCCCTAGAAGTGGTAACCAAAATGATCACTATTAGTGATAATAGCGCCACTAATATGATTATTGCTCGACTTGGTGGCCCTAACGTCCTTAACCAACGTTTTACTTCTTGGGGTTTGAAAACCACAGTAATTCGCAACCCTCTGCCGGACTTAGAAGGTACAAATACTACTAGCCCCAGAGACTTAGCATATTTGATGTCGGTTGTCAATCAAGGAAAATTGACCTCCAGGCGATCGCGCGATCGCCTACTAGACATTATGCAAAAAACCGAAACTAACACCATGCTGCCCCAAGGATTAGGGCCAGGAGCCACCATTGCCCATAAAACCGGCAATATTGGTTCTGTGCTAGCTGATTTTGGTTTAGTGGATATGCCTACAGGTAAACGTTACATCGTCGTGGCAATGGTGAAGCGTCCCCACAATGATGATAGTGCCCAAGACCTAATTCGCCAGATTTCCAGCGTAACTTATGAATACTTCAACCAACCCCGTGCTACCCCTAGTACAACTTCAATGCCTTCGGAAAATACTGCCATTCTCACCAGAATTCCCACATTTGAGGTTCCTTTTTATTAAATACGGCTTACCTCATCGAGTCGATTGATTCGGGTTTTGAAGTAATAAGCAGTAGTAGGACTTCAGTCCAAAAAGAAGCCAGAAACAATTTCCTTGCACTGCTTGTAGAAAATTCCCTAACACCTAACAACTAACACCTAACACCTGCGCGAAGCGCTATAACTGCTGACGAAGAGAGCGCAACATCTTACTGGTTCCTAGTGTAAATGCCTCCTGCACCAATCGGGGAATCATCTCCACTACATCTAAATCGGGAAATGTGGGACTGATGCTGGATTCAACATAGCCAGACTGCTCCAAAACCCGGATCTTGAGTTTGTTCTTAGCAAAAATCCAGACTTCTGGTACTTTGATTGCTTCATCGGCTTCCAGTGTCGTTTTAGAGGTGATATCATGTCCGCCTAAACAGTTATCATATCCTTCTACCTTACAACTTTCTTCCTTCCCTTCTGCCTTCTGCCTTCTGCCCTCTGCCTTCTTCTCACCAGAGTGTAAGTACTCCACCGGACTTGATATGATATCTGCTTCAATTGCTAAATCTGGAGGAGGATCGATTTCTAAATCGATACGTTGAAGTGATTTGACCCGTTCAGCATTTTTAATGTAAAAACAGGTATCCGGTTCAAGTCCAGCCTGCTTTAGTTTCTTAAACGTAGTGGAACCAAAATCTTCCCAGTCTCGCTCTTGAGCATCCAAAATCGCCGTAACGATGTAACCGATGATGCGATGAGGTCTTTCATGAGCTGGTAAAGGAGACATGAATTCTAAGATGCCGTTACTGTAATTAATCCGAGGAGTACAACGTTCTTCTCCTAATTCCTTTAGGAGAGATTCGTATTGCTCCCAAGACACCTCTTCAATTAATAGGTGACTTCCAGGAGAAAGATTTATGGTTCGAATGGGAATAGTGACTGGGGAAGCAACCATATTTGGGAATAGATGTTATACCAAAAATTAAAAGTCCTGACATACATACTTTCTTCTCTCACCTCCTGCCTCCTGCCTCCTGCCTCCTGCCTCCTGCCTTCTAATGCTTGTCACTTACCTACTAACTTCACCATACCAATACCACCAAAATAAAGACCAATTACAGCACCAGCTAGTAAACTTTGGGTGAGGGGATCAGTAGAGGGGGTGAGTATTGCGCCTAAAACTGCTGCACCGAGAATAACGAAGCGCCAAGCAGAAAGCATTTTTCCAGAGGAGACAATACCTAAAATACCCAGCAGCATCTGAACAACTGGGACTTGAAAAGCAATGCCTGTCGAGAACATCAACAGCAAGACAAATTCAAAGTACTTGTCAATTGACCATAACTGCTCTACCACATCTGCACCGTAGCTAACAAAGAATTTGAGAGCAGCGGGAATTAGGGCAATATAGGCAAATGCTAAGCCGACGAAAAATAGGACGCTCGAACCCAAAATCACAGGTCCGATGACTCTTCTTTCCCGGCGAGTCAGTCCTGGTAACACAAATAGGATAATTTGGTAAAGAATAAAGGGACTGGCAACCACTATCCCACTGTATCCAGCAACTTTCAGAGAAACAAAAAAGTATTCCCCTGGAGCTAGTTGCAGAAATTTGACACCTTGAGCAGGAACTTCTAGCAACTGGACAATTGACTTGACAACGACAAAGCAGCCAATAACCGACAGCAGCACAGCAATCAGGGAGTAGAAAATTCGCTGCCGCAACTCCTCTAGGTGATCGAACAAAGACATCTCGACATCATTGGGTATTTCGTCGAGATAGTCTTTTTCTGGTTCTTCTGAATTTGGCTGGGGTAAGATTTCTACTTCGGAAGGCGTCATCAGTTTGGATGGATTTAGGGATCTTTAACTATTGTAGGTGGTAGGTGGCAGGTGGTAGGTGGTAGGTATTCGGAGGCAGGAGGAACAGAGCAAAGTGGCAAGGTAGAAGAAGATGATAAGTGTTGAGCCAGATTGGTTACTAAAAACACATTCAGCGACAGGGGATTGGCAATTGGGAAAAAACTTGTTACTTGTTACTTGTTACTCGTTACTTACTCCCTTGTTCCCTACTTTAGCTAAAATAGAAGTAGCAAAATCATTATATTGACCATGCCTTCGAGACATATTCGTTTTGATTGGGCTATCAAAAGGCTGCTGCGGAATAAGGCTAATTATGTAGTCTTGGAAGGGTTTTTAAGTGAATTATTACATACTGATATCACCATCAAAACTCTTCTCGACAATGAGAGTAATCAACAGACCGAAAGTGATAAATCCAACCGTTTAGATCTGATCGCTGAAACCGGGAACTCGGAGATAATCGTCGTAGAGGTGCAAAACAACTCCCAACTAGATTATTTCCATTATCTTGAGTACTTAAGAGTTTGAGGCGCAATGGCAAGTTGAACAGATTGAACAGGCTGAAATTAGAGGTAGACAACAAGGTATCCAACAAAACACAATAGCGATTGCCTACGGCACCAGCGAAGCTGATCGCACGCTCGTGTAAACAACAAGGTTTAGATGGGCTCTCCCGTACTTGTGGTGGAAACTCCGGTATTTGTGATAGCTTCCTCGAAAATATATTCCTGTCATCCTTGCTGTGTAAGGAATATAGAAATGATAACCTCAGCTTATCACCCTATGTACTAGAGAGCCCTAACTACGGAAGACCCATGTTTTTGATACTTAGCTAGTCGTCCACTTTATTATTTCGCTTATCTGCCTTAATTAATGGGCAAAGTTACCGAAAATACACTACCTTTCCCCAACTGAGAACGCACCGTTACCCTACCTCCCATCCCTTCTACTAGAGTTTGCACGATTGATAAACCCAACCCACAACCACCGGTAGAACGAGCACGAGCATCATCTACCCGATAAAAACGCTCAAAAATTCGGGCTTGGTGTTGCAGAGGAATACCGTTACCTCGATCACATACTTGGATTCTGCCCCATCCACCAGCAGAATCTAACTTGAGTGTCACTGGTTGACCAGAGTCAGAATACTTGACTGCATTATCAATTAGGTTTAACAATACTTGCTTCAGGCGATTAGTATCTGCTTTGACCTCAATCTCCGAGTTGGGAGACTCTACTTGGATCTCCCGATTGCTATATTGCCTTGCCATCTCAGCAATTTCTTGAACTAACTCATTGAGTACTAAAGGTTCTAGATTAAAATGCAGATGACCACTATCCACCCGTGCTAGGTCAAGTAAATCCTGCAATAACTGGATAGTACGATCCGCTTCTGAACCAGCAATTTCTAAAGCCTCTCGCTGGGGTTGGGTGAGGTTACTACCTCGTCGCAAGGTACTTTGTAGATAGCCAGAGACAACAGTTAGAGGTGTACGTAATTCATGGGAAACATTACTGACAAATTGCCGCTGCTGCTCCCAAGACTCATGCAGACGTACCAACATCTCATCAAAAGTTTGGGCTAGTTCTTTGAGTTCACTAGGAGCATT
This sequence comes from Symploca sp. SIO1C2, assembly GCA_010672925.1. Lineage (GTDB taxonomy): Bacteria > Cyanobacteriota > Cyanobacteriia > Cyanobacteriales > Coleofasciculaceae > Caldora. Next base: position 3,673 of record JAAHFP010000009.1, on the reverse strand, counting down.
ATCCAAATGGATATGCGCCTCCCCCAAATCATCTGCAGAAATATTTTTGGTTAGCTGCCCCATCCGCTGTAAGGGTTGGAGGGAGCGCTGGATGTAAAACGCGATCGCAACAGTTAGACCCCCAATTGTCAGTAAACTGGCGATACCTAAACTCCGAATCATGCTCATAAACATGACTTGGTCTTCAGTAATATCCTGAGCAATATACAAAGTACCCATTTTTTCCCCACTCACCATCAAAGGAGAACCGCACAATATCCAGTAACCTCCCTTCACTTCACTGACTTTGGGTGTCAGGGGCATATCGGAGAGAGACTTAAGATACTTCAGTTCTCTGCTAGCTTTTAGTTCAGCAGATTGAGCAGCAACAAAACCATCAGTATCCCGTATCCACAGCAAAGTGTTGTTAATGGTGAGGTTATTAATCGCTTTTTGCATTCCCTCTTCCACTGACATCATATCGCTGTAAATTTCCACCTCCTGAGGCAAGCGTTGATCAATGTATTTGATATTTTGTTTGTGATTAACTACTAAAATATCTTGCATCTTCCAGCTAATCCAGATAGCTAGAGAGCCCATCCCGACAGCAGCAACAACAGCGATTCCCACCGTTAGCCTTGCCCTGAGAGAACGGGGATTAAGGTTACTGCAAAATTGACCCACCTTTGGCAACAGGTGACTGGGGAATTTTAGGTTTGTGGTTCGATTCAAATAACTGTCCAATTTTAAATACCGCTTTTTATTTAGTTTATTCATTGTTTTCTCATGCAGGAGCAGAGTAGGTGGTAGGTGGTAGGTGTTAGGTAAAAACTTAAACAGCTTACTTAAAAAACTTTTTTTCCTCCTGCCTCCAGTTCCCCTCCTTGGAGAAGTTAGGGGTGGGTTCTGCCTTCTGCCTCGGAGCTTCCTGCCTTAATAACTTCTACACTGCGAATTGTGTCCGGCAGGAAATTGATAATATCTCCAAGAGCTATTTGGTTCATCATACAACATGATTACTGGCCAACCTGTATCAAGGTCAAGTTCCAGATATTTTTCTTGGAGCCAACAGTAGCCAAGATGACAAGCTTCAGCTACTCCTGTTTCATTTACTAGAAAATCATTACCTTCCATTGTTAATGTATTTTGTACAATTGAGATTTGTAGGTTACCTTGCCGCTAGATAAGGCTGTAAGATTTATACATCCTCTCTTGTCAAGGGTAGTTAATAAATCTGAATTTTTACTAAATTACAAAACAATTTTCTTTCAGTCAATCCTAAGGATCTTCTCAGGAAAGATTCAGATTAAGTATAGTATCATTAATAACTTGCCAAATCCGTTAAAATACTTACGCTTTAGTACAAACAAGGCAGAGGGCAGAAGGTTGCAAGATAGAATGATATGATAACTGTTTAGGCGGACATGATATTACTCATTACCAATTTTTAATTCTTAATTCCTCCCTCTTCATCTTGATAAAAGCGATAGAACAGATATCCATCCTTAAAGGAATGCTGATCTTCAACGTGATGAATTATTTTTTGTTCTACCAGCATTTGTCCTAACCGAATTGCTTCTGCTTGAGTCGCTTTTTGAGTCTTCATCAACCATTTTACTGCTTCAAACCCCACAAAACAGTTACGGTAGAACTTCAGGCGATATTTACGATCTGTGATTTCTAATCCACCCTCACCACGCATCTGCTTGATTAAGGCATCTCGATCAACCCTTTCTAGGAGACTTTGCTGTTCCGTTGGTATCAAATCATCAGGGAGCAATTCTTCAACATCAATGGGCTCTGAACTCTTGATTAGACTGATACCATCAGGGTAGTAAAGTTGCTTGGGTGGAGATTGTTGCTTCCTCCAGGTAGTTAGTGCCTCTTCCAGTTGGGGCGATCGCACATTCAAATCCCGTTGAGGGAAAGGTATTTCAATCCCATACCGACGTAGACTAGCTTCTATCCGATAGTAAAGATCACTTTTGAGTTTGAACTGATGGGGAGGGTCACACATCCAAACTAAAAGTTCAAAATTCAGAGAATTGTCTCCAAAACCCATAAACCGGACTTCGGGTTGGGGATGACCTAAAACATCCGGATGGTGAACTACCGCTTCTAAAATAGCACTATGCACTTTTTTGATATTAGAACCATAAGCAACCCCTACAGATAAATGTAGGCGGGAAACTGGATCTCCATGATTCCAGTTAACTACTTCTTTTTCTAAAAAGTGAGAATTGGGTATAATAATAGTTACCTGGTCTAAAGTACGAATTTCAGTGCTGCGAGAGCCAATCCGTTCCACTCTACCCACCAAATCTCCCACATTTACAAAATCCCCTACACGAATTGGTCTCTCTAGCAAAATTACTAAACCACTGACAAAGTTATTGGCGAGATTTTGTAAACCAAAGCCAATACCTACCCCTAAAACACTGGCAAAAATTGCTAAGGAACTGACATCCAAACCACGGATTTGTAGTATAATAATTAAACCAATACCAGTGAGGACATATTGAACTAAAATTGCTACAGTTTCCTGTACTCCTCGGTCTGCGCCTTGTAGCACTGGTGATTTTTTAAGTAACTGAGTTAACCATCGGACTATGAGCCACAGGGTAATAATAGACAGCACGATAACTAATAAGTCCGAAATGGAATAATCCCTCTCATTTTGAGTAAAAATTGGACTCTGAAAACTACTAGTTAATGAGTAGCGCCAACGCCGCAACCAGGGGAAAAGTCCGGCGAGATAAAAGACTGCTGTGCCCCAGAGCCCTAATTGCAGACAAACTAGTACCAGACTCAGCATTTTTCCCGGATCGTGGGAAGCAGAGGCTTTTCCCAACCACCTTACCCATTGGGAAGGCAAATGACGACAAAGCCACCACAACCCAAAATGAGCAGCAATAACGAAGAGCAAAACCCCAAAACTAGTAATTAAAGCTTGTTTTTGGTAAGCAAGGGTACGCTCGAGTTTCGCTTGCTCAATACCAGTCTCAATTTTTAGCTGCCAGTCTTTTGCTAACTCTGCTGGTTCTACTCCTGCTCTTATATCCCCTTCTGTAACCGTTAGGAGATGGCTATCATTAATGCGGATAGTAGGTAGTTTATCCTTAGTAACTATTTTGGCTTGAATTGGTTTACCAGACTTAATTTCGTAACTTAGAATAATGTTGGCTTGTTCTGCTCGCTCCTCAGCAGAGAAATTTTCTAGTTCACCAACCATAAATAAAACTTGACCATCAATGACTACAGGTCCTGTGGTTTGGCCTGTCGTTGAGTGAGCCTGAATCGGAGTTGCACTTAATGCCAGCAGCAGGGTAATTATACTTATTAAAGCGATTAATACTCTCTTGAGTTGAAAACGGGAACGCCGATTAATCATTGAGGGGAAACAGAGTAAGTTAGATTAACAACACAACGGTAACAGTTTGGTTGTTTGTTGTTTGTTATTTGTCTTTTGCCACAAATAACATTTTTGAAACAGAACATTCGGTATACTTAATATAGCGGTCGCCAGGGCGCTTAAGACATTCTTCGGTAAAGCAAGATAACAAGGGGCTTAAGGCGAATGGCACTAAGATAAGCGCCTTGCCTGAGCCAAGTATAAGGGTTATACCCACAAGTAAATAGCTGCTCGCAAAACCCCAAAGAGCGATCGCAAAACCTCAAAGAGCGATCGCAAAAC
>JAAHFP010000089.1 GCA_010672925.1 Symploca sp. SIO1C2 | reverse complement strand
GCTTATGTAGGTCAATGGCAGTAGGGAATTTGAGCTTTCCTTCTGGATTTTCCTGGTTGTACTCAAGAATGTTTTTGGTTAATGCCAGTCCCCAGTTCCAAGCATGACGAGCAACTCCTGCATGTTTAGCTAGAGCTATCTTTTGATTAGGCGATCTAATTCTTAGTTCGGTCTTGAATCCTAGTAGCATTTGTTACTTTCTGTGATTAATTGTTAGCGAATTGGGTTTCTGTTGATAACCCTTAACTACAAGTTTACAGTTGACTATGATTTTGACCATAAACTATAAGTTTACAGTTTGTTAACTATAAATTCATAGTTGATAGCGTAAACATACAACGCACAGTACACTGCACTCCTCTGAATGTCTACCAGGAGTGTCAATCAATTTTAGATTTTAGATTTTAGATTTTAGATTGGCCCCATGTCTAAAGCCAGGGGCTTGGAATAATGATAGAATCCTTGTTTTTTCCACGGATAAATCCGGGGGCTTGTATCCTTGTTTTTTTCGGTCAATAGTGGTGATAGTACGACTTTTGCCGTACAAAAGATGCGGAGGAGCCTACCTTGATTGAGACGGCTTTTTGATAGCAGTTATTTCATCCGTAAGGTACATCCAATTTTGGCGATGCTATCCCCAATTCCCAATTCTAAATTCTCCATTACAACAAATGTACAGAACCCAGGTTGGTGCTAAAGGCTACATTAAGATTTTCTAGGGAGTCAACCAACCAATGGACTTTGTCATTGTTACAACCTTCGTAGTGGTTAAACAGAATAGCAAACCGCTGTTCTAAGTAAAACTGAACTTGTTTACAAAGCAACACAATTTTTAACAATAGACCAATGGTGGGAGTAATCCCCAGGTTACAAGTCAGGTCTCCAAAAATATAGTGGGTTGGGTGTTGAGAACTTTCCACTATGAGAAAATTCAATAAATTTTGACAAGTTCCCAATAAGAGCACATCACTGAGCTTTTCGCTATCACTCTCAGGTAAGGTATTTTGCAATTGTTGATATAACTGCTGACCAAATTGACCACTGCTATACTTCGGATCAATAGAGGCAGTTAGGTATTCGTGAAACTCCTTTTTAAAAATCCGATAAGAAGGAGTCCAACGGCTGTAGGTACGGAACTGTTCTGCTAAGTCCCGATAGGTGTTAGAACCATCAACTTTACCTGTAAACTGCTTGATGGCAACATTCAGTTGCTCGTTGCTTAACAAGGTAGGATTTTTCCCTGATTTGGAATGCTTAGGCAAATGCTGATAGGTAATATATTTAGCTAAATTAACTTCAAATTGCTGTTTGGCTTGGCTGCTCATTAGCTTGACCTTTTGCCGCTGTTCATTAGTACTATCATTAGTTAGCAGGCAATGTTCGTAGAGACAAGGATATCGAGGCATTAAGGTGATTAAAGGCTTGGTTTCAGCTTTGCCTCCATCTTCATGTTTCGGAGAAAGGACTTGAGCTAGTTGCCGTAGAGCCCGATATTGCTCAGATTTGGTGAAATTAGTAACTAACTCCCGCAGTCGTTGATTTGTCCGAGTACGGGCTGAGTTAGCTGGCACATTTTCCAATTGTTTGATTAATTGGGGAATAGCACCTTGAAGTTTGGGTTGATTCAGCCATTGGTTGATCAGAATATAGCAGCTGCGGTTGAGGATAAATTTAAATTCACTCTCGGCAAAATCTGCAGAGACAATTTTTTCCAAAGCAAGGCATACTTCCGGATGGGAGTATCCAAATCCCTCAATAAACAGTTGACGAAAGTGCTCAATCAAAGTATGAGGAGATTCCACTTGGACACGCTCCCCTAAATGAGCGTATAATGTCTGTTCTTCTAACGTTGCTTGTCGATTGTAGTATTTCAACCAAGAATCCATAGTAGTTAGCACCCCCATATCTTAAAGATAGGATATGAAATAAAAGCGAAACCTGACAAAATTTATTTTTGCTGGGTATCTATTTTCTTCTTCACTTTTTCCTTGAAAATTTATGCAAACAGCAACAGTATTTTAGAGCAGGCAGAAGGTTAATAGCTGATGAAGAACTTTTCCTCTATACTCTTCTGTCTTCGATTCTGCTGCCTTACAAGGTAATAGCTTTGTTGAAGATGGTTATTTTTGAATCTCTATTCAACTATAACAATATAGCAAAATGTGACTCAAATCGTGTACTTGTTGCTTGCGATCGCATAAAATAGCAGCTTTTGCTGAGTTGTATTATCTTTTACCAATACTGTTTGTATCAAAAGTTACTGTACTGTTGTTCAAAACTACGAAAATACCGATCTAATGGGGAATGGAGAATGGGGAATGGGGAATGGGGAATGGGGAATGGAGAATGGAGAATGAAGAATGGGGAATGTACCCTTGTCCCCCTTGTCTCCTAGTAGTTTCAAGCCTACATTGTGACTAGCTCCCTCAGCTCCCTCAGCTCCCTCAGCTCCCTCAGCTCCCTCAGCTTCCTCAGCTCCCTCAGCTCCCTCAGACCTTTACCTAGCATCTGATACTGTCCCAATCCTAGGATAGGAAAAGCGCATCTGTCTTAAGAGTTAATTATGATGAGCAAAGTACTACCGAACTATTACTAGGAAACGGTACTTTCCAAACCACGACTATCCGGGAAGCAGCGATGAGTAGACTCGATTTGGAAGTAGGAGCGAAACTGGCTGAATTTGCCAATGGGGGAGAAGTGCGAGGCTATGGGGGAATATACTATTACGATGCTTCCGGTTCTCCGAATACCGTAGGAGGCAAACTGAGGGTAGAAGTCGGGTGAGCGAAAAAAAGGGTGGGGAGCTGGGGGAGCTAGGGGAGCTGAGGAAGCTGAGGAAGCTAGGGGAGCTGGGGGAGCTGAGGGAGCTGAGGAAGCTAGGGGAGCTGACTGAGGAAGCTGAGGAAGCTAGGGGAGCTGAGGGAACTCATAATGTTTGGGCACAAAGCTCAAGAAATCCCACCCAAAATTTCGTTATTCAAATCGGGATAGCAGTATTACTAGTTCCTCTGAAACGGCTCTGTTACTGGAAAATACGACAGGAACCGTTACTCTCACCAATACCAATCTAACAGGAAATGGCGTACCAGCGTTAGTGGGGACTAATATTAATAACCTTAGCTTCACTGGTGGTAATCTCATCAGCACCAATTCCACCAGTAATGGTGTTACTCTCAGTGGTATTACTGGTAACCTGATCTTAGGGAATGGGAAAATTACTGATTCCCAAGCTCCGGATATTTCGGTAGAAAATAGTAGTGGTACTACTGGTTTTTTTGGTGATTTTGACCTGATGAATCCCGATAATAATTACCTAGAAACTGGACAGGGGATTGCCTTAATCAATACTACTGCAGGAGAAGTTAACTCACTATTTCTGGGAATCAGGTGGAAGACAATGGGGGGGATCTAAACAGTAAGCGATCGCCAATTCTTTTTCCTATTGCAATTACCCCTATTTTTTGCTACTATTACCTAATAATAGAATAGGTGTGCGCCTGTAATGTCATTACCGTGTAAAACATTTGTAGGAGCGGGTGAGAGAATTTAGAATTTAGAATTTAGAATTTAGAATTAGCAGAAAATTAAGTATATTTGTAGGGTATCTTTGGGCAGACATCATAACTTTGACAGCAGTTGGACTACTGGATATTATTTTAGGGAGCAAGATGCTCCCACTACAATCTTTAGGCATTGATTCAATCTAAAATTTAGAAGCGACTATGAGAGAAAGCGATCGCGTTGGTTGGGATGCGATCGCCAGATTTGAGAAGCTACAATTTAGATGGTGAGGCTCAGAATAATTGAGAATTGAGAAGACAATCCCGTAATCTCGTAGGGGCGGGTTTAGGGATATGATAGGGACATCAACGATAACCTGAATACAAAACCCGCCCTGTCGGTAACCTTGCGGATTAGGGATCGCGCTTATGCCAAATTCTATTTCCCATTCTAAATTACAAATTTTAAATTCTTGGCCATATCGACTTTGGGGAAAGGTGCTGGGGCGGGTTTTGATCGTGATATTCAGGTAAAATGACCTAAGTTTTCCCTAAACCCGCCCCTACATTCTCCATTCTCCATTCTCCATTCTTTAATATGGTTTGGGGTAATCCTTATAAAAAGATTTGTGCTAATTCCGGTGACAAATGTTCGGAGACGGTAGGCTGAGTTGGCATAGAGTTAGTCCCTCGCTGGAATTTTCATGTTATCGGGTGGATTAACTGCTTGAATAATAAAACCTTCTAAATCTCATGATCAAAGCAGTACAAACAATCGTCCTCAGCATCCTCATGACTGGGATGTGCTACTCTCCCTTAAAGGCACAAACAACAGAGGCAGAAACTGCTCCTCCTCAAGCAACAGGTTCTGCTGCCGACTTGGAAATTACTCCTCGTGTGGGGGCTGGTTATAATAGTTCAGCTGCTGGTCATGATGGCTTTGGTCGTTTTGAGGGTTTTGTTCCCTTGTTGCAGAATCCTGGTAAGGATTTGCTTTTCCTCGAAGGGCGCTTGTTGTTAGATAATGGTGCTAACGTGGGGGGGAATATCCTGGTGGGATATCGTGCCTTTAATCCAGAGTTGAACCGCTCTTTTGGTGGTTATATTGGCTACGATAATCGGGATACTGGGGATAGCACCTTCAATCAGATAGGGTTGGGATTAGAAAGCTTGGGGGAAATTTGGGACTTGCGTCTCAATGGCTATATCCCTGTGGGAGATACTCGTCAGGTGGTGGCTAGTAGTACTTTTGATACAGGTTTTCAAGCAGTAGGTACTCCGATTTTCCAAGGTAACTCCTTGTTATTGTCAGGAGAAAGAATCTTCCGTAGCACCACAATCCAGGAAGCGGCGATGAGTGGATTGGATTTGGAGTTGGGAGCGAAAATAGCTGAGTTTGCGAATGGGGGAGAGGTGCGAGGTTATGGGGGAGTCTACTATTATGACGCTTCTGGTTCTCCAAGTACGGTGGGAGGGAAAGTTAGGGTAGAAGTAAAACCTACAGATTCCCTCAATCTGGGTTTCGGTTTACAGCACGATGACCTGTTTGGTACAAATATCCTGTTTACTGTAGGGGGAACTTTTCCCGGTACTCGTCCTGCTGGTTATCGCCAAGATCAGGATCAACCAGAATCAGTTTGGGCAAGGATGGGAGAATCGGTATCTCGTACTGCCTATATTGTAGTAGACCAGCAAGTAGAGTCAGTCTCTTTTACTGAACAGTCTAATATTGTGGCAACCAATCCTGCGACAGGACAACCTTGGGTATTTGTTCATGTCACAGAGGGAGGCAATAGCGATGGTACCTTTGAAAGTCCCTTCGGTACAGTACAAGAAGGGGTAGGAGTTGCTCAGTCTGATGGTAACCATATAGTATATGTACGATCGGGAGCAGCTTCGGGGGATACTGGTCCCATTACGATTCCTGCCTTAGTACAGTTATTGTCAGCAGGAGTATTGCAACAGGTTGATACTCAGGAGTTTGGTTTAGTCACACTGCCGTTTTCTAACAGTGGGCAGCTAACCAATTTTACCGGTACGATCACTATGGAAGATCAGTCGGTACTGTCGGGATTTAATCTTACCAGTAACAATGGCCCTGGTATTGCCGCCAGGAATCTCAGTTTTGTCACAATTCGGGATAGTAATATTGTTAGTTCCTCTGAAGCGGCTCTGTTATTGGAAAATACCACAGGAACTATTGCCCTAAGTAATACTAATCTGACAGGAAATGGTGCGCCCGCGCTAGGGGGAACCAATATTAATAACCTTACCTTCGCTGGTGGTAGCCTGACTAGTAGTAATTCCACAACTAATGGTATTACCTTAAATGGGGTTAGCGGTGCATTGGATATTAGCACTATCCCCATCATCATCACCAATCCTCAGGGTAATGGCATTGCAGCCAGTAATGTTACCGGTAGTCTGAATTTAGCGAATGTTCAGATTAGTGGTTCCGCTGCCGAGGGTATCTTACTCCAAAATAGTACTGGCGCGATCGCACTTCAAAATAGTAATGTTACCAGTACCGGTGGAGCAGCTTTTTCCTTGGCCAATACCACGGGAACAGTTAGTCTAACTAACAGTAACCTAACAGGGGAAGGCGCACCAGCCCTAGTGGGAACCAATATTAATAGCCTTAGCTTCACTGGCGGTAGCCTGACTAGTAATAACTCCACAACTAATGGTATTACCCTCGATGGTGTCAGTGGCGCATTGGATATTACCACTATCCCCATTATCATCACTAACCCTCAGGGTAATGGCATTGCAGCCAGTAATGTTACCGGTAGCCTGAATTTAGCTAATGCTCAAATTAGTGGTTCCACTGCTGAGGGTATCTTACTCCAAAATAGTAGTGGCGCGATCGCAATTCAGGGTAGCACTGTTGTCAGTAACGGTGGAGCAGCTCTATCATTAGCAAATACCACAGGAGACGTTACTCTAACTAACAGTAACCTAACAGGGGAAGGTGTAGCAGCTTTAGTCGGAACCAATATTAATAACCTTAGCTTCACTGGCGGTAGCCTGACGAGTAATAACTCCACAACTAATGGTATTACCCTCAATGGCATTACCGGAAATCTGAGTTTAGCGAATGGGACAATTACCAATTCCCAAGCCGAAGCCATCTTAGTAGAAAATAGTACTGGTGCGATCGCGCTTTCTGATTTTGAGATTACTAATTCCGGTAGCAGTGGTATTGCGGGAACAAACCTGGCTAATGTCGCCCTAACCAATAACCAGATTACTCAGGCACGAAATCGAGGGATTATCTTAGAACAAGTTAACGGCACTGTCGAGATTGGTAACAATACTATTACCGGTACTGTTGGTCTGTCCCCGGCAACTCCCACTGCTGCTGATCCCCCTACAGGCCAGGGAATTGCTTTGTTTGATCTAACTGGTATAGTTAGCATTACAAGTAACCAAATTACTGGTACTACTGGTTTTGCTGGGAATATTGATACTATTAATCCCGATAATAGTTACCGGGCAAGTGGACAGGGTATTGCCTTCCTTAACAATACCGCAGGACAAGTTGACTTGAATATTGCCGATAATGCGATTACTGATAATGCCAATCAAGGTGTTGCCTTAGGTAACCTTTCAGGTACGATCGTGATTACCGACAATACTATTTTCAATACCAGTGGTACTACCGGTAATGTCGATAACGGTAATCCTAATAATAGTGAGCTATTTACCGGAGAGGGTATTGCCTTCAATAACGATACCGTACAAAACGTCAACCTGACTATTGCCCGTAATACTCTGAATAATAATACCAGTAGGGGCATTTCCCTAGTTAATTTACTCGGTCAAGTCACCATTGATGATAATGAGATTAGCGATACCCAGGGAGCAATTCCCTTTGATGGTGCTTCTACTGCTTTTCCCGTTGGACAAGGAATTGCCTTTACCAATGATTCAGGGGATGTTAATCTAACGATTTCCAATAACCGGATACTGCGCAACCTCAATCAAGGTATTTTACTTACAGATATTAACGGTACTGTGGGGATTAATAGCAACATGATTACCGAGACTAGGGGAAATTTAGCTATTATCAACATCAATGACTTTGCTGCGGTAGACTTCTCTACTCTCACTAGTATTACTAATATTGATGATTTTAGTGACCAAGCTGCTCTAGATGAAATGGCAGGAGTTATCGCTTCGGATTTACCCACGGGTCAAGGGATTGTAGTTGCCAATGCTCCCGATACCCTCAACCTTACCATTGACGGTAATGAGATACGAGACAACCATTCTCAAGGTATTGCCTTAGACGATCTTCCCGATGATACAGTCACGATTACTGGTAACACGATCACTGGCACTTCCGGTGCTTTTGTTAATAACAATGTATCCTTTTCCACAGGACAAGGAATCTTAGCTATCCATGCAAATGAGAATCTTAACCTGACTATTTCCGAGGATAATCAAATTAGTGATAACTTTGAAGACGGAATAGTTGTAGTAGTAGGAGATCTCGTTGGTGGTCTGACCGGTGCTACCGCAGCTATTACTATTGACGGGAACAGATTGACCAATAATGGGGTTGATACCGACGATTCTATGTCTAATGATATTCGTGGTGATGGCATCAGAATCATTGCCAACGGCAACCCTGTAGTCAATAGCCTCAACATAAGTAATAATATGATTACCGGAAATCGAGATGACGGTATCCAGGTCACTGCTGATGGTTTGGCACAGATTACTACTGCTATTAGCAACAACACCATCAACCAAAATATCCAACAGGGCATATTCCTCGGAAATGTGGTGACTCTGGGACGGATTATTGCTGATGTTCAAATGAATACTCTAACAGGGAATGGTGGAAATGCCTTAGAAGCAAATCCTGGAGCTTTAGGTAATATTTGCTTAAATTTGAGTTTTAATAATAGCAATACGGATTATCTACTAAGTAATAATGCTATGCCAATAGGGGGCACATTGCTAGTTGTCAATCCCATAAATCCTGGCGGCATGGGTCCGGTTACAATGATAGGGGCTTTAATCGGTGTGCCAAATTGTCCCTGATAATAATACGCCTAGATCCTCGACTTATTTAAGAAGTCGGGGTTCTAAGCAGCAAGCGATCGCATAATTCAATTTTTATGCTTAATCTAGCCTATCTTACTACTCCTGTGGAACAGGCTTCTAGCCTGTTTTACCCCTCCGTAGCATTTGAATAATCGCGATCGCAAATTCTTTTTCCTCTTGCAATTACGCTTATTGTTTGCTACTATTACTTGATAATAGGATAGGTGTGCGCCTGTAATGTCATTACCCTGGTAAAACATTTGTAGGAGCGGGTATAAAGAATTTAGAATTTAGAACTTAGAATTTAGAATTGCGCGTAGCGCTATATTTTAGGGAGCAAGATGCTCCCACTACAATCTAGAAGCGATTATTAGAGGATGCGATCGCGCTATAATCTCCATAAGGAAAATAGTACGGTTTCTTTTGTGCTTATGCTTCAGGTTACTGATTACCTGTACATAGACTAGTCCAGTCTAGGCTTGCAATCGACGAAAGATAGGGCTTCTGAATCGAGATAGCCAGCAATCGCCATTTCAATGACTGCCCAAACTGGATAGTTCATACTTTTCGCTCTCATTTCTAGGCCATTACGAATGTTTTGGGGTAATCCTTCTAAAAAGATTTGTGCTAATTCAGGCGACAAATGTTCCGAGACGGTAGGCTGAGTTTGCATAGAGTTAGTCCCTCGCTGGAATTTTTACGTTATCGGGTGGATTAACTGCTTGAATAATAAAACCTTCTAAATCTAATGATCAAAGCAGCACAAACAATCTTCCTCGGCATCCTCGTAGCTGGGATGTTCCCTTATACCATCGCTGCACAGACAACAGAGGCAGAAACTGTTCCTCCTCAAACAACGGGTTCTGCTGCTGACCTAGAAATCACTCCTCGTGTAGGGGCTGGTTATAATAGTTCAGCTGCTGGTCATGATGGCTTTGGTCGTTTTGAAGGTTTTGTTCCCTTATTGCAGAATCCTGGTAAGGACTTGCTCTTCTTGGAAGGCCGCTTGTTATTGGATAATGGTGCTAATCTGGGGGGTAATGTCCTGGTAGGCTACCGTACCTTTAACCCAGAATTGAACCGCACCTTTGGGGGCTATCTTGGTTACGATAACCGGGATACTGGGGACAGTACCTTCAATCAGATAGGGTTGGGATTGGAAAGCTTAGGAGAAATTTGGGACCTTCGCCTCAATGGTTATATCCCTGTGGGAGATACTCGTCAGGTAGTGGCTAGCAATACGGTGGAGAGTAACTTCCAACAGACGGGAGCTCCTTTTTTTCAGGGCAATTCTTTATTAATACCAGGAAACAGCACCTTCCAAACCACGACTATCCAAGAAGCAGCAATGAGTGGATTGGATTTGGAAGTGGGGGCAAAGATTACTGAATTTGCCAATGGGGGAGAAGTGCGAGGCTATGGGGGAATATACTATTACGATGCTTCCGGTTCTCCCAATACTGTAGGAGGGAAACTAAGGGTAGAAGTCAAACCTACAGATTACCTCAATCTAGGCTTAGGATTACAGCATGATGACCTATTTGGTACAAATATCCTGTTTACTGTAGGGGGAACTTTTCCCGGTACTCGTCCTGCTGGTTATCGAAAAGAACCGGAATCAATTTGGGCAAGGATGGGAGAATCGGTATCTCGTACTGCTTCAATTGTAGTAGACCAGCAAGTAGAGTCGGAGACATTTACTGGACCATCTACGGTAACCGCCACTAATCCCGCTACGGGACAACCTTGGGTATTTGTCCATGTGACGGAGGGGGGTAATAGTGATGGAACCTTTGAAAGTCCCTTTGCTACGGTGCAAGAAGGAGTAGGGGTTGCTCAGTCTGATGGTAACTATATAATATATGTGCGATCGGGAGCAGCTTCAGGAGATACGGGTCCGATTACCATTCCCGCTAAAGTACAGTTATTATCCGCCGGGGTATTGCAGGAGATTGATACCCAGCAGTTGGGATTAGTGGCACTGCCGTTTTCTAACAGTGGGCAGCTGACGAACTTTACCGGTACGATCACGATGGAGGATCAATCGGTACTATCGGGATTTAATCTAACTAGTAATAATGGCCCTGGTATTATTGCCAGGAATCTGGATTTTGTCACGATTCGGGATAGCAGTATTACTAGTTCCTCTGAAGCAGCTTTATTTGTGGAAAATACCACAGGGACTATTGCTTTAACTAACACTAATCTAACAGGGAATAGTGTGCCAGCGTTAGTGGGAACTAATATTCATAGCCTTACCTTCACCGGTGGTAGTCTGACAAGCAGCAATTCCTCAACTAATGGTATTACCCTCAATGGTATTACCGGTAACCTGAGTTTAGCTAATGGTCAGATTACCGATTCCCAAGCCGAGGGTATTTTAGTAGAAAATAGTATCGGAGCGATCGCTATTTCTGATTTCGAGATTAATCGAGGGCAAAATCGAGGCATTCTCCTGCGACAGGTGGATGGCACTGTAGCAATTGCCAATAATAGGATTAGGGATACTGTTGGTGTGTTGCCAGGGAATCCAACTAGAGATAATCCTCCAACAGGACAAGGAATTGGACTATTTGAGGCTACTGGTACTATTGAAATTACCGATAACGAAATCACTGGTACTACTGGTGTTGATGGTAATATTGATACCATTAATCCCGAAAATAGTTACCTAGCCAGTGGACAGGGTATTGCTTTCCTTAACACCACAGTAGGGGCAGTTAACCTGAACATTGCTGGGAATCAGATTACAGGTAATGCCAATCAAGGTATTTCCTTAACTAATCTATCAGGTGCGATCGCGATTACCAACAACGATATTTTTGATACCACTGGTACTGCCGGTAATATCGATAATATCAATCCGAGTAATAGTGAGCTGTTTACCGGACAGGGTATCGCTTTCCATAACGATAGACTACAAACCGTTAACCTCACCATTGACAATAATAATCTGAGGCGGAATACCAGCCGGGGTATTTCCTTGGTTAATTTGCTGGGGGAAATCAACATTACCAATAACGAGATTAGGGATACCAGGGAAGAAATGCTCCTCCCTGTTACTAATCTTGGCTTTCCCACTGGACAAGGGATCGTTTTTACCAATGATCGCAGAAGAGGGGAAGTGGTGCTAAATATTGCCAATAATCGGATACTGCGGAACATCAATCAAGGTATTTTGCTCACCGAGATTAACGGTACGATTACAATTGAGAACAACCGTATTACTGATACTCGTGGCAAGTTAGCAGTTTTTAACCAAGATAATTTGACCAACCTAGACTTTTCAGCTTTTACTGCCATTAACGATATCAATGATTTTAATAATCAAGCAGCCCTGGATTCAACCGTAGCAGTCATCCAATCCCGACTACCGACAGGACAGGGGATTCTTGTGGGCAATGCGATCGATCGACTCAATCTTACCATTAACAATAATCAAGTCTTGAATAGTGGCAGTCATGGTATTGCCCTAACCAACCTTCGGGATCTAGTAACCATCACTGGTAACACCGTTACTGGTACTTCTGGTGCTATCGGTGATGCCAACAACGGTGAATTTTCCACAGGAGAAGGTATCTTTGTTACCCATATTAATCGGAGACTTAACCTCACCATTGCTGAGGGTAATCAAATCAGGGATAACTTTGAAAATGGCATCGTCATGATTATAGGAGAGCCTACTGGTAATCTTCCCGTTACCGCTCCTCCCAGAGCCGATATTACCATTTCTGACAATATCGTGGAAAATAATGGGATTGATACCGCCAATTCTACTTCTAATGAGATCCGTGGTGATGGCATCAGAGTCTTTTTGGAAGGAAATGCTATCGTCAATCGCCTAGATATTAATAACAATAGGATTATCGGCAATAGAGACGACGGTATCCAAATCAGTCAAGGAGAATTAACCACAGCCATTAGTGGCAATGGTGGTACATCCCAACTGAACAATGCTACTATCAGCAACAATACGATCGAAAATCAAGTCCAACAAGGTATTAATGTTACGGCGGTTGGTGGAAATGCGAATCTGACAATTGCAAATAACCCCAGTATCAGCCGAAATGGTTTAGAAGGAATTTTCATCAATGCTGCTGGTACTGCACAAATTAATACTGATATCCAGCTCAATACTCTAACAGACAACCATCCAAATAATATATTGTTATTCGGATTATCTGGAATTGCAATTACTGGAGGTCGTCTTTGTATAAACTTGAATAATAATAATAGCAGTACAAATTATCTACTAACCAATAATGGGAGCACATTGGAGGTAGAAAGTTTGGCGGATGTAGATATGAGGAATGCGGGTGATGTTGGTTTTACTCCACTAATTAATGCTGCTGTTAATGCAGCCAATTGTCTCTGATAAGTCATACGCAATCGCATAATTCAAGTTAACCTTTACAGCAGTTTTCTCTGTTATGGGGTAAATTGTTGATCCCCCTAAATCCCCCTTAAAAAGGGGGACTTTTTGCTATTTTGTAATAGCCTATCTTACTAAGTGGAACAGGCTTCTAGCCTGTCTTACCCCTGGTAGGTTGATGCAATTATTGAGATAATGTAGTAATTAGCGATCGCTCTAACTACCTAATATAGCGCTACGCGCAATTCAAAATTCAAAATTCAAAATTCAAAAATAGGCCATGACAAGGTTTCAGCGAAAACCCTGTCGATTGTAGGGTGTGTTAGTGTAACGAAGTGAAGCGTAACGCACCACCAAATTTATCCAAGGCAAGCGATCGCTCTAACAACCTACCACCTACCACCTACCACCTACCACCTACCACCTACCACCTACCACCTACCACCTACCACCCATGCCAGATTGGAGCAATTATTTACAATCAATCTGCACCGATACCGATTATGTCCGATGGTGGAAAGTTTACACCTTGACAGAGGTGGTGGGAAAAGAGCAACAGCAGCAGGAAAATATGCCACTGCTGTTTGATTTTAAGTTGATGGTGCAGACAGTTGAACGAGAAGAGGAGAAAAGGGATAGGGAGAATAAGGAAGAAAAAGAGCGTATTGAGAGATTGGGAGTGTTAGAAGGACTGAGGAAGTATGCAGAGGAACATGTATTATTAGTAGGCAAACCTGGTTCCGGTAAATCTACGGCATTAAAACGGTTGTTATTGGAAAATTCAGAGATACGGAGGCGCGGAGAGGGGAATAAAGGAAGGAAAATTCCTGTACTGGTGGAACTTCGCTACTACCGTACCTCAATCCTGGATTTAATCCAAGATTTCTTACAACGGCATCAACCTGAGTTGGAGGTAAATGGCTCAATACTCAAAAATTGGTTGAGAGAGGGACAATTGCTGCTGCTGGTAGATGGGTTGAATGAGTTGCCTTCTCCCACAGCGCGGCAGGACTTGTCTTCATTTCGGCGGAATTACCAGAAGACGACGCCGATGGTATTCACTACACGGGATTTGGGGGTAGGGGGTGACTTGGATATTACCAAAAAGCTGGAAATGCAACCCCTGAGTGAGAAGCAAATGCAGCAATTTGTCCACAAATATCTGCCACAGAAGGGGGAGCAGATGTTGAGGCAGTTGGGTAGTCGGTTGCGGGAGTTTGGAGAAACACCCCTATTGTTGATGATGCTTTGTTCAGTATTTGCTCAAAACGACAACAAAGTGCCAGCTAATTTGGGTTCGGTGTTTCGCCAATTCACACAGATTTATAGCCGCAAGCACAAACAAGATGCCGTCGTTTCCGAAGATTCTCGCCGCTGGTGGAAGCCGATGTTGGAGAAGTTAGCCTGGGTGATGACTTGTGGAGAAGGGAAAACCCAGTTGCAAGTAGCGATTCCCAAGGAGCAAGGGGAAGCTGTGCTGATAGAGTTTTTGCAAGGGAAGGTGGCTCATCCAGAGAATTGCGCCCTAGGTTGGTTGGATGGTTTACTAAAACACCACTTGATTCAACTTAGAGCAGGGGAGTTGATTGAGTTTCCCCATCAATTGCTTCAAGAGTATTATACAGCGGAATATTTGTTGAAGTTGTTGACTTCTTGCCCAAAACCTCTCCCACAAGGCTACCGTGTATATACAAATCCAAATCCTCTAATCTATACCTCCAGACAATCTAGCCCCCTAAATCCCCCAATTCTGGGGGACTTTGACTCCGGGCTCCCCCAGAATTGGGGGCTGGGGGGCAAAATGCAGCACTCTGAGATTGAGCAACAGATGTATGTAGATGGTAGTTTCAGTAGGGAAGGGGGATTAGGTATCAGTGATGAGGAATTGAAACGGGAGTATCTCAATTATCTCAAGTGGACAGAACCTCTAGCACTAATGTTGGAGTTAGTGGAAAATGAAGCACAGGCAGTGGGAGTGGTGAAGCTAGCCTTAGAGGTGGATTGGAGATTAGGAGCAAGGTTGGCAGGGGCAGTAAAACCGAAGTTTCAGGAGCAAACGGTAGGTTTAGTAACTGGGTTGGAAATTCCTCAATTGCTCAAGATTCGGCTTTTGGGTATAACAAAGTCTGAGAGTGCTGTTCCACTTCTGATTAAAGCTTTGCAAGATCAAGAGGATTATGTACGTAGGAATGCAGCTTATGCCCTGGGAAAAATTAGAACAGAAGCAACAATTCTTGCTCTGATTCAATCTCTCCAAGATCAAGACTATGATGTACGTAGGAATGCAGCTCAAGCATTGGGAAGAGTTGGAACAGAAGCGGCAATTCCGGCCTTGATTCAATCTCTCCAAGATGAACACTATGATGTACGTAGGAATGCAGCTCAAGCATTGGGAAGAGTTGGAACAGAAGCGGCAATTCCGGCTCTTATTCAATCTCTCCAAGATGAAAACGGCTTTGTACGTAGGAATGCAGCTCAAGCCTTGGGAAGAGTTGGAACAGAAGCAGCAATTCCGGCTCTTATTCAATCTCTCCAAGATGAAGACGACTTTGTACGTAGGAATGCAGCTCAAGCCTTGGGAAGAGTTGGAACAGAAGAGGCAATTCCGGCTCTTATTCAATCTCTCCAAGATGAACACTATTATGTACGTAGTTATGCAGCTCAAGCCTTGGAAAGAATTGGAACAGAAGCAGCAATTATTACTCTGATTCAATTTCTCCAAGATGAACCCTATCATATACGTGGAAATGCAGCTGAAGCCTTGGGAAAATTTAGAACAGAAGCAGCAATTCCAGTTCTTATTCAATCTCTGCAAAATGAAGACAGTTTTGTAAGTAGGAATGCAGCGGTCGCCTTAGGTGAAATTGGAACAGAAGCAGCAATTCCAGCTCTTATTCAATCTCTGCAAAATGAAGACAGTTTTGTAAGTAGGAATGCAGCGGTCGCCTTAGGTAAAATTGGAACAGAAGCAGCAATTCTTGCTCTTATTCAATCTCTTCAAGATGAAGACGACTTTGTACGTAGCAGTGCAGCGTTCGCCCTAGGTAAAATTGGAACAGAAGCAGCAATTTCGGATCTGATTGAATCTCTCCAAGACGAAGACTCCTATGTACGTAGGAATGCAGCTGAAGCCTTGGGAAAAATTGGAACAGAAGCGGCAATTCCGGCTCTTATTCAAGCTCTGCAAGATAAAGAATATGATGTACGTAGAAATGCAGCGGTCGCCTTAGGTGAAATTGGAACAGGAGCAGCAATTTCGGCTCTTATTCAATCTCTCCAAGATAAAGAATATGATGTACGTAGGAATGTAGCTCAAGCCTTGGATAAAATTGGAACAGGAGCGGCAATTAACCAGTTAGTTCAAGCCTTGAAACAGGAAAACTTTGTTACTGCTAATAGAGGATTCACACTCAACTACGCAATAAGAACACTTGAGCAAATTCAACAACGCTACCAACTCTACAACCCTACCCTCATCCAACCAATTCCTACCCCAGAACCTCAACCCTATATCCCATCAACTCAACAAATGTACATCCTCCACCTCTCGGATCTCCACATTACCACCCCTAACCAGGCTACCCTCTGGTCAAACCAACTAGCAGAAGACCTCCGCAACGAACTCGATATCCCTCAGCTAGATGCCCTTATCCTCTCCGGCGATATCGCCAACTACTCCACCCCCGAAGAATACCAAGCCGCTGAACAGTTTCTCCACAATCTCCGCCAAGACTTCCCCCTAGAACCAGAACAAATTATCATAGTCCCTGGTAACCACGACCTCAACTGGAAACAGGCAAAAAAGGCTTACCAACTAGTTGACCTAGAAGACTACGAAGGAGAACTTCAAGAAGGTCACTATATCAAAGTAGATGACACCGTAGTCCGAGTCCGAGACGAAACAGCATACAAACAGCGTTTTATCAACTTCAGCAAATTCTACCAAGCGATAGTCAACCAACCCTATCCCCAAGAATACGACCAACAGGGCATCCTCTACCACCTCCCACAGCAAAACCTCCTCTTCCTAGGACTAAACTCAGCTTGGCAACTGGATCATCACTACAAATCCCGCGCCAGTATCAATATGAATACTCTCAGCAATGCCCTCACCGAAATTCGCCGCAACCGAGACTACGACAACTGCCTAAAAATCGCTGTTTGGCATCATCCCCTCACCAGTGCCTACGAAGACAGAATCGCCGATACCGCTTTCCTAGATCAACTCGCCGTCGCTGGATTCCGCTTCTTCCTCCACGGCCATATCCACGAAGCCAAAACCAGCAATTACCGCTACGATATGAGCCAAGATGGGCGAAACCTCGACCAAATTTGTGCCGGAACCTTCGGCGCACCCACCCAAGAATTAGTCACCGCAACTCCCTGGCAATACAACTTACTGCAATTTGAGCCAGATCAACTAACTGTGCGCACCCGCCGCCGCACTAAGGAAAATGGTGCTTGGGAAGCTGATAGCATCTGGCGTCAGGGCAAGGGTACAGCTTCTTTGGATTATTATACAATCCAAATTAATAATGGCTAATGGCTAATGGAGAATTGATAATGCTCTATCCAATGAAGAAAAATTGAGCGATCGCTTAATTAGAGTTAAACGTCCTCAAAGATAATATAAGTAATATAACAAAAGGCAGAGGGCAGAGGGCAGTTCGGCAAAGCTGTTGCCGCAGGCTAGGCTCCAAGGAAAGAAGTTAACAGGTAAAGGTTTCAGCATTTGATATTGTCCTAACCGCCTTGGCGATTGCCATATCTGTACTATTAGAGACGTAATCGCCAATTCCCAATTCCCAATTCCCAATTCTAAATTCCCATGACCATCCAAGAGTTAGCAACCGAACTTCTTGCCCTAACTCCGGCACAGAAAGCTCAAGCGATAAGTATATTAACCCAGACTTTAAAAAAGGGCTCACCAGGAATTACCAAGACCCCTGGAGTATGTGGTGGTGATGCCTGTATTACCAATACTCGTATTCCCGTTTGGTTGCTAGTGAGTTTAAGCCGTCAAGGTTCTAACGATGCTGAACTTCTCAAGTTTTATCCTCATTTGAGTGCAGCTGACTTAGTAAATGTTTGGGCTTATGCAGAAGCACACCCAGAAGAAATTGAAACAGCGCTACGAGAGCAAGAATAGGTTTTAGGTGTTAGGTTTTAGGTGTTCGGTTTTAGGGATTTACCACTTGCAACTTCCCCAAAGATAATCTAATCAATATCTCTACTATTATAGACGCGATCGCAACCAATCAATCCCCAATTCTCAATTCTCAATTCTCCATTCTCATCGGCTATGGCAAAAATCAAAATCCTCCAAGAAGATCAGTCTTACACCTTTCGGTCTTACTTCGAGTTACCCTATGAGGCTGATGATATTTTAGCTGAGTTGAACTATTCTCTTACCAGAGCTGAATTATCTCTACCCCAAACAAATCACCAACTAGCAAGTTTACCAGAACTCAAGCAAAAAATCCGAACCTTTTTGCCTTTTATCAGCCTCAGCAATGAAACTGCCCGAAGAGAAACCCTGGTATCACCCATCATGCTAGAAGTCGTTATTTATGCCCAATGTCAAATGCGCATTGAATATCCTTTAAATGTCAATAATTGGCTCAAGGGTAATCTGGATTATTTGTTGCGCTCAACCAACAATTTACTAGTTATTGAAGCCAAAAAAGATGACCTGACTAGAGGATTTACCCAGTTAGCAGTGGAATTAATTGCCCTCTCCCATATTGAAGAACAAAATGTGTTTTATGGGGCAGTGA
>JAAHFP010000088.1 GCA_010672925.1 Symploca sp. SIO1C2 | reverse complement strand
CCTTGTCTCCCTTGTCCTCCTTGTCCTCCTTGTCCTCCTTGTCCTCCTTGTCCCCCTTGTCCTCCTTGTCCTCCTTGTCCCCCTTGTCCTCCTTGTCCTCCTTGTCCTACTTATTCAGCAAGCCCTATCCATTGCGGTTAACTGGGGAGCACTACCCAGTAAAATCCGACCATCAGCTGTTGCCAGCATACCCTGAGCTTCAATTACCGGATCACCTAATTGCCAATGGGGGATTGGTAAGGTATTACTAGCTCTTACTACTTCTGTCACCTCACGGCGGTTGGGGGAATTTTCTATTCTCTGCGTCTGCTGACTCGTTTCCCCAACCCTGTTTTCGTTAACTGGCTGTACTCCCCTGAGGCGATACTGACTGCTAAAAGCATTGTTGGGAGTAGGAGGTAAACCGCTAGTACCGGTTACGGTGAAACTACCCTGCTCTATTTTAGAATCGGTTAGACAACTGTTAGCGATCGCTTGTTCAGGATCGATGAATTTCTCTGAGAGTAGGGAGAGGTCATGTTGTAGGAAGGAAGAATCTGGTATGGTAATTGTACCAGTAAGGTCAGTATTGGGGTTTTGGGAGATAGCGGAGATATCAACACGACCATTGCCGCGAAACTGGTCAAAGTTACCTGGATTGGAACCTACAGCTAAAGTTCGACCACTGGTAAACAGGTTAGCTAAGAAGGCTTCGGAATTGATGGTGATATTACCTCCTGCCCCTTGATCCGCATTAGCCAGGATATCGCTATCTTCTAGGGCAAGAAAGGTAGAAGAGTTAATCGTGATGGTACCACCGCCGCCAGTACCATCAAACACACTACTGCTAATCAAACTGCTATTGCGCAGACGGATATTATTGGCATCGATAGTGATATCACCGCCTCCAGCTTGAGTCGATTCTGCAGTGATTGCACCTTGGTTGAGTAACAAGTTTTGGCTAGTAATAGAGATATTTCCCGCTTTGCCTTCCCCTTGGGAACCTGTACCAATATTACTGTTGTCTAAAGTCAGAGAAGAACGAACATTTAGTCTAATTTCTCCGGCATTGCCTGTGCTATTACTTCTAGCATTGCTGGCAAATTCACTATTTCCTCGCAGCAACACTTCTTCCGCATCGATGGTGATAATTCCGGCATTGCCTGCACCTCCAGTGTTAGTGCTCATATCGGTTCCCTCATCCATCAACAATCTGCCAACATTGATGGTAATTTCTCCTGCATTGCCATCGCTGAAAGCTTCGCTACCCAAACCACTATCCCGCATCAACAACTCGACCGCATTGATGGTAATGCGACCCCCATTACCTTGACCTCTCGTATTAGTACCAACACCGCTTTGGTCCATCACAAATCTATCAGCATGGATGGTGACTTCCCCCGCATTGCCATCACTGAAGGCATTGCTACCAAAACCACTCTGTAGCAGTGACATCTCTTGGGTATAAATCGTAATGCGTCCACCATTACCTGCACCAGTAGTATTAGTACCAGCACCACTGCCATTAGCTACTAAGAATCTACCAGCCTGGATGGTAATTTCTCCTGCATTACCATCGCTAAAGGTATCACTACCGAAACCACTGCTATCTTCAATGGAGAGTAATCCCTCTACTGTAATGTTGAGTTGTCCACCAATACCGGAACCGTTAGTATTAGTACCAGCACCACTACCGTTGTTTGCTACTAAAGAGTCGGCAATAATGGTAATTGCTCCAGCATTACCCGTACTACCAACTTCCGTACCGCTGTTGATATCGCTGTTATTGACTAACGAAATCGAGTTGGCAGTGAGTTCGATTCTTCCCGCATTGCCATCATTACTGGTATTACTCGTAATTTGAGAGTTGTTGAGCAAGGAAAGCGAGTTAGCCGCAGCGAGGGTAATTGCACCACCATCGTTACTTCCCGTTGTGTCGCTAGCAATAGTAGTGCCCTCTAGCAAAATTGAATCACCAGCGATCGCAACTTGTCCACTGTTGGCTTGAATTACTCCATTAGTCATAACCACATCACCGCCACCAGCATTATCACTATTTGCTGTCAGGGATAAATTGAGAGCATTACTATTAGAGGTAATTTCTACCCCACTGTTGACAATAATGTCATTTGCAGCGGCCAGGGTTAGGGTTGCTACACCACCAGCAGTTTTGGTAATGCTATCGGCAACCGTAATATTACCTTCCTGAGTACCAGTGCTTCCTGTAGTAATAGTGACATTGGTTCCAGCATTCAGCTGAGTGGCAATATCTTGGGTGTTAACTACTGCATTGTCAGCTCCGGGAGTGAAAATATTAGGGTTGGTACTACTAAAATTGCCATTCGCCGTAGTTGTATTCTGGATGGTAATATTGCGGGGGTCGATTAACCAGGTTCCAGGGAAGCCATTAGTGGCAGTAGCATCGACTTTAATGCCGGAGACATCTAGAAAAGTCAACCCGGAGGTTTCGATTAGTCCACCATTACCAGCAGCTATCCCACCCTGAGCACTGAATTTACCATAGGCACGGGTCGATTCATTAGCCCAAACTACGATTAAACCACCATCACCAGTATTAATCGCATCTGCATTGATGGTCACTTCAGGAGCAACATAGGTTGCCTCAGCCTGGGGTAATGTTCCTTGACCTTGGTAATTCCCCCCAATCAATACCGTACCACCACCAGCATCACCGGAGGCATTAATTTGAGCACTCTGCAATAAACCAATTTTGTCCCCTAATACTTGTACTGTACCTCCAAGTTGTCCATTTTCTGAATTAGAGGTATCAATAATACCGGAAATGGTAACAGTTCCTACTATTGGTTGTTTGTTATTGGTTGTTTGTTGTTGGTTGTTAGACACTGTAGCTACAGTAATTTGTCCTCCTGCTGCTCTTAGTTGTCCGGTATTACTGATAATACCCCCCGCTAGCGTTAAATTCTCTCCTGGTTCCACTGTCAAATTTCCGGCATTGACAATAGTTCCTGATTGATTAGCTACCTGGTTAAAAAATAGAGCTCCTGGCTCAACAGCAAGTAAACTGCTCTTATGGGGTTCATTGGCACTAAACAATCCCTGACTCCCCAGTTGAATGGCATCAGCAGTTGTGGCGAGAAATGAGCCATTAATATCTAAGGTTGCATTTTGACCAAAGAAAATACCGTTGGGGTTGAGTAAAAACAAATTGGCATCCCCTAACACTCCTAACCTACCCCAAATGTAGGAAGGATTAGTGCCAGTAACACGAGAGAGAATGTTTTCTATTCCTATAGGATTAGCAAAATACACCCCTTTTCCTGCACCAACATTGAATTCAAGAAAACTATGAAATAAATTCTCCCCTCTGATTGCTCCACCATTAATTTCCTCATCGAGTTGGTTGAGGGGTTCAACTACAGAACTTTCTCTTCCTAGAGTATTATCTGGCATCAGTTGGGCTAAGGCACTCTTAACCGTTAGTAGCGAAAATACTAAGGGCAAACCTAACAGGATGCGAGGGAAGTGAATCATTGCAAACTTAAAACTAGGGAATCTTGGCTGTAGCAGAAGCTTCCCTGAGCTTGTTGTCTGGCTCTTCTATGGGAATGATGAAACTTTAGTCTATCAGAAGTATTATCAAGTTTGGTAGAATAGTTACACTATCGTTGCAACAAAGCAGTCTTGATGAAAAAATTTCATCACTAGGTGGTGAAATTCCCACACCAAATCCACCAACCTTGGGCGATCGCTCTTGATTTGGTGGTATTATGATTAATAATGGCAAAGGTGTGCGCCTGTAAGGTATGAACTCACACTTATTGCATATTTGGATAGCGACAGCAATAGAGGATTAATTAAAAACCAGCCTATACAGAGTTGCTTTAGGCTATGCCGATGGATCAATCAATTTTAGATTTTAGATTTTAGATTTTAGATTGACCCCATGTCTAAAGCCAGGGGCTTGGAATAATGAGAAAATCTTTGTTTTTTCCACGGATAAATCCGGGGGCTTGTATCCTTGTTTTTTTCGGTCATCTTTTAACCTTGAACCCTAAAGACTTTGCCGGTATGACTGGAATTACAATAGTACATCCACAGGAAATAGTTAATTATGGAAAAGATTCCCAATGAATCAAACTAACTCCGAATTCATTCCCCTACATCAGATGAATCCTTTGAGTCGTTTCTCTCAGCAAGCAGGGGACTATCGGAAATATAGACCAAGTTACCCAGAAGGCGCGATCGCTACTATTGTAGAGGGATTAGGTCAGCCTTCATCAATTTTAGCAGCAGATATTGGTGCTGGTACAGGAATTTCCTCTCATTTGCTGGCAGAAGCAGGAGTGCAGGTAGTAGCAATTGAGCCAAATGCGGCTATGAGACAGGAAGCTCAACCCCATCCCCTGATACAGTTTACTGAAGGGACAGCGGAAGCAACTAACCTGGAAACTGCTTCAGTGGATTTGGTAACCTGTTTCCAGGCTTTTCATTGGTTTAATCCTCAACCTGCCCTACAAGAATTTCACCGTATCCTCAAGCCAATGAGAAGATTGGCAGTAGTATGGAACAATCGTGATCTCAAGGATAAGTTTACTGCCGGTTATAGTGAGTTAGTACGCCGGATATCTAATAATCATCCAGCTGAGTCTCGTCTTACTTCAGTAGAACCACTGTTGGTAAGTCATCTATTTCCAGAAGTTAAGTATTACAGCTTTTCTTATCGACAAAAGTTAGACTTAGAAGGATTAATTGGTCGAGCAAATAGTGTTTCCTATATTCCCAAGGAACCTCAAGTGCAGCAGCAACTTATGTCTGGTTTGCAGGAATTATACGATTCCTATTGCCATCAAAATGGTTTTGTTTACATTGCATACAACACAAGCGTCTACCTTGCCACAAAAAATGTTGGGGAGGTTGGGAAGATGGGCTCACAAGGATAGATTTTTTACATTAAAGGAAGAAAAAGAAGACAAAGTAAAAATTCTAAATTCTAAATTCTAAATTCTAAATTTCCATTATCTTGACATTTCTTAAGACATATGCATTGATATAGATAACCAGGACGAAGAATAAGTCAAGCTTCAATCAATTTGTGCATCCCAACTCGCCAATAGCTGACTCCAGCGAGGTGGAGGCTTTTTGGCAAGCCAACATTAGATGAACTGTTATTGTTAATGCACAAACAACTAAAGAATCAATTTACCAAAGCTTTATCTCTATTGCTCTGCTTTTGGGGACTTAACCTGAGGACTACTCCCGTTGCAGCTCAATCCATTACCTCTGCACCGGATGGTACAGGAACTGTTATTAATCATAACGGAAATACTTATAATATCCAAGGAGGAACCCAAGCTGGGGCTAATTTATTCCACTCCTTTACGGAATTTGGCTTAAGCCCCGATGAAGTTGCTAACTTCCTCTCTGACCCTCAAATCGACAATATCTTAGGTAGAGTAACTGGAGGAAATGCCAGTGTTATCCAAGGCTTAATCCAAGTGAGTGGGGGTAACTCCAACCTTTACTTAATGAATCCCAACGGTTGGGTATTTAATCAAGGGGCTAGTTTAGATGTGCCTGGTAGTTTTGGTGTGACTACTGCTACTAGGATGGGTTTTGGCAATGGTTACTTTAATGCCGATGGTGCTAATGTCTATAGCAACTTAACCGGTAATCCCACAAGTTTAATCTTTGACCAGGATAACCCTAGTTGGATTATTAATGAAGCGGACTTAGCAGTTAATTCAGGGGAAAACCTGTGGGCAGTAGGAGGAGGTATCGTTTCCACTGGGACAATGACTGGAGGAGAGATTACTTTAGCTGCGCTTCCTGGGAAGAGTCAGGTTAAACTTGACCATACAGGGATGGTATTAAATTTAGTCCTAGATGCGGCACCAGCAGGAGAGACTAATAGTAGTGTAACCGGTATTCAGTCGGTGGATATTCCCCGTTATTTGACTGGGGGTAGTGAAGAGAGTCATGCTAATTATGCGATCGTTGAGGCGGATGGTAGCGTTAGGTTAGCCAATCGTGACACAGTAGTTGCAGATGGTGACACGGTGATTGCTGGAGAGGTTAATGGGGAAGAGATTACCCTGATGGCAGCGGGAAGAGTCAAACCGACTGACTATGATTTACTCAGCAATAATCCAGTAGTGGTGTTATTTCCCGAAGAGATTGGGGATAACGTAGAAACAACCTTTATCGATGAAGGGATTAACGATTATCAAGGGGAAGATGCTTATCAAGCTTTCCTCTATGGTGGTAAGCAAGGAACAATTTCCGAGGTAGTTACCCATGAGGAAGGGGAAGGTATTAATACTGTAACTCGGAGATTAGCCGTGATCGCTAATCAAGGAGGCAAAGTCAGTGCTATTCACCTACTCACGGAAGGTAATGAAGGGAATTTCTGGTTAGGTAGGGATTATGTAGATGCGGAAAATATTGGGGAGTATCAAGAGGAATTACAGCAGTGGAATGCCGCTTTAACTGCTGGAGCTGATATCTTATTGTATAGTTGCTTTACTGCTTTGGGAGTTACAGGAGAGCAGTTGATTACTTCCCTAGCCCAGTTAACTGGTGCTGATGTAGCGGCATCGACAGATTTAACTGGTAGTGAGGCTTTGGAGGGAGATTGGGTATTTGAGAAGCAAACGGGAACAATTGAAACAGGGTTAGGGTTTGAGTCCCAGGTATTAGCGGATTTTACTGGTAAGTTGCAGGTGTTTACTGCAACTGATGCTGCTAGTTTGATTGCTGCGATTACTACCGCTAATGGGAATAATGAAGCGGATACGATTAATTTGACAGGGGATATTACCCTGATGGCGGTGGATAATAATATCGATGGGGCGAATGGTTTACCTTCGATTCTAGCTGACGGTGGTAACAAACTGACGATTGATGGTATGGGCTTTACCATTGCTAGAGGTGCAACTGCGCCTAACTTCCGTTTGCTGCATATTGCAGCGGGGGCAGAGTTAGAGGTGAATAATACGACCCTTTCCAGTGGTGTGGCTGATGGTGCGGCTTTCAATATTGTGAGTCGTGGTGGGGGCATTTTGAATCGGGGAACCCTGACATTAACTAATAGCACAGTTTCTGGTAATACGGCAAACGACGGCGGTGGAATTTACAATGCAGCCAGTTTAACTCTGAATAATAGTATCGTTTCTAATAATACGGCAAACTTCGACGGCGGCGGCATTTTCAATATAGGCACTGTTAACCTGAGCAATAGTACTGTTTCTAATAATACGACAAACTTCGACGGTGGGGGTATTTATAACAGGGCAAATGCACCGAATACAGCCAATGTCAACCTGAACAATAGTACTGTTTCTGATAACGTGGCAAACGACCAAGGCGCCGGCATTTACAACAGGGGAGATGCAGCAAATGCCGCCAATGTCAGCCTGAACAATAGTACTGTTTCTGGTAACATGGCAAACGACCAAGGCGGCGGCATTTTCAACGATGGACGAAATGCAGCGAATGCCGCCAATGTCAGCCTGAATAATAGTACTGTTGCTGATAATACGGCAAACGATGATGGTGGCGGCATTTTCAATATAGGAAATGCGGCGAATGCAGCCAATCTAACAGTTGGTAACAGCATCATTGCTGACAACAATGCTGCTGATTTAGATCCTGATGTAGGAATAAACGATCCTGGTTTAGCCCCCATCACTGATAATGGCAACAACCTCATCGGCATCGACACCACATTACAATTTACTCCTAATCCCCCCCTTGTTGGGAACGCAATGAATCCTATCGACCCTAGACTAGCACCTTTAGGAGACTACGGTGGGTCTACTCAAACCCACGCCCTCTTGCCGGATAGCCCTGCTATTGATGCGGGAAATAACGCCCAAGCAACAGGGCTTACAGATTCACGAGGTGCAACCAGGATTAATAATACAGTAGATATTGGTGCTTTTGAAGCTCAAGGATTTGCCTTGATTGCAGTAGCAGGAGATGGACAAAGTACCACTGTTAATACCAACTTTGCTAATGATTTGCAAATCCAGGTGGTGGAAACCTTTGCCAATGAAGCTATTCCCGCTGCTGGTATTAACATTACCCTCACTCCTCCCGGCACACAAGCTAGTACGAACTTAGGTAATACCACTTTAACTACTGATGCTTCTGGCTTAGCTACTACTACGGCTACTGCTAACACCGTCGCCGGAACTTATCAAGTAGCAGCAACTTCTACCGGAGTTACCGGAGTTAACTTTGACCTTACCAATAACCCCGGTGCAGCGGCTATCTTAAATATCGATGCAGGTAATAATCAGAATACCACTGTTAATACTGCTTTTGCTAATAGCTTGCAGGTGACAGTTACCGATGAATTCGGCAATGCTGTACCAAATGTTACTGTAACTCTCACTCCTCCCGCCACAGGAGCCAGTGCGAATTTAGGAAGTACCACTTTAACCACCGATGCCTCTGGTTTAGCGATTACCACAGCTACTGCTAACACCGTTGCAGGAAACTATCAAGTAGCAGTAAATTCCATTGGACTTACCGGGGATAACTTTAACCTCACCAACAATCCTGGTGCAGCGGCGATTTTAAATATTCTCACAGGCAATAACCAGAACACCACTGTAAATACTGCTTTTGCTGATAACTTGCAAGTGGAAGTTACCGATGAATTTGGTAATGCAGTCTCAGGAGTAACCGTCACTCTCAATTCTCCTAATACAGGAGCCAGTGCCAACTTTGGCAGTATTTCTTTAACTACCGATGCTTCTGGTTTAGCTAGCACTACTGCAACAGCTAACTCTATCGCTGGAAACTACCAAGTAGGAGCTAATGTTATTGGAGTTACTGAAGTTAACTTTGACCTGACTAATGATTCTGCTCCAGTGACTGTTACCAATAATCCAACCCCAGTGACGGTCACTAATACTTCTACTCCAGTAACAGTCACCAATAATCCAACTCCAGTGACGGTCAACAATAATCTAACCTCAGTAACAGTCATTAATGATTCTACTGCTAACTACATTTCCGAGTTAATCCACATTTGGGATTCAATTTCAGACGAATTGAAAGGTTCAGAATTAGATAAGTCTGCCTGTCTAACTACCCCAGAAATAGTTATCAATTATACAGAAGAAGAAGAGGAAGAAGAAATGAACCTAGATGAGGAAAGAGAAACCGAAATCCAACGGAATCAAGATTGTCAACCTGTGGCAAGTGAGGAAAATCAGTAAGACATCTTGTAGGGGCGTATTGCATACAATTGGTGTCAATTTAACGTCAAATTCACACCCCACAGTATCCTTAAGTTCCTTGCTAATAGCTCAAGTCATCTAAAGATGACTAAACTTAAGGTAAAACCGAAAAATTTAGTCTATTTTAATGGACTTAAGCTATTAGCCTTGGATTTGAATCCAAGGTGAGTTAGGGAATCAAGCTAGTCAGTTATGTCTAGACTTAAGTTGACACCAATGATTGCATACGTCCTCAATCTGGTGAACATTGAGAAATATAGAGGCACAAGCATTTGGGGGATAACTCACCTACTCCCGCCATGTACCATACAATCCAAATGCTATGCTGCTACGCAAACGCTCCCTCCGACAGTAGCGCTTTTACTAAAATACAAAAGTTGTAAGCGATCGCCTATAGCGTGCTGAAAGCGATCGCACAATAAACGAATCGTTAAGGGCGCATGCAATGCGCCCCTACTATTTCTATCTCCCAATAATAGCCAACATTAGAGTTAGTTAAATTTAAATTAATTTAACTAATATTTCTCTTCCAGTAGTAATCCCCGGTTACTCTTTATTAGTAATAAAAATAAATAATCAGGTTTGTAGGAGCGTATTGCACACATCCAAATATTACATAAATCAATGTATTACAGACACCAACGTATTACATATACACAACCGATATACGCCCTATAAACCCTCCTATATATCCTGATCATTCTCTTTTTGTTTGTAGTAATAATTAAAGCCAACAATATTGAAAAGCAATAGAACTTATGTCTACCCATGATGAATCAATAAGTAATATCAATAAAAATCATCCCTTCCAAAACTAAATTCTACATAGAAACACTTATATTCAAGCAATATTTTGTTGAGTTTAGGAAGGTTAACCCAAACGACGAGTAACAATACCTAGGCGCACCGACGTGCGCCCCTACATAGAAAAAGGAGGAACGTGAAAATTCAACAAGTAGCTATTCTGAGCAAAAT
Organism: Symploca sp. SIO1C2; assembly: GCA_010672925.1. Lineage (GTDB taxonomy): Bacteria > Cyanobacteriota > Cyanobacteriia > Cyanobacteriales > Coleofasciculaceae > Caldora. The sequence goes on along the minus strand of JAAHFP010000088.1, from coordinate 8,722 downwards.
CTTACTGCTGTTAGGATTAATTACCCCTACTGTAGCTACAGAAAAAGGCGTGGATCCAGAGACCCGGGGAGACGGAGATACAGAGGAATTGACTTTTATTGAAAGTGGTGACAACTATTCGATTGAGACTGCTGTATTGTCAGCAAAATATGATAACTCTACTGAACTTAATCTTATCAGTCAATCACCCCAAGAACGTACCGATCCTGCTAACCCTAATCAAGATTTTCTCCAACCTGTTGAACCTATCACTCCGCCTCCTGAAGAGGAACTTCTATTACCCCAACCGGAAGACACTACTCCTCCTGAACTTCCCGATAGCGTTAGCTTCCCCATCCAAAAGATTAATGTAGAAGGCAGCACTGTCTTTGCTCCCGAAGATTTTGCTCCCCTTATCGAACCCTTAACAGGACAAAATGTTACCCTCAACCAACTCCGGGGGGTTGCCGATGCTATTACCCAACTCTACCTGGAGCAAGGTTATATCAACTCCCGTGCCGTACTTAGAGAACAAACCATCACCGATGGGGTAGCCACCATTGAAGTCATTGAAGGGACAATTACTGATATCGAAATTAGCGGACAACGGGGTTTTAATACCAATTACTTTACCTCTCGCCTCAACCAGAGAATCGACACTCCCCTCTATGTTAATCAACTAGAAGACCAACTGCGCCTACTGCAAATTAACCCCTTAATCGAAGATCTTGAAGTAGACTTAGAGCCAGCAGAGGTAACTGGGGAAAGTATCCTCCGCCTCAATGTAGAAGAAGCATCCCCCTGGTTTGGTTCTGCCTTTATCGATAACTACTCTGCTGCTAGTGTAGGTTCAGAGCGTTTTGGCATCAGCGGTGGCTATCGTAACCTAATAGGTGTGGGAGATGTCTTCACTGCTACCGGCACTCGCTCCTTCACCGGCGGCTCAACTATCCTGGATCTTAACTACCTAGTTCCTTTCAATGCCCTCAATGGCACAATACAATTACGCACAACTATCGATCGCAACGAAGTTACCCAATCTCCTTTTGACGCATTAGGTATCGAGGGGGAATCAGAAACCTACGAAATTTCGGTACGTCAACCAATAAAGCGCAGTTTCACTGAAGAATTCGCTTTATCTGTCGGTTTAAACCACCGCGACGGACAAACTTTTCTATTTGATAATGTGGGTACAGCCTTCGGTAGTGGTGCAGAAGCAGATGGTACTACCCGCACCACTGTCTTGAGTTTTGGTCAAGATTACCTGCGTCGGGATAACCAAGGAGCTTGGGTATTGCAATCTCAGTTTAACTTTGGTCTAGATTTATTAGATGCTACCATCAATCCTGAGCCAATCCCCGATGGTCGTTTTTTCAGTTGGAATGGTCAAGTTCAGCGCATCCATCAGTTAACCCCAAAACAGCTGTTAATCGTCCAAGGGAATATCCAACTCTCTCCGGATAACCTGTTAGGTTCCCAACGTTTTACCATAGGGGGAGGTCAAACCCTAAGGGGCTATCGCCAAGGAGCCCGTTCGGGGGATAATGGTTGGCGGTTATCAGTAGAAGACCGTATTACCTTAATCCAAGGACAACCAGGAATCTCTTTACTGCAAGTTGCTCCTTTTGTCGATTTAGGCATGGTATGGAATAATCCCAGTAATCCCGATCAGATTGCCAATGAGCATTTCCTAGCTGGTTTAGGGACAGGTATTATCTATTCTCCCATTAAAGACTTAACCCTACGCCTAGATTTTACTTTACCCCTAATAGACTTAAGCGATCGCTCCACCAATATCCAAGACGATGGTTTTTACTTTAGCATCAACTACAATTTGTGAGAATGGGGAATGGGGAATGGGGAATTGGGAATTGGGAATTGGGAATTGGGAATTGGGCAATGGTGACAAGTTAAAAGGTAGTGCATGAGTGTCAACTCCCATATATGGCGTAATGGTTCTAAAAAAACCTATATATGGAAATACTCCAAGGGTGTCAGAAAATTGTATTCTTTCTCCTCCGCTCCTCTGCTCCTCCGCTCCTCCGCTCCGGGTGAACGAAATTTTGGGTGGGATTTCTTGAGCTTTGTGCCCAAACATTATAAGTTCTCTCTTCTCCCCCAGCTTCCTCAGCTCCCTCAGCTCCCTCAGCTCCCTCAGCTCCCTCAGCTCCCTCAGCTCCCTCAGCTCCCTCAGCTCCCTCAGCTCCCTCAGCTCCCTCAGCTCCCTCAGCTCCCTCAGCTCCCTCAGCTCCTCAGCTCCTCCGCTCCTCCGCTCCTCCGCTACCTTGACAACGGCATCTACCCAAACTCCCCACACTTCCCACACCTTAGAATCAGAGCTTGCCGCTGATCACCCAACTGGCAACCATCACCGATATGATAAGACAAGTTAACTTAGATACCTAAAATAACCATAGACCATACGAATACAACCTATGGATTTTGCCGATCTTGCTGCTCAGCTGAATGCTGGGATAATTTTGCCAGAGGGAATAGTCATTATTACCCTCTTACTAGTTTTAGTAATTGATTTGGTTGCTGGTAGGGGTTCTGCCAAAGTAACTCCCTATGTGGCAATTGGGGGTCTATTGCTAAGTGTAGTTGCTCTGTATAAAGAGTGGGATGTTGCCAATCCCATCTCTTTTCTGGGCAGCTTCAATGGCGATACCCTAAGTGTGGCCTTTCGTGCCATTGTTGCCTTATCAGCGGCTGTAACAATTTTGATGTCCATCCGTTATGTACAGCAGGCTGGCACCTCTTTAGCTGAATTTATCGGACTATTGCTCACTGCGACTTTAGGAGGAATGTTCCTCTCTGGGGCCAATGAGCTGGTGATGATTTTTATCTCACTAGAAACCCTGAGTATTGCTTCTTATATGATGACGGGTTACATGAAACGTGACCCTCGATCTAACGAAGCAGCATTAAAATACTTGCTGATTGGTGCAGCAAGTTCAGCGGTCTTTTTGTATGGCATCTCTTTGTTGTACGGTTTATCTGGAGGAGAAACCCAACTAGAAGCGATCGCAACTAGGATGGCAGTATTGGAAGTTGAACCTTCCTTGGGGGTCTTGATTGCTTTAGTCTTTACGATTACAGGTATTGCCTTCAAAATTTCCGCAGTTCCTTTTCACCAATGGACTCCCGACGTTTACGAAGGAGCTCCCACTCCAGTAGTTGCCTTCCTCTCCGTTGGTTCTAAAGCGGCGGGCTTTGCCCTAGCCATTCGTTTATTGCTAACTGCCTTTCCTCTAGTAACTGAGCAGTGGCACTTTGTCTTCACTGCCCTAGCAATTTTAAGCATGGTTTTGGGTAATGTAGTTGCCCTCACCCAAACCAGTATGAAACGGATGCTAGCCTACTCTTCCATTGCCCAGGCTGGTTTCGTGATGATTGGTTTTCTTGCCAGTAGTGATGCTGGTTACGCCAGCATGGTGTTGTACCTACTGATCTATTTGTTTATGAACCTGGGGGGCTTTACCTGTGTAATTCTCTTCAGCTTGCGTACCGGTACTGATCAGATTAGCGAGTATGCTGGTCTTTATCAAAAAGATCCTCTCCTGACTCTAGGCTTAAGTATTTGTTTACTCTCCCTAGGTGGAATTCCACCCTTAGCTGGATTTTTCGGTAAACTCTATCTGTTTTGGGCAGGTTGGCAAGCGGGACTGTATGGTCTAGTACTATTAGGCTTGATTGCTAGTGTAATCTCAATTTACTACTACATTCGCGTCGTCAAGATGATGGTAGTTAAAGAACCACAAGAAATGTCCGACTCGATCAAAAACTACCCAGAAATCCGCTGGAATCTTCCCGGTATGCGTCCCCTGCAAGTCGGTTTGGTGCTGTCGGTAATTGCCACATCTTTGGCAGGGATTCTCTCAAACCCTCTATTTACATTGGCCAATGATTCGGTAGCCAACACTCAGATGCTACAGTCTGCGGTGGTTAAAACTCAACCAGTGGCTTCTTTAGCAGTACAGAGTAATCCATCCTTGCCTCAAGAGGATTAGAACTAGTGCCGTGACACACCTAAAATGGTGGTTGAGATTTTCGGTAGTGCGTTCAAATAGCGTGTGCGTAGCGCAAACATCTTACTCGCTTTTTATCTAAGCGCGAGCGAGATGTTCGCACTACCAAAAATCTAAAATCTAAAATCTAAAATCTAAAATTGAACAAAAGTTGTATGACTGAGCCAAAAAGCGCTTGTGAGTTGTTCAAGGCGGCCTACGAGAACCGCTATACTTGGGACGAGAACTTTCCAGGCTATAGTGCAGATATTGAAATTAAGCAAGGGAATGAGCTCTATACTGGCACAGTTCGTATTAATAGCGACTTCACTGTAGAAGTCAGCGGCTTCCAGGATGAGAAGGTACAAGAGAGTATCTACAACCAGATACGGGATCTGATTACCCACCGCAAACGGACATCGTTTGAGAATGCTCATGGTAAGAACGAGTTTAGTCTGGGGAATACAGATGACACTGGTGCTGTAGCAATCCTAGTTAATGGTAATGCGATGGGTTCTAACTACAAAGTTAAAGATACCGAAATCTGCTATGTTAGCCGGGTTGTGGGTTCTATGGCTTTCAGTATTAACACAAAAGAAAGCCTAGATACAGGAGAAGGTTACGTTCCTTCAGACTATAGTGCCATCTTCCGCAATTCTCAGACTGGTGAGCTGTTAGCTGAACGGGAATTTAAGGATACTTTCGGGAAAGTTGGCAACTATTATCTTATGACTCGTCAAGTGATTCACTCTATTGGAGAAGAAGACAAGACAACAACTGAGTTTAACTTTTCCAATATTCGGCTACTAGAACCAGCGATCGTGTAGATGTCATTTGTCAAGTGTCATTAGTCCTTTGTCGTGATTACCAATTAAACTTGACAAGGTACGCCTAATGTGTATGAATGCCCAAAACATACAAAATCAATTGTTGTAGGGGCGGGTTTAGGGTCACTCTTAAAGCATTTGGTGACAATCTTAGTACAAAACCCGCCCAAGCGATAACCTAGGGAATTTAAAATTGGGAACTAGGGACTGGTTGCATTAACCTGGGAATGGTTTTGGGCGGGTTTTGATCCCAATATTCAGGTCAAATGGGCTAGATTGTCTCTAAAGCCGCCCCTACAATAACTGCAACCAGGTTTATAGTTTCTGCTGAACCAATGTTCTAGGATTAACATAGTTGGGATTAAGAAATAAATCAAAAAGAGGTTTACTATGTCTACCGAAACGTCCACCGAGCCTACCGGAATGCCACTAACTCCTGAAAATGTGGAAACTGTCCTAGACGAGTTACGTCCTTACTTGATGTCCGATGGCGGCAACGTCGAAGTAGTTGAGTTAGACGGCCCCATCGTTAAACTCAGGTTACAAGGAGCCTGTGGTTCTTGCCCTAGCTCAACTATGACCTTAAGAATGGGTATTGAACGGCGATTGAAGGAATCGATCCCTGAAATTGTTGAAGTTGAACAAGTATTTTGATTAAAAGCGGCGGGGAAGCCAATGCCTGATGGAGAATGGGGAATGGGGAATTGAGAATTGAGAATTGAGAATTGAGAATTGAGTGAGTTGAAATACTGAAATTGTCTCTTTTAGCTCCCTCAGCTCCCTCAGCTTCCCCAGCTTCCCCAGCTCCCTCAACTCCCTCAGCTCCCCAGCTCCCTCAGCTCCCTCAGCTCCCTAATCTTCGCCTATGTCTCATCCTCTATATGTTGCTTTTATCTGGCATCAACACCAACCGCTATATAAATGTCGCGATCGCGCTTCTGCTGGCAACGAACAATATCTGTTACCTTGGGTACGGTTGCACGGAACTAAAGATTACTTAGACTTAGTACTGCTTTTAGAGCGCTACCCAAAGTTGCATCAAACGGTGAACTTAGTGCCTTCCCTAATTTTGCAGCTAGAGGATTATATTGCTGGTACTGCCCTTGATCCATACCTAGCGCTAACCTTAACCACTACTGAACAGCTAAACAATCAACAAAAGCAATTTATTATTGAGCATTTTTTTGATGCCAATCATCACACTCTGATTGATCCCCATCCCCGCTACCGGGAGCTGTACGGAATGCGGCAGGATAAAGGTAGGACTTGGTGTTTAGAAAATTGGACTCTTCAGGATTACGGCGATCTTCTGGCATGGCATAATCTAGCTTGGATTGACCCTCTGTTTTGGGATGACCCAGATATTCATAAGTGGTTGCAGCAGGGACAGAATTTTACCTTAGAGGATAGACAAAACATTATTGCCAAGCAGAGAGAAATCCTCAGTCGCATTGTTCCCCAGCACCGGAAAATGCAAGATGCTGGCCAGTTGGAAGTAACAACAACTCCCTATACCCATCCAATTTTACCTCTTTTGGCAGATACTAATGCTGGTCAAGTAGCAGTGCCAGAGATGACTCTACCGGAGCAGAGATTCCAGTGGAAAGAAGATATTCCCCGGCATCTACAGAAGTCTTGGAATCTTTATCAAGAACGATTTGGTCGTCCTCCTCGCGGGTTATGGCCTTCGGAGCAGTCAGTAAGTCCTCAGATTTTGCCTTATATTACTCAAGCCGGGTTCAACTGGATTTGCTCGGATGAGGCAGTATTAGGTTGGACATTCCGGCATTTCTTCCATCGAGATGAAGCAGGTAATGTTTCGGAACCAGAGTTACTATACCGTCCCTACCGCCTAGAGACTCCCTATGGGGACTTAGCAATTGTGTTTCGGGATCACCGCTTGTCCGATTTGATTGGCTTTACCTATGGAGCAATGGAACCGGAGCAAGGAGCAGCTGATTTAGTAGGACATTTAGAAGCAATTTCCCACTGTTGGCAACACCGACAATCGGAAGCTGATACATCTCCGGAACAACCTTGGTTAGTAACCATTGCTCTTGATGGGGAAAATTGTTGGGAACATTACCCCCAAGATGGATTACCTTTCTTGGAATCCCTCTATCAGACCCTCAGTGATCATCCAGACATTAAACTAGTCACAGTTTCTGAGTTTATTGAACAGTTTCCCCCCAAAGCAACCATTCCAGAAAATCAGCTTCATAGTGGTTCTTGGGTAGATGGTAGTTTTACTACCTGGATTGGTGACCCAGCGAAAAATCGGGCCTGGGATTTGCTCAAAGAAGCACGACAAATGTTAGCGAACCATCCTGAGGCAACGGAAGCTAACAATCCTGCCGCTTGGGAAGCATTGTATGCCGCAGAAGGTTCTGACTGGTTCTGGTGGTTTGGGGAAGGTCATTCTTCTAACCAGGATGCGATCTTTGATGAGTTGTTCCGGGAGCATCTTGCGGGAATTTATCAAGCATTGAATGAGCCAATTCCAGAGATTCTCCAACAACCAGTAGAAATTCACGAACTCCGCAGTGAGCAGCTACCCCAAAGCTTTATCCATCCTTTTATTGATGGTATTGGAGATGAGCAGGATTGGGATCATGCCGGACGTATTGAGGTAGGAGGTGCAAGGGGAACCATGCACCGCAGTAGCGCTGTTCAGCGACTATGGTACGGTGTAGATCACCTCAACTTCTATTTGCGGTTAGACTTCCAAACAGGGGTACAGCCAGGAAAAGATATACCCCCTGAATTACACCTGTTGTGGTTCTACCCTAACCGAGCCATGTACAATAGTCCCGCTCCTTTAGCAGAACTACCGGATAAAGCTCCCCTTAACTATCTCTTTCACCACCAACTAGGTATTAACCTACTCACCCAATCCTGTTGGTTACAGGAAGCTCAGGAAAATTATCAGTGGTATCCCCGTGGTAGTAACGCAAAAGTGGCCTTCAATAAGTGTTTGGAGGTAGCAGTACCTTGGGCAGATTTGCATATTGAGCCAGACTATGAGCTACAACTAGTGATGGTTTTGGCTGATAATGAGGTTTTCCGCAGTTACTTACCAGAGAATCGGTTAGTGTCGCTGCAAGCTCCGTAGTACTGTGACACAACTAAAAATGTAGTTGGGTAGAGTTTTCTTCATGACTCAACTCTCTTAGGGGACTCTGTTGGGTCTTGTTGCCTCAACCCAACCTACATTTATTCCATCATTTTAGGTGTGCCACAGTATATCAAGACTTACCACTACCAATTAAATAGAGTAGTGCCATGCGTACTGCGATACCACTAGTAACCTGCTGGGCTATTAGACTGAATTTAGGGTCATCCATTAAATCGGAGCTAATTTCCACTCCCCGGTTGACTGGACCTGGATGTAGTACTTTGACATCTGGTTTACACAACTTCAAGCGATCGCGAGTAATACCATAGTGCTGATGATATTCTCGCAAACTCGGTAACAAATTGGCACTCATCCGTTCCTTTTGTAACCGTAAAGTCATGATAAAATCAGCATCTTGGAGAGCTGGTTCAATATCCCAGTGGAGAAATAACTTGCGATTAACAGACCTCTTACCAAAGTCAGAATCACCCTCCTTAGTCTCTCCTTGGGTTTTGAGAGAAATAGCTTCTTCTCCTTGGTAAGGTGAGGGTTGGGGTGAGGTCAGAGAGCTTTTTGCAAGAGGTCTAACTATTGATGGCAAGTATCTTGCCATTTCCCCATCTGCTCCTGTTATTGGTTGCTGGTTACTAACAAAATCTGCAAATAACCCAGGTAAAAGAGTAGGGGGAGCTGCCAAATGTACTTCCGCACCAGTAGCAGTTAGACTCCAGATATTGGAACGAGCCACCCGTGAATGTAAGATATCCCCAACAATAGCAATTTTTTTATCAGCC
>JAAHFP010000087.1 GCA_010672925.1 Symploca sp. SIO1C2 | reverse complement strand
TGCTTTCACCTCTGCGTCTGAGGGGCAGGACTTGTCGTAGTCTTATATACTTACGCTCACCTGCAAGGTTATGAAGTTGTCATCTACAAGGGATTTAAGTGCTTACTCCATCCTCAATAGGATTACCTTGTAAAAGCCAGTCATCCCCCGATTTCCCGGTTTCGACTGAACGAATCGCACTTCAATGCTGCGTTACTATCACGGTCATGAGCAGTGCCACAAGATGGGCAATCCCACTTCCTGATATCGAGTGGTAATTCAGCGACAACATGACCGCAGCCTGAACACTTCTTAGAACTGGGGAAAAACCTGTCAATTTCTAGGAGCTTACCTTCGGAGCTCTCTAGTTTGTATGCAAGGAAATTGACAAACATTCCCCAACCAACATCGGATATAGATGCAGATAGCTTGCGGTTCCGTACCATTCCCTTAACGTTGAGATTTTCGACAACGATGACTTGGCTTTGATCTACCAACTTTCTGCTTAGTTTATGCAAGAAATCTTGGCGGGTGTTCGATACTCGTTCGTGAACCTTAGCTACAAATTTTCGGTATTTTTCTCTGGTTTTACTCCCCTTATTTTTACGTGCAAGCTTCTTTTGTTTTCTGGCAAGATTCTTCTCATGAAGCTTGAGGTGTTTAGGGTTAGAAAACTTGGTGACTTGCTCTCCATCATGAACAATAGCAAAATCTTTCAGACCCAAGTCGATACCTAGTGTTTTGTCTCCAAGGGTCTGATTTACGTTCTCTTGTGTCTCACAAAGGATAGAGGCAAAGTACTTGTCTGAGGCAGTCTTGCTGATTGTGACCGTCTTGATTATTCCGGTAATTTCACGGTGAAAGACAGCTTTGATTTCACCAATTTTCGGAACAATTAAGTTATCTCTTTTAACGGTTACATTTTGAGGATATTGAATTGACTGCTTACTCTGCTTAGACTTGAACCTAGGTTCCTTGGCTCTACCCTGAAAGAAATTTGTATAGGCTTTATTGAGATTGATTGCTACACATTGCAATACCGCAGAGTAGCAATCCTCTTTCAACCAAGGATACTCGCGTTTGAGTTGAGGCAGCATTCCCTTATAGGTTGCTAGTTTTAGAGATTTACCAGTCTCTTGATAGTGTTGAATACAAGCATTAAGGCAAAAGTTCCAATACCATCGAGAACAACCAAATGACTTCGATAAAGCCACTTGTTGTTTAGGACTTGGATAGAGTCTTACCTTGATTGCTCTTAACACGCTTTGAAAACCCTCCTGATGGCACTTATATTATCATTTATGTGATGACGATGGGTAGGCAAATGAAGGACGCAAGATTAAATATACGGATGATTGAAGCGCAGATTGAATAAGCTACGTCAATATGCAGCAAGTAAAGATAAAACAGTGACTCAGATTGTGGAAGACTGGGTTAATAGATTACCAACTACAAAGATTGACAAAAACTCTCCCCACCCCTTTCAAGGGGTGCATCTCGTTTTTGTCCGGGCATTCATCCCACGCTCCCCTTCGGGTGAGACGTGGGGCTTCTGCCCGCTCAAGCTAAAAATGTAGGTTGGGGATTCGCCGCCAGAATTAAAATCTTTCTCACTGCTTGACTAACAAGAGCTATGTATGCTTCATGATAACATTCTTGTAGCGGGAATCCAAGTATCATGAAGCTAATATGAAAAAAGTAATTCTTAAACTGCTAACAGCAGGCATAAAAAATAATTCTTCTCAATTAGCTGAACAACTTACCTTGGAAGAAGTGATCGCTCAAGTCGATCACGTTTTTGGTCGTGATCGCATGTTAAAAGAATTTGATGCTGATTTTACTGTTCCTTACTACACCCAGAGTGAGTTAGGCTATCGCCTCTATCATTCTGGTGAAGATGCCATCCATATGGCATTAAATGTTGATGGTATTTTTGACGCTGATGGCTACCAAGCTCAACCTCTAATGGTTGCGGAACAAATAGAAAAATTGGATGCAAAAAAGGTTCTAGAAGTGGGTTGTGGCAAAGGATTTAATAGTCGTTTTTTAGCACAGCAATATCCCAGTTCTCAATTTGTGGGCATCGATTTAACGCCGCACCATGTGGCGATAGCTAGTCGCAAAGCCAGGAATTTGACTAACTTAACTTTTCAAATTGGGAACTTTAATAGCTTAAATTTCCCATCGCAATCCTTCGAGCTAGTTTTTGCTTGCGAATGTCTGTGTCACTCAGATCAACTTGCTATCACCTTGGCTGAAATTTTCCGCCTTCTCCGTCCAGGAGGAAAACTCGTTATTTTTGATGGGTATCGTCAAGCTAAACTGGAAAAATTTTCTCCTGAAATACAAACAATAACTAAACTGACTGAAGTGAGCATGGCAATACAGCACGGTTTCTTTGAAGTTGAAAATTTCACTGAAGTCGCCAAAAATTTAGGCTTTTCTTTGGAAGTCAAAGAAGACTTAACCTTCGCTATGCAACCAACCCTTTCCCGTTTAGGACGGCTGTCAAAACTCTTTTTTAACTCTAACTGGCGCTCAAAACTTTTCACTTGGTTGCTGCCCAAATATCTAGTTAGAAATGCTGTTGCCGGACTATTAATGCCTTTGGCTTTTAATACCAACCAGGGTTCTTTGAGATATTATAAGTTAATCTTAAAGCGCGAGGGATGAAGGTGGTAGGTGTTAGGTAGTAGGTGGTAGGTGGTAGGTGGTAGGTCTGAGGTTAATGGTACACCGATTTTCATTAGTGCCAGTTGGAACTTGGGATTGCAGTTGCGGACTGTTTAAGGAGATCAAGACAGTTCAATTCTCCATTCTCAATTCCCAATTCTCAATTCTCATTTTTCTCTATCTCCGGCGAACCAAAGTAAAACCTTCGGCACTACATCTTGTCTAAGATTTCAACCATTCCACAATTGCTGCGGTTAAACCTTCCAAAGTGTATTCTTTAGCTTCAACATCCACCCTGCCTAAAAGTTCATGGCAAGTTTTGCTAGTTTGGGGACCAATAGAGGCAATGCAAACACCTTCTAAGAGGGAGCGGGGATTCTCCTGATATACAGCTTGCAACTGAATAGGTTGAGGTAAAGCGTCTTGCCTGGGTAATTCCGTTAGGGGTGGAGGAGTTGGTTCCAAATTACAAGTTAAGGCTTCTGTTAATAGTTGGTAGAAGTTTTTGACAGTTTTGGAACTAGCAAAGGTCAGAACATCCACATCTCGCTGCTGTAATGTTTCCAGAACACCAGGTAAAATTTGGGTAGGACATCCAGACTCATAAGCCGCAACTTCGACCATTTGCGCTCCCTGAGCAGTTAATTCTTCCACTAAAACCGGACGTCCACCGGTTTCCACGCGGGGAAAGAGGATTTTCTTACCAGCTAGGGATTCTGGGAAATGTTCAACTAGGGAATCGGCGACAAAGTTGGGAGGAATAAAGTCTGGTTGTAAACTGTACTGTTCTAAACTGGTGGCAGTTTTCTTCCCTACTACGGCAATTTTCACACCAGCTAAGGCACGGGCATCTTTACCCTGAGTTAGCAGTCGTTCAAAAAAGTACTTGACACCGTTGCCGGAAGTGAGAATCAACCAGTCAAAATCAGCTAGATTAGCAATTGCTTGATCCAAGTCTTCCCAACTAGAAGGGGGACTAATAATCAAAGTCGGCATTTCGATTACTTCTGCACCTGCGGCTTGCAGCAACCCACTGAATTTACTTGACTGTTCAGCTGAACGAGTAACCAAAACTGTATTACCTGCGAGGGGGGGTTTCTCTTGGTCTTCACTGCTGGTGGTTGAATGAGTTTCTTTAGTTTCTTCCTGCAAGGTAAATTCGGCCCAACTAATTGGCATTACAGAAGATTGTAAATAGTTTCTGAGTTCTACCACCTCACCCACCACAATCACCGCTGGGGAGAGGGGAATACCGGCAGTTTGTTCAACGATATCAGCTAAAGTACCAGTCCAAATTTGCTGCTGAGGTCTTCCCCCAGAGCGAATTACGGCAACAGGTGTTTGAGGAGAGCGCCCATATTGCCGTAAATAATCAACAATGTCACTTAGATGACGCCCACCCATCAAAATGGCTAAAGTATCAATCCGGGCTAGAGCATCCCAGTCTAATTCTACAGGCTCATGACCCGTCACAACCGCAAAACAACTACTCCAAACAGGGTCGGTTAAGGGAATTCCAGCAAACAAGGGAGTTGCTAAAGCAGAGGAAATTCCTGGTACAACCTCAAAAAGGCATTCCGCAGCAATCAATGCCTGAATTTCTGAGCTAGAGCGACCAAAAATAAAAGGGTCACCACTTTTGAGGCGTACCACCTGTTTGCCTTGGCAGCATTGTTCTACCAAAATCTGGTTGATTTCATCTTGAGGAGTTGAAGGAAGTCCGCCTCGTTTACCAACATGGATCTTCACACAAGCTGGTGGTACTAGTTGTAATAACTGAAGATCTACTAAGTTGTCATATACCAATACTTCTGCTTGATTGAGCAATTGTTGACCTCTAAGGGTAAGGTAGGCAGCATTTCCTGGGCCACCCCCTACTATATGAACTTTGCCGATGGACTCAGCCATGATTGTTTCAACTTCAGAAGTATAGGAATTAAGGAGTTTGGAAGTAGGTGAATATTAATGTTTCCCTAAGATACTGCAATAGGGCGATCGCTTCAACACTTTCCAGCAAGAATCCACAAAAATCGGCTATGGGAAGAAGGCAGGAGGCAGTCCCAATGAAAAAATTCACCATTATGCATGAAAATCCCCTCTCCGTGTCCCCGCGTCCCCGCGTCTATTTTCAAGTCAGTTTAACCAATTTTCTGTAACTGAGCGGTGGGTCTCTTCTTCACTAATACTTCTGTTTGCCGCAGTAGTTGCTCATGGAGTATAACGCGATCGCGTCCTTTCGCTTTTGCTTGATAGAGTGCTTGAACTGTCGCGTTAATCAACATTGTGGAGGAATATTCCTGACTAGGCATCATGCTAGCTACTCCCAAGCTAATAGTCAGATGTTTGCTCCAACCCAAATTCGGTTGTAAAATCTCCAGTCCTTTCACCCGACAGCGAATTTTCTCTGCTATTTGGACAGCAGTTTCAGCTTTAGTATAGGGCAGAATAATAATGAATTCTTCGCCACCATAAGTAGGTAGTAATCTTAGTGGATGTTTAACATCATTCGCAATCACTGTAGCTACTTGTTGCAAGCATTGATCGCCTGCTGAATGACCATAAGTATCGTTGTAGGTTTGAAAAAAGTCGAGATCCCCAATAATTAGAGATAAGGGGGCTTGTTCTTGTCCCATACATTGCCAATCTTGCTCCAGATATACTTGCAAACGGTAACGATTCGCTACTTGAGACAAACTATCGGCGAAAGCTAGGCTTGGTGATTCCTCAGTAATTTCCTGGCAGGTATGGGTAGTTGTTGTCGGTAGCAATTTCTTCTCCAATTGCTTCCTTTTTGCCAGCTGATTGCTAATTATATCCTGTAAACTGAATTTAGCCTCTTTGAGATTTTCTATATCTGGTATTTCTTGGTGACAATGGCTACAAAACCAATAGATACCTTGCTGGGAAATATGCCTGAGCAAAGGTTGCGAGCAGAAAAGACAAGAGTGTTGATTGCTCATAATTATGTTTACTTGTAAAAAAGATAGATTAAAGGCAATGCTTCAAACTTATAGCCGTCTCCAGGGCGGTTAAGAAATTCTCAGGTAGGGTTAGTTAACAAAGGGCTTAAGCCCTTTGTCCTAATCGCCAGGGCAGTTGCTATCATTTGTTTGGCAATTGTGAGCTTTCTTTATTTTTACTTAATTATTTAGTAAAAAACATATAGTTATTAAAACTAATGTTAAAAACGATTACAGAAAAATACTACTTTAGATAGAGGATTCAAAATTAAATCATTGATATGTAAATTCTTGCTTAACTGGTAAAAATACTTAATGACTAATGACAACTAAGCTGTCCATCTTCCAAATGGGTCACTTGATCCGCAACATCCATAATCCTAGGGTCATGGGTAACCACTAACACAGTGCAGCTTTGTTCCTTTGCCAGATAATAGAGTAACTCAATCACATTATGACCACTCTGGGAATCCAAGGCAGCAGTCGGTTCATCTGCCATAATTATTTGAGGATTGCCAGCTAAGGCTCTTGCGATTGCTACCCGTTGCTTCTGTCCTCCAGATAAATCACGAGGTTTGTGATTTCTATGCAAACCTAATCCTACCTGTTCTAATAGGGCTTGTGCTTGATATCGTGCTTTTTTGCCCCTAATGCCTTTGACATTGAGTACAACCTCTACATTCTCTGCTGCTGTTAGTGCAGGAAACAAGTTGAACCCTTGGAAAATAAAGCCAATGTTATCTCGTCTAAAGCGTTCTAGCTTAGCACGAGACATCTTAGTAATCTCTTCCCCTAGTAAATAGACTTCTCCAGCTGTAGGTGTTAGAAGTCCGGCTAAGATGGACAGCAGAGTAGTTTTTCCAGACCCAGAAGGCCCCATTAACAGCTCGATATTACCACTTTTGATATTCCAATCAATTCCTTGAAGAACTTGATACTGCTGTTTTCCAGACTTGTATACCATTTCTACCCCTTTAGCAAGGATGGTTCCCGTGTCAGCAGTAGGTAAGCCACTTACTGGGGTGGAATGACCTTGGCATCGTTTTTTGGTAGAGACCATATAGTTGATTTCAGCAGTATTTAGCTAATTTGTTAGATTTTTAGCGAGTTGGATCAAAAAGTCAACCATTATTGTGCTGATATCTAGATTTTGCACTACTTATATTATGTCAGCATAAATGCCCATAACATAAGCTCCCTCGCGTCCAGTGGGTAGGGCTGTAATACTGCTCAGTTAAGAGAAATTATCGGTTTAGGGAGCTGAGGAAGCTGAGGGAGCTAAGGGAGAAAAATTGGAGCTTAACCGAGCCGTATTGGTCATGAGTGTAGTTTCACTTTAACACTCCCAAGGGGATTATTTCAGATATCTTCTATACTAGATGTGCTCCTTGTGACCAATGTTCCCGAAGTTTGTCAAGCAATTGCAGATTGAAGATGGAAAATTGTAGGTTTACCCCATAAATAAATTTAGGGGCTTGTAACGGTTTTAAATCTTCAAATCTAAAATCTAAAATCTAAAATTGCTCTGATCACCGGTTAAAAATCTTTCCGAAAGTAGCTTTCAGGAAATTTTTCAGTAATCATTATAATGGGTTTACGGTGAGAAAATACCCGATAAGTACGAGATAGCATTCGCTCTTCCTTTTCTATTTTAAAATAAAAACCTAATTCATCAGCTGCTTCTTCTATTGAATCAATGATCTCTTTAAAAGTTTCCATCTTGTGTTCTAGCCACAGTCTACCTAAAGGAGTTTGAGATTTAAATAGTTCATTTTTAAAATTATTCTCTAATCTCTCTGGCACTAAAATGGACTCAGCGTAAATAAAGTTTTTCCTACTTATTTTTCCTTGGAGTAAGATTTTTCTCTCAATTACTTCACTACCACTTGGCAATTCTAAATGGGGAATAGGCTGCTCTATAGATATTAACTTCTCCGACAGCTTAACTATCTTAATTTGCTCAAACAAATAAGCTTCTAGTATTTCAGTCAGAGTGCCATCAGTTGTCAGTAAAATTCTTTGAAAAGTACTCAGCTTTGATGGCTCTATGTGGCTCCGTGTTAGTGAGGTTTGTAGGTCAGGTCTCATTGTAGGTGTTAGGTTTTAGGTGGTAGGTGGTAGGTGGTAGGTGATAGGTAGACTTTTCCTTGCCTTTTACCTCCTCCCTAATCCTGTTTCAAGAATTGATTAACTACTCGATCCAAACCAACTGAACGGGAGGCTTTGAACAAGAGGCGATCGCCTGGTTGTACCATTTCCTCTAGGCGCTTGACTATAACCTCGTGGCTGGAAAAACACTCAGCTGTTATCGTAGTTGCTCCACTAGCAATAGCTTGAGCCTCTGGGTCATCTACCATAACGAGCAAAGCATCAAGCTGCAATTCTCCTGCTTTTTTGCCTACTTGCTGGTGCAATTCAGAGGATTTTTCCCCTAATTCTTTCATTGTCCCTAATATAGCAATATGGCGCTTTCCAGGGGTTTGGGCCAATAGTTGTAGCGCTGCTATCATAGACTCTAGCCCTGCATTGTAGGTTTCATCCAAAACCACCACATCATTAGGTAAATCGTAACGCCGCGATCGCCCTCCTGGTAATTCAATAGACAAGCCTTGGCTCAGAGGACTCCAGTCAACCCCGCAAATTTTGGCTACAGCTAGTGCTGCTAGGTAGTTAAGAGCATTGTGTTGACCTGCGAGAGGAAGAGGTAACTGTCTGCCTGCAATGCTCAAAGTTTGGGGAGTAAGCAATTGCCCTTGTAAATCACCCCCCTCTAATCCATAGGTCAAAGTTTGCCCTTGCCAAACTCCGGCAGCAGTTGTCATTAACCGCTGGTTGTCATGATTGAGTACAGCAACACTGGTATTAGGCATTTCAGCTAATAACTCACATTTAGCTTGAGCGATCGCTTCTACAGAACCTAACAATCCAATATGAGCTGTTCCCACATTAGTAATCACGCCAATGGTCGGACAAGCTATCCTCGCTAACTCGGCAATCTGTCCAGGGCCTCGCATGGCCATCTCAATTACAGCATAATCATGCTCCTCACCCAATTCCAGCAGGGTTTTGGGCACACCTATTTCATTGTTGTAGTTGAGCTGGGTTTTGAGAACTTTCCCCTGAGTTGAGAGGACTGCTGATATTAGTTCCTTGGTTGTAGTCTTACCTACAGAACCAGTTACGGCAATTACCGGAATATCGAACTGGTCACGCCACCATCTGGCGATTTGCTGGTATGCCAGTAAGGTGTCTTCCACCTGTAATTGAGGAATTCCTGAGATTTGGTCACCTGCTTGGAAGTCAGTGATGGCTGCGATCGCTCCTTTCTCTAGAGCAACTTCTACAAAATTATGTCCATCAAAATTTTCCCCTCGCAGTGCCAAGAAGATTTCACCTGGTTTGAGGCTGCGAGTATCTGTGTTAATGCCAGTAAAGTGGGATGCTAAGGCTTCAACCGACAGATTGACCGGCTTC
Organism: Symploca sp. SIO1C2; assembly: GCA_010672925.1. Classification (GTDB taxonomy): domain Bacteria; phylum Cyanobacteriota; class Cyanobacteriia; order Cyanobacteriales; family Coleofasciculaceae; genus Caldora. The sequence goes on along the minus strand of JAAHFP010000087.1, from coordinate 10,291 downwards.
GCGGCAATAATGTCAACTAATTGAGCTACAGGAAGCTGACAAGGCATAAGGGTTTATCTGCCTAGGGTAAGGAATAAGTGTTTTTCGCAAAATAAAAGGATTTTGCACTGTCTAGTTTGGGGTGTTAGGATTATTTAGTCAATATTTTTTTTTAGATTTTAACTAAATTCTGGGGGATTTTTGTAAAGTTTTGGTAAAAAAGATGAAATTATACCAAAAAAAATTACTGCCCCCAGTTGGGGTCGTCATCCATTATGACCTTCCTGTTAAGGTAAGGGATAATTAGTCAGGATGCATCAGTGTTTGACGTCCACCCAGAGTGCAAATCAAATTTAAGTTTAAATTTTTTTATTCTACATTCATTGCTTTTTGATTGGCTCTAGCGTCTGCTCCTAGGAGGGCTCACATCTAACGTGAATACATTAATGGACTCTGACATTAGACAAACTAGCTTGGCAGAGCAAAGGCTATATGATCATCTACTCGATCATGTAAAGAATGAATCACCAGAACAGATGATTGAGCGCTTCAAAACTCTCTTCCTGGAGGGGGCGAAGTACGCTGATTCTCATATCTGGTCTGCTTTGGAGGTGCTGGTAAATGACAAGCGAGCTGAGGAAGAATTCAAATTTTTCCTTAACCGCTGCTGTCATATCCTGATTAATCGCTGGCAGATACAACCTCACCTGCAGAAGGCAATTCCTGAATTAGTGGGTTTGTTTGAGAATCTCCATACTTATCCCATGACTTACTCTCGCGGAGCAAGGCGTCTGCGGCAGCTAGTTCAGCTTTTTATACAGACAGAGCAATATCTAACCCTGCGACGGTTGTCTCAGGTGATGATACAAGTTCCTCAAGAGGAGGAAAATGATTCTCAGCCATTAGGAGCTCTTATTCAGCGATATCCTTACTTATATGAGCATTGCCTTCTGAGTGAGGATAGCAGTTATGAGCATCAGCAAACCGTGAGGCAAATTCGCGCTCGGATTCAGCGACGCTTTGAAGTTGATTTGGCTGGTTACATAACCTATCAAGCCCGTTGTGCTCGAGCAAAGCTCAGACAATCTCAAGCGGTTCCACCAAGAATTATCCAGCCAGTAAAAAACCCTACTCTTTTGAGTGATAGTGAATTAAGGGTTGCTGTTAAAGAATTTATCGGTAAAGTACAAGGTTGCTATACCTATCGGGATATTGCCCATAGCTTCCTTGCTCATAGTAGCCGCACTAGCTTATACAAATATTTTAAGGACGATTTGTATGAATACCTGACTGCTTCCATTGATTCATCCTATGGAAAACGTTATTTTAATGACCGACTTTATAAGCAGATCAAAAATACCCTAACTCTGAGCGATCACCAGCAACTCAACGAATTTTTGATTGTCAGAACCTGTAGCCAGCTGTTGAATTTTTTAGTAGTAGAGAGTGCTCAGCGACCTAATCACTATATCTTTGTTGATCTGATTACTAATTTGGGTGTTACTTCTACCACTGGTATCTTGCTCAAGGTAGTGTTGCTCTGCGGTAAAGTTAAACCTTCCTTGGAAAAGCGATTTTCCATTTTGTTTAACCACTATGAGTCTGCCAACAGAGACGGCGTACCCTGGTTAATCAGATCTTTGGAAAACGTTAATGTTGCCTTAAGCGTACATTTTGGAGCAGCAGACCTTTCCTGTTTGAATTTGTATGAATTTGATTAGAGTAGGTGGTAGGTGGTAGGTAGTAGTCCTAAGGAAAAATTCACCACCAGGTGATGAAAGTATCCTGTTGCCTGTTGCCGATTCCTGATTCCCAATTCCCAATTCCCAATTCCCAATTCCCAATTCCCAATTCCCTATTCCCTATTCCCTATTCCCTAACTTCAATACTACGACTATTATAAAGACTCATCGCTTTCTCAACTCCCTCTCGGAGAGCAAGTTCCACTGTCTCAACTACTAGTTCAAGTACCTGAGAGATTAACTCAGTTTCCTGAGGAGAAAATTTACCCAAGACATGGGAAATAGTACCCTTATCCTGACTAGACTTGCCAATACCAATCCGTAAGCGAGGGAAATTTTGTGTGCCCAAATGAGAGATCGCAGATTTCATCCCGTTGTGTCCTCCTGCGGAACCGGAAAGACGTAGCCGCAGACGTCCTACGGGTAAATCCATATCATCATAAATAATCAGTACTGAATCGGGGGGTAGCTTGTACCAATCCGTCACAGAACGAATTGCTTGTCCAGATCGATTCATATAAGTGAGGGGTTTAAGTAAACGCAGCTTGCTTCCCTTAAACCCAGTCCCTTCCCCAAACCAACCTTGGAAGCGGCGGTTTTCACTCCAAGAAATTAGTCGCCGACGTGCCAAAGCATCAACTGCGTCAAAGCCAATATTGTGTCGCGTGTTATCGTACTTGGGTTCTGGATTACCCAAACCCACAATTAGCTGAGGAATCACCAAGGTGGATGATGGGGTAGCTTTTGCCATGTTTTTCGACAGGTTTGAGGTTTTATGCAAGGCAACGGGGATCCCCGACTTCTTGGTTGAAGAAAGAGAGAAACTGCACCAATGGGAAGAAGAAGTCGGGGATCTGGGGATCTACCAAGATGAGTTATGCAGGATACTGAAATAGGGATTCTAGATAGACACGGGCACAGGCGCGATAAGTCGGAGAAGTTTCTGGCATCTTACCATTGCCGTTTTGGAGCAAAAACAGTGATAGGGCTGCGGAGAAGACCCGGTCTTGATCCCAGTTAGGATGGCTTTCTAAATAGCCTTTGAGGGACTCGTGTAATTCTTCAGGGATTTCTGCCAGGATGCTTACGGTTGCGTTCATATTTACCTCTTGTTTCATGGCTGTGTTGTTACAAAACAAACTATCTTTAAGTGCCTTGTGAAACTGGCTTGTGCCGCTGAAAGCCGGAAAATCAAGGGCAGAAAGCACCCATTTCTACCGCTGTCAGATTAGTTTCAAGCCAATTTTTAAATTAGTTGGTCGCACTATTCTCGTCTAAAGTGGGGTAGGGTTGTCAATGCTGCGAAATATTACGAACCCTGTTCTATCCCAACAATAGCAACGATACAATAGGTATTATAAAGTATTTTTTGTTACATAACTTTACATAAACTCAGCCCTTTCCATAACTAAAGTACTTTGCTCGGAAAATATAGACTGAGACGGGAAGCCCCTATGCCACCGTTCATACTTGTGGAAAACTAGCAGTAACTTGTGGAAAACTAGTAGTAACCTGTGGAAAAAGTTGAACGGCAGTGTGGAAACTTTGGGGAATCTCTGGGGGAAAACTAGGGGGAAAGATAAGAATTCTTACAGCTTTTATCTGCCAAAAGGAGAATAAGGAATTGAGCATTGAGAATTGATACCAAATCCGGATAATTGTCCATCAAAATGGTTTTTCAAGCAAAATCCTTCTCCCCCAGCTCCCCCAGCTTCCCCAGCTCCCCCTGCTTTACTCAACAAAAGTATGGTTATTAAACCGGATTTAGTGTCAACTCCCAGACTGGAAGCCCAATTGTTTACTCTTCATCATCTAGGCGGTGACCCAAAACAGTAAAAACTTGACTTTGCTCAAATAACTGCACCAAGTCACCGTTGATTTTATTGTTTGTGGCTTCTTCTCGTAAAATTTTAAGAGCAATGTGTGTTGGTAAACGACGCTTATAAGGGCGATCGCTAGCCGTGAGAGCATCGTAAATGTCCGCAATGGTGAGCATCTGGGTTTGACTGGTAATTTCTCCCTGCTTCAATCCTAGAGGGTAGCCACTGCCATCTAGCTTTTCGTGATGTCCATAGGCAATTTTGGGAACATCTTTGAGATGCTTAGTCCAAGGAATGCGCTCCAGGAAGTGGTAGGTATGAGTAACGTGAGCTTCAATACCTAGTCTCTCTTTGGATGTTAGGTTGCCTCGGGCAATCATTAACTGAGCTATTTCTTCTTCTGTAATCAGAGGCTTGCTTGAACCATCAAGATCTTGATATGTATACTCAGACATAGTTGTTAGTTGAGCCAAAATTTCTTCAGCAGAAGCTTGTAACTCTCTCTTATTAATGATGTTAGGTTCATTGAGTTCTTTGACTAATTGCCAGTACTGATTGAGCTTATCAATAGCTTGGGCTAGTTGAATATCGAATTGTTCAAGTTGTTGGCATTGAGAACAGTTACCTTGTTTACCATTGTCCAAATGCTGGTGAGAGGGATTTACCAAAAGGTGTTGAAACTTCTTGTGGGCACATTCCATTTCCAGAGTACGCTGTGCCAAAGCCAAACGATGGCGAATTGCTTCTAGTTGGATTGGGTAGAGTTTTTTCTGCTTGTTTAAAATTGCTTCTGGAACACCTACTTTGCCAAAGTCGTGTAATAAAGCAGCATAGCGAATTTCCCGAATTTGGCGATCATTTAAATAAATCGACTTTAGAGGACCGGTAGCAATAGCAGAAGTGTTCTGTGCCAGCCGCATCGTTAGTTCCGCCACTCTTTCTGAGTGACCTGAGGTGGTCGAATCTCGTGTTTCAATAATTTGGACAGAAGCTCTGACAAAACCTTCAAAAAGATTTTCAATACTCTTTTGCAGGTGATTGCGTTCAATGGAAATTGCAGCCTGAGAAGCAAGCGATCGCACGATTCTTTCTTCCCATTCTGAATAAGGCTGGGTCAAATCCATTGTTTTTTCTGGACAAAGGATAATGTCATGTGCTACCTTACGATTAATAAGTTGCAATACCCCAATAACTTCCCCGTCTTGATCCTGCATTGGCAGCACCAAAACCGAACCAGTACGGTAGGGCATAGAAGTATCAAAACTGCGGTCTAGTTCAAAAGGAACTTCTGGTGGTAAATTATAAGCATCTGGCAGGTTTAAGCTTTCCCCCGTTAGTGCCACATAACCCGCAAGACTTTTGTGAGTCAGGGGCATAGAAAACTCTTCAAAGGTATCTCCCTGAATAGAATAATTTTGAGCTACTTTGAAGATCAACAGAGGAGTATCCCCATCACGGTCTATTAAATAGACACTACCAGCATCACTGTAGGTAATATCTCGGCTCTTGGATAAAATCAGATGTAGTAACTCACCTAAATCGTTACTGCTAGACAATGCTGTACCAATTGCCAACAGCTGCTCAACTAGTTCAACCTTTTGAGGGGATGTTTGTAAAATTGCTTGATTTTCAGGAGTTAGGATGGGAATTTGGGAAAGTCTCATGAATAACACTTTTGGGTATAAATCACGGCGAAAGCAAACTAACTTGCAGCTCCAAGCGAATCATCATCGGGCGGTGAACAGCTAGTTTGTGAATGCTTGTTGGTGGTGCGACAGTTGCAGCTTACTCATGCCGCTCACCAAACGCTAAGTAGATTCACCCATATTTTAGGAAAAACGGTTACCTATGCCATTGTTAGTCATCCCAGTGTAAGGTTTAACCTTTAATTTAGGAAAAACTTGATGAAAACTTTACATACCGGCAGATATTTTGTCATACAATTATCCGTTTGCTGCATAAGGTTTTGTTTTTCTTCAGAGTAAATAGCATTGAGATTAGTCAGAATCTGAGCCATCTAATTTTGAAATTTGAATTGAACAAGGTGATGAGTAATAAAGCCCCAGTAACAGCAATTCCAAGAAAAGAACTGAATATACCAATGTACTCTTTTATTTGGTAATCACAAGTACTGCTGTAATTACTCATCTTTTTGTGTGATTGGAGACTCCCATTATAATCGTAGACTTAACGGCAGGTTTTTGACTACCTAGATGTCTATTTATCCGATTGTAAACCCCATGGATGTATTACCGCCAATCTTGATGTAAGTCATGTATTACTATAAAAAAGCCTATCTATTCTCACGTAGAGGTAGCAGATATTCTTGAGATTGCCCATAATCAAGGCGGCATCTCGAAATGACATAAATCACTGGAGAAAGTGACTGTAGAGCTTAAAAGCGATCATAAATTACATTTATCATATAAGTGGTTTCTAATAACCGGATCTAGTCTTACCTGCTAGATTTGGTTTCAGATGGCAGCCTTGCCAACGACTCATTCCCGGCAACGGGATTGAAAGATGGATTTAAAACAATCTATTGGGGATGAGGAAAGTAACTTTTAACTGCATGAATCCTAACGGGATTGAAAAGCTGTATTTCGGCGTAATAGTTAGGTCATGGTTTTTTCTATCTTTCAACTTAATTAATGCTGGCAATGGTACTATAACTTGCGCCCGCAGTTTTCCTTTGTTGATTGCGATCGCGAATCTAAGGCCACGTTTCCATCTAAATTTTAAAGTACTCATGATGTTAATTAGATGCTCAAAGACCGCAGTAGGGGCTGGTTTGGCGTCCTCGAAGAGTTTATTTGGCAACAATCTTCGTACAAAACCTGCCCCTACGATATGGGCAATTGAATTCAAATGAGACTATGGAGCTTGACGCAAGTTGCCAGTCTTACTTGGCCATTCTTGGCCCCATACCTACCTTAGCAGCATAAATAGCGCGATCGCCTAATTCATCCTCAATCCGCAACAGTCGGTTATACTTAGCTACCCGCTCACTGCGACACAGAGAACCAGTTTTAATTTGTCCTGCACGAGTTGCGACGGCTAAATCGGCAATGGTCGTATCCTCAGTTTCTCCGGATCGGTGGCTGATGACTGAACGAAAACCATTACGGGTGGCCAAGTCAATGGTTTCCAAGGTTTCTGTTAAAGAACCGATTTGATTGAGCTTAATCAAAATTGAGTTACCCGCACCCAAGTCAATGCCTTTTTGCAACCTGGTAGGATTAGTGACAAATAAATCATCACCGACTAACTGAACGCGATCGCCAATTTTATCACTCAATAGTTTCCAACTATCCCAATCTTCTTCATGCAATCCGTCTTCAATAGAAACAATTGGGTATTGTCCCACTAAGCTAGCCAGATAATCAACAAATTCCTCTGGGGAGTGAGGTGCGCCATCATAAACATACTGTCCTTCTTTATAAAACTCACTAGCAGCCACATCCATAGCCAAAGCTACCTCTTCCCCTGGCTTGTATCCAGCCTTTTCAATCGCGGCAATCAGCAATTCCAAAGCAGCTTGATTAGACTCCAAGTTGGGAGCAAAGCCACCTTCATCCCCCACACCTGTGAGCAAATTTTTCTCCTTGAGGACCTTAGCGAGAGCCGCAAATACTTCTGCACCCCACCTCAGTGCCTCCCGGAAGGAATCTGCACCCACCGGTACAATCATGAATTCCTGAAAATCTACATTATTATCTGCATGAGCACCACCGTTAATCACATTCATCAACGGTACTGGCAAGAGATTAGCAAGAGGTCCCCCCAGATAACGATACAGAGGAATCTCCAACTCATCAGCAGCAGCTTTGGCCGTTGCCAAGGAAACAGCGAGGATGGCATTGGCTCCCAAATTCTTTTTATTCGGTGAGCCATCCCGATCTATCATTTTTAGGTCAACGGATGATTGATCGAGAGCGTCCATTGTCAAGAGCTCAGGAGTAATCTTTTCCTTAATGTTCCGTACCGCCGTCAATACCCCTTTACCACCGTAGCGATTGGGGTCATCATCCCGCAGCTCATGAGCTTCAAAAGTACCAGTTGAGGCTCCACTAGGGACTTGAGCAATACCCACAGCACCAGTCTGAAGCCGGACTTCCGCTTCAACTGTGGGACGTCCCCGAGAATCTAAAATCTCCCTAGCGTCAATTGCTTCAATTGCGGTTACTGACTTGTCTAACATTGATCCTCCTTTAGTTAACGCTGATGTGAAGATGAAGGGGAGAAATTATACTCAGTTCCAGATACCCTACAAGTAGATCATTTCCCGGTTCAGGATAAATCCTTTGTAACTGACCTAGAGTAATCCTTAAGAATGTTTATCGATCCCCAATCAGTTGAAAAAAAAATTGATTTATGCTATGTCCGGGAAGATCCTTCTGACTTGAAAGAGACACGGGGACGCGGGGACACACCAGACGCGGAGAGAGGGATTTTCCTGCATCGGTGGTGAAAAAACTTTTTCATCAGAAAATTGGGTCTGAAACCCCGTCCTTCTAGGACGGCTTTAAAGTCTGCTACAATACTAAATACTGGGCATAAAAACCAAGCGCTTAGTAACTGCACCTTGAAAACTGGATATATAGGGTTCTGTACAGAACAGCTTGTACAGGTAAAATATCCAAGCAGCAAGTACCAGTCTTTTAGGACAACGTACCGCAGGGCTTGCGGAATCGGGACTCTGCAATGGGTTGAAAGTCTGTGGACTCTGTGTAAGACGGTACATGGTTTTTAGCCGTGGTATGCGACGGTGATTGAAGCAGAAACCTAAATCGTGTTAGCGCAGCGGTGCGTAGCACGGTTTAGGAATCCCCTCGCCTTCAGGCAGGGGAGGATGTCAATTGGACTACTTTCTACCTCTTGCCTCCTTTTCAGTATGATCAGCAAAAGAAGGAGTCACAGACTAGGGAGTCAAGAAAAACTGATGCGAATGTTACATACCATGCTGCGAGTCGGCAACCTCGAAGAATCCCTCAAGTTTTACTGCGATGTCCTGGGGATGAAGCTACTGCGACAAAAGGACTATCCCGGCGGGAAGTTTACCTTGGCTTTTGTTGGTTATGGAGATGAGTCAGAACAGACAGTCCTGGAACTAACCTACAACTGGGGTGTTGAAGAATATAACATAGGAGATGCCTACGGTCACGTTGCCCTTGGTGTTGAGGATATTTACCAAACCTGTGAGCAAATCAAGCAACTCGGCGGCAAGGTTGTACGAGAACCAGGACCGATGAAACATGGTTCTACCGTAATTGCCTTTGTTGAAGACCCCAGTGGCTATAAGATTGAGCTGATTCAACTAGGAACTCAGGGTTCTGCTCAGAAGCAAGAAGCAGCTTAAGTTTGTTGTTTGTCTTTTGTTGTTTGTCCTTTGTCCTTCGTTAGCTTCGACTAATGACCAACGACCAATGACCAATGACCAATAAGTTTTTATTGCGTTTTGTGTATTTTTGTAAACTTAATTAAAAAATGACGGCAATGACCCAGTAAGATCTAACCCAGAGAATTTCAGTTCCACTATTTTAAAATTGTTGGTTCTATTAGGGAGGATAATATAGATATGCCATTGACAGGATTGTTAGCTATAGGTTTGGGCTTCATTGGTAGCATTAATTGGGAGGTAATTGCTCAGTTAACCATGCTAGCGCTAGTAGTAATTGCTGGCCCAGTAGTTATTTTCGCTCTGGCTGCCCTTAAAGGTGACCTTTAAGAATTGGTTGTTGGCAAAGAGATACAAATAAATAGGGAGCTAGTCCAGTATTCTTAGAAAAGTTACCCAGTTTTTGAATAGACTATCTAATTTTCCTCATCCTGGTTACTTGCTCTCGCTTCGTCTGGTTCTTGGTGTGGGAATTGGAACAGACGAACTTTTTTTTGCTACTTTACATAGGGTTTGCTGCATGAGTGTGGAAACTATGCCAGACAGATCTTTAAAACAATTTTTATCCGAAGCAAGTGCAAGGAAATTGAGCTCATCGGTACAATTTCTTTGCACTTTCACCGGGAAATCCGTAATGAACTTATTACTTCAAAACCCGAATCAATCGACTTACTTAGCAAGTTTTACATAAACCCCGATTATTTCCTGTTGGATTAAGGTGAGCATTGCGGCTGTCAGGAAGTCGCAGCCAATACCTTGGAACAGTTGAGTTGCTTCTATAACAACATATCAAATCAATCAATATCAAAAGGTTTGAGCTCAACTTTTGGTTTTCCATCGTTATGGTCAAAAAAGCAAAGAGTTTGAAACGGAATCATAGACCATGCTGTGGAGTCTTCTGTCAAAGGTTCAGAGGCAATAATAATTGAACTAATATCTCCATTGCTAGAAGTTTCCATCCGATATCCGTTATGATTACTAAATTTTTGCCCTTTCAATGACCAAACTGGACCTTTTAACCGAGACAAGGAGAATTCTTTCGTTCCCCTAGGGTATTGTTTTAGATCTTCCCAGTCCCCTTCCACATCTAGCTGTCGATTATAGCCAATCCCAATATTGGCTACCAGTATATCGTTACTATCTGCTAAAAAGAGTTTGAGAGTACTGAGTCCTGTACAGTTATGTTTAGTTTGAACATCAAGAATGACTTTAATCGTTTTCTTAAGGCTCTCCCGTACTAATGTTGATAAAATTTATTTATATAAGCCAAAAAATTCCTTGACTTTAGTCTTGGCTCGGAGCGCTAGCGGAGAGTCAAGACTACACTAGTCAGTACTCTTAACGCTTTGACA
>JAAHFP010000086.1 GCA_010672925.1 Symploca sp. SIO1C2 | reverse complement strand
TTCCTTGTCTTCCTTGTCTTCCTTGTCTTCCTTGTCTTCCTTGTCTTCCTTGTCTTCCTTGTCTTCCTTGTCTTCCTTGTCTTCCTTGTCTTCCTTGTCTTCCTTGTCTTCCTTGTCTTCCTTGTCTCCCTTGTCTCCCTTGTCTTCCTTGTCTCCCTTGTCTTCCTTGTCTTCCTTGTCTTCCTTGTCTCCCCGTCCCCCCGTCCCCCCGTCTCCCCATCTCCTCACAAACGCTGGTTCACCTTTGCTACAAGGTAGTATGGAAAGAAAATTATATGCTTCATCAACTGCCTTTTATTTGGGTAAGCTGGTGAAATTGTGTGAGTGAGTGTGTGTAAATCAATGATTGAAGTTGTCAGTAAGGCTGGCAAAGTCAGACGGTGGCTACCGCTGGATGAGCAGTGGTGGGCGAAGTTTGATTTGCTGAGGACTTTGGTACGGCGTGATTTGGAAGCCCGATACAAAGGTTCAGTGTTGGGCAATTTGTGGCCTCTAGTGAATCAGCTTTCCCAGTTGCTGATTTACACTTATGTTTTCTCAATTGTACTGAAGGTTAAACTGAGCTTGAAAGGAATTCCCTCAGATGACAGCATTACCTTCGGACTATGGTTGTTTGCCGGATTGCTTCCTTGGATTGCTTTTACTGGGGGACTAACTAGAGCATCTGCTTCGGTGGTGACTCAACCGAATTTGGTGAAGAAGGTGGTTTTTCCCCTGATATTATTACCCCTAGTACCAGTGTTCTCAACTTTTATTGAAAGTGCATTTGGTTTAGGAGCGTTGATTGTTTTGGTAGCAATATCAGCGGGGAAGTTGCATACGACCTTAGTGCTATTGCCCTTAATTTGGCTAACCCAGTTACTGTTGACTGCGGGATTAGGGTATTTAGCCGCAGGGTTAACAGTTTTTTTGCGAGATATCCCCCAGACCTTAGGGGTGGTTTTGAATCTGGGATTTTATTTAACCCCAATTGTTTATCCAGCTTATATAATTCCAGAGCAGTTTCAGAATTGGGTATTTTGGCTCAATCCTCTAGCCGCGATCGCAGAAGTATATCGAGATTTGGTGCTAGTAGGAACTGTGGGACATTGGATGGAATGGGGAATAGCTTCAGCCGTTTCTTTGGCAATATTTAGTCTGGGACTTTGGTGCTATCGGCGTTTGCGCCCAGCTTTTGCTGATTTGCTTTAGAAGTTAGGAGGTAGGAGGCAGGAGGCTCAAAGGGAAGCTGACTTGTTTCTTCTCTTCTTTTTGGGCTTCTATTTATTCAAAAAGTAAGTATAAAAATAGTCTCGATATAACCTACAGCTGACCCTAGCTTGATTGTTTTCTAAATCTACTAATCCCAAACTTTTTAATTTAAACGCTATCTCTTGTTCTAATGGCAAAGAAGTATTTGATTTGATCAGTTGCTGGAAAGCGACTGCTAAATCAGTATTGTTTTTCAGATATCTCAGCTGCTGATGGAGGTGGTCGCTAAAAATGCCTGTACCTGTTGCCGCATCTGGTAGTAATTGTTCTAAAGGAAAATTACTACGCACACTTTGATATAAGGCTAGTCGAACTAAATAAGGAAATCCTCGGGTTAGTTCCATTAACTGTTCTAGTTCAGAGACAGTTAACTTAAGTTTATGAAGCTGTGCTAACTTCTCTACCTCTTGCTCAGTAAAGCGAGGTAACTCCACTGCTAATCCGACATTTAGAGGGGATTGATTAGTTTTCAAGGGAATATAAACATCAGTAGAATGAGCAATAACGAGTCGCAATTGTTGCCAAAGGGCAATATCCTTCGTTCTCTCATACCAATGGCGCAGTAAGGACAGAAAATCACGGGTTAGATTGGGGTAGGCAAACAATTGATTAATTTCATCCAAGGCTAGGATCAAGGGACTGGAAATATTTTTCAGTAAATACTCTTGGAAATAATGGGTACAATTAACCAAACTGCCTATATCATCATCCCAGTAATGATCGAGTTGAGATTCTAATTCTAACTGTTGAGTTACGTTAGCACACAGCCAGCGGGAAAATTTTTCTGTTGAAGTTAAAAGCTTACTTTCGACTTGATCTAAACTTAAGCGCAGGGTATGATAGTTTTGAATATTACCGTAGGCAATAATCCTAGCTAGTAAGGAAGTTTTTCCCATTTTTCTAGGGGCTTTGATACGAAGAAAAGCCCCTGGTCGCAAAATTTCCTGGTAACAAGTTTGTTCCAGTGACCTTCGTTCAATATAGAAAGGAGAAGCTAAGGGAACTTGTCCTTCTGGAGATTCTATAGTTATTTGGGAAACTTGAATAAGGGCTAAAGCTGTTTTGTAAGAAGAACTTTCTAGGAATAATTCTAGTTGCATCCGACAATTATTACGATTTATTTTTTTGCCCAAAGCTTCTGAGAGAAGTCTCCATAATTTAGGCGCAACTAAGTGTTTGATATAAGTTTCCGCGTAGTTATTTTCGTGAGCAATTTGATTGTAGTTTTTTTTTGTCTCGCTTATAGATTCTCGCAAAACTGTTTTTTGGATAGGACTCAGAGAGTTTTCCGTCCGAGCAATAATTAGTTGTTCTGCAAATATTACAAGTTCTTCAAGGCTATTCATGAACTGGAGACATTAACCTTCTAAGCTCCCTATGGTTTAGATTAACATATCTTGATACTTCTTCCGCTGTGCATTGGGTAGGTGATGGGGTGTATGGGTTATGAGCTATGGGATTTGGGATTTGGGGTGTCGGGTGTCGGGTATTGGAAAAAATGAGTGTAGGTTGAGGATACCTGTTGCTGTTGCCGACTTTCAAGTCAGACTCCCATGAGTTTTCTCCTCACAACGTTAGGATAAAAATTTCTCTTGCTCCGCGTCCGGTGCATCTCTGTGTCTATTTACAGATTATGATGCTCCAGGGGAAGAAAAGTTGTACAGTGGGCTAGCCAACCGAGATTTGCTTCTAAGTTATTATTATCTTATTAATTTTATGCCTTGACAAAACACCTGTTTTTTGCAGTGATATTAACTGTCTGGTAGTAAGATATTAACTTTATTAATTGACGGCATCATTTATAAGTGAAACAATAAGGTGTTTAAGATAAAGTATTTATTTCAAATTGGCTCAAAGTGAGTCATGGAGGAAAAATAATAACTTGCAATTGTTGGCTGGATGAGTTATGGACTTTCACTTAGATAGCTTATTAAATTTACCCAATGTAACAGTTTTTACTCACAGACAAAAATCAGACCATATTATTCTACAACTAGAATTATTAAATGACGGAATTTTCTGCCCCTATTGTCAAAAATACAGCGATGGAGTTAATCAAATTCGACCAATTTTAGTCAGGGATTTATCTATTTCTGGACAAGCAATTTACTTACAAGTTCCTCGTCGCCAGTTCTACTGTCGTTCTTGTAGAAAGTATTCAACAGAATCTTTGGTTTGGATGGATATGAAGCGTAACTATACCCTAAGGTATGAAGATTACATTTATGAACAAGTCCAAGAACTAACGATAGAAAAAGTCAGCCTCAAGGAAGGAATCAGCATCGCCGCCATAGAAATTATTTTGCGACGAGTGAGGCAAAGAAAAGCACAATTAGGTAAAGCCAAACAACTTAAGTCTTGCTTACAGACAGTGGTTGGTATATAGCGTACAGCCCTTTGCTGACAAAAACCGTAGAGGGTCTCGTCGAGAAGCTGAGCACGGACGGTTAAAATATAACTATTGTTAAAGTTGTAAGCAATGGCTTGGACAATAGGGCAAACCTTGCAGGGTGGTCAATACACCATTGAGAAAGAGTTAGGGTGGGGAAGCTTTTCCATTACCTATCTTGCCAAAGACGACAGTGGAAATTATCTGGTGATTAAAACCCCAGATGAGAATCTGCTGAACCAACTCAGTCCAGCTGAACGTAACAGCCTGGAGTCAAAATTATACGATGAGGCATTGAAGCTGGAGCGCTGTAAGCATCCTTATATTGTACGTGTGCTCAAAACTTTCAAGGAAGGGCAAGTGTTTTGCCTTGCTATGGAATATATCCAGGGGGATACTCTGGCTAGCCTGATTCAGAGAGTTTTACCCCAGAAAGAAGCACTGCTCTATATCCGGCAGATTGGTGAGGCACTGATTGAGGTTCATCGTCAGGGTTTATTGCATCGGGATGTTAAACCAGCAAATATAATGGTGCGAGCAAGTCAATATGAAGCAGTGCTGATTGGTTTTGATTTGGCAGGAGAATTTGACTATCCTTTAACTTCCCGGTGGAGAGATGAGCCATTTTCTCCCATTGAACTAAATTCTTCTAAAAAAGAACGGCGAGCCTATACTGATGTTTATTCACTAGCAGCAACTTTGTATTATCTCTTAACAGGGGAAGCACCGATTAGTGCAATTAAGCGCAAACATGATAATCAGCCTTTAGTGCCACCCAAGGAGATTAATCCTCAGATCTCCCAGCGGGTTAATCAAGCGATAATTAAAGGTATGATGCTGGAACCGGAAGCACGTCCTCAGACGATGCAACAATGGCTTGATTTATTGGGATTGAGGCGTAAAATTTCTGCTTCGTGGCTACCTACTAGTAAGGAAGATTGGGTGAAATTAGGGCAGATGTTAGGAGGAATCCTGGGCACTGCGGCGGCAATAGCAGGAATTATCTCAATGATGGTTGAAGTGGGTTGGTGGCATTGAAAGAATTTAGAATTTAGAATTTAGAATTTAGAATAAAATTCGGTGCATTCGTAGGGGCGGGTTTAGGGACAATCTAGACCATTCTACCCAAATATTCCCATCAAAACCCGCCCAACACCATCCCTCGGTTAACGCAAGCAATTCCCAAAATCAGCAATAAGCGATCGCACTAGAATGGCGTAGTATATTAAATACACCGCTCTAGAAATAACCACAAAGACACATTCTCCGAAGGAGTTCCCGAAGGGTAGGACACGAAGATTTAAAAGATTGGTCTGAGGTTGGAGAGATTTTGGTCAATCAAATTATACCTATTGTAGGGGCGGGTTTAGGGATAATTTAGACCATGCTACCCGAATATCGGGCTCAAAACCCGCCCAAAACCATCCCCCGGTAACCCAATCAATTCCCAGAGTCAGCAATAAGCGATCGCACTAGAAGAGCGTAGAATATAAATACGACCTACGTCACCGGTAGAAATTAGCCTATGAGCCCAACTTTACAGCGAGTGATGAGCGAACTCAAACAGCTAACCCTGAGCGATCGCATTTCTAATTAAACATTTTACATCTCCCAGGTTATCCCTAGGGCAGGTTTTGTATTAAAATAGTCGTCAAATGCCTTAACAGTAACCCTAAACCCACCCCTACAAATGTACAGGATTTAAGTTCTAATTCTACATTCTTATGGCTATGGAAATTCTGGAGCTAAAAGCGCTAATCAAAGAAAGTGTTCGAGAAGTTTTGCAAGAGGAGCGACTACTGCTGTGTCAGGTTCTCATGCCTTACGTGAGTGATGAAGAGCAAACCAATCTAGAAGCTGAATTTGGTTCTCCTTCAGATTATAACGATGACGAACTTATTGATATGACACACTGGGTTAAACATGGCGGTCAAATTTCACAAGTAGGCAATTAAATTATATCTATCGTAGGGGCGGATTTAGGAACAATCTAGACCATTCTACCTGAATATGACCATCAAAACCCGCCCAATAATATTCCACGGTTAATCCAACTAATTCCCAGATTCAGTAACAAGCGATCGCACTCCTAATTAAACATTTTATATTTCCCAGCTTCTCCCTAGGGCGGGTTTTGTATTAAAATTGTCTCAAATGCCTTAACGGTGACCCGAAACTCGCCTCTACAAATTTACAGAATTTTATTCCCAATTCTAAATTCTACATTCTTATGGCTGATGCAGAATTACTCGAAATTATCGCTAAAGCCGCTCGTGAAGGAGCAACAGAGCTAGATTTGTCGGGCAAGGGTCTTACAGAAATCCCTGTAGCAATCGGGCAGCTAACTAACTTAGAATATCTAGATTTTAGTAAAAATAAAATAACAGAAATACCAGAATCTATCGGACAGTTAACTGATTTGATAGATTTGGATTGTATCGATAATCAAATAACAGAAATACCAGAATTTATCGAAAAATTAACTAGCTTAGAATATCTAGATTTTAGCGAAAATAATCTCACCAAGATACCAGATTTTCTTGGGAAACTGACTAATTTAAAAGAGTTGTATTTTGACAGAAATCAGCTAACAGAGATACCGGATATCGGGGAGCTGACCAACTTGAAAACTCTGTTTTTAGGCGCAAATAATCTAACAGAAATACCACAATTTATCGGAAAGCTAACTAACTTACAATATGTGGAGTTCGGTGCAAATAATCTAACAGAAATACCACAATTTATCGGAAAGTTAACTGACTTACAATTACTGAGTTGGCACGGAAATAAACTAATAGAGATACCGGAATTTATCGGGAATCTAACTAATCTGCAAGAACTGTATTTTAGTGAAAATCAGCTAACAAAAATACCGGAATCTATCGGGCAACTACCTAACCTGCAAAAGCTAGATTTAGACAATAACCCCCTTAACCCCGTACTCAAAAGCGCCTATGAAAGCGGACTAGACGAACTTAAAGCCTATTTAAATAGTATACAAGAACCCGAACAACGGGAAGAATTTTATGAAGCAAAATTAGTGTTAGTTGGTGAAGGAGCAGTAGGAAAAACTACCCTATTGAAAGCCTTAACAGGTCAAGAGCCTCAAAACAATGAACCCACAACTCATGGCGTTGATATTGCCATTCAAGCACTCCGTCTACCTCATCCCCAAAAAAAAGGTGTGGAAATTAAGCTCAATGCTTGGGATTTTGGGGGACAAGAAGTGTATCGCGTCACTCACCAGTTTTTCTTCAGTAAACGCTCAGTCTACCTACTAGTTTGGGAACCGCGACGAGGGGTTCAGCAGTGCCAAGTTGAAGACTGGCTCAAATTACTCAGGCTGCGAGTGGGACATGAGGCTCGTGTGATTATTATCTCTACCTATTCTCAATCCGGTCAACATATTGCTCGTATTGATAAACCAGTGCTCCAACGAGATTTTGGTGAGATGATTGTCGGCTTCCATGAGGTGGATAGTTTAGTGGATGACCCTGCTACTGGGGAAAAAGTCGGTATTGCTCAACTCAAACAAACGATTGCTGCCACTGCCCAAGAGTTTGACCAAATGGGTGTGGTGCTCAATAAAGCATGGCGAGAGTCACGGGATGAACTTTTAGCGATCGCTCAACCCCGTATTTCCTATACTGAATTTACCAAAGTCTGTTCAAGTCACGGTTTAAACGATATTGCCACCAAAACCTTGGCTGACTTGATGCATGATTTAGGGTATATCGTCTATTACAGTGAAGATGAGCGATTGCAGGATGATGTGGTTTTACAACCGGAGTGGTTAACTAAAGCTATTGGTTTTGTATTAGAAGACCGCACTACTCAAGAACAGGATGGTATCTTAGCCGATGACCACTTAGAGGAAGTTTGGTACAACAATCCAGCAGACGGCAAGACTCGTTACCCTTCAGATTTGTATCCCTTCTTCCTGCGACTGATGGAAAAATACGATGTATCTTACCGTTTGGAAGATGGTACAGGTAGTTTGGTGGCTCAGCATGTACCGCAAGTTAGACCTAATCTCCCCTGGTTACCAGAGGAAGAACCGGCTAATAATCGCCGCCGTATTGCTACTGTTTGTGTAATGGAAGAGTCGCCACCGGGATTAATTCCCTGGATGATTATTCGCACCCACGACTATATATATCAACGTCATGAAGCAGATGGCAAAACCCATCGCCTGCACTGGCAAAAGGGAATGTTCCTGCGTAATAAGAATCATGGTGAAGCGATGTTGGAATTGCGCGATCGCGAACTTCATCTATATACTGAAGCCCGTTGGCCTACATACTTCTCTAATTTACTCCAACAAACCCTACAAAAGCTGATTACTGATACCTGGCCAGGATTGGAAGGTCGTTATCAGTTTACAGTTCCTTGTCCGACAAAACAACAAGGGAAAGCCTGTACAGGACGTTTTGCAATTCCTGCCTTACAGCGGTTTCATGAGGAAGGTGATGAAACTATCCGTTGCCAGAAATGCCTTACTAAGCAAAATATTGAACAACTACTTTACGGCTTAGAAATCGATGGCACTCAAAATAAAATTGAGCAAGCATTGCAAGAATTAACTAAAATTCAGCAGACTACACAAGAGATTCAGCAAAACACCCAAGAGACTCAGCAGACTACACAAGCAATTCAGAAAAACACACAAGAGACTCAGCAGACTATACAAGTAATTCAGCAAAGTCAACAGGAACTGGAAAGCCGCCTTGCCAATTCTGTGATGAACATTATGCAGGCAATTGCCAGCGAATCCAAACATGGGCCACGATTATTTACCATTGAACCGAAGCAGGGAAATTGGCGACGGTGGACTCAAAAAGCCTATCGGCTGCATCTGTGGTGCGAAGAACCGGGTTGTGAACATCCAGTTTATGAAGAGGGTAAGGGAGTCTATGACTTTAAAGCATCCCGTGAGTGGCTTGAAAAACTAGCACCCTACGCCAACCTAATTGCTGGTGTTTTGAAAACCCTAACCCCCATTGCTGCCCCTGCTGCCAATAGTTTTTTTGGGGAGGAGTTTATGAAAGCAAGTGATCTCCAATATCAATTGGAGATTATGAAGGAGTTAACCAATTCTCTGTTGAGCAAAGACAAACTTCTGATGGATGAACCGACACGTCTCCAAGATAGTTCCCTCTCTCAAGCACAACGTTCAGGAATTCTAGCGTTACACTCTTTCTTAAAGGATGAAGACCCCTATCATCAGCGTTTGGGATTGAGGCGATTTTCTACCTATACCGGGGATTACTTGTGGCTGTGTGAAAAGCACTATCAGCAGCGTCAGTCGAAGATGCCTCAGTTTTAAGTATTGAGAAAGAAGGGAATAGGAAATGGGGAATGGGGAATAGGGAATAGGAAGTGTTTCTTTCATAAATATTGTGGAACTGGCATCGGTGTCAGTGGCAACGCCAAATGCTGAAGCCTTTACCTGTCAATCTTTTCCCTTCTGCCTTTTGCCATAAGATAAAACTATTGCTGTAGATTGACCACACTATGACCCTTGCAGCCAAGTTACTTACCCTGAGAGAATTTACCCATCTACCCAATATAGAGGAATCTCCCGCTTGGGAATTGCTTGATGGTGTACCCTGCCAAAAGCCAATGCCAACAATTCACCATAGCCGATTACAGAAGTGGTTAGTTGCCACTATTGACAACCTCAACAGTCCTTATGAAGCTTTTCCAGAACTCCGTTGTGTTCTGAGTCACAATTCCGTAGTTCCAGATGTCGTGGTGATTCACCAAGATCGAGTTCCTCAAGACAATGAACCGCTAAAGGGAGCCCCTGACTGGGCAATTGAAATTTTGTCCCGTGATCAAAGTACGACAAAAGTTATTGCTAAAATCCAGTCTTGCTTACAAGAAGGAACTAAACTAGGGTGGTTGATTGATCCTGAAGAAAAGGTGATTATGGTCTTTAGGCCAGATCGTCCGTTAGCTTTACTCAAAGGTCAAGCTGTATTGCCAGTAATATCAGATATGGAACTACTGTTAACGGTAGAGCAAGTTTTTGATTGTTTGCAGTCAAATAAGAAATAAAGCGATCAGCTTCGCTGGTGCCGAAGGCAATCGCAATTGTCAATTGAAAGGGCAATTTCGCAATGAGAAGGCTGCGCCAGCACAGTAAAATTGAGATGGCGACTCAAGATGAGTAGAACATAAGGCCATGATTTATGACGTTATCCTCACTAAGGAAAATGATCAATATATTGCCCGTGCTAAGGAATGGCCTGAAGTCACAGTTGTCGAAAATAGCCGTGATGCCGCCATTGAGCAACTGAAATCCCAACTCCTTGACTACCTAAGCAATAAGGTTGAAGTAGTTCAAGTTGATATTCCACTGTCAACACTAACTGAAAATCCTTGGCTCGATAAGTTTGGTTGGTTTAAGGATGACCCAAGCTTTGACGATTTACAAGCTGAAATTGCCGCATATCGTCAAGAACTAGATCAAGAAAGGAGTGTCACTAACAAAGATCACAACTAACCCCGATTTCGTAGGTGAAGAATATCTTGGTTAAAGTCTTCAACATCGTAGTGGACACAAATACCTCTACTAGCAATCAGTTGTTGGAAGTCGAGCAAGTGCATCTTAGCAATTTTGCTGGCACGGCTGAGGGTGATATGTTCTTGCTCAAATAGAGCAATGGCTATTTCTCTAAGCCAGTCTAATTCATTGAAGTTATTGGTTTGGGTAAGATGGTCGGGAAGGTTGAGAGTAATTTGCATAATTTAATCGCAAACATATGCCATGTCATTTACCTATCAATACAATCCTAGTTCCCCAAGGTGCAGAATATCAGGCTGTTTGTCGGGGACTCAGCCCAATTAATGCTCCCCAGCCTCAGGTTATAGCAATTCCTATTGGTTGTGAACCTGTAACCCGTTATTTAGCAAAATGGCAAAAAAGCGAACAATTCCTTACTCATCCCCAGCCCAACATCTTACTTATGGGACTAGCGGGAAGTTTGTCGCCTCAATACCATCTGGGAGATATAGTGCTTTACCAGGATTGCGTGTACCCAGTGATATCAAGTCCAGTGGAATACTTACACTTTGGTGAAAACAAGGCAGAACCCACCCCTAACCCCTCCAAGGAGGGGAACCGGAGGCAAAAGGCAGTTCAGCAAAGCTGTTGCCGCAGGCTAGGGAAGGAAAAAGGTTGCAAGGTAGAGATAAATGATAACTATCGCCAATTGCCTCTCAATTCACCTATTCTACCAACGGATAAGGAACTAACTACCTTAATACAGCATCATCTCCCAGAAAGAGCCGATTTAGTAACAGGACTCACAAGCGATCACATAATTTGGTCTAGTTCAGAAAAACGCCAACTAGGTCAAGTTTACCAAGCTTCTGTGGTGGATATGGAGGGATATGCTGTCTTAGAAGTACTATATTCTATGGGAGTAGCAGTGGCAATGCTCCGAGTTATTAGTGATGACTGCTACCATGACCTCCCGGATCTGAATTGTGCCATTAGTCCTGAGGGTAAACTTGAATCTTTACCCTTAGCTATGGGTATGATACGACAACCGTTAGCAGCTACTCGCTTAATCCGAGGTTCTTTAAAGGGACTGCGAGTTTTACAGCAAGTTACAGCAAGTTTATTTAAATAAAAATTATAGGGAATAGGGAATAGGGAATAGGCAACAGGCAACAGGGAATGGGGAATGGGGAATGGGGAATGGGGAATAGGGATAAGATTTGACTATTTCAGCATTGGATATGAGTAAATAACCAATAACCAATGACAAATGACAAATAACCAATGACAAACAAAAAAATTCCCTTATTAGGGTTAATCTGGCTATTAGGAGCATTGTGCGATCGCTTCTGGTTAGCCCTTGATCATTCAATTCCTGCTTGGGATGCTACCAATCACCTCACTGGTTCTCTCAACTACTTGGATGCTCTACAACATGCTCAGTGGTTTTCTGGGGAATGGTGGCGGAGTTTGTGGATGCTCTCTTCTAAGAATCCACCCCTAACCTATATCATTACGGCTCCTTTTCAACAAGTCTTTGGTACTGGACCAGACCAAGCTATATTGGTTAACTTGCTCTTTAGTGCCATTTTACTCGGCTCTGTCTACAAGTTAGGGCAACACCTTTTTAATCAGCAAGTAGGTTTGTGGGCAGCTGGTTTGTGCGTTTTGCTACCCCGGCTTTACGAATTTCGGATTCACTATTTACTGGATTATTCCCTCACCGCCTTAATAGCAGCCAGCTTTTGTTGTCTGACAGTATGGCGAGATACCAAAACCAGGCGGCAAGGATGGCTGTGGAGTTTGGGATTTGGTATCTGTTTGGGTTCGGCCATGATGGTTAAGCAGAGTACTCTGTTTTTTTTGTTAGTACCTCTGTTGTGGTTGGTATTTAAGGTATTGCGGCGCAAGGTTTGGCAACGCCTTGCTCAATTAAGTGTTGGTTTACTTGTATCGGTATTTATCTTTGCTCCCTGGTATAGCACAAACTGGATATTTTTCTTTAGTGCTCACCAAAGTGGTATTGTTAGTGCAGCAGCAGCGGAAGGAGACCCTCCCCTCAATACTCTTGCCGCTTGGACTGTTTACTGGCATGATCTGCCGGTTGCTGTTTCTTGGCCTTTATTAATTGTTCCGTTAGTTGGTTTACTATTGCATTGGGTAATGCAGTTTGGCAGGAGGCAGGAGGCAGGAGGCAGGAGGCAGGAGGCAGAAGGCAGGAGGCAGGAGGCAGAACCCACCCCTAACCCCTCCCAGGAGGGGAATTGGAGGGAAGGAAACTTGTACGGTAGGCTGTATGAACATACGGCTTTTAATACTCAACAGCCTCTGGCAAATTCCTTACCCTGGTTAACTCTCTTTTTAGTCGCTTCTTACTTTATCTGTTCGGCAATTGTTAATAAAGATACGCGCTATATCATGCCCTATTTGCCGATACTGTCAGTAATTCTAGGCTATGGTATGACTTTATGGCCTAGACGCTGGCAAGCAGTACGTTGGTACACTGTTGGTTTGGCAGTATTGCTGATGCTTCTTAATCTCTTCCCCATTGCGGGTAGATCGGGAATTTTTCTAATCCAAACCTTGAGTCCCCAGAGTCAATCTTATCCTTATCGGGGAATAAAATGGCCTCACTCCCAAGTGATTGCAGAAATCATTCGTACCCAACCCCAACTGCAAGCTACAATAGGAGTTATACCCAGTATACCGCAAATTAATCACAACAATATTAACTACTACGGTGCTCTAGAAAAATTCCAGGTCTATGGGCGTCAGATCGGACAAAGAGAACAACAAGTACAACAGGATTGGCGATCGCTTTGTTGGTTTCTGACTAAAACGAATAGCGAGGCAGCTTACAAACCTTCGGAAGCCTTACTAGTTAAAGCGATAGAAGAAACTCTAAATTTCCAATTGCAGAAAAATTGGCTGTTACCAGACAATAATTTCCTCCAACTATATCATTGTACCAAACCACCAATTCAAGTCAAGCAGTTGGGGCAAACCTTGAATCAAGTAGGTTTAGATAAGGTTACAGTACCGGAGCGAGTCCCTCCTGGTGTCCCGGTTCCTATAACTTACCAATGGTCTGGTCCTTGGGAACAGCTACAATCAGGTATTGTCTTACTGACTTGGAAACCATACGAGACTCAACAGAGCAACTCTCAATCTTCTCCAAAATCCTTCGACTGGGAAGTGAATAACGAGGAAAACTCTGCCCAACTTACTTCCTCTCTAACTGAGTACCAATGGCTACATGACCACGGTATTGCTATGGGACAATTGCATTCAGGAAGCTTAAGTAACTCACAGTTCTTGAGCAGTTTTCAGGTAACTGAACAGATGGCCATGCTTCCTCCTAAGCATTTAGCAGTAGGAACCTATACTCTAGAGGCTACCTACCTTAACCGAAAAACTGGTCAGCATTATCCTATACCAGTACCAACGGTAACTCTCAACATTGACCCTAAAGCCCCTGTAACCCCAGCACCGGAGTTAGATTTAGTCACTCAGCTGCGAACTTTAGCTAGTGAATTACCCCAAGGACGAGTTGCCCTGGAACCGATCTTTAACGAAATTGGACGAATTAATCAATACGACCCTGTCCAGGACTATACTAAACAGGCTGAACTAGCTCTAGAATTCCGCCTTCAGGCAGAACAAAATCGAGATTGGGCTTACGGTCTTGCTCTTGCTAGGGCATTGCAGGAAGATGTAGATGGTGTGATCGCGGCTTTGCAACAAGTGGTACTACTGGACTCCCAAAATCCCTATGCTCATGCTTATCTTGCCTTTGTCTCTCTCTATGACTGGCGTATTCAAGAGGCTCAAGACGCCATTAGAGCTGCCCTTTACTTAAATCCTAATATTCCAGAAATACAGGCACTCTCTGGCATAATTACTCTATTACGAGGCAATATTTTCAAGGCTTGGTTGATACTGCGTCGATTGGAACTGTCGGAGATGTTGAATTGAGTCTGGATGGATTGACCATTTTTTGA
Organism: Symploca sp. SIO1C2; assembly: GCA_010672925.1. Lineage (GTDB taxonomy): Bacteria > Cyanobacteriota > Cyanobacteriia > Cyanobacteriales > Coleofasciculaceae > Caldora. Next base: position 5,479 of record JAAHFP010000086.1, on the reverse strand, counting down.
ATTCAAAATTAAAAATGCAAAATGCATTCATTAGGAAAAGATAATTTTGCATTGATTAATTTTGGGTACAAGCCCCCACCATAATCTTTGATTTGGTAGTCTTCAATTAATGGTGGTTACAAGCCCCCACTAATTGTCTTTAATTTTGAATTGATAATTTTGAATTTTGAATTGTTTTGACAAACAATAATGATTAGCTATCTCAAGGGAAAAGTCGCAAACATCAATAAAAACTCCGGCAATCGGGTGACTTTGATTCTAGAAGTTAACCAAATTGGCTATGAGTTGCAAATCCCTCGGCGTTTGTTACAGGAGTTACCCGCAGCTTCAGAGGAAATGGTGCAGATTTTTTCTCATCTGCAAATTCGGGAAGAGCAACAGGTATTATATGGTTTTGCTTCAGCAGCAGAGCGAGATTTGTTTCGTCAGTTAATTAGTGTCAGTGGTATCGGTACTCAATTAGCGATCGCGCTTATTGATACCCTGGGATTACCCACTTTAGTGCAAGCGATCGTTACAGGCAATATCCGTACTTTATCCAAAACTCCTGGTGTTGGTAGTAAAACCGCTGAACGCATTGCCTTAGAGTTAAAAACCAAGCTGGCGGAATGGCGTCAGTTAGCTGAGGTAGAAACAGCGCCTACCTCAGCTATGCCAGCAAATGCCCTGCAAGAGGATGTGGAGATCACTCTACTTGCTCTAGGATATGAAAACAACGAGATTATGCAGGCACTGAATGCCATTAGTCAAGACCCTATGGTAGCAAAGAGTAGTAATGTTGAAGATTGGATTAGGAGCGCGATCGCTTGGTTGAGTCAATAGGCATGGGTGACAAGTTAAGGAAAAAATGTCGTTGTCAAGGGAATGGAGAATGGAGAATGGAGAATGGAGAATGGAGAATGAAGGATGGAGAATTGGGAGAGAAAATATAGATTTCGTGTTAGCAAGTTGTTAGTTATACTAAATCCGGTTTAGATTTCCCCATTTTGAGAAAACCGCGAAAACTTGTAGAGACGTTGCATGCAACGTCTCTACAGGGTAAGACATAAGGTGTTTATTTATACCGGATTTGGCATTTTTTGTCAAAAAACAAAAAACAAACAACAAAAAACAAACAACCTTTGTAATAGATCGCTTATAGTCTAATAGCGGAAAAAACCAAGACGTAAAACTATGGTAAGAGAGCTTGAGCGAGAACGCCTCAAAAGTAAAAGCACAACAGGGCAATCAGAGAGAGTCGATTTTCCGGCAACAGCACCGGCTGCCAATCCGGTATTTTTTAGAACCTACAGCCGTCGTACAAATAACGGTCGTGAAACTTGGGAACAAGTATGTGAGCGCACTATCCGAGGCTTGAGTATCTTAGGCAAGCTAACCGAAGAAGACACCAAACTGTTAAAGCGAATGATGCGCCAGCTGAAGAGCCTCCCTTCTGGGCGTTGGCTGTGGGTAGGGGGTACTGAGTGGCTGAACAATCCCCAAAATTTCTCTGGTGCTTACAATTGCACCAGTACCAATGTGCTAGATTGGCAATCCTTTGGTTTGATGATGGAATTGGCCATGATGGGTTGTGGCACTGGTGCTGTACTCGAACCACAATACCTCAATCAGCTGCCCAGCATTCGCAATCAACTAAAGGTCAATTTACAAGGTAAAATTGGTTCTCTAACTTCTCAGCAACGTCTTGAGGAAACCAAAGTTCAGATAGAAGAAGGCAACCAAGTCACAATCTATGTAGGGGATTCCCGTCAAGGTTGGGTTCAGTCTTATCAAGCTTTGCTGGAGTTATCCACTGATGAGCAGTTTGCTGGAGAAGTTAATGTCAGCATTGATTTGAGCAATGTTCGTCCAGCAGGAGAACCCCTCAAAGGATTTGGTGGCGTTGCTAACCCGGTTAAATTGCCAGAGTTGTATGAGCGTTGTGCATCTATTCTTAACCAAGCTCTCGGTAGACAGTTAAATTCTGTAGAATGCTGTTTATTAATAGACGAAGCAGCAGTAGTTGTGGTTGCGGGAAATGTCCGGCGCAGTGCTGGTATGAGGCAATTTGCTTTTGATGATGAGCGAGGAGCCACCGCTAAAGATAACCTCTGGCAACAGGGTGAAGATGGCAACTGGCGCATTGATCCCCAGCGTGATGCCCTGAGGATGGCAAACCATACCAGAATTTTCCATCACAAGCCCTCTAAGGAAGAATGTATCGCTGCTGTTCGCAAGCAATACTACTCTGGAGAAGGAGCCATTATGTGGGCTGGTGAAGCAGTAGCTCGCGCCAACTGTGATTTGTTGCCAACTCAAGCATTGAGAGTAGAATTTTTGCAGTCTTACGAACAAGGGCAAGCAAAGCAGTGGTTAGCAGCAAAATATCCTCATCTAGCTACTGATGAAATAGAACATCGCTTAGCTCGTTTAGGCTTAAATCCCTGTGGTGAAATCATTGGTTCCAATTTCCATTGTAATTTAGCTGAAATTCACCTAAATCAAATCGACCCCCATGACTATCAAGAGCAGGAAGCAGCTTTTAGAGCCGGAGCCCTCTCTGTTGCGGCGTTACTGAACCACCAATTTGTTGAGGAGCGCTACCAAAAATCCCGGGAACTAGACCCCATTGTTGGTGTTTCCTTTACTGGCTTGTTCGACTTCTTTGTTCAAGCTTTTGGTGTCGATTGGTTACGCTGGTGGTCTGAAGGACGGCCAGAAACCATGACCGGGTTAGAATTTAAACAAAAAGAGCAGGAATATCTGACCAGGTGGCGACAGATTGTTGAACAAGTGGTTGGAGATTATTGTGATTGCCACGGCATCAAGCGCCCTAACCGTTGTACTACGGTACAACCTTCTGGTACAAAGTCCCTACTCACTGGTGCTTCTTCTGGTTGGCATCCACCGAAATCGGTGCGTTTTGTACGACGAGTAACTTTCCGGAAAAATGACCCAGTAGCCCTAGCTTGTATCGACTACGGCTATAGTGTGATTCCTTCTCAGTCGGACAAAGATGAAAAGGGTAATTTATTAGATGATGCCTTTGATGAGCGTTGCTCAGAATGGTTAGTGGAAATCCCTGTAGCCGTATCTTGGGCTGATTTGCCAGGAGCAGATGAAATTGACATTTCCTCGTTCTCAGCCTTGGCACAAATGGATTTTTGCCTACAAGTTCAAAAATACTATGTTGCTCATAATACTTCTGCCACGGTTGAGCTGCGGGAACCAGAGATTGAAGGATTAGGTACTCGAATTTATGAGGCAATTCGAGATGATGAAGGCTATATCTCGGTAGCTTTGTTGGCTCGATTCGATTCCTATCAATCTTTCCCTCGTTTACCATTCGAGCCCATATCCAAACAACAGTATGAGCAACTGATGAAAGAAGTCAGTATCCGACGCAAGATGGATAATTTTTACACTGCTTTGAGTCAATATGACTCAAGTAGCTTAGAACAAGCAGGTCCAGCTGGTTGTGATTCCGACAAATGTTTGTTACCAGAAGTGACTCCAATGTCGTAATGGCAATCGACTGAATCAAATTCCCAATCTGGAGGCGGATCGGTTTTTCCATCGATCCGCTCCTTTACTATTCTTTCAAGAAACTAGGGAATAGGGAATAGGGAATAGGGAATAGGGAGCAGAGAGCAGAATTTCAAAAATCTGTCTTGTCAGCGGGTGAACGAAATTTTGGGTGGGATTTCTTGAGTTTTGTATCCAAAAATTATCAGTTCTCTCTTCTTCCTCCGCTCCTCTGCTCCTCCGCTCCTCCGCTCCTCTGCTCCTCTGCTCCTCCGCTCCTCTGCTCCTCCGCTCCCCACCCTTTTTTTCGCTCACCCCTTGTCGGCTTCCCAGTCGGGACAATTTTCAGTATCCCAACCATAGGGATGCATCCCGCAGACAAACAAATTTCCACCGTAAACGTGACCGTGATAATGACGGCAGCCTACACAAGCCGAATTTTCTGAAGGCGTTGGTTCTACAGGATCAGTGAAAATGGGATCCGTTTCAGCCCAGATTTCTTCAAACTCATCATCAAAGACAACAGAAAGCTCGAAAATTGCCTCACACATATCCTGTAAGTATTGCTCAATCTCCATGCCAATAGTATTTTGTAGCTCATCGGCAAAAACATCAACTGCTTCAGTGACTTCAATGAAGAATTCATCTACTATCTCAGGCACTGATTCCAGGATTTCAATAATATTTTTAGAAAACTCTTCCATATGGGGAAATTTAGGCAAGGTTAAGGGAAGCTACAGGAGCTTTGGAGCAAATAGCCAAATTGATTATTTGCGCTTCAACCGACGCAATTCTTCCTGCATGGCTTCCACCTGCTTGCGTAGCTCATCTACATTTTCCCCATCCGGTGAGTCATCGGTCGTTTCTTCCTCATCAGAGATAATTTCAATGCGACGGGGCTCAGCACCAGGCTCTTTGTCTGTAGCTTTTGCCTGCTCCTGTTGAGCCTGTTGTACCATCTCATCAACTAGTTTACGAGCTTCCTCCGTGGTCAACTCGCCTTTTTCTACGAGTTCATCTACCAATTTTTGGGATTGAGCTCGCAATTCTACCAATGTTCCTCCAGCTTTCTCTCCAGCATAAGTAGCTAGACCAACACCGAGGTAAAAGGCTTTTTGAACAATATTACCAAAACCGCTCATAAAAACTTTGGCTCCAATAATTACATATTTATTCTATTCCTCCAGGATAACTTGAGTCTCGACTAACTGGGGGAGATGGAGGAGGCAGAAGGCAGGAGGCAGGAGGTTGTCAGGTAGGGTTTGCCGAATAAGTCTATTGATTCTGGTTTTGAAGTCATAAGTAATAAATTAATACTTAATAAGTAATAAGCAGTAGTAGGACTTCAGTCCAAAAATAAGCTAAAAGCAATTATAACCAGCAGAGAAGTTTTCCCGTGGTAAATGAGCTACTAACTCCACATGTCCTTGCTTATTAACAATCCATCCCGTAGCTTCAACTACTTGGTTTGGAATAATTGGTTCAGCGGATACCAGGTAGTGATTAGTTGAGTTAGAATTACTAACTGCTGTTTCTGGAGAAAAATTTTGTAAGTCTTGCCAAATAGTTTGACCCCGAATGGCTGCTGTAGGGTCTTCTGGTAATCCTCCTCTACCGGTAATCATAAATTGACTGTTGGCATTGGCAGTGCAACCTGCCACAATTTGGTCAGTGGAGTCAGTTAAATTTTCAGGTAATTGGTTTAATCCCGAACTAGGGTCTAATAAGAAGTCATTAATTTGCACCATACCATCAATTCCCAGTTGGGAACTAGCAGTAATTTCACTATCAGGAGCAATAAACAGTCTTTGAAGCGTCATTTGGATATTACCCCCTGTACCTTGGAAACTGGAGTTTAGACTAGTTAGGAGTGCGAAACTCCAAAGTCTGATAGTCCGCAAGATAAAAAATCAATCAATTCAGTCGATGGTGTCCCAAGAATGCGTGCAATTGCCAAGTCTAGGAGAGGCAGGGC
>JAAHFP010000085.1 GCA_010672925.1 Symploca sp. SIO1C2 | reverse complement strand
GAAAGCCTAAATTTTTCCTTGAGAATTTGTGCACGATTTGGCACTCTAGATCTAGACATTTTTTGGCCTTGTTGTGTTTGGCTCTAGTTTGACTGAACACACAAGGTTTTTTCTACCGGGTCAGAGAATTTACTTTGAGCGCGATCGCCCTTTGGGGTTTGCGCGAGCGATCGCTCTTTGAGGTTTTGCGATCGCTCTTTGAGGTTTTGCGATCGCTCTTTGAGGTTTGCGCGATCACTCTTTGGGGTTTTGCGATCGCTCTTTGGGGTTTTGCGATCGCTCTTTGGGGTTTTGCGATCGCTCTTTGAGGTTTTGCGATCGCTCTTTGGGGTTTTGCGAGCAGCTATTTACTTGTGGGTATAACCCTTATACTTGGCTCAGGCAAGGCGCTTATCTTAGTGCCATTCGGCTTAAGCCCCTTGTTAACTTACCTTACCTAAGAATGTCTTAACCGCCCTGGCGACTGCTATATCTCAGACTTCGCTGAAAGCCACTGCTGAGATTATTCGTTTATTATAAAAGGTTTGCGATCGCGCCCAGTTTAGGGGGAGCCAAACTGCTATGGTCACCCCTTAAGAAAAAAGGACTTAAACAAAGTTTAAGCCCCACTAATAGCTACTGTTTTACTTAACAGCCTATTTACTCCCCCCATTCTGAAGCTGTTTTTTGAGCTTCTGACGCCGACTTTTAGTAGCAGCGGCAGCAGTTACAGGAGTACCAGCAATCGGCATTACCTGATATTGACGCTCCTCTTCTAGTGTTTTCAGCTCTGTATAATCAACCCAGTGAATACAATCTACTGGACAGGTATCAATTGCTTCTTGAATAACTGGGTCTGGATCACCATCTTGCCGAACTACACGGGACTTACCATAACTTGGCTCAATGTAGAATGTGCTTCGGGCAATATGGGCACAATGCTTACAGCCGATGCAGGTGATTTCATCAACATAAACCCCCTTTTGCCGTAGCAACCCTCCCAACTCTGGCTCAAAACCCGAACGCTCTGGCGCATCTCGAAGAACACCACCTAATTCTGGCTCAAAACCCGAACGCTCCGGTTCCTTAGAAGAATCATACATTAGGCACTCCAGCGCTGCACAACCAAACGAATTGAGCCGTCTTCATTTTTTTGTTCTTCTGCTACTTGGAAACCTTGCTTAGAAGTTTCCTTCATTACTGTCTGGTAAGCATAACGCTGGGTTACTCGGTTCAGGAAACCATCAACAGACCATGGCTGTTGCCAATACTGTAAATCAGCAACTAGTTCGTATTCTTGCCCATTCCAACTAAAACCGATGTCATAGCTATTGTCTTGTTCAATGACTACTTCGGCATTATGGGTTTGATTGCGATAGCCTCGTACTGAACGAGGGCCAGATTTCCAATCGATATCCAAGTCTGTTAAAGCGGCTTCTAAAGATACCAGGTTACGGATTTGAGTTTTGATATTGCTGAAATGTGACATGGTTTTTTGATACTAATCTAGGTTGAACAACAAACTTTACCAATGGCTAAAAGTCGCTTGAGCAGTTACTTGAGTTTCTTGCTCAAGTTTTTGGGAGTAATACTCTGATGTCTTCTCCTGAGAGACTACTTTTCCCAACTGAGCTTCAATCGCTGCTGTCACCTCTGCACAAGAGCAGCCAACGATGCCGGTGACTTTCTCTTTCACCCGACCATCTGGGTAAATGACGAATTCTAATGTTTCCATGCTTGAGTTGAAATGCTTGGTCAATGCTGGATTTGGGGCTGTTGCACTGATTAGGCGACAGCTAACGATACTTTTGATAACTTTTCAACCGCCAGTTAACTGGTCAGTTGCTTTACAAGCCGCAAGACTTTGCAGTAGTGCGAGTTATAACGTAACAAAAATTAATAGTTGAGTAGTATTATACTCTAGTCTGTTGTTAAGTTTCGCGTAACTTTTCTCAGTAGTCAAGTAGGAACTCGATGCAGTATATACACTAACCTGAGATAATTTTGGTTTTAGTCTTATGCATCATGATGGAAAAGCAATCTAGCAGTTCAACTAACCCCACCAATAGTTATCCAGCCAAAAAAGAACCATTACGAGTTGGTGTTCTAGGCTTTGGAGGTTTAGGTCAAGCCGCTGCCAGAGTCTTGGCTCCCAAGCAACAGATGCTTTGGGTCGCAGCAGCAGATCAAAAAGGCTACGCTTATGATGCTGCTGGGTTAAATCCCGACAGCTGTATCACCACTTATCGCTCCCAAGGTTCATTAGGTTATCTAGAGCCAGCTGGTGTCCTGAGTAACCAAACTATCCAGGACTTAATTAATCAAGCCTCTGTGGATGGATATTTCTTGGCACTGCCCAATTTACCCAATACCTTTATGGCTTCTGTCGCACGGCAATTTATTGAAGCGGGTTGGCAGGGAGTTTTGGTAGATGCCCTCAAACGTACCAGTGCTGTTGAGCAACTCTTAGAACTCCAAGATGAACTGCAAGAGGCAGGAATTACCTATATGACTGGTTGTGGTGCTACTCCAGGACTGTTGACTGCCGCAGCAGCTTTAGCCGCTCAAAGTTATGCAGAGATTCACCGGGTAGAAATCACTTTTGGAGTTGGGATTGCCAACTGGGAAGCTTACCGAGCAACGATTCGAGAGGATATTGCCCACCTCCCTGGTTACAATGTGGAACGAGCTAAGGGGATGAGTGATGCAGAAGTAGAAGCTTTACTAGAGCAGACAAATGGCATCCTGAAGCTGGAGAATATGGAACATGCTGATGATGTAATGTTAGAGTTAGCAGGAATTTGCTCCCGCGATCGCGTTACTGTTGGTGGAATTGTCGATACCCGCAATCCCCAAAAACCCCTGAAGACTAATGTCCAAATCACTGGTCGTACTTTTGAAGGAAAGATTTCCACTCATACCTTTACCCTGGGAAATGAGACTAGTATGGCAGCCAATGTCTGTGGCCCAGCTTTTGGTTATCTCAAAGCTGGGGTATCACTACACCAACGAGGCATTTATGGATTATTTACCGCAGCTGAAGTAATGCCACACTTTGTCAATTAAGTTATACAAAATTCGGGCTAGTTACCCTCGTTTTGAATCAACCTCGAAATCTTGTAGAGACGAACCAACAGCCCTACGGGGATCCTTCGGCAGGCGCGTCTCTACAATGTGGAAATATTGAAAGCACCTGACAACTTGCTATGAAGGGAAGAAACAAGCCAACTTCTTTTCCCTCCTGCCTCCTGCCTTGTTCTTAAGAGCATTATCGATTCACTCGACTGTACAGCCAAATAGCAGTGATGATACCAATAAAATGAGCAGACACAGTGATGATATTAGCTTGTACGCCAAATAGGTCAACAGGATTGACATACCGACGAGCTTCAAATAGATCTCCACTTTGAGGTGCTTCCAAAGCAGCTGTCAGGAGGCTGCCAACAATTGCTCCTGAACCCAAAATAGTAAAAAACATTCCTACTAAATTGGTAATCAGTCCTAACTTGAGCAATTGTAATGTTTCTGCTTTACTTGGTCTTTTAGCAGTGTTAGCGGCTCGTAACTGTGCAGAAAAACGAGTGTAACGAAACGCAACATAAATTCCTATACCCAGCGTTACTAGTCCACAGAGAGCACAAAAGATGCCAAATCCAGTGCCCCCACCACCACCTTGAGCATTAGGAGCAGTACTACCCCGAGAAACGGCAAAAACTGCCAAAAGTACCAGAGCAATAACTCCAAGGGCTAACTGGAGCCAGAAGGTAACCCAACCACTTAGGCGTAGCATGGAAGCAATGCGTTGAAGAGCTGGGGGGACTGGAGTATTGTCAGGTTGCTTTTGCATGGAGGAAGATGGGAGTGAGTAATCGTCGGGTTGTTCTCGCATGGGAGCTGGGAGCTTTAAGCAATAATCTGTATCAATTATATTTTCTATCGAAAGTTAGCTGAATATGAGGGTAGGCTTGTCAATAGATTTGCTTAGGGGGAACCAAAGAAAAAATTAGAAGTACATCCCGATTCGGTAAATATACTCTTGAATACTGATTAAGCAGTCTGAAATCATTAAGATCGCTTAAACTTTCTGACAGGCAGTCTACCTTTCTCCTCGGCTGCTACTCATATAAGTTGTCGCGGCAACTTACATGAATAGTGGGCAATATGAGCAAGTTGAGAGATTTCCTTTATCCCTCACTTTAGCTAATGTAGCTTTACTTGAGTGGTTGAGCCCAAAAAAAAGGGTAAAGGTCACCACAAGGGATGCTAATTTGGGAGGAAGAAGGCTAGTATGTACTGTTAGACAGGGCTCTAGCTTCTTGGTTAAAATTGATCTTGATTATTCAGTTGTGTTGCATCTGACTTAACCGAACTAACGAGTGAATTACAGAGTAATCAAGGCTTTCAAGCTATAAGTTTGAGGTCAATATAAGCGGCTAAAGTTGCTTGTTTTTAACAGAACATATGCAAGTTGTATGAGTTTCCCAGGGTGTTGAAGCCGTCGTTAGTTCCAGGCAAACTCTCCCATTCCAGTTGGCTGGGATATTCAGCAGGCTATGCAGATGAAATTTGACGATATTTATCAGTTTTTCCAGGATCCTCCTCCTAACTACCTCAACAAGGAATTGGCAGTATGTTATGTGCTGTCAGTATTGTTGCAAGGAGAATCCTATGGAACACAATTGATCCAACAACTCGAAAGAGATTACCCAACCTACAGACTCTCTGATACTGTCCTCTACAGCGCACTCAAGTTTCTGGAAGAAACAGGTGCTATTTCAGGATACTGGAAAAAAGTAGAAGGGCGGGGACGCCCCCGCCGGATGTATCAAATCCGTCCAGAGTGGAGAGAGCAAGCTCAGGAACTTTCTGGGTTTTGGCGAGGCTATATGACTGAGCCTAGCCGTGCTATCTAATGGCTTCTGGTAGTCCTTTAGTAGGGGGTTAGTCGGATTTGAGGATTTATCCCCCTTCTGAAAGACTAAAACTATACCATAAAAATGATTATTTTGTGTGATTATTGCCGAAGCCTACCGTAAAAGCTTTTTTCCCTCGGAGCCTCGGAGCTTTCTAAATTTATTTCACTTAGCTTAATTACTCGGGTTTTATAGCAGTCGCCAGGGCAATTAAGACATTCTCAGGTAAGGCAAGTTAACAAGGGGCTGCCATCCCCTTGTCCTAATCACCTTGGCGGTTGCTATATCTGTCCTAACCAACGTGGCGACTGCTATACCATCGTTTTTTCGTAATTTATGCCTGATCTGAGTAACTTTTTATACCAAAGTCTCCATAATCGTTTTGCAATAGCGCAAGCGCTGCTGCAAGCAGATCAGCTTTGCTGGTGCCGTAGGCAATCGCGCAATTGCTTGCGCCAAAATCTCCAAATAACCAAAATTCGTAGTGTGACAGTTCAGGGTGCGGAATGTGGGATAAAAAATACCTACAGATTTCCACGTTGCGCCTGTTCCCGTTCAATTGCCTCGAACAGGTCTTTGAAGTTACCTTCACCAAAACTCTGGGAACCGTGGCGCTCAATCACCTCGAAGAAAAGGGTTGGTCGATCTTCCACCGGCTGGGTAAAAATCTGGAGCAAATACCCATCTTGATCTCGGTCTACTAAAATGCCCAACTCAGCTAGTTTCTCAATTGGCTCATCGATTTTTCCTACTCGCTCCTCTAAGTTTTGGTAGTAGGTTTTCGGGATACGCAGAAACTCCATGCCGGATGCTCTAAGCTGGGATACTGTTTCAATAATATTATTGGTGGCATAGGCAACATGTTGAATCCCTGGCCCACAGTTATATTCAAGATATTCTTCAATTTGTGATTTACTCTTTCCTGGGGCTGGTTCATTGACGGGCAACTTGATTTTGCCTGTGCTATCCTGCATTACCTTGGACTTCAAGGCAGAGTATTCCGTTGAGATCTTTTGCTCATCGAAATGCACCAAGAGGTCAAAACCCATGGTATCGGAGAAAAATTGAGCCCATCGGTTCATTGCACCCACTTCAACATTGGCAACTACATGATCAATGGCTTTCAAACCAACTCCATTACTCTGGGAAGCTTGCCGAGGCTCGAAGCCAGGGGCAAAGGAACCTGTGTAATTGCTCCGCTCAACAAATTTAATTAAGGTGTCACCGTAAGCGTGGATAGCACAATAGCGCAACACTCCACCTTGATCTTCTTCTTCAGTGAGGGGAATTGCTCCTACTGCACCTCGGGCAGTTGACTCTCGGTAGGCACTAGCAGCATCCGCCACTTCCAGAGCAATAACCGCGATCGCGTCACCGTGTTTGAGTACACTTTGGCAGATCAAATGCTCTGGACTAAGTCCTGTACTCAACACCAAGCAAATATTCCCTTGTTCCATTACGTAGGAAGTAGCTTTCCGATAACCCGTTTCTAGACCTCGGTAGGCTGTGTTGGTAAATCCGAACCCTTTGGAATAAAAGAGTGCTGCTTGTTTGGCATTGCCCACATAGAATTCAAGGTGGTCAAATCGCTTAATGGGGAAAAATTGACTCATTTGGATTACTCCTTTCCAGAAACCTTACAAAAAGCGACATTTGGTTATTAGTACACAAGGCATAGACGCCTTCTTTGGCTTCTCGTAGAGTAAGGCAAGTGACTTGTTGATTTCTGAAATTTTAGTAGTTATCCTCTACCAAAATTTGTAATTGAGTTAACTTAATGTACTTTTGCTCTTCTCTAAGTATATATCACTAGCCAAAAATATTGATTTGGTATCTGTGAGCAAATATATAGAAGTCGCCAGGGCGGTTAAGACATTTTTAGGTAAGGCAAGTTAACAAGGAGCTGCCATCCCCTTGTCCTAATCTCCTTAGCGGTTGCTACAATGCCTGACTTGAAAGTGCAACTTTGATAATTGGTGGTGATGCCTGCGATCGCTTGTGAGGACTGTATTGCAAGAAGCACCAGACGCACCGGACGCGGAGAGAGAGTAACCTGTCAAAATCAAATCATTGGACGACTAGAATATTATCTAGATAACATTGGATAACTTCTAAAATGTCTCCAAACAAAAACTGTCACTTGTGATACTTTGTCACGATTACTCCGCAGAATTTAATTTAATCTTTACTTACAAAAATATTTCTTTTTACAGCTGTGTTTATTTTGATATTCCAGCGCTGTAATACATTGTGTCTTCCGTTTAATGTTTGCTATATCTCCAATTAAACTAGAGTTGTCTTCCAATGTATTACGCCAACTTTTGATATTTTTTGAAGTATTACTCATTTTTAAATGACCTTAGATTATTTTTAATTTTAAAAGAGTAAAATATATAAAGTTTTTATGGCAAAATCATTAACAATGTAGTTGACATTTATTTAAATTTAGCTATCATAAGAATGGATTAAGCAAATCTCATCGACCCACACAATGGATAATTGTTTTTTTTGTTCTAGATATTGATCTCAAAAAAAGTCTGCTTGTGCCTCTACAACTGCTTTAAAGCAGAAGCTGTATTCATTGTTTTATCATGAATGAAGTCAGAATGGTGAACGAAACCATTAGCGAACGCATTAATTCAACTACAGCAACTTTGTATCTCAGTAAGTCTTGATGGGCTTACCCTAGAGATTCTGTGAACCTATGGTTTTTAGGAAGCCATTGTTGCGTGTTATTTGATCACAATTAATACCAAATCTAACTTAGACAGTAGGTTTTCCAAAATCCTTTAACTCAGTTTTTGGATTAATTTCTGTTGTTACTTGAAATAGAGATACTCTGTCCGGTGGATTTGGTATTAGAAGTTCGTTGATGCTTAAATCCAAAATTTTGCAATGTACAAACTTGAAGGAGTATTAGCATGAATCAAGTATTAGGGAGACTATACGATAACCGTCGTCCTGATTCATGGGCATCTCAACTCAGGAAAAAACGGATGCAGTTATTTGAATCTCTCATTTCTTCAGTCCCAGCTCCACTGAAAATACTAGATATAGGCGGGAGGCAGGATTTTTGGGAAAATACAGATTTTTTAAAACAAGACCTCAAAGATGTCGAAATTACTTTACTCAATTTAGACTTAGAAGAAGCTAATGTAACTTCTTCTAAGTTTAAGTTTGTAGTTGGTTCAGCAACTAACATGGAGCAATTTGAAGACAACAGCTTTGATGTGGTTTTTTCCAATTCGGTGCTCGAACATGTAGGAGATTATCACGCTCAGCGTCAGATGGCTAATGAAGCTATGCGTGTAGGAAAGAGGTATTTTATTCAAACACCTAATTTTTTCTTTCCGATTGAACCTCATTTTGTTTTTCCATTATTCCAATTTTTGCCAATAGAGATGAGGGTATGGCTACAAAGCCATTTTGATTTGGGGTTGAGAAAAAAACTTCCTAATAAAGAGGAAGCCAGGGCATCAGTCACTTCGATTAAACTTTTGACCAAAAAAGAGTTGACTAAATTGTTTCCTCAAGGCAAACTTCATGAAGAAAAGTTGCTTTATATGACTAAATGTTTTATAGTTTATGGTGGATGGTAAAGCAGAATATTGATTTGCATAAATAAAGCATCTTAAGTGCAGAGTAGCTAGATTTATGGGAAGCATCATACTTTGTAAATTCTACCAATAAAATAACGACAATACTAGGGTTTCAAAGCATAAAATAAAGTCTACTATGCAACAATAAACACCTTCGATTTATGCGAGTATTTGCCACTATCACCTCAAGGAGTGACAAATTGTAAATTAGGCACGGTACATACTTTGTTGTCACCCCGTCAGCACTAACACTCAAAGTCTCGTTTTGCTGAAACATACACAGTTGAAGGATTACTGCAATGAAATTAATGTTAGTGTGCACTTCTGGTGGGCACTTTTCCACAATGAAACGCCTTAAATCTTTCTGGTATCAACACGAAAGAGTTTGGATTACCGATCTCAAACAAGATACAGAAGAGCTCAAAGAAAAAGAACAAGTTTACTGGCTTCCTTATCAAGGTCCAAGAAACCTGAAAAACTTAGCAATTAATCTTCCTAAGATGTTCAAAATCATTGCTCAAGAGCGACCAGATTTGATTATCTCAACCGGAGCTAATATTGCTGTAGGTTTTGCGTGGATAGCTAAACTTTTTGGCATACGCTTTATCTACATTGAAAGCATTTCCCGTTCCACAGACTTAAGTCTTTCTGGAAAGCTAATTTATCCAGTATGCCATGAAATTTACGTTCAATGGCCTAGCCTAAGCCAAAAGTATGCGAAAACCCTCTTCAGGGGGTATGTATCGTGATCACAGTAACCCTGGGAACAATTCCTTATCCTTTTAATCGTGCAATCCAATGGTTGAGAGTTCTTTTAGAGGAAAAAATTATCTCTGAATCCCTTTTCATTCAGTACGGTGTGAGTGATATTTCTTCAGTATCAGAGCATCCTTTAGTTACAGCAAAACCATTGATTGAATCCAAAGAGTTGATGAAGATTGTCGATGATTCAAGATTGGTTATCTCCCACGCTGGTCAGGGTTCTACTAGCACTTTAGCTAGCCGAGGAGCTTGTTTTACAATTCTACCAAGGTTAGCAAAATACAGAGAGCATATTGACGATCATCAACTATCTTTTGCTCAAGGTGTTGAGCAATTTGGTGTAGTTCACTGCTTGACTTTAGACGAATTAAAGCAAGTTATCTTGGAACCGCCACCTGGTTTTCGGAAAGTCCTATTTGAGGAGCCAAAATTAGCAGATCATTTATTGAGTATTTATCCTGGACGGTGAATTTAACTATCAGGAAAATGCTCTGTATTGCTACTTATTTGTTATTTGAGTAGCAATACATAGGATCTGCTGGTTTGGATCAGGGGTAAGGGGAAAAGAAAAAATTGCTTTGTTATCTTCGTGTAAAGGAAACTCCCTGGAACTTTTAGCCTTATGAATAGATTCGTTGCAATTGCTCTAAGACACTGGAAACCAGTACTGGGGTTGAATATTGTCTTATTTGCAATTGCCCTCTACAGTGCTTCAAAAGTGACTGAAGTTTGGGCCGCTAGAGCCAAGTTAATTCTGCCTCAATCAAGCAGTGCTCTCAATGCCAACCTGGGTACTTTAGGTGATATTAAAAATACAGGTATTGCCTTCTCACAACAGGTAAATCCTCTCAAAAATCTCAGCTCAATTATGACGAGCAATGATGCAATCAGTCAGATTTGGGAGTCAGATCCGGAAAAAGCTCTTTATCCTCGTCTGAGCGAGTACAAATCTTTATTTGATGTATCTCCTGAGGGTGAGTCCACAGTCATTTCCCTAAGTGCCGAGGGGTCTACTCCAGAGTTGGCACGTCAGCGAACCGCAGCTTTAATTGAAACATTTCAGCAGCGTTTGAATGAATTACGCCAGGATGATGCTGTCCAGCGATCGCAGTTTACCCAAAAGGAACTCCAGCAAGCGGTAGAAAACTTGCGTCAGGCCCAGGCAGCACTAGCCTCATTTAAAGCCTCTTCTAACTTAGTCAGTGCCGAAGATCAAACTAGGGAGATGGTTGTTGCCATCAATACCCTGACAACCGAACAGGCACAGTTAGTAGCTCAAGCTCAAGCTAGTAAAGCTCAGGTGGAGACCCTCTCTGCTCGACTTGAGCTCAATCCAGAGCAAGCAATCCGGTCTCTGAATTTAGGAGAAAATCAAGACTACCAGTTTTTCCGGCGGGAGTTGTCTAAAATTGAGGCACTCTTAACCCAGACTCAAGCCAAGTTCACTGATGAACATCCGCAAGTGAAAGCACTCCTTGAACAGCGGGAGGAATTGCAAGGGCAAATTGAGGGATATATTACCCAAGCACAAGCTGATGAGGCGGAAGTGAATGCAACTATCGGTCAAGAATCGGCAGCTTTGATTGAACAGCTAATCTTAGCCGAAAGTCAGACTCAAGCCTATTACAGTCAAAGCAAACAAATTCAGATACAAATTGACCAGCTTAACGATACTCTCAAAACTCTTCCCGCTGCCCAAGCTCAACTAGTTGAACTCCAACAGCAGTACAACATTGCGGAAGGGGTCTACAACGGTCTAGTGGCTCAAGTGCAGGAGACTAAGCTCAATGCCTTTAGCAGCTATCCCAGTGTGCAAGTCTTCGAGGAACCAAGGGCAGATTCTGAACCTTCAGGTCCTGGTCGCCTTCCGATTGCACTCGGTACAATTCTTGCTTCAGCCTTCGGGAGTGTTGCCCTAATTTTGTTTCTAGAAAATCGAGATCCTTTGCTCAGTCCGAAAGATCTGCAAGCGATCAGTATTCCTGTTCTCAGGAGTATCCCGCCTTTCAAACATTTAGTGCTAGATATTGATCCTAGTTTCGGCACAGCTATCGAGTTTCAACGACTTGCTTCTGCCGTAAGTATGAAGCCTTTAAAAAACCGCCGCCTGATGATTACTAGTGCTACTGCTGGTGAAGGCAAAACAACGATAACCTTAGGTTTAGCAAGTGGTTTGATTACCTTAGGCTTCCGAGTATTAGTGGTTGATGGTGATTTTCGTAAAGCTCACCTCTCCCAACAATTAGGCTACAGACCTTCTCCCACACTCGAGGAGCAGTCGATGCCAGTTCAAGTGAGAGCTGGTCTCGATTTATTGTCTCTTAGACCTCATGAGGACAAGATTGCTGAATTTGTTGCTCGTGGCGATTTTGAGCAGGCTTTAAATGTAGCTCAAGCAGCGGGTGATTATGACTACGTACTGATTGACAGTGCTCCCGTGAACGTTACTAGTGAAACTGTGCTTATGGCAAGCGTTACATCAGCGATATTGCTGATTGTTTGGCCAGGTAAGAGTAATCGCAATCCCTTTAGAGATACGATTGAGCAACTTGTCAGTCATAAGGCTAACATTCTTGGATTGGTTGTTAATGGTATAGAAACCCAAACCAAAAGCTATTCCTATGAAAGTAGGGTTGTTGAAACTAGTTCATGAAAGAACTTCTGACAAAAAAATAGACCAAGAAGAAATGAGGTTAATTAATGAGCTGGGAAACTTACTCTTACAACCTAAAATCTCCAACAGTCAGTCAAGATAATAGTCTCTTTAGAGGTGTTTTTTTACGTTGGAGTAATCTGACCTTATCAGAAAAAGTAGTTTGTGCCAACATTGTATTTATTCCACTGTGGTGGATAGGGGGACTATATAAATACATGGCAGCATTGATTGTATTTGGTATTATGGGTTGGGAATGGAAAAAGCATAGAGCTATTCCACTAAAGAAACCTACTTTTTCTGTTATATCTTTAATAACTTTTGCTACTTATGTCAGTATAGGGCAACTATTTTTTAGTTTATATAACCCAGGAAAAATAACTACTACAGAATTTATACGCAGTCTTTTATTTTGGTTTCCTATTGCTTTTCTACTTTGGTATATTCAGAGCAAAGATATCAAAGTCCGTCCGGAAGTAGTGGCTTGGTCATTTTCAGTTAATATTCTGCAAATGATGGGCTTTTGGATTGTGGGTCAACTCATCCTTGGTGCAGGTATTTATGATCCTCCAAGGACTATTTTTTCTCTGTTATCTGGAAATGCTAGTGGTTCCTATGACGCAGGAAAAGGATTAGCAAACTATTTAATTCCTTATCGACCTGAAGACGTAAGTATTGCTAGCTTTGCTCGTTGGAGTTTTTTCTTTATTATACCTGAAATTGCCGCTTTAGTTTTCAGTTTTTTTGTGTTACTTTCTCTTGACCTGAAAAATCGCTTATGGTCAATCACCTTAGCCTCAAGTAGTTTTTTCTTACTACTAATTACTGGCACGCGATCAGCTTTAATGGCTCTACCTTTAACAATGGCTCTGCGCTATACTTTTAGTATTGGTAAAAATCGAGGTTTTTATATCCCTCTAGCATTGGCTGCTTTACTGGTTTTTACAACCTTATCACTTCCTATTGTCACCAATTCAATCACTACATCAATTGAACAAAAGCAAAAAGATGTCGGCGAGTTTAGAGCTGACTCTACCAAGGTAAGAGGTGACATTTATAAAGGAACTATTGAAAGTATTCCAGACAAACTATTTTTCGGACACTGGGTTCCTGGACCAACGGTTTTACCAGGATTTGATCTAGGTCGTATTGGTACTCATAGCTTTATTCTGGGACGTCTACTTTATCATATTGGTTTAGTAGGTACTACTTTGTTTGCTAGTTTTTGGTTATCTCTTTTCGTTTGGCTTTATAAAACTGGCAAAAATAGACCTTTATGTGGTTATGGTTTGCTAATTTTATACACTCTAGTTTCACCAGTAATGGAATTTGGTGAATCTCTATGCTGGCTAATTGTTTTACTAGGTACAACGATTTGTCACCCAACAAAAC
Source organism: Symploca sp. SIO1C2 (assembly GCA_010672925.1). GTDB lineage: Bacteria > Cyanobacteriota > Cyanobacteriia > Cyanobacteriales > Coleofasciculaceae > Caldora. Next base: position 6,447 of record JAAHFP010000085.1, on the reverse strand, counting down.
ACCTTAGCCAGACCACAAATAATAATAAATATTTAGATCACCATTTAAACCGAAAATACAAATTAAGGCTTAATGATGACTACAACCGTTGAAAGTATTGATTATTGCTCAATATTCGAGGCATTTGATTGTATTAAAGCAGCCCCAAAAAATACCCCCATTATTGTGGACTTAGATGAAACACTCTTCCTCAGAAATTCGACCCAAGAGTACCTCAATACCTTACAACCTCAATTTTTAGGAGCTGCATTATTGTTTCTGTTAAGCTACCTCAAGCCTTGGAATTGGCTTCCAGGCCAAATCAAAGGGGATGTATCTCGAGACTGGCTACGAGTCGTTATTGCAACACTGGTTTTTCCTTGGACATTGATTCTGTGGCGATGGCGTACTAAGCAACTAGCTAATAACCACACCAACACTAAGTTGATTGAGTCCCTTAATCAAAAGTCTGAGAACCCTATTATTATTGCCACATTAGGCTTTGGCTTTATTGTAAACCCTCTTGTCCGGCATTTTTCCCTACCAGTCAAAGATGTAGTTGCTTGTCGGTTCTGGCGAGGAGCAATTGACCGATGGCGAGGTAAGCGAGACATGCTAGAAGCAAGATTAGGACTCGAAAGCCTTAGTACTGCCACTGTTGTTACTGACTCAATTGTTGATGCTCCTTTACTCTCCTCAGTTGCTCAACCCTGTCTAGTTGTATGGCCAGAGGCAGAGTATCAACCTGCGATGGCAAATGTTTATCTTCCTCTATTCTATTTGGAACGAGTGAAGCGACCTAGTGAAGGATATTTTTTCAAGCAAGTTATACTTGAAGATTTGCTAGTACTGTTATTGAGTTTAAGTTGGCTAAGTCCTCGCCCGATTCTACACGCTATTAGCATCTTTATTTTAGTTTTATCCTTTTCCTGTATTTACGAAATTGGTTATTGGGAGAATGATTTACTTGGAGAAAAAATAGAACAAAATCCTGTTTTGTCAAAGACATATCAACGTTATAAAACTAGGATCAATAGCTCATGGCAAAGGCAACCTTGGATTTGGGCGATTATACTTGCTATTCCAGCAATCATTTTGCTAGATTTTACTAAGTCATCTATCAGCATTACTGAATTGAATGCTGAGTTAGTTTATTCAAATTTAGCTCCAATTGCAATAGATTTACTGCGGTGGTTAAGTTTACTGATATTTGTACGAAGTTGTTTATGGATTTACAACCGTATTGATATCAAAACAAGAGTCTGGGTATTTCCTTTATTGCAAATTACGAAAAACTTTGGATTTTTGGTAATAGCAACGACAAATATAATCGGTGCAATCTTATTTTGCTCCACAACTTTAGCTCGATGGTTCCCTTATCTTATCTATCGTAATGGAGGCGATCGCACCAATTTCCCGAAGAGGATGAGCAGCTTATTGATTTTTATCTTCTTGGCTATGGCTCTGATTCTCGGTGGCTACCAAGCTTCTCTGTTACTCAATGGGCAAGCCTTAGCAATTCTGACACTCTTTACTCTAAGAGCCCTCAGGGATATCAGCAAGGTCTTAGCTCAGTTTCATTTCTTATCCTATTCTCTATCCTATCTGGAACCTCATCCAATTAAAAGTCCACAGGGTCAGGTAACGAGTAAGTTTTAAACAACAGAATTAGCTGCTGTGCATAAATTCATTGTTCCCTCAAAAACTGTAAATTAAAAGTGAGAGAAAATTGTACATGCGTAAATTAATTATCCTTTCAGGAGTTCAAGAAAGTCTGGGTGGTATGTTAATTTCTCTATCATCTCTGATAGAAGGATTTAAATATTGCGGTGCTGGCCAATATCTACAAGTTTTAGTCTTGTCTGGTTCGTTGAGTCACAAATATCTTACAGATGCTGGACATCAAGATTGCTTGTATATTATTGATGCCGCCACAGAAACTCAGTTTTTACAGCAAAGTCTGAAATGGCTTAATAGCCAACCAAAAAACTACCCTTTACTACTTGACAATTGTTTGCAAAGGCGATTCCTCAAACCACTTATTATTGCAGCTCTTCGACTACGTCTTAGTGGTCGTCCGGTCTACTTTTTCTTTCACGACTTAGGGCTGTCTTATAACCCCTTAGGATTCTGGCCTCGCAAGTTGATGTTTACTTTACTGGCTCCTCAGGGAATTTGTAATTCCCATTTCACCGCTAGTAATATCTACCAATTTGTCAAACAGATTAGAGGAATTATGTATCAGCCGGTTGATGCCAAGCGTTTTAACTCTCAACCAGTAAAAGTGTCTCCCCCCGCAAACTTACAACCAATACTAGAATCAGGCTCACGATTAATGTTGACAGTTGCTCGAATGAGTATGATGTCAACCTACAATGATAAAAATTTACAAATATTGCCTCAAGTAGTTGCTCATTTAAAAGCTAAAGGCTATTGCTACCATTCTGTAATTATCGGACCTGATACATCTCCGAATCAATACTATAGCCGAACTTTATTAGAAATGGCAAAAAACTTAGATGTAGCCAATCAATTTACAATTTTGCCTTCTACATCAGTAATTGAACAATACTACCAGTATGCCGATGTTGTTGTCACCCTTGCTCCTAGGGAACCCTTTGGTCGGGTAGTAGTCGAAGCGATCGCCTGTGGGGTTCCTGTAGTTGGTAGTAACAGTGGAGGAATTAACGAAATATTAAGTAATTTTGCTCCTGAATGGACAGTTAGCTCCAACGATCCAGAAGCAGCAGCAGCAGGCATTATTCGAGTAGTAGAGAATCCGAATACATCAACTTTACTAGCTCGTGGACAGGATTGGGTGAGAAGCAATTGCAACTTAGAGGGTTATGCCCAGCAACTAATGGAAATCACAGGAATTACCCCTGCTAATCAGTTAGTGGAAAAAGTTTGAACCACCACTTCATCTACTAATTCATGGTCAGTCATTATCATTTACTCAATTATGCAAAGTACTTCTTTAATCGATACTGTTACCACTAGCACAACGTCATCCGCTGATATTTTGGTTGTTTGTCGCACCTTTCCCCCTAATGAAGGTGGTATTGAAGAATATGCCTATAATCGATGTTTGCAAGATCCAGAAAGAGTTATTGCCCTGGTAGCAGGCTGTCCTGGAGACCAAGACTTTGATCAAAACCAGTCTTTTCCTGTCCATCGTTGGTTTCTACCAAGCTTTGCTCAAGGCCGTGGTCTCAGCAGTCTCCTGAAGCAAGTTATCAATATGTTTTTGTCGCCATTACTGGCGGTGAAGTTATATCTTCGCTACCGCTACCACTATATTGAATGGGGACATGGCTATGATTTTCCTGCTTTATTACTTCTGAGCTATCTACTACCTGTACGCTGCTTTGTTTATCTACATGGCAACGACTTACTTTGTCCTCTAAAAAATCCTGTTCTGCGTTTTCTTTTTTCCTGGACATTGAAACGGTGTGCAGGAATTGTCTGCAACAGTACTTTCACGAAAGACTATCTCCAACAACATTTCTCTATTAGTACTCCCACCTATGTGATTAATCCAACAGTCAGGCCAAGCAAGTTTAAAGTTGAAGAGAATGGAGAAATACTTGAGGGCCTCGGCAAACAAATCCGTAAATCCCACAATATACCGAAAACAGCAGTTGTTATCTTATCAGTTGGTCGCTTAGTACCCCGTAAAGGTTTTGCTCGGGTTATTGAATATTTACCGCAATTACTTAATGAAAACCTTGATGTTCACTATCTGGTTTGTGGTCGTGGTCCCATGTTATCTGAACTCAAAGAGTTAGCTAGTCAGCTAGGGGTAGAAAAACGGGTACATTTTGCTGGCTTCGTATCCGATGAGCAGTTAGCAGCTTATTACAGTGCGTGCGATATATTTTCCTTGCTTACTTTCTTTAATACCAAAGCCGCCAGTATCGAAGGTTTTGGGATTGTTTACCTAGAAGCTGGATATTTTGCCAAACCTGTGATTGCTTCTCGTGTAGGAGGGGTTGTTGACGCAGTCCACCATCAAGAAACCGGTTTACTGGTAAATCCGGAATCTTCGGCAGAAACCTTTCAAGCCTTACTGCAACTCTGCCAGGACCAAGAATTGCGAGAAAGACTAGGACAAAAGGGGCGTCAGTTGGCTATTAATCCAACTCCCCACAGCTTAATCTACAAGCAATTAGGGATATTTTAGATTTTAGATTTTAGATTTTAGATTGAAGAATTCTTCTCTCCTGCCTCCTGCCTTCTGCCTTCTGCCTCCTGCCTTCTGCCTTCTGCCTCCTGCCTCCCCTCCTGCCTCCCCTCCTGCCTTCTGCCTCCTGCCTCCTGCCTTCTGTCTTCTGCCTCCTGCCTCCTGCCTCCTGCCTCCTGCCTCCTGCCCCCTGCCTTCTGCCTCCTGCCTCCTGCCTCCTGCCTCCTGCCTTACTACCACCAAGGTTTTATGTCTAACATCAGTGCCTCAAAAATAGCTAAGAGTAGCTTGTGGTTAACTTCTAGTTTTGTTTTAGCCAAATCCTCACAATTAATCTCTCAGGTTTTCCTGGCTCGTTTGTTACAACCGGAAGACTTTGGGATTTGGGGTATGGTGCTAGTTGTCGTAACCTTATCCGATTTATTTAAGGATAAAGCCACAGCTCAAGTCTTGGTTCAGCGAGGTTTGGACAATAGAAAACTTGTAGATGCTGTCTACAGCTTGGGGGTCAATATCTCGGTTGGCATGTTTATTGCCCAAGCCTTGATTGCCTTCCCCCTATCTCAGTTTTTTGAGAGACCTATCTTGTTTCCTTTAACAGCCCTGACTGGACTAGTTTTTGTTATTGGTGCTGGTGCTGGTGCCCACGGCGCAGTATTGCAAAGAAGGATGAAATTTCGGGAACTAGCTATTTGCGATACCGCTGCTGGATTAGCTCGTTTTGGTGGTGGTGTAATCTGTGCCACTTTGGGAGGAGGAGTTTGGTCTTTTGCGGTAGCAGAAATTAGTTTTTCCCTAGTTGATGCCTTCAGTAAAAAATGGTTGAGTGGCTATCGCTTTACCTATCATCTCATTCCCGATTCATCAGCAACCAAAGAGGTGTGGGGATATATTAGCAGCTTAATGGGCATTAACTTAGCAGTTTATGTTAATACCAACGGAGATAATTTCCTAGTTGGCAAACTTTTAGGAGCAGCCTCCCTGGGATATTATAATTTAGCTTATCAGTTGGCGATGCTTCCTACCTTTGCCCTATCCCAAATCAATCGAGTTAACCTGTCTGTCTTATCTCAGAAAAGTAATGAAGAAAGCCGCATCTATGTCACTCAGGTCTTAGAAATCTATGGTTTGCTCTATGCTCCTCTATATGGTCTGGGATTTCTAGTAGCTTCTTGGATTATTCCTGTGATTTATGGCCAAGCTTGGACTCCTACAGTTGTTCTTTTTCAAATCGTCTTAGTGTTTGCCTATACTCGCGGTTTTATGTCAATTCTTGGGACTGCCTTAAATGCTCTCAATAAGCCAAACATTAATGCAGCTATCAACTGGGTGTTAGTACCTATTTCCTTGCCAGCTTTCTTTATAGGCGCTAAATTTTTTGGAGTGGTTGGAGTAGCGATTACGGCAGCTCTAATTATGGGGGTTGTGGCTACTATCTGGTTTTGGGTGGCAATCAGTAGAGCCGCCAACTGGAGTCTTGCTACTTTAGTGCAACCGATTTTACTCCCTACATTTTCTACCACTTTAGGTTTATTGACTGTATCTTTTCTTCCTTTCCCTGCAAGCTTCTCCCTTCTACTTCAGCCGATTATTTTTATCTTAATTTATGGAGTTGCTTTGTTTCTTCTCTCTGGAGGTCGCATTTATAAGCGGGCAAATAACTTTATCAGCCATCGACGCAAGAGAGCTAAGGTCTAAAAAACAGCCTAATCACCTTGCTTACATCTATCCTTGTCAATTATTTTTACTTATTGCCTAAACAATTAATCATGGTAAAAATTAATGCTCTTGATGCCAAAACCAAACCAAATAAAATTTTTTTTGTTGATTTTCTTAAAGCTATTAGCATTACAGCAGTTGTTTCTTATCATTCAATTTTTGTGCCAATTTATCCCGATGAATCTAGTTATATGATTCTAGATGTATTATTTGCCCCTTTAAGATTTTGTGTTCCTGTATTACTAACCCTATCTTTTTTACTATCTGAAAGAGGATTTGCGAAGAAACCTCATCAATCTATTACTTCTTCCCTCCGAAAGCGTTTAACTCGACTAAGTATACCTACTTTATTCTGGGTTATCGTTGCTAGCTCTCTCAAGCTACTTACAGGTAATTCTTTAACTGATATAGTTCCTCAAATACTACAAGGAGAAATTTTTACAGGTTTTTACTATTTACTAGTGATTTTTCAATTAACTATCCTTTTCTTTTTCATACGAAGGATGACAATAAATAAAAATAATTTATCAGGTTTAATAGGTCTACAAGCAATCATATTTTTGCTA
>JAAHFP010000084.1 GCA_010672925.1 Symploca sp. SIO1C2 | reverse complement strand
CCCGAAAGGTGCGTTCGACTTGCATGTGTTAAGCATACCGCCAGCGTTCATCCTGAGCCAGGATCAAACTCTCCATGTTATTCTCTACAAGAGAGAGGTTTTATCTGGAACTCATATGTTCCGGCTTGGAGTCTCAACAGTTTCCTGTCTCGACCTTACTTATTGTTTTTCTTAACGAGTTAGGTTTGTGCAATAAGTCTCAAACTATTTATTTGTCTAGGTTCTGGGCTTCGGTGCGGCGTTGTTTGCCTCCCTCAAGCCTTTACTAACATAACTAACCTCTCCCCAATCTGTCAACCCTTTTTTGAAAAAAAAATTCTGAAATACCTCAAAACCTTGTGTAGAGGTAGATTTGCGCCACAATGGATAAGTTGTTGAAATCGGCTTTGGACTTGAGCGAGGAGAGTTAGGCATGAATTTTCAGTCAGTGATTGCTAGATTGAATCAGTTTTGGGGCGATCGCGGTTGCTTGATTGCTCAACCCTATGACACAGAAAAAGGTGCTGGTACGATGAACCCCCAAACTTTTTTACGAGCAATTGGACCGGAGCCTTGGTCTGTCGCTTATGTTGAGCCATGCCGACGACCTACAGATGGACGCTATGGTGAAAATCCTAATCGCTACCAACACTATTACCAGTACCAAGTCTTGATTAAGCCTTCACCAGGTAATATCCAAGAAATTTACCTAGATTCCCTCAAAGCCCTAGGTATTCGTCCAGAGGAGCATGATATTCGTTTTGTGGAAGACAACTGGGAATCTCCTACTTTGGGTGCTTGGGGAGTTGGTTGGGAAGTTTGGTTAGATGGGATGGAAGTTACTCAGTTTACTTACTTCCAACAGTGTGGAGGTATTGATTGTTGTCCAGTCTCTATTGAAATGACTTATGGACTAGAGCGATTGGTGATGTATCTTCAGGATGTTGATGCGATCTCCAAAATCAAGTGGAATGACCAAGTTGATTATGGGGATATTTACTTACAAGGGGAAATTGAGCAATGTACCTATAACTTTGAGGCATCTAACTCTGAGTTGCTGTTCACCTTATTTGGCTTGTACGAGCAGGAAGCAGAACAACTCAGCCAACAAGGACTGGTTATACCTACTATGGACTATGTTTTGAAATGTTCTCACACTTTCAATTTACTGGATGCTAGGGGAGTGATTTCCGTTACGGAGCGGACACGTTATATTGGCAGAATCCGCAATCTAGCAAGGCGAGTTGCTCAGCTATACCTACAGCAAAGGGAAACTCTGGGCTTTCCTCTCCAAAAAATATCGAAAGCGGCGGGAAGCACTTTGATTTAGAGATGGGAGGGATAGAAGCCCGCCGCTTTGTTATTTGTTGTTAGTTATTTGTTTTTTGACAAACAACTACAACTTGCTAACACGAAATCCCTCGTGCTTTAACTGGGAGATAAATTCACTTCATTTGAACGAGCTCAATAGTAATGAATCCTGCCAGTGGTGCTCTGCTAAGTTTCGCTTATATCCTGGGTCTATTGTCTACGGCCATTCTCGGATTCCCGATTAATGTTGTTTCTTGGGAAGAATACATCCTATTAGTTATAGGCTTGGGGAGTTTTGGGGTAGTAGCAGCTTTTACTCTACCCCGGTTTTGGCGAACAGGTCCGAGACCAAGACTTTGGCTGACAACTGGTATAGTTGCGGCTTTGGCGGTGATCTATTTTCAAATGCGTATACCACAACCTGCCTCCAATGAAATTAGCAATTTTGTTGATTCTGTTAATAGTGCAGCACAGGGGCAGGTGGTGACAGTTCAAGGCCAGGTGGAAAGTATACCCCGCAAAACCCGTAGTCAGCGGTCTAAATTTTGGTTGCAGGCAGAGCAACTCAATGAAATCGAAGGTAAAGATAACAATGGGGCTGTAAGTCAGGGAGTTACAGGTAAATTATATGTAACTGTGCCCTTAATACAAACCACTGGTTTATCTATTGGTCAGAGGATTGCGATTACAGGTCTGTTATATGCACCTGAGCCTCCTAAAAATCCAGGAGCATTTGATTTTCAAGCTTATTTAGCTCGTCAGGGAGCTTTTGCTGGTCTTAGTGGGCTGCAAATTACTAATTATGGGTCAATAGAACAGTCGTGGGGATGGTGGAAACTGCGACAGCGCATCCTTCGTGCTCAAGTTCGCTGGTTGGGGAGCCCAACTGGACAGCTGGTAAGTACGATGCTTTTGGGGAGGCGTGCGGTTGATTTGCCCTACGAAATCCGTGACGAGTTTATTGCTGCGGGCTTAGCTCATGTATTGGCAGCTTCAGGATTTCATATTGCTTTGATTTTGGGTTTGGTGCTGGGGCTGACTAGGCGGATGTCAGCGCGATCGCAATTTATCATTGGACTAAGTACACTACTAATCTATGTTGGCTTAACTGGTCTCCAACCTTCAGTGATGCGGGCTGCAATTATGGGATTGGGGGCATTAATTGCCTTGTTGACCCAAAGAAAAACTAAACCTTTGGGTTCTCTGTTAGTTGCTGCAACCATCTTACTACTGTGGAATCCGCTTTGGATTTGGGATTTAGGTTTTGAGTTAAGCTTTCTAGCAACTTTGGGATTATTAGTTACAGCACCACTAATCATCAAGCAATTAGACTGGTTGCCTCCTGTGCTGGCTTCCTTACTTGCAGTTCCCCTAGCGGCATCTTTATGGACATTACCCCTACAATTATTTGTTTTTTATGGTTTTGCGCCTTATAGCTTAGTAACAAATATTATTTGTACTCCATTAATTACTTTAATCAGCATTGGTGGCTTCCTCAGTGCTGTAACAGCATTAATTTTTCCATTAGTAGGAAGTAGCATTGCTTGGCTGCTAGATTATCCGGTTCAGTTACTGGTGTGGTTAGTAAGCTTCTTCAATAATTTGTCAGGAAGTACAGTAGCGGTGGGGAAGATTTCTGTGATTCAACTGCTGCTACTATATGGGCTGCTGTTTATCGGCTTTATTGGCCAAAAGTTGGGACGTCGTTGGTGGCTATTGGTGATAGTTGGTGTAACCTTAGTTATAGTTCCTGCTTGGCAAACGAAGATAGCACAGTTTCAAGTAACAGTCTTAGCTACAGGACGAGAGCAAGTTTTGACAATTCAAGACCAAGGGCAAGTCACTTTAGTTAATAGCGGAGAAGCGGATACAGCAAACTTTGATGTACTACCTTTTTTAAAACAGCAGGGGGTTAATCAAATTGATTGGGCAGTTGCTCTTGATGCAGAGTATCGTCTGAAGACTGGCTGGTTAGAGATGTTGAAAACTTTACCAGTGAAGAATTTTTACGATACATTCCAAGAAGAACCTGTTGCCACTGATGCTGTAGCGACTGAAACTAGTAAATTTATCGAGCAACTCCCCAATGCCATTCAATCTCAAAAGGGCAACTACCAAAAAATTCTAGTAGGTGAAGAAATGACTGTTGGCTCTACAACTATGAAATTAGTCAGCGCTGAGCCACCAGTGTTACAGTTGCAAATTAATGACCAGACTTGGTTAATTTTGGGAAGATTAGCTCTGGATGATCAAAAACAGTTAGTAACAGCTGGTAATCTCCCTCCGACTCAAGTACTTTGGTGTTCTGGCAAAAGCTTGGCACCGGAACTATTAGAAACATTGCAGCCGCAAGTGGTAATTGCTTCCTCTAATACTATAGACCCAGATACAGCCCAACTGTTGCTAGAATCCGAGACTATTTTCTATTTTACTGGTCGTGATGGTGCGATTCAGTGGACGCCCTATGATGGTTTTGAAACTACTCTGGAAGTGATTAATAAGGATGCTCCTTTATTGTAGTGTAAGTAATAAGCAGTAGTAGGACAGTAGTAGGACTTCAGTCCAAAAAGAAGCCAGAAACCGTAAGCGAGATTATCAGATTCTTCTAGTAGGCGATCGCTTGATTTATATTGAGAGCGATCAGCACAAGCTGCTGCTGAAAGCGATCGCGTCCTTATAAAAATATTTAATTAGTTGTAATTATCGCATTTTTTTGTTATTATTCTATTATTAGAATAAATGTGCGCCTGTAACGTATTGATTGGTAATTACTCATAGCGCACCTTTTTAGATTTAATCACCTAAATAACATCATCATGTCTTTGTCCCTTGATAATATCCTTGAGATGAATTTGTTTGTTAATGTATTGAACGTGGATGCGCCAACCTGAGATTTTATCGATACCAGCACGATAAATAGCCTGCTTTACACCCTTGACTTTATGCAGTCTCGTTTTGGGAAATTTTCTTGTTCTGTGACACTCGTTATCTTCAAGTTCTGCTAAGGCTTCAAGAAAACCAATCTTCAGCTCGTCATTTGGCAAAATGTTCATGGCTTGATAGATAATGCCGTATTCATTACAAAGGGTAAGGGTTTATGCCATAAACAAATTTATGAGACTTGTGCAGCTTCTCGGTTATGGTGGAGTAGTTCTTGTATCAAGAACTACTCCACACGTTGATACGCCTTATCAAGGTCTTTGTGTTTGACTGCTCGAAAAAGAGTAAAAATAACTTGCTCAAAAATTGGATCTTCGTCAACTGCCAAAATTATCCTTAGTTGCTGCGAAATCTTGAGGTTGTATAGGGAAGATTCGTAGCCATTAAGATCTTACGGTAAGGGAAGACAAGATAACTGACGATAGACTTCGGTTTTTTGAGTGGCGAAGAGATTGGCGCAATCATTGATTTTTTTCACCGCTGCGGTTTGTTCATCTTCGCTTAGATTAGCAAGATCCTTCTCAAAGCTTGTTGTTGACTCAATTAGAACATCCATCGCATTTTACGATAACTTTCATACGCAACCGGCCTACAGGATAATCTAGGAAAGGTAAGATGGATGAATTAGCGATCGCTCTGGGCACCATTAAAACTGATCGCATAACCTAGTGATGTAACCTGACCAATGTATAAATTGGTTGTAGGGGCGGGTAATGGGAAATTCTTATCGCAAAATTCGATAACCATCAGACAAAACCAGCCCTGCCAGTATCCCCGAATAGCCGAAACTGAGCCCTAGGATAAATTTACAATGAATAAGCGATCACGCTACCCTGGTGCTGTAAGCGATCGCGCTATTATCTAAGTTGCGGTGACGATATCCGGAGAACCATCATTCTGCTCAAAAACTAACACTCCCTGCCCCGCAGTACCGAGAGTATGCCGGAAACCCTTGCTGTTGGGGTCAAAATCTCCATGACCATCAAAATGAACGATGTGATAATATCCCTTATTCCGATTTAGTTCCTGCTGAAACTGCTCAAAACTGGGAGGGCGCAAAACTTTCAGATTGACTTTGTGGCGAATCTCTGCCAATGCTTGCAGTAAGGGACGGGCAATGGTTCTGAGTCCCACATCTCGCTCCCCATAGGGACGGGCAATCACCAGCAATATATTCAGTGTATCCTGGGGTAACTCTCCCATTTCTGCCCGAACCGCATAGTCACTGAGGCTGCGAGACATCCCGGCGAAAGAAGGTGCCAGAAATTGGCGATCGCTCGGAGAGTACAATAATTCCCAAGGTAAATTCAGCACCTCTGGACTATCGGAAGTAATCACTAGTTGGCACTTATCCAACCCTGCGAAAGTCGCCGCTTGAAAAAACTCCCTAGCCTTCTCACTACTGCGAAAGACTAACTCAAATAACTCCTCTCCCCACTGCTGAAATTTATCTTCAATCTTGTTTGCCTTTTCCGGTTCCAACCCATAGGGAAAACCCAAATAATCTTCCAAATACCAGCGCAAATCTACCAACGCCTGCTGATTAAAAGGATGGGTAAAAGCTACCGGTGGTGCGGAACGAGGATTATTTTGTCCCCGCTGCCAGGACAGTTGAATTTCATCTCCCTCATGGTTAATCCGCAACCAATTCATCTTTTAGGTGTTAGGTGGTAGGTTTTTCTGTGGAACAGGCTTCCAACCTGTGGAACAATTCACTGTTGAGCTTGAGAAGAAACTTTTATATATAAGCCCACACTTTTCCCATTATGAAATATATGATAACAAAAAATCTTGGCAAGCACAACCAAAAAAATGCGATCGCAACTCCTAATTTCTTATTTCTTAGGGATTTTTAAAATGATTGCACCCGTGATGTGGTGCTTTACGCTTTTGGTACGGAATGCTGCGCAAACGCTAACGCACCTTAAGATAAGTACATTAACATCGTAGAGACGCGCCTGCCGAAAGATGCCCGTAGGGCTGTTGGCGCGTCTCTACAGGATTTGGTATTAATTAGAGATTCTTTAGATCTTGAATATGCTTCAAAAACTCGTTCATCGCCTCTACCTTGGATGGTATTAACACGCGATCGCGTAACTACACAGTCCAGCACATTAGGTTGAGGCAAAGAAACTCAAACCAACCTACAAATATCTTACTGATTCTTCGTTAACATAATTAACTGTTTCTTGAGAAGCGATCGCACTCCATCAAGATCCAACTCTACACTGGCTACAATCTCTCCTACTGTTTTTGCCTCCCCTTCCTCTGCACCTGTAGAGTTAACTTCACACCCTTGCAGAAAGTCAAACTCTTCCTCTGATAACTGGATCAACTGATAATCGTAATCGAATAGGGACTGACTAGGCCAACCATTCATACAAGGATTGAGTTCTGGAATTGCTGCTGACAGTACTTGAGCATCAGACCAATCTGCTTGAGGTAAAGGTGGACGGGTGAGGAAAAACTCGTAATGGGTCAGTTCTGGATCTAATAATTCAATTAATCGATACAATTGGCGCTCATTTAACTTTGCTGCCCGTTCCATCAATTCCGGCTTTTTACCCAAAAGTCGCTCCTTGTTCCAATAGCGAGGATTAGAAAAGCCGAGGAATTCTAAACCAGAAGCATCAATCAGTTCAAAGACTGTCTCAACATTGTAATCAATTTCTTGGGGATGAACATACATATCAGCAAAGCATTCATCCTGGTGATTTTCCAAAGACCAGCGTTCCTTATCTCGCTTGACAATTCGGTTATTTTCTGGTAATGACTCAAACAACTGACGTCCTACTTTAACACCATCTCGATAATCTCCCCGCTTGTCACCTTGCAACAGCGAGATCGCTTGCTGCATCAGTTGAATTTCCCAGCGTCCTAATTCTGCATAGACAAAAATATGCATCAAGCCGCCAGGAGCAAGCTTAGTCGCCAGAGATTGAATTCCTCGAATTGGATCTGGTAAATGATGCAAGACCCCAACACAGTTAATCAGATCAAACTGACCTTCTACTTGGCCTACATCATACAGACTCAAGTTATGAAATTCGACTCGATTAGCTCCTGAGCGCTGACAGCGTTCCTTAGCTACCTTCAATGCACCAGGACTCAAATCTATTCCGACTACAGAAGCTTGAGGATTTAGATGAACCAAATACTCTGTTCCTACACCGGTACCACAACCAGCATCCAGAATCCGGACATCCTGCCTGTGGGGTTTTTGACCAGTACAAAAGCTGTAGGCTGACAACCAATTCCAGCGCCAGTTGTAACCAGGAGGTGGTTCATCAAGTAAAGGCTCTGGTGGAAAAGGGTAAGTATCGTATAGCCGCTGAACAGCAACGCTAGTATCTTGGAATGCTTCCATAACTTACGTCGTTAGGGAGATTGTAATGAAGACCGAATTATCTAAGGATATAGGAATGCAAGCGCCTCATGGTATCTTTTCTCTCGTATTTAGGTATTAATACTTACTACAGCCAATTTCAATCCCCAATTAATGCAAATTGTAACAAAACTTATGGTACTTCTCAGAAGAATGGCATTAAATCAATTATTATGACTTGGTGTGAAACCCAAAAAGGTGTTCTATACACTTCTTAATAAATAAGTCCAGACTGAGACATCAGAAACGTTTTAATCTAGAAACTGACGTGGTTTAGCCAGGACATGTGTTTATTGAAGGCATCAGCGCAACCTTCCTGCCAAAGTTAGGGAATAGGAAACATAGGAGTTCGCCAAGCCTAAAATAAGCCAAATAGACTGGTATTTCTAACTCTGGTCAGGCTTAACACAGTAAAAATTGTCAATGGGAGCGTTGGAGAACAAATGAGTGTTAAGGCAAGTGGTGGAAGCTCGGTTGCGCGTCCGCAACTATATCAAACAATACCGTTTGCAACAATTATCCAAGCAGAACAGCAAGATAGATTTTTGGCGGGAGGTGAACTCGGCGAACTTGCTGGTTTCTTCCGTTCTGGAACAAAGCTTTTAGAGATTGCCGATACGATCACCAAAAATTCTGATTTGATTGTATCCCGTGCTGCTAACCGTATTTTCACCGGTGGCTCACCGATGGCTTACTTAGAAAAGCCGGAAGAAGCTAAACCAGAAATGGTCAAGGCAAGTACTAGCCCACAGACTCAAAGAGCCAGAGAATTAGGGACTGCTACTTATGTTGAAAGTGGTAGTGGTGGCTTGTTTGATGGTTTTGGTTCTCTCTTTAGTGGTGCTGGGGGTAGTCCCACACCAGCAGGTTTCCGGCCAATTAACATTGCTCGTTATGGTCCGAGAAACATGCAAAAGTCTCTGCGAGACTTGTCTTGGATGTTACGCTACCTTACCTATGCAATTGTGGCAGGAGATCCTAACATCCTAACTGTTAATGTCCGGGGTCTGCGGGAAGTAATTGAAAATGCTTGCTCTGCAGCTGCAACATTGGTAGCCCTGCAAGAAATGCGTAATGCTTGTTTAGGCTGTTTCAAGGGTGATCCGGCAGCAAGTGGAATAGTAGCTGGCTACTTTGAAATTACGATTAACGAATTCAAAGCGGCCACTCCTTCTGATAAACTGCGACAGCGTCCTTCCAATGACCAGCAGGGTCTGCAACTGCCCCAAAGCTACTTCAATGCAGCAGAGAGGCGTCCTAAGTTCGTGATGAAGCCCGGTCTGTCATCCTCAGAAAAGCAAGTAGTTGTCAAAGCTGCCTACCGGCAAATATTTGAACGGGATATTACTCGTGCTTATAGCCAATCCATCTCTTATCTGGAATCTCAGGTAAAAAATGGCGACATCTCCATGAAGGAATTTGTCCGTCGTTTGGCTAAATCTCCTCTCTATAGGAAACAGTTCTTCGAGCCATTTATTAACAGTCGTGCTCTTGAACTAGCTTTCCGTCATGTCCTAGGACGTGGTCCAAGTTCTCGGGAAGAAGTTCAGAGCTACTTTTCCATAGTTTCTGATGGCGGTCTATCTGCACTTATCGATGCATTGGTCGATTCCCAGGAATATTCCGACTACTTTGGTGAAGAAACTGTCCCTTATCTACGGGGTCTGGGTCAGGAAGCCCAAGAATGCCGCAACTGGGGAATGCAGCAAGACCTGTTGCGCTACAGTGCACCTTTCCGCAAAGTACCCCAATTCATTACAACCTTTGCTAAGTACGAGCAACCATTACCTGACCAACATCCTTACGGTGCTGGAAATGACCCATTAGAGATTCAGTTTGGAGCCATTTTCCAGAAAGAAACTCGTAATCCCAATGCCCGACCATCTCCCTTTGGTAAAGATACCAAGCGCCTCTTAATTCACCAAGGACCTGGCATCAATAATCAAAATAGCAACCCAGGAGCCATGGGTCAGTTTCCTGGTTCCCTGGGACGGAAAGTTTTCCGCTTAGAGACTACAAGTAATGAAGAAAGCTCGACCCAATCAATAATTCGAGCTTGTTACTTGCAAGTATTTGGATGTCTCCCCTATGAAGGAGAGCGCTCATCGGCAGCAGAAACAAAGCTGGAAAACGGCGAAATTACGGTACGGGAATTTATCCGGATCTTGGCGAAGTCAGACGGGGTTCGCAAACGTTACTGGACACCACTGTACGTGATGAAGGGAGTTGAGTATCTCCATCGGCGTTTGTTGGGACGCCCCACTTACGGTCGTCAGGAAACCAACCAGTACTTTGATATCTGTGCCAAGCAGGGCTTCTACGCTTTAATTGATGCCATTATCGACACCCAAGAGTATGAGCAAGCGTTTGGAGAAGACACAGTTCCCTATGAACGCTATCTGACTCCATTTGGTAAGCAATTGCGCTCCTTGAGACCAGGTGCTCTAGCTAAAGATTTTGGTAATCCTCCTAAGAAAGTAGAAACTCCCCGCTTTATTGAACTGGGTCAAGTTCTTGAAACCAGGGCACAACCAGAAGTAGAAGCCCGCGTTAATCAAGGGGTCACTGTCCAGCGGGAACAAACCAAGATCTTTAAGTTGACGGCTCTAAGCGATAAGACAGCAGTCAAAAATGTAGTACGTGCAGCTTACCGACAGATATTTGAGCGAGATGTTGAACCCTACATCGTTCAAGAGCAGTTCACTTCCCTCGAAAGCAAGCTGAGTAATGGGGAAATTACAGTTAAGGAATTTATTGAAGGGTTGGGTTGTTCAGACCTATACATCAAAGAGTTCTACACTCCTTACCCCAATACAAAAGTAATTGAGCTGGGAACAAAGCACTTCCTGGGTCGTGCTCCCCTCAACCAGCAAGAAATCCAAAAGTATAATCAAATTCTAGCGACTGAGGGCATCCGTAGCTTTATCGGAGCTATGGTTAATGGCATGGAATACCTCCAGGCGTTTAATGAAGATGTAGTACCTTATCGGCGCTTCCCAACCTTACCTGCTGCCAACTTCCCCAACACCCAGAAGCTTTATAACAAACAGACCAAGCAGGATAATGAGGTAGTGGTTCCCAGCTTTGAACCGGTGACATCTCGGATGGATGCTACTAAATTGCCCCTGACGGGAAAAGCGATTGCTGATCTCAAAGCACAAGGACGACAGGAGTCAGCGAAAACCCCAGATTTCGTGGCTTTGGGTCGCTCCTTCACCAATAGCAATGGGACTTCAGTAGAAGCATCCAACTCTACTAGCCGCAAACCCTCCAAAATTTTCCGCTTGAACTCAGGAGCCAGTCCAAAAGACATCGAACTGGTAATTGAGGCCATTTACTCCCAGGTAATGGATATCCCTAGTCATGAGGTACTACAGGAATATCAATGTCCTCAGCTGGATAACCAACTCCGCCAAGGTGAAATTTCTGTGCAGGAGTTTGTCAAAGCCTTGGCAAGTTCTGACCTCTACTATCAACGTTTCTACCTGTCCTATCCCAGTAAGAAAGTTATTGAACTCTTATTCCGACATGTATTGGGACGTACTCCTAATACCGAAACAGAGACTCAAACCTACAATAAACTCTTGACTGAACAGGGACTTAAAGCGACAGTAGCAAAGCTCATTGCGACTTCAGAATATAGTCGTTTCTTCGGTGAGAACGTAGTTCCCTATCAACGTGTACCTTTCCTGAAAGTTGGCAACTACTTAGGTAAGGCTAGGGATTAGAGATAGCTGTTAACCTTATCCCCCGTGATTTTTTCCGGGGGATGATTTAACATTTTTCCTCTAATCTGAGTAGAAATGTTACAAAATATTGCGAAGATAGGAATAAAGTGAACATTCTATCGCAGAATGTTCTCCGAAGGTAGCTGTAACCCTTGTCTAAAGTCTAACTGATGGCTCTAAGTTACCCCATAACTACTTGGAATGCTTGAGTTGTAAGAGTTTCAGCAATAAAAAATCTGGAAATCTAGCACATTAGGCTCAAGTGGTTCAGCAATCTGTGTAATTTTAATACCAGTTTTATTCACACCTGGTTAGATTTTTTGGGAGGAATCCAAAGATGAGTATTGTCACGAAATCAATCGTGAATGCCGACGCCGAGGCACGCTATCTCAGCCCCGGTGAACTAGACAGAATTAAAGGTTTTGTTACTTCTGGCGAGGCTCGCCTACGCATTGCCCAAGTCCTGACCGACTCTCGTGAGCGCATTGTTAAAGAAGCAGGAGATCAGCTGTTTCAGAAGCGTCCTGATGTAGTTTCTCCTGGTGGAAACGCCTACGGAGAGGAAATGACTGCTACTTGTCTGCGAGACATGGACTATTACCTACGCTTGGTTACCTACGGGATCGTATCCGGTGATACCACACCAATTGAAGAAATTGGTTTGGTTGGAGCCAAAGAAATGTACAAGTCTCTAGGAACCTCCATTGATGCTGTTGCTGAAAGCGTCCGTTGCATGAAAGCTGTGGCTATTGGCTTAATGTCCGGAGACGATGCATCAGAAGCTGGTGGTTACTTCGACTACGTAATTGGTGGATTACTGTAGGCGAAGGATATCGAGTCTGTAACTCAAATTTAAGAGACTAAGTGAAGTAAGGAAAGGGAATTATGCAAGACGCAATTACTGCTGTTATTAACTCTTCTGATGTCCAGGGTAAGTACCTAGACGAAGCTGCGATGGAGAAGCTCAAGGGCTATTTCCAGACTGGTGAACTGCGAGTACGTGCAGCAACTGCCATCAGTGCTAATGCTTCCACCATTGTTAAGGAAGCAGTTGCTAAGTCTTTGTTGTACTCTGATAGCACTCGTCCAGGTGGCAATATGTACACCACCCGTCGCTATGCTGCTTGTATTCGTGACATGGACTATTACTTGCGCTATGCTACCTATGCAATGTTAGCTGGTGACCCATCTATCCTTGATGAGCGTGTACTCAACGGATTGAAAGAAACCTACAACTCTCTAGGTGTTCCCATTGGTAACACCGTAAATTCTATTCAAGCAATGAAAGAAGCTACCGCTAGCCTTGTAGGTGCTGATGCTGGCAAGGAAATGGGCGTCTATTTCGACTACATTTGCTCTGGTTTGAGCTAAGGTAAACCTTTTACCCCAATTATGAGCTTGTAGTCGTTTGTCTTAAGAAGGTCTGGGAAGTCAATCGTGAGTGCTAGCTTGCTAGAGGCAGATCTGGCTATGCTGAAATATTAGCTAGATAAGTTTTAACAGTCTAGTATTGACGATTGACTCCCTAACCTTGGTGAGGTTACAAGAGAAACATGGTAAAAAAGTTTTACATTTACCATGCAACCTTGAAAAATAAGGTTTCACCAAACCAGTTATAGTTTCTTGTTGAAGCTGAAAATATAGAGAACAGAGCATTTAAATCGCTACTTTAGTTGCTCCCTTCAAAAACAGCAATTCTTTCTTCAAAAATTTTTAACTCAATTCAGGAGAAATAAATCCATGCGTATGTTTAAAGTGACTGCCTGTGTTCCTAGTCAAACCAGAATCAGGACACAAAGGGAGTTACAAAATACTTATTTCACCAAACTGGTTCCTTATGACAACTGGTTCCGTGAGCAACAAAGAATTATGAAGATGGGTGGCAAAATTATCGATGTTCAGCTGGCTACTGGTCAGCAAGGTGCAAACACTGGACTGCTTTAATGGGTGAGCCAACAGCTTTTTATCAAAAAATGTGAAGGGGTCTTGGTGACCCCTTTTTTATTGGGACTTAGCTGTATAGCAAAAGGCAGAGGGATCCAAGGCAGTCTCGATGAAAAAAATTTTTTCACCACCATGCATGAAAACCCCTCTCTCTGTGTCTGGTGCGTCTCCGTGTCCGGTGCGTTTCTTGCAAGTCAGAAGGGAAAAGATTAACAGGTAAAGGTTTACTGAATTTGGTGTTGTCCTGATCGCCTTGGCAACTGCTGTAAAATCAAGAAGACTAGGGATGTTTTTCGGTAACTTTACCTGCTAGATTAGATATTCTCCATTTCTTTACCAACCTGTTTTGAGGTGGTTATGGTTTTGGCGTTGTTGTTCGTGATTAATTGTTAGTGGTTCTACGCAACCTGGTTCTATTAGTTAATCCTAACCCCAAGGAGTGGGCTATGGAAGCTCGCCTACTACGGTGGTTAACTTTGGTATGGCTGTTTGTCGGTTTGGCAATTTTGTTCTCAGCATCATACCCAGTTGCTGATGTTGAGCTAGGAGATGGACTCTATTACTTTAAGCGACAGCTAATCTGGTTGGCATTGGGCTGGATTGGATTTAATCTAATTGTGCGATCTCCCCTACGCTATGTGTTGGGAATAGCTCATTGGTTACTACTCTTGTTATTAGGGTTTATTTTAATCACCTTAATTCCTGGAGTGGGAACCACTGTCAACGGTGCAACTCGTTGGCTATCCCTAGGACCGGTGCCCTTGCTTCAACCCTCTGAGTTAATTAAGCCCTTTCTTATACTACAAAGCGCTCGATTATTTGGGCAATGGCAGGGACTACCAGTCAGATCTCGCTGGCTTTGGTTAGGGATTTTTGCCATGGTACTTATGGGAATTTTGCTACAACCCAATCTGAGTACAACAGCTTTGTGCGGTATGACTTTATGGCTGGTGGCATTAGCAGCAGGATTGCCTTTTACTCAACTGGGAGGAACGGCATTGGGCGGTGTTCTACTGGCAGTGGTTAGTATAAGCATCAAAGAATACCAAAGGCGTCGGGTGATGTCGTTTCTCAATCCCTGGGCTGATCCCTTAAAAGATGGATACCAGTTGGTTCAAAGTCTACTTGCTGTTGGTTCTGGAGGTACTTGGGGGGCTGGCTTT
The DNA here is from genome assembly GCA_010672925.1 of Symploca sp. SIO1C2. Taxonomy (GTDB): domain Bacteria; phylum Cyanobacteriota; class Cyanobacteriia; order Cyanobacteriales; family Coleofasciculaceae; genus Caldora. The sequence continues at coordinate 5,890 of JAAHFP010000084.1, read as the reverse complement.
GGCTTAGGGCAACAAAAGCAATTTTACTTACCAATTCCATATACAGATTTTATTTTTTCTGTCTTTGCCGAAGAATTTGGCTTTGTCGGAAGTATTCTGCTACTGCTACTGTTGGTAGCTTACGCAACACTAGCAGTAATTGTGGCAATAAAGGCACGAAACAAAATTTATCGACTGGTGGCAATTGGGACAATGATTTTGATTGTGGGACAGTCACTCTTACATATCGGCGTAGCCACTGGAGTTTTACCAACTACAGGTTTGCCTCTTCCTTTCTTTAGTTATGGCGGCAGTTCAATGATTGCTAGTTTGTTCTCTGCCGGATTACTAATTCGAGTTGCCAGAGAAAGTAATGAGGCGGAAGTAGTATCTCTCCAATCCCATCGTCAGTCAGTACTACAGCGGCGGCGAATGAGGTACAAATCTCAAGCACAAAGATAGGTGTTAGGTTTTAGGGGAACTTCAAGAAATAAATCATCCCAATTTTTGACAAAGATTAGCCCCCTCAGTTCTCCCAACTCCCCCAACTCCTCAGTGTAGGATATTTTTTGATTTGGAAGTCCCTAGGTTCGGGTGTGTCCTTGTGCTTCAAGATAGAATAGATTCAGCATTGTCAACATATCTAAAATCAAGTAGAGTCGTTGAGCAAGTTGTCAGCATTCATCAAGAGGAGATACAAGCACGCATGGGCAAAGTAGTTGGCATTGACCTGGGTACAACAAACTCCGTGGTGGCTGTCATGGAGGGTGGCAAGCCAGTGGTAATTGCCAATGCAGAAGGAATGCGGACTACACCTTCAGTGGTTGGCTTCAGTAAAGATGGGGAACAGGTGGTCGGGCAAATGGCACGCCGCCAAGCAGTACTCAATCCCCAAAATACGTTCTCTGGGGTTAAGCGATTCCTCGGACGAAAATACGCAGAAGTAAACCCAGATTCTAAACGTATACCCTATACAATTCGCCGTGATGAAGAGGGTAACCTGAGAATTAGGTGCCCCCGTTTGAGAAAGGAATATGCTCCAGAAGAGATTTCGGCAATGATCTTGCGGAAGTTGGCTCAAGAAGCCAGTCGCTACCTAGGAGAAGAAGTAACGGGAGCAGTGATTACAGTTCCTGCCTACTTCAATGATTCTCAACGGCAGGCAACCCGTGATGCAGGAAGAATTGCTGGTTTAGAAGTATTACGGATTCTTAATGAGCCGACAGCAGCATCTTTAGCTTATGGGTTAGAGCAACAACGTAGCCAGACGATTTTGGTATTTGACCTAGGTGGAGGTACATTTGATGTCTCTATCCTAGAAGTTGGGGATGGAGTGTTTGAAGTTAGAGCCACTAGTGGTGATACTCAATTAGGAGGAAATGATTTCGATCAGAAAATTGTTAACTGGTTGGCAGAACAGTTTTTGGAAACAGAAGGGGTGGATCTCAGACGCGATCGCCAAGCCCTGCAACGTTTGACAGAAGCAGCTGAAAAAGCCAAAATTGAGCTTTCAGGGGTCAGTGTCACAGACATTAATTTGCCCTTCATCACAGCGACAGAAGACGGTCCGAAGCACCTGGAAACTAGACTTACTCGCCCCCAGTTTGAAGGTCTATGTGGCGAGCTGATTAACCGTTTGCGCCGCCCCCTCAAACGAGCTGTAACAGACGCGGGTATCAACCCAGTACAAATAGATGAAGTAGTTTTAGTCGGTGGCTCCACACGTATTCCTATAGTACAACAGTTAGTACGAAGCTTGATTGATCGAGAACCCAATCAGAATGTTAATCCTGATGAAGTAGTAGCAGTAGGAGCAGCAATTCAAGCAGGAATTCTAAATAGTGAAGTTAAGGATATCCTGTTATTGGATGTGACACCTTTATCTTTTGGATTAGAAACCATTGGTGGTGTTATGAAAAAGCTGATTCCCCGCAATACCACCATTCCAGTAAGGCGTTCTGATATTTTCTCCACTTCCCAAAATAATCAGACTCTAGTAGAAATTCATATTCTACAGGGGGAAAGGGAAATGGCAGCAGATAATAAGTCCTTAGGTCGATTCAAACTCACTGGTATTCCTCCAGCACCAAGGGGAGTGCCTCAAGTGCAGGTGTCTTTCGATATAGATGCTAATGGTATTTTGCAAGTATTGGCTTTGGATAAAACAACAGGTCGAGAACAATGCGTCACAATTCAAGGAGCTTCTAATCTGAGTGAAACTCAAGTCAATCAAATGCTCCGGGAGGCAGAGCAATTTTCCCAACTTGATCGGGAACGCCGAGAAAGAGTAGAAAAACGCAACCGTTCAGAAACTTTGGCTAATGAGGCACAACGACAACTCAGAGAAGTAGCACTAGATTTTGGTACTCAGTTTGCCAGTATGCATCGACGGCGGATTGAAGCCTTAGCAGAAGAACTACGGGATGCGATCGCTCGTGATGATGATCGGGCGATTGATCAAGCAGAATCTGACCTACAAGATGCCCTTTATGAACTGAAGCGAGAGGTACGTTTACAATACTCAGAAGAAGAGGATGATGACTTCTTTTCCTCGATTCGTCGCACTTTTACAGGAGAGAGTGAACGGGATTTGTACCGTGAACGCGAGAGTCGTCGTAATGCCTATAGTGTGGGTTCTGGTGGTCGATATGGTAGTCGGGAACAATGGCGCAATGCTCCCTTAGAAAATGATTGGGATGAAGATGACGATGACTGGTTCTAAATTTGTTATTTGTTGTTTGTCCTTTGTTATTTGTTGTTTGTTGTTTGTTGTTTGTCCTTTGTTATTTGTAGCAACGACCAATAACCAATAACCGATGACCAATAACCGATGACCAATAACCGATGACTAATGACCAATAACTAATTCTTATGCAAAACTTTCGTGACTACTATGAAATTTTAGGCGTACCTCCAGAGGCTTCTAGCGAGGAGATTAAGAAAGTCTTTCGGCGTCTGGCTCGACGTTATCATCCTGATCTGAATCCAGGAGATAAAGCAGCGGAAGAGAAGTTTAAAGATATTGGTGAAGCCTATGAAATACTTTCCGATCCCAATAAGCGATCGCAATACGACCAATATAGCCGCTTCTGGAAGAAAAAACAGTTAAACAAAAAACAATCAAAATCCTCTAGTGTGAGAACTTCAGTTAATCGTAATGGCACTAGTCGTAGCTCCACTCAAGAAGTCGATTTCAGTCAATTTGGAGACTTTAATAGCTTTGTAGATCAACTGTTAAATCGAGGTACTGTCGGAAAAACTACATCTACGACTTCTGGACGCTCTGGTGTTCGGGTCAACTCATCTACAACTGTCCGACCAGGAACTACTAGAACAGCATACACTGTTAATACTCGTGATAGTGCAGGTTCGAGGAACCAATCCCTGCGCCGCAAAGATATTGAAGCTAGACTAACTTTGCCTTTGGAAAAAGCCTATGAAGGAGGAAGAGAGAGGATTCGCCTAGAAGATGGTCGTTCCTTAGAAGTTGAATTACCTGCTGGCATGGTAACAGGTCAGCGGATAAGGCTCAAAGGCCAGGGAATTGCTGGTGGTAACCTTTTCTTAAAAATTACAGTAGCTCCTCATCCCTTCTTTCAAATAGAAGGTTCAGATATTGTTTGTCAATTGCCAGTAACCCCCGCCGAAGCAGTTTTGGGGGGACAGATAGAAGTACCTACTCTAGATGGTAGAGTGAAAATGACTGTTCCTAGCGGCCTGAAGTCCGGTCAAAGATTGCGCCTTGCAGGGAAGGGCTATCCTGATAATGGAATTAGAGGGGATCAGTTAGTAGAAGTTCAAATTGTTGTTTCCCAAAATCTTTCTCCGGAAGTACGAGAACTCTACGAAAAGCTACGAAAAATTGAAAATTTTAATCCCCGCCAAGATTTGCCAGTTTAGGAGTAAATATTTTTAGGTAATAAAACTAGTTGAATCCTTAATACCAAAATTTTTTTGCAGTGCTCATGACACGTTTTTTTCCAACTGTTCCCATTGGAGTTAAGATTTTCGGTATAGCAACTAGTATGCTTACCTTTCTCATGGGAGTCGCTTATATTAACCATGATCGCATTGCTCAGGTTAATGATGAGTTGATTGATATTGCTGAGTATATCACCCCCGTTACTGAACAGGTAGCAAAAGTAAATGTTCATGTCCTAGAGCAACAACTACACTTTGAGCGGGTGCTACGTTTTTATGAGACGGAACCAGTTAACCTCAAACAAGTGGAGCAAGAACTGGTCAACTTTGAGGAACGAGGCCGGTTAGTTGACCAAGAAATTGAGCAAGCGATCGCTCTATCCCAAGAAGCAATTGAAGCTGCTAGAAAGACTCAGAATTTGATTGAGTTTGCTCGTCTGGAACCATTACTAGAGATTTTGGAAAAGGAGCACCAAAAACTTCATGAACGTAGCATTGTCATTGTTAAACTTTTACAGGATGACAAGCAGGAAGAAGCTCAACTGTTAGAAGAACAACTCGAACAGTACGAAAAAGACTTTGAACAGTACTCTCAAGACATTCTGTTTGAGTTGGGAGGGTTTACTCAAAATTCTACCATCACAGCAGAAGAACAAGAACAAGAGGCAATTAAAGTAAGTTGGTTATTGGCACTGATTGCTACAGGAATTGGCATACCTTTTACCTTACTCATAACTCTCGGTTTACTCACTCCAGTAAGAAAACTGATTAGGGGAACTCAGGAAGTTGAGCAGGGAAATTTGGAGGTGCAAATCGCTGTCAACTCCAAAGATGAAATTGGTATCCTAGCAAACTCATTCAATACCATGCTGGATGAGGTGCGACAAAAAGAACACATCAAAGCTACTTTTGGACAGTATGTTGACCCTCGCATTGTAGAAACCTTAATTGAGCAACAAGGCAACGCTGATACTAGTCACAAACAAGTAATGACAGTATTTTTCTCTGATATTGCCGGGTTTAGTAGTATCAGTGAAATGCTCACGCCAGTAGGATTGGTGAATTTGATTAATCAGTACCTAACCCTGGCTTCGGAGCCAATTACCCAACACAACGGCGTGATTGATAAATTTATTGGGGATGCAGTGATCGCTTTTTGGGGGCCTCCATTTGTGGGGGAAATGGAGCACGCCAAACTTGCTTGCTTTGCTACTTTAGAGCAATTTACTCAACTAGCCAAACTGCAGCGGATGATGCCGGATATTATGGGATTCCGCAAAGGTCTACCAGAAATCAAAGTGAGGATTGGTTTAGCAACAGGGGAGTTGGTTGCTGACAATATTGGTTCTGAAGAGTCTAAATCCTATACAATTATGGGTAAGGCAGTGCAAATCGCTGAAGATTTGGAAAGTGCTAATAAAAAATACGGTACTAATATTCTCCTGACGGAAGAAACTAAAGTTCTGGCAGCTGATGCTATTGAAACTCGTGAAATCGACTTGCTCAGTTTAAGTGATCAGGATGAGCCAGTGCGAGTATATGAATTGCTCGGTTATGGAGGGGAACTTAATCCTACTTTGGCACAACTACGCGATCGCTTTGAAGCAGGATTGAAAGAATATCGTCAGCAAAACTGGGAACAGGCACAATCTCATTTTAAAGCCTGCTTGAGTCTGAAGGCTGATGATAAGCCCAGTGAAGTGTATCTCAAGCGAATTTCTCAAGAAACCAGGATGTGAGTTTTACCAAATCTGGTATGTCTGATGGTTCAACTTCTAATCAAGGTTGCCAGGTAAAGTCATAATGGATAATGGATAATTGGTTAATTTAGCTCAACCGCTCCTACGCCCCACGTCTCAACCCGTAGGGTGAGCGTGGGATGAATGGCGGGCAACCAACTTAGATTCATATTGATAGTAATTGCTGTTCATTGTATAATATATAAGGAGGTGATTTTCTATGAGAACAGCTTATCAGTACAGGTTGCGAC
>JAAHFP010000083.1 GCA_010672925.1 Symploca sp. SIO1C2 | reverse complement strand
GTCTGTGGATAAAGGAAAGAGGGTTATTATGCTCCTTGTTGATAATTTGATTACCTAAATTACCTTCGTATTGATCTCTAGCAATCAAGTTATCAAACATAATAAAGAAAGGAGAGCCTCCTCCACTGATTCCTACTTCACCGTGCATTGCACCAGCCCACAAGGGTGCGACAGTCTTTGTCCACAGAGGAGAATTGAAATAATTGCGATGATTCTCATTAAGAGGAATGTTGCTTTTTAGCATTAAATTGCATCTTCTTAGATGAGCGCATATTTCAAGTAACACAGAACATAATCTATCCTGTTCGTCTGCTTTAATACAGCGAAAAATTTCAACGATTAATCTTGCACAAGGTCCAGCAAGCAACTCGGTCATGAAAAAAGTGAGGATGAACCTTCTTTCGGCTTCAATATTAAATATCGGAACTAACAGTTCCAAGTTATCAAGACATTCGGTTAAATTGTTAAGATTAAATTTAGATTGCGAGGTAGTTTGAAACTTCCAATTGTATAAAGCAAATTCATAGATCAAGGCTTGTGGATTGGCTCGATTAAGCCTTTGGGTCAGTTCTTGATAAGGAATTTTGAGAGAAATTGGTAATTTCCGCTCTTTGGCTTTTGCTGATGAGGGAGTTAAATGAAAAGTTTGTTGACAATAGGCATTTTCCCCGTATGCATAGGCGTGAGCCGCAGAACCGATGATCACTGATGCACGATAAATATACTCTTCAGGAAGAGCCATGGCTGACAAACAAGGCATCTTTGTTAGATACTCAGCTACACTGTTTGTTCTCATCAACTCTGGAAGTTTGCTTGCCAAAATATCCCATGGTTCATGAGTTGCGGGCAACTTGGTTAATGGTGGTTTAGGGGGAATAAAACCTGTTACTGGGTCAATTTTTTCAAATGGGGCAATAGCCCTTAAACCCTTTTCATACCAATATTCAACATTGTTAATGTTTTTGAGCTCTTCAGATGATATCTGAGCTAATGTCAGGTATTGTTCTGCCGTCAAAGTTCTTGCTTTACCGCTAAAAGGGCAACGAACTAATTGATTACCGATGTTTTCCATTGCTTTACTCTTATTATTCATCACTAATTAGGGCTTTATGAAAATATAAAGCCTTTAATTTTTAGGGTATTTGCAGACGTTATTGATTAGCAGAGTGCAATCATAATAACTTCTCTGCCTGCAAAATTTACGGAATTTGCTAGTGTCTAGATTATCCTGAACTGCTCTAATAAATCCTGTATTTTAAGCTTCGCAAAAAAAAATTTAAGCAGACCTTAATTAGAGGATAGTTATTAATTAAGCACGACTACTTAACTGAGCGACTGAGGGGCAAGACCCTCAATTACTGAAGTTGCTTTCTGCTCGACTCAAGCAAGTTGGTATTAGCTTGTAGCAGAATATAGAACCTGCCTTGACTCCAATATGGACTCTGATGGTATTATTGCTTTTGATTTAAAATTGACCGCTTTTTTGTATATAATCAAGTTCGGATAAACAGTTATAATTCCCTTCTACCTTGCAACCTTCTTTCTTCCCTCGGAGCCTCCTGCCTCGGAGACTCCTGCCTTCTGGCCACCGAAGTTTAAGTATTCTACCGAACTTGATATAATATAAATCCAGGTTAGCTTCCTCTATTTATTCAAAACAGCTAAAACCTTGTAGAGACGTTGCATGCAACGTCTCTACAATAAACAAATAAATTCTTCAGCTTTCCCTTAGCAGCTTTTAATTTAACCGACATTCCGCACGACAAGACGTGCTACAAAACCTTTTCTTCCTAGCCTTTGATATAGAAGGTGTTCGTCGATTTATACTACAGTTTATCATTGAATCTTAATTCTCAATTATGCTGTTCTATAGAGAATTACGTTTAGCAAAAAATGTGAAATTAAGCATCCTCGTTGATAAACTCTTTTGTAGTATCAGCGTAGTGCGGAATGTCGGCTAGAAATTGAGTTGAATATCGATTTTCCTCTTAATCGTTTCATAACTCGTAATGGATTTCAGAGTAGTATTGGGATCGTTCACCAGTTGGGTGATAATGGCTTTGAGTTTGTGGCAAATATCTTCTATCTGGCTTTTCTCAAATAAAGCTTGTCGATAAAATACCTGAAATACCATTTGATCATCTTCAATAATTACGTCAAGCCAAATATTTGTCGTTAATCCATCGTTGAACTTTCTTTCTTCCAAAAGGTTATCAAAGATTCCAGAATATTCCGGTAGACACTCTGCTTGATTTTGTAAGGTTAAGCCAACATTCCATAAGTGTTTGGAAACAAATGCGCCGTTTTTGCTGACAAGATCGCTTATGGGTATATGTCTGTGTGCATATGCCATAATGATTGTTTCTTTGACCTGACTTAAAAAGTCAATGAATGTTTTTTCAGCATCGATCTGGTCTCTCAGAGGCAGAGTGTTTAGATAAGGGCCAATCTGAGGCGGCTCGGAATCGGAAGGCCTGACGGAAAAAGCCGAACCAACGACAATATCCTTAATGCCGGAATAGCTATAAATAAATGCTTTAACCAAAGCCTGTAACACCATAAATTGCGTAGCGTTATTATTTGCGGCAAGTTTATTGATTTTTTCAGTCAGCGACTTTCCCAGTTTAAAATCAATACAATGAGCCAAGAATGAATCCGTGGCTGATGAATGAATATTTCCGGGGAAGTTGGATTTTTGGTAATTGTTTAAATGGGTTAGCCAGTAATCTCTGGAAAATTTTCCTTCCTTACTACCGAGCCAATTATTGAGCCCATGGGCGTAATCTTTAAATTGATATTTCAGAGCCCGAGAAAGATCGTATTCCAGAGTGTTATCTTGGGTTTGACTCTGTCGGTTACAATATTCCAGAAGTTCTTTGACAATGATATCTTCAGAAAATCCGTCTGATATAATATGATGAATGGACAGAAATGCTATGCACTGTTTCTCAGATTTTAGGACTTCTAACCGACAAAGCGGCCCCTCATTCAGATCGAACTTGTGTTTCAAAAGACGTTCGTATGTTTTTCGTGACTCCTTCGCGAAATTATCACCTTTATCTAACTTCCAAAAATGAAAATAACCGGACATTTCCGATAATTCATGAATTTTTTGAACAACATCCTTATCCTCGGCGTGAAAAGTTGTTCTTAAAATTTCATGTCGCTTTAGTACATGTTCAAAAGCACGTAGAATTTCTAATGAATCATCAGACTTTTCGAGCCAAAATATTTTTGGTTGATGAAAAAACTCCCCCTCACGTTTAAAATGTTCGAGCATAAAAAAACTTTTTTGCAGAGGTGTTGTCGCGTAAATTTTAGCATCGTTATTTATAATTTCCATCTTTGGATAAGGGGTTAATTGCTTTTCAGCCACGCGAGCCAAACTTCTGATAGTGGGGCTTTTAAATAAGTCCAAAGGATCCAATTTGAAATGAAGTTTGCGGTTGATTTCTGCTATAATCTTGACAGCACTGATAGAATTTCCACCCATTTTGAAAAAATTTTGCTCCAGGGAAGTAATTTTTATCCCCAGAGTTTTTTCCCAAATAGATAAGATAGTCGATTCAACTAAAGAAGGGTTTGATTTATCTTGATTCATAATTTGTCCGAAAATCTATAGGGATATATCTAAATTAATTTATTTTCCAAAGTACCAGCATGAGCCGTAAAGACTGGAATAACCTCTTCTGGTCTGCCTTCCATCCTGATACTGCCACCATCGAGCCAAAGCACGCGGTCACAATCCGTAAGAGTTGAAAGGCGATGGGCAATAACGAGTCGTGTTTTATGTTTTAGTAGTTGATTTGCCGTTTTGACAAACTTTTCTTCTGAATAGGGATCTACAGAACTGGTCGCTTCGTCTATCAGCAAGATTGGCGCCTTGCGAAGCAGACATCTAGCAATAACTAAAAGTTGTTTTTGACCGACGGATAGATTCGTACCACCCTCTTCAATAGGGGTGTCAAGACCTTGCGGCAAACCTTGGAACCATTTCTCAAGACCAACTTTTTCAAGCGTCTGGAGCATTTTTTTGTCCGCGACCTTTCTATCTTCTTGAGAGCGGATCGTGAGATTTTCTCTTAAAGGGCCACGGAAAATTGGAGGAGACTGGGAAATATATGAAAACTGGCTCCTCCATTCTTTCAATCCCAGGTAATTATCCGGTTTCTCTTGTCCGCACAGACCTAGTTGTTTGCCCCCGATCGTCACCAGCCCCTTTTGAAAGCCGTAATAACCCAGTAAGACTTTGAATAAAGATGATTTTCCAGAACCGGTACGCCCAATAATGCCGATAGATTCTCCTGGTTTTGCCTCAAGGTTTATATCTTTTAAAGCCAATGGCAGATCTTCTCCATAAGAGAAATCCAAATGCTTAATGGTTAACAAAGGAAAAGGTTGGTCAGAGAGACTCATCTGTAAAGATTCCTGTTCTTTTTGATGCCCGGAATCAAATTCGCTTTTCGGCGTAAGTAAACTGTTTGGTTCTATTGGCATACGAACATAATCATTCAGGCGTTCAGCAGAGGCCAGACCGTTCTCCAGGGAGGAAATTAGGGTAAAGAACCTTTGAAAAAGAGATGAAATCATCGATACAAATCCAAGTATGATGCCGACTTCTCCAAGTGAAACTAGATGCTGCTCGATCAGGTAGACCCCAAGAACACCGCAACCAAAGATCCAGAGTGCTGTAATTAGATTGAGTTGATAGCTGTAAAATTGAAAATATAGTTCTGCCGTACATTTTTTAAGAAAGTATTTTTGAATTAATTCTCCAAATTTATCTAAAAATTTCTCTTCCTTTTGATACGAACGTATAGAATTCGCACCTTGGACTGTAGCAGCAAAATGAGAAATAGATGGTGCTTGCTCAGATACTGTATTGCGGCGTTCATTCCGAATCGACATTTTGTTCATATTATAAGTAACTGCGCTCAATATCCCTGCAGTTAAAAACAACGGCAGAAACCAGAGAGAGGTAAGTCCCGCAAATATCAACATGAGTAACATTTCGACGAAATTCCCCGTGATATTAGACAGGTGTAATCCCATACTTGTAGTTAGTTGAGAAAAGTCAGTGGAAAATCGTGAGAAAACCCTACCTACCGGGTTTTTGTCGAAAAAAGCCGCAGGAGCTCTGGAAACACGGTACATTGTCTCGTTGATTATCTTTTCACAGGCTTTGAGTCCGGTTACTGACATGAGAGACTGAAAAAAGCCAGTAAACAAGAAACTAAGAGCTGTAAAGATTAAAAGAGCTAAGATATAGTCATTGTTATCCCAGGAGGACGCAAAGTTGGGAACGCCCTGGCAATATACCTTGTTGTCACACAAACTATCAGCCCAATACCCTACGATTACTGTATTACCGATAAAAGCCAAACGCCCTAAAATGCTTAGGAGAATTATCCCAATCGATCGCATTGGCCAACGCATCCAGGACCAGATTATAAGACGAAAGACAGACCTGTGGTATTTTCCCTGAAATTCTATTTCTTTGTCACCGTATTCGGCAATCTTACTATTCATTTGATTCACTTTCCTCAAGGTGAATTAAATTTTGCAACTCTGGGTGATTTGTCAGTGATTCAGTGGTTCCCTCCGCCACAATTCGTCCGGCTTTCACGATCAATATACGGTCTATACTGTCGAGGAATGATAGACGATGTGTGACCATAATTCTTGTTTTATCAGACCAGGCTTTGGTCAAAAGCTTGTCAACGATCGCCTTTTCTGTGTTGGTATCTAGAGCGCTTAAGGGGTCGTCCAGGATAATAATAGGTCGATTGTGAAAATGAGCTCGGGCCAACTCTAATCTCTGTTTTTGGCCACCTGAGAGGTTAACACCTCTTTCACCGATGGGAGTGTTCATATGGTCGGGAAAAGCGGCTAAATCTTTGTTTAAGTTAGCGAATTGAAGAGCACTCTTTACTTTGTGCAGTTCATCTTCCGATGGATTGGAGTTATAGCTTAAAGCGATATTTTCCCGAACTGTCGCGGCAAAAGAAAAGGGTTCTTGTGGAATCGTGGAAAAATAGGCTCTAAGTTGACTTGGGGGGATAGTCTCGACATTGAGATCTCCAATATAATAAGATTTATACTTGGCGTTGGTCTCTCCTCGCAGGCTTTCCATGAGAAGTGTCTTCCCACTGCCAACGTCACCAATTACGGCGACGAATTCCCCCTCTTGTATGTTCAAATCGATGTTATCGAGAAGTGTTTGGCCATTGATATGAAGTGTAAGACCTTGTACTTTTAAAGAGAGGCTTCCAGACTTTTCGTCCTGTGTTTTAGAAGCATGATTATCTGGTGTTGTGTTATGACTCGGCAAGCTCAGGTATTCTCTAATTCGATCGATAGATACAGAAGCATCAAAGTACATTACAAATACCCAGGGAAGGGTGCGCATCGGAATGACTAAAAAAATGCCGAGAACCCAGAGAATCCCTAGAACATCCCCACTTGTGAGGGAATTTTCATGAATATACAAAACCGTGAGTATGGCTATTATATTGAGAAACATTGGCATAGTACCAGTAAAATTATTCATCCAGGACGACCAGCTCACGACCTTAGATCTTTGATGAATAATTTCTCTGGTTAAGTCTTCTATCTTGTCCTCAAAAGACTCAGACCAACCCAGGGTTCTTAGTGAAAGATTGTTTTGAATCCACTCATTAATAATGCCATCGCGCTTTTCATATAACAGTATAAATTCCTGAAACAGGATGGAACATCGTTTTGCCATGAAAACACTAACAATTAGGGAAAAGACAACAACAGTGAAGACGGGCCATGCTTCTATTGCGAAATATCCTTTAAGAACAAAAGGGACAATGACAATAGGAATGAAAGAAGTAAAGAACGCTGGGAATAGATCCTTAATAAAAATAGTTATCGTCTCCAAATGAGAGCCCATGAGTGAAACCACCTCTCCAACACTTTTTTCTCCCTGGTATTCTCCCCGTAAAGTTAACCCTTTTTTGTACAGAGATCTCGAAAGCCAATCCTCCACAACAAAACTTTCTCTCTGACAAATCATCGAAATCACCAGGGCAATGGTTTTGTTAGCTGCCAGAGCAACAAACCCCAAGATAAATAATTCCAAAGTTACCATGGGTTTACCAATTCCTTGGCTAAGATTATCCACGGCTATTTTGTGTGCAATGGGAACCATGAGTCCGAGTAAGCTGTATAAAACTCCCAGAATCAACAAAAGATTTTTCACCCCTAATCGCATGGAAAGAATCTGCAGTATCAATGACTTACTACTTTCGATGCTATCTGGAAGTGGCTTACTGGGGGGGTGAGTCAGCAAAACGGACCAACCATTCACGAAGGATTGGTATTTATTCAGCAAGCTCTTTTTAGTACCTGAGTTGGCTAAATCATTCATTATTGCGATCGCATCTTTGAGCAAATAATTCCGCGCTTTGTAATTACTTTCAATATCTTTGGCTTAAAGCTTATCAGCTGTTACTGTCCAGAAGTAACCAAAAGAGTTAATAAAACGGATATTAATAAATCCAGCACTATTTAGTAACTCAGATATTTCACTAGCTGTGAACTGTTTGCCGTGGGTTCCAAGAACCATTTGCAGTGAAAAAGATGTTGCCATTAAGCTTGCATCTCGTCCATCGTTAAGGAGTACTTCATGAATAAACACGCGCCCTCCTGGAGGCAGGGCGTTGAAAGCTTTTTGGAGAAGAAGTTGACATCTTTCCCACTCCCAATCATGCAAAATATTGCTGAGGAGAACCGCATTATGACCATCGGGCCAGGGATCTCGAAAGAAATTGGCTGCATAGACTTCTATGCGATCGCATAAATTGTACTCGCGGATGATTGATTCTGCTTGAATGCAGACTGGCTGCAGGTCTACTACCGTACAGGATAAATTAGGTTGGTGAAGTGCGGCTGCAATAGAGAAGCATCCAGATCCTCCACCGATATCCAGTAGCCGTAGCACGCCGTCAAAATCGGCACGGCGTGCAAAACCCATCGCGCTAGGAAATGAATGCCCATGGATGTGACCGGTAATCAAACGAGCTTGTTCGTCTGTTAGAGAGTTAGAATCCCATTCAAAAGTAATTCGTTGCCGATTTACGGATGTGTCTTCATGAAGTGCCTCTAACAAACGTTCGGGACTATGACGATCTGATTGCTTCCGAAAGGCTCTAAATACTCCTCCCCAATAATAAGGACTCTCTGGAAGGAGAAATTCTCGCGATACTTCTGTTATGAAAAATCTCTCTTCTAGCTGCTGTACAAAGCCAAGCCCAACCAGCACACCCAAAAGAGCTTCTGCACCACGGGTGCTAATTGAAAGAGATTCTGCAATCTCAATTGTATTAGAAGGGCGATCGTTCAATAAGGAAAATAATTTTAACCGATCGGCAACCACTAGAGCGGGAAAGTGCAATCGAGATAGCCACAGTTCCCATAAAATTTTGTCATTACATGATGGGAATGGAACTTCTTTATCTTGAGATTTTCTGGATTCTGAAGAGGGATTAATCATTAAATAATCGGGGTTACAGAAAAGTTAAATAACTGAGATTGTAAAATACAGGAAGCTTCTCTAAATATTAACCAATCCTGATTTTTGATTTTGCATCTATTTCTTGTCTAAAATAGAGAGATTCTTGTTTATCTTTTGAAGTGAAAGAAACATATCCTACGTAATTTAAAGGTAAAAGTTCGGACTCTATTTTCTGTCCGGCTTGATAATCAATGTGATGAGATATAACACGGGGATTGGTTAATATTTCAGGACTAATGAATACCTCTTTTACAACTCCTTCTCTTCCAGCAAGTACTTTCACTGAATAAAGTCTGCTGTCATTCCGTTCTGAATAGCCTATGGTGTCATTCTTTAAAGAGTTGACGTAGTATAAAAAAGGTTGGATTTTTGTCCCGTGTTCTATCAACTCGGTAATAATATGACCGGCAAATCTTGTGTGAGCTTCGATGGTCTCGAATCCATTAGAACTCATTTTTAATTCGATATGAAAAGGGGAGTACTCGATACCCAAAGTTTGAATTACCTTAGTGACGTAAGAATAAATTTCATCTTTTTTGTTGTGGTTGGGGTAGAAATCATTACCCAGTTTAATAAAAAATGGTGCCCCAGAAGAAAATTTTTCACATATTCCAAAAAAATCTATTTTTCCATTTCTAACGACTCCTTCTACACTGATTTCTTCTCCATCGATATATTCTTCTATCAACAGTGGCATGTCGCTATCATATACTTTATTAAATCGACAACGCTCGATGTATCCCTTTATATTAGAAGGTTCCTGGATGAGTTCTACGCATAAACTCCCGGTCAAAGAGATGGGCTTGACAATAAATGGGTAGTCCATATATTTTGTCGCTTCAGTCAGCTCCTCAAGGTGACACTTTTTAAATTGAATGTGACTGAGACCACTTTCCGAAAGAGTCTTGCGAGTCAGATATTTATCAACGACCCTCCTTTCCACTTCTGTAGAGTTACCTTTGGTTATCTTGAAAGCCTCCCTCAACTCAGATGCCAGCAGGAGTCCTCGATCTGAAAAAGATATAATATTTTCAACTTCAAGATTACCGATCTGGGCTAATACATCCACAGATTTAAGAGATTGAATGCCGACAAGTTTGAGATGGGAATCTTTTTCCTTTCCTGACAAGCCCGCTAAAACTTCATACTCATCAACGACAAGCACTTCACCATCGTATCTCTCTAGCTGATTCAATATCCTTAGTTTTGTTTGTTTGTAGTAGGGCAATCCAACTACGATCGCTGTTTTCATTTTGAGTCCCTTAAATTAAAGTTTATCTTGGCATAGAGCGGCTAATTTTTTGCGTAAAATTTTTCCGGTGGCAGTGCGGGGTATCTTCTCAACAATCAAAAATTTCGTTGGCACAACTGATGATGATATATACCGCGCGAGGTGACGGCCAATTTCCTCCTCATTCACCCTGGCACCTTCTTTCGGGACTAGGGCGACAACGATCTCTTCTCCCATCAACCGACTGGGAATTGAGAAGCAAGCCGCATCAGCCAGATAGTCAAGGTTTGCCAGATAACGTTCCAACTCTTCCAGGGAAACGGCAATGCCAAAAACTTTTGCTAAATTCTTGAGCCGTCCGGTGATAAAAAAGAATGTTCTTCCGGTAGTCTCATCCAGTAACTGGTAGCCGAGATCTTGTGTGTGAAACCATCCTCCCTGAAAAGCCAATTGAGTTTGCTCGGAATTATGGTAGTAGCCATTCATGACATTGTGCCCGCATACGCAGATCTCACCGATTTCACCATTCGGGAGTGGGCGATCGTTTTCATCCAGGACCGCTAGGTCATTACCAAATAGAGCAATACCAATAGATAGAATTTCGGAGTCGATCGCATACCGGAGGTAAGCCTCATCGGAAATATCAGCGGGCATGGTGGTGGAAAAATTGGTCGTCTCGGTTAAACCGTATCCCTGCATGACCTTTACGCCAAAATCTTTGTAGAATCTTGCGCAGGTATCTTTTTGCAACGGAGCCGCCGCAGAGACAAAGTAGTCAAAATTGGCAGGAAACTCCGGTTTTTTCCAAAAACTCAGAAGTGCTTCCAAAATACTGGGGACAACACTCCCTATCCGGCATTGGTACTCATTCAAATATTCAAAATAGCTCATGGGGTTGAATTTTTCGAGCAAGATGGTATGAGCTCCCGCTATCATCGACGCGAACAAGGTAAAATGAAGACCATTGACATGATGAATGGGCAGACAGCCAAGAATGGTGTCGTTTTCTTTCAAGGAGTGATGTTTGCATAAAGCCTTTGCGTTAACGATCGCGTTATACTGGCTTTGCTCGACCAATTTGGCAGCGGCGGTGGAGCCTGATGTACCGAAATATAACTTAAAATCGACAAATTTGTCTCTGAAGTTTTCCAGATCCGGATCGATGTCTAATTCATCGAAGGGAGGTATCACTTTCACAGAAAGGTCATCATAGTCGGAATCATCCCTCAGCAGCAATAAGTGCTTTATCCTCATCGCTTCAATCTGCTCTCTGATTCGAGAGGGAGGATCGTTAGGGTTAAGGAAAAGAATCGAGGCTCCAGCTCTCAAAAGAGCAAAGATTGTGACGACAAAAAAGATCTTGTTTTCCGGAATCAGCCCCAAGATATCTCCCGGAGCAAGACCGCACTCCTCGATCGTCCATGCCGCTAATAAGCGGCTTAGTCGATCCAGTTCCCGGTATGGCAACTCTTCTGTTTTTCCACTATTGCTGACCGAAGTAATATATATGCTCTCTGGTTGTTGCCGGGAGTGGATATGAATAAACTCTAGCAGGTGTTGGTTGGCAAGGATTTTTTGGTCGAATGTTACGCCACGGTATACATGAGCATTTGCGAAATCGACGCTCTCATGTAGTTTCATAATCTCAACTCCTCCTATTTTAAGAATACCTCATCTAATAAGCGTGACTTATTGCTGGAATCAGGGATTCCATTGATATGGAGATTCCACTTTGTCAAGATTTCATCGATGGTTTTTTCACTGATTAACCGACTATTGAAATCTACTCGCACCGATAACTCCATTCCCTCTTCATCCTGTCTGGCTATGACCAGGAAGGTAATGGGAAAATGAAAGCGGTCATTGATTGGCCCCTCGGTGAATATTGGTTTTTTCTCATGGGTATCATTATGAAATCGAACAAAGTTGAAACAGGGGATATTTAGCCCTGATTTTTGCTGGCGCTTCTCTATCTCTCCATAGGGATATAATCCGTATTTCTCAACTTTTGTTAATTCGACCTGCGCCTTCAATCCAGTTCGATCCTGATTGTGTATTAAGGTGAGTGGTAAGATATTCCAGAAAAGACCTGTAGTTTTAAATGGCTCGGTCAGCTTATCAGTTCGACCATTGCTAACTACACCGATCGTGATTTTTGTTTCACTCAGCACATCCATCATGCTCATAGCACAATGCTCTAATAAAACCGCCTTTATGCTCGCTCCATTTTGGGCGGATTTTTCCGTCACGATTTTGGCTGCATCTTTACCGAGTTCGTACCACTTGAAGATGTACGATCCTCCATCGCTATGAGATTGTTGATTTCCAAGGAAGTTATGCTCGACAATCTCATAACGAGACCAAAAGTTCCGAGCTTCAATGGCATTGGTTGTATTTGCCTCCAGAGTTGCGTATTCTTTGTTTGAGTCAATTTTGAGCTTGTGACGCAGCGTATCTCGAGTGGAATAGTTCTCCAGCAACTGATTTTTTAATTCTATGCCACTCCAACCATCCAAAATGGCGTGATGGAATGAAATAAACAAGCTGAAGGTTTGGGTAGATCGGATATAAAGGTGGAATCTGATTAGCGGTTCATCTTGGGCAAAGACATTGAATCGATTCTTGATATCTTGGTTAAAAATCTTGCGAAAATACTTTTCCTCTGATTGTATGTCTGTGTCTGTTAGATCCGCGATCGGAATATGTACTTGGCGACTTTTCATCGTTACTTGCAAGAGACGACCGCTGTCTGTCAGCGCAAAGTACTTTCTCAGACTCGGATTATCATCAACTAACTTTTGGATGGATTTTAAGAGTTTATCTGTTGATAACTCAGGGTCATCAAAATTCCAGATCGTGCAACAGTGGTAGATTCCGTTGAGATGGCTATCCTCGTTATATTTGCCAATCATAAGTTCCTGCATTGAAGTCGCTGGATATACATCTTCAATGTTTTCTTTCTCAAAAATCGCCTTTTCCGGAGGGGTAATTTGCAGTGCTTTGCTCCGAGTCTGATTGTCAGATAAGCCGGTACGTTTGCGTTCATTTGCCTGATAAAATTCACTAAGGCTTTTGACGGTCGGATAATCCATAATATCAGAGGCTTCAATCCCATATCCTTGATTTTGCATTTGTTGAACGCATTGAATTATTTTGATTGAATCGCCACCCAATCCGAAAAAATCGTCTTCAATGCCGATCGGTTTGCATTGGAGAATATCCTGCCAAATTTCGCACAAGCTTTCTTCAAATACCGTCCTGGGCGCCAAATAATTATTTTTATTAGACTCTTGTGATAGTTGAGGTAGGGGAAGTTTTTTAGTTTCGATTTTACCGTGAATTGTCAATGGCCACTCGGCAACTTCTATGCATTGATTCGGAACCATATAGCTGGGCAAGCGACTTTTGAGATAGCTTTCGATTGAGGTTTTTGTTCCCACACCGCCGTTTGAGTTCGGAGTACCATCCTCTTCAAACATCAGCTGGTACAGACTATGATTCCGAAATCCCTCCTTAAGATAAGAGGAGTCATATTTAAAAGATCCTATTTTTTCCCCTTTTCTAGTCACGATACCTTTAATCAGGTAACCAGGATTAATACAGTTCGGGGTGGATTTTCTGATAAATTCAACATAAATTCTGTCTCCTGGGATGACATGTATCTCATCACTAGAGTCGATCGGGAAATAAACAGGAAGGTGGTGTGTCTTTTCAAGACTATCGATGATTAGATCTTCGCCATAATAAGCGTTCATCCATAAGGCAAACCCACTAAATAATCCTTCTTTCTCGACAGTTAGGAACAGCTCCTCGGTTATTTCATCTGTTAACTCTTGTTCGTAATTGATGGTTTCACAGACACCTGCGTTTGTCAAAATGCAATCGTGTTGAATATTTTGAATGCACAATCTGGGATCGAAATTTCTTCCATATTTCTTAAATAGTTCGGCGATATAATGAGAAGATATTGGGCTAAATCCCATGTGTGTTTTGGCTTCCTCAAGGTAAAAACCAGCGATTCGGGTAGTATAAAGATTGGGTAAAAACGCGGGTTTACTCTCCATATTGGTTTTCAGGTTCCTTACTACTCCAATGCATCCATCAGCACTTGCTATATTACCTGCGAGAGCAGAGACCACTAAATCGATATTTTGAGGAATTTTAACTTGGGTAATATCTCCTTTGATTAATTCAATTTTTTCTACTAATCCTAGCTTGACGATGTTTTCTTTTGCTTTCCTGTAGGCATTTTCATCGATTTCGATCGCATAAACTTTTTTAGCCCCGGCTTCAACACACCGACGTGCCAGAATTATTTCAGAACCGGTACCAGGATCTAAAACAACTTTTCCAAACACGGCTTTTTCGATGGCTTTCTGATACCCTTTGACCCTCATCGGGTCATTAGCCATGGAATCATAAAGGAAAACGTCGTAAATTCCATACTCTCCCAAAGAAGGAACGAGTTCCATTTTCTCTGGCTTCTTTTGGTAGTATGCGACCAGCGCTTTTGAATCGGTAGGTGTGCTATGGGTTTCGATGTGAGAATGTCTGACATCCGGATGTTTGTTCAACACGTTGGATATTTCATAGGGATCTACTCGATACCCATTGATCTTGATCTGATGGTCATTTCTTCCCAGAAACAAAATATTCCCTTCAGGAGTCCAACAGCCTAGATCGCCAGTTTTATAAAGTATGGGAAAAGAATCGAAATCATTGTCAACAAACTTTTCTTTGGAAAGTTGCTGCTCGTTAGTATAGCCAGATGCAAGACCTTCACCGGAAATACAAATCTCCCCTATAACTCCTACGGGCTGCAAGCGAGTTTCCGAATCGACAATATATATTTTTTTATTAGCACTGGGCTTTCCAATGGGAATTCGGATATAGTCTATGTTGGGATCCACTTTATACAATGTGCTGTTTATTGCGGCTTCTGTAGGGCCGTATCCATTGTAGAAGTCCAATACCCTAGCGTATTTCATGGCAAGATTGTGAATAATCGCTTCTCCAGCGGAAACGACAATACGCAAACTTTCCATATCCTTAAGGTCGAGGATTTGTAAATAGGATGGTGTGATCGTAGTGACCGTTATTTCATTGGACTTGATATATTCAGCCAATTTATCCGGTTTTTTCTTGAGACCATCGTCCACCATAACGAGAGTCGCACCTGAGAGTAGGGTCGTAAAAATATCCAATAGGGATCCATCGAAAGAGTTCGACATAAACTGGAGGTATTTATCAGATGGATTCATCTGAAACTTATGAATATGATCCAGCGCGACATTTCGTAAACCAGAGTAAGAAATAGAAACACCTTTCGGGTCACCTGTTGTACCTGAAGTAAAGATACAGTAAGCCTTATCTTCTCCCGAGACGGAAATGTCTTCACCCAGTTCCGTACTATTTTCATCAATCTGCAAATCGATGGCTACCAATGGGAGATCGGCGAATTCCATGGCTTGTTCGGCTTCAGAGGAATGAAAAACCAAAGCCTGGGCATTTGACTGGCTAAGCAAGTAGTCAACCCGACTGGCAGGAAACTGGGTGTTAATCGGTAGATAGCATCCACCCGCTTTCATGATTCCAAGAATAGATACAATCAGCCACTCTGATGAGGGGATCGAGGAGGCTACCACGTCACCTTTTTGAATATCATAGTTCTCGATCAGGTAATTTGCTAGCTGAGACGCTTTCTTCTCAAGTTCCGAATAGGTTATTTGCGTATTGTTATGAACCACGGCGACTTGGTTGGGTATGCGTTGAGCTAGTTCATTGAAGATATCTAATATTGACTGGGATTCATAAAAGATTTTATCGGTCCGATTGAAAGCATTGATTCTTTCAGCGAGGTTTGGCGTAGAATTCCTGGAAACACGGGATATTTCCTGGTTCGGGTCTTTGAGTTGAAGCGCGACATTGACTAGACAGGTATAAATATCTTCAAGCAACCAAGAAGTAATCTTATGATTTGGACTCGAAAGAGTTAGCCGTAAAGAATCCTTGAGGTCTATTTCCACACAGAGAGCGTGTCGCCCTTCAAATGTCGGACTTGTGTGGAGCATATTTGACCAGATATAAATATCAGAATCCGGATACACCTGATTTTCTAAAGCAAGTTCGCCAATGGGGAACTCATGGTATTGATAGGCGGATTCCAGGGTTTGTTTTAGTTCGTCTATAAAATCCCTAAATGTCTGATTTTTATTGAGTTTCGATAGAAGCAGAATGTTGTTTTCCGTTCCTGGTTCTTGAGAATTCAGGTCTTTTAAAAGGGGTGTTTCAACACCGATCTGGTTTTGACTGCTATAGCGATAGATAACAACTTTTAGTGCTGCCGTTATTAAAAGAAAGGTCGCAAGAGGCTCCTTCCCAGTGATTTTTTCTATGGTCTGGCGGGCATCATCACAGACACATGCGCTAAACTCATAAGGGTCTTGTTCGGATTTATAATATTCAGTCAGGATGCTGTCTGCGATCTGGAAAGGATTTTCAAACATTTCGATTTTCGCTCGCCAGTATTTTCTCGATATATTATTTGGTGAGTGTGGCATCAACCTGATTCTCCGCGTTCAACTTGATAAAATTATTTCACTTTTGCCAAAGAGGCGTTCTGAATGAATGTTATTTTCCAAACACTTACTTACTAATTTATTTGACTCTACGATCGGATTGGAATTGTCGGTATATTCAACGTCCAGAATGTACTGAACCCAGGGTTCTGCCCCCATGGCATAGACATAGACAGCGGAACATTCAAACAGTTCTACCATGGCAAGGGTTTCATCACAGTTCGATCCCCTACCCCGACGCGATCGATCCGCGTCTCGTTCCGGTTTAATCGTGAAGATTGGTCCATACACCCAGGAAACCGGCGCTCCATCGCACTCCATCCCGACGAAAAGAAGATCGATTTTCCCCAGTTTTGATTTGATTCGATCGTAAATACCGTGACCAAAGTTGCAGGAGTCCGCCGCAAACAGGATTGTACGATCGCCAATACGCAGGTGATAACAGATTTTTGTGAAAACGTGAAGATCGTGATGTTCCCCCAGAAATGGGATCCCGGTAATTTCTATTGGCCCAACCTCAAACGATTCAAGATCGTCTATTTTCTGAACCTTTGAAAAACCTAATTTGGCGAGCATTAGGGACAAAGAGGGATCCTGAATTTCGCCATTGAGGTTGGACGGAACCACGACTTTACCAATTTTATGCCTTAACTGTAATAAAGTCTCCAGCAAGATATGATCGTGGTGACCGTGGGTTATCAACACGCAGTCGATAAAATCCGGCAAATCTTTATAGCTAAATCTGGGAATTCCACTGTTACTTTCGTAGGGGATAAAAGGATCGATCAAGACACTCTTACCCGCTGTTTCCACCAGAACACAGGCATGACCGAAGTACCGTATTCGTGGAGAGGAATTAAGATATTCTGCTCTTTTTTCAGGCTCTTCAAGGGTGAAGAAACTATTAAAAACTTCCTCGTTTTCAATCTTACACCCCAGTGCGGTTTTGACTTCGGAGAGTGATTTGGGGCTGGATTTCATTTCAAATAACAGATCCAAAGCCTTGTGATTAAATTTAACCTTTAATTCTACCGAATTCTTGCCGGGTATTCTGGGGGTAGAAAACACAAAGGGTCGTTGGGTGTCGCCTTGGAATAGCTGAAGCAGTATCGATTGTTCTGTCTCATCATATAGGGGAGTGTCATAAAGCAGATGTTCGTAGAAACGAAAATCAGCCCTGTGGTGCCTATCATAGTAGAGCTCAACATAGCCACGCAAGATATCGGGGATCTCAGGATAAATTTCCTGAAGAGTGTATCCCTTTACATCCTCCAGGAGCAGTTTGTCTAAAGTACGTACGGCTTCGACAAATTTTTTTTGATAGGCTGATTTTTCGCGGGTTTTCTCCAAAAGTTCTTCAATAAAGCCCCGTTTGGATTTGTCGATGTTCAGGAAAGATCCACCTTTAAATGCCGGATTTTTAATCGCTTTTTCATGCAAATCCGGAGATTTGAGATACGACTTCATCACTTTTAACTGCCGATGAAGGATGTTAAAAACTGATGAAATGGGCGGTATGATTTGGATCCAGGCGTACCAATTGTTGATTAGAGGATCGACTTGTACATCTTGCCTCAGATAATGCCTCTTTTCACTTACCATATCTAGCTCATTGTTTATTTGCGGCTATGTATCAACGTTTGTTAATCTTTCCAACAAGCCTCTGGAAAGATTAACAATTTAATTGAATAGTCCTGGCTGATGACATCAGGCGATGAACAAACTTGAAGTATGTGCGGTTTACCATGGGATGATCTTCGTCCGTTGGACCAAAATCACTATCAGGATGAAAAGCGACAACGGTTAAAGCCGATTGATTGCCAGTTTTATTCTCATAAGTGTGAAATGAATGATATGTTTCCGGCGGGAGAAAGAATATTTTTCCTTTGGATAGATTGAAGTCCCCAAAAGGTGTTTTACAGACTCCTTCTCCAGCTATAACAAGGCCGCAACGCAGGCTTGGATGGACGTGTTGTGTCTGCTCTATGGATTCGGGAAAATATAATGCATTGTAGCAGGGGTCGCCTTTTTTGGAGGGATGAACCAGGATAGTATCGGTGCAACCATCAATATAATTTAATCGCCCCCATGGTTCTACTTTCCCGCCAAAGTGTGTGATTCCGACATACTCGAAGCGCGTGATGACTTCACAAAGTCCGTTGCCTTGAATTTCACATTCTCCAGCTATACTGAAATACATCCCTTCAACAAAAGGAACTTTGCGGTCTTTATCGACAATAACACATTCACCTTCCATAACATAACCGAAATGGGTAGCACAATCTTCCAAAAAAGTTGTTTCTCCAGGGATGTGACAATATAACCTTACCGGATAGTGCTTCCTTTCCTTAAGACAACCAACTTGCTCCAAAAGCAGCTTAATTTTTTTCAGCCTTCCAAATGGAGCCTCAAAAATTCCCAATTCTCTTAAAGTCTGCTGAAGTTGCCAATCTAATGTACCTGTACCGACAAATTTGTTCAGACTTGCTTTGAAATCACTGAAGCTTTCTGCCAGCTCAAGTTTGAACAAACTTGAGCCGACCGCCTTTTCAATTTCACTGTCAGAATTTGCCTCGGTTATGGAGTCCAGGGAAAAAAGTCTTTCGAACTTTTGATTTTTGCTAAAATCACCATTGTCCTTGAAGTCAATAGTCAAACCAGGTTGATAGTCTTCTACCAGAAAGTCTTGTGGATCAATAATTGTTGAGATTTGTTTCATTGTTTGCCTTTGCTCTTTTTCAGTAATATAATTTTTCAGGGAATACATACTCCCATTATTTCAATAATACAACTTAAATTCATGAATAGAAAAAAAAAATTAGAACCAATTATTCAAAACAGTCTTCAATATGACGTTCCCTCAAGTAAATTGATTTATAAGGAACCCGAGCATGAAACCTGGTCAATCATGGCTAAAAAGCTTATGGAACGCAAAGAACAATATTTCTGTCAGGAGTATCTAGAATGTCTCAAAAAAATCAATCTCAACCCAACCAAAGTTGAGTCCCTTGATCAACTAAATAAAAAACTCCATAAATTGTCTGGTTGGAAAGTCCAACCAGTTGATGGATTAATTCCATTGGAAAAATATATGAAACTTATTACCTGCAAGATATTTCCCGTGGCTTATCATGTCAGAACTCCGAAAGAAATTGAATTCGCTGAGCTACCTGACTATTTTCACGATGTTTTTGGCCATTTGCCACTTTTATGTAACAAAAAATTTAGTGATTTCCTGATTAACTATGGAGAAATTGCCCTTAAATATGTTGATTTACCGGAAGGCTTGAAATTTCTTGGTAATCTTTTATGGTATACATCTGAAACAGGTCTGATAAGACAAAAGCAATCAATTAAAGCCTATGGTGGTGCCATTATCACTTCTGAGTCGGAATGTCTTAACATGATAAGCCATGAGAGCAAAAGAAGTAACTTTGTCACCAGTAAAATCATGTCAACTCCATACAGCCATCTTAAATTACAAGAACATTATTTCATCATTGATTCATTCGATGAATTGTCAACTATTATTGAGAACATTGAAAATGATATTAGACAGCAATTCTCAATCAGTTAAAACAGAGTTATATAGTTTTGAGGGACTACCCAAGGGAGCATCTCATTTTGGAAAAAAGAGAAAAATTATTTGCGGAACTTAGGGACAATCTTCTCACTGTTGCCTGTTGCCTGTTGCCTTCCGACCCAAGTATGTTTTCGGCTTGGTGCAAGATCTCAGAGCCACCAACCCCAAATGGTCAAGATTATAGCTCTGTGGTACACCCATGACACTACCTCGATTTATCGCCACTGTGCAGAATAATCTTACCCACATTCCGCACCCCCCTACTGTCACAATCGGTTTTTGCGTAATTTATAGCTGTTCTTGGTATTTTTTTATACCAATATCTCCCTAATTGGTTGCGCGATCGCAAAATCAAAATCTTCAAACAACCAAAATTCGTAGTGTGACAGTTCAGGGTGCGGAATGTGGGATCTTACATTGGCTCAACAAACCTCTTTCCTCCAGAAACTCCGCCCCCTGTAACTGTGAAATACGTTTGTCTTTTTTTGTAGTGCGGAATGTCGGATTTAACAACTCTGAGTAAGAGGAAGTTGGACAGTAAAGATTGTTTGAGCGGCAGGACTTTCTGCTTGGATACTTCCTCCCAAATGTTTCACTAACTTCTTCACCAGTGCTAATCCCAAGCCTGTGCCACCATGCTTCCAAGGGTCATGGTTAGGAATGCGGTAAAACTTCTCAAAGATTTGAGATAGTTCTTCTGTCGCAATTTCCACCCCAGAATTGCTCACCTGCAATTGCATCATTGTTTCTGTTGCCCGGGCGGAAACAGTAATTTTTTCTCCAGCTGGTGTATACTTACAAGCATTATTAAGCAGTTCACCTAAGATGCGTTCCAAAGCATGTCGGTCACTATTTAAGGGGGGCAGTTGAGTTGGAAGCTCTAACTCTAACAGTTGTTCCTGGTTGTGAACACGAGTCACAAAAGGTTTTATAATTCCGGGGAGCCAGTCTTGTAGTGTAATCGTATTTAGCTCCAAAGGTTCACTCCCTGCTTCTAAACGAGAAAGATCTAACAAATTATTAATCAAGATAAGTTCTCGCACAGACTCATCTTGTAAAATTTGCAAATAGCGCTGAATTTTTTCTTTGGCATTGCCTAAATCCAATGGCTCTAAGTTCATTTCCAACATTTTAAGCGCCATTTTGATGTTAGTCATGGGAGAGCGCAACTCATGAGAAACGGTACTGAGGAAATCATCTTTGAGGTGATTGAGTTTTTCTAAAGCCTCAGCTTGTTGCTGTGCGGCTTGGTAGAGGTGAGCTTGGCGCAGAGCAATGGCACATTGGTTGGCTACCTGCCGCACTAAACGAATTTCTACCTCGTTGAAGCTTTGGGAGAGTGGGATCACTAACCTCAACTCCCCCAAAACTCCTTGCTCGTCAACAATCGGACATGTTAAAATTCCTTGATTAGCCTGTACTTGCGCTGAAGTCAATAAAAAACAAGGAAAATACTGTTCATGTGTTCGTCGATAGTCAACTTGGGATAAATTTGCTAAAGATTCCAATTGAGACTCAGAGGTAGATGAAATTCTATACTCATAACAGATGTTAGAACTTCCCGGTTCAGTGGTTTGTACCGAAGCCTGACAACAATCTACTCCCAGAGCCAGAGCTAATTGCTCGACTGCTGTTTGTAAAATTTTATTTTCGTCAAGACTGTCCCGAACTTGGTCAGTAATTCGTTTGAGGGTAGCTTCCAAATCCAGAGCTTGTTCCAGTTGAGCAGTGCGTCGTTGCACTT
>JAAHFP010000082.1 GCA_010672925.1 Symploca sp. SIO1C2 | reverse complement strand
AGGGAGCTGAGGGAGCTGGGGGAGCTGAGGGAGCTGGGGGAGCTGGGGGAGCTGAGGGAGCTGGGGGAGCTGGGGGAGCTGGGGGAGCTGAGGGAGCTGAGGGAGCTGGGGGAGCTGAGGGAGCTGAGGGAGCTGAGGGAGCTGGGGGAGACAAGGAAGATATTGACAATTCTCAATTCTCCATTCTCAATTCTCCATTCCTCATTCTCTTTTAGCTGTATAATAGAGAGTAAAACAAACTTGTGACTGCAATAGACAACCTTGATACTGAACCTAGACAAGTAAAGATATAACGTTTTTTAAGGTAGTAAAGATTTACCAACAAATTTACCAGTGCAATAAGGTTCTAAGCCAGTCACAATGAAAAAAAATTTCACCACCAGGTGATGAAGGTACAAGCATTCCTGTTGCCTACCTACCTACAAGTCATAAGGCAAGAGAGGTATACAAGGGATCTATCACTCCAATCTCTCATGTTATCCCAACAACCCCTAAATCTCTCATGTCATCTCAAAAACAAGTCAAGCGCTATCTTGCCTACTGGTTTCAGTTAGGGAAAAAAGTTGTGTTTGACAAAAATAATGTAGCGGTGCTGGTAAATCCAGTAATTCTAGGTGAGCACTACAGCCAGCAATTTGAAGACATCTGTAAACAAATTTTCTCTCCTGATAGCGGTGATTGTTATCTTGAAGGTACTCAACAAACCGTAGCTGAGTTGTTGTTGCCTGACTGGGAGGTAGAAGATTGCGCCCTTTGTCAGATGCCCATACCCATCAAAAAAGCTGGGATGCCTTCTCCTATTTGTCCCTGTAATGATTTACTAACCTGGCCAAATACCGAATTACCTGCACCGCGAGAACCTATCAATAGTAACTCTCACCTTAGAGGAATTTGCGATCGCCTCTACAAAATCCAGAGCAATCATCAATAGTTTTTGGTTGCTCTTCGTAAAATGGCGGTGGACACCAGGGGCAGGAATCGAGGTTAAAGTGCAGTTAAAGCAAGTTATTATCACCCACAAAGCCGGAGACACTCAAGGCAAAAATTATGCCGAACAATGTGCTAGGCAATTAGAACAACACCAGTGTCAAGTCTTAATCGGACCGAGTAGTGCTAAGGATAATCCCTACCCTGTCTTTTTAGCATCTGCCAAACCAATTGATTTAGCGATCGTTTTAGGGGGTGATGGCACAGCTTTAGCCGCTGCAAGGCATCTTGCTCCAGAAGGGATACCAATTTTATCGGTAAATGTAGGGGGACATCTGGGATTTCTCACTGAACCTTTTGAGCAATTCAAAGACACCGAAGAAGTTTTGCGTCGCTTGCTAGAGGACCGCTATGCAGTTCAGCGACGGATGATGTTACAGGCAGCAGTGTTTGAGGGGAATCGTACCAATACTAAACAAGTTAGCGATCGCTTTCTGGCCCTCAATGAAATGTGTGTCAAGCCTGCTTCAGCGGATCGGATGATTACTTCCATGTTAGAAATGGAAATCGATGGAGAAATAGTAGATCAGTATCAGGGAGATGGACTAATTGTAGCGACTCCTACTGGTTCAACTTGTTACACCCTATCTGCCAACGGTCCTATGGTACATGATGGCATGGAAGCTATCGTTGTTACCCCCATTTGTCCTCTCAGTATTTCCAGCCGTCCCATTGTCCTACCTTCCGGTTCCGTTGTCAGTATCTGGCCTTTAGGAGACTATGAACTCAACACCAAACTCTGGATGGATGGTGTCTTAGGCACCTCAATTTGGCCGGGACAGCGAGTAGATATACGCAATGCCAATTGTCAAGCCAAATTCATTATTTTGCGGGAGAGTTATTCCTATTACCAAACTTTACAGGAAAAACTCCAATGGGCTGGTACGAGAATTCGTTACACTAACAAGCACCGTGGTTAGGACTTCCCCAGAAGAGCCATAGTAATTTACTTTAATGGTAGAGTAATAACCGATAAACTAATAGCTGCTCAGGGGAGTATTCAAGCTCTTTCTAGAAATTTAGCAATTTGTCAAGTCTTTCAACAAAAACTCAGGAGAGTGAAATGGTAGCAACTACGGCAGAAATTGGTTTTGCTCGGGAAATCATCGCTAAGTGGTACTTTAAAGAATTGTGGGACTGGGATCTCGATACAATTCCTACTGATGAAGAACTCTCTCCCTTTCTCAAGTCCAATCTTGTTGTTGCCAATGGCGATGGGGAAATCTCAGAAGAGGAGAGAAAGTGGATCACTGGCAAGGGAGCAGCTGCTGGAGCATCAGATTCCTTATTGAAAGAGTTAGAAACCTATCCAGCCAACGAAGACATCCTGGAAGTTGTGACCAGAGCCCCAGCCACCAATAAGTCCCGTAGGGCGGCTATTTACTTTGCTGTAAGGGCTGCTGCCTCAGATAAAACATATACGGAAGGCGAAAAGGCAAGCGTTCGTAAGCTAGCCCAAGCTATTGGTATCTCAGAAGAGCTGGTTAACGAAATTGAAGACCTCTGTCTTGAAGAACAGCGCTTAAAGGAAAAGCGTATTGCTCTGTGTTTTCCTGAGGGTGACCCCTTTAAGTAAATCGCTTCTTTACAGCATTTCTCAGTCTAGTGAGGAACAGATCCTATTCCCTATTCCCCATTCCCAAAAACCAGTATCTTTGTACCTCATCAGCGTGGGAAACGCTGTATGAGCATCTATTTTTCAACATTCGGTAGTTTTCAAGATTTGACTCCTTATATCGTAAAAAGCTATGGGAGTCAAATCTTAATCCCTTCAACAATGCTGACAACACCTCGGATTGGCACAATTTTTGTTAACTTAAACCCTGCGGCAATAAACAAAGCCGAAAACTCCTCAGCAGAGCGTTCCTTGCCCCCCGGACACATCACCAGCATGTTTACATCCATCAGTTTGCCCATAGAAGGGTCATTGTCGGGAGAAATCACCTGCTCAACTACTAAAACTTTACCATTATCCGCCATTGCCTGATGACATTGTTTCAAAATGACTAGCGCTCGTTCATCATCCCAATCGTGAATAATATGCTTGAGGATGTAAGCATCAAATCCAGCAGGAATTGATTCAAAAAAGTTACCACTCACTAGTTGACAGCGATCGCTCACACCACTAGTTGCTATGTGGGGTTTGGTCCGCTCAATTACATCTAAGGTGTCAAACAAAATCCCCGTAATACCCGGATTAGCTTGCAAAATTGAGACCAGTAAACTGCCTTGACCTCCTCCTACATCCACCAAGCTATAAGTAGAGGAAAAGTCATAATCAGTACTCAAAGCTGTATTTTCAATACTGCATAAACTAGTCATTGCCCGGTCAAAGATGGTAGCTGATTCAGGATTTTGAGCATAGTACTCAAACACATTCATGCCAAAGAGGCCTTCAAATCCACTTTTTCCAGTCTGCAATGCATATAGAATATTGCCCCAACTACTATAGTGTTCATGATCACTCATCATGATTGCCATGTCTCGCAATGAACCAGGAACATCACTTCGGAGAAAGTCTGCCAACGGTGTCATGGTAAATTTTCCCGGTGCGACTTCGGCAAAGATGCCTACGCTTGCCAGTAACCGCAGAAGTCGATAGAGAGACTCCTCATGGGTACTAGTTGCTGTTGCCAATTCACCATAACTCTTTTCGCCGTCCTGCAAATAATCAGCAATTCCCAGTTTGGCAGCAGCATAGATGGATTGCGATACCCAATTGCCCATGAGCATTTGCAATAAAGCTATTTGGGGTACAGATGATTCAATAAACTTAGACATATATGACTAATGCTCCAAAATCCGCATATACTTTCCTGTAAGATAGATAATGCGATGCCGCGCCAGGATCAGGTACTGCTATGACGCAAGCTTCTCTTCTCACTCACTCTTCCACTGATCAGCGTATAGTTTATTCCAGCATTACCTGGCAACAATTTAAACTGATTCAGGCAGGTTTTGCAGAGTCTCCAGGCATTCGGCTTGCTTACCATGACAGCACCATCGAAATTCTTATGCCGGGACGAGACCACGAAGTTTTTAGTAGGCTCATTGGCTTTTTAATCGGGTTATTTTGCCTGGAAAACGAGATCGAATTTGAACCTACAGGTTCAATGACTCAAGAAAAAGAAGGAGAAGTTTCTGCCCAAGCAGATGAATCTTATTGTTTTGGTGCATCCAAGCCAATCCCGGATCTCGTCATCGAAATTGTGTTCACAAGTGGTGGCCTCAAAAAACTCCAGCGTTATCAAGCATTGGGAGTACCCGAAGTGTGGTTTTGGCAAGATGGTTTATTCAGTCTTTACCACTTGCGCAATAACCATTATGAAAAAATCACCCACAGTGAAATTCCAGAACTTGCAACCCTCAATATTGATTTGCTCACCCGGTGTGTGTTGATGGCTCAGACTTCTAGATTGGAAGCAGCCAAAGAGTTTCGCAACGCACTCAAATCGTAATCAGTTTACAGAGATCTTGCACGCCTGTCGAAACTTGACTTGTGGAGGTAGGGAATAGGGAATAGGGAACAGAGAACAGCAATAAAATTTGACGATGAAAGAATATACTTTTATGGGAATTGTGTACTGCCTCCTACTTCCTGCCTAATGCTTCCTGGTTCCTGTATTATTGTGCTAGCAGGGATCTGTTCAATGGCAATCAAAGCTTGGGCTACTGCCTTGACAATTGGTGCTGCAACATTGGAACCAAAAGCCTCCCCTTTTGGTTCATCAACTACTGCAACGACAACATAACGAGGAGAGTTCACTGTTACCAGACCAACAAAACTAGTTATTTTGGCATTTTCGTAATATCCACCGTTGGGACTAGCTTTTTGAGCTGTACCAGTTTTACCAGCAATCCGATAACCTGGAATATAGGCATTTCTTCCCGTACCCTCACTAACAACTGCTTCCATCATTCCTAATACTGTCTGGGTAGTTCTCGGTGAGAAGATTGGTCTTGGAGAAGCTAGTGACGGCTGCCAGTACATTTGTCCTTGAGTATCGTAGAGACCCTTAACCACATGGGGAGTTACCAATTTGCCTCCATTAGCTAAGCAGGAGTACATTTGAACTAATTGTAGAGGGGTGAGAGAAAAACCTTGACCAAAAGAAGTAGTTGCAGCTTCCACTGGCTCAGCCAGGAACTGTTGTTGAGTTTTAATTTGCCCTGATGATTCAAAAGGCAAGTCAGTATCTAGCTTTTGACCTAAACCTAGTCTTTCTAGCCAGCCATAGTAAACATCCGGCTTCATTTGTTGGATCATCCTGACCATACCGATATTGCTGGAATGTTTCAAAATCTCGGTAATATCAATCATTCCACGACCAACTTTATCATGGTTAGCAATTGACCATTTACCCATTTGTATCGAACCTGTATCGTTGAACTGGCTATCGGCTTGAATGACACCAGTTTCCAACGCGATCGCTACATTCAGGGGTTTGAATGTTGAACCAGGTTCGTACAAATCTGCTAGTGCCCAGTTTTTAAACAGACCAACATCAAAATCGAAGTAACGATTGGGATTGTAGGTTGGTTCTGAAACCATTGCTAGCAATGAACCATCCAGGGCATCCATGACAATTACCGTACCACGCTCAGCATTAAACTGCTCGATTTTTTTCTTCAGAGCTAAGCGAGCTGCCCTTTGGAGACGACTATCCAGGGTTAACTGCAACCGCAAGTCGTCAATGTGTAAAAATCCTTCTGGGACATGATCCGGCATGAGAGCGCCATTTCCAGCACGGCTGAGTCGAAGAGTGCGTACAGCCCGTTCTAGTAAATTTTCTTGAGAATATTCCACCCCTGCCTGACCACGATGATCCATATCCACGTAACCTACCACATCAGATGCTAAATCTTCCTGGGGATAGAAGCGGGAATAGTATTGGATTAGCTCTAGACCATCGATTTGGAGACTAGCAATTTCGTCAGCTACTTCTTCTGCTAAGGAATGGTTCACCCTAATGCCACTTTTTTTTTGGCTAAAGAGTTCTTCTAACTTAGTTGCTGTTTGATTGATAATTGGAGCAAGTAATGCCGCTATCTCCTGTTGGGAGCGTTTAAACAACTTAGGATGAGCATATAAAGTATAGACTTGTTGGTCAACTGCTAAAACATTACCATTGCGGTCAATAATTGGACGTCGGGGAACAAAGGGACGCATATAAACCATCTGCTGCTGCCGTGCTTTTTTCTCCAACTCAGGTGCTTGTACAACTTGCAGACGATACAAATTCAACAATAGCCCCAATATACCAGACATCATTATTAGCCAAATAAGCAACAGTCTGAATGGTTGTTTGTTATTTGTCATTGGTTATTTGTCATTTGTCATTGGTTATTTGTTGTTTGTCATTTGTTGTTTGTTGTTTGGAAATTGAGAATTGAGAGTTGGTGAGTCTCCCTTGTCCTCCTTGTCCTCCTTGTCCTCCTTGTCCTCCTTGTCCTCCTTGTCCTCCTTGTCCTCCTTGTCCTCCTTGTCTCCCCATCTCCCCATCTCCCCATCTCCCCGTCAGCACTAATTCACATTAGTAACCCAATGGTGTCTTTGCCATTGGTTCTGGGTTACTGGTTTTATTGAGGGATGTCCTATAAGGTTGACTCTCTGGGGCTGGGGGCAAAATAATAGTGTTGGATTGGGTGGGATTAATTAAACCAGTCGCTGGGCTTTCAGCCTGTTGAGCCAGTTGATTTTTCATCACTTCATTTGTCTTAGTCAATTCTCGTTCATTGCGTTGTAGGGTTTCCAATTTACGGTACTCTTGTGCCCACTGCTGTTGGTTATATACAGTCCAAGAATAGATCGTCAAAGTTGCTCCAACCAATAAAAAGGCCATAATATCGGAGCCACGCTGCATCAATAGTAAAGTTTGCAGCCAGATAGGTGTTGGTTGACGCGAACTGTTGAGCCGAGTTACTTTTTGTCCAACTACTGTAGATGAAATACTGGTTACCCTGGAAGAAGCTCTTAAGTGGGTTCCCCCAAGCCTAGAGCTGGCAGCAGGTCTTCTAGACCGACCTTGTGGAGTAGAAACAAATGGGCGAGGAACAGCATTCATAAGTATTTTGCAGTTTTTCAGTTAGCAACTAGCGAATAACTAAGGGCTACTCGCCAAAAACGAGACAATAGACCAGATCCTAGCATCACCTTACCAGCTTGCCCTGCTCTTTTGTTCCCCCCAGATATAGTAAGCAAATGGATAGTAAAATATAGCAGTTTTTGCATCTGTGAGGTACATCTGGCATCATCTAAATCCTCCTTCGGCAAGAGGTAAGATCCGGATCAACCTCTGTGAACCTGATAATTCGTTAACTTTGATTGAAAAAAGTCTATCTTTCCAAACAGATATCGTAAAAAAACAATTCTTCATGTTAAAAAAGTAGAGTTATAGTGGTCTAGCGTGACGTCTCTTTCGACCCAATCTTTCAAATCAAGAGGAGTGTATGAACAAGAAATTAGTTGGTTTAGTTCTTTTACTGAGTTTGGGAGTCGCTTTAACTGGCTGCCCAGGTGGAGGTGACGCCGGAGGTGATGCGTCTCCCTCACCTACAGATTCTCCCGCTGAATCTCCCAGTCCCTCCCCTAGCTAGTGGGCACCATTACATTAAATTTACTCTCCCTAGCTAGTTAGCAGCGCGATTACGTTAGGTTTTTCCCTCGTGATCGCGCTCTACAAAAGAAAACGTTAAATTAGCTCCTGTGTGAGTTAACAATCATAGTTCTAATTTTTTCTGGATGCTGTTACTGCAATTCAGTACCTCTCATTACTGTCGAAAAGCAAGGCTGGCGTTGGGCTATAAACAGATCGATTACGCTGTCGAGAACTTAACTCCTGGAATTCACGTTCTCAAACTGAAGCCCCTTACTGGTTTGACAACAGTACCAGTTCTTTTGCCTCAGCTTAAACAGCAGCCTTCTGCTGTAGGAGACTCGACGGAAATTTTTAAGTTTCTGGAAACTTACCAACCCTTACCGCCTTTACTTTTGCCAGATACTCAGCAGCAAAACGAAGCCTGGATGCTGGAAGATTGGTTGGATGAAAGCATCGGCACGGCAACTCGTTTTGTTTATTATGATTTTCGTGCGAAGGAAGGGAAGCAGATCGACCCTTCCCTGTTTAGTCAACTAGTAATTCAGGTGGTAAGACGTCAGTATGGAATTAATACAGCAGCGGTATACCTAGCAGCACAGAGACTTCAGAGGGGGCTCGAAGTGTTACAATATCGGTGGAGTGAGAGCACTTATTTAGTGGGTGAGAGTCTTAGTGTGGCGGATTTGGCTGCCGCTGCTTTACTCAGTCCCTTAGCACTGATTCCCCAATACCGTCAGGACTATCCCTGGCTATTTGAGAGAATTATACAAATTCATCACCTTTGTGGAGAACCGCTGCCTCCTGGATTGAGAGAGGATAAGCTGTTGTGAATTGGTGCTGATGCGGGGACGCTCCAGACGCGGAGATTAAGACAAACCAATGTAAATGCGTCTTAGCTTATAGTGGATTGTCTTAGCTAAAATAAACCATACTTAGATACCCAAAGATACCTAATACTCAACTATCGGTGGCAATGAAACAAGGCAGATTCTTTTGTATGTGGTTGGGACTAACTTTATTGATGGCCAAACCAGCTGTCAGTTTACCACCACCGGAGGATGTGCCGGAAGAAATTTTGAGAACAGAAATTATCACAGAAGCGCGATCGCCGATAGACGGTAAGCCTTTGACCGCAGCAGAATATGCCCAACTGCAAGCCGAACTAGCTCAAAACCCGGTACCTCCTGACGTTAACCCTAAGCTCAAGCGGTTGATTTTTTTGCTACGTCTACGCCAAATGCTACGTACAATTATTCCTTTCTAGCAAGCCTCACTCCTGGAGATATAGCAGCCGCCAGGGGGTGAAAAAAAGGGTGAGGAGCGGAGGAGCGGAGGAGTTGGGGAAGAAGAGAGAACTAATAATTTTTGGATACAAAGCTCAAGAAATCCCACCCAAAATTTCACCTCACCCGTCGCCAGGGCGGTTAGGCATTCTCCGGTGAAGCAAGTGAACAAGGGGCTGCCATCCCCTTGTCATAATCGCCAGGGCAGTTGCTATAGTCCACTAGCCGGTGTTTCCCAGCCTTTTCTTGGAAATTTGTTAGGTAAAGTGTATAGAAAGAAATAGAATTATATATAAATATTAAAATTACTTTAACTAATTTTCCATTTTCAAGAGGTAGATAGCTTAATGTCCCCGATAATTACCCCTGAACAAATTGACCGCATTGTTTGGAATCAACACCACGACCCCTTCGAGGTCCTTGGGCCTCATCGATTTGAACAGGATGGTAAGACTTTTTGGGTAGTGCGAGCTTATCTACCTAATGCAGATGCTGCTTGGGTGGTTTGCCCAGAAGAACGGACCGAACACTCAATGGAAACGGTGCACCATCCTCATTTTTTTGAAGCCAAAATTGCAACACCAGAACTGTCAAACTATCAGCTGCGGATTGAGGAAGGAGGACATGAGCGGGTTAGTTATGATCCTTACGCCTTCCGCTCCCCAATGTTGACACCAGTTGATTTGCATTTGTTTGCAGAAGGAAATCACCACCGAATCTACGAAAAACTTGGTGCCCACCCAACCGAAATTAATAGTGTTAAGGGTGTCTATTTTGCTATTTGGGCTCCCAATGCCCGTAATGTTTCAGTTTTAGGAGATTTTAATCATTGGGATGGACGCCAACATCAGATGCGTAAAGATAATAGTGGCGTTTGGGATTTATTCATTCCTGAATTGGGTGTTGGAGAGCACTACAAATATGAGATTAAAAATTATGAGGGGCACATTTACGAAAAATCTGACCCCTATGGCTTCCAACAAGAAGTTCGCCCAAAAACAGCATCTATTGTCACTGACTTAGATACCTACACCTGGAATGATCTAGATTGGATGGAGCATCGGCGTCAAAGCGATCCTCTATCTCAACCAATCTCTATTTATGAAGTTCACCTGGGTTCCTGGCTACATGCTGCTTCTAGTGAGCCAGCTTTGGATGACAAAGGAAATCCTGAACCTGTAGTTGCAGTTTCAGAAATGAAACCGGAAGCACGGTTCCTTACCTATCGAGAACTGGCAAAGAAACTGATTCCTTACGTCAAGGAATTGGGATTCACCCACATTGAACTGTTGCCAATTGCAGAACATCCTTTTGATGGCTCTTGGGGATATCAAGTAACAGGTTACTACGCCTCTACCTCCCGTTATGGGACTCCAGAAGACCTGATGTATTTTATAGATCAGTGTCACCAAAATGATCTAGGGGTCATTATAGATTGGGTTCCTGGTCACTTTCCCAGAGACGGTCATGGTTTAGCTTTCTTTGATGGCACTCATCTTTATGAACACGCTGACCCTCGTAAAGGTGAACATAAAGAATGGGGCACGTTGGTGTTCAACTACAGCCGCAATGAAGTGCGTAACTTTTTGGTTGCCAATGCCTTATTCTGGTTCGATAAGTACCACATAGATGGAATGCGGGTGGATGCTGTTGCTTCCATGCTTTACCTAGACTATTTCCGTCAAGAAGGAGAATGGTTACCCAACGAGTATGGTGGCAAAGAAAACATTGAGGCAGTTGAGTTCCTCCGTCAGACTAATAATGTAATTTTTAGCTACTTTCCTGGTGTACTCTCGATTGCCGAGGAGTCTACAGACTGGGCAATGGTATCTTGGCCTACTTATGTAGGAGGCTTAGGTTTTAATTTGAAGTGGAATATGGGCTGGATGCATGACATGCTAGACTACTTCCACATAGATCCTTGGTTCCGCCAGTTTCATCAAAATAATATTACTTTCAGTATGTGGTACCACCACTCTGAAAATTATATGCTGGCGCTCTCTCACGATGAAGTAGTTCATGGCAAGAGCAACATTATTGGGAAGATGCCGGGAGATGAGTGGCAAAAATTTGCCAACGTCCGTTGCTTATTTGCTTATATGTTCACTCATCCTGGTAAGAAGACTCTGTTCATGAGTATGGAGTTTGGTCAATGGAGCGAGTGGAATGTTTGGGCAGATCTAGAATGGCATTTGTTGCAATATGAACCTCATCAAAAGTTGAAACAGTTTATTAGTAAACTTCACCAACTTTATCGCAGTGAACCAGCTCTCTATAGCCAAGATTTTGAACAAGAGGGTTTTGATTGGATTGATTGTAGCGACAACACCCATAGCGTGGTATCTTTCATTCGCCGTGCTAAGGATACTAAGGATTTTATCGTTACAGTCTGTAATTTTACCCCTCAACCCCATAGCCACTACCGTGTTGGAGTTCCAGAAATAGGATTTTATACGGAGCTTTTCAATAGCGATGCTCGTGAATACGGTGGTAGCAATCTAGGTAATTTAGGAGGCAAGTGGACAGATGAATGGGCTTTCCATAACCAGCCTTACTCCCTAGATTTGTGCTTGCCACCGCTGGGGGTATTGATTTTGAAGCTAGATAGAGAGAAAACAGCAAAAGTTATCCCAGGGTCTGTAATGTAGCAATTTATTAGACATCTCCATAAACTCAATATTGACCTAAGTCCTATAAAGGTTTCAGGTTCTTTCCTGGAGATGTCTTTTATAAGTTTAGAAACGACTAATACTTAAAATCCACGTACCTACGTAACGAGGCACTTCAAACCTACCTGGTTCAAAACCGGGGGGAAGATACTTGGCATTGAAATAATAAGTGCCACCAAAATTAGGATTTTTCACATTAGAGAGTATGATTTCAATGTCTTGATCAGCCTCAGTAGGCTCGTATAAATAAATCTGAAGTTGTCGTCTCTCTTTGTCCCAAACTACCCCATCCTCTTGCAACAACACAGTATCGCCATCAACCTTCACTTCAACTGCGTCTGTGTCAAACTTACCTTTGTAGTTCTCTGGATAAGAAATGACAAACTGGGCAGCGCTTAACTCCATTTTCTTAGAAGGGATTCGCAGTCGGTAACGATCCCAGTTACCAGGTTCGCCATCAAAGTCGAGGTGGTAGCAGAGGATATGCTCTCTGGGAACACCACTCCAGAGGGTAAATCCACAGTTTCCATTGGCTGAGCTCTTAGTAGCAAAACTGGTGAGTAAGCAACTAGTAACTGCCACTACACCTAATAGATGTCCTATTGATGATTTTTTGATTAACATAGGCTGGTCTAGAGTGGGAATAGGATATTGAAATTTGCAACTAAATTTTACTTTACTTTATTTGAACTAAGTTCAGTAGGATTGCTTAGGTGGAGATGACGGAAAAAGCTGTTAGAAAGTGCCATTAGTGGTAGGAGGCAGGAAGTAGAAGGCAGGAGGCAGGAGGCAGAAGGCAGGAGGTAAGAAAAGTTCACAGTAAACTTTTTGTCTCTTTTGGCTCATTTACCTAATACCTAACACCTAACACCTACCACTTACCACCTGATTCCTAAAGACAAGTTAAAAATAGTGATTTGGATGAGAAATCAACCTTAGGATGCAACAAGTCATGTTTGTTCAGTAAATTCTTCCCACAGGTGTCAAGCTTTTTTTCTCTCCAAAGAGATTTGAGTAAGTGACTCTTGTTGTTGATGGCAACAAGAATTGTCCACCTGTAAAAAAACGACTGAGATGATTCTCTCCCTGAGCCTTCGTTTCCGTCGTTATTGTTTACATCTAACACCAAGCAAGGAGAGTCAATGACCATAGCCATTGCCAAAGAGGTTGAAGCTGGCGAAGACATTGTTAAAGAGCAAGCAACCAGCAAGAAAATTGGCATACCGAAAGAAATCTATTCCGGCGAATGTCGGGTTGCTGCTACCCCAGATACAGCCAAAGTATTGCAAAAAATGGGCTTTGAAGTCCTGATTGAATCTGGTGCAGGGGAAGCAGCCAACTTCCCAGATGCAGCTTACTCTCAAGCGGAATGTCAAATCGTCCCTGATGCTGCTACCCTCTGGGAGTCTGCTGATATTGTTCTCAAGGTGCGTCCTCCCCAAGATCACCCCACTGCTGGTAAGCATGAGACTGAGTTGCTATCAGAAGGTGGAACCCTGATCTGCTTTATTTCGCCAGCCC
Organism: Symploca sp. SIO1C2; assembly: GCA_010672925.1. Taxonomy (GTDB): domain Bacteria; phylum Cyanobacteriota; class Cyanobacteriia; order Cyanobacteriales; family Coleofasciculaceae; genus Caldora. Next base: position 8,800 of record JAAHFP010000082.1, on the reverse strand, counting down.
AAAACCAGGAATTACTGGATAAGCTATCAGCACGTCAAGCCACTGCATTAGCAGTTGATGCGATACCACGCATCACCAGGGCACAAAAAATGGATGCCCTAAGTTCTATGGCAAATATTGCCGGTTACCGGGCAGTAGTGGAGGCAGCTAATAACTTTGGTCGCTTCTTTACTGGACAGATTACAGCAGCAGGAAAAGTTCCCCCTGCCAAGGTAATGGTCATTGGTGCTGGTGTGGCTGGATTAGCAGCAATTGGTGCTGCTCGGAGTTTGGGAGCAATTGTCCGCGCCTTTGATACCCGCCCTGTGGTTAAGGAACAGGTCGAGAGTATGGGGGCAGAGTTCCTTGAACTGGACTTCAAAGAAGATGGTACCGGTCAAGGTGGCTACGCTAAGGTGATGAGTAAGGAATTTATTGAAGCTGAAATGGCTTTGTTTTTGGAACAGGCCAAAGAGGTGGATATCATCATCACCACAGCTTTAATCCCTGGCAAAAAAGCTCCTTTGCTCATCACCCAGGAAATGGTAGAGAGCATGAAAGTTGGCTCTGTAGTTGTCGATATGGCAGCGGAACAGGGTGGTAATTGCGCAGTTACCAAGCCAGGTGAAATTTACAGCTACCAAGGGGTAACCATAATTGGTTTAACTGACTTGCCCAGCCGCATGGCTAATCAGTCGAGTCAGCTTTACGGTACTAATCTGTGCCACCTCCTCAAAGATATGGGAGGATCTCAAGACTACAAAGTTGATCTCGAAGATGAAGTAGTTCGGGGTGCTCTAGTAGTGAGCTCTGGTGAAATTACCTGGCCCCCACCAAAACCCAGCGCTCCTCCCACACCACCCAAGCCTGCACCACAACCACAACCTACTGTAACTCCAGCAGCAACCGAGGCTGAAGCTTCTGAGGAATCGAAGGGCATTGGTGGCTGGTTATGGATGGTACTGGTTGGCTTGGCTTTGGTTGGCATCGGTATCGGTGCGCCTCCTTCCTTCTTGTCCCATTTGACAGTGTTTGTATTAGCTTGCTTTGTTGGCTGGCAAGTGATCTGGAATGTTAAACCAGCTCTGCATACGCCCCTGATGAGTGTTACCAACGCTATTAGTGGCATCATCATTATCGGTGGAATGCTCCAGATCTCAGGAACACCAACTTCCGCAACGACTATCCTAGGAGCGATCGCTATTTTAGTAGGGACAATCAACGTTACTGGTGGTTTCCTAGTTACCCAACGGATGCTCAAGATGTTCCAAAAGTAGAAAGAGGAAATGGCAAAGAACAATTAGCCATTAGCCAAAAACCAATTACCAGTTTGATTAGAAGAAAATTATGTCACAGAACCTGCTGACAGTCGCTTATATTGCGGCTAGTGCTTTATTTATTCTCAGCTTGGGGGGGCTTTCTAATCAGGAAACTGCTCGCCGAGGCAACCTCTTTGGTATTAGTGGGATGCTCATCGCCTTTGTGGCTACAGCTCTGAGCCCCAATGTAAGTGCCTACGGAACCCTAGTAGCAGTTATCCTACCAGGAGCGATCATTGGTGCGATCGTGGCATCTCGTGTAGCCATGACTTCCATGCCAGAACTGGTAGCTATTCTGCACAGCTTTGTCGGAATGGCTGCGGTGTTGGTGGGTATTGCTAATTACCTACAAGCAGAGCAATCCCTAACAGGAGTTGAGGTAACCATCCACCAGCTGGAAATTTTTATCGGTGTTTTCATCGGTGCGATTACCTTCACTGGTTCAGTGGTTGCTTTTGGTAAACTACGGGCGATCATCAGTAGTAAACCTCTGACACTGCCAGCACGCCACTTACTTAATCTGGCAATGCTCGGTGGTTCAGTCTGGCTAGGCTACCAATTTATGGGACTCGAAGCTCCCAGTGGTTTACAGCCACTATTAATTATGACTGCGATCGCTTCCGTTTTGGGCATCCATTTGGTGGCGGCGATTGGTGGTGCTGATATGCCAGTGGTAATCTCCATGCTCAACAGCTACTCTGGATGGGCAGCGGCGGCAGCTGGTTTTATGCTATCGAACGATTTGCTGATCATCACAGGAGCACTAGTAGGTAGTAGTGGTGCAATCCTCAGCTACATCATGTGCAATGCCATGAATCGCTCCTTTATTAGTGTGATTCTAGGCGGCTTTGGCGAAGGAGCAGGAGCATCAGCGGCTCCATCTAGCACTCAGCCTGCAGGGGAAGCTACTTCAACCACAGTGGAAGAGGCTGTTGAGCTTCTGCAAGATGCCAAGAGCGTGATTATCGTTCCTGGTTATGGTATGGCAGTAGCTCAGGCTCAGCATCCTGTATCAGATATTACCAAGAGTCTGCGTCAAAAAGGGGTAGAGGTTCGCTTCGGGATCCATCCAGTAGCTGGAAGACTACCTGGACATATGAATGTTCTGTTAGCTGAGGCTAATGTGCCCTATGACATTGTCCTAGAAATGGACGAAATTAATGAGGACTTCCCCAAAACTGATCTAGTTCTCGTAATTGGTGCAAATGATACCGTTAACCCCAGCGCGATGGAAGATCCCGGCAGTCCCATTGCGGGAATGCCAGTCTTGGAGGTTTGGAAAGCTACTAACGTTATCGTCATGAAGCGTAGTCTGTCCAGTGGCTATGCTGGTGTGGATAATCCTCTCTTCTATAAAGAGAACACCAAGATGCTCTTTGGGGATGCCAAGAAAAATGTTACTGCTATCCTAGGTCAACTGGTAGAGTCTGACCGCAAGGGTGGTGGTAAAGCTCATACCACAGAGAAAGTGCTGGTCTCATCCTCTGCAAGGTGAGTTCTGCTTCACTAAAATATGAAGGATGAAGGATGAATTTATATTTCAAATTTCACCTGATTAGAGGTAACAACAAATCCGGCATAGCATAAATACCTCCGTTATGTCCCACCCTGTAGAGACGTTGCATGCAACGTCTCTACAGATTTTTCGCGGTTAGTATTTTTTGACCAAGGGGAAATTATAGTGAAGATAGAATCAATCCATATCCAAAACTTCAAACGATTTCAAGATCTAGAGATTTCTTTCAAAAACGGGATTCTGGATGAAGTGAGCGATCGCTATCTTATCCTAGGGGATAACGGAACAGGGAAAACAACTCTCTTACAAGCGATCGCACTTCCCTTGGCTTTGGCTACAGGTCGGATTAGAGATTTCTCTGATTTTGACTGGATTGGTTTCCTTCCTGGTCGCTATTGGAGAAGGGGAGCTCCCAGAATTGAGCTGCAAGTGCTATTTGAAGAAGAAGAATTAAACGCAACTCGTGAATTGGCTCAGAAATGGTACGATGCTCAACCACCAGAGTTCAAAGAAATGCATGGATTTGATGAACCTGGAAATAGCAAAAGAGTTCGCTTGGTGTTAAGTGGTGATTTTTGGAGGGCAGGAGATACTCCCGCAGAAAGGGCTCAGTTTAGGGGCAGATATTATGCTCAATGGTTTATCAACAGGGGAGATCAATCCATAAGGCAATATTTTGCTCAACTTCCAGGTATTTTTTGGTTCGACCAGTGGCGTAACTTAGGATACTCTTCCAATAAAAATAGTAGCGAAGACAAGGCAAAAGAAGGGAGTAGCGAAACTTCATTTGATGTTGGCGTCGGAAAATTGCGCAAATATTTAATAGATTGGCATCGCAACCAAGAATCAGGGATTGGAAATAATGAAAGTAGTTATTTATTACAGATAAAAAGGCTTTATCAAAAAGTTTTTCCTGAGCGCTCGTTTTCAGGGTTAGAAAAACTTCCTAGTCAAGATGATCCTACTGGAGAAGAGACTTATTTTTTACTAGATGATGGTTATAGAACCTACGATATTGCAGAAATGTCAGCAGGAGAGCAATCTGTCTTTCCCATATTGTACGAATTTGTGAGGCAACAGATTGCTTATTCAGTCGTCTTAATCGATGAAATAGACCTCAATTTACATCCTCCCTCTGCTCAATATTTTGTCTCTCAATTGATGAAAATTAAGCCAACATGTCAGTTTATTATCACGACTCACTCTGACTCAGTAAGCAATGTCATCGGAGAAAGTGAAACATGCCGTCTGCCAGGAGGAGCACTATGCCTGTAACCGTTCTCTATTGTGAAGGACATTCTCAAAGCATTGATATTCGAGTCCTTCGTCAGTTACTCCCCAAATGTGACATTCGTCCTCTGGGAGGCAAAACCTCAACCTTTATGAGCAGTATTATTGCTGATCGACGCAGAAACCCTAATTTGGCTTGCCTGGTTGATCGAGATTTTGATTGTCGAGATTTGGCAACACCTGATCATCCCTTAAAATGTGATTATGAGCAGGAGTGGGTTGGCTGGACATGGGCAAGAAAAGAAATCGAAAACTATTTAATCGATCCAGAGGTTGTCCAAAAAGCATTAGAGAAAAAAGCACCTAATCGTGATGAATATCAGAAGGTTTTAGACAATGCAGCAAAAAATATTGCTACCTATTCAGCAGCAAGAACAGCCTTGGCTTGCGAAAATTTTAAGAATTTTTGGGGTAACGAAGTAAGAACAGGACATTGTTTTCCACCTAAACTTGGTAAAGATTATTGCCAAAAAAGAATTGCAGAAATTGTTAGGGAAAATAGTAAATATCGACTGGTATCTGAACAAGACATTCAAAATAAATTTAGCAATTTACTCCCTCAATTTCGTCCTGATGGCTCCCGTTTTAAAGATTATCTCAAATATTTTGCAGGAAAAGATTTACTCTACGCAATGAGAGAACAACTCTGTGCATTGGGATTTGAAGATTCATCCAATAAATATAAACCAGAGCAAGTATTTGTCGAAAGGATTGTGAATCGAATTGAGCGAATAGATAAGGTATGGGAATGGTTGCCGGAATGGACTACTCTACATCAGTTAATTAAGGAAACTGATTTTTCCGGAGATTAAGGTCAATTAATATAACATGAGTCGCTTAACTCACTGATGAAGCCCTCCAGAATGACATAGTTAGCTTTATCCCGTAAGATTTTTTTGATAGCCCAATTAAAGGGAATATGTTTCATTGTATTAACTAAGATTTGATGTTTTTTCAACCTCCTTCAACACATCAGTTAATAAAGGAGCATCGGATATCACAACATTATCCTCACTGCCATCATGTTTATGATGAGGAAAAGTAGCAAGATTTAATTTTCGGTGGTGTTCCGTATTATCATAGCGAAAAATTAGATTATTTGCTGAATTCATATATTGATAACTATACATTTTTCTATCAATAAAAATTTCTACATAGACAAATTCCCGGAAATGCAACAAGGCATTATCTTTAAAATAGAGTTTTCCTCTGATAAAACCTTCATACATTCCTCTTTTATCTCGTTCAAAATCAAATAATTGAATGATTGAGGAGGATTCAATTAAAAGCTGAATCTGTTGAAAATAATCTTCAATCAACAAAATCAATTCCCTCTATGGATTCTTTTATTTGGTGTAAATGTACCAACATTTGAGATTCTCCAATCCATTCATCAAAGTCAAAATCATGGTCTAATTCATCATTATTAAAGCGGGCGATAAATTCCTCTGTCGATAATTGATATTTATTTTCCAACTCCTGAAGACGTTCCTCTGTTTTTTGAATTCCTGCTTTAACACTCTGTAGTCTTTCTGACAAAGCACTTTCAATAATTCGTCTGAGGGAATCCGGATCTTTTGATTTGAGTTTGATTTCAGCCATTATGTTTTTTATCCTGACTATCTACTAATCTAAGCAATGGATCTGATACCAAATCCGGTTGAGAGAGTGAGTAAACCAATTTATCATTATGGTCTACATATAGATATGTCCCTTGGATTGTACACGCTAGTTCATATCAGTAGGAAAATCCGTATGAACGGCTTCCAGTTTCATCAGAATCCTCGGCTTTAGCTTTTCAAACTCTTTTTTCAGTATCTTTTTACTCGCTTGTGGTTGAGAAGTTGAAGCTATTGTCTGACTAGTATTTGCCCAGTCAATCAACATTCTACACTGGTTAGGAGCAATGGTTGCGGTCATGACATTAGCACAGTATTCTGGTTCTGATAGCGCAAAGAATAAGATGCGGTAACATCCAACTTCTCCCAAGAGCCTGGTCACTTTTTGACCTAGGGTAGTTTTTAAATCTAAGTAGCAAGGAAGCCACCGTGCACCATGTTCTTTGTTATGCAAAGCCGTAATCCATAACACCATCGGATGCGGTGAAGTCAAAAACAGAAAGTAGTTGTAGCGCATACTAACCAGACGGTTTTGAATGTCCTGTTTTGACAACATAACCCAAAGGGTGCCCAAAGCTTCCTGACTTGTGTGAATTATATGGGGAAAGACAATTTTTGATATGGGTTTATCCTTCGGCCAAGAAGCACGGCGACAAATTTCATCTGGAGTAGGAGCACGCCTCGTCCTCGGTTCTATTTGTACCAGTCCTTGATTAGCTGGACTTAAGTTGCTACCTAGAGGCTTTTCCTGTCCCAACTCCTGCTCTAAAGGTTCTAATGCTTTGAGTATTTCTCCAGCACTTTGAGGACGCTCACCAGGCTCTTTGGCCATACATTGCATCACCAGATCCTTTAATGCCTTCGGTAATTTAAAGTCTAGGTTAATTGAGTCGAAGGATTTAGGAGGGGCATAGTGATGAGCTTTGTACCAGCCGCCAAAAGAGCGGGTTTCTGACAAAATGGGCATCTCGCCACTCAGCATCTCAAACATCATCACACCCAAGCTGTAGATGTCAGAGCGTCGATCAAGTTCCTTGCCTTCCATCTGTTCTGGGGAACAATAAGCCAGGGTGCCCATAAAAGACTGAGTTTGAGCAACGTCAGACTGCAGCAGCTTGGCAATCCCAAAATCAAGGATTTTGACCAACTCACCGAAAGAGGCATCTTGAATGATCAAAATATTGCTGGGTTTAATATCTCGATGAATGATTGGACAGAGTTCACCTTTAACCAGTATTCCTTTGTGAGCACATTGCAGTCCTAAGCAGATTTGGCGGGTAATATTGAAAAACCTAGTTAAACTTAGGCGTTGTGGTCGAATGAGATCGCTTAGGTTCTCTCCTTCTAAGTATTCCATAACGTAGAAGGAAACCTCGTTTTCATCTGCACCAAAGTCCCTAACTCGTACAATGTGATTGCTTTTCTCACCAAGTAAAGCACAGATGGTTGCTTCCCGCTCAAAGCGCTCACGCATTTTCTGATTGAGCAATGTCTGGGCAATAAACTTGACGGCAACAATCACCTCTCCCAGTAACATGTCTTTGGCTTGATAAACCCGACCCATAGCACCTTGACCTATCAACTTCACGAGTTGATAGCGATTGGCGAGTAAGCGACCAATATAAGGGTCAGTCGTCATGATAAATGTTCTACTAGCTTGGAGCAGTTGTGGAATATGCCTAGTTATCAGTTTCGCTTATATTACCTTTTTGCTAGTCAGCGGAAAAGAACTTAACTCTAATTACTTAGCATTTGTTTCCATCCCCATTTAACCAGTTTTCCCAGAATCATGCTGCTTCGTCTCGAGTTCATTTGCTAAGAAGTTAATTATTTTTGTACTGCTAATATTATGACAATGTAAATATTTGCTTGTTCATGGTCATGATAGTCAGTAATGTTATGAATATCTATCAATGGAGGTATTCTATTGAGTAGAACTCACTCAACTACTTTAATTCAAGCATAACGTTATTGTGGTTGACGCCCTAGAGTTGCCTCCATTGTACTAGTAAGATAGTGGCCAGCCATAATGCTACTGGAGAGGTAATAGGTGTTATCATCAAGTCGGTGACGTGTTTCAAAGCCACTACGCCGTTGGCGATCGCCTAAGACCCAGTAGCGTTGAATAATCGATTCTGGAGTCACCCAACCTTCCCCCTCAACACGACCTAAGACACTGTGCTGCAAAACAAAAGTGTACTGTCGCTCTCCACTATCAAGGTGACCTCGATATTGAAAAGAAATATCCTCACGCTCACTGTTGGGAAATACCAACTTGGTGACCATCGTAAACCAGTTTTCTTGACCCCAGGCAATAATTGTTTTACCTCTGACTGTAATTGGCATTCCATTTCGCTCTAGCCAACTTCCCTGGAGTGTCCAGCGTCCTGCCTCCATTAAAAAGGTATGAGCCACAGTGTTACCCTTCGTTTATTATCGAACATTCTTTGATCTTCCTCACTAAAGGTTAGTAATTAGCATAGCTAAACTGAATACCAAACTATTCTAGTTGAGGAATAAATGTAGTAAGTTTTACGTATAAGTATAACCGGAGTATTACAGAGTACCAGGAAGTAACTCTAACAGCAAGAACTCAGAGGAATATGAAGATTCCCTAGTTTTGTAGCTGCCCCTGCACCAGTAACTTGGGGTAGATTGCCAGGTATACCGAGAGCACACCAATAAGCCAAAACAGCAAAGGCGATCGCTTCTTTGAAGTCTCCGTTTACCCCAGCTTCATCAGTGGTTAATACTTGCACTGGTGCTAAGAGGGCTTGTAAACGCTGCTTCAAATAGAGATTACGACTACCACCACCACATAAGAGAACCTCATCCGGCATCTGGGGTAAAAAGCGACGGTAGCTATCTGCGATTGAGGCAGCTGTCAGTTCGGTTAAAGTTGCCAGCATGTCAGCATCGCTCAAGTTATAGTTAGAACCCATTGCCCAACAATAATTTAGGTAATCGGCACTAAATAACTCCCGCCCTGTCGATTTTGGTGGTAAAACCTGGAAGAAGTTTTGGTGAAGTAATAATTCTACCAAAGCATCAGATTTAATTCCACTAGCAGCCCAGCT
>JAAHFP010000081.1 GCA_010672925.1 Symploca sp. SIO1C2 | reverse complement strand
AATCCTGAAAAAGTTGCACTAAGAGAGCCTAGTCTTGACTCTCCACTATCGCTCCGAGCCAAGACTAAAACCAAAGAATTGGGGAGTATATATAAATAAAGTTTATCAACATAGATCCGGGAGAGCCAGTACAAGTATAATTATAGCTTGAAAAAGGCAGGAAGTAAAAAGATTAAAGGAAAGATGATTAGTTGATTATCTTATTTTTTAACGTGGCATTTTATCCTATTCCCTATTCCCTATTCCCCATTCCCCATTACCAACGGTTGCTGTAACTGCTTGTGTAGAGACTGTGTGGTATCTATAACAAAACCAGCATCAGCATGACCGAATTTCACCGACTGTGCCGCTTCACTTTCAGTTAAATTTGATGTCCATAGTAACCAACGGCTGTTTGGGGGTAGGGAGTCAATACTAGCTTGATTTTGAGTCAACCAAATTAACGGTAAATAGGGTGGTTGAGCGACTTCAGCCTCTTCTCCAGCACGAGTACCAGCAAGTGCTTCTAATACTGCTTGGTTACCGGATAATAAACCTGTTTTAGCTGTCCACAATTTCACATTGAGCTGACAACTTAAGGCGTAGAAATACATTGATGCTGCGGCGATAACTGCTGCTTCAAAGTTCTCCACTTCCCAACTGCTGGAACTATCTAGACAAATGATAACTTCTTGAGAACCAGTGAAAACTTCTAACTCCCTTACCTGCAACTCTCCATAACGAGCACTAGTGCGCCAGTGAATCAGACGAGTGGGGTCTCCTAAGCGATAAGGCCGCAGGGATCTAGTAAGGTTGTCCATAGCGGAGTGAGAGCGGCTATGACTCTGTAGTTCAACGCTATCTTCTGTACCGATTTTATCTACTAATGGGCAATTACTCAGGGATAAAACAGTAGGATAGACAACTGCTTTTGCTGGAGCTTTCCAACTGCGACGACACCAAAATAAACCTAGAGGATTTGCGGTTCTCAGCTGTACTTCCTGCCAATGATAGATACCTCGTTTATCGGTAGAATGGAAATAAATCCAGTAATGAGTACCTTGGGAAGCAATGCTTTCTACTGGTGTCTGCATTGGTTGTCCTAGTTCCGATGGTAGAACATCCCAAACTTGTAGAAGGGTTTTAGGTTGGGAAGAACGATTAGCGATCGCTAATTCTATGGTTAACTGATCACCAACACTTACTGGTACAATCGCTTTACGGCTAACTGAGAAGTTCCGTAGCGATCGCATGGGCAGGATTGCAGCAAGCCCCAGTAATGCGGCAATGATACCACTAATCACATACAGCCAACCTGCCATAGTATTGGTAGCAGCGGCAAAAAAACAGATACCGAAAATTCCTAGTAGCCAGCCGCTATAGGCAGGAGTAACCCAGTGAGTTTCTAGCCAGTTGGTGGTGCGTTTGATTATTTTCATCCTAATTAACATTCAGCTATCAGCTTTTTGGCTGACAGCTGATATATAGCAGTTATTGCATCCATGAGATACACCTTCTATTACCAATTCCCATTATGCAAGAGGTCTATTAATTTTGATTATCAACGCCCTAGTAAAAACCGCCAGCTGATGCTTAAATAAGTCCAAAGAGGAAATTGATAAAACTCAATTACTAGCCACACAACAATCACTAAGTGGCACAAAAAGGCTAATCCTATCCACACAGTTGGTAGCCAAGACAAGTTACTGCCAGGAGTAGCGGGAAAAATATAAGCTGAAAGTGCTACTAGGGTAGTTGGTAGAGCCACAAATCCTACTACTAACAGCCACTGATACCATTTCCACTCTCTTCCCGCTAGCTGTCCTCTTCGCCAACCTGTACCATTCCAGTACCAAGTTAAGGGTGGTTGCATAGTAGGCAGTTTTAGCAGCTGTTGGTCTAAGTCTGCTGTAAAAATATTGTTGCCGCAATCACAAGCAAAAGCCTCCATTAACGACAGAGATTTAATTTGACCTAAACGACAAACTGGACAAGGATAAATACCTTGGTAGTTCAAAAGGTTAGCTGATTTTTTTGAAGTGTGCATGGGATTTTAAACTAGGCAATAGGCAACAGGCAACGGGCAACAGCAAAGACAATATAGCGTTTCTTATTGGAATGAGGTACAAAGTTTCTGGTTTTCACCGAATGGGGAATAGGGAATAGGGAATGGTAAATGTACCTCACTCTTATTGAGAAATGCCGTATTTTCATCACCTAGTGGTAAAAATTTCTCAGCGGGATTGCCTTCTGCCTCCTGCCTTCTGCCTTCTGCCTTCTTCTGTAAGATTTGGTATGATGATACTACATCTAGATTAGCTCTGCCCTGGAGCTAAATACATAGCGATCGCTAATATTGAGTGATAACCATCAAAAACCAACATATTTTAGTGATGACCTCGGTCTATCCCATGACCGAGAATGAGCGAGATGGTGCTTTTGTTAGAGAAACGGTGGTACGGCTACAGCCCACCGGTGCTAAGTTTAGCATCTTCGCTCCTGCCTATGAAGCTTCTCCAACTCACGAGTTAGACGGCTGTACTGTTCACCGCTTCCGCTACAGCCCGAAACCTGTGGAAAATCTGGTCCGGGATGGGGCTCCTAGTAAGCTGCAAAAACAGCCTCTTCATTATATCTCTGCGGCTTTATATATTTTGCTGGGTACGATTCAACTTTTTTGGATTTGTTGGAAAACTAAGCCCGATCTACTTCATGTTAACTGGCCTTTTCCCCACGGGTTAATGGCTTGGCCAACGAGTAAAATACTCCGTATCCCTATGGTATTTACCTTTCACGGAACGGAGCTTTTACTAGCGAAAAAATTTGGCTTTGTTGCTTCTATACTACGCTGGTTGTTGCCTCAAGCTAAGGTAGTTACTGCTAATTCTAGCTTTACCCAAAAGTTGATCCAATCTCTGGTAGATGTTCCTGTTTCCGTGATTCCTTATGGCTTAACCATTGAACCCAAATCTTCTCCTGAACGTGCACCAGAAGCAACCCCTAGTTTATTGTTTGTGGGTCGCTTAATCGAGCGCAAAGGACTAAAATATTTATTGGAAGCACTACCCTTAGTGTTAAAGGAACGAGCAGTCAAATTACGGATAGCCGGTAAAGGCGATCGCGAAGCAGATTTTAAAGTTTTGTGTCAATCCTTAAATCTTGATGATCATGTAGAATTTTTAGGATTCCTTAGCCGTGAAGCCTTAGCCCAAGAATATGCTAATTGTGATATCTTTGTTTTTCCTTCCATTGTCGATAGCAAAGGGGAAAGTGAAGGATTAGGTATTGTCGCAATTGAAGCCTTAGCACATCAAAAGCCAGTAATTGCGAGTGCGAATGGTGGCATTCCTGATATTATTATTGCCAATCAAACAGGACTCTTAGTTCGAGAAAAAGACTCAACAGCCTTAGCTCAGGCTATTTTACAATTACTATCCGATCCCCAACAAGCAGCTGCTATGGGAAAAGCAGGCTTAGCCCATATCCAAGAACGATTTAGCTGGGAGCTTATTCTTCCTTTATGGGAAAAAGCTTTTCAACAAGCTATTGAGTTTTAGGTTTTAGGTTTTAGGTGTTAGGTGTTAGGTTGGTAGGAGGGTAGATAAAATAGAGAACAGTGATAAAGTTTGATTGCTACAGTAAGAAGTACAGAAGCTATGAATATTATCCTTAACCCTAAGCTAGAAAACTTGATACAACAACAAATAACCTCTGGTAAATATACCAGTATAGATAATGTGCTCGAAGAAGCTTTAGCTCTATTAGAGAAACGTAACCAATATGAGCAGTGGGTTGAAGAAATTGGTCAAAAAATTGACATAGCTGCCCAACAACTAGAACGAGGTGAAGGAATAGATGGAAAAACCGCTATCAATCAATTGCTAGAACAATAAATTGACTTTTTTTATAACAGGTATCGCCTCCGTGATATACATCTCTCATTCCCTATTCCCTATTCCCTATTCCCTATTCCTTAAAATTACATGAAATCTAAGCTTATTCCCTTATTAAAAATAGGTGTTAGTGTCGGATTACTGATATTTGCTTTAATGCAAGTTGACTTACAACAAACCTGGGAGCAATTTCGGCAACTATCCCCCATATTCGTAGTCGAAGCCTTAATTTACTATACAATATTGCAGTTATTGAGTAGCTGGCGATGGCAAATAGTCTTACAGCCAACCGAACATTCGGCTCCCATGAATGTTTTGTTTAGCAGTTATCTGGCAGGGATGTTTCTGAATACTTTTCTTCCCGGCAGTCTTGGGGGAGATGTATATCGAGTCTATCGTGTTACTCAAGTAACTAATGATTCCCAAGTAAGCTTAGTTTCTGTCTTTTTAGAGAGATTTAGCGGTTTAGCTGTCCTCTCACTCCTTGCTGCTATGAGTTTACCCCTCACTTTTGGGTTAATAGACAGTTGGGATGTGATTATTCTCTTTATTAGTGTAGTAGCTGCTTTAGTTGGGGGCATCATACTAGTTATGAGCCCTCAATTATTAAATTGGGTAGAACCTTGGTTAGTTAAGTTCAGATTAGGCAGTTTAGCAGAACGCTTAGCGCGAATCCAGTATCTGCTGCTCCAGTTTGTTCAGGACCGGCAAGCTTTGGTTTATTCAACACTTCTATCCCTAGTTATTCACTTAGGTATCGTTCACTATCACTATTTGATTGCCCAGCAACTCCAATTACCTGTTTCTTTTTGGCAACTATTGGTGTTTGTTCCGATTGTTGCAGTAATAACAGTACTTCCCATTTCTGTTGGTGGATTAGGGGTTAAAGAGGGATTATGGATCTATTTGTTTGCCAGAATTGGTCTTAGTCCTGAACAAGCTGTGTTACTATCCCTCACAGTAACTTGGCTAGGATGGTTACTGAGTCTTGCAGGAGGAGGTTTCTTATTGTTAGATGAGAGTAGGGAGCAAATGGCAACGGTGCAATATGAACTATCTAACCTGAGTTCAACAAAACTCGGCTTGGGTGGGATGGAGAAGTCAGGAGTTAGTGAGTCAGAATAGATTGATATAGCATTTGAAGTAATAAGCAGTAGTAGGACTTCAGTCCAAAAAAAAGCCAGAAACAACCTACCACCTACCACCTACCACCTACCACCTAATTAAACTTCATCTGGGTTTACTCCCATTTCTCGTAAGCGAGCAGCTAGTTGATCAGCTCGTTGTTGAGCTTGCTCTGCTTTTTCTTGGGGAGTGGGAATCAAATCTCCCTCTAAAGTAGCCCAACGTAACCAAGTTGCTTCTACCTCTTTATAGTAGCCCTGCCAACGCACCAAAGCTAAACCTAATTGCTGACTTACTAAGCGCTTTTGTTTATCCTCACTTATTGGTTGATATACTCCATTTTGCAAGTTAAATCCTGCTAAATCTTCTGGATTGAAGGGGTCATACCAAAAATATTCTGGTACTCTGACTTTGTTTTGATAAATTTGCTTTTTCTCGGTTTTATCATTAGTAGCTGTGCTTTCAGACAGTAGCTCAATAATGACATTTGGTGCTTGGGCTTCATCCCAAACTACCCAACTCCGTCTTTCTCCTTTTGGCACTCCGAGTACCACAAATACATCAGGACCACGGAAGTCTTCATTTTTCAGTTGAGCAGCACTGAAATAAAGAAACATATTGCCGCCGACATAACCATCCTCTCGCTGAGCTAACCAAGGATATAAGGTATCAATGAGCATTTGCATCTGCATAAAATGTCGCTGAGTTTCCATAGGAATACCGTCATCACAGGGAAGATCATACTGAGTTGGCAGTTGAGTAATAGCGACAGGAGCAGCTTCAGTAGTGATTGGTGACATTACTTTTCTCCTTAGGTTCTAACTATTTAACTTTAACGCCAAGAGCTAGGCTAGGGCGGCAATTGGGGAAATGGAATATCAAAATGATATTTCTTTATTGACCAAAATGTGCTAAGGAGAGTTACTTGCTCAACTGTGGAACTGGCATCTAGCCAGTGCTTTGGTATACAAAAAGGCAGAAGGCAGAAGGCAGAAGGCAGGAGGCAGGAGGGAAAAGCTTGACAGGTAAAGGTTTGCTGCATTTGGCGAGTGTCCGAATCTCTTTGGCAACTGCTATATTTGCGCTCAGCGCAAGCTGCTTTCATAAACGATCGCTCTTTTTTCTAAACTCAGATTCCCTTATCCCTTAACTTCAGTCACCGGAAGTTAAGGTTGATTCAATTGTAGATTTGTACATTTTTTGTTAGTCTAAAGCAAAACCTAACGCCTTATTCAGCAACTCTTCTAAAAATTATGAAAGTAAAAATAATTCTACACGATATAATCAAGGGACGTAACAATTAGAGCGATCGCAAATCTTGTAGGGTGGGCAAAATGAATATCTTTTACAATTAGATTGAGGAAGAACAAGTCATGACTCAAACCATCACTAAACCAAGAGAATTGATTCCTTCTTTAGAAAATGGCGATCAATTGACTCGTCTGGAATTTGAAACTCGTTATCAGAGAATGCCTGAGCTGAAAAAGGCAGAATTAATCGAAGGAATTGTTTATATGGGATCGCCTTTACGCATCAATCAACATGGAGAACCTCATGCTGATATCATGTTGTGGCTTGGTTTTTATAAAACCTTTACTCCGAATTTACAAACAGGCGATAACCCTACAGTACGTTTAGATGCAGAGAATGAGCCTCAACCTGATGCTTTACTGAGAATCAAAGAAGGGGGACAATCGACGATTAGTGAAGATGGATATGTCGAAGGTGCACCGGAATTAATTGTTGAAATCGCTGCTTCTACAGTTTCTATCGATTTGCGAGATAAGAAAAGGGCTTACCAACGGAACCAAGTCCAAGAATATTTGGTGTGGCGAGTTTATGATCAGGAATTCGATTGGTTTAGGTTAGCCCAAGGAAAGTATATTAAACTGCAACCTGACGAGCAGGGCATTATCAAAAGTGAGATTTATCCTGGCTTATGGTTAGATGTTAATGCTTTATTAGCAGGTAATTTAGCTAAGGTGTTAGAAGTCTTACAACAGGGAATCGCGAGTCGAGAGTGATATCATGTCCAGTGGAATACTTACACTTTGGCTGCAAGAAGGCAGAGGGCTCCAAGGGAAGAAAGAATTTTGCAAGGTAGAAAGCTCAAATATATAAATAGCTGAAGTTTCCCAGGGTTTGTTTCTAAACTCTCGGAGGGCGAAGCGTTTGGATTGTATATCTTGGGTTTCACCGATGAATTATCGTCCAAATGCTTTGCCCCTACATCAGATTTTTGACTTGGAAAACACTTCCAAGTCCTGATCTCCTCACAAACTTGCTCGATTAACCGGTCAGTTATATACTTCATAACTACCGGCTGCTGGGTGAAACTTGCTGCCGTTGTTTCAATTAGTGATCACTTCCCAAAAAAATTCAATGCCTCCAGTAACTTGACTCGCGATACCTTCTGTCAATATAACTTCTGAAGGAGTTGTAAGGCTTGATATTTTAGATTTTAGATTTTAGATTTTAGATTAAATAAATATAAGTCCGAGTCTCTGAAGCATTTTTCGCTAATGCTACTCTTCGAGAACGCTGAACGCGAACAACCTTCTGGGATTTATATATAGGCGCACAACTATCCTATTATGAATAATAATAGCAAAAAGTAACGGCTATGACAACCAATAGAGGAGAATTGTGATTGCCTAAGGCACCAAGGAAGTCCTTAAACATTCAATTATGAGGAAAGTTTAACTAATTTAAACAAGATTCTTAATGAACATTTAAGAATTCTGACATTTTCTGCCATCCGAAGCGATCGCCACTATTGTAGGGAATGGCAAGTTTTTATTCGGTACTTGCTTTGAGTTCTCTTAGCAGACCATCTTACTTATGACTATTTTGCCCAGGTTTCTTCGTTCCCTTGCCTTAACAACCCTGCTCAGCTTCGTCACCCCAATTGTACTGGTGACAATGTTGTTAACGGCTATCTCTGTAGTTACTTTTGTTCCTGGATTACAAATTATCGGGAATACTGGTACTACCCACCTATTGGACTTCCTAGCGGCCTTCGGAAAAGGCTCTTCCCTCGAAGGAGTCTTAGTTATCAGCTTAACTTTCAGCTTGGTGGGAGCCTTGTTTGATACTTATGCTTTCTACCACTATCGGATTTTTAACAGCTAAATGTCAGCTGAGTAACGTTGTTTTGTCGGAAAAATTTATCTGTTGTGTGTAGGAGCATTACGAGTGCGATTACATCATCCGTTAATTTATCTTAAAAAATAGCAATATTTCTTTACTGCTAATGAGAGTAATCGCACCCTAGATTGAAAAAACTGGTTAATGGTGGTTGGTATTAATCTTGAACTGTACCATCAGGCATAATTGCACCATTCAGATTAGCTTGTTCATCCCCTTCTCCCAGATTTGTCTCGTGAAGATTTGCCTGTGAGAGGTTAGCTTGTTCTAAATTGGCTTTCCTCAAATCTGCTGCTTCTAAATCGGCAGAAGAGAGATTGGCTCCACTTAAATCTGCTCCGTAAAGATTTGTACCGCAGAGGTTGGCACTGCTCAAACATACTCCGCTTAAGTTCAAGCCTCTCAAACTCGCTCCCATAAGATTTACTCCAGTCATATCCGTACCACTGAGCTTTACTTCACTGAGTCGGGCGTTGTTCAAATTAGCTTTACTCAAATCTGCTACAGTGAGGTTTGCCGACTCCAAGTTCGCTTCATCTAAGTTGGCTTCACTCAGATTTGCTTGAATCAGATTTGCACCAGTTAAATCTGCTTGGGCTAGGTTGGCTTGAACCAAGTCAGCTTCATTCAGGTTGGCTTCACTCAGATTTGCTCCATACAAACTTGCCTGCTGCAAATCTATGCCAATGAGGTTAGCTTCTTGGAGATTGGCTTCCTCTAGTTTCGCTGCGGCAAGATTGGCTTGTCCAAAGTTTGCCTTTTCTAAGTCGGCATAACTGAGGTTGGCTTGAAACAAATCTGCTTTGGCAAGTTCCGCTTCTGTAAGGTTTGCTCCGATCATATTTACTGATCGAAGACTGGTTCTTCCTAGCTTAGTTTTGGTTAAGTTAGCTTGAGAGAGATTTAATCCATTAGGAAAACGCTTCCCTGTTAAATCAATTTCGGCTAGGTCAATCCCTGTAAAGTCCTTTTCTCCTTCATCAACCCTTCTACAAAATTCTTCAGCGCTGATGGCTGTTTCTAGACTTTCCTCTTGAGCAACATCATCCGTTTCCTGCTCTTCGTTTAACCCCGCTGAAGATTCCTCAAGTGTAATGGCGGCTGAGGGTTGACGCAAATTGGCGACTGCCTCAGATAGGTTAGCAATAACCTCCTGCAAGCTTTCCATCTGCTGCAACTCAGGTCTGGTGTTGAATTGTTCAGTCAGTTGATCTAGCTGGCGTTTAATCTTTACAGCATACTTCGCTACTATGTCTTGTTGCTCTTCGAGCTTTTCTATCCTCGCAACCAGAGATGCTAGATCCAATTCTGGGTCAGCCATGTCCTTTTAAAATTTAAAGATACCTATTCCTATTTTCGACGAATTGCTCCTGATTGTCTCGGTAGGAGGTAGAAGGCAGGAGGCAGGAGGCAGGAGGCAGGAGGAAAGAAAGGTTGTACAACTTTTAACCTCACCCACCTAACGCCATCCTCAGGTTAATGCAACTAATCCCCAATTCTCAATTCCCTTGGTTATTGCTTGGGCGAGTTTTGTATTCAGATTTTCACCAAATGTGTTGCTGGTGACCCTAAACCCGCCCCTACAGCATAGGATAAATTCTTCGTTACTTATTACTTGTTACTTGTTACTTATTACTTGTTACTTGTTACTTATTCAGCAAGCCCTAACTGAGCCTCCAACTCGGCAATTCGTGTTTGCAGCGGTTCAACCATTGCAGCGACTTCTGCCTCAGAATACTTGATGGGAATATATTTCGGACAATTCCAATCCCAAGCTTCTACATGAATCAAAATAGCTCTTTGTGCCTCAGATGTATCTCCAGGTACATTGAGTTCTTCCAGCAAATGAGGATCATCATCAACGACTCTCCCTCGCCCCCAAATTTTCAAACGGCGACGATTAGCATAGTCCATTAAAAATAGGAAAACTCGGTCATCTACCGATAAATTACCAATGGTGAGATACTGACAATTACCAGCAAAATCAGCAAAACCCAGGGTCTTGTCGTCAATAATTTTGAGAAAACCAGGAGCGCCTCCCCGAAACTGGATATAAGGCCAACCATTTTCATTACTTGTACCCAGATAGAAACTATCACGGGCTTTGATAAATTCTTCTAAGCGAGGAATAATCGTATCATTATCTGGTCCATTTTCCTCCATTCGAGCATACATTTCACGAGAGCCATAACGGTCTTGAAATGCTCTGACAGCTGGGGTAAAAGCAATTTGAGTAAACTTACGTGGCATTTGTTAGGTGTTAGGTGTTAGGTGGTAGGTTTTAGATTTTAGGTGTTAATTGATACCAGCCATACCCACGAAACCAGGTAAGGTTTTGACTCGATTAATCCAAGCCACTACCTCAGGATAGTCTTCCAGAGGTATCTTGCCATCAGCAGCTAGGGCTACATAAGGGAAAACGGCAATATCAGCAATTGTCGGATGTTCAAATTCTAGCCAAGTATGCTTTTCTAAATGATCATTGAGTAACTTGAGAATTTGATGGGCTTTTGTCGTTGCCCGCTCTATATTAATGTTAGTTACTCCAAACAGATAGTAAAGACGAGCATTCTCTGGCCCTTGGCGTACTTCACCTGTGGTGGTCGAAAGCCAACGCATGATCCGACTTAGAGATTCTGCATCAGTTGGCAGCCAATTTTCATCACCGTAGCGACGAGCTAAGTAAGTTAGAATCGCTTGAGCATCTTGAATCACCAGCTCATCATCAACTAGTATCGGCACTTGCCCAAAGGGATTGATTGCCAAAAATTCTGGCTGCTTATGCTCTCCTTTCATTAGGTCAACCCGCACATATTGATGCTCAATGCCTAGTACAGAGAGGAATAATTGTACTTTGTAGCTGTTACCAGATAGTTCGTGTCCGTAGAGTTTAATCATTTTTATAAACCGAACGTTTGTTTTGTTACTTCAACATTACAGAACGTTCGGTTAGATTGTCAAGCTAAAAATAACTGGCATCTTGCCAGTGACACACCCCCTATTCTACTGGGGATGATTGTGGGCGGGTTTTGATTCCAATATTCGGGTAAGATGGTCTAAATTTTCCCTAAACCCGCCCCTACGATTGTGCAATAACCTGGGGATGATTGTGGGCGGGTTTTGATTCCAATATTCGGGTAAGATGGTCTAAATTTTCCCTAAACCCGCCCCTACGAGTGCAATTTAATAACCAGCTTCCTCTTCGTACTCAGGGGTTTTGGTCTTCTCTGGAATATTAATCTTAGGAGCTTTGTAAGGTTCAGGTTCTACATCATCATCCCAAGCATCCCCTTCCACTCCATAATCTTTGTACTCATCTGCATAGTCCCTTTTATAGGGATCAGAAGAGTTGTACACTGGTTTATCGTATCGAACTGGCCTACTGGGGGCATCAACCCATTGGTCATCACCCCAATTCCGTTCTTCTTCTTCATAATAAGCTGGCTCTGCTGCTCGTCGGCGCTGAGGCTCCGGTGCTGGTTGTTGCCAATCATCATCCCAGGATGCTTCTATCGGTTGGGGAGTGCGGATGGTTTGAGATACGGGAGTGCGCACTGGAACTCCGGTTCCCAGCTGATTTTCTGGTTTAGTTGCGGGGGTGTAGTAAGCTTCCTCTTCTTCTTGCTCCCAAGGGGCTTTCCCTACTCCTAAGCGTTCCAAAACCCCTACTGTCAACTGAACTAACCGTTCTTGAGCCCCTTCAAACACAATCAAACGATTAGGGCCACTGCTGACAATTTCATCAATGGGAAGTTCATAAGTACTGACGACCTGGTCAGGTATTTGAGGATAACCGATAGAGGCAATAATTAGGGAAACAACTGTACCATCTTCCACATTAAATTTGAAGCCCCGGACTCGACCGAGCAATTCCCCAACTTCAGTAATCACTTCATTGTTGATCAGATTGCTGTAGGCATCTACGTCAACATCTTCAATTACATCTTCATCTTCAACTAAGATGACATCTCCAATTTGGCGAACACTGCTCAGGAACATATAACGGGGCATCCCGGCAACGGAGATCAGGTTATCTCGCAGACCGAAGGCTACAACCTCACGCCGGTCAATATCTACCAATAGTTCCTTGACAATTCCAAGACGTTTACCGTCTTCACGGGTAATTACCTGAGTATTCACAATGTCAGAGCGCTGACGAATAAATTCATTTGCCATTATGTCTCGTAATCCTGATCTCGAATCGTGCTGGAATCTTAAAATAACATTCAACGATAAGCTTAAAATTTAACCTACTAGTGTAGTGTAGTGGTAATAACCAACTTGCTTCACAGTAGATGAAAGAGCAGATACTATAAAACTATACAGCCTTCTGCTTTAATTGCTTTTTTCCTTATTGTACTAGCCTAGCGTTTGCTGGACGGCAATGTCAGTCCTAATACTTGAGTATAAGCTCCCCTGGCCTGGGTAACGCCAATGGTACGCTCGGAAGAAGCAATCATTGGTCGGCGCAGACTGACAACGATGAACTGGGCAAGTTTTGCCTGTTGTTTGATCATTCTAGCTAATCGCTCGACATTTGCCCCGTCGAGAAACATATCGACTTCGTCAAAGGCATAAAAGGGGGAAGGACGGTAACGTTGTAGGGCAAAGATAAAACTTAGGGCAGTTAAAGATTTTTCTCCTCCTGACATGGAAGCTAGGCGCTGCACTGGTTTCCCTTTGGGGTGAGCCACGAGATTCAGTCCTCCACTGAAGGGGTCTTCTGGATCCTCTAGTTGTAGGTAACCATCCCCATCAGAAAGTTCAGCAAAAATATTTTGGAAGTTTTGGTTGATGGCGTCAAAAGCTTCTTTGAAAGCGCGGAATCTCAGGGTGGTAAAGTTCTCTACCCGCAGCAGGAGTTCGGTACGTTCAGCTTCCAGAGTTGCCAGCTTCTCGGAAAGCTCAGATAAACGAGTTTGGGTACGGTCGTATTCTTCTAAGGCCAGCATATTAACCGGTTCCATCCCCTGAAGGCGTTTTTGTCCATTCCTGATTTCTTTTTGCAGTTGCTCTAGTTGGGCACTGAAAGACTCGAAGGCGACTAACTCGGAATCACTCCCCTCCGATTCGGTAGTTGGAGATTTCACTAATAAGGGTACTTCCGGTAGGGGATCTGGTAACTCTGCTTGTTGAATTTGCAGCTGAGCTTGTAGGGTAGTAAGTTCTTCTTGTCGGCCTAACTGAGCTTCCTGGAGTTTTTCCAGTTTCCAGGAGAGCTTTTGCTGTTGTTTTTGCTGCTCTCGTAGGTGTTGCTCTGCGCGATCGCGTTTTTGTTTGGTTTCTCCTAATCTCTGCTCTAGCTCCTTGAGGGCTGCTTTGGTTTGACTAATTTGCTCCTCTACTGCCACCAGCTGAGAGTTTAGGTCTAAAGAGTATTGTTGATTAGACTGCTGCTGATTTTGGTATTCTACTATCCTTTGGTGCCCTTCAGCAATTTTTTCCTCAGCACGGGAGAGTTGATTTTCCAAATCTTGCAGTCGTTTTTCTGCTTTGCGCAATGCTTGTTCGCACTCAGCACAATCTTTTTCCTGGGCTTTGATCGTAATCTGAATTTGTTGCCATTCGCTAGGAGTTTGGGACTCCTCTAGCTGGTTAAGCTGTTGGCGTAACTCCTGCAACTGGGCTTCTTGAGCAGGTAATTCACTTGTAAGGATTTGTAACCTTTCGTTTGCTGCTGCTAATTCTTGGTTATTTTTAATCAAAAGCGATCGCACTTGTTCTTGCTGAGCCCCTAGATTTTTGCTCTCTTTTCGAGATTGTTCTAAGCGCAACTGAGTTTCTGAACGTTTGGTTTTGGCTTCCGTTAGCTCCTGAGTGAGTTGTTTGACTGATACTGAGTCCCGCTCAATCAAATCACCACAGCGTTGTAAGATCTGCTCAATTTCCTGGAGGCGGTTTCTCAGTGCCGTAACTTCTGCCGACTCTCCCGCCTCACTAGTACCAAAATGCAAGCTTGAGCGTTGATTCTGACTGCCCCCAGTCATCGCGCCACTGCTTTCGAGGATTTCCCCTGTCAAAGTTACCAACCGTTGTTTTCCCAGGTAGGGACGAGCATCATCAAGGGTTTCAAACACTACCGTTGAGCCAAACACATAGGCAAATATTTTCTGGTAGCGGGGTTCACAATCAATCAAATTAACGGCATAGTCAATAAAGCCCCTAGCATAGCGCAGAGCGATCGTTTCCGATAATGACCGTGCCTGGATTTTATTCAAGGGTAAAAATGTGGCTCTCCCAGCTTTTTTTTGCTTCAGGAGAGTGATGCCTGCGGCGGCAACTCCGTCATCTTCCACTACCAAATTACCCAAACGTCCCCCTGCGGCTGTCTCCAAAGCTAGTTGGTAGCGGGGTTCCACCCTACCGAGTTGAGCCACCAAGCCACAGACCCCAGGGATACCGGTTTCGAGAATAATTTTAGTGGCATAAGTGCCTTGGGCTTCTTGCTGAGCCTGAGCTTGAGCTTCTAATTTATCTAGCCGCCGCTGTTTATCTCGTTGCTCTGCCAGGAGTCTAGTTTGGGTTTGTTGCTGGAGATGGAGTTCTTGTTCAACTGTTGTTAGGGATTGAGCTAGGGATTGGATTTGCTGGTTATAGGTTTGTAACTGTTCATCTAAGACTGCGGCTTGAGTTTGTTGAGTCGCAATTTCTGGCTCTAAAGTTTGTAACAGTTGAGTTTGCTCCTGGGTGAGGCGAGTGAGTTGGCTTTGGCGCTCTTGCAACTGAGCTTGCTCAGTGCGTTGGGGATTAAGGGTTTGCAGTAAAGTTTCGATTTGCTTAGTAAGGGCAGTTTGTTGCTGTACCCAGGCTTCAGAAGCCGAAGCAATGGCACTAGCTTCTTCTCGACTCTGGTTTAGGGCTGCTTGAGCTTGTTCCCTGGCAGTTTGTAGGGAAGTTAGTTGTACAGTTTCTACCTGCTGTTTTTCTGCCGTGAGGGTTTGTTGGATTTCCTCAGTCTGGTGGATTTCTTCCTGGGTTTTAGTGAGATTGACGGCGATTTGTTGCAGTTGTTGTGCTACTTCCTGTTGCCGATTTTTTAACTGACGTTGTTCAGCTTCTTGGTGAGCAAGGCTAGAAGCCACCGCCAGCTGTTCTTCTTCCCCCAAAGATTTAACGAGGGTGTTAAGTTGGTCTAATTCTGTAGTGGCTTGACTAATTTTGGTTTCTATGGTGAGGAGTTGGGCATTCAACTCCTGTTCTTGAGTTTCACCCGCCTCTAGCTGTTGTTGGAGTTGAAACTCTTGCTGTTGGAGTACTCGCCATTTAAGTACCGCTTCCCACTGCTGCTTCTGCTGGATTTCCCCCCGCAGCTTCTGATATTTCTCCGCCTTAGTCCGATCCGCTGCCAAGCGATCGCGTTGTGTAATCAGCTCTTTTTCTATAATACGACAACGGTCTTCCCGCTCCTTAACCTCCTCTAGGGTAGTTTTGGTTTGGGTAATTTTGCGATCAAATGCCGCTACCCCAGCCAACTCATCAATAATTTCCCGACGTTCCCGGGATTTCATGGAAATGATGCTCGTGACATCTCCTTGGAGCACTACATTATAGCCTTCTGGATAGATGCGCAGATTATTAAGTTGCTCGTGGAGTTCACCCTGAGTGCAGGATTCTCCATTGATGTAGTAATTCGAGGTGTAACTACCTTGCTTAGTTACCCGTAGTCGTCGAGTCACCCTCCATTCTTGATCTGTAGTCGGTTGGGGTTGATTGGCTAATGCTTCTACACCGTTATCGTTGGACTCCCTAGAGTCGAGGGTTCCCTCAGATGGTTCCTGATGTCCGTTTACTCCATTATCGCTTGTCAGTTCTTCATCGCTACTGACAATTGACAAAGGCTGCTCAAAATCGGATAAATCAAAGGTCACAGTAACATTAGCTTCTACAGTTCCCCGACGATCTTTATCATGATTAACTAGATCAGGAAGACGTTCTGCTCGCATTCCCTTAGAGCTGGAAAGACCAAGGCAAAACAGCAAAGCATCAAGAATATTGGACTTACCCGATCCATTCGGACCAGAAACCACAGTAAACCCTGGCAGCAGAGGAATTTGGGTAGTGCCGCCAAAGGATTTAAAGTTTGAGAGTGCCACGCGCTTGATATGGACCATAGGCGCTGGTTAAAGTATCAATTAGGTAGTCATAAAATTCTAGTGTAGATAGTTAATCTCGGAGTAGTCCTGAGGAAGCTGAGGGAGCTGAGGGAGCTGGGGGAGCTAGGGGAGTTGAGGGAGCTGGGGGAGCTGAGGAAGCTCAGGAAGCTAATGACAAATGACAAATGACAAATGACAAATGACAAATAACCAATCCCTTAGTAAAGATTAGCGACGATACTCAATACGGAACTTGTGAATAGAATCATTACTTTCTTCAAGGAAGCGATCTCGACAGATTTCCCGTAAGCCTAATTCTTGAAATTGAGCAAGTTCCTGATTTGACAAAGGCCAAGGAGGGCCGTCGGGTTGAGTTTCGGTGTCTCTAACTCTGGTAATAACTAATAGAATGCCTCCCACTGCTACTAATTGTCCGATAGATTTAATGGCTTGCGATCGCACTGATAGGGGTAAGGCTTGGATTGTACGTGATTCAAAAACCAAATCAAAAGCTTGAAGCAAAGAAGAGTCTAGGGCGAATACATCCGCCACAAAGTAGTTAACCCTAGAATCGGGAAATCTTTGCCGACACCAGGCGATGGCGGTGGGGGAAATATCAAAAGCACTTACCTGAAAACCCTTTGCTTGCAGCGCTTCGGCATCATCCCCCAAACCACAACCGATGACCAGGGCTGATGGGGAAGTATGGGAGACGGCAAGAACTTTACTACTATTACCATCTAGCCAATCCTTTAGGTAGGGGTGAGTTTGTAAACGAGCCCAAGGTATTTGCTGGCAATCCCCATCAGCTTCAGCATATAAGACTTCAAACCATCCGGATGGCTCATTTTGTTGTAGGTATTGGTTGGCTAGCAGGTGAACTTTTTGCCGCAGCGCTTCAGGTTGCTGTTCAAACATAATTGAGAATAGGCTTTTATACAGATCACAGTACTTAGGTATAGCAACGAGCGCTCGTGTGTTTACAGATTGACCGTGGTGAATAATCACCAAACCTTTATTTAACAGTACTTTCTACCTCCCTAACACCTAACACCTAATACCTAACACCTGCGCGAAGCGCTATAACTCTAAGAGCGAAGCAAGCTCTTGCTAATCTACAACTTAATTGAACATGTCTACAACAACAGAATCCTTAACTGATGTTCAATCAGAAATAGCCCATGCGATCGCAAAAACTTTAGTTCAAGCAGGCACTGATGTCAATGAATTAGGAAAAGCGATCGCTTATTTGCGTACCCATGTTAATCAAGAGCAAGCTGGAGTGAGATTTTTTGATTATCTCAAAACTTTGGCCAAGAATGGCAGACAGATTGGGCATAGTAAGCGTACTACCGGCTACTACCAGAATATTGAATATGCCTGTAGCCAATATCTGAAAGCATATCAAGACGATGTGGCAGTGATGCTGCAAATTCTCGGTTGGACATCTCGTTTGATACGCTACTACCAACAAGCTGACTCAATTGGGGAAATTATGGCTCCGGTAGTGGAATCACCTCGGCAAGCGGAAATTGCTGAAACGATTAGTGCTCATAATTTTGCCGTTGCCCAAGTTTTGTCAGCAACGGTTACGGCAATTAAAGGGAATAAGGTGACTTATGAAATGTTGGGGAAAATCAAATTGACTCAAAAAGAGCCCAAGAAGGCCAAATCCCTCTCGGAAGGGCAAATGATTAAGGTTGAGATTGTGGATTTGAAGGAAGACGGGAGTATTAGGAAGGTTAAGTGTGTTGCTTGAGGCAGAAGGCAGTCCCGATGAAAAAATTTTCACCACCATGCATGAAAATCCCTCTCTCCGCGTCTCCGTGTCCCCGCGTCCCCGCGTCTCTTTCAAGTCAGGAGGCAGAAGGCAGGAGGCAAAAAGGAATTACAGCGGAATTGTATTAGAATTATTGGGTATTTTTTTTATACACAAATGACAAATGATTATGGGAAAGCTATTGTAGTTTTCGACATTGATGGTGTAGTACGTGATGTTAGTGGTTCTTACAGACGAGCAGTTGCTGATACCGTTGAGCATTTCACCGATGGTGCTTATCGCCCTGAACCGATAGATATTGATCAACTCAAATCAGAAGGCATCTGGAACAATGATTGGCAAGCGTCACAGGAGCTAATTTACAGATATTTTGAGACTAAAGGTTTGGAGGGAGTGCCCCAAAAGCGAGAGGAAATTGCTCTCGATTACGATACTCTAGTGGCATTTTTCCAGTCTCGTTACAGAGGTACAGAGACGGAGTTGACGGGGTATATTTGTAACGAACCTTTACTTATGGCAGCTAGCTATCTAGAAAGTCTAACAGCAGCAGCTATTCCTTGGGGTTTTTTCAGTGGTGCCACCAGAGAGGAAGCGGAATATGCCCTGATCCGACGCTTGGGAATCGAGCAACCAGTGCTTATAGCGATGGAAGATGCTCCTGGTAAGCCGGATCCTACAGGTTTGTTTGCAGTGGTTGATCAACTAAAGCAACGGCATCAAATTAAGGTAGAGTTGCCAGTGATCTATGTTGGGGATACAGTTGCTGATATATACACTGTTAATCAAGCCAGAAGTCTTCAACCTGAGGGTACTTGGATTGGTGTAGGGGTGCTACCTCCCCATGTTCAGGAAACTTCGGAACGTAGTGAAGCTTATCGGCAGTCTCTTCAACAAGCTGGAGCTAGTTTAGTTTTTAGTAATGTTGAGCAGTTGACTCCAGAAGAAATCTTATCTTTTTAAATCTTAAGTTTTTTGTATATTTGGTCAATCATTCATAGAGTAGGATTTAAAAAAGAATTGATCGCGCTACGCACGAGAATAGAGAGAAGGGTAAAAGGGCAAAGAAGAGTCCACACCTAGGAATAAACTACCCGAAAACCGACGTTTTCGTTCCTGCCGTCTCGGTCACTCCTGTTGCGATTAGCACAGCGGCAGTGCACTGGAAGGTCCATCCAAGAACCTCCACGAAAGATTGGAAAAAGATTCTCATTTTCGCTCTGCCACACAC
The DNA here is from genome assembly GCA_010672925.1 of Symploca sp. SIO1C2. Classification (GTDB taxonomy): domain Bacteria; phylum Cyanobacteriota; class Cyanobacteriia; order Cyanobacteriales; family Coleofasciculaceae; genus Caldora. The sequence continues at coordinate 3,202 of JAAHFP010000081.1, read as the reverse complement.
TACCATCAGAGGGGACATCATTGTAATTTCCATGCCAACTGTCAGCACACCATTCCCAAACATTGCCATGAAGATCATACAATCCAAAAGCATTGGGGGGAAGCTCACCTACGGGATTTGTTTTTCCTCTATAAGTACCGTTCGGTTCAGCGGCGTAAGTTTCAGTACCGCTATAATTTGCTAGGTCACTAGTAATGGTTTCACCAAAGTAGAAGGGCGTGGTAGTTCCTGCACGACAGGCATATTCCCATTCCGCTTCACTAGGAAGCCGATAAGCAATTTTTATCCACTCAGCTAGTCTAGCACAGAACTCATTAGCCTCATGCCACGATACGGACTCTACAGGTAGATTATCCCCTTTGAATCTAGAAGGATTCCTCTTTAAGAAACGGTCAACCCTAGGTAAAGTAGCCACAGCTCTCCACTGTACTTGAGTGATAGGATATTTACTCATAAAGAAAGGTTGAATTGTAATTTCCTGCTGAGGAAGTTCATCATCATCGTTACCTTTCTCCTCTACTGGAGCCCCTATCAGAAAATTACCACCAGGAATAGCTACCATGTCCAAAGTTACCCCATTGCGCAACTCTTGGCTAAAAAACTGAGCTTGGTGGCGCTGAGTTTTGGTAACCTGACCTTGAGCATTTACCGTCACTGCCTCAAAATCAAAGTTTTTGAGTTGTCCGGTTACTAAAAGATGAGTTAATGGAGCAGATGGCTGCCGCACCCGTGGCAACAGCATAGCAGTTCCTAATCCCAACCCCGTCAAACCAGTGATTTGCAGCAAGCGCCGTCTAGTCAAAGAGCGAGTTTTCCGAATTTCTTCGGGAATCGGCAAACTGACTCCAGCTACCTGTATCCGGTTACCTATTTTGGATATCCGTTTAAGTTGAACTGTTGCTTGTGCTAGTTCTCCACGGGCAAAATAAGCCATCCCACAAGCGTAGATTTGTAACTGGGGAAATTCCCTCAGAGGTTCTGTCAAGGTTTCAACTACCGATTCGAGCCTGATCAATTCTGTTAGATCTTGATAGTCTAATTGAGTATAGGCTAAGGCTAGTTTCCTTGCAGCATCTTTTGGTTGCTTGTAGGCTAAAGCTGTCCACTGTTGAGCTTGGGCAAAATCTTGAATATCGGGATTGTCGCTGTAGAGTTGTTGCTGCACATATTCCAGCAGAAAGTTAGATAGTTGAAGCACCCGCTGTTGACTAAAGTTGGCATCTGCTTGTAACTGCTTTAGTAATTCCTGCCGCACTTCCCCATCCATCTCATAGAGTTCCCTTCCCACTTCTTCACACAAGGGAGAGAGCAGAATATCTGCCACTGCTACCCAAGGGATATCCAGCAATCGACCGTGAATATCCTGCTGAAAGTTAATCCACAGATGGTAGAGTAAGTCAGCTGTTAGTGCCAAAGGAAAAGCTGCATGGTAAGCCAGATAAAGGTGAGGCTTGCCAAAGCTTTTTTCAAAGGAGGCAATGCGTCGGTTCGCAGAGTCAGGTTTCATGCTAACCAATTTATAGATTTAGCTTTTTTACAGATTAACCCAATAATCAAGAGCAAAGAATGTAGAATCGCGTCATTATCTTATATAATATCAAATCCGGTATACATAAACCTGCTTTCTGACATTGTAGAGACGCGCCTGCCGAAGGATGCCCGTCGGGCTGTTGGCACTTCTCTACTGGGTTTTCGAGGTTGCCTTATTTGTTAGGAGCCAAGATAATGGCAAGTCGATACAGCATCATTCAATATGTCCCCAATCCAATAGCTGACGAACGGATTAATATTGGCGTGCTTGTTTTCGATCGCCACAATGTTAAGGTTCATTTTTTGTCGAACTGGAATCGGGTTAGTTGCTTTGGTAGTCAGGCAGATATTAAAACACTAAAAGATTTTGCTCATCGGATGCAAGAATCAGCAGAAAAAGGTTTACTTTTTCCGGGAGATGAACCCAGTGATCGACCAAAACACGAACGTTTGCTGGAAGTGTCTCTGGGCTGGATTAATAGCATTCAATTCACCCAACCGAGAGGGTCTTTGGAGCCAATTGATAGTCTGCTTGATGATGTGATTCAAACTTATTTATTAGAACCTCAACCAAAACTCAAGTCTAGTGATGATTTTCCTGAACCTGAGCAGGAACTAGGAAGAGTAACGGTATGGCTTAAACAAGCTAAACCAGAGGATATCGCTCAAATCGTTCAGCTTGGTGCAGATTTATTAACTCAAATCATCACAGAAGAGAAGAATAAGAGTCATTCTCAAGATAATGAAACCTTCCATCGCCAGTACATCCCTACGAAATTAACACCACATTAATCTAAAATCGAATAGCGATCGCTTTGATTTATCTGATTGTAATGGCGCAACACAGCTAAAATGCTGGAATAAGTAGGTTGGGTGTAGCGATAGCGAAACCCAACACAGTCTGTGTTGCATTGGGTTTCACTTCTCTGCTGATGCGATGAAAGAGGATGTTGGGTTACCCTTCACCGAAGCAAGCTATGTTGCCTCAACCCAACCTACAAGATCAGGCGATCGCTCAAAAGTAGTACAATTAAACTAAATGAGTAAGTAAATTGCCTAACTTTGATGTCGCACACTGAAGGGAAAGATTGTGATGTTGTCTTGTTTTAACATAGCAGATTACTTCATTTGGTTGGCCAATGAAACAGGTTCTTTCCTGAGCAATCTCAAACGGAGCTCGTGCCGAAGAAGAAGATTAAGAAGACTAAAAGTAGAACTGTGGTACTGACATCTTGGGGGATTTTTGAAAATGATTGTACCCGTTATGTGGTGCGTTACGCTTTGCTGCTAGCGCACCATGCTACGCAAACGCTAACGCACCCTACGATAGGTACATTTTTTCGGAGGAAATCACCTTGGCAGGAAGCAAACCTTTCTCATTTCCAAACCTCGGTCAAATCTAAAACAAAACCGGGCAAAATTTCCTCTCCTGATAAACTAGTAGGACTCTGCAATACTTTAACCTTAGTATTAGGCTTATAGATTTTTACTTGCTGATTCTTCCGGTCAATCAGGAAACCTAAACGGGTTGCATTGTCAAGGTATGGCTCTCCAGTAGTTAGGGTGATAAGTTTTATTTATAAAAGCACTGAAGACTCCTTAGCTTTAGTCTTGGCTCGGAGCTTTCTTCGGAGAGTCAAGGCTACTCTTTTCAAGACAAACCGAATGTTTT
>JAAHFP010000080.1 GCA_010672925.1 Symploca sp. SIO1C2 | reverse complement strand
AATTGCTCGACTGCTGTTTGTAAAATTTTATTTTCGTCAAGACTGTCCCGAACTTGGTCAGTAATTCGTTTGAGGGTAGCTTCCAAATCCAGAGCTTGTTCCAGTTGAGCAGTGCGTCGTTGCACTTTATGCTGAAGCTCACTGTTAAGTTCCTGCACCTGTTGATAGAGTTTACCTTGTTGGATTGCGATCGTTACTTGGGTAGCTAGTTGCTCTAAGAGATCTATTTCCCAAGTTTTCCAGTTTCGGGTTTGGGAGCATTGATAGATAGCAATTATCCCCAGCAGTTCCTCCGATTCTAGGATGGGAACAATTAAGGCTGCTTGTACTTGCTGTTGAGCTAAAAATTGTTGGAATTTAAAAGGAAGTTTTACCTGCTCAATATCATCAATAACATAAACATTTCCCTGTTGATACAATTTTGCCCCTTTCTCAAACCAGGATCTATCCATCTTGACATCTAGAGATGAAATCCAAGAAGGATCAGCAGATTGAGCAATAGCTATACCATCTCTGCCCTGCTCATAACAATGAACCAACACTCGCTCTGCCTGGAAAAAATGTCGAACTTCTGTGACAGTGGTATCAAGAATTTTCTCTAAGTCAAGGGAGCAGCGAATCTGTTGGGTAATCTTACTCAATAAGCGCTCTCGCTGATGTTGCTGTCGTAGTGCGGCTTCAGCTTGAGAGCGACGCTCTTGTGCATGAGCTTCTTTAAGAGCAAAAGAGAGGTATTCCGCGACTTGAGTGAGAGTATCAACCTCATGCTCACTCCATTGGCGGGGTTTAGGGGAATCAAAACACAGCAAACCGACTAATTTGTCTGAGTGATGCAATGGTACATTGATCATTGCTTGGATACCAAAAGACAAAAGCTGATCAACAAAGGGTTCAAAACCAATAGCCTTAATTAAATTTTCCGTAACAACTGGTTGAAAACTGCGCAAGGGATCAAAGTATTTGGGCAAACCAGAGATGATCGGGATAATTTTGTCCAGAGGCGGCATGGTTGGGGGCTGTAGGGAATAAAGGACAGTGATTTTTTGCTCATCAATGGTTGAATAAACTACCCTGAAGCTCTTAAAATGTTCACTGATTTGTTTAACTGTATGTTCAATAACTTCATAAACTGACATGCCCGCAGTTATTTGGGTTGATATGCTGTTAAGTAACCTGAGACGAGTTTCACTCTCTTGCAGTTTTTGTTGTGTTTGCTGATCCTCATAGATGGTGTAAGTGAGAGTATAGAGATTTTGTTGTTGCTCAAGCTGAGTGATTACTTGACGGCTCAGAGCCCACAACATCTTAATCTGTTTCTGGCTAAGCTTACGAGGGATATGATCAATAACACAAAGAGAGCCTAATACCTTTCCTTGGGAGGTAATTAAGGGTAAACCAGCATAAAATCGTATATAGGGGTGTGAGGTAACCACTGAGCTACTGCTGAATCGCTCATCCATCCTGATATCAGAAATAACAATAGCTTCATTTTGTGGTAGAGCGACAGAACACAACTCAAGAACACTATTTATTTCTGTGGCATCCAACCCCACCTGAGCCTTGAAGCACATCTGGTTATTCTCGACAAAGCTAATCAAGGCAACGGTTGTTCCACAAATGTGGGCGGCTATACGAGCTAGGTCATTTAATGCTTCTTCAGAAGTTGTACCTCCGCTCTGAGCCTCACCAGGCTTATTGTGTGTTATTGTTTGCTCACTATGGAGTAGTGATTTCATCTTGAGTGCTTTTGTGTTCTTGAAAATGGATGGGAGAGTCTGACTGCCCTTTCTCAGTCTTAACATATTGAAATAGTGTTCCTGAAAATTAACAATAGTTCCGTTATGGATGGATATTGGTATCTTTACCGGAGCAACATCATTGATTGCAGAAGCCCGAACCTTGATCTCTTCAAAATTAGTCATACTAATTATCTATTCCATTGAATGCTTGTTTCAGTTGGCGCTGTTTGTCTGAACATCGGTAATTTAACCTACTCCATCAACAAAAGCCTGCTTGCTCCCTAATCTTGAGTGTTTGGTGAAGCTATGTCTTTCTCTTCCTGTAAAAAGAATAGTTTTTTTGTGAGAAAATGTAATCAGTAAAAACACTGAATTAGACATCTTCAGAAAAGAATCTGAAGCCTTTGTGAGACTGAGGTCAGTATTGCGTTTATGGAGATACCTATTAACCAGAAACACTATTGAAGCTCAGTATTACTTAAATAGGATATAACGATTGAACAGCTTGAAACCCATATATAGCAAGGACTTTATTTCACTAATTTGTCAAAGTCTCAATAGAATTGCTAGATTCATTATTGCTGATTCTTTAATTTTTGCAAGCAATATAATCCTATTAATTTGACAAAAAATTAAACAAATTTATTGCATTCATCTAGACAAATAAAATAGATAATTAGTCAAGTTACAAGGCTGTTAACTAATTGTTAAGAATACCGAATAAGTAAATTAAGATTGTAAATGATTCAGCTGATTCCACGACTAAAGTACATAATTTTTTACTTGATGTGTTTTTGTATGTTAGTTATTTGTAAATAAATATAAAGAACAAATAAAAAATAATACAAAGCACAAATCAAAAATAACTTTTCTAAGCATGGTCAGCGAAATGTTCGCACTGCCGGACACAGCTTTGCGGGGCAACATAAAAGCTGTAAAGTAGACTAGATATAGAGTTTAGGGTTTAGGGTCTAGGGAAAAAAGAATAGCTTTGTCAGGTTGCTGGGAACAATTAAATCAGTTTTATGAAGCTTGACGAGGCCGAGATAGCTAATTATCCATGCCGATTTTGGCCATACACCACACCATAAACCCTACACCCAGTATCGGTTTTAGCCTTGTTTTCACCCCGTCAGGTGAGTGGGATAAATTAAAATCAGATGGTGTTTTGGATTACACTCCCCCAAACCACTTTGGATAATAATTGAGTTTTGTATACTAAAGGCAAACATATGTTTGCCAACAAAGCTGATTAATGAAACCACGCATCATTGTCTGTGGCTTAGGTCTTACTGGATATAAAATTTTTTGCTTACTGAGGCAGCAGGGAGCTGCTGTTGTAGGCATCAGTGACCGACCTCTCCCCCATATTGGGGATAATATCATTGTAGGCAATTTACGGACACCTTCTACTCTGCTATCCGCAGGGATTCAGGAAGCCCACACTTTGGTGATCTCAACCGATGATGATGCTCTGAATTTGGCAATCCTTACCCAAGCACGGGTACTCAATCCCCAAATTCGTATTATTAATCGCTTGTTTAATCAGACTCTAGGTGAGCGCTTAGATCAAACCCTTCCCCACCATGTGAGTCTGAGTGTCTCAGCTTTAGCTGCCCCTGTATTTGCCTTTGCCGCTTTGGGTAGTCAGGCCATTGGAAAATTGGAGTTGTTTAACCAAACTTGGCCGATTTATGAAGAATTGATTGATGAGGATCATCCTTGGCTGGGAAGATATGTGAGTGATCTGTGGGAGTCGCGATCGCGAATGCTCATCTACTACTTACCAGCTCACGGTCAGTTAGATTTGATTTCGGCTGTGGTTCAAGGTAAGCAGTTACAATTAGGCGATCGCTTAATCATTGGCACCCAACCAAAAATCCGTAACTATCGTCGCTCTTGGCTCCGCAAACTCCTCAAGGTACTCACCAACTTACGCCAGTTTCAGCGGCATGGTCAATCGATGTTGATGGTTACTCTAATTCTGCTGTTGACCATTATGGCAGCTACGGTAACCTATGTCTGTGTTAATCTCAATACCTCAATTGTAGATGCCCTCTATTTTTCCGTCGGTATGATTACTGGTGCTGGGGGACAAGAAGAAGTGGCAGAACAGTCACCGGACAGCATCAAGGTATTTACCGCCATCATGATGTTGGTTGGTGCTGGGGTTATTGGGATTTGCTACGCCTTACTTAATGACTTTATTTTAGGCACTCGCTTCAATCAGTTTTGGGATGCAGCACGAGTTCCCAGTGGTCATCACTATATTGTTTGTGGACTAGGAGGCATTGGCATCCAAATTGTCCATCAACTCCATAGTCTCGGCTATGAAGTTGTAGTCATTGAACGAGACCCCAACAATCGCTTTTTGGCTACTGCTCGTTCTGTAGGAGTACCGGTTATTCTAGAAGATGCCAGTTTATCCACAAGCCTCAAAGCAGCCAATGTTCATACGGCTCAAGCCATGTTAGCAGTAACCAGTAGCGACATGACCAATGTGGAAATTACCTTGAGTGCCAAAGCCTTAGCTGCCAAATTACCAGTAGTGGTGCGCAATCAAGACCCAGAATTTGCCTTAACAGCGAAACAAGTCTTTAATTTTGCAATGGTGCTGAGTCCAACAGAATTAGCGACGCCTTCTTTTGCCGCAGCAGCCTTAGGAGGAAGAATTTTGGGCAATGGTATAACTGGTAATACCCTTTGGGTAGCTTTAGCAACCTTAATTACTCCAAGACATCCTTTTTGTGGACGCCAGGTGAAAGAAGCTGCAATGAGTGCTGACTTTGTACCTCTATATATCGAAACTCATGGTTGCATGATCCATGGTTGGGAGCTGCTGGATAGTTGTCTCAAAACTGGTGATGTGTTGTATTTGACTGTGCCTGCAACTGGTTTAGAACAATTGTGGCGTATCAATCCTACTCAATTAGGTGTTAGGTGTTAGGTGGTAGGTGGTAGGTGTTAGGCAATGGTGACAAGTTAAAGGGTCGTGCATTTTGTCAAGTCCTATATATGGAGTTTGACCACTCAAAAACCCTATATATGGAAAGACCCAAGGGGTCAAAAAAATTGTATTTCTCTTCCTCAGCTTCCCCAGCTCCCCCAGCTTCCTCAGCTTCCTCGGCTTCCCCAGCTTCCTCGGCTTCCCCAGCTTCCTCGGCTTCCCCAGCTTCCTCGACTTCCCCAGCTTCCTCAGCTTCCCCAGCTTCCCCAGCTCCCTTGTCAAGTTCCCCACCCTCCCAGTTCAGCAATAATTGGCCTGAATTAGACATAATTGGTTCTTCTTGGTCGAATAAATGGCTAAAATGGCAATTATGAACATTAGTACTTTGGAAATAACTCCCCATATACTTAAACTCATCGCCGAAATTGATGAGTTTAAGGGTTCATGGAGAGCCTTAGGAACCCTTGCTCCTGAACGTCTTGCAGCCTTGAGAAAGGTTGCAACTATTGAAAGTATCGGTTCATCAACTCGTATTGAAGGTGCAAAACTGAGCGATCGCCAAATCGAAGCCTTACTCAGTAATATAGAGCAAAAATCTTTTAGAACTCGTGATGAACAGGAAGTAGCTGGTTATGCAGAAGTAATGCAGATCTTGTTTGAAAGTTGGGAAATGATTCCTCTTACTGAGAATTATATTAAACAACTTCATTCGATATTACTGCAATACAGCTATAAAGATGAAAGACATCGAGGTAACTATAAGAGCGTAGAGAATCATATTGAAGCATTTGACCAACAGGGTAAAAGTCTTGGGATTTTGTTCGTTACTGCTTCTCCTTTTGAAACTCCCTTGTTAATGGAAGAGTTGCTCTGCTGGACTCGTGATGCCTTTGAAGAAAAGCTACTGCATCCCCTACTAATTATTGGTATTTTTATCGTTCAATTTCTGGCTATTCATCCGTTTCAAGATGGAAATGGTCGTCTTTCTAGAGTTTTGACAACATGGTTACTGTTAAAAAGTGGATATACCTATGTGCCTTATAGCTCTCTAGAAACTATAATTGAACAAAACAAAGATAGCTATTATTTAGCTTTAAGACGTACCCAAAAGAGTTTAAAGACTGATAAGCCAAATTGGACAACTTGGTTACAGTTTTTTCTTCATTCTCTTAAACGACAAAAAGACCATTTAGCAGTCAAGCTGAATAGAGAACAAATAATGCAAACTTCTCTACCAGAATTATCTGTTAAGATTTTGGAATTAGCCAAAGAACATGGCAGAATTAGCACAGGAGAGATTGAGAAATATACTCAAGCAAGCCGCAGCACAATTAAAGCACGAATTAATGAATTGATAGAGATGAAAAAATTAATGCGACATGGTAAGGGGCGAGCAACTTGGTATTCTCTTTAAATTGGTTATATCAAGGCTTGCTGAATAAGTAATAAGTAATAAGTAACAAGTAACAAGTAATAGAGAGATCTAAAGCAACAGGTTACTAATGTTCACATATATATACAATTATCCATTCTCCATTCTCCATTCTTAATTCTCAATCTCCTGTAATATGAATTACCACCTCACGATAGTGATTGTGCCTCCGATGCTCCCAAACGTAAATTCCTTGCCAGGTTCCTAATAACAATCTGCCATTGGCAATAGGAATTTGTTCTGAGGTTTTGGTAAGAGCAGTACGGATGTGAGCTGGCATATCATCAGGACCTTCGGCACTGTGAATGTAGCTTTTGCCATCTTCTGGTACTAATTTGGCAAAAAAGTTGGCTAAATCTACGAGCACATCTGGATCGGCATTTTCTTGAATTAACAAACTAGCAGAAGTGTGGCGTAGGAAAATTGAACAAAGCCCTATTTTAATTCCGGACTCAGCTACTACCGCTTGTACTTTTGAGGTGATTCTGGAAAAAGATTTTCCTGTGGTTTTAATTTTGATCTGCTGTTGGTAATGAGTCATAAATTAATTGGGAATGGGGAATTGGGAATTGAGTACTTCTTGCCAACTAGTGCAGCGGGCATGGAAATAACCCACCAGTTTGATAGCTATAGAATTCTTATTCTATAAGCATTCTTAATTCTTAATTCTTAATTCTTAATTCCGCGTAGCGGTACTAGCCTAGCTGTTTTAGTTCATTAGTTAGAGTTAATGATTCATCTTCCTCTTCTGACTCATCTGCTTCTGGCTCAGTTTCTAAGGGTTCTAACTCGTCAGTAGTAGTATCTTCTGCAGCCGCGACTATTGGTTCCTCTTCTGACTCATCAGCCTCCTGGTCAGTTTCCGATGGCTCTAACTCATCAGTCGCAGCATCTTCTGTAGCCACAACTGTTGTTTCCTCTTCTGGCTCATCAGCCTCTTGCTCGATTTCCGATGACTCTAACTCATCAGTAGCAGCATTTTCTGTAGCCGCAACTATTGGTTCCTCTTCTAACTCATCAGCCTCCTGGTCAGTTTCCAATGCCTCTAACTCATCAGTCGCAGTATCAGCATCCGCAACTATTAGTTCTTCTTCTAGCTCATCTGCTTCCTGGTCAGTTTCCGATGACTCTAACTCATCAGTCGCAGCAGCTTCTGTAGCCGCAACTATTGGTTCGTCTTCAGACTCATCAGCCTCCTGCTCAGTTTCTGATGGGTCTAACTCATCAGTCGCAGTATCCTCAGCAGTATCCAATACTTCTTCATCTTGGCTCTCTAGGTCTTGAATCTCTGATTGCTCAAGCTGTTCCACTTGAGCATCACTCCAAGGAGAATCATAGTGATGCCAAGGTAGGATAGGGTTATTGGGTAGATTATCCGTCAACACAGTGATGTTATCCGGGTCTGGTTCCGGTAACTTCAGGCCCTCTTCGGAGGAATTAGTTTGAACTTGTTTAGAACTCATAGAAAATCCTCGTTGGAAACCCTGCTGCTTGAGCCCAGGGAGTAAACGGGTAGGTAGGTTGACACTCCCCACTTAGCCAAAACTACTCCAGTCAATCACAGGGAGAAAATAAGCCGCCAATACATGCACAGTAATCATCAAGGCAACAGTCCAAGTGACGTAGGCGGCATACTTCAATGATGCAGATACATCATCGAGTCGCTGCTTATTTGCATTGTAGGTTTCTACTAGATTAACAAGCATTCGCAGTTGATACTCTTGTTTGGACAGCACAAGGTAACGCTCCAGAAATTTTTTATCCCCTAAATTGGGAGATACTACCAATCGACGGGGCAAAAAAGCGTTAAGCAGTAGAGTGAAATTTAGCAGAAATCCCAAGAGTTCGGCAAGGCTGAAAGGACTGGGGAAAAACAATAACCGTGAAACAGTTAAGCTGGTGAACAACGCACCGTTAGTAACGAATAATATATTAAGTTTTGTTGTTAAGCTTTGACTTTGCTCCCTTTGTTGAGCTATGACCATACGGACATCTTGAGCTGCTAAATCTAGGGTTAAGGCAGATGGCCCCTCAGAGGTTTTAGTTTTCTCGGAGGTTTTAGCTTTTTCGGGAATTTTGGCTTTCTCAGAGGTTTTAGCTTTCTCAGGAATTTTGGCTTTCCCAGAAGTTTTAGCTTTTTCTGAAGTTGGAGTTTTCTCCGTTGTTGGGTTTTTTTTAGGGGTTGGGGTTGCCTCAGAGGTTTTAGCTTTCTCAGGGGTTGAGCTTTTCTCCGGTGTTTGAGGTCTTTCTACGGTTGGAGTTGCTTCTGGTATCCCTGATATATTTGGCGTCTTTTCTAGAAGATCATTTACAGCGGCAGTCATTTCTGGGGGATGAGTGACATTTTCCGTTGGGCTGGCATATCTCTAACTACCAGTTTAATCCTGATAATTCCGGATGTTCAATTAGATTAGGTGTTAGGTGGTAGGTGTTAGGTGGTAGGTTTTAGGTCTGGAAATAATTTACTATTGATTTAGCGATCGCTTGGGTTCCATTCTTATCCAATTTTAGAGATTTCTTGGGAGGTTGAGGCTCCTGGTGTAAAAATTCCCAGTCACTGTGGAAAAACTCTCCTGGTGTCAGAATTTGATGGTAGGAGTAATCTTGTATACCCTCGAGTAAAATTTGGGCTTCGGCAAAACCACTGCGAGTTAGAGAAACAAGGGGGACATCTTGCCTTAGGGTTTCAGCAAAAGTGCTGTATCCTGGTTTGGAAACCACTCGCCCACATAAAGGCATAAAATCTACTGGGCGGTACTCATTACCAGAAACTTTGAGTAAATTGGGCAAATCAGGAGCCTGACGATCAAAGGTGATAAACTGCCAGTCAGGAAAGTTAGATAGCACCTGGTAGGGTATTTGCTCGATACTGAGTCCTCCAAAGGTGAGTAGGATAGTTTTCTCGACAGGTGAGTTTAAACCCAGCTTTTCCCGCAATTGTTCCTTGCTGTAGAGAGGTGTGCCACCAGTTAAACCCACATCTGTGATTACAGGAAAAGCACTCATGGGTTCGTGTAAGGGTAAGCGAAATAAGCGATCGCATTTAGTGTAACTCTCACTCATCCAATCTGCTATCTCTCCAAATTCTCCTCCCCAGTCTCGATAGATAAAGTCCCAAGCGAAGTTACTCATCATCCAACAAGGGATTCCAGCTGCTTTGGCGATATCTACGGCAAGAGGGGGAATATCTGCCAAAATTAGTCCCACTCGGTTAGTGCGGATAAAGTTAACTTCACCAGCGATAATGGAATTGGCACTAGAGCGAATTTGCTTGAGTTTGGCCAAGGTTGCCTCTTTATCCATGTTCAAGCTGTCGGATTGAACAACACCAACATCAAAAGCTCTTGGGCGATGAATAAAGTCTCCAGGAATGTAAGACTCCAACAACCAGCGGGGTGCAGTGGTTACCAGCACCAGCAAGATTTCAGGGCACAGTTGTTGAATAGCTGCGGCAACAGAGGAAGCGCGGACAGCATGACCAAATCCATGGCTAGTGATGGCAATATATAAAACTGGTCGAGACATGGGGAGATGTAGGTAATTGACTAATCTTGTCTAGGCTAAACTACATTCAAGAGGAACCATCCTTGTCTGACTCTTCTTCCTCAGAGGCAGTACCGTTGATCTCATCCTTGAAGCCTCTAAGGGTTTTACCTAAGGCACTACCCATTTCCGGAATCTTCTTGGGACCAAAAATCACAACAGCCGCGATCCCAATTACAATAACTTCAGGCCATCCCAAACCAAACATATGATTCTCCCGGTCAAAACTAACTATAGAATACCTTTCAGGCAAGACTCGATATAACAAGTAGACAAAATATAACCTTTGATTACCTATGTTAACTATCCCAACCAATTCTCTACGGAAACAACTACACCCCTTGATTCAGAAGCTAGCTGACTGCATTGATTTTAACTGGGAGCACTACTTAGATCTATCACCTTATCAGCTACCAGATGAACTAGGTTACGTAGAGGGAAGGTTAGAGGGAGAAAAACTAACTATCGAAAACCGGTGTTATCAGACACCCCAGTTTCGGAAAATGCACCTGGAATTGGCAAAAATTGGTAAAAGACTTGATATTCTCCATTGTGTGATGTTTCCTAGACCAGAATACGCCCTGCCGATATTTGGTTGTGATCTAGTTGCAGGAAAAGGAAACATCTCTGCTGCGATCGCTGATCTTTCTCCTGTAAACTCAGAACGTATCTTACCCAATGCCTATCGCCACCAATTAAAGGCTTTACCAAAACCTCAGTTTAAAGAATACCGTCCACTTCCTGATTGGGCAGATATATTTTCAGAATTTTGCCTATTTATACGACCTAATAGCTTAGAAGAAGAAGACCAATTTTTTGCTTGGGGGGATAGTTTATTAAAGATTCACTGTAGCTATGCCGCTGATGCCTTACCAGCTTCCCCAGAACAGCAAGCAAAAATTTTTGCTGGTCAACACTATTATTGCACTAAGCAACAACAAAACGACAAAACCCGTCGTGTTCTAGAAAAAGCTTTTGGTGTTGAGTGGGCTGAACGTTACATGACATCGGTACTATTTGACTTACCAACTTAATTGTAAATTGTAAATTGTAAATTGGGAATTGGGAATTGGGAATTGGTTGCGTTAACCTAAGGGGTTAGCTTTGGGCGGGTTTTGCTCGGAATATTCGGGACAACTGGGCTAGATTGTCCCTAAACCCGCCCCTACGATATGTGAAATTTAATTCATCTTAAACGGTAAATGATTTATTATTTATTCTCCATTCGACCTTCGACCTTCGACCTTCGACCTTCTCCCTTATCAAATCAGCTAGTTTCTCTGCTGCACCAGGTTTTCCCCGAACTTTACACAAGCGATCGCGAATTTCTGCTAACTTTTCAGGATGATCGAGCCAGTCGAGAGCAAGTTCTGCTACTTCCTGAGGCTGAAGGTTACCTACTAATTCTGGCACAATTTCCTCTTTTGCCCAAATATTCGGCCAAGCAAACAGATGCTTATATCGTAGAACCAGTTGTAGCATTATCCAATTAATCAGTTTTGCCATACTAGTACCAATTCCTGGTAAATTAGCTAACAGACCAGGTAAGCCATCCCAAGCACGCATCGCATCTATTTGGTTAGCAGGCAGTAAGACAATCATTGGTACTCCTAAAGAACCCAATTCAGCAGTATTAGCTCCTATAGTAGTTAGGCACAGACGACATTGAGATAGCAACTCATGAGCAGGAAACTCTTGCCAAAGTTCTACCTGTAAGCCAGTGGGTGTCCTTAGGTGCGAGGAGATGGGGGGATGGGGGGACGCGGGGGCACGGAGATGGGGAGATGGGGAGATGGGGAGATGAGGAGATGGGGGAGACAAGGAAGACAAGGAGGACAAGGAGGATGGGGAAGAATTAATTGAGGCTTCATTTTTTTCTACCCTGCCTCCTGCCTTCTGCCTCCTGCCTCCTGTCTCCTGCCTTCTGCCTTCTGCCTCCTGCCTCCTGCCTCCTGCCTCCTGCCTCCTGCCATCTTTCACCAATTTTGCCTCTGTCCATCCTAGTTGACGAATTAAGGGATTTTGTTGAGGATCAGCAAAACTAGCCAGAGTGTCAATATCCAAAGTAGGAGCAACTGGAATCACAAAGCGAGTTTGAGGTAGCTTAGAATGGATATATTCTGCGATCGCTAACGTTAAAGGCAATCCTTGAGTTAGTTTTGCCGATTTTGACCCTGGAAGTAGTCCGATTAGGATTGTTGTTTGTTGTTGGTTGTTTGTTGTTGGTTGTTTGTTGTTTGTCGTTTGTTGTTGGTTGTTTGGGAATTGGGAATTTGCCTCGCTTTGCTCACCATGCTGCGCAAAGGGAATTGGGAATTGGAGAGTGTGCATATCTTTCAAATCCTTCTTATCCCCCTTGTCCCCCTTGTCCCCCTTGTCTTCCTTGTCCCCCTTGTCTCCCTTGTCTCCCTTGTCCCCCCACACTCCCCCATCTCCCCATCTCCCCATCCCCACGTCTGCCATCAAATCCCCAACAACAGCCAACTTGTGGGAATATTTTCTGGGAGCTTTGGTAAGCATCTCTGATTTCATCACACCGAATTTGTCTATCCAACGATGCCAACGAGTTTCCCATTCAGCGTAGACAACCTTGCGGTAACCTAAGCGAGAACCGATGATTACGGGAAAAATTTGGTCTCCTCCCAAAAAGACAACCACTCCCTTGTTATGCCAATCCCAGTTATCTGCGGTTACACCCCACAGCAAGAACCGAAAAAAATGTTCTGGACTCTGCACCCTGTCTACTTCTGGATAGGATAGGGCAATGTCGGCTTCTTTTCCCGTAGCATGGGTACAAGGGGACAACACTACTGAGATACGTACTAATGAGCGGTTATCTCCTAACTTTTGCCGTAATACTCTAACTACAGGTTTTACCCAGGTGGTAACTTCCCCTGGTCCATTGGAAAGAATTAATATATCCACTGTTTACACTACATACTCTAATGTCAGCCCAAGAAAACAAGACTATTGTACTGGAATTTTATCAAGCTTTTGACGACAGAAACATTGAGCAAGCTTTAGTACAACTGGATACTAATTTTGTCGCTCATATGGCTGGATTATCACAACCTTTAGATGTGAACGAGTTTAAACAGTTTGGTATGATGTTTTATGCAGCATTTACTGATAGTCAGCATCAGTTTGAGGAGGTGATAGTTGCAGACAACAAAGTGGTTACTTCTGGAACCTTTACCGCTAGGCACTTAGGGAAGTTTCAAGGTCTCCCTCCAACTGGTAAACAGATAGAAATAGCAATTATGCACATTGATCGCGTTGAAAAGGGCAAAATAGTTGAACATTGGGGTCAAGGTGATACTCAAGGATTAATGAAGCAACTAGGTATTATGTTTGTTCCTAGTCCTCAATTGATTGCATATATCTTGAAGAATATGTTATTTAAGTTTTTTAAAATTTCTCACTAGATGAAATATTATTGATTGTATAGGGCGTATGTAATACGCTCCTACCAAAGATTTTTTACTTTGCTTAAAGTATCCCATCTAAGCGCAATTTCTCTGCAAAAAAGCTACGCGATCGCGGTGGGAGACAGTAAATATTATTAGATGATAGCCTTTGGATATTTTCTTGAGTTTAGTCAATCTTTAAATAAGTTTACACTAATTTCATAATTTTTGACTTTATAATTGGGAGAGATATCATTCCAGGGACATAGGCGCTACTGTTTGCTTCTGAATTTCTACAAAACAGAAAAAAAATTGAGATAGATATCATCCCAGGGAAATAAGCGCTACTGTTTGCTTCTGAATTTCTACAAAACAGAAAAAAAATTGAGATAGATATCATCCCAGGGACATAGGCGCTACTGTTTGCTTCTGAATTTCTACAAAACAGAAAAAATATGAGTAGCAAGACCATAATTGTCACATTGCTAAGTGGCATAGTTTTGGCAAATCTATTCATGCTCTTATATCATGTCCAGTTGAATCCTTATGCTTTGGTTACAACAAAGCATAAGGCAGTTCGGCAAAGCCATTGCCGCAGGCTGGGCAGAGGGCAGAAGGGAAAGAATAAGGTTGCAAGGTACAAGGGAATTATCAGTAATTATCCAGACTTGAGATTACAACACCAGCTCAATGCTTTGATCAATAGCTTAAAAAGTAGTTTTCGCTGGTATGTAGAGCTAATTACTACATGGATTGCTCCGTGGCTTGTAGAGCTATTGCCTAATTCTTTTGATCAAGTTTTTCGGTTTCTGACCAAGAATCAGCTGCTCTTACTGATTGTGTGTGGATTATTTTTATTAATTCCAGTAATTACGGTACGTCAAGCAATTTGGCAGCAAGGATTGGTAGCAGGGTTATTGATTGTTGTGGGATACATCGCCCAAAAGATAGAGGAGCCAAGCAATAGCCAAAAAACTAGTGAGTATGTTCACTTATTTTTGGTTTTACTGAGTATTGTGACAACAATCCGCTATCTTTACTATCGTACTAGTTATACTCTGAATTTAGAAGGTTGGCTAAATGGGACTTTCTCTTTATTGTTGATTTTTGCCGAAATTTACTCGATTACTGTCCTATTCTTTACTTACTTTCAAACCCTCAAAATCAAAGACCACAAGCCAGTTAACCTAGAAGATTTTCCCCAAGAACAGTGGTTTACAATTGATATTTATATTCCCACCTATAACGAAAGTGTAGAGCTTGTCCGCAAGACTGTACTAGCAGCTATAGCGATTGACTATCCAGCGACTAAAAAGAAAGTTTATGTGTTGGATGATGGTAGAGCGGAAAAATATAAAGCTCGTCGAGTCAAGCTGCGCCAAATGTGCGAAGAATTGGGCATAACTATGATGACTCGATACAATAATGACCATGCCAAAGCCGGGAATATCAACACAGCATTTAAGCGCACCGATGGGGATTTGGTACTAATTCTAGACTGTGACCATATACCAGCCCGAAATTTTCTGCAAGAGACAGTTGGCTTTTTTTTAAGGGATGAAAAACTTGCTTTTGTGCAGACACCCCACTGGTCTTATAATCCTGACCCCTTTGAGCGCAATTTGATCACGCGGGGGAAATTTCCTGTAGTAAATGAGCTGTTTTATAAAGTACTACAAAAGGGTAATGATTTCTGGAATGCAACGATATTGTGTGGCTCAGCAGTAGTGCTTCGCAAAGAGTACGTGCTCCAAGTTGGTGGTATGGCAACGGAAACCTTAGTGGAAGACTGCCATACTGGTTTACGGCTCCATTCTTTGGGCTACAAGTCAATCTACTACGACAAGATTTTAGCCGCAGGTCTTGCTCCAACAAGGTTCTCTTCCTATATTAAGCAACAAATCCGTTGGGCAAGGGGTACAGCTCAAGTTTTGCGCTTAGAAAACCCACTGTTTAACCCGAAGCTGAATCTAACTATTCCCCAAAGGCTCTGCTATTTCAGTGCCACATCCCACTTATTCTACGGTTTTCCCCGATTAATGTATGTGCTAACTCCAGCTTTATTTCTCTTGTTTGGCATTAGTACTATCAAACATCTGGGGCTCGAAACTTTATTCTATTTCTTTCCCCATATTTGGCTCTCCCAGAAAACAAACCACATTTGTTTCAAGTATGTTCGTTTTCCCTTCTGGGATAAGATTTTTGCATTGGCTATTTCACTCCAAGCCGGAATTGTCACTCTTTTAGCTATGGTTAACCCCAAACTGGGTTCTTTCGAGGTTACTGATAAGGAGGATTATGTGACTGAGCATAACTTTGACTTTGATTCGGTGCGATATCTAGTGATTGTCAGCGGAATTACTGTTGCTTCTTTGCTTATCGTACCTTTTTGGCTGTGGCTCAGTCCAGAGGATACCCAAACAGTTCTCATCCATTTAATATGGTGCTGTTTCAACTTTTTTTTAGTCCTGGCAGCCTGTTTGGTTGCCTTCAAGCAACCCCAATTACGTCAGACACATCGCCTACCAAGGAAGTTAACCGCTGTGATTTATAGTAGCAACCAAAGTTGGACAGGTGAAACCGTTGATGTTAGTGAAAGTGGTGCTCAAATTTTTTTGGATGAATGGCCAAATATTGCTGATGAAATCAAATTAGAGTTAATCGGAGACTACGGTGCACAGGTACTGCTGAATGGCAAAGTGGTTCGAGCAACGGTCACGGATAAGCTTCAAGCAAAACTTTGCATTAATTTTATTAATCTTACTCGCTCCCAAAGGGATGATCTGAGCTTAGTGATCTATTCTGATATCAAAGAGTGGTCTTCCCAAAAGCTCACTGAGGTAGTCAATTGGAGGGAATCCTTAGGGTTTATTATAACAGCAAGCAAGCGTGTCTTCCGCGAATTCAAACCGGCTAACCAAAAAATGCCTGTGGCTGTACGCAAACGAGTTGATGCTGTAGCACAGCTTTACCCAGATGGTTGGGAAAGTGGCTCTATTCGCGCAAAATTAACGGAAATTGGGACTCAGGATTTAAAGTTGGAATTAGATAGTAGCCAAATCTTACATCTGGAGACAATGCTACAGACAAACCCGATAATGGGTTTACTGATCTCTCAGGATACCAATGATTCACAGCCTCAATATTTGTTGGCTCAGTTTGAAATAATAGAAGAATTAGCAATTGATCATTTACCAAGGTTAAAGAACTCTGGACATAATGCAATTGTTAATCCAGTAGCAATGGAGTTCAGTTTTCCAGAGTCATTAAAACTGAAGCAGCATGACAAAATTCAATTACTGTTGAATACTCTTGAGTGACGAGAGTAATTTTAGATTTTAGATTGAGGAATTAAAATGCTCACAAGCTTCTAAATTTCACAATCGCTAAAATTTGTTGAGCAAAATCGCGATCGCTAGCCTAAATTGAAGATCTGGTATAAATCCTATGGGTTGCAAACACAATGGTAGTGGGAGCATCTTGCTCCCTGGGACGACATCAAAAGAAGCACTGTACAATTAGAGAAAGGTTCCCTTCAATTCCCCATCAGTGTAAGCTATGGTTCAGTCCAAAACCTCCATTGACGAACAACTCCGTCCTTTTCCGGACCATACCCAACTACCAGAATCTGATGGAACTTTTGTGAAAAACTTTCATGAGCATCCCCAAAGCGTGATTTTGACTGACTCGATTGAGCCAGTCTTGCAAGAACTTCACCCAGATAATCATTACGCCATCGGTCAAGATTGCGGCATCTACTGGCGTGAGACAGACCCCCCGGAAAAAGGTGCTGAAGCTCCCGATTGGTTTTATGTGCCAGGAGTGCCGCCGCGACTCGATGGTAAATTTAGACGCTCTTATGTCCTCTGGCGAGAGTATGTCACACCGCTGATTGCTCTAGAGTTTGCCTCTGGTAACGGTACACAAGAACGGGATAAAACTCCGTTGCAAGTAGTCAAGGAAACAGTGCAAAAACCAGGGAAGTTCTGGGTATACGAAAAAATCATGCGCATTCCTTACTACGGGATATTTATTATCGATACGGGAGAGTTAGAAGTTTACCATTGGGAAGATGGAACTTATGAGCGTTTAAGTGCTAACGAGCGAGGTCACTATCGGATTAACCGGATGAATGTGGAACTAGGAGTGTGGCGAGGGACTTATCTAGGTCAACCGGAACAAGCTTGGTTGCGGTGGTGGGATCTCCAGGGGAATCTACTGCTGACGGGGAAGGAGCGGGCATTGATTGCAGAGAGTCAAACTGAACAGGAACGGCAACGGGCTGAACAGGAGCGGCAAAAACGGCAAAAATTGGCAGCTAAATTGAAGTCCCTCACTCCCGAACAACTCCAGCAGTTAGGCATTGATCCCGAACTTTTGGAATAGTTCTATAATGCGATCGCGCCTTTTTGAGCAAAGGAACATGACGAGTTTCGCTGGGTGTTTTGTCGTCATTATTAAACTTCCATGTCAGATAGAAGATATCTCAACTTTCACAAAAATCAAAGGTTGATTTTGAGTTAATGCCAGGGCGATCGCGGGGGGGAATTTATCCTTGTCTAAACTAGGATAGAGCAATCGCTTTCTAATAATCAGATCTGTGATTTGGCGCTTGTCAATATAGACCAAAAGATTTAAGGCATCCAGAATAGGCTTGGCAATGTCATCAATATCGAGAGGCGCACTCTTATAATAGTAGACAATTTCAACTATAACGGGCTCACGAGTGGGAATGGCATCAGTAGGGAGATGTGAGAGCGCAGTTTTACGTACTTTTGCTTTCCAAGACTGGAGTAAGGCACGATTGTTGGTTTGCAGGGAAATTGGAGATCCAAAAACAGTAAATTCAAAGGGAAACAAAGGTTATTGTGCGAATCTTTTTTTCGGCATTAGAATAGCACGATATACCAAAGCTACCACCCTTAGCCTCGGAGTTCCTCTCCTTGTAGGGGTTAGGGGTGGTTTGGAGCCTTAGAGTCTTCAAAGGACAAAGGACAAAGGACTAATGAAAAAAATGTTAAATTTTGTATCATTGAATCTTAAGTAATCACATCACTTTATGTAAAGAAATTTATCAAGATTCATATCAAATTGTTTCAGATAGAGCATCAAACTCCCATCAGGTAAACGTTTTCTGGTAGAAACTACAGATGTTGCCAAAACGTTAACTGAGTGATGGGGAGAGTGAGTACTTCCTCACCTATTAACTCCCATTGGCTCAGGGATGAGAAGAGAACCAGGATCATAAGGAGCACAAACCGCATGTTCACCCACGTCAAGTCCACCATTCGCCACATAACCCCGGATGCAGTGAATGGACGCCATTTACTGAAGGTGGTCTATGTCGTGTTAGAGCCACAGTATCAGAGTGCATTATCTGCTGCTGTTAGCTCAATCAATCAAAATCAGCCAGATTTAGCAATTGAAATCAGTGGCTACTTGATTGAGGAACTCCGGGACCAGGAAAATTATGAGAACTTCAAGAGAGATGTTGCCGAAGCCAATATTTTCCTCGCTTCATTAATCTTTATCGAAGACTTAGCAGATAAAGTAGTAGAGGCAGTAACACCTCACCGCGATCGCTTGGATGCAGCTGTGGTCTTCCCCTCGATGCCCAAAGTCATGCGCCTCAATAAATTGGGTAGCTTTTCCATGGCGCAGCTGGGACAATCTAAAAGTGCGATCGCGCAATTTATGCGGAAGCGTAAGGAGAAGTCTGGTTCTTCTTTCCAAGATGGCATGTTGAAGATGGTGCAGACTTTGCCCAAAATCCTCAAGTACATGCCCATGGATAAAGCCCAGGATGCCCGTAACTTTATGCTCAGCTTCCAGTATTGGTTGGGGGGTTCGACGGATAACTTGGAAAACTTTCTGCTGATGCTAGCGGATAAATATGTTTTCAAGGATGAACAACAGCTAAAGGGGACTTCCGTAGAATTTAAAGACCCGGTAGTTTACCCTGATATGGGCATCTGGCATCCCTTAGCACCAAAAATGTTCGAGGATATCCAGGAATACTTGGATTGGTACAACAGTCGTCGGGATATTTCCACTAACTTGCAAGATCCTCTGGCTCCCTGCGTTGGTTTGGTACTACAGCGTACTCACCTAGTTACTGGAGATGATGCCCATTATGTGGCAATGGTGCAGGAACTAGAGGCAATGGGGGCAAGGGTCGTTCCCGTGTTTGCTGGTGGTTTAGACTTCTCCAAGCCAGTTGATGCCTATTTCTATCAACTAGGACAGAATGGGAAGAATCAAACTCCAAATGCTTTGGTAGATACAGTAGTTTCCCTGACTGGCTTTGCCCTAGTAGGAGGACCGGCACGACAAGATCATCCCAAGGCAATCGAGTCCCTCAAGCGGTTGAATCGCCCCTATATGGTGGCACTACCCTTGGTATTCCAAACTACCCAGGAATGGGAGAATAGTGATTTGGGGCTACACCCGATTCAAGTAGCTTTGCAAATTGCGATACCAGAATTGGATGGAGCGATTGAGCCGATTATTCTTTCTGGACGGGATGGCACAACTGGTAAATCCATTGCTCTACAAGACAGGATTGAAGCCGTAGCTAAGCGGGCGATGAAATGGGCTTCTCTACGCCGTAAGCCCAAGTTAGATAAGAAAATTGCCATTACTGTATTTAGCTTCCCACCGGATAAAGGTAATGTGGGTACTGCTGCTTACTTAGATGTCTTTGGTTCCATCTATAAGGTGATGGAAGCCTTGAAAAACAATGGCTACGAACTTGATGAGTTGCCAGAGTCAGCAGAGGAACTGATGCAAGCGGTGATCCACGACGCCCAAGCTCAGTATAGTAGCCCAGAATTGAATATTGCTTATCGGATGTCGGTGATGGAGTACGAGCGACTGACTCCTTATTATCCCAGACTTGAAGAAAGCTGGGGTACTGCTCCGGGACATCTTAACAGTGATGGGCAAAACCTGTTAATTTACGGTAAGCATTTCGGTAATGTCTTTATCGGTGTTCAACCGACCTTTGGTTACGAGGGTGACCCGATGCGGCTGTTGTTCTCTCGGTCTGCTAGTCCTCACCACGGCTTTGCTGCTTACTACACTTATTTAGAAGAAATCTGGCAAGCAGATGCAGTGCTACACTTCGGCACTCACGGTTCCTTGGAATTTATGCCCGGTAAGCAGATGGGAATGTCTGGGGATTGCTATCCAGATAACTTGATTGGTTCTATTCCCAACCTCTACTACTACGCAGCAAATAATCCCAGTGAGGCAACCATCGCTAAGCGCCGCAGCTATGCCGAGACGATTTCTTACTTAACTCCACCAGCAGAGAATGCCGGTTTGTACAAGGGATTAAAGGAACTAAGTGAGTTGATTGGTTCCTACCAAACCCTGAAAGATACTGGACGGGGTGTGCCAATTGTTAACACAATTATGGATAAGTGCCGCTTGGTAAATCTAGAGCAAGATATCGACTTGCCGGAAAAAGATGCCAAGGATATGACTAGTGAGGAACGGGATAATATCGTAGGTCAAGTGTACCGCCGTCTGATGGAGATTGAATCCCGCCTGTTGCCCTGTGGCTTACATGTGATTGGCAAGCCCCCAACTTCAGAAGAAGCGATCGCAACTTTAGTCAATATTGCTAATCTGGATCGTACTGAAGAAGAAATTCAAGGTCTACCTAGGCTTATTGCCAATAGTATCGAGCGAGACATTGATGAGATTTACCGCAATAATGACCAAGGTATCCTAGCGGATGTCCAACTGCTGCAAGAGATTAACCAAGGAACCACCGCTGCCGTTACTGCCCTAGTGCAAGCTCAAGCCGATGCCGATGGCCGAGTTTCCAAGGTTTCTAAGCTCAATTTCCTCAATATGGGCAAGAAAGAGCCTTGGATTGAAGCTCTGCATAACTTAGGCTACACCAAAGTTGATCAGGAAGCACTGAAGCCGCTGTTTGAATACCTAGAATTCTGCCTCCAGCAAATTGTTGCCGATAACGAATTAGGGGCAATGTTGCAAGCCTTGGAAGGGCAATATGTTCTCCCTGGCCCTGGTGGTGACCCAATCCGCAATCCCGATGTTCTCCCTACCGGTAAGAATATCCATGCCCTAGATCCCCAGTCCATCCCCACAACGGCGGCAGTCAAGTCAGCCAAAATTGTAGTAGACCGACTGTTGGCAAGGCAAAGGGCGGAAAATGACGGCCAATGGCCGGAAACCATCGCTTGTGTTCTCTGGGGTACAGATAATATCAAGACTTATGGCGAATCCCTAGCACAAATCATGTGGATGGTTGGTGTTACCCCAGTGCCAGATGCCTTAGGGCGAGTCAACAAATTGGAACTGATTCCCCTAGAAGAATTAGGGCGTCCCCGGATTGATGTAGTCATCAACTGCTCCGGTGTCTTCCGGGATTTGTTTATCAACCAGATGAACCTCCTGGATCAAGCAGTTAAGATGGCAGCAGAAGCAGACGAACCCCTAGAAATGAACTTTGTTCGTAAACATGCGTCACAGCAGGCAGTAGACATGGGGATTAACCTGCGGCAAGCAGCAACTCGGGTATTCTCCAATGCTTCCGGTTCCTATGCCTCGAATGTAAATCTGGCAGTGGAAAACAGTACTTGGGAAGAAGAATCAGAGTTACAGGATATGTACCTGACTCGCAAGTCTTTTGCTTTCACCTCCGATAGCCCCGGTACAATGGAACAGAATCGTCAGATTTTTGAGGGAGCCCTGAAAACTGCGGATGTCACCTTCCAAAATCTCGATTCTTCCGAGATTAGCCTCACGGATGTTTCCCACTACTTCGACTCTGACCCCACCAAAGTAGTGAGTCGTCTAAGGAAAGATGGTAAAACACCAACTGCCTATATTGCCGATACCACTACCGCTAATGCCCAGGTGCGTACTCTATCAGAAACTGTGCGTTTAGATGCTCGTACCAAGCTACTCAATCCCAAGTGGTACGAAGGGATGTTGAATCATGGTTACGAAGGAGTGCGAGAACTCTCGAAGCGCTTAGTCAATACCATGGGTTGGAGTGCAACAGCGGGTGCAGTGGATAACTGGGTATATGAGGATACCAATGCTACCTTTATCCAAGATGAAGCGATGCGCCAGCGGTTGATGAACCTAAATCCCCATTCTTTCCGCAAGGTAGTATCTACTTTATTGGAAGTTAATGGAAGGGGTTATTGGGAAACGAGTGAGAGCAATTTGCAGCTGTTGCGGGAGTTGTATCAGGAGGTTGAAGACCGGATTGAGGGGATAGAATAATTCCTTCAATCATAGTGTAGAGACGTTGCATGCAACGTCTCTACACGATCAATCCATAGAAAATGATTGCAACAAACCTATGGCTGTGTACAAAGGCAAATATCGGGTTAAATCAACCCGGTTGCCCAACAGG
>JAAHFP010000008.1 GCA_010672925.1 Symploca sp. SIO1C2 | reverse complement strand
GCGCTGCCTCTCTTAGACTTGGCAATTGTACGTATTCTTGGGACACCATTGACTGAATTGATTGATTTTTTATCTTGCGGACTATCAGACTTTGGAGTTTCGCACTCCTAACTAGTCTAAACTCCAGTTATTATTATCACTATTCCAGGCACTACCATCTGTTGGCGCACCTTGACAGTTATTGTGCCAACTGTCTGCACACCATTCCCAAACATTCCCAAAGCTTTTTGGGTTCTAAGCCTTATTCCCATCGTTCCCTAGTTGCAGTGGGGATCTCAAAAAAATCTGCTAGATCATACCAATCATCTCCAAGCCTGCGGCAAAACTTTACTTTAATAGTGCCTAATTTAACCATCTACATTCCTCGCCCTAGGGCGTGTTTTAAAACTCGGAGATCCCCCTCCCGTCCCCCTTGGAAAGGGGGAAGCCAGAGGATGCTACTCCTTCGGAGAACGCTTTGCGAACGCTTTTTGTGACCCGGAGACTTTGATTGAATTCTCCCCCCTTATTAAGGGGGGCTGGGGGGGATCTAAATCTGTCGGAAAACTTTGAAGACATGCCCTAGTCTCCCAACAACTCAATCAAATCTTCACGATCTATAAACTTTAATGCCTTCCTTAAACGATGAAGCTGATTTCGATCCTGCAACCATTCCCAAATCTCCTGACATTCATAGCCTTGGCTAAACCGAGCACGTTTGTATTCAGGAATATCAAAATAATCTGCCAGATCTTTCCAGTCCTTGCTTAACCGACGACAAAGCATAATTTTAGTTTTTCCTGAAAAATTTGGTGCTACTCTAGGTTGAACTCGATTGCTTTCCCGACATCTTATAGGATTTGACCTGAGAAAATTGACAACGTATGCTGCGGCAACATCCGCAGCATACTCTTGCCACTCATAACTTTTATTGAGATCAGCCCAATCGCATATTCCCTTTACCATAATCATTGCAGGAACAGAGTCTGATTGATAAACCGCTAATGCAGTTCCAAAACTCTCCATTTCTACACCAATTAACTGAGTCCAAGCATGTTGTAACTCTGGAATTGTAATTGTATCTGCAATCACTTTTTCTCCAAACACCACAACACCGAAGTGTACTTTAGGAATCGGTCTACTTGTGCCATCGGGTCTAGAAATTATCCTCTGATCATATGCCCACTTCTGATCTGGAAAATTACGCGCTTTCTTTATCAGTAGATGAGTTGATCGTAGAGCTTCAAAGCGAGACTCTGTACCTACATCTGTGAGTTTTCCTAACTCATACCCAACAATTTGCTCTGCAACAATTAAGTCTCCCAACACACGCTCCGAACCTTGCACCCCTCCCGCAATTCCTGTAAGGATGATCACAGCGGGATTCCAGTCATTGATTGCTTGCGTCACAGCACTTGAAGCTAGAACATTTCCCATGCCTCCTAGACACAGAACTCCAACTTGATACCCGCTCTCAGAGTTTTCATGTTTAAGGTAAGACTTGTAGACTACACGATTTTTAGTTTCTACCCTTTGTGGGGAATTAAGGTAACGTAGAACTGCATCGCGCTCTTTTTCAAGTGCCGTTACAATTACTACATCAACTGAGTCGTCTTGATGCATATCCTTCAGCCTCTGATAAGATTCTTTCGCTCAAAATGTTTCTCTGCTCTTTTGAAGTCTCTTAAGAGAATAATTGGTCATAGTCTAGTACACTAGCCTGACCCTCAGCAATTTCTTGTTTGGCGCGTTTAGCAACAGCTTTAGGTAGTGCGATCGCATAACGTGCGCGTAGTGCGAGCATCTTGCTTGCTTTTCATATCCCTCTAGCGAGCGAGACGTTTGTGCTACGTACACGCTACGCGATCGCACTACCTAAAATCCTTAATTTATAAGCATTATAACCGATAGGATAAATGCTTCATACCTTGTTACTCTTGAGAAACTCAAAATGAAAAGCGATGACAAAATTCTTTGATATGACTAGTTTCTGGCTTCTTTTTGGACTGAAGTCCTACTACTGCTTATTACTTATTCCCTATTCCCTTAACCTGTAACAACGATAAGTTCTCAACCTGTTCAGTTTTGGCATTGTATTGATTTTCAATGCCTACTCGTAATCCTTCTGAAGGATGGAACAAAAATATATTACTAAACTTAGCTGGTATTTGAGGAATATTGGGGTCAATCACCAGCTGAAACTTGACTTGGGGGTCTAGTAAATAAGAAAGAGAAATCAGATTAGCGGGATTAGTACTATCAACATTACTAATAATCAAAGGTTCAGAAGTTTGATTAATTACTTGAGCAATTTGGGGATTACCTGCTCCAACCACCTTATTCCACCAGACCTGGGCTTGAGCACTAATGGCACAAGATATAACTCCACAAGTTAGCACTACAGCTGCAATACCATGCCAAATTCTCTTTCGCTGACTCTCTCTGAGTTTACTGGCGAAGAGGTAAGCAACGGCTAATTGAATACCGAGATAACAAGGAATGAAATATCGAGCAGATGCTGAACGTTGACCTCCTGAAATTAAATCCGGCAAGATTAGGGCAAGGGGAGTAACCGTAATTAACGTAACAATCAACAGCCATATTCGTTGAGGTGTCTGACGACAGAGAACATAAACCGCATAGATAACCAGAGCCAATATAGTTAGGTAAATTAAGTAGCTAGGCAAAGAATACCTTTCTAATCCTAAGTCGATAAACATGCTGCTCAAATTAGATGCCCATGCTATGATTAAAGAGCCTATAGGTAATTGCTCGTTAGTCCAGTTAGTAGTCATCTTGAGAATTTGCAAATTAGCAATCACCACTACTATCCAAGGTAAATAGAGAATAACTGCGGTAATTGATGCGAGCAAGTAAGCCTTAACCGTCTTAGTCCAGGAAAATTTTTCTAGGACTAGTAGATAGATTCCGTGGCCGATAGCCACTAATACAGAAAATAAGAAAGTATAAAATCCCAGTAATAAAGAAACAGTATATATCGCCCAACTAGCTAAGGTTTGGCGGCGCATGGCTCTGAGCAAAGCGGCGCTAGCAAGTAAAGTGGTTACTGTCCAAAGACTATACTCCCTGGCTTCTTGAGCATAGAGAATATGAAAAGGGGAAATAGTCCCTAAAGCGATCGCAACCCATCCTACCCAGGGTGCTGCAAATAGTTCTAGACACAACCAATATAAGCAAGGAAAGACCAGTAAGCTAATAATCGCGGACAAGCTTCTCGTTACTGCTACTGAATCTCCCCATAATTGCACCCAAAACCTGACCATAATGTAATAAAGAGGTGGATGTTGGGGGTCTTCTGTTGCTAAGCTCTTGATTAAATCCTGGAGACTTTTTTCTGGATTAAGCTGTTGATATTGCTGTAAATCTGCGACGCTCACTACACTACCATCGAAGCTTTCCTGGAGAAATTCTTGCCCATAGTAACCAGCAATTCTAAATGAGGTTACCACTTCATCGTGCCAATAAATTTTCTGTTCAAGGTTGACAAAGCGAAAAAATATTCCTAGAACTAGGAGGATAGTGAACAATAAAAATAACCAAGCTTGGGGACGTTTCCCGTAGAGATTCATTTTGGTAAAGTTTATCCTCTAAAATTTGCGATCGCGCTGTATACTTTATCAACTTTTAACTCAAAGTTTCCCTTTAAAAAGAAAATAGAGATGTATATAATTGTTATATTTTACCCTGGTTGAGCACTCTACATCAGGCCAGAGGGTTTGGTACAATTAACGCTTATGGTTGATTGGGAACAGCCTTTCCTCAAAGCCCGCCTTCACTTTCTCCATTTTTGGTGAACTAGAATATTATTGCACTCACCCGTTCAATCACAGTTAAGCTGCTTGTCCTAAAATGTGGATATTTCTCGATATTGATGGTGTTCTTGTTCCTGAAAAGTTGGAAATCCCAGCTAACAAAGAAGAACTTTTGAGGTTCGAGCCCCTTTGTTTGCAGGCTTTTGAAGATGTTTTGCAGCGACACCCAAAAGCTTTGGTTGTTATTTCATCTTCCTGGAGAGAGATTTTTCCCTTTGAAGTAGTTCGCCGCTTGTTTTCACCAAGCATTGCTCAGCGAGTTGTGGGATTTACTCCTTTTTTGAACCCCAAGGTCATCCATCAATTTCCATACCTCCGCTATCAAGAGGTTTTAGAATTCTTACGACTCAACAATGCATCAGCGGATCCCTGGGTAGCAATTGATGATATTCCAGAACATTATCCGCCTCATATCCAAATTGTTGTGACTGACGCTGATATTGGTTTTGATGTATGGGCAGCGTCAGCTTTAGAGCGATACTTGTCAGCGGTGAAGTCAGAGCTCTAAATAATTAGCATATAATGTACCGAAGGCACAAAAATTTTCCCTTGTTAGATGTTAAAAAAATTACTCACAGTTTTTACAGTGCTCGGAGTCAGTTTACTGGTAGTAAAAGCATATTCCTACAAGGGATTTAACTCGGAGCAACCCTACGCCACGCAAAATAACGCTCAGACTAAAGCAAACAACAGTGTCACCAAAATGGAATTCGGTCAAACGGAAGAAGGTCAACAAGTTTATCTCTATACTTTAACCAATAGCAATGGTTTAATTGCCAAAATTAGTAACTACGGTGCGATACTTACTGAATTACACTTGCCTGACAACAGGGGTAACCTAGAGGATGTAGTGCTGGGATTTGACAATCCAGAAGATTACTTTACCGCTAATAATTACTACTTCGGTGCAGTTGTTGGTCGCGTCGCTAACAGGATTAAAGATGCTCAGTTTACCCTAGATGGTCAACAGTATAGTCTAGTGGCTAATGCTGGTTCCCATCATATCCACGGTGGTAATCGGGGTTTTGACAAAGTAGTTTGGCAAGCGGAACCGATTAACAGCGCTGATGGAGCAGGATTAAAACTTACCTATCTTAGTGGGGATGGGGAAGAAGGTTATCCTGGTAATTTAGCAGTGACAGTCATTTACACCCTGACTGACAACAACGAGTTGAAGCTGGAAATGACGGCTACTACTGATAAGTCTACCCCGATTAATCTGGTAAACCACTCCTATTGGAACTTAGCTGGTCATGGTACTGGAAATGTCTTAGAACAATATTTAACCATCAATGCAGATAGTTATACCCTTACCGATGAACAACTTATACCTACAGGAGAGATTCAATCGGTAAAAGATACCCCCTACGACTTTACCCAGCCTCAATTGATTGAGGAGGGAATAAAGCAACTGAAAGATACTTTGAAGCAAGACTATCGAGGAGGCTACGATCTTAACTATGTTTTGAACGGGGAATCGGACAAACTGGAACTAGCAGCTACGGTGTACGAACCCCAGTCTGGCAGACAAATGGAACTGTATACGAATCAGCCAGGAATGCAGTTTTATTCAGGCAATTTTGGTAAAGGGGAAATCCCAGGGAAAGGAGATGTGGTTTATCGAACTCATCAAGGCTTGTGTCTAGAAACACAATATTTCCCCGATTCAGTTAACCAGCCTAATTTTCCTTCGGTGATCTTGCGTCCCGGTCAGACTTACCGACATATAATGGTACACAAATTCTCTACCAAACAAGCTAATCTGTGAGAAATCATCGCTCCCGATAGCCAAGTGAAAAAGGTAGCAGGAGGATTTAAGTTTACCGAAAGTCCTATCTGGCATCCCGAAGGTTTTCGGTTCTTCCGGACTTATTATGCTAAATTGTTACAAATACAATCATTAAATACTGCTGCATAATAATTTTAGCTATTTAGCTCTGATTTAAAAAAAAAGCGAATTATAAAAGCCTAAAACCTATACATGATAGTTGTCTGGGCTAACAGAAGCTGATAGTTTACCATAATATCTCCTGAAGAACCAATTTTACAAAGTTGAAATTGAAGGTGACGATGGTTTCCATGAAGAGGAGATAGGTCCACGCTTGGATTGCAGTTTATATACAGCTACAGAGTCTGTCTCTGACAATCAGTTTCCCGTCCTTGAAGAATACATCTTTCAGGAAAATAATGGTGCAGTATCTGGCTTTACCAAAATTGTGCGTAACCCAAGTAGGGCGGATTTTAAGACTTGCAAGGTTGAGTGTATTAAAGATAAATCGTAGTGGTAGTGGCTAGACAAAGCTAAAATCGTAGGTTGCGTTTAACTTCCTTACACCCAACCTACCTAAACAGCCAAACACTATCCCCAGGTTATCGCTTGGGCGGGTTTTGTACTAAAATTTTTGGCAAATGGGTTAACGGTGACCCTAAACCCGCCCCTACAGCAATTTCAATTATAGATGGTAAGGTGAGGGAGAAGGATTTTGCTTGAAGAACCGTTTATATGGGCAATTGTCCGAATTTGCTATCACTGCCTCAGTTAAAAATCAGCTTCGCTAGTGTCGTAGGCGATCGCTTTCTCATGTAGCTTGGGTGAAGGTGCGTTAAGCGACAATGCAACGCTGCTGGCTAAATATTGCTTAACATTGGGTAAAAAAACCAAAGTAAATATGTAGGGGCGGGTTCGCGCGAAACTGGGAAATAAGAGCGATAATTTAGCTAAACCCGCCCCGGCTGCTCAGACACCGATTTTCCCACCGGGGCGGGTAATGGTCATTGGCTGGTTGAACCGAAAGATTTTAGGTTAACCCGCCCCTACCATATATTGTGATTCTGTCCTGACGAAGTGACAAATTGAAAGCTCGACAAAGAGTCTATAGTCTACTGATATCATTACCCGTAAAGACATTAGGCTAATATACCCCATGAGTCAACTGCTCGAAACAATTTACGAAAGCTTGCGAGAACTAGTTGCTAGTAGCATCATCATTTTACCAGCAATTATCACAGCCTTGATTATCATCATGCTGACTCGCTTCTTCGCTCAATTTGCTCAGGAAGTAGCGACTAAAGTTGGTAAAAAGACCATTCATAGTAAATCCCTACAGTTATTACTCGCAAAAACCAGTTATGTAGCTGCCTGGGTAGTAGGCTCTTTAATGGCAGCAGTAATTGCCTTTCCTGGTTTGCAGTTGGGAGATATTATTGCTACTTTGGGACTCAGTTCTGTGGCGATTGGTTTTGCTTTCCAAGACATATTCAAAAATTTTCTGGCAGGGATCTTACTGTTGTTACAAGAGCCGTTTCGGATCAGTGATCAAGTAATTATTGGGGATTATGAAGGTACTGTTGAGCATATTGACATTCGCACTACACAAATTCGCACCTACACTGGAGAGCAAGTACTCTTACCCAACTCAACGGTGTTTACCAGCGCAGTGCAAGTAAGGACAGCGTTTAGCAGCCGACGTACTGATTTAGGGGTAGGTGTAGATTACAATACTCCTCTTCCTGAGACTTCCGAACTTTTGCAGCAAATTATCAGTGATGTGGATGGAGTTTTGGATAATCCTCCCCCAGAAATAGACTTAGTAAGTTTTGGTGATAGCTCCATTGATTTTGTTGTGCGCTACTGGACATTACCCCAACAGGAGGAAGTGCAGCGCATTCAGACTAAAGCAATTGTTGCCATCAAAAAAGCTTTTGATCAAGCCAATATCAGTATTCCTTACCCAATTCGCACACTTTACTACTACGACCAGCAAAAGTTTAATGATTACTTTCCTATTTCTGGTACTGAGGAGGATAAACCTTAATTAATTAATAATGGATAATTACAATAAGTTTAAAACCTGGCTTGATTGAATGTAAGGAAATCTAAGATTGATTTAGGAGGCATTGTGCCGGACTCAGGAAAATCTGGCTTTGGTAAAGGACTGATTAAAGCACCAATTGGCTCCCGTGAAGCACAAATTATTGAAATAGTCCTCAGTCATGGCTGGGATTACATGCGCCGCTTACTCAGTGGTAGTAAAACCGATGAGCCAGAGTTGCCGCCTCCAGCAGTTTTGCGTAATGTCCTCACGGACTTAGGGCCAGTCTACGTTAAGCTGGGGCAACTGTTGAGTACCCGCCCAGATATCCTGCCACCTCCCTATATTGAAGCTTTGAGTTCCCTACAAACCAATGTACCTCCTGTTCGTTGGTCTGAAGTGGAAGTGGTCATCCGCCAAGAGTTACGGCAACCAATAGAAGAAATTTTTACCTATATTAGTCCTGAACCAGTGGCAGCTGGTTCTATGGCTCAAGTCCATAAAGCCACTTTACCGGATGGTCGTGAAATAGCCCTCAAAGTCCAACGTCCTGGAATCGAGAACCTCGTTGAGCGAGATGTTGCCCTAATTAAAAAGGTAGCTAAGCTAGTAGCAGGTACTGATGTTGGCAAATCCTACGATGTTCTTGGTTTAGCGGAGGAATTTAGCAGTGCTTTGTATGCTGAGTTAGACTTTACCCAAGAAGCTAGTTACACTGAGCAATTTAGAGATAACTTGGGTAAGAGTCAGTGGTTTGACCCCAAGCGCTTAGTCATACCCAAAATTGAGCAAAAATTGACCACCAAAAAATTACTAGCCCTAGAGTGGCTTGATGGTTTACCTCTACTATCCGCCAGTATCCAAGGTACGGAGTACGGTGGTAGTGCCAATACTGAACGCCAAGCAATTACCACTGTAGTCTTTCGAGCTTTCTTTCAGCAGTACCTCAGTGATGGTCTTTTCCACGCTGACCCCCATCCTGGTAACTTATTCTATCTCAGGGATGGTCGTGTTGCGATCCTTGACTGTGGCATGATGGGTTTTTTAGACCCACGTATGCGCTCAGCTTTAACAGAGTTGCTACTAGCAATTGTTAGTGTAGATGCTCAACGGTGTACCCAGTTAACACTACAGTTAGCAGAACCAACTCAGCCAGTAGATTTAGCTCACTTGGAAGCTGACTATAGACAACTACTGCGACGCTATTACAATTTGAGTCTCTCTCAACTGAATACCAGTCAGGCATTGTATGAAGTATTGCAGGCAGCCCGTAGAAATCACTTGTGTTGGCCTGGTAATATCGGTCTATTTGCCAAATCTCTAGCCAACTTAGAGGGAGTCGGCAGACAATTTTACCCTACAGTGAACGTATTGGAAGAAGTGAGACCTCTGATGAGTGATGTCTTCCAGGAACAGTTATTTGGCTCGAATCCACGGCAAGATGTGCTCAGAACCGCTGTGGAATTTAGAAACCTCTCTCTAGAGTCACCCCGCCAGTTTGCTTTTTTGCTCAATCGACTCAGCAACGAAACTTTACAGCTGAATATTAAGGTACGGGGACTAGATGCTCTACGACGTAGTATTAACGATGCTGCCAACCGTCGCTCTTTTAGTACGGTGTTAGGTGCTTTGATTATTGGGGCAGCTATTCTTTCCGCAGGAGAACCCACAGCCCAAGTCCATTGGCTGAGCGATGCTTTGTTTATTGCCGCAAGTTTATTAGGATTGTGGTTAATCTTTAGTATTCTTACCTCCGGTCGGTTTAAATAATTGACAACAGTATTTGCAATCGTTTTCAAAAATTTACAAAAATAACCGGAATTGCCCTGAGTGGATAAGAATTAGAATATAAAGCTCTGTAATAGACAAGCTGTCACAATAGACATTCTGGATGTAGGTGCAAATGTCCGTTTATCGACTGATTCGAGTAGATTGAGCTACTGTCTGAG
Source organism: Symploca sp. SIO1C2 (assembly GCA_010672925.1). Taxonomy (GTDB): domain Bacteria; phylum Cyanobacteriota; class Cyanobacteriia; order Cyanobacteriales; family Coleofasciculaceae; genus Caldora. The sequence goes on along the minus strand of JAAHFP010000008.1, from coordinate 96,756 downwards.
TTATAACCAGGCACATTACAGACATCGTCAGAATAAGCTGTTAAGCTGGGTGGATAACTTGGGAACTTTGAAGAGAGGTTCACAAAAGTCAACAGATAATCGAGGTAGCCAATAGTTGATGAAAAAAGTATGAAGTTTTGGTGCATTTTCAACCATGTTTCGCTAAGCTGTTGTCTAACATAGTCATACCCATAGCAGAATTTTTTTGGTTCAGGGAAAAGTTGACCCCCTGTATTTGGTCATTTTTTGGGGTATTTTCTACACTTCAATCTACCCTTTGCTCAGACTATCATGCGTATAACCTTCATACCTCTTTTGGCAATTAAACTCTTGGCAACTTTAAACCCAGATCCTGAAAAAATTAATTGGTTCACAAAAAAACTATTATGCCATCATCCAAGGTAGTTAATCCCATTTTTTTAGGTGTAGTTGCCTTTCTTGTCAGTCTTATATTTGGTTCTGTATTGAAGCAAGACAAAGCGCTTTTAACTGGTGCAATTACTGGCTCGGTTATTGGTGCAGGAACAGCAGTTATAGACAAACAGCGTACTAATAGAGAAAAACGCAATAAAAACTCTTTACTCGGCCAAATTCAAGAGCTGGAGGAACAACAAGCTAAGCTTTCTGAATCCCTATCTACAGCAACAACTGCTCAAGAAAAAGCACAAGGCAGTGTCAATGCCCTAACAGCAGAACAAACCCAGTTACAAAGCCAAGTATCTGAACTCAATCAGCAAGTTTCGGGATTTAACCAGCAAAAACAAGAACTGCATCAGGAGCTAGTAACTCTTAAGGAGCAAAAAGAGCAGAGGGAAGCTGAATCCTCTGAGCTAAAGATGCAAGTGCAATCCCTCCAAGAGCAGGAAATAGAAAGTAATCAAGCTGTATCAGAGATAACCACTCAACTACAGCAAATAGAAAGCCAAAAGCAGACTCTACAAACTGAATTTGAGCAGGTACAAACTCAAGTTGCCGAGCAGCTTCGACAAAAACAGGAGCTAGAGCGAGAAATTGTCACTCTTAAAGAGACTGAGTACCAGATAACAGAGCAGTCAGATAGTCTACAAGCTCAGGTTCAGACTCTTTTAGATCAACATATCGAACTCACTGAGCTGCAAAGTAAAGTTGACAAAAAACAGCAACAACAAGAACAACTCCAGCAAGATCTAGTCACTCTAGAAAGTCGCAAATCTCAGTTAGAAACTGACTCAGAAAGCCTGCAAACTCAAATTCAAGAACTTGAGCAACAAAAAACTCAGCTTAATGAGTCAATAGCTGCACCAATAACTGAAAAACAGAACTTAGAAGCTAACCTCAATTCCTTACGTACCGATTCGGAGCAACTGCAAACCCAACTCTCACAGCAACAGCATGACAAAAAAGCTCTTGCTCAAGAAATAACGGCTCTGAGAGCACAAAAAGACCAGCTGAACCTAGATTCTGATAACTTACAAGCTCAGATTAAAATTCTCACAGAGCAGCAAGAATCCTTATCTACTTTAGAAGTACACAAGCAGCAACTCGAAGCTCAACAAAGTGCCCTTAATACAGAACTTGAACAACTGCAAAATCAAGTTTCCGAAAAACAAACCACTAAAGAGCAGTTGGAGCAGGATCTAGCTACCTTCCAAGGACAAAAACAGCAGCTAGCAACAGAGTCAGAACAGCTGCAAGCCCAACTATCTCAGCTACAAACTCAGCTAACTCAACCTCAACAACAAAAGCAACAGTTAGAGCAAGAGTTAACTACCCTTGAGGAACAAAAACAGCAACTAGCAACAGAACTATCCGAGTTACAAACTCAGCTAACTCAACCTCAACAACAAAAACAACAGTTGGAGCAGGAGTTAACTACCCTTGAAGGACAAAAACAGCAACTAGAAGCAGGGCTATCTCAGCTACAAACTCAGCTAACTCAACCTCAACAACAAAAGCAACAGTTAGAGCAAGAGTTAACTACCCTTGAAGGGCAAAAACAGCAACTAGCAACAGAACTATCCGAGTTACAAACTCAGCTAACTCAACCTCAACAACAAAAACAACAGTTGGAGCAGGAGTTAACTACCCTTGAAGGACAAAAACAGCAACTAGAAGCAGGGCTATCTCAGCTACAAACTCAGCTAACTCAACCTCAACAGCAAAAACAACAGTTAGAGCAGGAGTTAACTACCCTTGAAGGACAAAAACAGCAACTAGCAACAGAACTATCCGAGTTACAAACTCAGCTAACTCAACCTCAACAGCAAAAACAACAGTTAGAGCAAGAGCTAACTACTCTTGAGGGACAAAAACAGCAGCTAGAAGCAGGACTCTCGGACTTAGAAGCTCAATTTACAGCACAATACAACTACAAAGAAATCCTTGACCAAGAAGTCAATCAACTTGAAGAGCAAAGAAGACAACTAGAAGAAGCTTTAAGGGAATATCCTGCACCAAAACAGGAGACTACTGCTGCTGAAACGGTTACAGAAGCATTACTACTTGACGAAGATTTACCTCCTGAATGGGCTGCCTTTGCAGCGCTGCAAGATAAATTTGAAAACGAAGATGAGATACCCACCGAAGAAATATCAGTAGAATGGGCTGGTATGAAGACGCAGGAGTCTCAAGATGCAGAACTTGAAGATGATTTAGCATCTGTATGGACTGAATTCATCTTGGCATTGCCAAAACATCAGTTGGAGACGCTCAAAGTCATTACTCAAGAGGATGATCCGGCTGCTAAACTCGGTAGCATTGCTCAGGAAAATGAGACAACTCCTGAAGAGCTGATTAAGGTTATCAATGGACGAGCACAAAGTGCTATTGGTAATCAGATTATCGAATCCGGCTCGACTTCTCCTACTATTGCAAGTAAGGAATATTCCACCATTCTCCAGCAGATTTTCGAGGTGATTGAATATATGGAGCAATAATAAAGAATGTAGAATTTAGAATGTAGAATTTAGAAAATTGATTCTAAATTCTACATTCTACTGTGGAACAGGCATCTTGCCTGTTGAATGTTGTACCAATGGGTTGAGGGCGCACCGACGTGCGCCCCTTAGCGCAATTTTAGCAATTGGTGCTTCGCCTCAGGATATTGCTCAAGTCATTGCTAGTGTGGGGTAGATACACCTATCTAGGGCTTGGGAAAATAAGTCAATACTGGTAAATTATTAACCTGTAGGGGCGGGTTAACCAATTCGGTAAGTATACAGCGGTTACCGCTGCAATGAGGTACACCTGAATCAGTTATCAAGATTAGATAGATTTCTTCCTCGTTGTTTTTACTGTACCTCGTAACAGCGGGAAGTGCTGTATTGGCTAAACTGTATGCTAAACCCGCCCCGGTGATAGAAGCAGTACACAAAGCGCCGGGGCGGGTTTATTTAGGGCTTGCTGCATAAGTGTGTAAGCTATACCAGACAATGCTTTCAGTCATTTTTTACCTAAAAAAGTGCAAGGAAATTGTATTGATAGGCTCATTTTTCTTGCACAAATGATGAAAATTTTGCGTTCTCTACAATTATTATTTCCCTTGTCCTCCTTGTCCTCCTTGTCCTCCTTGTCCTCCTTGTCCTCCTTGTCTCCCTTGTCTGACTTATTCAGCAGACCCTATTTAAATTATCACTTTTGTTGCCAAGTTTCCGGTGAACCCGCCCCTACAAACGGAATAGGGATAACGCTAATTACTTCACAACCCGAATCAATCGACTTATACAGCAAAACCTGGATAAGGTTTACCTGAGATCTTGCACGCCTGTCGAACATTGGCCGGTGAAAGTAGGCAACAGGCAACAGCTCATCTGGCAAAAGTAATAAGATTTGACTGTTTCAGCACTTAAATTGATTGTTCTGATTTACCTTATTCAGTATTTATGATGCATAGTGCAAGATGTGAGTTTACTGTATAACTAACGAAGCAATGAGGGATTACTAACTCTATCCGTCATTGAGCCATAAAACTGATAGTTGCCACCTCCCTGCTTCCGACAAGAGCGTCTTGCTTGATCTGCTGCCGTCAGTAGTTGATCTGGGCTATTACCATCCTGGGGATAGAGAGTAATACCAATAGTAGCCTGAATAGATACTTGCTTCTCATTGAGAGAGTAGGGTTGAGTAATGGAATTAAGAAGGTTGCGGGCCGATGTAGCAACATCTTTTTTCTGAAGCTTTCCTACCAAAATCAGACAAAATTCATCCCCACTAATGCGGGCAAGAGCGTTTTCTTCTGCTACTGCATTTTGCAGCCTTTCTGCCACCGCCTGGAGTAATAAATCTCCAGTTTTTTGTCCCAAGTTACCATTAATATGGCGAAAATTATCTATATTTAAACATAGAAGAGCAACCTGCTCCTGCTGTTCTTGTGCTTCTAAAAGGGTTCCTGGCAACCAGTGAAGCAGCGCTCTCCTGCTGGGCAGATTAGTTAGGGAGTCACGGTAGGATAACTTGCTCACCTGAACCGCCGTTTCCTGGATGTTACCTGCTACTTCTTCGATAACATTGGTCGCTTGCCTCATGTCCTCTAGATAGGGTTGAGTAACAGTTTCCTGTTTTGCCAGTCGAGCCATGACTGTGTCGATTAATTCATCGCTAGTGAATGGTTTGGTAAGATAATCATCTGCTCCCAGATTCATGCCTTGCCTAATATCTGACTTGTCAGCTTTGGCAGTAAGGAAAATGAAAGGAATCCTAGCAGTTTCTGGGTCTTGCAGCATCTCTTGGAGCACATCATAACCATCCATATCCGGCATCATAATGTCACAAACAATGAGATCTGGTAAATGGTTTGTGGCCAACTCCACTCCTTCTAAACCATTTTCTGCACCGATGGTCTGGAATCCTACATGATTTAATAGCTTCAGAAGATTAGTTCTAATTGCTTGCTGGTCTTCAATTACCAGAATAGTTTTCTTTTTTTGACGGTTCATAGTTCATTGGTAGTGTGACAGTGAAAGTAGTGCCCCTGTCCACTTCGCTTTCCACAGCGATTTCTCCCCCATGTAGCTCGACACATTTCTTAACAATGGTCAATCCTAGCCCAGTGCCGGAAATGGTGCCAACATTGCTGGCCCGATGAAAGCTTTCAAATAGATGCACTTGATCTGCCGGAGGAATGCCGATACCCTGATCTTGCACCTGAAAGATTGCTTTGTCATCCTGATAAGTCAGCTTTAACTTGACTATACTGTCTCGGGGAGAATATTTAATGGCATTGGCAAGCAAATTACTCAAAATGCTGCGGAGTAGTTTTTCATCCATCAAGCCGTTGTATTCACCACAACTGCTCAAGGAAAGGCGATGGTATTTACCCACGCCAATTGCCACTTCCTTAACCAGAGTATGGCAGAATTGGTCAAGCTCCAGTTCAGTAGGTCTAAATTCTAGTTTTCCTGCTTCTGAACGGGTGACGAACATTACATCTTCTAAAAGCCGAGTCATATGCTTGACAGAAGTTTGAATTTGGCTAAACAGCTCCTGCTTTTCCTCTTCTGTACAGGGAAATTTCTCCAATAAATCCGCAGAAGAGAGGATTGTAGCCAGAGGAGTACGGAACTCATGGGAGGTGATAGCAATAAAACGAGACTTGAGTTCATTGAGTTCTCGCTCCTTGGCTAGGGCTTTGAGCGTTTCCGCTTCAGCTTGCTTTCGCTTAGTAATATCCCGCTGTATAGCAACAAAATGGGTACACTGCCCTCGTTCATTAGTAATAGGGACAATGTTGATTTCAGTCCAATACTCAGAACCATCTTTAGAGTAGTTGAGTAACTCAGCCTGAACTGGTTCCTGTTTAAGGATAGCATTCCGGATCTTTTTTAACTGGCTGCGGTCTGTTTTGGGACCTTGGAGAAGACGGGGTGTCTTACCAATTACTTCTTCTGGCAAATAACCAGTCATCCGAGTAAAAGCTTTGTTAACATAGACAATTTTCTGTCCAGAACCATTAATCGTATTGGCATCGGTAATGAGAATAATATCGTTGGCGTTGGTAACTGCTGACTCCAACAGACGCAGACGCTCTTGGGAAAGCTGCCGTTCAGTGATATCCCGGGAAACTGAGACAATTTCTTTAGCGGCTCCAGTATCTGGAGCAATCACGGTTTTACTCGTAGTTTCAAACCAGATATAACTGCCGTCTTTTTTGCGGATGCGATAGGAACTAGTACAACTACCTTGTACTTGAAGAATATCAAGTTGGCATTGCTGAGCACTGTCCCAATCTTGGGGATGAATCAAGTCTTGACTAGATAATCCCACTAATTCTTCCGGTTCATAGCCTAGTAGAGTACGGCAAGCTGGTGAAGCGTAGAGATATACTCCTGCTAAGTTGTGGCGAGAAATCAAATCAGTGGAGTTTTCTGCCAACAGCCAATATCGTTCTTCACTTACCTGGAGTACCTGATCTGCTTGCTTGGGTTCTGTTATATCCCAACCTACTGCCTGTAACTTAAACAAGCAATTTGTCTCCAGAACAATACCGCTTTCCAATTCGCTTTCATAGAAGCCACGAATAGTCCACTGATGCCAACGCACCTTACCTGTTGGTAAAATAACCTGATATTCCGCCGTCAAGACCGGGCTTTCTGGACTCAGAGCAGCAATTATATCTGCTAAAAGGGGTGAGTTTTCCACCGGAATGAGATGTGAAAACTGGTAGCCAATCAACTCCTCTGGCTGCTTGCCGAAATAATGGCAGTAGGCTTGGTTAACAAATGAAATTTTGCCATTGGGTAAAAAGCGACAAATCAATCCCCTTTGATCTTCAACGATACCTTGATAGAGTGCCTGACTCTTACGAAGTTCCTTTTCCACCTGCTGACGTTGCTGTATCTCCTGTTGGAGTTGCTCAACAGTAATTTTGTCATTGGTCATTTGTTGTTGGTTGTTTGTTGTTGGTTGTTTGTTGTTGGTTGTTTGGGAATTGGGAATGGAGAATGGAGAATTGGGAACATCTTCTTTCTTTATCTCCCTATCTCCCCATCTCCCTCAGCTCCCCATCTCCCCATCTCCCCATCTCCCTCAGCTTCCTCAGCTCCCCATCTCCCCATCTCCCCATCTCCCTCAGCTCCCCATCTCCTCAGCTCCCTCAGCTTCCCCAGCTCTCATCGACACCAGAAACCGCCTTCCGCTAATAACCAGTTACTAGCCATTAGCAGAAAGCGGCTCAAATACCGAAACAAAGGGAGATTTCAAGCCCTCGCTGGTTCTGCAAGTTCAGCCATACGCTGAAATAAGTAGCCCGTACCACGGGCGGTGATAATAAATTCTGGTTGTTTGGGATTCTCTTCGATTTTGGCTCGCAAACGAGAGATGTGAACGTCAACAATTCGCAAATCACTATGGCAGATGGGGGTGATTCCCCAAACTGCTTTCAAAATATCGGCACGGGAAACTGGTTTGCCTGAGTGATTAACTAACAGTTGTAGCAAATCAAATTCTATGCCAGTTAGTCGGATTTGCTCATTGCCTCGATCAACTCGCCGTTTGTTCGTATTGATGTGCAGTGCACCAACTTGAATCTCTCCAGAACTGCTCAAAGTCGAAGTGATGGTAGATTTAAACCGACGCAAAATAGAAGCAATGCGAGCTTCTAGTTCTTTCGGTGAAAAGGGTTTGACGAGATAGTCATCTGCTCCGAGTTCTAAACCAGCGATTCGATCAGCGACATCACCCAAGGCAGTTAGCATAATGATGGGCACATCAGATTTTTTTCTTATTTCTTTACAAACGTAATAGCCATCATACTTGGGCATCATTATGTCTAAGACTATCAAATCAGGTGCTTCCTCAGAGAAAAGTAGAAGTGCCTCTTCACCATCAGCAGCAGTGACTACATCATAACCAATCATTGACAGGCGAGTTTCCAGAATACGCCGGAGGGCGGCTTCGTCGTCTACCACCAGGATTTTTTCTGTGTGGTTTTCCACGTTTAATCAATACTCCTTACTGAATTTAGCAAATAGAATTTGTCTACTTGAGCTGGTTGACGATCGCAGCGGATTAAGATATATAGATCTACCATCTTGCTTAAGAAAAACCCCTTGGGATTTGTGGGCAAGACTGCCAGGGTGAATGAGCAACTGCTGGTTCAGGTAAAGAACCACCAAAGCATTATCAGTCATTGATTACGGTCATAGCAAATAGATGCTGTGATTTTAATTTTGTTATCATTATGATAACGTTTATTTTATTTTTTTAAGACTCTGGCTTGAATTAGGGTATTATCTGGTTGTTATCTTCTCCCTTTGCAATTATGGAACTGATAATATGGCCAACCCATTCCTTGGTGTCAGAATATCTCCAGAGCTGAATGAAGCGATCGCGGCTCGGATGCAACAAACCGGGCAGTCTAAGTCAGACATCGTAATCGCAGCTCTAAGAAGCTACCTAGGAATGTCATCTTCTCAACAGAGGTTGGAAGAAATTGAGCAGCGACTCTCCGCGTTAGAAGAAGTTGCGGTCGAAGTTAAGCAGTTTGCACAAGTCAAGTCCTCTGGTGAGAAGCATCAAGCACAAGAGTCTCAAAAATAAAAGTCTCGGTTTTCCTGAGGGTTAGGTAAATTGAGCAGCTGAGGTCCTTAAGTTTACCTAAATACACAAAGCTTTGAGCATTGAAACAAATCTTAAATTATGGACAAGTCTGGGCTCATTAATTGATAAACCATCCGGATGAGACAGAGTAATTCCAGAATAGGAGAAGAGGTTGAGTTATATCGGGGTTTGGGAGAGCAATCAACAAACAAAGAAGAGAATAAAAGCAATAGAAATAAGTTCTTTTCCTTTTGAGATTTACCTTATGCTCTCATCTTGTTGAGTAAAATTAACCTATTTATTAGTAAAACCTATAAGATTGGGTAAAACCAATTTATAGTGTCTTTCATTGGGTGTCGGTACTTTCATTTCTGTTTTTTGTAAATTAGTAATAAGGAATAAATTTGTCGGCATTGGATGTTTTTCACCTCTGTGAGAAATGGCCTGGTTTTATCTTGTCTTAATTACTTATAAATTAGTAAAAAATCATACATTGTGACTTATTAAATAAATTTAAACTCTACAAAAGCAGCAAATAAAATTACTCTAAAAACAAAAAAATATCTTCATTGAATCTCAATAAAATATTGAATTAAAAAAGTAGACAATAGAATATAAAATTGCTAGAAAAGTAATGTAGTTGATTAGTTATTGAGACAACAAGGAGATATATGTCTTTAAATCCTCATGACTTTATGGTCACGATGGAAAAGCGTGTTGCTTTCACTCCAGAAGATAAAGAAATTCTAAAATCTAATCTTGATTGGGGTAAAGAAATTGCTCCAGAAATGGCAGATCATTTTTATGCTTATTTGGGTCGCGATCCAGAAATGAGTGCTATTTTGGATGAAAAAGAAGGACGTATGCATCGCCTACGGGAAACTTTTGTTCAATGGTTTGCCGAAATGTTCACCGGAATGGATGAATGGGGTAATAATTATGCTGATCGTCGTTGGCGTATTGGCTTAGTACATGTACAAATTGGCATCGGACCTCAACATGTTGTCCCAGCCATGGCAACCGTAATTAATGAAGCTCGCAAGCGTCTGGACACCGATGGCAAACCTCTAGAATTGCTAGATGCTTTGAGCCGGATTTGCATGATTGATTTAGCTTTCATTGAGCAAGCTTACGTAGAAGTTAGTTCAGCTGCTGTACTCCAAGAAACTGGTTGGACTGAGGGACTATTCCGGCGTTTGATCAAAACTGGTGCAGGTTCTATGTAAGGCTCAGTTGACTAACTTCAAAGTATGCAACTAGACCCCACTAACTGATATTGAAGTAGGAATAAGCAGGAACACAACAATGGCAATTAATTCTGAAAAACTTGGACAAATACTACAAAACTTTGTTTCTACTACTGGTGATGTTCAGGGAGCAGCAATGGTAACCCCTGATGGTTTACCCTTAGCTTCCAGCTTGCCTGGTGGTATGGATGACGAAAGGGTATCCGCCATGTCTGCTGCTATGCTTTCTTTAGGAGAGCGTATCGGGAAAGAACTGGTTAGAGGTTCAATCGATCGCATCTATGTTGAAGGGAATGAAGGCTTTAGCATTTTGACTAGTTGTGGTGAGGATGCAGTTTTTCTGGTACTAGCTGGTAAAGCAGCAAAGCAAGGAGTATTGATGTTAGAAATTAAGCGTACTCTTACCGAACTCAAGCCTGCCTTAGCCTAGCTTAGCCAATTGTCGCCAAAATAAATGTCTTGTAGCTTAATCATAATCAACACTGGTTCCTTGAACAAGTTTGATGAGCCTTGATCACCTGATAAGAGAATTGGGTTGTATTTTCATTAAAATTATTGTAGGTTGATCAAGGGGCTATTAATTGGCAACTATCTGGCCATCAGAGTAAATTTAGGGTGAGCTTGGCTTAGAACTACTATGCCTCCTGCCAGGTTTGATGGCTCAAGTTTGATTCAGGAACTACCATCAATGCGACTAGGCCAGGGAATGGTAAATTGAGTGATTGTATATTATAGATTGATACTTGTCTAAAAGACATTTTCTGTGTCTTAACAGTAACTTTCATAAAGCTTATTGTACCTCATGCCAATGAGAAAAGCCATATTCAATCTTAAATTTTCAATCTCCAATTCTTCAATCTTCGGTCATCAGCATTAGTAAAGAGGGTCTTTCATCAGTATAGATGCGATGTTTTACATGGGAGTTAAAATCCCCATGTAAAATTCACTGGCTACTGAGTTAATCGGGTTGGATGAATTTTTAGATAATCTTTCGGAGCAGAATCAAATGAAAACCATGCGTCTAGTCGTGGCTGGCACTCCAGGGGCTGGGAAGTCTACTTTTGTGCAGACTGTTAGTCAAATTGAAGCTATCAGTACAGAACGCAATGCTACTGATCAAACAGCCCAGTTTAAGAAAAAAACTACTGTTGCTTTTGACTATGGTCGGATTTCATTTGGTTTTGCTATGGATGTACAGATTTACGGTACTCCAGGTCAATCTCGCTTCAGCTTCATGTGGGATTTTTTGATCCAGAAAGCTCACACTTATATCGTGTTAGTAGCAGCTCATAGACCTAATGATTTCCGCCAAGCTCGTCAGATTATTACGTTTATGAATCAACGAGTCAATATCCCGATGGTCATTGGTATAACCCATATGGATGAGCCAGAAGCAAAGTCTCCAGAAGAGATTCTGTTAAGTTTGGGTTATATGAATAGGTTACAACAACCCCTATTTGTGACAGTGAATCCTCGGGATAAACATTCAGTACTCGAAGCTATTATGGCTTCAATGGCTCTGATGCTTTCTCAATCTAATTTTGAGCAACTGGCAACTAAGAAAGTAGTCAGTCCACCAGCTCAGACCCAGAGAAACAATTTTTATCAATTATCCACCAGGTCTTTGTCACGAGATTTCTAACCAGGATGTATCTGCCAGGAACAAACTACTCTTAGCAGTTTGTCAACTATCTAAACAACAAAGGATTTTTTTATTATGGCAATCAATTCTGAAAAGCTGGGACAAATACTACAAAACTTCGTCACCAGTACTAGTGATGTTCAGGGAGCAGCAATGGTAACTCCTGATGGTTTACCCCTGGCTTCGAGCTTACCCGGTGGTATGGATGATGAAAGGGTATCAGCAATGTCTGCTGCTATGCTCTCTCTAGGGGAGCGTATCGGGAAAGAACTAGTTAGAGGTGCAATTGATCGCATCTATGTTGAGGGCAACGAAGGCTTTAGTATTTTGACTAGTTGTGGTGAAGATGCGGTTTTTCTTGTACTAGCTGGCAAGGCGGCAAAACAAGGAGTGCTGATGTTAGAAATTAAGCGTACTCTTACTGAACTTAAGCCTGCTTTGGCTTAATCCAATCTAGTGCTTTGAAGGCAAGAGGCTCCGAGGCAGAAGGCAGAAGGAAAGAAAGATTGTTTAGTAAGCTTTTTACCTTTTTTAACTGACGGGTTATTTTTGTCAAACTGCACTATAGTATGGAAATCCTCTATTTCGCCATCTAGTTTAAACATCTACACTAACGCTTAGAACAAAAACCAGCAAAAAATCATTTTTGCGGAGCACAAAATATAATGAAAAATATGCGTTTAGTAGTAACAGGGCCTGTGGGAGCTGGAAAGTCTACCTTTGTGCGAACTGCCAGTGAAATTGAAGTTGTACAAATAGAACGCACTGTCACCGATGACACATCTATAGGAAAGCAAGAAACTACTGTTGCTTTCGATTTTGGCAAGGTCAAATTTGGTCCTGATCTGGATCTACAAATCTACGGCACACCAGGTCAATCTCGCTTTGATTTTATGTGGGATATCTTAATTCAAGATGCTCAGGCTTATATCTTGCTGGTAGCAGCCCATAGACCTGATGATTTACCCTATGCCCGCTCAATCCTCTCATTTATGGAAAAGAGAGTCGAAATACCGATGATTATTGGTTTGACTCATATGGATTGTTCAGGAGCCTTGTCTGCAGAAGAAATAACGCTCCAGCTAGGTTATGTAACGGATAAGAATTGTCCTCCTATTGTGACAGTTAATCCTAATCTGAGGTCTTCTGTACTAAATACTCTAATGACTTCAATGGAACTGTTGATTCCTGGTAATGCCTGAAATATAGGGTTTCTCATTTCGATGAGGTCAAAAGTTCTTGGTTTTTTGCCTCGCTTTGCAAAGGGAATAGGGAATAGGGAATGGGTTCTGAAGGAGAAAGAGAAGCTAACGGAGCAATTGATGGCTGAAGATAAACTACAGTACAAGCTAATTTTTCAGGATTTATTAGAAGGTGTGGTAGCTGGTGACAAAAAAGGGGTCATACAGTTGCTGAAAAGTGGCTTGCTTCAACCGGAATCAATGCATCAGCTTCCTCCTGATATTCCCCACTTCACAGGTCGGCAAGTAGAATTAGAGCAGGTGAAAGCTTGTCTCCAACAGGCAATGCCCAAGGAAGAAGCAACTCTCAACAGCTCCCAACAAGCTACTCCCCATTCCTCATTCCCTATTTCCTCCTTCAATAAACTCTGCATCGTAACTGGCATAGCAGGGGTAGGCAAATCAACTCTTGCAATCCACGCTGCCCATAAATTGGACTCAGATTTCCCAGATGCTCAACTATACATCAATCTGGGGGGAACAGAGAGTCAGAGTCAAGAGCCATTGGCAATATTAGCCAGCTTTTTACGAGCTTTGGGTATCGAAGACGGTTTGATGCCTGAAACTCTCAAAGAGAGAACTCAACTCTACCGTTCCTTGCTCTCAAATAAACGAGCATTGATACTATTGGACAACGCCCGCGACGAAGCTCAGATAAGTCCTTTACTGCCGGATAGTCCTAACTGTGGAGTCTTAGCCACAACGCGCAAACAGTTTACTAATTTTGCCGAAGCTACTGTAGTTGATTTAGAAGTAATGGCGGAAGCGGATGCTTTGGCTATGCTACGAAGTCTGGTAGGATTAGAACCTTCTGAAACTGAACTCGAAGCCAGCAACAACTTAATCAATCTTTGTCACAGACTGCCCCTAGCCATCCGCATCACTAGTGGTATTCTGCGGAATCAACCCAACGGGAAAATAGTAGCATATACACACCAACTAGCTGATGAGCGACAAAGACTCACACAACTCTACTTGAGAGATTTAGCTGTACGAGCTAGTCTTACCCTCAATTATCAGGAGTTGGATGCCACAGCTGCTCGTCTGTTTCGTTTACTAGGATTATTAAATGGACTAAATTTTTCCCTCCCCATAGCTGCTGCTTTGTTAGATGTTGAACTAACTGTTGCCAAGGAGTCTGTGGAGTATTTAGTTGAGAGACAACTATTGGAGCCTGCTTGTCAAACAGAATCTCAGCAGGAGCGCTACTGTTTTCACGATATGGTGCGCTCCTTTGCCAGAGGGCAATTGGCTCAGGAGGAGCTAGGGTCAGAGCGGCAAGCGGGTCGTCTGAGGGTAGCACGGTGGTATCTGGAAAATTCACAGAAATTGACCAAAGCTTTGAACCACCAAACTCGCCAACAGTTAACTCATGCCTTAGTCGAAAGCAAAGAACAATCTCTAGAAGCAATTGAGCAAAACTTACTAGCAGGAGCCTTACACTGGTTTGAAATTGAGCGTAGCAACTTGTTAGCCTCTCTCGAATGGGCTTACCAAGCTCAGGCGTGGGATATAGTAGTTCCCTTTGCCAAAAACTTAGTTAACTTTTTTGATAACCGTGCCTACTGGGCTGATTGGGAACGAACTCAATTGTGGTCTTTGGAAGCAACCCGTGAGTTAGGCAATGCCCAAGAAGAAGCTTACACCTTAACTAACCTGGGTAAAGTTTACTTTAGGCAAGGAGACTGGGGGCATACGATTGATCGCTACAGACAGAGTCTGAGCATTTTCCAAAAGTTAGGAGACTCCCATGCAGCAGGGATGACTTGGGGCAATCTAGCTAATATCTACTCCCAACAGGGAGATTGGCTTAAAGCTAGGGATGGTTATGAACAGAGCCTCAACAACTTTAGAAAACTAGGAGATAGAAACAAGGAAGGCCAAACCTTAGTAAATACAGGTATTCTCTATGCACAACAGGGCAACAAACAAAAAGCTGTTGATCTGTGGCAAGAAGCCCTCAGTAAACTTAATCCAGAGTTATCAGAAGCTCAACTGGTAGCAGAATGGTTAGAGCCAATGAAAGATGTAATCCCGGAAGATATTCATATAGAGGAGATGGAGACACGGGGATGCAGGGACGCGGAGACGCGAGGACATGGGGACGCGGAGACACGGGGACTCAGAGACAAGAAAGACAAGGAGGATAAGGGAGATAAAGTAGAATCTACGTTAGTGAAGCAGCTCCCGAAAAGCAACATAACCAAGCCCCAGTATAGTCCAGGGGACATAATCCTAGGTAGTTTGATGTTTGCGATCGCGATCATTTTAATTGTGCTATTTTTGATCTCGTAATCGAGAATGGTTTGTCTTTTGTCCTTGGTGAGCTCTGACTAATGACCAATGACCAATAACAATTTCACATTTTTTTCACAACTACTTGTTAGACTCTTCCTCGAAATTTAATAAAGTTTGATGAAAGAGGTGAAAAAATGCAGTCCCAATTTCCCCATTTAATCCAGGTTTACGCTGGTGTTAAGGACTCTTCCAAGTGGCTAGCTGTAGAGGAAATTGCACAAGTAACAGGAGTTAATACCCACAGCATTAAACGATTAGTTCCTATGCTTCATAGATTAGGGGTTTTTGATCGTGCTGGAGCCTCCCACTCCTTCTACTACAAAATTGCGGATAGTTCTAAGGGAATTAAACACAGATCAGCACTGGAAACTGCCTATAGTATGTTAGCAAATTCAAGAGTTCGGAATAAATAATTAAGATTGAATAGCTGGTAATAGTAGTTATGAGTCAAAAGGAAGAATAAAAAAGTTATTTTTTTAATAAAAAAACTACAATCTAAATTTACGACTCTTTTTCAAATGCTATAGTTATTACCGATAACCTTGGAATTAACGCCTTGCTCCCGAGTGCGTTTCGCCCCCCCCCTTCAAACATGCGATCGCTCTCGTTGGCGGGTCAAGCAGGTAAAATGATGAATACCCTGCTATTGCAATCAAACATGAACTTCCTTCAAACAGTAGTTACCATTTTTGGAGTAACGGCTACCATCAGTGGAGTATGTTCTACAGTTTATGCCCAATTACCCCAGATCGAGCAAGCACAAACTAGCTATCCTCTAAAGCAGGAAACTGGTAGTCAATTAGAGGAGAAGCTTGATTTAAGTCTCTTAGCAAACACTGTTACCAACTTTCTCCGGAGTGAAAGCTATCAAACTCAGTCAGAAATGGAAATAAGTATGACTGCTCCTGGCTTGAGTTTGAAATATTTGGTGGAGATTGAGACTTTTACCCAAGCTCCTGATAAATTTCGTTCCGAGATAACCTTTTTGCCATCCTTTGAGTCTTCTACTCCTGTCAATTATACCGTTGTAGCCGATGGTAGCCAGATTTGGATTTATCGTCCTGATTTACAGCAATATGCTGTAACTAACTCTGCAGACTTTTCAGAAATGTTTTTAACTGGTTTTTCCTCTTTAATATTTTTAGAGTTTTCTGCATCTATTAGAGAATCCTTCCCAGAGGCAGAAATTACCCATGAAAATATTGTCGATCTAATTGAAGTTACTTTAAAATCTAATGATTTTCAGTCTAATGATCCTAACCTCAATGGTGGGAAGCAGATTGTTCAGGATAAAGAGTACTATATCTACGAATATACAGTGCCAGAAGAAGAATTACTCTTTAAGGCATTCGTTGACCCGGAAACCGCGATATTGAATCAGTTGCAGTTTGCTCTCAAAGATGAAGAAAGCAATTTTGTGTTCACGGAACAAATTGTGCAACGAATTGCCAATCCCTTGATTAATGCGGATACCTTCAACTTTTCACCACCTCAAGGAGCCATAATGGTAGAATCCCTCTCCATTAGACCTTTTTAAGGGAGCCCAATGGAGATAATGAGAAGAAACATTAATCTAATTGGCTACAGATTGCATAATTTTTAGCGATTTTGCTGATAACTATATAGTAGTACCGTGACTAACTGAAGAAACTTAAGATTGACTAGGAGTGATCAAATGTCCCAAAAATTGTGATCTCAGACATATCCAAACTAGATTCAGCTCTCAGACACTTTCAAAAAGGATGAAAGATTGAAGTAATAAATATAGCAATTCTCACCAAGCTTAAGGTACATATTTATCCCCCTCAATCCCCCTTGAATTCCCCTCCCGTCCCCCTTTGAAAGGGGGAAGCCAGAGGATGCTACGCTCTTGTTTCCACGGGGGACTTTGAGGTTAACTGTTAACTGTGTACCTCATCAAAACGAGAAAGACTATATTCTCTTAATGTGCCACTCGGACTATTGCGGCGAAGTCTCGTGGGGGTGCAATCACTCTTATCTACTAGGTAAACCAGCTCAAATTAATTTCAGTAAGAGAGGATTGTCATGCAGACGCTAACTGTAACACAGGGGTTCGAGGAAAGCAATTTCATGGAAAAGTTGGCAGACTTACTGGAGAAAGATTGGAAATCCCGCTTATTAAGTGACTACCCCAATCAAAGTCCCGCTACCAGAAACAGTATTATCTGCTGGTTACTCGGAGAAAACTTAGAACGCTTTGATAAGATGACACCGAGCCAATTAGCCATTGCTAAGCAAGGTATGGACTATAAGTACAGGATCTTGCGCCAGCGCTACTTGGGGGTAGGACCTGAGCAAGCTTATCGGAATTTAATGACTCGGTTAATTAGTTTAGTCGCATTACGTAATAAAATTCGTACTTGGATTTCCCTCAGTCGTGATCGCCACCGGGCTGTGGCAGATGTCTTGCAAGAAGTGATACAAGAATTATTAAATAGTGATCGCTACATCCAGAAGCAAATAACCTGGATTGCTCAATGTACTCCAGACCTTCGCCTCCGGGACAGCTTATTACTTACAGACATTGAAGAGTACTGTCTACGCCCAATTCGTAATCAACCCCTACTAGTTTATCGATTTGTTAACTTTCTGCGTCGCTCTCAGCGTTCTGGTATGACTCATGTACCAGAGGGAAGCAGAGTACACTTACTGTCAGATTCACTGAATTTAGATGATGCTGATGCGCAAATTAGTTTGTTGGATAACCAGGCACAGTTTGAATACCAACAACAGCAAAATGTTGAAGAGCAAAGGAGTCTGCGCCAGTCTGTCAGCCAAGAATTTGAAGCTTACCTCAGCCAAAACTTGGGAGAAGATGCTGTGAAGTGGCTCCAGCTTTACCTGCAAGGACAAACTCAAGAAGCAATCGCCCGTACTTTAAATAAGCCAGTTAAGGAAGTGTATCGACTACGGGAAAAAATCAGCTATCATGCGGTTCGGGTATTTGCGGTTAAAGACAAGCAAGAATTAGTTGCCAACTGGTTGGAAACTTCTTTGCAGGAAAATACCCTAGGACTAACACCAAGCCAACTACAAGAATTTGTGCGCAATCTCACCCCCCAGCAGCAACAAATCTTTGAGCTACTGAAGGCTGGTGCAACTAAAGAAGCGATCGCTAAAAACTTAAATTTGAAGACCAGTCAGGTAATGGGGGAGTGGAGCAAGCTTTATTTAGCGGCTCAAGCTATACGTAGTTGATTAGGAATATTTGTTGTCAGTTGAGCTCCCGGACAATAATTCATTGGTAGTCCTAATTAGCGATTGATCGTGGGTTGAGAGCCCGGACTTCTTAAAGAATTCCGGGATTTGAGAAGTCGCGAAGGTAAAAAAGTGGTAGCCAGTGCATAAAAATACCAACGCAGATAGAGAGGAACCCATTTGAGTACCTGAAAACGACTTTGACCTTTGGTTCTTTCAAACCACTTAGCTGGTACTTCACCAATCTGCCATCCCCGTCGGTGACATTTCACCAACAGTTCTAAACTAAAAGCCCAACCTTCAGCAGACTCAATCTCAATCTGCTCTAATACTTTACTAGAAAATAGTCTAAAGCCACTGGTGGGATCGCGAGTTGGTAAACGAGCAATGTAATAGAGGGTAAAAGCAGCGGTTCTCACTAAGGTAGCCTTTAACCAAGGGCATCCTTCCATACAACCACCTGGTATAAATCGGCTAGCTGCGACGATTTGACACCCCTCTTGAAACTTGTGGAACATTTGGTCAATAATGCCAGCATTGAAAGTATCGTCAGCTGGCATAATAATGACTGCGGGTGCGCTACTGTGCTCAATTCCTGTGGTGACTGCTCCAAAAACACCAGCTCCCTGATTTTTAACTAGCAGAATATCAACTAAAGGAGCATTTTGGTACTCCTTTAAGGCGATCAAAGTATTGTCTTCGTCGTAGTCATAACAAATCAAAATCCGGAAGGGAGTTTTGACTAAACAACGCAGAGGTTCAATCACATTGATGATATTTTCACCTTCGTTGTAAACAGGGATAATGATGTCTATAGCGTTTCTCATTTGAATGAGGTTTTGGAAATTGGGAATTGGGAATTGGGAATTGGGAATTGGGAATTGGGAATTGGGAATTGGGAATTGGGAATTGGGAATTGGGAATTGAGAATTGGGAATTGGTGAGTGTATATATCTCCCTCAGCTTCCTCAGCTCCTCCAGCGATAGAATTTTTGTGATTTAGAGGTTCCTTATTGCTGGATTTCTACTATTCTGGGAACTGGTAAGGGAACAATATATTTACCCTTGAAGCCTTTTTGGGTTAACTTAGGCATCAATTCTTCGGCAATATGCCATGATAACAACAAGGCATATTCTGGCTGTTCTTCAAACAAAGCTGTTTCCTCGATGACGGGAATTAAGGTACCGGGCATATATTTGCCAGTTTTGTAAGAACCTTTAACTTCGACAACGCAATCCAAAATGCTGTCATCAATACCCACATAGTTAATCAAAGTGCTGGCTCTAGAAGGAGCACCGATACCATATATGCGGTGTCCTTGTTGTTTAATATCGAGCAACAATGAGTGTAACTGAAGTTTGGAGAGTACAACTTTCTGTTTAAACTCTTCTAACTTTTGGTTATTAAGGTCAACTGCTAGTTCTTCATCTAGAATGTTCTTGACCGATGGCTGTATGGGATAGGCTCCTTTCCTGGCAGCATAAACTCGGATGGAACCGCCGTGGGTAGGAATGCGCTTGGCATGAATTACTTCCAATCCATGCATATTGAACAGGTATTCTAGGCTTTGGAGGGAGTAGTAGCGCAGGTGTTCGTGATAAATAGTGTCGTATTGTAGAGTCTCGACTAAGCTCAGTAGATAGTGAGATTCTGAGATAAATACTCCCTTATCATCTAGTAACAAGAGGATACTCTCGACAATTTCGTGGACATTCTCGATATGAGCAAAGACATTAGTCGCGGTGATCACCTTAGCTGGTCCTTGCTCAGTTTTAACCTTAGTGGCAATTTCTCTACCAAAGAACTCGATAGCAGTGGGAATGCCCTTTTCGTTGGCAATCTCTCCCCTTTGGGTAGGTTCGATTCCCTGAACACGATGACCACCATTGTGGAAATTGCTCAGTAAAGTACCATCATTGGAGCCAATATCGACAATTAAATCTTCTGCCGTTAGGGGAATAATGGTTTGACAATCCTGGTAAAGTTCGGCAAAATTGTCTCGCAGAATTTTTGTTGTACCACTAGTGTAAGGATACTCCGGTGGAAACAAGATATTCGGGTCTACGATTAAACCAATTTGCACTAGTTTACTCTCAGGACAGTAGAGCAATTGTGCTGGATAAGCTGGTTGTTCTTGGGGAGGTTCCCCAATGGAGCGCATCTGATTTACTGGTGGGAGATAGCCTAAAAACAGTATTGGCTGCAAATCAGTACTACCAGAAATTTGGCAGTTGTTCACGACCACACTCGAACCGCTTCCTGCTGCAAGTTGGATATTTTCTGTCATTTGGTCATTAGTCATTGGTTATTGGTCATTGGTCATTAGTCATTGGTTATTGGTCATTAGTCATTGCCACAAAAGACAAACAACAAACAACAAACAACAAATAACAAACAACCCTTCATGCTGATGGCGCTTTATGAGCGTTCTCATCGTACCATTTGGCAATAATCGGCAAACCATCTCGGACAGAAAATTTGGGTTGATACCCTAATGCCTGAAGTTTGCTGATATCGGGACAACGCCGGGGGGTACCGCCTTTGGCTAATTCGCCTCTAATTATCTCAATTTGCCGCCCAAAGTATTCTCCAACTAAATGAGCCAATTGCGCGATCGCAATTTCTTCCATTGTGCCGATATGATAAATGCCCAGATGTTCTCCCTTCTCTAGGACAACCATTACACCATCAATGAAATCATCAATAAACACAAAGGAGCGGGTTTCTTCCCCTGTTCCCTGAATCTTAAACGGCATGGGATTAGTATCTTCTTGGCACAAAGCCTTCATCCTCAGGACAAATTGAGGAATAACATGCTCCCAACCCATATCTGGACCATAGACATTATGGGGACGGAAAATCAACACTCGCTCAAAATGCTTCCTACCGTAATTCAAAGCCATAATCTCGCTAATAATCTTACCACCACCGTAGGAATAGCGAGGATTCCAAGGGTCAGGGATATAAAGGGGAACAGTTTCGTCGGTGGGGACAGTGGGAGGGGTTTGATAAACTTCAGAACTAGAGGCTAATACTAACTCACCGATGTCATGTTTCAAGCAAGCATCAATAACATTAACCATTCCTTTAACGCCAACATCCAGCACCAACTCCGGCTTGCTGTAAAAAAACTCTGTGCCGTTAACAAAGGCGAGATGACAGACACTATCCACCCCTTTAGCCGCTTTTTGTACTGCTTCTGGGTCTCTAATATCCGCAGAGACAAACTCTAATTCATCGGTAATATCTGCTAAACGAGCAGCAGAACCCCTAGATTGATTGTCCAAAACGCGAACTTGATGACCCTCTTTTACCAGGCGACGCACCAGTGCCGAACCGATAAAACCAGTGCCACCAGTTACTAAATATGATTTTGTCATTTGTTGTTTGTTATTTGTTGTTGGTTATTTGGGAATTGGGAATTGGGAATCGGGAATTGGGAATTGGATGTACTTCATTCCTGCTCCTGCCTCCGGTCTCCCTCCTTGGAGGGGTTAGGGGTGGGTTCGTCCTCCTGCCTCCTGCCTTCTGCCTCCTGCCTTCAAAGGAACCCAACTACCAGATTCATGAGACAATTGAGCTGCTTCTAGCAATTGCTGCACTCGTAACCCTTCTGTAAAACTTGGCTTGTCGGGAACTCCGGTTGCCTGCCAGGTAACAAAGCGCTTTATTAAGCTGCCAACTACAGTAATTCGTCCATCTTGGTGAACTTTGGGGGAGCTATCACCTAAATCAATAATTTCCAAAGACTTAGACTCACGGGTTCCTTTGAGTAACCGAAAACCACCAACATAATCAGATGTGGGATTATCCAGTACCATCGTCCCTACATCTCCATAGAATTCTAGGCGATGACCATTACCTAGGAAAGCATGACTACTGACAGAAAGGGATACTGCGATACCAGACTCTAACTCTAGACAAAGATTAGCAAAAGTATCTCCTGTCCGTTCGTCTCCTGGAGCACGAAATAAACTACAGGAGAGCCTAGTGATTGGATCTAAGAGCCACTCCAGATAGTAAAAAGAGTGGGAAATGAAAGAATGTAGTACTCCTCCTCCAGTTTCTATCTGGGTTTTCCAGGAGTCGAGACCCTTCCTATTCGCATAAGTCTCGACATTCCAAGATACTGCTACATGTCTTAAGTTACCAAGCTCACCCCTATCCAGGATTAATTTTGCCTGTTGCCATGGCTCAATTTCGGGGAATTCCAAGTCCACCATATTAGCTAAGCCTTGCTCCCGTGCAACTGCTACCATTTTCTCGGCAGCTTCTGCGGATGTTGCTATGGGTTTTTCGCAAAACACAGCCTTACCTTGAGCAAGAGCCGCGATCGCAATTTCTGGTTGGATGTTAGGAGGAGTCGCAATGGAGATAATATCAATATTTGGCTGAGCAATCAGTTCCTGCCAATCCCCAAAAGCTTGAGGAATGTCCAATTTACCTGCTATTTGGGAGGCTCTCGATAGATTACTAGCACAGATAGCAACTACCTCACACCGCTCATCTGCTCGAAAAGCCGGAACATGCACTTGTTGTCCAAAGCCGATGCCGACTACTCCTACCCTGATTTTATCTTGGCTCATAAGTGTTAGGTGTTAGGTGTTAGGTGTTAGGTGTTAGGTGTTAGGTGTTAGGTGTTAGGTGGTAGGTTTTAGATTTTTTGTCTCCCTCAGCTTCCTCAGCTCCCTCAGCCCCCTCAGCTTCACCATCTCCCTATCCCCGCGTCAATCAAAAATCAACCACCAACTGCGCTACTCACTAAAGCCTCTTTACCCAAGAAACCCCAGATATCGACTACCGGTTTACCCTTAGTATCCAGGTGACGATAGTTACTATGAGGCACACACAAAATCAGCAAATCACTTTTAGCTACTACTGTTTCTAGAGGTAGTAAAGTGGGGTCTGTCGTAACGTAGGGGTCTGTCGTATGGACTTCTTTCGCACGAAACTCTAAAATCTTTTTGAGCTTGTAACTTAAAGAGGAGCGAATATCATCGCTGTTGGCTTTAAATGCCATCCCCAATAGTCCTACAGTCAGCCTTTCAATGCGATATTTCTTAGCAATTTCATCAACTAAGTACATAACCAAGCCTTCATTGACCAGCATAGCGGCATGACCTAGACTGAACTGATTGTCGGAGAAAGCAGCTAACTGCATCGTATCTTTGAATAAACAAGGCCCTGCAGCTAAACCAGGCATAGGGATGTCTCTGGCGCGGGGATAATTTTGCTTCATTCCCTGTAAGACCCGATGGTAGTCTACCCCAGCCGAGTTCATAATCATGTAAAACTGGTTGGCGACAGCAAATTGGATATAGCGGTAGGCATTGTTGAGTAGCTTAGCAAACTCCGCTTCCATCGGGGAGAGGTGAACAACCTCAGAAGTAATTAGGCTAAAAAGTTCTGCTGCCTCTCGTTCCGCTTCCGGGGTAGTACCACTCACAATCTGGGGCAATTTCTGGGACTCTTCAATCGCATGTCCTTGCACAACTCGCTCTGGGCAAAAAGCGATTTTGAGCTGCTTACCATTAGAGCTTAGGTACTTATCTAACCATTCAGTGGTACCAGGATAAACAGTAGAGCGTAAAATCAGCAGTTGACCACAGGATAAATAAGGCAATAAATCTTCCATACAGTCCTTAATCAGTTTCAGCACTGGATTAAGGAATTCATCAACCGGTGTGCCTATGGTGATAATTGTGGTGGTAGCCTTAGCCACATCCGCTGGATTAGAAGACAAATATAATAGCTCTTTTTCCAAGGCTTGCTTAAGCAATGGTTCTGCACCATGCTCCATAAAAGGAACAATACCTTGTTTAATGGTTTCTAATGTATGTTCATTAATATCGAAAATTAGTACCCGCAGACCTTTGCTGGCGAAGACTAAAGCCAGGGGTAAACCCACATGACCCGCACCGCCGACAATACAGATATCTGCTTGGGTATCACTCTTAACATCTGTCATCCTTTCACTCCTATCTTCAGCACCAACACATGCTTCTGGTTTGAAATATGGTAGCCGAAATATGGCAGAGTTGGTGAAAATTAGGGAACAATCTCTAGTGGAACAGGCTTCTAGCCTGTTTGAATATCAGAATTGGCAAGATGCTAGTGCCACAATTGGGGTGTGAAGTTCCAATTAGGTTGGTTGGAAGTAGTAAAACCCAACTCTGACTTAAAGTTCGTTACCCCTGCTACAAGATATGCGATCACATACAGCGGTTACCGCTGCAATGAGGTACACCTGAATCAGTTGTCAAGATTGGATAAATTTTTTTCTCATCGTTTTACTGTACCTCGTAACAGCGCTTCCCGCTGGATTCCTGAAGTCCTTGCAGGTAGTAGAGTTTTAGCTTAACTTCTTTAGTGCGATCGCTCAAAAAATTAGAGTTTTTCTAACTGTTTTTTTGCCATTGGTTTCGCAGCTTCTATTTCCTCCGGAGTAGGAGCTGTTTTGACAAAGCTTTCTCGCTGCATAAGTTGCTCAAGCCAAGTTTTCACTTTAGGGTAACTATCTACCGGTATACCCATGAAACTGAGGAAAAGGCTCGAACTTCCGGCAACAATATCAGCCAGAGTTAAGTTCTCTCCAACAAAGTAGGGAGTATTACTTAGTTTGTTCTCAAAAAAGCTAAGAACATTTGCAATCCGTTGCTGTGCAGTCTCTATTTTTTCAGTAGTGACGGGTAGCTGTAGCATCTGTTGCATCAGAGGCACTGTTGCAGGTACAAGTTCATTAATAGTAACTAACTCAACCATACGCACTGTTGCGAGGGCTTTTGCCTCCTGCGGCATCAAGGAAGGAGTGGGATATTGGGCTTCTAGATAATCTAAAATTGCCAAAGATTCTACGACTTCAAACCCATCATCAACAATGACAGGAATATGATGAAAGGGGTTAATAGCGACAAATTCAGGTTGAAATTGATCCCCGTCGAGTTTGAGCAAAATTGGTTCAAAGGGAATCTGCTTTTCAAGTAAAGCAATCCAGACTCGACGTGCATTGCCAGAAATCGGATGGTAGTAAAACTTCACTGTTAGTTAAACCTCAATTACTCTTGATCTCTTAACTTATTACTTATTACTTATTACTTATTACTTCAAAACCCGAGTCAATCGACTTATTCAGCAGACCCTAAATAGCTCCTCCCCATATTCATTAGCTGAATATAGGGTACAAATAACCAATGACAAACAACCAACAACTAACAACAACTAAAGCGCGATCGCATAATGAATTAACTGAGCTATATTTTGACGCAGGGTTTCTAGTCCTAAACGTTTATTAGCAGAAATAAAGACTCCCTGAGGGAATTCTTCTTGAGCTAATGCTAAGGTTTCACTATCAACCTGATCGACTTTATTGAAAGCCACTAGTATCGGTCCTGGAGTAATCGGCATTTCTGACAAAATCAACATCACAGAACTAATGTGACTTTGCCATGCAGGATGGGATAAATCTACTACATGCAATAGTGCGTCAGCATCAGTAACTTCTTCAAGAGTGGCACGGAAGGCATCTACTAAAGATGGAGGTAGTTCGTGGATAAATCCTACAGTATCGGTGAGTAGAATCGAGATTGGTTCATCGGTTACGGCTTGGGAAACTGTTAACCTTCGGGTGGTAGGGTCAAGAGTGGCAAATAACTGATCCGCAGTATAAACTTCTGCATTAGTTAGTGTATTTAACAGAGTGGATTTCCCTGCATTGGTATAACCAACTAACGCTACGGTGGGAACTTCTTGCTTTTGTCTACGTTGCCGCTGTCGGGAGCGATGCGCCTGCAACTGGTTCACTTCCTGTTGTAATCTAGCAATGCGACGTTGAATAGCACGGCGTTCAGTTTCCAGTTTAGTTTCACCAGGACCACGAGTACCAATACCACCACCTAACCGTGACATTGCCTGACCACGACCGGTAAGGCGGGGTAACATGTATTCTAGCTGGGCGAGTTCTACTTGCAATTTACCAGCACGGGATTGAGCTCTTTGGGCAAAAATATCTAGAATTACTTCTGTACGATCTACTACACTGACACCAAGTCGGGATTCAAGGTTGCGGACTTGAGCAGGGGAAAGGTCTCGGTTAAAGACTACCAAATTCGCTCCTATAGTTTGGACAATCAGAGCCATTTCATCAACCTTACCAGCACCAACTACCGTTTGGGGATGGGGGCTTGATCGCTTTTGCTGCATTGTCTGTAGCACTTTACCACCAGCAGTTTCCACTAACCGCCTGATTTCTGCTAAACTATCTCGAAAATGCTCTGAAGTTATCTGTTGAGTCATTAATCCAATAATCAGCACCCGGTCCTGTTCGATATCTCTGGCATCTAATTGTTGAACCATAAACTGTCGGCTGAATTCAGCTTCTAGTCCTTCAACTAAATCCAGGAAATCTTGGTTGGTGAGAATATCCAGGCTTAGAGGTGGTGAGATAGTCCAGTTCAGTCCAAAGTTACTACTGTCAGTATTCTCAGGATAATTTAGTTCTTGCTCACTAGGAGGTAGCAAATGAGCAAAATAGGCTTCTTTGATATAACCTGTGGCACCGCCACCCCTTCTCTCAAATCCTGAATCGGTAATATTCAGCACAACTAGGGCATCCAGTCGCTGAATAGCCATAGCAGTTAGATAAGATTGTTTGGGAGTTTCTGGTTTAAGTTGGGTAGCAAGGCAGCGAATCCCACATAAACGTTCTGCTCCATAGCGTGGTAATTCTCTTAGTGGAATCCTAGTCTGGGAAGGAGTGCCAACTGCCACCCGAATTACCTGCCCTCGGCGGTTAATATAAGTACACAAAGGCTGTTTCAGATCACTGCTAATGGCTGCCAGTCGCTGAGCAAACTCTGACGTAGTTAAGTAAGTACCTGGTAAGCGCTGGTGATACAGCCGTTTTAGCTGTTTTAGCTGGTTGGACTTCAGACCTTTGAGATTACCGTAGATAGTTTCGATAGGCTTCTTTGACCAGTAAGCTGGTTAGCGAATTTACATAATGCTATTTTAACTATGACCGGAGATCTGGTGCTTCAGGTGATGACGGCTTTTGGATTAAGGTTGCTCCAGAATCACCTTGACTTCAGTTATAGAGAGATTACAGGCTGTGGCAATTTGCTCTATGCTTAAACCCAAGGAAAAGAGTCGAATTACAGTTTGTCGCTGTTGTTGGAGGACTCGGTCCGCACGTTGGCGTTCTTGTTCGGCACGTTGACTTTCTTTGTCGGCACGTTGACTTTCTTTGTCGGCACGTTGACTTTCTTTGTCGGCACGTTGACGCTCTCGTTCAGCACGTTGACTTTCTGTTTTGGCTACTTCTTCAGGTATAGGACAAGCATTCCCCTCTTCGTCATACCACAGTAGCCATTCTCGCCCCAATCCCGCATAAGTTATTTTACCTCTACCAATACCTAAACCTATTTCTGGTATCCAGTAGGGTTCTCCTGTTTGTAAAACATATTCTCCCTGCTCTAAACGATATAACTCAAAAGATTGGTGTTCATCTCTTTTCCAGTGATTGGGGTTGTAAATTAGATAGTATTTTACTCCCAATTTAGTATACTTTTCCTTTTTATCTTCGTACTCATTGTTGTAGTGTTTGGAGACTATTTCGAGGGCAAACAGAGGAGGAATATTGTTTTCTTCCCACAAAACATAACTGAGTCTTCCTTTTTCCGAAGAGCACCTTGGTACACCGATGCTGAGGAAACCGTCGGGAGTCAGGGCCGGTTGACGTTTATTTTCATAAAGGTAGTAGATAGCCATATCTACACCAAAAAAATAATCTTGGCGCTCTGGCCAGATGAAGGCCAAAACAGATAAGAGTAAATTAGGAATCAGGTTTTGTAGTTCATTATCCACAGGAGTCTCATCGGAGCAGGGTAGCTCCTCACTAGTTGGTAGACGCAAAAGTGGTGAAAATTGTACCATCTGTGGTTACTCCATCAAGTGGGGCAAAGAGCTTATTTCTAGGATAAATGATTAAAGCTTGATACCCAGGAGCGCACTAAACTATTTACTTGTTCTGGAACTTCATCATGGGGACAATGTCCGGCTTGGAGATAATGCTCCGTTAACTGAGGATAGTATTGGCGAAATTTAGCTCCCTTTTCTCTAGTATTCATCCAGGGGTCAGCTTCTCCCCACAACATCAATAATGGGCATTTCATCTGTGTCAGGAGTACATCAACTTTTTCCCCTTGGGGTGACTTAAACACTGATGCAAATACTTTGTGAGCACCAGGATCGCAGGAAGGGCGATAAATTTCTTCTACCAGCTGGTCTGTAACTGCACTCTGGTCGATATAGACTTTGGAGAGGGTTTTGCGGATTATTGAGGGTCGCCGGACGTACTGGAACAAGAGAAAACTTGCCCAGGGTTGCAATAAAATTGTTTTAGTGAGCTTACCGAGGAATTCGGCTACGGGATTTTTGGGAGTAGGAGACTTGGTGTCACTAAAAGGGCCAGCACTATTGAGTAATCCTAGACCAACAACAGATTCCGGATGCTGGGCTGCTACACATAGAGAGGAATAGCCACCTAAGGAGTTTCCCAGCAATACCACTGGCTGATTAATCACCTCAGTAATAAAATCATGCAACTGGTCTCGCCACAAATTACCACTGTAAGACCAATCTGCTTTAGCAGAGCGCCCAAACCCCAATAAGTCAATTGCCCACACCTCAAAATCCTCGCTCAATTCGGCTATGTTTTTGCGCCAGTGGTCTGTGGAAGCTCCGAAACCGTGAACAAGCAGTAATGGTGGCTGTCCTGGCTGCCTTTGTCCTGTCTGTACGTAGTAAATCGATTGTCCTCGCCACTGCCAGTACATTCCAGGAACTGGGGTAGTAGAGGCAGTAGGTAATACTTGTTTAATCACCTTAAAATATTAAGTAATGTTAATTTATTTATTGTAACCTGGGAATAAGTGCGATCGCGGCTCGACCAAGCAGGAAATTTCGGTTTTCTCACCTTGTAAGTAGCCAATAGTAAAATATCAATAACACTTGAACTAAAGGGAGTATAATTTTGTCTGTCGAGACTATAGAGAAGCGTTCAACCGCCCGCAAACATGCCCCTCGTTACCGAGTTTTGCTCCATAACGATGACTTCAATCCCATGGAGTATGTGGTGCAGGTATTAATCAGCACAGTAGCCAGTCTCACTCAACCGCAAGCCGTCAACATTATGATGGAAGCCCATGTATCGGGTATTGCTTTAGTCATTACCTGTGCTCAAGAACATGCGGAATTCTACTGCGAAACCTTGAAAAATCACGGCTTAACCAGCACAATGGAGCCGGATGAGTAATACTCCCTGCTCTTAAGAAATAAGACTTGAGATTTTAGATTTTAGATTTTAGATTTTAGACTAAATAAATCTAAGCCCAAGTCTCGGTGAGAAACCAGTCAAAAAGCTCTAATGCAGGAGTTCGGAGGTAGTGTTTATGACTTTCATTTGGGGTGGTGCGCCGCCCATCGGGAACTTTCAGGAAATAAGGTAACAGGCAACAGAAGATTTGATTTGTTTCTTCCAAATTTCACTAAATTAGCTAAATATCCAGCACCAGTGCGGCTGTTAGCCTTCCTCGTAACCTTGGCATTGTTTTGGCTACCAATAGCGATACCAATTTACTGGTTAGGAAACGATCCCAACTTAGTTACCATTCTCACGATGGGACTGTTGTTTGGAGGCTTTTTGCTTTTAACCCCTTGGTGGGGCAAACAGCTTTATCAACAACCCCGATTACTGCAAAGTTATGGTCTAGTCCGAACAAGACAAAATGGTATAGATCTATTTAAGGGATTGGTCACTGGTTTATTGATGACCCTTAGTCTGTTTACTTTGCAGGGATTACTAGGATGGCTGAAATTCCAAACACCTGCATTGGCATTATGGCAGTTGATTGGAGAAGGATTAGCCAGTGCCTTAGGAATTGGCTTGGCTGAGGAGTTGGTATTCCGAGGCTGGCTATTAGAAGAATTACAACGGGATTACAGCCCAAGACTATCACTGTGGACTAGTGCTATTATCTTTGCGCTGCTGCACTTTACCAAACCTCTCCCAGAGATGATTCGCATGTTACCAGCATTTCCCGCTTTGTTGCTCCTAGGGTTGACTTTGGTTTGGGCAAAGTGGTCAACTAGAGGGCGTCTGGGTTTATCTATTGGCCTTCATGCGGGACTGGTTTGGGGTTACTACATTATTAATGTCGGACAACTGGTGCAATATTCTGGTCAAGTTTCTCCCTGGATTACTGGTGTTGATGGTAACCCCCTAGCTGGAGGGATGGGTTTATTATTTATGGGGTTTCTTGCTTATTACATGAAGAATTAATCATCGTCATTTGTTGTTTGTTGTTTGTTGTTTGTTGTTCGGGAATTGGGAATTGGGAATTGATAAATCAGTTTTTGCTCTTCCTGAAGTTAATCTATGATGACGATTTTTTCCTAAATTCTAAATTCTAAATTCTAAATTTTTTCTCCACTTAAGATAAAAATAGGACTGACGGCAGCAAAGGTTTGATTAGCTCCCCTGGTTTCTAGTCTATTGATTGCTGATTGCACAACATCAATATTGCGAGCTTGTAACTCTGCTAAACTTTCAGAGATAGCATAAAGGCTTTTGAGATTACTTGCTGTGGCAACTACTCTTCCTGAAGGTTGTAAATATCGCCAAACTTCCTTGATTATGTCCTTAATAGGATGTCCTCCTTCAATGCAAACTCTATCAGGTAGCTGGGGTAAATTTTTGAGGCATTCTGGAGCACTACCTTCAATAACTTTTACATTCTGGACACCGAAGTGATGGCAATTGCGCCGAATTAAGTTAGCTACTTCTTCGTCTTTTTCTACTGCAATGATTTTACCATGAGGACATAGCAAACCCGTTTCTACAGGAATTGTACCGGTTCCAGCACCAATATCCCACAATACAGAATTCGGCTGCAACCGGAGAGCACCGAGCAACAGTAATCGCACCTCTCTCTTACTTAGACGAATACCTGGTAAGCGTTCAAATAAATGATCTGGGATACCAGGAGTAACGTAAGGCCAGATTTTGGAAGTCATTTTGATTATACAAAATTAAATTAGGGATTTCTTTTAGCTTAGATCGCCCAAATTCTTGTTTTACTCAATTTTTGGTAAGTAATTTCAAATATTGTCGGATTAAACCAATTGTCACCGCAGGTAATTCTAACTGGGGAGTTAATCCCACATCTTCTAGAATTTGGAAAACCCGAATTGCTTGAGGATTGAGAGCAGCAAGACGTTTGCCGATTTCTGGACTAGTAAACTCAGACTTTTTTCCCCAAAGGATTGCTGTCGGAGTAGTCAACTGGGGAATGTGCAGGGATAAATCAAAGCACAAATCGCCGCGCACAAAAGCAAGAGCTGCATATTCTGCATTCGGTTGTCGCGCTGAAGCTAAATAGGCATCAACAATTTCTGGGTAAATGCGGTTAGGCTGAGCAAATTGGCGATTTTCCAAAAAACTGCTGATCCCAGCGCTATTGGCAATACCTGTACTATAGATCAAGCGGTCAAGTATGGGAGTATTGGCTAATTGAGCAAACAAGCTGTTGTTGTAGTCTTCCCCAAAATCAGATAATCCTGCTGGAGTAGTGAGAATTAGGCACTTAAACAAATCAGGACGAGCGATCGCAGCTCGGATGGTCAATGCTGCTGTGAGAGAAGAAGCTACCACAGATGTGGGCTCTTCACAAGTTTGCTGCAGGAACTCAATGATAGTAGTAATATAGTCATCTATCTGGTAATCTCGTTCTGGATGCTCTGAACGCCCCCAACCGATTAAGTCAGGTGCGAGAATTTGATAGTCACTGGCAAATGCTGGGTAAACTTTTGACCATTCATAAGCAGACGAACCACCCCCAAAGCCATGTAAGAACACTAGTGTTGGTCGCTTTTCTGTTTCAGAAGTTTCATTGGAGAGCCAAGGAGTTTCCTCAGCGGTGTAATACACCATTCTTCCTAGAGAGGTTACTAGGGAGTTTTGTTTAAAGCCATTGGGTTCAATCATGAGTGCAATTGATCACTACTGCTATCCATCAGTAAATTTATCTAAAAATAGAAGCGGAGATGTGGAGATGTGGAGACACAGAGAAAGGAATTTTCATGCATGGTGGTGAAAATTTTTCATCAGGACTACCTCCTGCCTCGGAGCCTCCTGCCTCGGAGCCTCCTGCCTCGGAGCCTTCTCTCCTGCCTCCTTGTACTAGTGTTGCAACTCGTCTTGAGCAAAGATCTGCTCTTCCGTAAATTCACTAACCTCATCTTGGAGTCTTTTTGTTTAATTACGTATTCTCACTATTTACATTAATCAGACAATAATGACTATAATGCAAGAAATATCGGGAGCATCTCATTTTTGCAGAAATACTCTCACTCCCAAGCTGTACTGTACTTCATTTATAGCAGACTTCTCTCCCCAGCTTATTGAGGTTTCCCCATCCCTGAAGGAGATTTACTATAAAAAACTTAATCAAGACTCTGTAATGGTCAGCTTTTTTTTATTAAAGAGTTAATTAAGTCCAACTATCACGTTAACACGCAATGTATCTTATTGGTAAAGCTGTGGTCATACTGACCACGCCTCGCTCTACCCTCTGCTCAACGGTAAAAGGCTCTAGATAAGTTTTTCGAGGAGGAAAAATTAGTTATTGATAATTATGGCAGCTTATATTCAAAAAAACAAGGTTGAATGCATTAATCTTTGACCAAGTTTTGTAGTTTTTATTGTACTGTAACAATGTACAAATTGTTCAAGACTGAAGTAGTTAAAACTGTTATCACTATTAGCTCGTGTTTACTCTAAGAGACTGGATAATTAGCAGTAATTTTTTATAGTTTTATGGTAATGGAACTGAAAGCTCAAGTGAATGAATCCAGGCAGCCTAAAGGGTTGCGAGCATCCAAGAAATTCGTTAAACGACAAACTGTGATGGCCTCTCCTTGCTGGGGTACAGCTGAACATGATTCTAATCTAATTTTAATGAGAGCCTCTCGTGTTTGCTTAAAACTGGAAGACCTGAAGTGTTTTGAGGTTGTAGAGCATCAATTTCGTCCCTATGGAATTACATGGAAAAATGCGATCGCGATAGAACCTTCAAACCCAGCTTATCCTGCTCTC
Source organism: Symploca sp. SIO1C2 (assembly GCA_010672925.1). Lineage (GTDB taxonomy): Bacteria > Cyanobacteriota > Cyanobacteriia > Cyanobacteriales > Coleofasciculaceae > Caldora. The sequence goes on along the minus strand of JAAHFP010000008.1, from coordinate 63,443 downwards.
TCTGGTACTAAAGTTCTGATGGCTGCTCCCAAAAACGGCTGGATGGAAGCAAGATTTTCAAGACCTATTAGTGCTTTGTACTGTTACGTTACTAGTTCTTACCCCACCGTTTTGTCTGCTTATGATGAAAATAACACACTCCTAGTCACAACTTCAACCGGATCTTCTAATCTAGCTACTTCCGACTCAAAAATTCCGCCGAATATACTGGTGGAGATAGAAAAGGCGAATATTTCTCGGATTTACTTCTATGCTTTTGATGGTCAAGTGACGATCTCTGATTTGTGCTTTGAATTTGAGGACACTTGTACCGCTACGCGGAATTCTGAATTCAGAATTCAGAATTCAGAATGCTTATAGAGTAAAGATTCTATCGACTCAAACTGGTGGGTTACTTCCGTCGCACTCTACTAGGCAGGGTGTGGGATAGAGATTTATGCAAGTAGGTCTATTGAAAAATTTGGTAAGGTCATCGTTCGCTGCTAAAATGGGCGAATATTGAGACAGAAGTGTCAATATTCTCAGTAAGACAGGAAAGCTTCGTGGCACAGGCGTCATTTTGGTGGCAACAATTATTCCAATTGATAGAAGATTGGTTGCCCCTCAAAGTTAAAAGTCGAGTGTTCAAACAGCTTTACCCACACCGATTTCAGGTGCCGGTCGGTTGGCTGATGGTTCTCACAAGCGTTGTGGCAATGTTCTTGTGGAATTGGAAGTTGCTATTGGCTACTAGTGCTGGTGTGTTGGTGATGTTGTTGGTTTACTTGATGCAAGAATGGGACTGGCAACTTTACTGGTCTAATCTACGCCAGTTTTTCTTTGGTTCCAATAGGCAGTTAACTATAGCTATTGGTAGTGGTGGTATTGCTACCTTGGGAATCTACATGGCACTGGCGATTTTCGTCAATGGCGATAGTTCTTGGATTACTGCTAGTACGATTCTGCAAGGTTTAGGTACTCTGACTATTCTTATTCTCCTAGTTTGGCAAATTATCAGTCACCAGGGGAGTCCCGATGATACTAAGCTTGAACAAATGTTAAGGGAGCTGACGAATACTGACCCCTTAAAGCGCCTGTTGGCTGTACGGCAACTGACTAGCTGGGGAGTAGAATATCGTCTGCGCCTATCTGAGAAAAGGCAGGTTAGTGATTGCTTTCGCTTGATGTTGAGTCGAGAGTCAGAATCTATCATCCGGGATGCAATTCTTGATGCTCTTCCGGCGTTAGACAATAACCAGAGGTTAGCTAAGGGTCCTCGGCAGTAGGAAGCTGGGGGAACTGAGGGAGCTGAGGGAGCTGAGGAGTGGGGGAGCTGAGGAGCTGAGGAGCTGAGGGAGCTGAGGAAGCTGAGGAGTGGGGGAGCTGAGGAGCTGAGGAGCTGAGGGAGCTGAGGGAGCTGAGGGAGCTGAGGAAGCTGGGGGAGCTGGGGGAGCTGGGGGAGTAAAATATGTTGTGCCGTGACCTGGCTAAAATGAGGGAATAAGACAGTCGAATCTTATCACTGTTGCCTGTTGCCTGTTCCCTAACTTCACAGGCCAATATTCAGCTTGATGCAAGATCTAAGTTTATTGACGACTTTTTGTTCTTCCAGTATTCTTTAACCACAGTGCCGTAATCACAGCACTAAACAGTCCTACTATTAAACTTATTATCAAAGATAAACCAAAACTTACCCAATAGTTGCTTGGTGGAGTTGCTTGGTTGGCTGGTACTGGTAGTATAGCTTTGGTCATTCCTTCAGCCTGTTCACTAATAGTAGAAGCTGTCAGAGATGCTGTACCAATTCCGACACTGGCAATAGCTACTGTTTGGTTAAGGGCACGCTCGTTTTTGGTTTTCTCAATACTGATGATACCCTCAATCGCTTTAATAAAGTTTTCCAGGGGTTTCACACCGGCACTCAGGCTTTGATAGTCATTCTTAATTTGGGTAAGATATTTTTGGGTAGCAAAATTACCAAACCTGATCAGAAAATCTAGATTATTATTGGGGTCTCGTTTCACCATCTCCTGAATCCGGCGTTGGTAATTATTAGTATTGATTTTAACAGTTGAATAATGTTCTTTGAGATATCCTAAGTTAGTTTGATAATAATGATAAATCGATAGGGCATCTGCTAAATCTTGTTGCAGTTGTTGGAGATTCAGGGGAGGCTTAGTTAAGCGTTGGGGTAGGGAATCAACGATTTTTTGGACAGCGCGAGAGGAGTCTTTGAGGGTATCTTTCAGTTGGCGGGTTTGTTCGTATACCCAAAGAATCTTGTTACGGTAGTGGAAGATTCGGATGAGATCGCGATAGAGTTTACGGATAGTTTTTTCTAGTTGTTCATCAGTTTGATCGTGGGGAAACAGACAGATCAGCATCTGTTGGCTGCGATTCAATCTATCTGGGGTAATATCTGGTCTTTCTAAAGCAAACAGAGTGGCTCCTTGCAAAGTACCTTTCCCTTGGCGGTCACGTTTCCATTGGGGCTGATCAACAATTTCTAGAGCTTCATAGAAATCTTGGGCAATGGCTTCGGGATTTTGATTAGAACTAGCTAACTTACCCCAAACCAGCCAGTTTTCTCCGATTTCACCAGGTAAATCCTGGGTGTGCTTGAGGATAATTTGTTTGATGTGTAGCAGTTGTTCGAGTAGGGATAGCTGCTTCCACTTGGAGTCATTTTCTTTGCCAGAGCAATCTATTTGCAGGGCATAGGTATCTCCTAGCTTCACTGGATAATAATATCCATCTAGGGGGTAGTCAAATCTCTCAATTCTCTGTGTACCCAGGAGTTCGATATAATTAGTCAGGTTTTCTTCTTGTAGTTCTAGTTCTGCTAATCTTTGCTTACTGATGTTTTTCCCGTAAATCCGTTCCCAGAAGCGTCGGCGCTTTTGTTTAATTTTGTCATTACTTTGCCCAAGTCCGTCCTGTAAATCATACAGAAATAAATCTATAGTAGGGTAGATTACTTGATTCATTTAAATTGTTGTTTGTTATTTGTTGTTTGTTATAGCAAAAGGCAGAGGGCAGAAGGCAGAAGGCAGAAGGGAAGAGATTGACAGGTAAAGATTTCAGTATTTGGTGTTGTCCTAACCGCTTTGGCGGTTGCTATATATCAAATTCAGTTAAGACGCCAGATATTCATTTGCCCCCTAAATCCCCCAATTCTGGGGGACTTTGAATTATTCCTCATGTGCTCTGAGAACCGCATTTGGTCTGAGTTTTTCTGTTTCATTTTTTCCGAAAATTGAACAATTTACGTGCAGCCTTCACTGGATCAGGAGCTGCCAAAACTTGAGGTGCTTGCTCGAATTTATTCTCAATTTCTGCCACGACTTGTTTCATCTCTTCAATAGCATCTCTGGTATCTCTGGTGGTATTAGAAGTTTCCTCATTATCATTATCTTCATAATTCTCAGCAGGTAAATTTTTGAGCCCTACACCTCGTGTAGCTTCAGGGTAAGTTAACAAAAAATGGGCGTTTTCGTAGGAATTGTTCAGGCTGGGAGTATTGGTTGCCAGGTTTTCTAGTTCCGTGACTTTTGTTTCCAGGGATTGGGCAATTTCCCCCAGCTTTGCTTGTACTGTATCAGGAAGAGGCGATCGCTGTTGGGAAAGAGCAACCAGAAAAGCTTTCACGATTAGTTTATCTGTGTTTTTCATAGTCAAGTAAGTAGGTAGAAACAAACATAATGTGTAGGGGTGGGTTTAGCCAATCAACTTGGATAATAAACGATAATTTCTCTACAAAACCCGCCCTCTGATGCTGACAATATCAAATTTTTGACCCTACCCATGTGCGTTGATTGATACTCTCCCACTCAAGTCAGTCCAGAAATCGTATAAGCAGCCCAATAGTAAGGATGAGAGAAAGGTATCTCATTCTCATTTATTCTAATTAGCCGCTGTTGAGATTTGAGGAGACGACTTAGTGCTGGTTTATCAGAGAGTTTAGCAATCTTCAGCTCAAGCCATGCAATTAATTGATCACGGGTAGCGGTTTTCAGCCAAGTTTGAGCAGCTTTAAGGGCAGCAGCCGGAGGTTGTCCAGTTTCCAGTTGCTGGTAAAATTCCACCATTAACAGAGCACTAGCTGCAGATTCAACAGTCCAGAGGGTACTGATAACATGGGTAGCACCGGCTCTCAGGAAAGCACTGACTAGTCCTACATATTCATCTGTAATCGTTTGGTTGCCAGTGACAGCAGTTTCACAAGCAGCTAGACAGATGAGTTGGTAGCTACTTAAGTCTAGATTGATAATATCCACCAATGTCAGTCGGTCTTTACCGCTCAAAAACAGGCAAGATTGGGTAGGATTGGTGCTATTATAAGCCCCGTGTCCCGTGAAGTGGAAGACTTGATGGGGTTGGCTTAGACTTTGTTGCACTTGTTCTTTAGTTACTGCTTGGTTCTCAATGTTGTTGATTGAAGGCAGGAGGCAGGAGGCAGGAGGCAGGAGGAGTTTTTGCGTTAGCTTATCATCTAAGACTTCAATTTCCCGTGTCTTCCAATCAATCCACACTTTACGGATAATAGCAGCTTCAACTTCAGCAAAGGGTAATCCTACCAGTTGTTTGGCTTTACCGTTGATTTCGGGAGTACTGTCTGGATTTTCCACTAATAACAGTTGAGATTTACCCTCTTCTGTCGTTTGCCGCTGAGATTGGGAGACATGGTACTGGATGCTGGGGAGATAGGTGCAGGTGAAATTGTCGAAGAAATAGTGCAGGGGGAGACGGTGGAGATCCCGGTGAGGGATGAGGATCAGATGTTCAATTTGGTGATTTTCCAGGTATTGTGCGATCGCGTCTATATTCAGAATTGTCTTAAGTTCTGCTAAATTCCCCTCCATCTGGGTACGCCAGGGATAATCTTGTTTATTGGCTTTTCCAACATCAGAATTACCCCCCTTAGTCCCCCCTTGGTAAAGGGGGGAAATAGCTCCCTCCCCTTGATAAGGGGAGGGTTGGGGAGGGGTCAAAGATATTTTGGCGAGGGGTCTATCAGCTTTGGGATTACCATAGGCTTGATATTGTTCGTTCCAGTTGCTCAGCCATTTTTCCCATGCCAGGAATTGTAGTAAGGACGGGGAACGTTGTTCATTCTGGTTTGGTACAATTTGCCTTTCTACAACAATGGGAACAGCCACACCCGGTAAAATAACAAAGGTAGTCAAGGTACTAGGACTCAGATGCCAGTAAATTGCAGCAGTATTGGAATCAGCAACAATATCCAATTGTCGTAAATCTCCCGTAGCGCAACCATCCCGCTCCCCATTGCCCAAATCTCCCAAATCTTGCTTTCTCTCCAAAAGCCAGCGCAGACAAGTATTTTTTCCCCTTTCCGCCAGAGTAAATGCCCCCAAAATATCCCCCGACTGGAGAGCAAAATCAACCGTCAACTGGTCAAAGACAGCAGATTTGAGGGCAAGTTTTTGCTTTTGGTATTCTGTTCGTTGGGGTGCAGCCAACATCTTCCGCAACAAATCCGCTCCCTGACGGTTTAACTCCCGCGCTTCTTCAATATCTCGCGAGTTCAACTCTATGTCATGCAATTCCCGCAACACCCGAATCAAGTCTTGTAATACTTCTAAATGCAACTCCTCAAATTCCGGCGGCTTGAGAGTTTTCAATGCTTCTTTATAGCTATCTTTTGCCTTACGCCAGAAAGAAGAGGCGTTGACATCTTCTTGCCCCCGGAAATAGTGCGCCTTGCCAATCTCGTGATGCAAAATTCCCCAACCTTCGGGGTGGGTGTCTCGGCAAATAGCTTTATCCCTGGAGTTTAGACTAGTTAGGAGTGCGAAACTCCAAAGTCTGATAGTCCGCAAGATAAAAAATCAATCAATTCAGTCGATGGTGTCCCAAGAATGCGTGCAATTGCCAAGTCTAGGAGAGGCAGGGCACTCAGCCGCCAGAAATTTCCCCTTTAGTATCCCCATTGGGTACGATTTTGCAGTATGCCTTCACTGTTGACGGGGAGGGGAAAACCTTACTGATGGAGTTACACCGACTGGCGGAAGTAACTCTCAGCAATCAGATTCTCTCAGTACCAGGAGTCTCTCAGGTCACAATTTATGGCGGAGATAAACGCCAAGAACAAGTATTGGTTGATCCGGAAAAACTGCGATCGCGCAATGTTTCTCTTACTGAAGTTACTGATGCTGCAAGAGGCGCGAACTCCAATGCTCCCGGTGGTTTCCTAATTGGCGGTGGTCAAGAACTACTGGTGCGTGGTATTGGGCAGGTAACATCAATTGAAGATTTACAGCAATCTGTGGTGAAGGTGCAGGATGGTCAACCCATTCTGCTTCAAGATGTGGCAGAGGTCAAAACCGGGGCAGCTTTGAAGCGAGGGGATGCCAGCTTTAATGGGCAGCCTGCGGTGGTAATGATGATTAACAAACAGCCGGATGTCGATACCCCCACTGTCACCAAAGGGGTAGAAGCAGTGATGCAGTCCTTGCAGCCCACCCTTCCCGCTGATGTACAAGTAGCACGAACTTTTCGCCAGTCTAACTTTATTGATTCTGCTATTCGCAATGTTAGCGGTTCTCTTATTCAAGGCATCATTATCGTGTCGGTAATGATGCTGCTGTTTTTAATGAATTGGCGCACAGCGGTAATTACCCTGAGTGCGATTCCCCTATCATTATTGATTGGGTTACTCTTTATGAAAGCCTTTGGTTTGGGCATCAACACGATGACGTTAGGTGGATTAGTGGTTGCCATTGGCTCCGTTGTGGATGATGCCATTGTGGACATGGAAAACTGCTATCGCGGACTCCGCACTAATCAAGCCCATGGAAATCCCAAAAATCCTTTCCAGGTAGTATACGAAACATCTATAGAGGTAAGGCTAGCAGTAATTTTTTCCACAGTGATCATTATTGTGGTATTCGCACCTATTTTTAGTTTAACTGGTGTGGAAGGGCGTATTTTCGCCCCGATGGGGTTGGCATATCTGCTGTCCATCACTGCCTCAACCCTGGTTGCCATGACTCTTTCCCCTGCCCTTTGTGCAATTTTGCTGGCAAATCAAACCCTACCCCAGGAAGGCACTTTGGTCTCCCGCTGGGTAGAACGACTCTATCGTCCCTTGCTGAATCTGTCCCTACAAGCGCCCCAAATTATTTTAGGTTTGGCACTGGCTGCTTTGGTAACTGCTGTTGCTATTGTTCCTTCCTTAGGACGGGTTTTCCTGCCGGAATTTCAGGAAAAGTCGATGGTTAACTCGATGGTGTTGTTTCCTGGTGTTTCCCTGGATATGACCAATCGGGCAGGAATGGTGCTGTACAATTCCCTCAAGGATAATCCCCTTTATGAGTGGGTACAGGTAAGAGCGGGACGTGCTCCTGGTGATGCCGATGGCGCTGGAGTCAGTATGGCACACGTAGATGTGGAACTCAGTGACGCGGCACTCAAAGACCGGGAAGCCAGTGTTAAACAACTGCGTGAAACTTTCCTGAAGCTGCCTGGTGTCGCCCCTAATATTGGTGGGTTTATCTCCCACCGCATGGATGAGGTACTCTCTGGAGTTAGAAGTGCGATCGCGATCAAAATCTTTGGTTCTGACTTGATAGAACTCCGCAAGATTGGTGAACAAGTCCGGGATGTTATCGAACCGATTGCTGGGGTTGTAGACTTACAACTTGAACCTCAACTACCCATACGTCAGGTGCAAATCCAATACAATCGTGAGGCTGCTGCAACTTATGGACTGAGGATGGAGCAGTTGTCAGACGTGGTAGAAACTGCTCTTAATGGTAGGGTGGCATCCCAGGTAGCAGAAGATCAGCAGCTTATTGATATCTTTGTCTCACTGACGGCAAAGGCTCGCAACAGCTTAGATGCCATTCGTGCCATTCCGATCTCTACCCCGACTGGGGAAACCATCCCACTTGGTACCGTTGCCAAAGTGGATTACGGCATGGGCGCCAATGTGGTGAATCGGGAAGATGTTTCCCGCTTAATCGTCGTTTCAGCTAATGTTGCAGAACGTGATTTAGGCGGTGTCGTGGGCGATATTCAAGCTCAAATTCGACAAAATGTGCAATTGCCTAACGGCTACTTTATCCAGTATGGGGGACAATTTGAATCGGAGGAACGGGCTACTAATAATCTGCTGGTGTATAGTATCCTAGCAGCGATCGCGATTACAGTTTTGATGTTCTTCTCTGTTAAATCCCTTCCTGCTACGATTGCTATTATGATTAACCTACCACTAGCACTAGTAGGGGGTATTATATCAATTGTGCTGAGTGGGGGTGTGATGTCGGTAGCCTCCTTAATCGGGTTTATCACTCTTTTTGGCGTTGCTGTTCGCAATGGTTTGTTGCTAGTAGACAACTACAATAACAAGTTCGCTCAGGGAATGTTGCTCAAAGATGTGATTGTTAAGGGTTCTCTAGACAGAGTTAACGCGATCTTAATGACCGCAATTACTTCTGCCCTAGGTATGTTACCACTAGCGATCGCTAGTGGAGCCGGAAATGAAATTTTACAACCTCTAGCAATTGTGGTTTTAGGTGGTTTGTTTACCTCCACAGCCTTGACTTTGTTAGTGATTCCTGCACTATATGCTCGCTTTGGCAAGCGGTTGATACCAAAACTTTGAGCAGGTGGTAAGTAGTAGGTTTTAGTTTTTTGAGCCACCCATAACATCAAGTTCGGATAATAACTTATATATTCTCTTCTCCCTTACAAACTTCTTTCTTACCTTCTGCCCTCTGCCTTCTGCCCTCTGCCTTACTGGCAAGTATTCACAAATTCATTAATATATCTAGCGACTAAAGCTGGTAAGGATTCTGGTAAGTCATTTCCTCCATGATTAATCATCCGTAGCTGAGCCTGTGGGCTGTTGTCTGCGTAAATTTGAGAGCGGTCTATCGCATCAATGCCATCTTTTCTACCTTGTATAATCAAAGTTGGCACTTTCATAAATTCGAGATTATCTTGCAATAATTCCGCTCTAATTTCTGACCAGCGTCGCTGGAACAATAATTTACAAGCAGTAGGTGAACTGAGCAACAGTTGACGTTGTTGAAGGATTTTCTCGATAGGTTTGTTACGTCCTAAAAACTTAGCTATGGGAAGGAGTGATCGCAAAATGCTGTAGGCGATTTGTGGAGGCCCCACTAACCACTGTGCTCGTCTCCAACTGCTTTGCTGCCCTTTTAGCAGAACACCTTCTGGTGCGATTAACACTAAACCATGCACCTGCTCAGAAGATTGTAGAACGGAACTAGCGGCAATCCAACCTCCTAGGGAGTGACCAATCAAATATACTGGCTCTAGACGTAAAGCTTCTAAATATTTGAGTAAACACTCAACTTCTAACTGGATTGAGTAGTGAAGTTTGGGTTGTTCGGATTCACCAAATCCTAATAAATCAAGAGCGAAGCAGTGGTAATTGTGATGCAAATACTCAATAACGGGTAACCATTGACTGCTGTCACTCCAAGAGCCATGCAGAAATACCAGAATCGGTCCTTGACCAACTTCCCGCCAGAAAATTTGTCCTGAGGGCAACTGAATCCGAGAATTACGTAGAGGTAAATCCATCCTAATCGCAATATTTTTGAGCTTGGTTATTTGTTATTAGTTGTTTGTGAATTAATACTTTCTAACCAACAACTAATAACCGAGTCGGAAGTTGGCATTCTTCCCCACCTTAAGAAGTATAAGGAAAACTGCTGGCGGTTGCTGGCGGTTGCACCTCATTCATAACGCATCCTCAAGCAACAACTGTCTTACCATCTAAATAATCTTGTAACTGAAATTGATGATCATGGCTCAAGTTTTCCTTGGGAATAGTTGAGGGATGAAAAGCTTGAACATCATTGATCTCAAAAGTATCCTGTATTTGCATTGTTCCTTTAACGTTGGCTTCTACCAGAACACAAATGGAATGAATTCTAGGATCGCGGTCTGGTGCAGAGTAAACCCCAACTAACCGACGAATCTCTAGTAACTCCAGTCCCGTTTCTTCCGCCAACTCCCGACGCACCGTCGTTGGAATATCTTGACCCCAATCTACCATACCACCTGGTAATCCCCACTTACCGTTATCGCTACGCTTGACTAGTACAATTCGCCCATCTGGCAAGATGGGAATGATACTTGTACCAGTGACAGGATGTCGAAAAATAATTCCCAGTACAGTTTGTACAAATCGCCAAATTTGACCCATTGAAGAGAAACCTATAGAGCCTGTGAATTCGGTTGCTTATCGACCGATCATCGGAGGGCGCAAGCCCCCGAATTCTATTCGTGGGGATAAGCTATTGGGGAATAAATTCCCCGTAAAGTCATGCTATCATAGCATTTGATACCACCAGTCACAGTCGCGAACGTGTTAAATTGCTTTATCTCCAAGCTTACTGAGCTTCTTTTTAGTGCAGTGGGCATGGAAATAACCTAGCAGTTTGAGTCGATAGAATCCTTACTCGATAAGCATTCTTAATTTTTAATTCCGCACAGCGGTACTAGTGGTATAGTACTGACGGGATAGGCAGCTTAAACATAATCTATGGTGAAAAGCCAGCAGGATATCATACCCCGTCCCTCTAAGATAACTTTAATCTCTCTGATTTCCAGGTACAATAGAATAAAAACAAACTTGGGGTCGATTCAATATTTTGCACCAAGCGAAATCTAGGGGAAGGCATACCCGAAGTAACGCTAAGGGAGTAGAGATGTTGACTCTGCTTGGGACAACCCTGGTAGAGTAAGTCACTACGGTGAACTTAGAATCCCCTCCGTCTTTAGGCCGGGGAGTGTCAATGTTAGTTATCAAGAGGTAAACATGGCAAAGCGCCGCAATCTCAAAAAGGAAAAGGCGCAGCGTAATCAAGCTTATGCTCGTAAGTTTCGTCAAAGAAAAAATACAGGTCGTTTCTCTAGAAACCGGCGGTATGGCAACAGACCTCCAAAGGATAGTACTGGTTCTCGAACAGATGGAACAAACCCTGAGTATCTAGAACAGGCTAATGCTGAAGAATGACAATTCAAGGGGAATTGTGGACTAGGAGTTGAATAGTGAACACTCAGTATTCAAAGGTTGTAATCGGTAACTCGTAAGTTGAGTATCCCCAATCCCCAAATCCAGCAGTTCCCAGATGTTGCTCCCCAGGTGTTTTTATTCAACACCTGGGGTTTACTTATTCAAGAAGACAGTTCCCTGGGAAATTATTTTCAGCACCAGATAATGTAAAGAAAGAAAGAATTTTTGTTGATTTAGTGACCCTAACAGGATAAATACAATCCAATAGCACTTCACAAGATACATTGACATGCATATAAGTGAAATTACTCATCCAAACCAGCTGCATGGTCTGTCAATTCCTCAATTAGAGCAAATTGCTCGCCAAATTCGGGAAAAGCACCTGCAAACAATCGCTACTAGTGGAGGTCATCTTGGTCCAGGGTTGGGTGTTGTAGAACTTACCATTGGTTTGTATCAGACTCTTGATCTAGACCGGGATAAAGTTACCTGGGATGTTGGCCACCAGGCTTACCCTCACAAAATGCTGACAGGACGGTATCAACAATTTCATACTTTGCGGCAAAAAGATGGAGTTGCTGGATATCTAAAACGCTGTGAGAGCAAATTCGATCATTTCGGTGCGGGTCATGCTTCGACGAGTATTTCTTCGGCTTTGGGTATGGCTATGGCCAGGGATCTCAAAGGGGAAAATTTCAAAGTAGTGGCAGTAATTGGCGATGGTGCCCTAACTGGGGGGATGGCCCTAGAAGCAATTAACCATGCCGGTCATTTGCCTAACACCAAGTTGTTGGTGGTGCTAAATGACAATGAAATGTCGATTTCCCCCAACGTCGGTGCAATTTCTCGTTCTCTTAATAAAGTACGGCTGAGTGCACCAGTACAGTTTTTGGCAGATAATTTGGAAGAACAATTTAAAAATCTTCCTTTTGTTGGTGAGTCTTTATCCCCAGAGTTGCAGCGAGTTAAGGAAGGTATGAAGCGTTTAGCAGTGCCTAAGGTAGGGGCAGTAGTTGAAGAACTAGGCTTTACCTACATGGGACCTGTAGATGGTCACAACTTACAAGATTTGATCCACACCTTTAATGCTGCCCACAGCTACGATGGTCCGGTACTAGTACATGTGGTAACTACTAAAGGGAAAGGCTATGCGATCGCAGAAGCTGATCAAGTAGGCTATCATGCTCAAAGTCCCTTTGACCTTGCTACTGGTAAGGCTTTACCTTCCAATAAGCCTAAACCTCCTGGCTATTCCAAAGTCTTTGCGCATACTTTGGTAAAACTGGCGGAAAATAACCCCAAAATTATCGGTATCACTGCTGCTATGGCAACTGGAACCGGTTTGACTAAACTGCAAGAAAAATTACCCAAACAGTACATTGACGTGGGTATTGCAGAACAACATGCTGTGACCCTTGCAGCTGGACTGGCTTGTGAGGGGATGCAACCAGTTGCCACCATTTACTCTACCTTCCTGCAACGCGCTTACGACCAAGTAATTCACGACGTTTGTATCCAAAATTTACCGGTCTTTTTCTGTTTGGATAGGGCTGGGATTGTCGGTGCTGATGGCCCGACTCATCAAGGAATGTACGATATTGCTTATTTGCGCTGCATTCCCAATATGGTGATCATGGCTCCCAAAGATGAAGCCGAATTGCAACGAATGGTGGTTACTGGTGTTAACTACACCGATGGACCGATTGCGATGCGGTATCCTCGTGGTAATGGTTATGGTGTTCCTCTAATGGAGGAAGGCTGGGAAGCACTACCTATTGGTAAGGGAGAAATTCTACGCAACGGTGATGACCTGTTGTTACTTGGTTATGGCGCAATGGTTTACCCCGCCATGCAAGTAGCAGAAATTCTCAGTGAGCACGGCATTGAAGCAACTGTAGTTAATGCTCGTTTTGTCAAACCTCTGGATACAGAGCTAATCCTACCTCTGGCAGAACGGATTGGTAAAGTGGTTACTTTAGAGGAAGGCTGTCTGATGGGTGGCTTTGGTTCAGCTGTAGCCGAAGCACTGCAAGATAAGCAGATCTTAGTTCCTGTAAAGCGCTTTGGTGTACCAGATAAATTAGTAGACCATGCCAAGCCAGATGAATCCAAAGCCGACTTAGGTCTAAGCAGTGCCCAAATTGCTCAACAGGTAAGAGATACATTCTTCAGCAAGGAGCTTTCAGCCATTGGCAGTTAACTAATGGTTGTTTGTCATTAGTCTTTTGTCCTTTGCGGGACTTACGCAGGAGCTCCAAACAGCTGAGAGATTCAATTCTTATCCAGCGTGATAGTTGAGTGCGTAAGTCCTACTTTGGGCTGATGACCAATGACAAACGACTAATAACCAATAATTTATTAAGAATGTTAAAATTTTATTAAAATCACTTGTGTGTAAAGTAATATAAACATACCACTTAAGTGTAAAGTATTATAAATAAATAAGATTTTGTGCATAAAATCACCGTCAAATCACTGAGAAGTAATTACAATTCTTGCCAGATTTAACCTGGCTCAAATTAACCTAACAGGGGTGTAGAAGATGATTCTAATTCGTGAGATAGTTCACCAAGCGCTCACCACTGGCTACCTAACCTTAGAAGCTGAAGAGCAATTGCGGCAGCTTCTGCAGACTAAGTACAGCTCAGAGGATCGGAGGGCTTTTATGAAATTACAGTTGGCCGCAATGGCTGGCCTAGTCAAGCAAGAGTCTCGTGAGTCTAGGAGTTCTTCTCTTTACGTTGGAAAAACGGAAGGTGAAGTACTGCGAGTATAGCTACACACTAGTACCTAGCATGGTGCATTAATTGAGATTCGCTTAGCGTAGTATAGTGGACTAGCTACTACTGTTCATGCTGCATCTTTTCGGGTGCATCCATGTCAGGGTCGGAAAGAGAAAATTATAGCATCATATTGCAGGTAAATGAAATCACAAATATCCATGAGCCTTCTTGTGGTTATGGGATAGGCATCTCGCCTGTCCTGAGCTATTCTTTTCGTGTGCAGTGTTAGAAAATTATGTAAAGTAGATTACAAAAAAGTCTTCATTGAGCTTACCAAGGATTCCCAATTAACGTGAAAGCACTCCAGTAGTAAGGATGGCTGAAATCTTTGTCTGTAAGTTCAGCTAACTCTGGTGGTAAAGGGATACGATTATTATCGACAACTAACTGATTATCTTCTATACGTACCTCTCTTCGCAGCATTGCCAGTTGCGTCTGTCGCAATGCCTCTGCTTTGATGGGAATTTGCTTCAATTCTTCATAAAACTTGGTCATCAATCCTAGGGTTCCTTCATCGCTGACATACCAAAGACTACCCATTGCTGTACTAACTCCCGCTTGTACTGCTAAGCCAGCAAAACCTAACTCAGCCTCATCACTTCCCACTGCCGTGCGACAAGCACTTAAAACTAACAAAGATACTGGTGGGTTACTGAGCTCCAGTTGGCGTAGTTGGTCAATGGTAAGCTTTTCGTCCCATAATTGAATGTAGGAATTGCTTGGTCTACCTCCTCGAAATTCGGCGTGGGTGGCAAAATGAACAATGGAAAATGGCTCTTGCTCACGAGCTTGTTTCAGGTTTTCCACCGTAAAACTCTCGTTCAGATAAGCTTCCCCTGGCCATAGTTTACTGGTAATCACATCTAATTCTATTGGGACTGCGGGTAAGGGGCTTTGATCAGGAAATTCCTCAGCTCCCATTCCCAAAACTTGGGAACTTCTCACGTCCACTGGTCCTAGATTTGCCAGGGAAAGACCGGGCATAATACCGATGCCGTATTTTTCTACAAGAAATTCCTCGCCATCATGGAGCGCGGCAAGAGGTAAAGAGCGTAAACCTTTGTCCATCAAGAAGGCAACATTTTGGATTTCCTGAGTTTGTAAATTTTCCTCCAGGGGCTCCATAAGTAATTGATAGAGTTCTTGGGCTGGAGCCAAGTAGCCCTTAGGGTCTTTCACATCAGTGACCCTGCGGCGGAATTGCTCAGCAACTCGGCGAATTTCTGCACGGGTTGCCCCTAAGCGCTGTCGAATGAGATTGCCCTCAGCGGTAATTAGTACTAGTTCTAGCTCATCATTTTCTTGTTCCTGTAAGTTGTTTTGGGATAGTCGCTGACGGTACAAGCTTTCTTCCCTCCTGCCTCCTGCCTCCTGCCTCCTGCCTTCTTTCCTTAGGAAAGATTTAAGAGCAGATGCGGTGGTGTCTTCTTCCTGCTCTTCTTCTTGGGAACTTGGCATATACCTGGCATACAAGAAGGCAGATTTAACGTCATTCTCTTCTTCAATTTGCCGCAGTAGCTCACGGGTATCTTCGAGGCTGGTAATGGGGGTATTGGTAATACCAAAATATTGTTCGTACTCACTGGTAAAACCAACTTCCAGTCTTGCCACTTGGGAAGATTCTAGCTGCCCTTGAGCGATTTGTACTTCCTGTTGAGTTTCGGCTAACTGTTGTTGGGATTGTTGTACTTCGCTTTGGGCAGTTTCAACTTCTGCTTCAATATCCACTAACTCTTGCTGAGATTCTTGCAATTGAGCTTGAGAGGATTCTAATTGTTCGGTTAATTCTTGACTTTCGCTACGAAGAGCAGTTAGTCTCTCTTCTTCCAGATTGATTTCTCGACGAATTTCAGCTAGTCTCTGTTGTGAAGCGTCTAACTGGGCTACAGAAGTATCAGAATTAGCGATAGCTGATAGTAATTCAGTAACTTCGAGGTCGTTAGGATTAAAACGTGCCGCATTTTCCCAAGAAGTGATCGCCTCTTGGTAGCGTTCTAAGCTATAGAGAGCTAGTCCTCGTTGTTTCCAGGCTAGGGCATTTTGCGGTTCTAGTTGCAGTGCTTGGTCAAAATCCGCGATCGCATCTTGATATTGACTTAGTTGAGCAAAAGCCGTCCCTCGGTTGAGCCAATGAGCTGCTCCATTGGTATCAGTTACCACTAATTGGTTATAAACGGTAACTGCATCGGCGTATCTTTGCAAATCGTATAGCAATACTCTACCGATTTGCTGGGGAATGCTCCTACTTACCAATTGTTGTTGATAATCTGAGGTAGCTGGTAGAGTTAGCGCCTGCTGCCAAGAAGTAATTGCTGCTTGGTAAAGCTGTAGCTGGTAGAGAGCATCCCCTTTCGACGACCAAGCCAAGAGATAATCCGGTTGAATTGCGATCGCATCATCATAAGCAGAAATTGCTGTTTGATAATCTCCCAAGCTGTTAAAGATATCCCCTCGCCAATACTGAGCCAGGAAAGAGTCTGGCTGGAGTTGTAGGATTTGGTCTAAGATTGCTAGGGCTTCAACATACCTGCCAACTCCTTGCAAATCCCTAAACTGTTGCCACAGTAGGTCAACAGTTCTCCCTTGAGCTATAAATTGCTCTGTTGGTATAGTATTACTGTCAAAATCAAGTTGAGCAGCTAAGGCTTGAGGGTTGGAACCAGCAATGCTAGTAGTAATTAAAGTAGCTAAGGCTATTCCTCGTTGAAGCCGCAGATTTTTCATACTTGGCTGTTGTTCGGCAAGTAGTTAGATTACTTTAATTATTAAAATCTTATTTAATTTATAATATCAACCTATAAGTTACCAAACTTACCAAAAAATATAATACCACCTGAGGAATAGGTTTTGTTCTCCTAGAGTGGTTACTCTGAAATCTCCAAATCGGAAGTCTACCAATGCGCAAAAAACTACCTCATCGAAAAAGCTTTCTTCCCTCCTGCCTCCTGCCTCCTGCCTCCTGCCTTCTGCCTTCTGCCTTCTGCCTTCTTGGACTAGCACAACCAGCTCAAGCTGAAGCTTTGACAGCACTAACCCCAGGAATTGTGATTAATACCTTTACTGAATGTATCAACGATGGTGTCGCCCTCGTCACAGGACAAAACCCTGTAGATCAGCAGGGCTGGCAGTATGCCATAGATTCCGCCAACGATGGGGTTGATGGCCTGCAAGTAGGTGGCAATGCTTATGAAATTTATAATTTAGCTCTCAAAGAAACCGCAGATGATATCTTGGTAGCCATCAATGCCAATATGCCGTTAACTGGTGTTAACGGAACTCCTGCTGATGATGGCAATATTGGTTGGGGAGATTTATTTTTCAACTTCTCAGGGCAGGATTTCAGCAGCGCTAGTAATGCAGGTGATTTGTTCGGTGTACGCTTTGCTGGCACCAATGATTCTTTAGTCCCAGATATCGGACTTTACGGTGATGTCACTGCTACTAGTACTACAGCAGAAAATAGTGGTTTTGCTAGTATAGATGCTTATAATCAACATGTAGCTACCTATGGCTGCACTGGAGTAGACTGTGACCCCAGCCTAGGGGATTTAGCTGCCAACGATACTTATTTTAATCAAAATGATAGTCTCAATGCGATCGCTTCCGGGACATATCTTACTGGTATTAGTTATCTTTCTGATGCTGAGTTGGGTGCAGCTGGCTACGCTTTGAATCAATTTGCTGGTGAGCATACTATTGCTTTTAGATTTAGTAAATCCAGTATTTGCGATCGCGGTTTTTGCCAAGCAAACGAGATAACTAAATCTGTCCCTGAACCTTCTGGTATAGTTAGTTTAGGCATTATTGGTTTAGCAATCACCACTCGCCTACGCCAACGTCGTAAGGTGTAGCTTTTCTTGTTAGGATTGTAAAGTGAAACTATTCTTTTTCCCCTACACCCTACACCCCACACCCTGTGAGACTTACATTTTTAAGGATGGGGGGTAATGGCAATAATCGTTATTACCCCTTAACTCGGACCATAATACCAAAAAACTCGGAATGCTCCAGGTGTTCTATTCTCAACATAAGCTTCAAACACTTCTTCTCCATTAAGACCAGATAGAGTATCGTATTTATGCGTCTGCAAACTGGGATGACGTAAATTACTTGACGAAAAAAACAAGGATACAAGCCCCCGGATTTATCCGTGGAAAAAACAAATATCTTATCATTATTCCAAGCCCCTGGCTTTAGACATGGGGTCAATCTAAAATCTAAAATCTAAAATCTAAAATTGATTGACATTAATAAAGCCTGAAACCTAATCATGGCCTATTTTTGAATTTTAAATTTTGTTTGCGTAGCATGGTGAGCAAAGCGAGGCAAATTTTGAATTGCGCGTAGCGCTATACTGGTTAACACCAAATTACTCAATTTTGTTCCTCGCTCAATAAGCCAAACTCAGGTCTCATTAACAGGTGAAAACCCAACTAGTTCTTAGTTTCACAACCCTATTGCTCACCCTTACCACTGGATGTGAGTTACTTCTCGAGCAACCAACCTCATCTCACCTAGCGCTGGGTAATCCCAGTAATGCTGGGCAAGAGCCGAATAACTACCTGATGGAAAAGCCTCAGTATGCCTTGTCCTACAGTAGAGAAAGGGGAACACCTAATTGGGTAGCTTGGCAACTTAATCGTAAGTGGTTGGGTAATGCCGAAAGACAAGATGACTTTCGCTCTGATGAATCCCTACCCTCAGATTGGTCTCAGGTAACTCCCACTGACTATACCAGGAGTGGTTATGACCGGGGGCACATGGCACCGTCAGCTGACCGTACAGCTACAGAAGAAGACAATTCTGCTACCTTTTTGATGACTAATATTGTCCCACAGACCCCTAATAATAACCGAGGGGCATGGAAAGACTTAGAAGAGTATAGTCGAGACTTGGTAGATCAGGGTAAGGAGCTTTATATTGTTGCTGGAGTTTACGGCAAGCGAGACAAAATTGGCAAAAAAAAGCAGGTGATGCCTCCTACCTATACCTGGAAGGTAATTGCGGTATTAGATCAACCTGGACAAGGTGTTAAAGGTATATCTAAAGATACACGAGTTATTGCAGTAGATATACCCAATAGAAAGAATACCAGCTCATCTTGGGAAAAATACCGAGTTTCGGTTGACCAACTCGAAACTAAGACAGGCTACGACTTTCTCAGTCGGGTTCCTGTGTCAATCCAAAAAGAAATTGAAAGT
Organism: Symploca sp. SIO1C2; assembly: GCA_010672925.1. Lineage (GTDB taxonomy): Bacteria > Cyanobacteriota > Cyanobacteriia > Cyanobacteriales > Coleofasciculaceae > Caldora. The sequence goes on along the minus strand of JAAHFP010000008.1, from coordinate 44,466 downwards.
AAAGTAGATAATCAGTAAGGAAATGGTATCTAAGAGGTTCAAAAACCTGGCATCAACCTGGTATCGACCTGGGTGACCTTGGGGGATACAAGTGCCCAAAACTGGGATAAATTCCTCATTCCTTCTTACTTATTACTTGTTACTTTTTACTTATGCTCCCAAGCCCTAATTAGCATATGCTGATGCTACAATCATCGAGCCTATGCCTTCATCGGTGAAAATCTCCAGTAGTAGGGCATGAGGAATGCGACCATCAATAATATGGGCAGCCTTAACACCTTGAGCAAGTGATCGCACACAGCAACTAACCTTAGGAATCATTCCCCCAGCAACTATGCCGTCTTCAATCAACTGCCTTGATTTTTGAATATCTAACTTGTTAATCAGGCTAGATGGATCTTTGTAATCCCACAATATCCCTGCTGTATCAGTAAGCAAAATCAATTTTTCTGCATCCAAGGCAGCAGCTAATTCACCAGCAACGGTATCAGCATTGATATTATATGCTTGTCCTACTTCGTCAGCCGCAACACTAGATATAACTGGAATGTAGCCACTATTAACCAAAGAGTGGATTAATTCCACATCTACATTGTTTACTTCCCCAACAAAGCCAATACCCTCTTGGCCTTGGGGACGTGCTTTGATCAAGTTGCCATCTTTACCACAAAGTCCCACTGCTTTACCGCCAGACCGGTTAATGAGAGCAACCAGCTCCTTATTCACCCGACCAACTAAAACCATTTCTACCACATCCATCGTGGCAGCATCAGTAACTCGCAGGCCATTTTTAAATTGTGGCTCAATATTCAGTTTCTCCAACCAACTGTTGATTTCTGGGCCACCACCGTGGACAATGACTGGTCTGACACCTACGCAGGCTAAGAAGACGACATCGCGGATTACTTTATCTTTGAGGTTACTGTCTTTCATCGCAGCACCACCATATTTAACCACGACTGTCCGACCAGCAAATTTTTGGATGTAGGGTAGTGCTTCACTTAAAACCCTTACCCGGGTAGCTTCTGCCTTCCTGATGTATTCACTTTCGTTAAGCATTGAGAATTGGGAATTGGGAATTGGGAATTGGGAATTGGGAATTGGGAATTGGGAATTGGGAATTGGGAATTGGGAATTGGGAATGAGATATAGCCACATTATCTCCCTCGTCTTCCTTATCCTCCCCATCTTCCCTACCTGAACGGAGAGGGGGGGATTCGAACCCCCGATGGCTGTGACACCATAACAGATTTCGAGTCTGCCGCATTCAACCGCTCTGCCACCTCTCCTTTTTTGGTATCCTTCGATATTCTACTGAGATCTAGGACAATTGACTAGTTATTTGTTATTTGTCATTTGTCCTTTGTCATTTGTTATTTGTCATTCGTTACCCCCATTGGTGTCAACTTAAGCCACAACCCTTGCCAATTCGATAGTTTCGAGAAGTTCTACTTCAACTGAGTGGGTAGCCTTACCCTACCTGATTAACAGACGAAAGAGTCAGCGACAGCAGCATTCTCTTGCTCCCTCAGCTTCCTCAGCTTCCCCAGCGCCCCCAGATTCAAACACTTTTCAGGTTAAGTAAACACCTAACACCTACCACCTACCATCTACCACCTACTACCTAACACCTACCACCTACCACCTACCACCTACCACCTAACACCTACCACCAATTATGTTTAAGAATTTTTTACCAGTTGAAACTGCTGAATTAACTGAATCTACCTCGATTGCCCTTGCTGAGAGTATTGAACAGGTTCAGGTGCCAACCTCCTTGAGTAAGCAACCAATTGCCACAACTTATGTGAATCAGGGTAGTAGTGGGACACCTATTTTGTTACTCCACGGTTTTGATAGTTCTGTGTTCGAGTTTCGTCGCTTACTACCCTTGCTTGCTGCTGAAAATGAGACATGGGCAGTGGATTTATTAGGCTTTGGTTTTACAGAAAGGTTACCAGAAATTGCTTTCAGTCCAGCAGCAATTAAGACTCATCTCTACTATTTTTGGAAAACTGTAATTGCTCAACCGGTGATTTTGATTGGTGCTTCGATGGGAGGAGCCGCAGCCATTGATTTTGTCCTAGATTATCCAGAATCTGTGGAGCAGCTAATTTTGCTTGACAGTGCTGGCTATAGTGCTGGAATGCCAGTTGGTAAGTTTTTGTTTTGGCCTTTTGATGCTTTAGCTGTGGAATTTTTGCGCATTCCTAAGGTGCGGGAACAAATCAGTAAAGCTGCTTATGTTAACCAAAATCTAGTTACCCCTGATGCTACTTTATGTGCCTCTTTGCATCTGAAGCTTCCTGGTTGGCATCAAGCTTTGAAAGCTTTTACCAAAAGTGGAGGGTACGGTTCTTTTCAAGCAAAACTAGGCCAAATTCAGCAACCAACGGTGATTTTATGGGGGAAGAATGACCAGATTTTGGGTACTGATGATGGGTACAAGTTTAAAGACGCGATCGCATCTTCTCAACTAATTTGGATTGAAGATTGTGGTCATGTCCCTCATCTTGAACAACCTCAGGCAACAGCTAAGCATATCCTGGAATTAGGTGTTAGGTGTTAGGCATTGGTGACAAGTTAAGGAAAAAGTGTCGTTGTCAAGGGAATGGAGAATGGAGAAGGTCGAATTGGGAATATAGATTTTTTTGCTCTTTGGCTTTTCCTTATATAGTGTTTTTTGAGTTATCAAACACTACATATGGTACTTGACAAAACGCACGAACTTTTAACTTGTCACCATTGGGTGTTAGGTGGTAGGTAGTAGGTGGTAGGTGTTAAGTAACAATAGCCTATACCATAGTGTGGCGCGGCGGAGGTAATCCACAGAAAAAAATAATACTATACAGTAAGATTTTTTTCCTCAGAGCCTCCTGCCTCCTGCCTCCTGCCTCCTGCCTTTTATCCAAAGAGTACGACGCTACTTTAGCTTTTTGGTATTAGTTATTTCTTGATTTTCTTATAAGTACGATAGACAACATCATAAACTTTGCTAAGAGATGGGTCTTTGATTATAAAGTACTTTTGCGTGTACCGGAGAAAGAACTTGAGAATTGGAGATTTATGATTTTGATAATAAGCACTCCTCCAAAAAGTATTCTTAAATTCCTTATCTAGACTTAAAGGGTTTTTGAGTAAATCTGTTAGTTTAACTTCAGGAAAAGCAAACATTGGCTCATTATCATCTGCTATAGCCTTGGCATCATAAGGCAATGTTCCAATACTAAAAGCTTCTTCCTCAGTTGGATTTTCGATGAATTTTTCCAATAAATTCGCAACCAAATGATTCGGTAAAGTCGGTATCTGTTGCGTTGGAACTCTGACAAAATCCCGGACAAAGTCAAGGGCTCCTTCATGCATTTGGGCAACAGTCGGATGTAGCTTGGGATTGTCATTTTTTTTCATAAAGACAGGACCAAGGACTCCGTCTTTTTTGGAAAATTTCTTTAAACTCTCTGCCGGAGCACTTAAAAAGACTTCCACCATACGTGAAATCTCTAAAAATGACTCAATATCGTTATTAAAGTTATCAAACTGATATAAGTAGCCATATCCTAGAGATTTTTCATCGAACTTGTCTTTAGCCTGTTCATGTAATGCTAGATAAAATCCGAAGATATTGGCAGCTGGGTTAGAAGGTTCTATAATTTGTTGTAGTTTTTTTTGGCCATTGCCAAACCAGCCAGAATCAACTAGACCAATGTTGTTATTAGAAAGCATTTCAACTTGTTGAAGGTACTCTAAGTAGTTAGATTTCTCTTCATTTGCTAATCTTTCTAACTGCTCTGTTTCTGAGTCAAATAGTTCCTCAAGCCTAGACCTGTCCTGGGGATTCTGTTTCGCATCAATGAGATCATCTTGGCTTTGGAAACCCAGCTTCCTTAAGCGTTCATCATCTATCTCTAGCTCTAGGGTTTTCAGGTATTTACTCAGTTTAGTAGACCCTTTAGATACTAAAAATGAGAATAAGAACTCACTTACCGGCCTTGAAATTAACGGAAAAAATAACGCTCTTCTAGAAGCATAAAAATAGTGACTGATAATGTCAGTTTTAGCCACTAAGTTAATTTCATCAAACACCTTCTTGAGAAACCAGCCTTCCCTAGCAATAAAATAGAGGTGTTTTATATTTTTTGCCTCAGCATGTTGAATAATCCAACTGACGAATCCATAGCATAGAGGGCCTAAGATCTCATAGCCAATACTATAACTTGAATTTTGCTCTACTCCTTCTCTTTTGCTACCATTGAGCAGATAATTTTTTTGCAGCCCACAAAACAGTGACTCACTCGCTGTTTTTTTCAGTTCATATTCTTGATATTTGTCACTACTATATCGAGAAGTGTTTAGCAGATTAGCTGCGCGAGGAACCTGATAGGCGTTAATTCCTTTTAGTCTAGCTTGTTGGATATCTGAACCCTCACTATCACCAATATGAAGTATCTCTTCTGGCTTGATTTTCAGGTCATTGATCACCACATCAAACAATTTGCCAGATGCTTTATTAGTACCTACTGCACAGGAAACAAATAATTTATCATAACCATTATATCCAGAGATTGTAAGTATTTTTTCTATATGCTCTTTAGGTAGATAAATATCTGAAACAAATATGACAGTCTTCTGAAGTTTACGGGCTTGATTAAAATAATTTAATACTTGATAATTAGGAACAATTACAGACTTTTCAGTACGAAGTTCTACTTCCTTTATTTCTTGTTCAAATTGCTTTAGGGTTGGCTTTAAATATAATAATGTACTGTAAATATCATCAAGATTAACTTCTGCTGAGCGATCCAATGACCATACTTTAGAAACCACTTCTAGCTCAGCTTTAAATCGCAAATCTGAAAATCCAAGGAATATCTTACCGTGCTTTTCGACTAACTCTTCTTCCATAAGTAAGAAGACTTCCCTAGGTTCAAATACCATCCGGAAGACTGCCGTGTCGAATATATCGAAAGAGATAACTTTATATTTATCTAAACTAGGAAAATCAATAGTTCTAGCAAGGGAATGTTTCATTGGAAATTACAAATATTTTTTTAGGATAGCACCGTGGTTGTTTTATAGCCCACTTAACCTTGCTTAATACAATTATCTCCCAGTATAATTGATTTGTAGGACTTGTCAAGCAGGGTAGTCTCCCCTGCACTATTCTTTATTACTCATGAGTTGCAATTTACTTGTTAATAGCTTGTGAGTTATATTTGATATGATTCAATATTCTTTGAATGAAAAATAAAATTACCAACTTTCAAGAAAATTTGTTAATAAATTAATATTTGTTGATTAACAAAAATTTAAGCTATTGGGCATAAAAAATAAAAAAGACTAAGATAGCTTAAAGAAAAAGTCGTAAGGATTTCCTTTGAACAGTTATATGACTTCAACAATCCAGCCTACACTACCACAAACTGGAATCAAAAATCGCCTCAGACTGTTGTCTGGTTCTGCTAACGTTAATCTTGCAAGAGAAATAGCCAACTATCTTAACCTAGACTTACAACCAATGGTTTGCAAGCGATTTGCTGATGGAGAGATATACATCCAAATCGAAGAATCAATTCGGGGTTGTGATGTTTACCTAATCCAACCTACTTGTCAGATGGTGAACGATCACCTGATGGAGTTAATGATAATGATTGATGCTTGTCGTCGAGCATCAGCACGGCAAATCACTGCGGTGATGCCCTACTATGGTTACGGCAGGGCAGATCGTCTTGTAGTTGTGCGTGAGTCAATTACTGCCAAGCTGGTGGCTAATCTAATCAGTCAAGCTGGTGCAGACCGGGTTTTGGCGATGGATTTGCACTCAGCTCAAATTCAAGGCTACTTTGATATTCCCATCGATCATATTTACGGCTCACCAGTACTACTTGACTACCTGGCTTCCAAACAACTGTCTGATGTTGTTGTAGTTTCACCAGATATCGGGGGTGTTAAAAGAGCAAGAGCATTTGCTAAAAGGTTTAATGATGCGCCCCTAGCCATTGTTGACAAACGACGACAAGCACACAATGTTGCTCAAGTGATGAATGTTATCGGAAACGTTGCGGGTAAAACTGCGATATTAGTGGATGACATGATTGATACAGGGGGCACTCTCTTTGAAGCAGCCAAAACTTTGCGTGAAGAGGGAGCCAGTCAAGTTTACGCTTGTGCCACTCATGCTGTTTTATCACCACCAGCAGTAGAACGTCTATCCAGTGGAAATTTTGAAGAAGTAATTGTAACTAATACTATTCCAGTTCCTGAAGCTAAGCAATTTAAACAACTAACGGTGCTTTCAGTCGCTAGCTTGTTAGGGGAAGCAATTTGGCGTATTCATGAAGACAGTTCTGTCAGCAGTATGTTTCAGTGATATTCTTGCTTCGAGTTTGGTCCCCCATCTATATTACTCTTCCCCTAAACTCAATGAATCTGTTGGGGAAGATTAATGTATAGTATGTTTTTTTATTTATTTTTGATATGCTTTAGCCTTAGCGATCGCACTTTTAGGTTTTCACTCATAGTTAGTTTAAACTTCAGTCTTCATCAGTTGAGGTTAAATTAATTGTTTTTTTAGTTTGGTACAAGAGATACTGTTAATTTACCAGATCGCTTAAAGCCACTTCAAATCCTGGTAAAACATTTTGAGTAGTAACTACTTGATCGCCATTAAACAGTAGCCAACGCTCTCCATTGTTAATCATAACTAGTTTAGCTTCAGGAAATACTAACCAGACCTCATGACAACCTGATTCCAAATATTCCTGAGCTTTAGCAAATAACTCTTCCGCTTTGTCATCTGGGGAAGCAATCTCTGCAATCAGGGGAAAGCTTTGAGGTAAGACCTTAAATTCACCATGTTGGTCGAGTATTTCTTGAGTAACATAAGCCACATCAGGGCGACGTATTTGTCTGTTAGTTCTACAAGGCGCTTCAGTACCAACTTCTCCACCACACTTACTAGCATTTTTGTAGTTTCTCCAGCTAGAAGATAGCTTAGATTGAGTGACACTATGTTTGAAGGTCATCCCTGTTTTCTCTATTAGATTACCATCCACCCATTCTATTCCTTCAAGGGGATTTATTAAAAATTCTTCTAGGGATATTGATGGTAATGTTACTACCTCTGTTTTTTGCTGTTGAGATGTTGGCGATACTTGTGGTTTTTGAAGGATAACTGGATTAACCATCATATTTACCTCTCCATTAATACTCCTCAGCTTCTATTATATTCACATCAACGGTTTTGAGATATTCCCAGACTATGAACGATCGCTCTCTCTTGCCTACAATAAAACTAATGACCAATAACAAACAACAAATAACAAACAACAAATGACCAATAACCAACATCAGCCCCACAGAGCCTTAGTACAAGAACTGGATTTAATGATCCGGGCTCGTTACCCACTGTTATATATTGTGACAGTGGAAGAGGAACCTTTAGAGGAAGTATTGTTTCAGGTAGCGGAGTATTCTCAACCTCCGCGTAAGCTGCTATTGTGGGATGTTGTGCGAGGTTGGAATGATAATGGTTCAGATAAGGGCTCTGTGATGCCAGCTCTGAGTCGGATTAGTAAAGCAGCAGCTGAGGAAAGTGGCGTGTTTGTGCTGCGAGATTTGCACCCGATTCTCATGAGTCCCCATACTGATAAACATGCTCCAGTAGTCAGGGAATTGCGAAATCTGACGCGAGATTTGAAGCGCTCTCGCAAAACCCTAATCCTAACTTCTCACACTCTAGAACTACCAGTAGAATTAAAGGAAGAAGTAACGGTAATTGACTTTCCTTTACCAGATGTACAGGAGATTAATTACTTAGCAGGACAGTTGGTAGTACCGGAAAAGCTCAAAGTTACTGGGTTGGGTAGGGAACAGCTGGTTAAAGCTTGTCAGGGATTGAGCCGGGGGCGGATTCAGCGAGTTTTGGCTAAAGCCTTAGCAGCAAAACAACAGGTAGATGAAACAGATATTGACGGAGTACTTGAGGAGAAAAAGCAAGCGATTCGTCAGACCGGAATTTTGGAATTTTTTACTGCTAAGGAATCTCTGAAAAATGTTGGAGGGTTAGAGAACCTCAAGCTTTGGGTAAGGATGCGCAAAGATGCTTTTACAGAAGAGGCAAGACGTTATGGTATCCCCAATCCCAAAGGTATCTTACTAGTAGGTATCCAAGGCACAGGTAAATCTTTATCCGCCAAAACCATTGCCCATGAATGGCGCTTACCTCTGTTGCGCCTAGATACAGGGCGCTTGTTTGGTGGCATTGTCGGGGAGAGTGAAAGCAAAGTCAGACAGATGATTCAGCTGGCGGAAGCGATGGCTCCCTGTGTGTTGTGGATTGATGAAATTGATAAAGCCTTTGGCAATATTACTGGAGGAGTTGATGGAGATTCCGGCACTTCCCGACGAGTGTTTGGTAGTTTGATTACTTGGATGCAAGAGAAAACTAGCCCGGTATTTATTGTCGCAACAGCTAATAATGTGCGGATTTTGCCAGCAGAATTACTGAGGAAGGGGAGGTTTGATGAAATCTTTTTTTTGAACTTACCTACGGAATTAGAGCGACAGGAAATATTTAAGGTACACTTGCAACCCTTACGTCCTAGTCGCCTGCGAGAATTTGATTTAGGTCTGCTAGCAAGACAAGCCAAGAATTTTAGTGGCGCTGAGATTGAGCAGGTAATTATCGATGCCATGCACCAGGCATTTGGCACAGTACTTAATGGGCAACGGCGAGATTTCACCACTGAAGACATAGTGCGAGCTATTGAAGAAACAGTACCATTAGCCGCGATCGCTAGTGAGCAAATTAAAGAACTGAAACGCTGGGCAGCTGAGGCAGGAGCAAGAACAGCTTCTCACAACAGTCAGTTAGTAAATGAGTTAAAACAATATACTATCCAACGGGGAATTGGACCATTGGAAGTGGATTAATAAGCATTATTAGGAACAGTGCCCTAGTGGTGTGACACACCTTAAATGAGGTGATAGATGTAGGTTGGGCTGAGGCAACGAGACCCAACACCAGTAAGGCTTTGTTGGGTTTCACTTCGGTTCTACCCAACCTACATTTTTAGGTGTGCCACGGCACTAGTAACGCTGCGCGGAATTCAAAATTTTGAATTTTGTGTAGCAGTACTAGATGGTACAATCCTTATTTACGTAATTTCTCTTAGTAAGATCAGTAACCTTTGATACAAACAATATTTAATTCAATTCTCCAGGTTCTACAATCCTGAGTGTGATACTTCAGGGTGAGGAGCAAGCACTTGTTTCTATGATAGATTGTGGTTACTAGTGCCTATTGACACCTAGCAGGACAACGAAAAATACTAATGTGAGGTAAAAACCTGATTTCCCGTAACCTTTGTCTAGTCAAATGCGAGGATAATCAGTTAGTTAAAAGTGTGTTTATTTTTTCGTTTAGAGCGGGGCTACATCCACATCAAGTCACACTTTCAACAATTGTGATTGCCGAATTTGTCACTAAATGCGAGTTAAGATATTTACCATGCTTAGATGGACTAAGTTATCAGTTCGGTAAAGCTCAAAGTTCTTAAGTCGTACAAACATTTTTTTCAAGGGAAAGCTATCTTCGTGACAGGTCGCCTAAAGCAGCTGATTACCTCCAACTGAAAGCTGTTTACTTAAGTTGAATTTTGAATGTTGATTTACTAAAATTATGCCAGCAAAAGTACTGGTTGTGGATGATGAGCCCGATTTAAAAGCCCTAATCCGCCAAAAATTCAGAAAAAAAATTCGGCAAAAAAAAATCCAAGTATTTTTTGCCTGTAATGGTTTAGAAGCTCTAAAAATATTGCAAACTGAACCAGATATAGATATGGTATTAACTGATATTAATATGCCCAAAATGGACGGGTTAACTTTGCTAACTAAGATTTCTGAAGCCTATCCTAGCACTAAAACAGTTATTCTTTCTGCCTATGGCGACTTGCAAAATATCCGAAAAGCGATGAATTATGGTGCTTTTGACTTCCTAACTAAACCTATAGATTTTCAAGATTTAGAAATTACTACTAACAAAACTCTACAGCATGTGCAGCAGACAAGGGATGCCTTGGAAAAAGAACGTTTAGCTCAGCAAGCTCAAGCAGAATTATTGATTCATTTACAGCAAGAAGTAACTCAGCGCCAGCGGGTGGAAGAGGCACTGCGGGGAACTCAAGTACAACTGACTCAATTCCTGGAAGCGATGCCAGTGGGGGTGTTTATTGTTGATGCAAAAGGCAAGACTTATTACGTCAATCAGATAGCAAGAAATTTAATTTGCAAAGACATTGTTCTAGAGGCTACTGTTGAACAGTTGCCAGACATTTATCAAGCCTACCTAGCAGGGACAAATCAATTGTATCCTACTGAGCGCCAGCCAATCATGCGAGCCTTGCGGGGATACAAAGCTACTGCTGATGATCTTGAGCTCCATCAAGAAGATAAAATAGTACCATTGGAGGTGTGGGCAACTCCAATTTTTGATGATCAGGGTCGCATGATTTATGCGATCGCAGCTTTTCAAGATATTACACAACGCAAACAGGCAGAAGCTGAGCGGCATACGTTGATTGAGGAGCTCTTTGAAGTTAATTGCAATTTAGAGCTTGCCCTTGATGCTGAATCAGAATTAACCGATGCAGCCAAACGTTTTGTTCCCCATGAATTTATCAATTTTCTGGGACATAAAAGTATCGTGGATGTTCACCTCGGGGATCAAGTACAGCGAGAAATGTCCATTATGTTTGCCGACATTCGTAACTTTGCTACCTTGTCCGAAAAAATGTCCCCTAAGGAAAATTTTGACTTTATTAATGATTATTTGAGTAGAGTCGGACCAGTCATCCGCGCTCACCAAGGTTTTATCGATAAATACATTGGTGATGCAGTGATGGCTCTATTTCCTCATACTGCTGATGATGCCCTGCAAGCTGCCATTGCTATGCAAAAACAAGTCTCCTTTTACAATTGGGAGCGTCAACAGCAGGGAGATAGGACAATTACCATTGGCATCGGCTTGCATACAGGTAGCTTGATGTTGGGGACTATTGGTGAGTCGGAACGGATGGAAAGTACAGTAATTGCTGATGCCGTGAACTTAGCTTCTCGCCTAGAGAGTTTGACGAAAACTTATGGAGCATCAATTCTGATTAGTGGAGATACTCTAATGAGTCTTTCAGAAATGAGCAACTATTACTATAGATTTCTTGGTAGAATGCAAGTCAAGGGTAAAAATATCTTAGTTTCAGTGTTTGAAGTATTAGATACAGAACCAACTCAGCTGCAAGAGCTAAAGTGGCAAACAAAGACTAATTTTGAAGAGGCAATAGTCCTGTATCATCAAGATAAGTTTAACTTAGCACTTAAAATATTTCAAGAAGTTCTAGAGATCAACCATCAAGATAAAGCAGCTCAATTTTATATTAAACGATGCCAACAGTTGCTCGAATCTGAAAATTATGATAATTAGGAGGGAACAGGGAATAGAGAATAGGGAATGGGGAATGGGGAATAGGGAATAGGGTAATACCTACCACCTAACGACTAACACCTACCACCTACCACCTACCACCTAACACCTAATACCTACCACCTAATACCTAAAAAAATGCCATCTCAAACCCTCAAATATGCATATTTCCCTGGTTGTGTTGCTCAAGGAGCCTGCCGAGAACTCTACCAATCTACTGCAGCCCTCACCCAAGCTTTAGACATTGAACTACTGGAGCTGAAAAAGGCTGCCTGTTGTGGTTCTGGCACTTTCAAAGAAGATTCCCAACTACTGGAAGACACGGTGAATGCCCGCAATATTGCCTTGGCAGAAGAACTGAATTTGCCTCTATTGACTCATTGCAGCACCTGTCAGGGAGTAATTGGTCATGTGGATGAGCGGTTAAAGGAACTCCAGGAAACAGACCCTGCTTATCTTGAGCAGGTGAATGGCTTGCTCCAAAAAGAGAGTTGTTCTCCCTATCAAGGTAGCACCGAAGTCAAACATTTGCTCTGGGCATTAGTGGCAGATTACGGTTTAGAAGCTCTGCAAGCAAAAGTTACCCAAAAACTAACTGGACTTAAATGTGCTGCTTTCTATGGTTGTTATTTACTCAGAGCCCAAAAGACAATGCCTTATGATAACCCTTGGCAACCGGAAGCAATGGAAAATGTCTTTCGGGCAGTAGGGGCAACGCCAGTTTATTATGGAGGTCGAACTCAGTGTTGTGGTTGGCCAATTTCTAGCTATGCTTCGGAGCAATCTTTCAAGATGGCGGGAGCCCATATTCAAGAGGCAATTGAGGCTGGTGCGGATTGTTTGGTCACACCTTGTCCTTTATGTCACCTTAACCTTGACTCCCGCCAGCCGGAAGTAGAGAAAGTAATCGGGCATAAGCTGGGTTTGCCGGTACTCCACTTACCCCAATTAGTTGCCTTAGCACTCTCAGTTGACCCCAAGCAGTTGGGTTTAGACCGACATATTGTCGCAACAAAACCTGTGTTGGAAAAATTGGGAGTCTGATATCAAGTTCGGTAGAATACCAAATAACCAACAACAAACAACAAACGACTATAGCAACCGCCAGGGTGGTTAGGATAACCCAAAATGCTGAAACCTTGACCTGTCAATCTCTTCCCTACTGCCCTCTGCCCTCTGCCTTCTGCCTTTTGCTATAACAACCAACAACCAACAACTAAAATTCATAATTCACACTAAAATAGAAGCCCTCATCCTGGGCATTAGTACCCCGGTCATCAAGGTCAATCAGAGGAACGCCATAATCAAGGCGTAGATTGAGTTTTGGTAAAGGTTGCCAGATTACCCCTAAACCCACGCCAGCTAAAAACCGCTCCCCTGGTAATGGGCTAGGATTACTTGAGTCATTCCAGACCAAACCGGCATCAAAAAAAGGAGCTAGCTGAAAAGTGGGAATCCCTCCTTCATCTCGCTCTAGAGTGATACGGTCTTCCATAGAAAAGCGAAAACCATTATCTCCTGCTCGGATGTTTTGCCGGTAACCTCTTAATGATTGACCACCACCAATGACAAATTGCTGGGAAGGTACTAAGCTATTGGGAGTCAGCTGAACATCAGCTCCGACAATTAACAGGTTATTCTCATTAAGCACTTGTACCCGTTGTACCTGACCTAACCAGCTGATAAACTGACCGTCAGGAGTTGGTTCAGGATTGTCTGTCGCACTAAAAAAATCAGTACCGAAACTCAAAAGCGAGCGCCAAGACCAAGCGCCTCTAGAATCGCGGCGCAGATAGTCTTGCCCAAACTTAATCACGCTGGTAGTGGTGACTCCCTCAGAGTTGGCTCCAGGACTAACAGGTAAGACATCTCCTAGTAGAGCTTTATTTCTCTGGTAAGCAAAACCAAGGGATAGAGCAAACTCTTCACGGGGGGTGCGTATCAGTGGCTGTCGGAAACTAGCTTCATACAACTGCGATTCCCCTTCAATATCAAAAAAGCTGAAACCGGACTCAACTACTTTATTTCGGCTCAAGGAAGTTCTTAGCTGTACAGTACCATTCATGGGATTGACTGGCAGCCGATAACTAATTTCCCCGACATCAGAGCCACTTCTGGTGGTGTGGAAGAAAGAGGTACTAATTCTATCCCCATTGCCAGTAAGATTTAGATGAGCAAATCTAACTCCCAATCGTTCGGAGCCAACACTAGGTGGTGAATAGTTGTCAATGCTGACATTACCTTCAAAAGGGTCAGTCTCGGCTATACGCACAATCAAAATACTTTTTCCCTGTTCGCTTCCCATTCGCAGGCTAGCTTCGATGTTCTCAAACAGGGGATCGGCTCGTAACAAGCGCAATTGGTCTTCCAAATCAGCTGTATTGAGAGGTTTCCCAGCTCCTAGTTGTACCCGACTGCGGACATAGTCAGGATTCACCCGAACGTTTCCCTCGATTTTAATTTCTTCTAAACTCCCTTCCAAAATGCGAATTGTGACTATACCTTCCTCAATCGGTTGGTCTACCAGAATCGCCCTAGAAGTAATAAAACCTTTTTCCAGATACAGCTGAGTAATCTGATCTGCTACTTCTTTGAGTTGTTGGAGAGTGAGGGAACGACCTTCAAAGGGTTGTACTATAGCATTTAATTCCTCAGGGGTAAAAATACTGCTCTCAGTAACTTCTATTTTCTTTACTGGGACTGTCTGTGAGTTGGTATCTGTAGATTCTGGAGGAGGAGAAGGTGGTCTAACAGGTGTTGTTTCTTCTGAGTCTGGTATCGGTTCTGGAGTTGGAGCAGGTTGTGGGAAACGATCTTCGTTTGGGTTAGGTTGTAGAATCTCCGAAGGAATAGGTGGGCCCTGGGCGATCGAAGAAGTACTGTCACCACAAATTACGATACAAAACAGTACAATTGTCCACAAAAGATGTTTTGTAAGCCTACTCTTGATTAAAATTTCACACCACAGTGATCCCATTTTTAAGCCCATTGGGTCTGTTATTCTCCTTCATTGACACTCCCCATGCTAAAAGCGAAAGGGATTCTTCTTTCAATCAGCGAACTTACTGTATTGATTTTCATCAATATAGAAGAGGCTCATCTGTCCAGAAGCGTTTATCCAGTACTCCGACTGGAAAATTCCCGTGTGCCCCACGGTACGTAGTCCTAACTTGAGGATGTTTTGCGCAGCATTCTCATCTGGAGTCTAGTACGGTTCCGCACTTACATTTGTGGGTGCAGGTACTGAGAGATTTCTTTACTGTAGCACCGCAGTTGGAACAATTTTAGCTAGTGTAGTGGGGAGGTACGGCAACAGTTACTGTGCCACATATCTTCCCAAAATACTCTACCCTAACCCGCTATCTGGTTTGACCACCCGCTCTTTTGAGAAAGTTAGAAGAACTATTTATATCAGCAATTATCCAAATTTGGTATCATTCAATTCTAGAAAAAAACCCCCGATACTTTCGGGGGCAACAGGTAATAGTCGGAAAGGTGAAGTTTCAAAAAAACCTCTGGTCAATTCCTCGCTCAATTTTGCTTAGGCTTATTTCATCCTACCTTTAGGCTAGCCATTCTAGAGCCGCTTCTTCTTTAGTATTAGTATTGCGGGATGGAGTCTCGCGATGGAATTTCATCTGGATAGAACGAGTTTGTTCACCATCTGCTGCCACTGCCATAATTGGGTAGTCAATCAAACCATCTTGGAAGGACATCTGGAAGCGGAAAGTACCATCAGGATTGAGTTGAACAGGACGTCCACCAATGGTAACTTTGGCGTCAGGTTCGGTAGCACCATAGACAATCAACTCTGCATCAGCAACCAACCAGAACTTGCGAGGACGCATTGGAGGCATGGAAGCAGAGAAACCAACACCAGACATGCCAACACCAGACATGTTCACACCAGACATGGTTGGCAGAGCCCACATACCTACACCAGAGGGGAAGACGTAGGAACTGAGGGCTTGTTCGGGAGCCATAGAACCTGGAACATGCTGCATGGAGCCGAATAGAGAGCCAGCAATACGCTGAGCTTCAGCTGATTGAGCCATATCAAAGATTTGGCTGTAGATGGGGTTGTCTGCTGTTGCACCCGCACCTGCCATACGTCTGCTGGGAGGAACGAGTTCGAGGAAAGTCTTACCACGTAAGTCTTCTTCCCAATCGAGGGTAAGGAACTGATCATCAACCCAATCACTAGGATAGACGGGGGGAACGTGTACTTGGGCAGAACGAGCTAGAACCAACCAACGTCCGTCAGCACACCGGTAACCAATATCCACAATATAATCGCGATCGCTCACCGGTAAGGGCAAATACCATTCCCGTGCTAGTTCATCACAAGGATATTCCTGGATGCTATGAGGGCTTTGATAGTCGAGGTTGATATCCGTAGCATCATAAATCCGTAGGGCTAGCTGTTGTCCTCCCTGACTCCGCAAGTTTTCCTTGTGCTCATTAGGAACATCCCAATAGGTATAAGCCCATTGTGGATCCCGGGGCATCAAGACAATTCGGCTTTCACCGTAACCTTCAGGTAAATCTGCTAAACCCTCATCTACAGAAGCAAGAGTAGCACCTTCGCGGTCTTCTTGACCTAATTCAAACTTTGCTGCTTCCACTTCCGGTTGTGCCTCCACTGTTACAGATAGGGTGTTCGTGATGTTTGTATGTTGTACTTTTTGAATTTCCGCCAGCAATTGCGCCTTGCGCATCCGGCTGTAACGGGAGATGCCATAATCACTAGCAACTTTACGCAGTTGCCGCAAAGTCATCTCTTCTAGTGGTGGACGTTCTTGTGCCATAAGTTATGCTCTCCAAGAATAAGGATGGAAGGTATTTAAAGACTGATGTATTCAAAGTATTAGTCGTCCGGCAACACATCCGATGCTTTACAGAAAGCAAAAAAAGTTAGTATTTCTTTGGGATCAACTATGAATATATGTAACGAAAATACTTGGTTGAGATCAAGAGCCTAAGGATGTGATTTTTGGTAATTTGACGAATTTACAGGCTTGCTGGGGATCGTTATGTCATAGAATTATGACATTTTATTGACTGGGATCAGAGTTTGTTCGGCTTTTATTGGGTTAACGAAGCCAAAAAGTCAATATTTGATGACAAGTTCAGTAAGATCTTAGGTAGGGTGTGGGGTGTAACTCCTCAGAAACACTCTGGCTAATTGCTAATTGCTTTTAAGAAACAAGGCAGAAGGCAGAAGGCAGAGGGCAGAAGGAAAGAAGGAAAGAAGGTTCTAAGGCTCTAAGGCTTTAAGGTAGGGGTAGTGTTTCTGACCTTTGTAGGGGGAGGCGTGCCGCCCGTTGGGAGGCTCCTAAGAGGCAGGAGGCAGGAGGAAGAGGATTTGGCCTGTTGCCTGTTGCCTACTTTCACAGGTCAATGTTCGACAGGAGTGCAAGATCTCAGTGTAAGGAAAAAGACTGAGCTTCGCCTTTTTGATGGGGACAGCTGAATCGGGTAATGGACGATTAATCAGTATGCCAAAATATCAGACAGCCAGTTTTTATAGTTTTTTTCTCTTAATTTTTCTTGTTGCTTGTTCAGATAAGGAAGAAAATTTTCAGGTAATCAAACAAAGTCAAGGAATAGTCATGCAATCTTCTCTTTCTGAGCAAGATTTTTCCAATCTAGGCAATCGCTTTGTAGATTGGGTAGAAGAGCGTCAAGAAGAGGATAATATTCCTGGGGTGGCTATTGCCCTTGTGAGCAGTCAAGGAGAAGAGAGAGTCTTAGCTCAAGGTTTTGGCTATCGGGACTTAGAAAATCAACTCCCCGTTACTCCTGAGACTTTATTATTGACGGAGCTGAAAACCCTGTCTATGCAAGAGCAGGGATGAAAGCAAGGTAGCGCTTTTAAGCGCCGTCATTTTTCGGTTCAGGAAATTTAGCTATTAGGTTTCTGATTAGTTCAGATTTACTCATACCACGTCTAGCGGCTTCTTGTTCTAGCTGAGTCATTTGGTAATTTGTTATTCTGATTTCCAATTTTTTGTTTTTCATCCTGTCCTGACATATATCATTACATACAGTATAATATAACAAGAACATTGAGGAGGTCGATTCAATGCTAGTTCTAGAGTACAAAATCAAAGCTAAACAGGCTCAATATCAAGCCATTAATGAAGCAATCAGGACGGTTCAGTTTATCCGTAACAAATGTTTGCGTTATTGGATGGACACACCCAAGGCTTCTAGCATTAAGCGTTTTGATTTAAATAAGTATTCAACAGAACTACGCAACGAATTTAAGTTTGTTAAAGACCTAAATTCAATGGCTTGTCAGGCTTCAGCTGAACGTAGTTGGTTAGCTATCAGTCGTTTTTACGATAACTGCAAATCCAACAAAACTGGCAAAAAAGGATATCCCAGATTCCAGAAAGATAATCGTTCAGTTGAATATAAAACCACAGGTTGGAAAATTCATCCAACTAAACGGCGTATCACTTTTACTGACAAAAAAGGTATTGGTGAACTAAAACTTTTAGGAACTTGGGACATTCATACCTATCCAGCTAAAACTATTAAGCGAGTTCGCTTGATGCGTCGCGCTGATGGATACTATTGCCAGTTTTGTGTTAATTCTGAGTGTGTTGATGCTCAACCCAAAACAGGACACGAAATTGGATTAGATGTCGGTTTGGAGTCGTTTTACACTGATTCCAATGGCTACCAGGAGCCTAATCCTAGATTCCTTAGGAAAGCTGAATCTGACATCAAGCAAGTTCAACGTAGCATCTACAAGAAACAAAAAAGTTCAACAAGACGCCGTAAAGCAAGAGCTAGATATTCCAAGAAACACTTAAGAGTAAGTAGGCAACGGAATGAACACGCTAAGAGACTAGCGCGTAACGTATGCAAGTCTAACGACTTAGTAGCCTACGTTCGCGCAGCGTGCCGAAGGCAAGACTTAAGAGTTAGCAATATGCTTAAAAACCACTGCTTAGCCAAGTCAATTACTGATGCTAGTTGGTATCAGTTTAGGCAGTGGATTGAATACTTTGCTAACAAGTTTGAGAAATTAGCTATTGCTGTTCCACCACAGTACACCAGCTCCGAATGTAGTCAGTGTAAACGGGTAGTAAAAAAGTCTCTCAGTACTAGGACTCATGTCTGTCAATGTGGCTGTGTCCTGCACCGAGACACCAACGCGGCAATTAATATTTTGCATAAAGCTCGCGTCTAGGGGAGGGCATCCCCAAAGTAACGCTAAGGGAGTAGTAACCTCTACGCTAGTTGGTGCAAGCCTGCTAGAGCAAGTAACTACAATGAACTTAGAATCCCCGTCACCTTAGTGCGGGGAGTGTCAATTCACATCGGTTCAACTCAAAAATCTATGACAGCCTTACTCATTGCCACCTTAGTTGATGAGGGGATTTTGGATTGGGATACCCTTGCAATTGAGATTGACCCTGAGTTTGAACTGGCGGATGCTGATGCCACTGAAAATGTCACTCTGCGACACCTATTGAGTATGAGGAGTGGGATTCCTGGGCAAGCAGAAGATGAGTTTGATATTGATAATTCCAAAGCAGAAGATATCTTTGACTATGTAGCAGAGGTTGAATTATTAGGGGAACCTGGGAAAGTTTTTAGCTATAGCAATTTAAGCATTGCTTTAGGGGGGTATCTGGCAGTTTTAGCTGTAGATGAGGAAGAAGAAGATTTATATAAAGGTTATGGTGAATTACTGCAAGAGCGTGTTTTAAAACCCATTGGTATGAAAAATAGCACGCTTTTGGCCAGTGAAGCAAACAGGAATCCCCATTATTCCCGCTCCTACATTTTTGAAGCTGGGGAACTTGTAGAAGCTGAAACGGAGGATTTTGATGGCGACCCCCTAGCCCCTTCCGGTTCTTTAAAAGCAAGTATTAAAGATATGGCAAGCTATATCAGCACCCAATTAAATAAAGGTATGGCACCGAATGGATCTCGCGTAGTTTCAGAGGAAAATTTGTTGCAGACTCAAATACCAAAATGGGGCAACTATGCAATGGGATGGCAAACCGATATATACCAAGGCATAAAACTGATTTCCCATGAAGGATCCTACGACAATTTTCTCAGTATCATTGGCATAATTCCCGAATATAATCTTGGTTTTGTGGTACTCACTAATTCCGAAGAAGCTGCCCTTGATTTATTTGAAGATACACCAGGGAAGTTAGTTGCTTTAATCAGGGAATTTAATTGAAGTTACTATCAGGAATGACCTACTATGCAAGGGGCTTAAGCCCCTTGTCTGCTAATAGACATTGACATCTCTGATAAACCACTGACCATCTTGGCGTACTAAGTCATAGCGTACTCGTAAATTGTCATCATAGGATGCAGCTTGGTTAAGCACACCATTTTGATAAAAAGAGCCAGCTTCCTTGACAGCTGCATCTACTGTAGCTTGGTCTTGGTTAGCATCGCTGGTATTAACCGAATTAACTTCAACCTCGTGCTGGTACTCCCAGTAAGAACCACTTTGCTTAGTTTCTTCCGCAATTTGCTGCCAATTAGATAAACTGGGATTCACTAAAATTTGAGCTAATTGTTCAACTTGATGCTCTGTGCCTAGAGCATTGTTCTTGGTAGACAACCAAGTTTGGATTACTTGCTTCGCGGTTTCCTGCGTCAACAGACCCTCCGGAGAAGTGATCGGACTATCCGACTCAGGAATTTCTACAGGAGGCTCTTCTAGCTCCACCTGAAGCTGTTCTCCTTCTAGTTCTGCTGTCCTTCGTCCCATCAATGGTCCAATCAACACTAGACCAAGAATGCCCAATCCGATCAAGACCAAAACAGTAGGTAAGAGGGGACGTCTAGTTTTGGAGAAAGGTTTAGAGTTGTTCGATAAGACTTGCAGATTATTAGGTGTTAAACTGTCTGGGTTTTCCCTAATACTAGGTGAGGGAACAACATTACTTCTCCCTGTATTATCGCTCCTATATTGGTGTTGTGACCTTTCACTAGGGAAGCTGGCAACCTTTGAATCTCTCACTGTTGGTGTTGGGACAACCCTTTGAGCTGTGGGCATACTTGAGACAGCTGAGGCTGTTGAATGCTCGGCAGTAGCACTCCGGCTAGCTGTGGCAGTAGCAGGCTCTCTTGTCCACGCTGAAGGGACAGTTCCCCCTCCATTCGTAGTTAGGGGAAATTTGTCTGTTGTCAACACTGTTGTATTACTACTTCCCCTTGAAGCTGCTGTAGTGGCATAGGCTTTTTGCTGAGATTCCACCACTGCCCATTCATCGGCAGCCTCTCCTGCTGCATCTGAAAGATTTTCTAGATATGCCTGTACCTGTTCATCAGCAAAATATTCTTTTAAAGATACTTTCTGAGCAGCTAAGTCCCGAAAATGGGTAAATACTGAATTTTGTAGCCAACGCTCTCCGTAGAGACACAATCCTGGCAATAAGTCTGGAGCCCCTTGAGAATGTTCACGAATAAAGGCAAGAGGTTCGTACTCCTGAGAGAGTTCGAGTGCTTTACTGGCTTCTTCTGTTTGACCTAAAAGTAAGGCACATACAGCTTGTTCTAGATGAACATCCTGACGTTTACTCAAGCGCATCAGTAGTTGTTTGCCCCGGGAAATCAAGCCTGGTTGCCTTTGGGCAAATCCCCTTGCTAGTAAAGCATAGACTGCTAAGTAAGTGGCAACTGCTGAAGGACGACGAGCTTCTGTCTCAAACAGATTTTGCTGCTCAGCAGCACTTAGATAACTCCGTAGCTGTTGGATAAAGCGGAGAAAGTCGTCAATTCCTAATCCTGATTGATCATCAGCATTACCATCAATGCCTCCACGCTCCTGTAGCATATCTTGCAGTAAACGCAAGCCATTGCGCCTTTCACTAATACTTTCGTCGGGAAGAGCCAATAGCTCCAAGATACGGTAGGGACGAAGTTTGTAGAGGTCTGCTTGAATTTCTCCTCGGACACTGGGAAATAAACCTTCTCTTAGGAGTAACTCTTGACCTGTTTCTAGAGAAGTAGCAGCATTTTCGTACTGACCCTGTTGCCACTGCTCTCGACCAAGTTCCAAGCAGGCCAGTGCTAGAGTTAATACCACGTCGGCTCTAACTAACTGAGGGTCTCCCAAGCGACCCTTATCCAAGCTAATGCTATTGCTGCTAGTTAGGTAAGGTTGCCCTAGTTTCAGTACTAGTTCGTACTCCCCAAGTTCTTGCAGGATAAGCAATACCCCAACCAATTGCGGGTCTTTGATTTCGATACTAGGGGTATGGGAGTCCGCATCAGAGTTAGTCGCGACTCCTTGACTAGAACGCTTTGCTGCTAAAGCTTTGTCTGGCTCTTGGTCATAAGTTTTGGCCAGAAAGTTACTATCATAAGCCGAGCGTTGTTCAGGCTCAGAAAGAGTCTCATAGGCTTCATCTAGGAGTTGTTTACGAGAGGCAATCGCCACTTCCGAATATTCTCGGCGCGGCAATTGCAAGGTGCGATCGCGATAAGCCTGACTGATTTGATCAACGCTAGCCTGGATCGGTAATCCTAAAATTCGGTAATAATCGAGCGGAATTCGCACAGTCCACTTCCCCAGCACAGAGTAACTGCATTTATGGTAGTGCAATATTCAACCTGTTAAAACCTGCATATTGCAAGTTCCACAACCTGTAATGTTGCTTCAGCTTATATCTTGACAACTCCCCAGCCTAAAGGCATGGGGATTCTTCCTTCACAGAAAAACGCCTTGTAAAAGCAGTGCCTTTACTTGGTCTTACTCGTTCTCCAGAAGCGGTAGCGAGATGCCCTCCCGCCAAAATTCGTAAACCTACCCTTCGGGAACGCTTCGCGAACTTCTCTAATGTTTATCGCTTCGATAAGAATTTTTATCGAGGTATTGTCTCTTGCTCTTTCTCCAGTTGCTTGTTGCCTTTTCCCGCAAGGAGGAGATGTACAAAGGTTATATTAACTATAGCAGCGTCTGCAGGTTATTCTCCTGATGGAGACAGTTGAATGAGAAAAAGAATGCTATTTTAGCTCCAGTGAGTTTTACAGTGAGGACATTACTAAACTGATGGTTCAAGAACGAACTTTACCCGATTTAAAAATTGCTTCCGGCACGATCACTAAAGAAGAAGGATTAGTCCTATACGAAGATATGGTACTGGGGCGCTTGTTTGAGGACAAGTGTGCTGAGATGTATTACCGGGGCAAAATGTTTGGTTTTGTCCACCTATACAATGGTCAAGAAGCAGTGTCAACTGGTGTGATTAAGGCATTGCGTTCTGATGAAGATTTTGTATGTAGCACTTATCGCGATCATGTTCATGCTTTAAGTGCAGGGGTACCAGCACGGGAGGTAATGGCAGAGTTATTCGGCAAAGCAACTGGCTGTAGCAAAGGGCGTGGTGGTTCAATGCACCTGTTTTCTGCTCAACATAATTTGTTGGGAGGCTATGCTTTTGTGGCGGAAGGGATTCCAGTTGCTACTGGCGCTGCTTTTCAGAGCAAGTATCGACGAGAGGCTTTGGGAGATAACAACGCAGATCAAGTCACCGCTTGCTTTTTTGGTGACGGGGCTTGCAATAATGGTCAGTTTTTTGAATGTTTGAATATGGCAGCCCTGTGGAAACTGCCAATTATTTATGTAGTCGAAAACAATAAGTGGGCAATTGGCATGGCTCATGAGCGAGCAACATCCCAGCCGGAGATTTACAAAAAAGCTAGTGTGTTTGGCATGGCTGGTGTAGAAGTAGACGGAATGGATGTTATCGCAGTAAGAACCGTGGCTCAAGAAGCGATCGCCCGTGCTCGTGCTGGAGAAGGTCCTACCTTAATTGAGGCTCTTACTTACCGCTTCCGGGGTCACTCTCTAGCTGATCCTGATGAACTTCGAGACCCAGAAGAGAAGGAATTTTGGTTAACTCGCGATCCTATTCAAAAATTGGCTACCTACCTCACAGAAAACAATTTGGCAAATTCTGAGGAACTCCAGGCAATCAAGCAAAAAATTCAGGATGTTATTAATGAAGCTGTTGAGTTTGCAGAATCAAGTCCTGAGCCTGACCCCAGTGAGTTGCACCGCTATATTTTCGCCGAGGATTAGAAGTAATACCAAAGTGTGGACATCTGCTAATTAGCTTTCAGCCTTCAGCATTCAGCTTTTTTTCCTAATAGCTGATAGCTGATAGCTGACGGCTATCAGCCGCACAAAGATGATATTTGTAACTTTGAGATGCTTCCGGTGTCGTGAATACTAAAAGGCTACACTTAGGTTGGGTAGAATGAAGTGAAGCCCAACACTAGCATAGATTTCATTGATTTTCGCACTTAACCACACCTAACTTACACCCTGAGGACGCTATTTAGTTACTTGTACCAGAAGAATAGTCAATTCCCTTCTGTCTTCCCAACAGACAAGAACTAATGTACTTCATCCCAGTGATAAAAAAATGGTTATAGTCAATTATGTCAAGACCAGATTATTTACTTGGGGGTAGCCTTCAGAAGGCTGAATTTGGTATTTAATCAAATTGGCCAGATCTTGAAGTTGAGCTATTGCTTCAGCACCTTCGAGCTTCATCAGCTCTCTATCATCCCGCATTTCAGTCCAGGTAATACCGTAATCTGACACCAAAAATCTAATTAGGTGGTTATTTCCTAAGCTAACCATGAAAGAGGCACTATTCATTTGACCACCGCAGGTGTAACAGGAAGCTAGATACCCTCTTTTTTCTAGGACAGTTGCCAAGGCTTGGAGATTCATTACCAAATCGTGGACAAATTGACGGTGCTGTTCTGCAAGTCTGACAAACATTACGATAATCCCAAAACTAAACTAAAGTTTATGCTACTGATCACTGCTTCACCAGCCAACCGTCTGGTTGTACAAGACTTCTCTTCAGCATAGGCAAAGCCTGTAAACTTAGGATTTATCTAGACTATTTAGCAGCTTGTTACTAGCTTAACCTGCTTCAGAGTTTTTGTGATGTATAACTAACAACACAGTCAAATATTTCTTTATTTTAAATCTTAAGTATCTTTTTAGGTTCTACCCAAAGATGGACTTATAGATTAACAGAGTAGTTTGTAAAGAGTTAATTAAAGTCTATAGGTTCTTATCAAACTTTATTTATAACTTTAATATTTCTCCAAAGATACATTTATAGTACATCTGGAGAAATATATTTCTTCGTAGCAGTTAGGGAGGAATTTAAAGTTTTTTACTTTGCTTTCATGATTCTGGTTCCTGCCTCTGCCTCCCAAGTTTCTTGTTGATTAATTATGGGTAAAGTCTTGATTGGACATGCTAATAGACTTCCCACAAACCTAACGCTGGTCCAATAAACCGGACACTCAGCCAGATGAGCACCATAATACCAATACCAATCCAAGCACCTCTAGTTGTCCATTTGACGAATTCCTCCCCTTGACTTTTGGTAATCGGGAGCCAGGGAAAAATATTTTGCTCTTTACCGTACTGCTCTCCAAGTGCGGCTTTACGACGTTTGGCTTCACCCATGATCAATTGCTTTGACTAGATCCTATTGATCATAAGCTGGTAAGTATCTAATTTGCAAGTTACAGAATAATCTGGTTTGCTAGTGCTCTGGAGTCAGAAGGCAGGAGACAGGAGGAAAGAAAGGTTTAACAGTAAACTTTTTAACCTTTTCTCATACTTTGGATTATTTCCGCCACACTGCACGAGTTAGGGATTGAGAGAAAAACCAGCAAGTGGAGTCCAAAAATTGGATAATTTATTTCTTGGAGTTCCCTCAAAATTTATCTATGGAAAATACTAACTTAACAACTACCCAGAATAGGCTACCTCCCAAAATTAATCTTCTAACCATGTTCCGGCTAGGGTTGTTCCAAATGAGTTTGGGTATCATGTCGGTTCTCACTTTAGCCATCCTCAATCGGGTCATGATTAGTGAACTAGATGTAGATCCTGCATTAGCTATTGGTGTCTTGGCGATGCATCAGTTAGTTGCTCCCGCCAGGGTTTGGTTTGGACAAATGTCCGATGCTAAGCCGATATGGGGATATCACCGCACTGGTTATGTTTGGCTAGGAGCAGCGGGTTTCACCATTACAGCTTTTGTGGCTGTTCAAGTAATGTGGCAGCTGGGTAGTACCATACAATCTCTTGGCGGCTGGACTTTGAATAGCGATACCTTAGGTTGGACAGCCCTTTTAGCTTTAGTATTTACCATCTATGGCTTGGCTTTGAGTTCTAGCTCAACACCTTTTGCTGCCTTATTAGTAGATGTTTCTGAAGAAGACAATCGCGGGCAGTTGGTGGGCACAACTTGGTCTATGCTGATGCTAGGAATTGTCATTGGTGGTATTACTGGCGGTGTTCTACTCAAGAATCTAGATCAATCAACTACTGCTCTAGTCGCCAATAGTGGTACAGCATTGCTAGCTAATTCGACCTCTGTGACAACGGCTTTGGAAGCACTAAAGCCGTCGATTAACAGGCTGTTTATTATTGTGCCTTTAGTTGTTGTTGGACTAACGATTATCTCAACCTTAGGAGTTGAAAAAAAGTACTCTCGCTACGGTATTCGCTCAACTATCGCCAATCGAGAAAATGGCATTACCCTAGGTAGGGCAATCAAAGTTTTAACAGCTAGTCGCCAAACCGGTATCTTTTTCACTTTTTTAATTGTGATGACCCTCAGTTTGTTTATGCAAGAAGGGGTTTTGGAGCCTTATGGTGGTGATGTTTTTGGGATGTCAATTGCTGAAACTACCGGACTTAACGCTTTTTGGGGTTTAGGAACATTAATCGGAGTCAGCGGCAGTGGCTTTTTAGTCGTACCACGCATCGGCAAGAAAAAAACCACTAAATGGGGCTGCTTGTTGGTTTCCATTTGTTTTGGCCTGATTATTTTAGCAGGATTTACCCAAGAACAGAGTTTGCTAAAAGTTGCTATGTTGTTGTTTGGCCTAGCCGCAGGAATTACGACTACTGGATCCCTCAGCCTTATGCTTGATCTCACAGCAGCAGAGACTGCTGGTACATTTATCGGTGCTTGGGGATTGGCCCAAGCGATCGCGAGGGGTATGGCAACATTAGTAGGAGGTGTAGTGTTGAGCATTGGGGAAGCTTTATTCAAAGTGCCGATGCTAGCTTATGGTCTAGTTTTTGCCATCCAAGCGGTAGGAATGCTAGTGGCTATTTGGTTCCTGGGAAGGGTTAATGTTAAAGAATTCCGTGATAATACCCAAGCAGCGATTAAGACTGTAATGGAAAGTGATCTAGAAGGATAGGTATTAGGTTTTAGGAGTACTGCAAAAAATATTAACCTACAACCTGTAACCTGTAACCTACAAACTGTAACCTGTAACCTACAACTTAAGATGAGTGATTTTTGGGCAGAACTTCTGGATTTTGCAAGGAATATAACGGAGAGAGTTGGTACTCAGCTGCTTCCTGATTTTCGACAAGTACAAGCGCTGCAAAAGGCAGATGGTTCCCTCGTAACACAAGCTGATCATTGGGCAGATCAAGAAATAAGAGAAGCGATCGCCTCTAATTTTCCCAGTCATGGTATTTTGAGTGAAGAAGGGGGGCACAAATTTCCTGATACTGACTGGTGCTGGATTATTGATCCTTTGGATGGCACTACAAATTTCACCCGAGGCATTCCGCTATGGGGGATTTCCTTAGGGTTGCTCTATCAAGGAACACCTGTATTTGGCTATGTTCATTTTCCCCCTGTTGGGCAATCTTTTCATGGATTTTGGCAGGGAGACTCAGGCATCACAGAGTTAACAAACGGAGCATTTATGAATGAGCTCCCCATCCACAGTAGTACTGATACTCCCAGTAACAACCACTTTTTTAATCTTTGCTCCCGCAGTACCTCCATCTTGCAGCAACCTTTCCCTTGCAAAATGCGGATGCTAGGAGTTGCCAGTTACAACTTTATTACAGTGGCTACGGGTGCTGTTTTGGGGGGTGTGGAGGCAACGCCAAAGATTTGGGATGTTGCCGGTGCTTGGGTGATTGCGCAAGCAGCGGGCGCAGTTTGGATACCGCTGAATTCGGAGTCGATTTTTCCTTTGAAAGTAGGAATCGATTATGGTGATAGAACTTTTCCCACCCTGGTGGCGGCTTACCCTGAATTAGTGGACGTGTTCAAGCCATTCATTAAAATTTAGTACTGAAAGGCTCCTGAAATTAATAGGAGCCTTTTTTAGTAATTCTCTAATCAGCTGTCCGCTACGATCCGTTGAGAGCGATCGCGTATCGCTTACGGTAATAAGCGCACAATTGACTGTTATTTGCTCTGAATCATGGTGAGGTTGGTGAGACATGTTTAGGTTTTAGATATTAGATTTTAGTGCGATCGCATCTATTGATTTTTTCCCCTGTCTCTCTATCTCCTGAATTTAGTTCCGCTGCGCTAACAGCTCCCCCAGCTCATCTTTTCCAATACTTTAGCGAGGTTGGGTTTCGTTCCTCAAAGTTTTATGATTGTATCGGATGAAAATAGCATATAGTCATTTCACAGGAAAAGCTGCATGGATACCAAAGCTTTTAAACGCTCACTCCACAGTTCAGAAAACTATCATCGTAGGGGATTTGGTCATGCAGCAGAAGTTGCTACTCAGCTGCAATCAGAGTACCAAAGCAGCCTGATTCAAGAAATTCGTGATAACAACTATCGACTGCAACGGGGAGAAGTTACCATCCTGTTAGCTGAAGCATTTGGTTTTTGCTGGGGTGTGGAACGAGCTGTGGCTATGGCTTATGAAACTCGTCAGCATTTCCCTACTGAGCAAATCTGGATTACCAACGAAATTATTCATAACCCTTCTGTTAACCAGCGTTTACAGGAGATGGAAGTGGGTTTTATCTCGGTAGAGCAAGGGAAGAAAGACTTTTCCGTTGTTGACTCTGGTGATGTGGTGATTTTACCCGCTTTTGGTGCTAGTGTTCAGGAAATGCAGCTGCTGACGGAAAAAAACTGCAAGATTGTGGATACTACTTGTCCTTGGGTGTCGAAAGTGTGGAATACAGTAGAAAAGCACAAGAAAAAGGACTACACCTCAATCATTCACGGCAAGTACAAACACGAAGAAACAGTTGCGACTAGTTCCTTTGCCAACAAATACCTAGTGGTGCTCAATCTGCAAGAGGCGCAGTATGTTGCCAACTATATTCTCAATGGGGGCGATAAAGATGAGTTTATGGAAAAATTTAGCCTAGCTTGCTCCGCTGGTTTTGATCCAGAACAGGATTTAGAGCGGATTGGCATTGCGAATCAAACTACGATGCTCAAGAGCGAAACTGAACAGATTGGTAAGCTATTTGAGCGCACGATGATGAAAAAGTACGGTCCTGTTCAACTCAATGAACATTTCCAGAGTTTCAACACCATCTGTGATGCTACCCAAGAGCGACAGGATGCGATGTTTGAGCTGGTAGAGGAAAAAGTGGATTTGATGTTAGTCATCGGTGGCTTCAATTCTTCTAATACTACCCATCTGCAAGAAATTGCCGTTGAACGGGGTATTCCTTCCTATCATATCGATAGTGCTCAAAGGATTGGTCCCCGTAATCGGTTGGAGCATAAGCCACTGAATGAAGATTTGGTAGTCACGGAAAATTGGCTCCCTTCTGGTTCAATTACTGTGGGCATTACTTCCGGAGCCTCTACACCGGATAAAGTGGTTGAAGAGAGCATTGAGAAAATTTTTGAGCTGAAGGCTGTTTCTACTGTCAGTCTCTAGGGATTGGGTAGAATAGGAAACCGCGAAAACCGTGTAGAGACGCGCCATGGCGCGTCTCTACAATGTGAAAAAGCGGGTTTGTGTATTATATTGTGTTTCTCAAGATCAACCCCACTGGCGGCGATGGCCACCCGCGACAAATGGAACAAACAAGCAAAACCCTCTTTCCTTCTGCCCTGGAGCCTTATGCCTTGTTTCTTGAAAGTAGATTCAGATATAAAAGATGATTTTAGGTTTTGATCCAGGACGAGATAAATGTGGCTTAGCAGTAATAGGGCAAGAGCAACAGCTACTTTACCATCAAGTTGTCCCCTCACCACAAGCGATCGCTACTATCAAAGAATTATCTCAAAAGTTCCCTCTTGAAACCATTGTCATGGGTAATGGAACCACTGCTAAAAACTGGCAACAAGAAATTAGTCGGAACATAGGAGGGTCATTGTCGATCGCTTTGGTAGATGAACGGTACTCTACTTTAGAAGCACGCGATCGCTACTGGCAAATGTATCCTCCTCAGGGACTGCAACGTCTTATTCCCCAAGGAATGAGGCAACCTCCAAGACCAGTAGATGATCTAGTTGCTATTATCTTAGTTGAGCGCTATCTGAAACTAGAAAAAAAGTAAAAAATCACTGATAATAAATAACTTGTAAAAATACTTTGAGAAACAAGACGTAAATCATGCTGTCAAAGGATTTAAGCAATTTAGGAAGAGTAAATAATTAGCACAAATTTTGTCTTAATTACCAGATTGGTGTATATTACTTTTGATGCAAAGAGTACCAAATCAAATTAAATATGTCACAAGTAGTTTCTAAAGCCCGCGATTACTATAACAGTACTAATGCAGATCAGTTCTATGCAAAGGTTTGGGGCGGTGAAGATATTCACGTTGGACTTTATGAAGGCGAAGATGACTCCATCTATGATGCTAGTCGCCGAACTGTTCACAAAATGGCGTCACTTCTAGAACTAGGTTCTTCTCGGCGGGTACTCGATATTGGTTCGGGATATGGTGGTGCGGCACGTTATCTAGCAGAAACTCTCGATTGTCAGGTAGATTGTCTTAACCTAAGTGAAGCTCAAAATGACCGAAATAGGGAGCTTACAAAAAGTCAGGGACTAGACAAGCAAGTTCAAGTTTTTGAAGGCAATTTTGAAGATATGCCTTTCGGAGACAATTTGTACGATGTGGTTTGGTCACAGGATGCGATCGTCCACAGTGGTAATCGTACCAAGGTTGTGGAAGAAGTCTATAGAGTCCTCAACAAAGGTGGGCAGTTTATCTTTACAGATCTGATGCGGAGTGAAGATTGCCCTCAAGATGTGCTTCAACCTATATTAGATAGACTTCACTTAGATTCTATGGGTTCTATTGAATTTTACCAAAGAACAGCTAAGAATTTAGGGTTTGAGGAAGTTCAGGTTATTAAACTTACTGAGCAACTAGTCAACCATTACAGCCACGTACTCAAAGGAATAGAGACTAATTATGAAGAATTATCCTCTATGTCTGATAAGGACTATCTAGATGGTCAGAAACAGGGACTGAGGCACTGGATTGATGCAGGGAGTCAAGACTATATCCAATGGGGTATTATGCATTTCCGGAAATAGTAGTGGCTAAGTCAGGTTAAAACTGTAGGTTGGGTATAGCCCGATAGCGACACCCAACACCTGAGCACATTGTGTTGGGTTTCACTGAGGACATAAAAAGCTCATTTTTCCCGGATTTTAAAATAAGCCATCAACAAACTTGGAATGCCCAGTAATGTGCTCCTTCTTCATCAACGTATGGAGCATCCATAATATAGCTAACGAGTTTTACTTTGTTTTCCTCCTGCACGCGATCACAAACTTCTTGAAAATTTGTGCTATCGTAATAGCTTTTACGGGTATTGACAACAATTAACCCACCTGGCTTAGTAACACGAATCATCTCTTCTATACCTGTTGGAGCTACATGACCTAGACTGAAAACCGCTCCACTAATCGCTGCATCATAGTAATTATCGGGGTAGAGATCGAGCCGTTTCGTCATGTCACATCCCCCCTTTAAAGCACGATAAACCTGTTTTTTTTCAGCTTCTTCAATCATGCTATGGCATAGATCAAAACCATCAATATTGTGATAACCTTTGCGATGGAGAGCAACTCCCACGAGGCCAGTACCACAGCCTGCATCTAAGATTTCTATAGCAGGATTACGGAAATTCAAAAACTTGCCATTTTGCTTGGGCAACAAATCAAAATAGGCAACGATGTAATCATGGCCACAGTAGCTTTCACTGAGCACATCTTCATCATATTTTTTCGACCATTGCTCATAATATTGTTTGATCTTATCAGGATTTCCTTCAAGCTTGTGGGCTTTCTTAATGGCATCAAAACCATTACTGATAGGGGTTTGAGGTTGAATATTATTTTGACTCACAAGATAAACCTCTTATTATTGACAAAATTACCACTATTTATCCAAACTTGATATAGTACTAATCTCGATTTGATTTTATCAAGTAGGTTGATATTGTACCAGAATATATCAAGGCTTTAGCTGAGAGGACTGCACAAAAAATTTTTTTCAAACAAAATTGTTAACAGGTGCTTCGTCAACAGCTTTTCTTGCAGGGACAAGTAACAAAGGACGTGTGGAACGATTCAAAATACCTGAAGCAACGCTACCATAAAATACCTGCTCTAAGCCAGTTCTTCCCTTGCTCGTCATAGCGATTAAGTCAGCATTGATCTCTTCAGCAATTTTGATGATGCTATCAATCGGTCTGCCATACATTAAAGCCACCTCCACATCAAGTCCTTGATCCTGGAGTTGTTTTTGCCAGTTTAGGAGATATTGTCTTGCCTCCTTAACTCGCTCGATTTCTTGATGCTGTCCTAGTTTATTAAAGAGTTTTTCGGATACTAACTCCTCTTTGATATCTTGCTCCAGATCTGCAAAAACTGTGGTTTGATAACCAGTCCTCACAATTCTAACCAGGGTAATTTTGGCATTGTAGAGTGTGGCAATGCCTTCAACATGAGGAATTACTGTTTCTGAGCGAATCGAACCATCTAAAGGAACTAAAATCCGCTTATTTGTCTCCGTACTTGGTTTTGTTTCTGGGCGAACCAACAGGATCGGGCAGTTGACTCGGTTTAGGACACCAGATGCTACACTGCCATAAAATACTTGAGCTAATCCTGTTCTACCCTGGCTAGTCATAGCAACTAGCTGAGTTTTGGTAGCTTCCACTGCATAAAGAATTGCCTCAACCGCGACGCCACGCAAGAGCAGAATCTCAGCAGACAAACCTTGCTCTTGAAACTGATCTTTCCAGCCAGTTAAGTACTTTTGAGTAGTATCGATTTTTTGGGTTTTGAAGGCGACCTCACTATCTTGTTCAAGATTCAAGATAGCACTGCGGGTAGCGGGCTCAATCACTTGAGTGAAAACAACGTTTGCTTCATCATGTTTGGCTAGGTTCTCAACATGGGGAAGAATTGCCTCGGCCCTTTGTGAGCCATCTAAGGGAACTAAAATTTTTTTATACATGAGTTTGTTGTTTGTTATTTATTATTTGTTGTTTGTCGTTTGTTGTTTGGGAATTGTCTCCCCAACTCCCCAACTATCCAACTCCCTAGCTCCCTATCTACCCAACTCTCTATTTTCAGAAACCCATCGACGTGCCTCCATTGCCTTTAACTTCTTCGCTTCCAACTCAGTCCAGTCTTCTGTTAAACCTTGACGTAAACTAAAACACATAACCAACAGCACGATCGAAAATGGCAAACCTGTGGTGATTGATGCAGTCTGTAAAGCACCTAGTCCACCTCCAAGCAACAAGACAGCAGCAACTACTCCTTCCATCACAGCCCAAAAGATGCGCTGGGGTACTGGGGAATCCAATTTTCCCCCGGAAGTAAGGTTGTCAACCACCAGTGAGCCAGAGTCACTAGAAGTTACAAAGAAGGTAACAACTAAAAGCACTCCGATTAAAGAACTCAAGGATGCTAAAGGAAATTGTTCTAGCATGACAAAAAGTGCTGTGGCTACGTTTTCCTGCACAGCCTCAGGAATGTTGCCGATGTTATTTAGGGCTAGAGACAAGGCAGAACCTCCGAAAACAGACATCCAGAAAAATGAAAGGAGTGAGGGTACAAACAAAACACCCAAAACAAATTCCCTGACTGTTCTCCCTTTAGAAACGCGGGCAATAAATATTCCTACAAATGGAGACCAAGAAATCCACCATCCCCAGTAGAAAACAGTCCAGCCATTTTGCCAATCTGTCCCTTCAAATGTCTCAGTCCAAAATGAGAGAGTGGGAAATATTGCGGCATAGTAGCCAAGAGATTGGACAAAAGAACCTAAAATAAATAGGGTTGGACCGACGAGAATCATGAATATCAGGAAGGCTGTGGCTAAGTAGATATTCCATTCGCTCAACCGCCGGACACCTCCATCCAAACCTGCTACCACAGACAGGGTGGCAAAGCTAGTAATGATGGCAATCAAGATCACTTGAAGTATCACGTTGTCAGGTAAACCCACCAGAAAATTTAAGCCAGCATTAACCTGCTGTACTCCGAAACCCAATGATGTAGCTAAACCAAACAATGTTGCTACTACAGATAAAATATCAATCAAGTTACCAGGCCACTCATAAATTTTCTCCCCCAGAAGAGGATAAAAAACTGAGCGCATAGTTAAGGGTAATCCTCGATTAAAGGCAAAAAATGCTAGGGATAAGCCGACTAAGGTGTAAATTCCCCAAGCGTGAAGTCCCCAGTGAAAATAGGTGATTCCCATTGCCTCCTGTGCCGCCGCTGCTGTTCCCGCTTCTGAGCCTAAGGGAGGAGTCTGAAAGTGGAAAATCGGTTCGGCGACACTCCAGAACATCAGACCAATACCCATACCAGCACTGACAAGCATGGCATACCAAGCAAAGGTAGAAAATTCTGGTTTAGCATCTTCTCCCCCAATCCTAATCTTGCCAAATTTACTGAATGCAAGAATCACCACCACTCCCAGATAGATATTGGCAACTAGAATCAAAAACCAGCCACCTGCATTAGCAATCAAATCTTTAACTGCGGTGAAAGTTGCATCTGCCTGTTCTTGGAAGATGAGGGTGAGTACAATGAACAGGATAATTATACCTCCAGAGATGAAAGCAACCTGTGGGTGTAGATCGAACCCCCATCCCTTGATATTAGTATCTCCGGGTGTTCGTTTCTTCGGCTCTACCCGAGATCCTTCTTTTATCATATTTATTTTTTCCTACATTCTTGAATTTTCTATGATTACAATGTGACACTTAAGAGTCAAAACACTGATGATAACAACTGACATTGAGCACTCTCAAGTCTTACGCTACTGATTTTAGGGAATCGGGAACTAGAAAGAGAATATTTGTTGTCCAATTTCAATCACCCCAATGCCCAGCTATCATGGAATAGGTGTCTCGCCCATCCAAAATATTCCGAAATTCATCATGTTAAGATTGATAGAGTACAGCTTAAGCTGGCGAAGCTGCAATTAGCTGAAAACTCGAGAAACCAAGAAAACCGGTCGAAGTGAAAAAACTTGAGCAATTGGAAAATAGAGACTTAAAACGCTTAAAGCTGTTTACCTACCTGGTTCCTATTATTGGCATTCTCCCAGCCCTGTGGACATTGTACCGCCGTCAGGGAACAAAAGAACAACAGGCGGTGAGTCGCTTATCTGTGACCTTGGCTTTTGCTTGGTTGCTGAGCTATTTTTTATTATCAGCAGGAGCACAAGCTTCCGAATTCTGGTCAATACGTCTATTATTGATGAACACAATGTTCACTTCCGGCTATTTTTTAGTGAGTATTGGATTGATGGTGCGTTTGTGGCAAGGCAAATCTCCCCGTCTCCCGTGGGTTAGCCGTATTGCCGAGGGAAGCGTGCGCAAGCATTTGTCCTAAGTTTTTTTGATGGTTTGGACTCGGGTTTTGTCTTCCGGTAGTAAGACACTGTTGCCCATTGAGCAATATTTACCTGATTTTGCTCTAAACTATCTGAAAAACTGTGTGAAGTGTTCTTGTTAAAAATTTTATGCCAGACTCAGGGTGAAACATTAGTACGTCGGCGAGTTCTCTATTCGAGTCTCTATTCTTGTATTAAGTGTGTGTGAGGAAGCCAAGTGCCAGCTAAAAAAACTGATGAAAAACCCCGTTCCTGGAGTAAAAAAAACCACTCTGTGGGCAAACCGCCATCTAAAGGTAAACCTGGACATTGGCTTTGGCTTGGGTTGGGTTTCAGTGGTGTCGCCATGTTGTCTGCCACAGCAGGTGCTCTATTAGCAGTATCACTTTCAAGTACACCTTTACTGCAAAGTCAACTCAGTCCCGAGGAAGCAGCAATATTTGGGGGTGGTAAGAGCATTTCCCGTGGCACTTTGCGCTTGCCAGAGTTGACTCGACCAGTCAATATCTTAGTTGTAGGAACCAAAGTTCTTACTTCAGATCTAGACTTAGAACCAATAGATGATTCTGGATATGAACCCTTAGTTAACTCCTTTGAGGGTCTTTCCGATACCATGCTGCTGGTGCGTTTTGATCCAGAGCAAGAAAAGTTAGCGGTCTTGTCCATTCCTCGCGATACCCGTGCTTATATAGAAGGACACGGCACTACTAAAATCAATGCAGCTAATTATCACGGTGGCCCAGCACTGACAGCAAAAGCGGTGAGTGAGTTACTTAACGGTGTTGGTGTTGATCGTTACATTCGGGTAAATGTCCAGGGTGTAGAGAAGCTAGTGGATGCATTGGGAGGCGTTACCGTATATGTACCCAAGGATCTCAAGTACAAGGATGATACTCAGCACCTTTACATTGACCTCAAAGAAGGTAGACAGCATCTCAATGGCGAACAAGCAGTACAATTTTTGCGCTTTCGTCATGACGAATATGGCGATGTTGGCAGGATACAGCGGCAACAAACTCTGATAAGAGCCTTGATTGAACAAACCCTCAATCCTACAACTATAGGACGTATACCAAAAATTCTCTCGGTAATTCAATCTCACATTGACACTAACTTAAGTGTAGAAGAGTTAGTCGCCTTAATGGGTTTTGGTTCTCAGACTCAACGATCAGATGTGCAAATGCTGCTTTTACCTGGTATGTTTAACGGTACTGGACAGCAAGAGGTAAGTTATTGGTTGCCAAGCCGTCGCCGTATCAAGCAGATGATGGCTAAGCATTTTGATACAGGCTATGACGACAGCGATGAAGTTGACCCCACTTTACTGAGGATCGCTATTCAAAATAGCACCGATGATTCTGAAGCGGTTCAAACTTTGGTTAGTCAACTTCGAGAGGAAGGCTACCGCTATGTTTATGTTGCTCAGCCATGGAAAGAACCTCTGCAAGTTACTCGCATCGTAGCCCAACAAGGAGATGAAGTTGGGGCAACTGCTATCCGTGAAGATTTGGGATTTGGAGAAACACGGGTGGAAAGTACCGGTAGTCTCAACTCACATGTCACAATTCAGTTGGGTCAAGACTGGTTGAGGCAATTAAAACAAGAAGTTGAGGATTAGGTTGTAGGCATTGGTGAAAAGTTAAGGCAAAAATGTCGTTGTCAAGGGAATTGAGAATTGAGAATTGAGAATTGAGAATTGAGAATTGAGAATTAGGAATATAAATCTTTTTGGCCTTTGGCCTTTGGTATGGCGCACGCGCTATACCAATTTAACAATTGAGCAAGTTCCTAAATTCCTGGGGAATTTCCTCGAAATGCTCTAGCAAGAAATCCATGATTGCTAGATGACGCAAATCATTAGACATGGGGCGACGATAGTTGCGACCCCTACTGAACCAGCGTCGGACAGTAGAAATTGACCTCGAACATATCATGGCAATACGATATTGATCCACTGCCCATTTTGCATAAAATCTTTGAGGTGTCATTCCTAGTTGGCAGTAACTGTATAGCCTGATAATTTCTTGCTCTCGCTTAGTCAAAGTTCGCTCAGTTATTCTTCCATAACGGTAGCTTCCAGGAGGTGTATGTAAATATCGCTGGAGCAAAGGATAGGGTAATGGCTTGGTTGGGGAAGAGGTATTGTTAGGTTTAGTGGGACTTGGTGGGGATATGAAGGAGTTGGTCGCAAGGTTTGAGTCAGAATTGCTCTGAGTTATGTTGTTTGGTATTTTTTTATTGTCTAATGTCGAGTTTGCTCCGTTATGGCAGTTAGGTTCGATATCATCTTCCCAGGCAATATCAGTAACTGTGCAGGTAGAACTAGGGGAGTGAGGAGCTAATCGGATAAGATAGTAAATCGACCATTGACCCAAGTGGGAAGCATAGGCGTAGAAATGTCCAATTATTGTACCCCAGTCCGTCATGTGGGTTATATCATATCCTTCCAGCTTACAACTTTCTTCCTTCCCTAGCCTGCGGCAACGGCTTTGCCGAATTGCCCTCTGCCCTCTGCCTTCTGCCTTCTTCTCACCAAAGTGTAAGTCAACCGGATATGATATTAGAGGTTGCCATCGGACGCGATCGCCTTCTTGATAGCGTGGTATGATCTGTTGAGCGAAGTTGGCTGGTAACTCATCCGCAGGTAGGAGAATTTCTAGGTTGCTGGGATGTGATCGCACATCGGAGTCACCATAACGGATAGCATGTAAATAACTGGCGATTAGCTTACCTTTGAGGTTATTGAGCAAGTGTTGAACTAGTAACGCTGCTAAACTTTCTAACTCTTGTTCCTCTAGATTCATCGATGCTGCACTAAAATCAGCATCTGAGTAGTTTTGCAAGTAGGAGATTAGTTGAGTAATTCCAAAATCCTCCAAAGCTTGCTGATAGGCAAGGGGGCGAGTTGTTTCTTTGCTAATTGTTTGTACCATTTTGAAAATAGACGCGGAGACACGGAGACACGGAGACGCGGAGAAAGGAATTTTCATGCATCATGGTGAAAATTTTTTCATGGAGGCTACCTCCTGCCTCCTGCCTCCTGCCTTCTTTCTTCTTTCTTAAGAGCCAACTTGCCGTCGATAGCGAGGACGTGCTGGTGTCCCCCAGCAAACCCACTGAGTTGGCAGATTACTTAATACACTGCTGCGCACGCCAACTACTGAATTTGCTCCAATTTGCACACCGGGAGCTACAAAACAATCCGTTGTCACCCAAACTCCGTTGCCAATGGTAATGGGAGCAGTCATCAAGCGAAAAGTTGGGTCTTGGATATCATGATTGCCAGTGCAGAGGTAGCATTTTTGAGAAATGACACAATGATTACCGATCTGAATTTGATCGAGGCTATAAAATACAACATGATCCCCAATCCAACTGTAATCACCAATTTTTACTTTCCAGGGATAGGTAAAGCGGCTGGTAGGTCTGATTACTACCTTTTTGCCAATCTTTGCTCCAAATAACCGCAACAGCCACACCCGGAAGCCATTAAAGGGATGAGGACTTAAAGGAAAAGCGACCCCTTGCACCAACCACCAGAGAAAAACGAACCAAGTAGGGCGTCCCCGTTTGTACCAAGATTGGTCGTACTTGCGCAAATCAACTAGGGGTTCCGCATCTAAAATTGGCAATGTAGCTGAGTCTATGGCATTGGTAAATATCTCCTGTTTCTTGGTGGACTTGTTTATTTTGACGGTGGTAGAGCTTTTGCTTATGGTAGGTTCACCCTTGTAAGGGAAAGTCACTTGTTTGGTCATTTTCCGATTAAAATAACTCAGTTACAATTTCTGATTTTTGCTTGTGGTAATGTTAAAATTTACAGCATAAGTAAATTTTAGATATTTTTATTTTTACTAACTGTTAATCATAATACCCTTTTTTCTAATAATTCTCTATCATTAGTTATTAGTTCTTAATTACTTATGAAAAACTTGTGAAAAGATACTGACAAACTAATGCAAGGAGGCAAGAAGCAGAAGGCAGGAGGCATAACCCACCCCTAACCCCTCCAAGGAAGGGGACAAGAGGCAAGAGCGAAGCAAGTGATTACAGTAATTTTTTTGTCAAGCTTAGGTAGGGTTTGCTGCATAAGTGGGTCAGCCTTGTATGGTATGGCTTTTAAGCATTTTTTGTCTCAATAAGTGCAAGTTTTTTGTATCGATAGGCTCATTTTCCTTGCACAAATGATGAACATCTTGCGCTCTTTACAACTATTATCCTCCTTGTCTCCCTTGTCCTCCTTGTCCTCCTTGTCCTCCTTGTCCCCCTTGTCCTCCTTGTCCTCCTTGTCCCCCTTGTCCTCCTTGTCCTCCTTGTCCTACTTATTCAGCAAGCCCTAGGTATTTATAGCAGTCGCCAGGGCGGTTAAGACATTCTCAGGTGCAGCATGTTAACCAGGGGCTTAAGCCCCTTTTCCTAATAGCCTTGGCGGTTGCTATATCTCTACAGCAATTAAAAATTGATTTTATAACCGTCCATTTACAACTTTATAACTGGCATCTGTAAAAAAAAAATGACAAATGACAAATGACAAATGACAAATGACAAATGACAAATTTTTTATAGTTATTTAAACAGATTGAGTTGGTGTTACTTGCTTGTTTATTTGAACATTTAATTTGCCCTTAAATTTGCGCAATTCATAGAGTTTTACTCCAATTTGATATTCATATTGGCTGAGTAAACAAGCATAAACATATCCTGCTCTGCCATCTAAAAATCCTAGTCTTATTATATAAAATAAAAAGAAGCGCAAGGCTGGCTTAAAAGGTAACCATACCCAGACTTTTTTGAGAAAGCGCTTACGCTGCACCGCATCCCCAAACAAATTTGCACCGATGGTACCGGAGTCATCTGTGCCGGTGAGCATGTTCAAGTAGACCCTAGCTTCCCAGTTAGAGTAACGATTATGCCGTTCTAGCCAGTGGTAGATATCCCTAAAGTCCCTATGCTCCATATCGTTGTTCAAATAGCCAACAGCACCTTGTAAAATTACATGTTCGTGAACTTCATTGTCACCAGTATTAGGAATCTCTTCTGTGCTGAGGTTTTCGTAGCGACCTTTGGCATGTTTAAATAACCGTAGATTCCAGTCAGGATATTTGCCGCCGTGACGAATCCACTTATCTAAGAAGTAAACTCTACGGTTGAGGTAATAGCCGTCATAGTCAGGATTTTGAATAGCCAGAGCAATTTCATCCCAAAGTTGAGGAGTAATGCGCTCGTCGCAATCAACAATTAACACCCACTGATGGCGAAACTTCAGATTGGCCAAACTCCAGTTTTTCTTTTTAGGCCAGTAACCATTGAAGTAAAACTGTACTACCTGAGCACCGTAACTTTCGCTAATTTCAGTCGAGCGATCGCTACTCTGGGAATCGACGACAAATATCTCATCAGCTCGGCTCAGGCTCTCTAAACAAGCTGGTAGATTGGCTTCTTCATTTTTGGCAGGGATCAGAACTGAGATAGGAACTTTAGATTCTATAGATGACATATTGTGGTAGCTTGACCTGATTACTTAATTTAAGCCTACAATTATTTCTTAATTTTGAGGATCCCTCTAATTGCTGCACTTAGATAGCCTATCTGACCATAAGCATACACCAAATTATCGAAACGTAAAGCAGGGTTACGGATATTTCTCAGGGATTTATAACAACCACGCCCCATTCTCTCACTTCCTCGCAACAGCTGAGCATAACCAGCGCGTTGGGCAAGTTGTTCTCGGTAACATTCACTAATACCTTGCCACCAAGCGCGACTGAAAAACCAGCTTCTTTCTAGTCTCTCTGGCGCAACATTATGAGCAACTAAGGCGTTTGGTAAGTAGGCAACCTGCCACCCTTGAGCAAGAGCTAGTTCAGTCATGTGCAACTCTTCATTAGATAAAAGATTTTTACCGACACGTCCCAAATGGACGTCAAATCCCCCTACTTGTTCCAAGAAACTGCGTCGGATTGAGTAATTCAATCCTCTGGGAGTTAAAGCTGGATTGGTAATATCAACTACTTGATCACCTAAGTCAAAAGCACCCAAATTTCCTGCCAGTCCTGATGACAACCAAGGGGGAGATGTGCTATCCTTTGGCCACAATAAAGTAACTTTACCGCCAGCGATCGCTAGTTGCTGGTTGCTTTGATAAGCCTGGTAAATTGTTCTGAGCCAGTGAGGTGTTGCTACGGCGTCGTCATCTAGATAAGCTAAAATCGATGCACTAGCTTTTTTGGCTCCAGTGTTACGAGCAACAGATAAACCAAGTACTGGTTCATACACATAATTAAGTCGTGGATGAGAAACCCTTTCTTCCACCAGCTCGCGGGTGCGATCGCTTGAAGCATTATCTACTATAATTACTTCATAGTCAGTAAAATCCTGCTGGAGTAGACTATCAATGGCAGCACCTAAGTATTCATCACGATTGTGGGTGCAGATAATAGCAGAAATCTGAGGCTCTGACATAATACTAAGGTTTTAAGTGAGATTTTGGTTCTCTCTTAGATTGTAGATTTTCTCTCTATAACCTGCATTCCTTCGCTACCTCTAGTGCAGTGGGCAGGTCAATCACCCAACAGAGAGTGATAGAATTCTTGCTCTATAGGCATTCTTAATTCTTAATTCTTAATTCTCAATCCTCAGTCCTTGCTCAAGTGAGCGTGCATCACCACCAGAGTTTCCGACAGTTGACTAAGGCGAGTTTCTAGTTCTTGCTTACGATTGAGCAACTGCCGTAGCTTTTGGTAACGAGCGATGGCTACACTAACGCTGGGAACTTGATCTGGTGGGCAATTGCGAGACCAAGATTGACCATCGGAGTCTAAACCACAGAGGCGATAACCAGTGCGGGGAGATTCATAGCTCACTTTAATATCTGTTGAATTTATCCTTT
Organism: Symploca sp. SIO1C2; assembly: GCA_010672925.1. Classification (GTDB taxonomy): domain Bacteria; phylum Cyanobacteriota; class Cyanobacteriia; order Cyanobacteriales; family Coleofasciculaceae; genus Caldora. Next base: position 2,436 of record JAAHFP010000008.1, on the reverse strand, counting down.
CTTTAACATAGTCCATCAGTCGGTCGTCCTGAGCTAGCCTTACTATCTCTTGAGCTTCTTGTGATTCTCGCAGATGAGACTCTAGCCAGCCATCAACGATTGGTCCATCTATGTAAATATCCTGAATTTGTTTGAGGACTTTTTTGAGTTCCTGCTGCCAGCCAGCAACAACTTCTTCAATTTCTTTGAGCAAATTCATTGCCAAGGCAGGGTTAGTGCCGTGGCGATGGTTGCTGAAGCTTGAAGGTTTTATTTTGGGTAGGCTTGGCGCTTTCCCCTGATGCTTGTCAGCGGGGAAAGGTTTTACTGCCATTGAGAAGGAGGGAGTATCAATGTCTTGATGACGAGCAGATTCTCCGGGGGGTGAGTCAGTTGCCTGAGAGTTGGCTAACTGCTCTAGTGTGGTCTCAATCCTGTGTAGTTCTGGTTTCATCTAAAAACTCAGCGAACGTCGAAGCTCAGGTGCTTGGCTCCTGAGAGTGATTTTAACGCTACTGTATTTACTTCTACAAGCGGCGATCCTCTACTATAAGTATGACAGTTTAAATATTTGGTAAACAAGCAAAGCTTTGTTGCATGAACCAAGATACGATAATATCTCTCAAGCAGATCACCCTGGTAACTGGACCATCTCGTTCTGGTAAAAGTGAGTGGGCAGAAACTTTAGCGGAACAGACTGGTAAGTTCGTTACTTATGTCGCAACAGCACAGGTTGACGAAAGTGATCCAGAGTGGAGCTCCCGGATTGAGAAACATCAGCAGCGACGTCCAAAATCTTGGAAGACATTATTAGTACCCGTAGAGTTAGCCGCAACAATTAGAGGGTATTCAGAGAGTAACTGCTGCCTGTTAGTGGATTCTCTGGGGACTTGGATTGCCAATCTCCTGGAACAAGAGGAAGAGGTTTGGGAAACTACTGTACAAGAACTCTTCGAGAGTCTGACACAAACGTCAGCTACTGTAGTTTTTGTCGCCGAGGAAGTTGGTTGGGGTGTTGTGCCAGCTTATCCCATAGGGAGATTATTTCGCGATCGCTTGGGAAATTTAGTACGCCAGCTGGGTAAAATTGCTAATCCAGTATATTTAGTTACTGGTGGTCATGTTCTTAATCTTTGTGCTCTGGGAAAGCCTTTACCTGATTCAGCTCACAGAGAAGGCATGTAAAAGTAGTGGGATTGAACTCAACAATCTCATATTTTTTACCTTCAACCGCGAGAAGGCTCACACCAAATTCTTTGAATCGGTGTTGAGATGAATCGCGGGCAAAGTCTTGGTAGACAATGAGTCAATCCACTCTTCTACAACTGCTGTCATTGTCTTATCTATATAAGACAGCATAAACTCTAAGAATATTCAATCTTTTTTAGCTAATTCTTAAAGAAAAATGCTTTATTTTTCATGATATTCTACACAATGCTTATATATTAATGCTACTATATAAATAGGTCGAAAACAAATGAAAAATTAAGAAAATGAAAACTTCGTATCAATATCGATTGAGACCAAATAAGCAGCAACGCGATATTATTGATAGGACGCTTAATATGTTGCGTTATCAATACAATTATCAACTTGCTCAACGGTTTGACTGGTATGAGCAAAATCGTTGTTCTATTGATAGATGTCCCCTTGTTTGCCATCTTCCAGAACTAAAAGACAGACCGACTAAATCAAGGCAAGAAAAAGGTTTGGTTCAACTTAAAAAAGAAAGACCTTGGTACAAGAATGTTCATTCTCAAGTACTACAGGAGGTTCCCAAAAAAGTTGAGATTGCTTTTGATAGATGGCTTAAGGGTGACAGTAATGGCAAAAAGTCAGGTAGACCAAGATTCAAGGGAACAGGGCAGTACAAAACTTTTACCTATCCTCAATTCAAGCAACATCATTTTGTTGGTGACAAGATTAAGTTGTCGAAGATTGGAGATATCAAGGTAATTGTTCACCGTCCTATTCCTGACGGATTTGCCATTAAAACCGTATCAGTAACGAGAAAAGCTGATGGTTATTATGTAACCTTAAGTCTTGATGACAAAAGAGTTCCAACTATTAAACCTGACTTCAATGCTAACAATATTGTGGGTATTGATGTCGGGTTGATTGATTTTTATGTTGCTTCTGACAATACCAGGATTGAATCACCAAAGCATTTACGAAAAGCTGAGCGTAAACTAAAGTCAGCACAACGTAGGGTATCACGTCGCAAGAAAGGTTCTAATCGTCGTAAAAAGGCAATCAAGAAACTAGGTATCCAACATAAAAAAGTGGCTGATACCCGTAAAGATTTTCACTTCAAAACATCTAAAAAATTGCTCAATAAATACGATGTTATTGCAGTGGAAAAGTTGAATATAAAAGGGCTAGCTAGAACAAGATTGGCTAAATCAATATATGATGCTGGTTGGAGTCAGTTTATAAATATACTTTCAAACAAAGCCG
>JAAHFP010000079.1 GCA_010672925.1 Symploca sp. SIO1C2 | reverse complement strand
GCCCATTACTGCACAAGATAGATTCTGCATTATCAAGTACAAGTAAACAACGAGAGTCTTGCAGATACTTCAGCAATCGAGTGATTTTGCCATCAATTGCCTCTGGTAAATCAGTTTCTTGCTGGTGGGAGAGGAAACAAATCAAATCTGCCAAAAGTTCTGGCAGTGTAGGAGCATTACGGAGATTTCGCCAAATAAGATATTGGAATTCTTCCTGAACTAGTTGTGCCAACTTAACTGATAGAGTGGTTTTACCAATCCCACCTAAACCAACAATACTGAGTACGCGACAACGTTTATCTATAATCCACTGCTCTAATTTATCCAGTTCCTGGGTGCGTCCGTAGAATACAGTAACATTGGGGGCTGTTCCCCAGTCTCGGTGTTTAACTGTGCTAATTGGTTTGATCGCAGTTACCTTGGGTTTGTTACCTTTGGTAACTTGTTTGGACTTGGGAGGGCGACGGCATTCCCACTCCAGATCAAATTGTTCGAGATTAGCTTCTTTAGCTTGCCAAGAGTGCCAAAGCTTCAGGGAAAAATGCCAATAATGGAAGCCTCGATTTCCCAGGCGGTGATCTTGTAAAATTTCCAAGAAATCTTGCAGGCGGTTGAGGGATTCCTTAATGTGGCGATTGGTTAAATTACCAGGGTATTGGTCTTGACAGGTCAGTTTTTCCAGAAATCTCACCTGTGTCTTAACTAGCAATTCCTTTTCTGTATTCGAGTGGAGTTGAATCTTAAGGTGGTCACAATTTTCCAATTCGTTATTAGCATAAGCCAGTAATGCCTCGAATAGGCGCTTAGTTCGCTTTTGAACTTGAGGACCGTAGCTTATTCTAGCCATTGATGCAATCCCATAATCATCAAAGTTGGGGGAATCTGTCAACTTTAGCTACTTCCCCCAACTGCTTATCCTTGATTATAAAAGACTTTCAGCCATTAAAAGGTACTGTTTGCTTGGGGGAAGTTGCGAACCATAGACTTAGAACATGTCCGGTTGAAGACCCATCTTTAAGACTGACAGGGGGATACGGAGATCATGAGCTTAATTTATCAGATTGTCCAAGAAGCACTTGCCAATAACTATCTAACTATAGAAGCCGAAGAGCAACTGCGTCAGCTGCTCAAAAGCAAGTACACAAAAGAAGACCTGAAGGCTTTTATGAATTTGCAGTACGCAGCCATGGAAGGTCGTGTCAGCCAAGAATCCCGGATGTTAAGCCAACAGGTAAGGGTTTGATGGCAGTATCTTTTCCATTGAATTATTTACTGGAGCACTACGCATTTAGGTTAGGACATCAATAAAGCCTGAAACCTAGCATGGCCTATTTTTGAATTTTGAATTTTGAATTTTGAATTGCGCGTAGCACTATATTTTGCAACCCAAATAGGCCACACCAAAAGCCACCATCGATCACTGATTTTCCAAGGAGAACCAAATGTTTAATCTCCAAGACGTAATGATTAGTACCTGTATTGAACACCTCAAGTTTAGCTACCGTAAAGTTTACAGCAACCTCAAACTAGATTATGTAGAAACCCTAGGTTCGATTGCAAACCTAACCCTAGAAAGTATTTTCCATACTGATGCTCTGTATCATAACGTTGAGCATACTATCCTGGTCGCTTTAACAGGACAGGAAATCTTACGGGGTAAGTACCTCTTAGAGGGTAATGTTTCTCCTGAAGATTGGTTACATTTCCTGATCTCTTTGTTGTGTCATGACGTTGGTTTTCTTAAGGGGGTATGTCAACAGGATCAGGTTACCGAGAGATTATATGCCACGGGAATGGAAGACACGATGGTTTATCTCCCACCAGGTTCTACCGATGCATCCTTAAATCAATTTCACGTAGACAGAGGGAAACTGTTCGTTAAAGAGCAATTTAGCGATCGCGTACTCCTTGATACTAAAATGATTGAGGACAATATTGAGCTAACCCGTTTTCCCGTACCAGCTGATCAGAAGCATTCAGACACTTTTAACTACCCCAGCTTAGCAAGAGCAGCAGATTTAATTGGTCAACTATCTGACCCTCATTACTTACACAAACTTCCTGCCTTGTTCTATGAATTTGAGGAAAATGGTGTGAATAAGAATTCCGGTTGTCGTACTCCTGGTGAATTGCGCAAGAATTACCCAAACTTTTACAGACATGTTTTCCCCTACATTCAACCTGCATTACCTTACTTGGAACTGACCTTTGAGGGTAAGCAAATCCTTGCCAATCTCCATGCCAATGTGTTTCAGGTAGAACAGGAAAATCTGGTCTGCTCTTAGGAAACACTCTGGCTAATTGCTAATGGCTAATGGCTAATGGTTAATGGTTAATGGCTAATGGCTAATGGTTAATGGCTAATGGTTAATGGCTAATGGTTAATGGCTAATTGCTAATGGCTAATGGCTAATGGCTAATTGCTAATTGCGATCGCACCTACCACCTACCACCTAACACCTAACACCTATCACCTAAAACCTACCACCTACCACCTAAAACCTACCACCTACCACCTACCACCTACCACCTAAAACCTACCACCTACTTAACACCTAAAAAAACCAGCTGTGCTTCTCGTTGCTCCTTAGGATTGAGAATAGAGATTTGCTTTTCTTGACACAACTGCTCAAGCAGTTCCTCAACTTGAGATTCGGGAACCTGGGTAAACTGACTACAAATATTTTCGACAAGTATTTGACGTCCCATCAGTCCTTGGGTTTTCACTAAATTGAACAAATAGTCTTTAACCGAGAGCAACCCATTTTGAGACGCTTTACTAGTTTTTCTCTGTTGTGGACGATTCAACTCCTTAGTATCTTCCTGGGGTTGCTGCCGGACAAAAATACCTAAATCTTGTAATAACTGACAATCTTCTAAAACTTGGGATTCCCTAACTAAGGCTTGTAAACCTTTCAAGCCTAAAGTTTCACTGCCAATTAATAAGTCTCCCTCCCGAGCATCCTTAACTAAATTATGGTAAGTTACTAGGTATTGAAAGGAATTGAGGCTGGGGATAAGGTGACAATGGGGTGAACCGGTGAAAATTGTTTGATAGAGTTTATGTCCTGCATTAGATGGTTTACCTACTCCTAAAGAACGAATCAGTTGCAAGACTGTATCAGAGTGATTGTGAATCTCTTTCTGACAGGCTCTCATAACATTGAAAAAGGAATTCATATTGGAGTCTTCTGTCCAGATCACACCTCGCTTGCCAGGGTGATTCGGTAACTGATAGCTTAGGGAATAGCTAGCATACTTGGTTTTTGTTAACAGAGGAGTAGTAATTTCTGACCCTTGTAGAGCAATCAGGGCATCTTGCAGGACTCTGATTAGTTCCGGTGAAGATAACTGGCGAATATCAGTAAATTTTTCTTGAATCTTATTTAGCTCTTCAACCCAATTTAATTTAAAGTTAGCTAGCAGGTCTGATGGTTGACTTTTTGGCTGTTGAGGTCTGTAGGTAGGCTGAAACTTTTCTTTTGTTTCTTGAGCTAGCCATTCTTTGAACTGTTGAAAGATATCTCTGCCAATGAGCAGAGCATTTCTGGGATTGGTTTTACCGCTAGGTAATTCAGCTTCTAGATATTGACGCTTGAGGGGATAAATTATAGAATTTGGTTGGTATTGGGCTTGAGAGTGGAGGGGGAAAAGACGAGTTGCCCAAATGGATTGGGCTTGTTCGATATTAATCGGTCGCAGAGTAAGATGGGTATCAATTCGGTCTTTATGAGACTGGTCAAGGCGATGCTCGTTCTGTTTCCAGGTATTAATAATAATACTGATAATAATCAAAAAATTATGATTCTCGTCATGAATTCTGGTGTTGGCATTAAACAATGCCGGTAAATTGAGGGAACCATCCGGCAAGCAAGCAATGCTTTCTAGTTGGTCAAAACACAGGACAATCGGTTGAGTTGCCATGGAAATTCTGCCGAAATTCGCTAAAATTTCATAGGCAGCTTCTTCACTTTCAATGGAATGCTTTAGTCCTAATTTTTCTAGAGCTTCTTCACTTAAATCATCTCCTTTTAACCATTCACAAGCTAAAGGATACAGTTTCGGGTTAGTCAGGTCATGGAGCAAGCTGAAAAAACTGTTAGCATTATAAAGAGGCGCTTTTTGATAAGTTTCCTTGAGATTGGTAATAAATCTTTGTTTGTCAGCCCTTAACCAATCCCAAGCAGTACCTTGCCGTAATCCCTTGCCAAAACCGCGTCGTTTAAAAACAGATAAGCTTTTGAGCCATCGCAACAATTGAGAGTCTTGCTGCCGATGGGGTACTTCTACCAGACTATTAACAGTGTAGCGCAAGATATGGCGCCAGATTTCGTCACTCTGGGGAAAGGGAGGAATATAAGCAAAAAAGGCTTTGGGGTTTAGTTGACGCTTGAGCCTACCCAACAGAAAAGTTTTACCAGAACCAGGGTCTCCTTCTAGCCTCACAGTTCGGGTACGATGGTCTAGGGCAACTTGATCTAGAGTAGTTTCTATTTTCGCGATCGCATCTTTGTGAATAGAGTTAACTGTAGGTTCGGTAGCTTGCTGTTGATCCCAAAAATTGACAGACCGATAGTTATCAAAGGGATTAGTACTTCTTAAAATAAGCTCATCGATAGATGTCATATTGCGGATACCTCAGTGGCGCTACTTAGGGCTTGCTGAATAAGTCAGACAAGGGGGACAAGGAAGACAAGGGAGACAAGGGAGACAAGGGAGAAGAAGAAAGTTACCCAGGAATTTCCCATTAAGGTGCAAGAAAATTGAGCCAAAAAATAAAAAACTTTGGACTAGTTTGGCTGTCAATTGGACTGAACCTTTTGTCTGGCAAAGCTTCCACACTTATTCAGCCAACCCTACTTAGGGCTTGCTGTATAAGTCCATTGACTCGGGTTTTGAAGTAATAAGTAACAAGTAATAAGTAATAAGTCAAGAGTTTATGCTTGGATTTCTGGGTTAAAGTGCAAGGAAACAGTAAGCTGGTTAACTTTTTTTCCCTGGTAGTTTATTTTGGCCATGCTGCACTAGTTTTCACTCCACCGTAACCTGGATAAAAAATAGCTTACTACCAACCCGCTGACTAATACCTGCGTTAATTTGCTCTGGGGTATAGTTTTGAGTATGTACCAAAGCACTCAGCTCAATTTGTTCTTGTTGTTGGAGGCGATAAAGAGTTTGATCTAATTCTTCCCTAGACAGCCTTGGTTGTAATTGTTCCCGCAGATGAAAAATGGGCAAATAATTGTTAGTGCCTAACTTATTGTCTAAATCTTGAATTAACTGCAATATAGCTGCATCTGTGGGTTTGCTCTCAGATACAGCCAACTTCTCAGTCCCTACAGGTTCCTGAGACTCAATGGTTGCAGACTGTACCTGCTCCCTGGCAACCCCTTGGAATCTACGCAGCAACCGCAGGTAATCCGTGAGCATCTTCAGGTGGATATGTTCAGAGGTACTATTACATTCGTAGTTTTCCAATAAATATTGCTGCCCCTGGTCTGTCAACCAAATGTCGGTAATTCTGTGATCGACTATTTTAATCAATCCCCTTTGGCTCAAATCATGGATAACTATTTGTTGCTTGTCACTAGGAATACCAGTCTTTTGAGGAGAAATTGTTCTCTTAGCGCAAGCTTGGAGTACTTGAAGTTCTTCCTCCTTAACCAGGGAACCAGTAGGATCTAACTTGAGCAGAGACTTACCAGGAGGAGCAATCTTTAACTTAGTAACCACCACCGCACTAGCCACAAAACCTTGATTGCACAGCCGACGACAAAGACTATTCCGTTCCATAGCTTTCATTTTGGGAGTAGGCTGAATTTTAGTCAAGGGAGCCCTGTAATTGGGAAAGCCTAACAACTTCAACAGGAACTTTAGTTCTTTTGGTACCATGCGATCGCTTTTGCCTAAGGAGGAAAGTGACAACTTCGGATGCTGCCATTATCGTACATTAGTATGAGAAGGCAGGAGGCAGGAGGCAGAAGGCAGAAGATAAGAAAGCTTGTAAAACGTTGCACGTAAAGTCTTGACAAGCGGGATAACACCCCTTATTCAACCGCAGTATCCTTCAAAAAGTCGGGGTTCTTGGTATGGCGTTCACTATTTTTTTTCGTTAGGAAAAGAACATTCCACAGTAATTTTCAGGTTGCTTTCGGCAGTGCCTTCGGTAATGTAAGGGATACCGGCTTTACCCCCTACTTTCATGCCAAATTCTAGAGTAACTTTGTTGATATTGGCGTTGGCTACTTGACGGAAAGCGTTGAGTGTATAATGGGTATAAGCTCGAATTGTGCCTTCCACTAGTTTAAAATTTTGCAGCATCTGCGCTTTACTCAAGCCTTTTCCACCTTTATCTAAGTCCTCACGAGTTAGTTCTTCTTCTTCTTCTTCAGATGGGGGAGCTTCGGTAGAAGGAATTTCCACATCTTCTTTGGCTTCTATATAAATGATTGTTCCGTCTTCAAGTTCTAGAGGAGTTAGTTGTATCATTTTAGGTCGTAGGTGTTAGGTGGTAGGTGGTAGGTTTTAATTGCTGTCGGGGCGGGTTTAGGGTCATTGGTGTCAACTTAAACCTAGACATAGCTGCTAGCTGGATTCCCTAACCCACCTTGGATTCAAATCCAAGGCTAATAGCTTAAGTCCATTGAAATGGACTAAATTTTTGGAATCCACCTTAAGTTGACACTAATAGTTTAGGGTCTCCCTTATCGCATTTGGCGACAATCTTAATACAAAACCCGCTCAAACAATAGTTAGTAACTATCGTAGTGATAGATTGTAGGGTGTGTTAGCGTAGCGTAACGCACCACATCACGGGTACAATCATTTTATTTTGAGAAAGGAAAATAGCAAAGAATATCTTAATCCCCTCAGCTATACTATAAAATAATGCACTGAAAATATAACCTCCCCTACCACCTAACACCTAACACCTAAATGATCCGGGATGCGCTAGTTGTTGGCATCAATACTTACCAATATTCAGACTTACGTAACCTACAAGCTCCCGCTGAAGATGCAGAAGCGATTGCACAACGGTTAGAACAGGATGGAGAGTTTCGTGTCTGGCGGTTGCCGGAAGCAATTCATCGAGAAACTCATCAGCCTTTTGTAGGGAAGAAGCTGGAAGTTAAGCTGTCACAACTCAAGCAAGCACTGGTTAAACTATTTTTACCCGAAGGTAACAGTATCCCCGATACTGCCTTATTCTACTTTTCTGGCCATGGATTGCGTACAACTTTGGGTATTCCAGAAGGATTTTTGGCAACTAGTGATGTTAATCCCGATGTAGAATTTAATGGCTTATCCTTGAAATGGTTGCGAGAACTATTAAGAGAGAGTCCGATTAAGCAGCAAATAGTCTGGCTTGACTGCTGCCATAGTGGAGAATTACTCAATTTTGGGCAAGAAGCTGACCCTGGAGAACAAGGTAAAGGAAGAGACCGTTGTTTTATCGCTGCTTCTAGGGAATTTGAGGAGTCTTTTGAAGAAATTGGTAGTGCCTACAGTGTTTTGACTAGGGTGCTACTAGAAGGACTTGACCCTAGTAGATGTCCTCAACGCTGGGTTACTAACTATAGTTTGGTGGATTATCTCAACCAACATCTGCAAGGGGTAACTCAACGTCCGACTTTTACTAACTTTGGTGAGCCGATTAATTTAACTCGTAGCTGGAAATTTCAACAACAGCAGGCGACTTCTGAACCAACTGAAGCCATTTGTCCTTACAAGGGATTAGAATATTTTGACTGTAATGAAGAAGACCCCAAATACTTTTTCGGACGCAAGGAACTAACGGATCAGCTGATTGATAAAGTGCGTCAGAGTAGCTTCTTGGCAATTATCGGAGCTTCTGGCAGTGGTAAATCTTCAGTCCTGAGGGCCGGATTACTCCATCAACTGAAGTTAGGAAGGCAATTAGCTGGGAGTAATCAGTGGCAGATTGAGATTATGGTTCCTGGAAGTCAGCCTCTGAGGAGTTTAGCAGAGGTTTTTGTGGAGCCAAATTTATCCCAAGTTGACCACGCTACACAGTTAGGGAAAGCAGAAGAATTACTCAAAGAAGGTGCAGATGGGTTACGCCGTCTAGTACAATCTGCTCAAGTTACTCGTGTGGTGCTGGTAATCGACCAATTTGAGGAAGTTTTCACCCTTTGTCAGAATTATGGAGAGCGATCGCAGTTTATTGACTTTTTGCTGGGAGCATTAAGGCAGTTGGAAGAGGAACTTTGTCTGATTCTGGCAATGCGAGCAGATTTCTTTAGTAAATGTATCGAGCAGAATTATAGTGGACTAGCTCAACTGATCCAGGAGAACTTAGTCGCAATATCTCCGATGGAAAGGGAACAGTTGCAAGATGCGATCGCTAAACCTGCTGAACTAGTTAACTTGGAGATTGAGCCAGAATTAGTGGAGCAGATGCTTCAAGATGTCGCAGGTTCTCCTGGAAGTTTGCCACTGTTGCAATATACCCTCAAGGCACTTTGGAAACAGCGCACTGATGAGGGTTTACAGTTAGCTAGTTATGCTCAGTTAGGAGGTGTAGGGGGAACGTTAGATAAAAGAGCCACGGAGATTTTCCAACAATTTTCTCAGTTAAAGCAGGAGGTAGCTAGGCATATATTTCTGGGTTTGACGCAGCTGGGAGAGGGGACAGAGGATACTCGTAGGCGGGTATTAAAGCAAGATTTGATTACAGCTAAATATCCTGAAGCTCTAATTGATGAGGTAATTGCGGAATTAGCGGATAAGGAGAATCGGTTAATTGTTACTAGTGAGCTAACAGCAAAGGGGATGGCAAGTGGGGAAGTAGTAGTGGATGTTGCTCATGAAGCACTGATCCGTAACTGGTGTCTGTTGAGGCAGTGGTTAGAGGAAAGTCGGGATAAGCTCAGGGAGCAGCGTAAGATTGAAGCTGCTGCTATTGAGTGGAGGAATAAGCAGCAGGAAAATCCTAAAATTGCTAAGGATTATTTGCTGCAAGGAAGGCGGTTAAGGGAAGCTAGAGAGTTTAAGAAAAAGGAGAGTGAAGAATTTCCTTTATCGAAATTTGCCTCAGAGTTTATCGAAAAAAGTATCGAGCACAAGCAGCGTAATCGACTGAAATTAATTGTTGGTTGGTTGATCATTCCTGTAATTGGAACAACACTGATTGGGTACTTGTCTTATAGGAGAGTAGCGATTAAGCAGCACTGGGAAACAGTTCAGGAAACTCAAGGTGAAGAGTACAATGCGGCTAGGCACGAAGCGCTGCGAAAGCTCAAAGAGTTAGGAGTTGCTTTAAGGAATGCTCCTCTTCAACAAGCTAACTTGAGTAGGATCAACCTCAGCAGAGCCAACCTCAGTGGAGCCGACCTCAGCAGAGCCAACCTCAGTGGAGCCGACCTCAGCAGAGCCAACCTCAGTGGAGCTAACCTCAGTGGAGCCGACCTCAGTGGAGCCGACCTCATTGATGCCAACCTCAGTGGAGCCGACCTCATTGATGCCAACCTCAGTGGAGCCGACCTCAGGAGAGCCAAACTCAGTGGAGCCAAACTCAGTGGAGCCAACCTCAGCAGAGCCAACCTCAGGAGAGCCAAACTCAGTGGAACCGACCTCAGCAGAGCCAACCTCAGTAGAGCCATCCTCTTTGATGCCAACCTCAGTAGAGTCGGCCTCTTGGAGGCTAGCCTTATTGATGCCAACCTCTTTGATGCTGACCTCAGAGGAGCTGACCTCAGAGGAGCTGACCTCAGAGGAGCTGACATCAATAGAGCTGACCTCAGCGGAGCCTACTTCGGTGAAGACCCAAATTGGGGCAAAGTCGAAAACCTCACTCCCAAGCAGGTCAAATCTATCTGCTATTGGCAGGAAGCGAAATTTGACCCAGATTTTGAAGAGGAACTAAAAAAAGAACCCTACCAACGGATAGATTGTGGTCAGTGGGAAGTTTTCAGACGATGAATGGGTAATTGCTGAGATACCCATTTGCATTCAAAGATAGTAGTTGAGACAGATGCAACAGATAGGGGGAGACGTCAGACAGGCAAGATGCCTGTTCCACAGGAAACTGATGATTGAATTTAGTGCTTTTTTTTGATGTGTTGCGAACTTATACCATTTACAAAAAGTAGCTGGAAACTTAGTTGAAATGAATCATCGGTATGTCTTGATTTCAAGGCTTTGAGTATCTAGCAACTTTCGGTAATTGGTATTATCAAAACGGTCTAGCGATGAGCGAAGCTAGTGCTGAAAGTGATCGCAAACCGTGTATTTCCCAGAATTGATATCCAGAGCCAGAACTCGCTGTTGGGTTATGCTTCGTAACCCCAACTCACATTTGCTAAAATGTTTTTTGAAGTCAGCAGTAGTAATTTGTACCTTACATGCGCACACCTATTCCATTATTAAAATAATAGCCAAAAAGCACGAAAATTGCAACCAATAAAATATCCTAAGTAGGAGAAGAATAGTAATGCGTTATGGGATTGTGATTGAAAAGCTAGAGAGTAATTATTCAGCCTATGTTCCAGATTTGCCGGGATGTGTGGCAACAGGTGCGACAATTGAAGAGATACAACAGCAGATCAAAGAAGCGATCGCTTTTCATTTGGATGGTTTAGCAGAGGAAGGGCTTCCCATTCCTCAACCAACTCTCTTTGTGAATATATTGAATCTGCTTGAGAAGACACCACAGGCTAGAAGCCTGTTCCACAGAGGAATGTAGAATTGAGAATGAAGAATGGAGAGTTGGAAATTGAGAATAAAATTTATGAATTTGTAGGGGCGGGTTTAGCCAGATAATTAGCGGTAATAGCGATAATTTAACTACAAAACCCGCCCTAGCGATAACCTGACGATTGTTTCTGGCTTCTTTTTGGACTGAAGTCCTACTACTGCTTATTACTCATTACCAGAAAAAATGTGAGCTTTAATCAAACCCAGTTCAAAACTGCTCTCCAACAAGTTAGGCAACAACTATCTCTACAGAGCAAATTTCCCACTATACCCCTACATATATTTGACACTCTGTCTTCTACAAATCAAACCCTGTGGGAATTGCTCAACCAGGGAGCAACCATACCCAGAGCAGTTATTGCCGCTCAACAAACCGCAGGAAGGGGACAACGGGGACGGCAATGGCAATCGGGTCTTGGTGGACTATACTTATCTGTAGCTTTAGCTCCCCAGCTTCAAGCATCCAACAGTGCTCACCTAACTTTGTGTAGTGCTTGGGGAATTGCTAGAGCTTTGAGAAGTTACGGTATCCCTGTTTTGCTTAAATGGCCTAATGATTTGCTCCTGTTAGAGTTTAAATTAGGGGGCATTCTTACGGAAACCCGTGTTCAGAGAAATCTGGTTACCAAAGCTGTTATCGGTATTGGTATTAACTGGAGCAATACAGTACCTGAATCTGGTATCAATTTACAATCTTTTTGCCAACAACAGTTAAATCCCCAAGTAACATCCCTAGAAATGTTGGCAGCAATTGTCCTCGAAGGACTGTTATCTGGATACCAATATTGGTTAGAATTTGGCATAGAAAGTTTGCTGCCCTCTTACCTAGAGCTTTTACATCACCTGGGAAGTCAGGTTATAGTAGATGGCCAACCGGGAATCATTACAGGGGTTACCCCTACAGGTGAGCTACAAGTCAGTTTCAACTCCTCAGAAATTTGTCTGAAACCAGGTACATTTAGTTTGGGATATAGCGGGAGAATTTAGAATTTAGAATTTAGAATTTAGAATTTAGAATTGAGGTTATACCAAAAATTAAAAGTCATGACATATGAATTTTCATGGGCTCATAAGGTAAACTCTTTTCTCAAAGTCCCCCTTTTCTCAAAGTCCCCCTTTTCTCAAAGTCCCCCTTTTCTCAAAGTCCCCCTTTTCTCAAAGTCCCCCTTTTCTCAAAGTCCCCCTTTTCTCAAAGTCCCCCTTTTCTCAAAGTCCCCCTTTTTAAGGGGGATTTAGGGGGATCAAGATGTACCTCACAAGTCGTAGAATTGCTATACATAGAAATTGCGAAACCTGGTCTCCTTTTTCCCCCTGTTATCACCTCTTGGACAATCTTTGGGATTCGAGCCTAGGATAGTAGGCATAGTGAGTGATGAGTAGTGAGTCGGAAATGGTAGAAAAATCCTCTTCTAGTTACACCCCCTCAAGTCTTTTTTACAAGTTTCCTCTGTTGATGCGGGTACTGAGTTTGATTGGTGGTTTCGGTTTCCTCAGCAGCAGTATGGTTGTTGCTCAAACTGATTCATTTGTAGATGCAGGAACTCCTGCCCCAGTAGCAGCAACGGCAGCAGCATCACCTCCTGCAGTAGCCCCGTCTCCTTCTCCAGCCCCGGCAGCAGACTCATCTCCTGCACCGGCGGCAGTTCCATCTCCGACCCCAGAACCGGTAGCAGACTCATCTCCTGCACCAAAACCAGTAGCAGCCTCATCTCCTGCACCAGCCCCGTCTCCTGCACCAGAACCAGTAGCAGACTCATCTCCTGCACCAAAACTGGTAGCAGCCCCACTTCCTGCACCAGGACCTTTAGCAGCACCAGCACCGAAAAAGTCACTTATAGCTGCCCCTAACTTGCAAGTACCTCCAAGTGCTGAGGTAGCGCAGCCATCTCAACCCCTGGTTAATCCTCCCACTCAAGGGAGTGCTCAAATTCATCTTGCTCCTCAAAATAGCGATATTGACAATACTGACAACAATATTGCTTCAACTAGTCGCGACAATAAGCCTACTTCAGTCATTCTTACTGAAAGGTCAACTGGCTGTTCAACGGTATCCCAAAGCGGTCAACTTTCCGGTAGCTCCTGTGGTGTTCCTGCAGCTAGTCAACCTACTGCAAATAACAAACCAACCCTTCCTCCATCACCGCCAAGTTCCATAGTAAACAGAGCAAAACTTCCTATACCACCTGTCGCTAGAGCTCAACCGGTCAACAATGTGCAACCGGTCGCAACTGGAGCAGTGAAAGTTAAGACCAATAATACCAGTAGTCCATCCTTGAATCGAGTTAGGGTTAATACTAACAGTATCAGTGGTCTGCCTCTAAATCGAGCCAAAGTTAATACTAATGTTGCTAGTAAGCCTCCCTCAAACAGGATAGCTATCAGACAAAAAGCACCACAATCTGGCCTAGCTTACTACAATCTTACCAATCGCCCAGCAGGACGTCCTAGTATTGGCAAATCCAAGTTTATGTTTCCCCTAACGATTCCCGCTGCTATTGGTTCTGTCTTTGGCTGGCGGCTTGATCCTTTTACCGGTGACTCCCGCTTCCATTCTGGGACTGACATTGGAGCCCCTCAAGGGACACCTGTAGTTGCCGCTGCTTCCGGTGAGGTGAAATATGCTGACTTTGCTGGTGGCTATGGTCTAATGGTAATTATGCGCCATGAAGAAAATACTCAAGAAAGCCGCTATGCCCACCTTTCTGAAATCTTTGTTCGACCTGGTGAACAAGTAAAGCAAGGCAGTGTAATTGGGCGTGTCGGCAGCACTGGACGTTCTACCGGTCCTCACCTACATTTTGAATGGCGACATTTAACCTCTGATGGTTGGGTAGCTGTAGATGCGGGAAGCCATCTAGAATATTCCCTAGCTCAATTTATCAGAGCCCTACAAGTGGCTCAAGCCGCACCACAATTAGGTTTGGATAATCAGGTACAACTAGACTTAGATAATCAGGTAAGGATACTGCAAGAGCCTTAAGCGAAAAAAAAGGGTGGGAAGTGTGGGAAGCTGAGGAAGCTGGGGAAGCTGGGGAAGCTGGGGAAGCTGGGGGAGCTGGGGAAGCTGGGGGAGCTGAGGAAGCTGGGGGAGAAAGACGATCTGTCTCCTTCTACCTTGCAACTTTCTTCTTTCCCTTCTGCCTTCTGCCTTCTGCCTTCTGCCCTCTGCCTTGTTTTCACTCTTCGTGTAAGTATTCAACCGGATATGATATGAAGCATGTTAGTAACCTACAACACCGATTTAACGGCATGGGCAAAACACACTGCTCATCTCCTTCGAGAGAAACGATGGGAAGAAGTTGATTGGGAGCATCTAATTGAAGAGGTAGAGGATTTGGGGAAAAGTGAACGTAGTGCCATTGGCTCCCAGATGGAACGTGTTATGCTTCATTTGTTGAAGTGGGAATATCAACCCCAACGTCGTTCTGATAGCTGGTTAGATTCAATTAATGATGGTCGTTCACAAATTCGTCGCAAAATTGAGGATAGTCCCAGCCTAAAACACTACCCAGACGAAATTCTTGACAAGGAATATCGAAGAGCATGTCGAGAGGCAGCAAGACAAACTAGGTTGGATAAGGCAAAATTTCCACCCACTTGCCCCTACTCTACTGAGCAAATTCTCGGCGATTGGTTGCCGGAATAATATCATATCCGCCTAATTTTCTCCGCGTCCCCGCGTCAGCCCTATCGATAAATATTAAACCGAACTTGATGTTACCTCTTACTGACCTTCATAGAATAGGGATTGCCGATGCTCTTCTATTGACCAATCCTCATTTTGTCCACCGATGAGTAGTCGTTCAATACGAACATACTCCTCAGACAGCTGCTGGAGAGAGTTGATCAAGATATCAAGAGCGATCGCATCACTAGTGCCGAGGTCAAACCAACAGCGCCCCCAAGTCCCCAAATAGTCAAACTCTCCCTTATTATGCATCAGAGCCATCATGCTGCGATCGGCTCTGCTGTGGTCATAGTCCATGTAGCTGATCTCTAAGCCCACTTCTTGAACCTGGAGGCTTTCCGCATCAAATCCTCCGAGTTTACCTAAGAAAAACCAAGAATTGAAGACCTCTTCCACGTATTCCTTTTCCATTGAGGAGGGAACAGTGCTAAACTCTAGCCAAATCCACAAGTCAAAAGGGTTAAATTCGCGGAATACTACCTGCATTGCTGTTAATTTGTTAAGGTTCGCTGATCATTCTATGGTAAAGTGAGCCATTTACAAGAGGCAGAAGGCAGGAGGCAGGAGGCAGAAGGTAGTACCAATGAAAAAATTTCGCCATTATGGTGATGAAAGTAGGCTTTTCCCTGTTCCCTATTCCCTGTTCCCTGTTCCCTGTTGCCCATGAAATCAATGGCAGTATACGATGATCGCGAAGCCTATATCCCCTACCGTCGCAGTGATCTTATCGATCTATGTATTTCCGATGGTCGTCTTTCCATTGACCAACAAGCGACCTTCCGCGAATTTTGCAATATTCTTTCAGCTTACTATCACTTCCAGTTTCACAGTTACTTAGAAACGATTAAATACAATTTTGAGCCCTTCAACCCCGATTCTGTTACCAAAGTTGTCCATCACCCTAACCCGGAAGAAGTGCAACAGATGGAGGCAGAACTTATTGTAGCTGTCACCGAAGTTCTAGAACGTGCCAATTACATTCCCCTCACCCAGGAGTTTCTGCAACGCGCTTTTAAAGTAAAGTCTCTCATTGACCTCAAAACAGATATTGATTTTAATGAGTTTGAACAAATTATTTTCTATTATCGTGGCGATATAACTCAAACCATTAAAACTAAACGTTGGTTTTGGCACAAAGAAATCGAATTAGACATCCTTAAACAGATTTTTGTTTTCTTGCGATTTAAAGACGCTACTTACTTTGAAGAAAAAAACGTTGATGTCAGCAAACTTAAGTTTATCCCCGGCAAAGCTTACGTCTACTACTATCAAAATGTTCCCAAACCGGATCTCGAATTCCTCTTTCCCAACATCAAAACTAGTATGACTTGGAAGGATCGCCTGTTGCTTGGTGTTCCTGCAATTGGTGCAGCCATTCCTCTGTTGTTAAAGGTTGCACCTCAAATGCTCTTAATCATTGGCGTTATTGGCTTCCTGACCCTTGGCCGTCCTGTGGATATTGCAGCTCTCAGAGCAGACGCAGACACTGTTAAAGACCTTGCTCCCCTGCTTTTAGCAGTCCTCTCTCTACTGATAACTTTGGGCGGCTTTAGCTTCCAGCAATATGCTAAGTATCAGAACAAAAAAATTAAATTTCAGAAAGATGTAACCGATACACTCTTCTTTCGTAATATTGCCAGCAACACTAGTGCCCTCAGCACCCTGATCGATTTTGCTGAAGAGGAAGAAACTAAGGAAATTCTGCTGGTATATTACCATTTACTTACCAGCGATCGCCCCCTCACACCTGAAGAACTTGACGATCAGGTTGAAGAATGGATGGATGAAAAATTTGGTACTAAAATCGACTTCGATATCCAAGGTCCATTGAATAACCTTGCTAACATCCGAGGAGATTTCACGCAAGCTGATCACTTAGTTGAAGATCAACCCCTCTTATCATTGGATGAGCAGAACCGCTGTCGGCTTCTCCCCCTCGAACAGTCTAAGCAAGTTATTGATTATGTATGGGATAATGCTTTTGGGAATTAAGAATGGAGATTTTAGATTTTAGATTTTAGATTTTAGATTTTAGAATCCGAACACCTAAAACCTACTACCTACTACCTACCACCTACCACCTAACAAACTGAAATAACCTTAATCGCTTCTTCAAGTGTATGACAACCCTTATCTTGTTTGCGTAGCAGTTGATGTTCGTACTCTACTAGCTTAACCTGGATACCTGTTGACTTTTGCCGCAGAGCATTGGCACAGATCTTACCTGCGGCATTAAAATCACCGCACCTTCTGTAGATGTCAATTAAGATAACCTCTTTAGTGATGGGTTCTCTGTCAATATTCTCCCCTCTAGCGATCGCTTTTTGAAATAATGCTGCTGCTTGCTGACGAATCTTTTGTGCAGCTTTATCGTTGCTGGCATCATCGCAAACCCAAGCCGCCTGTAAACTTGCCCATCCAGCCTGGGCAATTTCTCCTGCTTGTTTCTGGATCATGGCATAGCAGAGAAACCAGTTGGCTAACTCTGGATAATCAGGATTTTTCAGTTGAGTTTGATAGGTTTTACTGGTAACAATTTCCGCTGCCTGAGAATACTCCTCGGCAAGGTTATGGCAACAGTAGCCACAATTGGGACATACTTGAATGGGGTAATGGATAGATGAGTGTACCATCTCTGGTGGTCTGGTATCTAGACCTGTAGAGCCGCCTAATATATTTGTTCTCGTTATTACTGGTTGTTCACTTATCGAAGAACAGACGGAACATGTTACCCTAGTGAGTAGACTTATCGTCATCAGTACCCTCCTGAAGCAGTTAACCTTTAGGGAGTTTATACCTAAAGTGTTATTTTAATATCTATCTATGGTAATTAAGTTTCAGTCTCAAAAGGTAACTTGAGTAACAATTAGGCATAAGGAAAAGGTTGAGGGTTGACCTACCTCAAACCTCAACTTTCCACTTACTGGTCTATCCAAAGGTTTTAGCAATTATTGAGCTCTTGGCCCTCTTCTGCCTTCGCCACCACGACGAGAGCGCATTTCTTGGCGCAGTTGTTGCTGTTGCTCTTCTGTGAGGATGCCACTTACCTGCTGGCGGGATGACTGCCGGATAGAGCGCATTTGTTCCTTCTGCTCAGGAGTGAGGTTCATAGCCTTCATTGCTTCTTTGAGTTGCTCACGCTGTGCCTGGATGGATTGGAACTGTTGCTGTTGTCCAGGATTCAAGATAGCTGCTATTTGTGAGTCACTACTGTCGCGAATTTGCTCTAGCTGCGCTTGTTGTTCAGAGGAGAGGTTCAAGCTAAGGAGAGCTTCCGGACCCCCTAGTCCACGAGGTCCTTTCCCTCCACCACCAGCATTCTGGCGTTCCTGTCGAAGCTGTTGGCGTTGTGCGTCTGTGAGTATGCCCGCCATCTGTTGTTTTGCTGACTGTTTGATGGAGCGCATTTGCTCTTTTTGTTCAGAGGTAAGATTCATCGCTTTCATTGCCTCGTGCAGCTGTTCACGCTGTGCTTGGATGGATTGAAACTGCTGCTGTTGTCCAGGATTCAAGATAGCTGCTATCTGTGAGTCAGCATTGTTCCGGATTTGATCTAACTGGGTTTGTTGTTCAGAGGTAAGGTCTAAGTTGGAGAGAACTTGGTGTGGTCTTTGAGCTAATAGATTAGAGCGTTGAGCATTAACGACTAGAGGAGCTGTAATCAGAGTAATTGCGGCGACACCAGCTAGTAAGGGAAAGAATTTGAGTTTCATGGAAGTGTTTGTAGTTGCTGTGATTTTGTTTTCTATGCTTCAATCCTACAAACGGCAATATCGAAACAACATGAGGCGAAAGCCCTGACTTTATTTGGGACTTTAGTCCTATTGAGGGGGATGGGGGAGCGGAGGAGCTGAGGGAGCTGAGGGAGCTGAGGGAGATGGGGAGCTGAGGGAGATGGGGAGCTGAGGAGATGGGGAGCTGAGGAGATGGGGAGCGGAGGAGCTGAGGGAGCTGAGGGAGCTGAGGAGATGGGGAGATGGGGAGATGGGGAGATGGGGAGATGGGGAGGACATATATTACATCATTTTAGGTGTACCACAGTAGTGCCTCGACCCAACCTACGTCTATTTCACTATTTTAGGCGTGTCACGCCGGTAGTAATGAAACCCAACTTACTTATACCTACCACCTACCACCTACCACCTACCACCTACCACCTACCACCTACCACTTAACACCTACCACCTAATTTCACAGCTGCAAAGCTTGGGCTGCTGCTTTAATTAACTGGTAATAAGGCGGTTTCGTTACATCTACTTTCCTGGCATCTTCCCGCTTCATACCTAAAAGACCAGTTCGTTGTCCTTTCTGAATGGCGAGAACTTTTCCTTGAGGATTCTTAATTCTTAATTCATTTAAAGATTCTATTAGGCTACAGGTGTAGCGGCGTTGATTGTAATAAAATTCTGTGGTTTTCTGGGAAGTTACAGAAGGCTGTGGGGATTCGGGTAAGCGGATACCAATGATTTCTAGCTCAATACCAGTGCCGCCATTGAAAGTATTTTCTCGCAGTTTGTAAGCAATATCTACCATTTTCGGTAAAGGATAGTATTCACCCCAGCGCCAAGCAATAGCTTTGATTCTAGTAGCCTGGTTACTTTGACTAACAGTCAATTTTAAATGTCCATTGCCTACGATTCTTTGCTCAACTACCCGGACATTAGGTGTCCAGAAGACAGGGGCAGGATTACCGATACCACAAGGGTGGAGTAGGTCTATTTGTTGGTACAATTTCAGACTAACTTGCTGGAAGTCGATGGCAGTATCGATGATTACCAGGGGTTTGAGGTGTTCTGGTTGTAAACATTCATGGGCAAAATTGCTAAGACCTTTTTGAAAATCTGCTAAATTCTCTGTAGGTAAAGAAAATCCTCCAGCTGCTTTGTGTCCACCAAATTTTCCGAGTAAATCCTTACAGGAAAGCAGAGCTTCAAAGACGGAAAATTCTGGTATACCTCGTGCTGAACCCCTGATATGGTCTTGCTCATCTCCTTCATAAGTACCAATAAATACCGGTACTCCGTAACGTTCTACTAGTCGGGAAGCAACTATGCCAATAACACCGTGATGCCAATCCGGTTGCACTATTACTAAAACTCGCTCTTGTTGCCAAGGTAACTGACTCTGTTCAATAAAAGCGATCGCGTCTTCTTCAATTTGAGCACAGAGTTGCTGACGTTGTTGGTTGACTTGCTCACATTGCATCGCTCGTTCTAATGCTATCCCCTGGTCTGTTGTTGTCAGCAGTTCAATGACAATCTGGGGGTCAGAAATCCTACCAATCGCATTAATTCTAGGTCCTAGTTTAAAGCCAATGTCCTCTGGTTTCAGGGCTTTTTGGTCTTCCTGGACTCCTGCCATTTGGATTAAGGCTTGAACTCCTGTGAGTTGAGACTGGGGTAATTGCCTTAAGCCTCGCTTTAACCAACGCCGATTAATCCCGGTTAAGGAGGCTAAATCAGCGATAGTTCCTAAAGTAAATAGTTCTAATAACTGAGCAGTCAATCCTTGAAGCTTATCTAGTTCTTGACCCAGGGAAACGGCTAAAATATAGGCTACTCCTACCCCAGCAATACTCCGGTAAGGGGAGGATTCCGGCAGCATTTTCGGGTTGAGAATCGCATCAGCTTCTGGCAAGTCTGGCGGCAAGTCATGGTGATCGGTAATAATCACAGTGATACCCAATTCCACTGCTGCAGCGATCGCTTCGTGGGCAGAAATACCATTGTCTACGGTTAAAATTAGCCCTACACCTTCAGCAGCGAACTCTTCGACAATCCGCCGATTGATACCGTAACCATCCTGCATCCGGCTAGGAATAGCATAGTCTACATCCGCACCAAACCAACGTAAGGCTCTCAGTAACAAAGCGGTGCTAGTCATACCATCCGCATCATAGTCCCCACAGATCGCAATTTTAGTTTGTTCAGCGATCGCTTCCGTCAGCATCTCCACACTAATGGCCAAGTCAGTAAATTCATCCATCGGTGGAGGCATTACCAGGGATTCGGGACGCAAATAAGCTTCTGCCTCCTCTGCTGTCTCGATACCCCGGTTAATCAGTACCTGGGTTAGCAGGGAAGGAAGTCCAGTTGCCTGGGAGAGTTGGTCTGCTAGATCTGTTTGTGCCGGTGGTATCTGCCACCGCTGATCCGGTAATTGCTTCGAGACTCTGGAAGAGTCAGGTGAGGGTAAATCTTGCACAAGGGGAGGCAGTTCAACAACAACAGCTTATCCTAGCAGTTATTTGTCCTCAGGTAGTAATAGCTACCACCTTTGCGATCGCTTTTCACAAATCCCCGATTTCTCAGTTCAAACTGTAATTAATTCGACCAACCCGTAGAAGAAGTTGGGGATACATCAGACATTGTCAATATTGTAGGGGCGGGTTTAGGGATAATCTAGGCTATTTGACCCTAATCTTGCAATCAAAACCCGCCCTGTCGGTATCTTCCCCATAGGCAAAATCTACCCCGAAGATATATTCAAAACCGATAAGCGATCAGCTACGCTGGTGCTGCAAGCAATCGCGCTTACACTGGTGCTGTAAGTAATCGTGCTTTCGGCAAGGTTATCGATAGGGCGGGTTTTGTACTCCAATTATTGTTGATGCCCTTATCATCTCCCTAAACCCGCCCCTACGAGTTTACGTGTTTTTATTACCAATTCTAAATTCTAAATTCTAAATTCTCTTGTTGTATTTGCTGTGATTTTTTGCTATTATTATGAATAATGGAATAGTTGTGCGCCTGTAGACAAAGTACAGCTCCTAATATCTTGAAAGCATAAATATAAACTGTCCTTCCGTGGAACTGGCATCCTGCCAGTAGAGAAGCTGACACAGATTAGCAGCGAAGTTCCACATTCATCAATTCCAAATTCTCAACTGCCGTTTGCATCCTGTCGAAGCTGTTCAAGGTTTTCACGAGCGATTTTGGTGTTGGGATGTTCATTACCTAAGAGCTTTTTATACAATGCCAGTACCTGGAGAAAGAGAGTTTCCGCCTCTTCATACCTTCCTTGTGAATAGTAAACTCCAGCCAGATTGTTGATGCTAGTGGCAACATTCGGATGTTCATCACCTAAGAGCTTTTTATACAATGCCAGTACCTGGAGAAAGAGAGTTTCCGCCTCTTCATACCTTCCTTGTGAATAGTAAACTCCAGCCAGATTGTTGATGCTAGTAGCCACATCTGGATGTTCATTACCTAAAAGATTTTTATACAATGTAAGTGCTTGGAGATGGAGAGTTTCCGCCTCTTCATACCTTCCTTGTGAATAGTAAACTCCAGCCAGATTTTGGATACTAGTAGCAACATTCGGATGTTCATTACCTAAGAGCTTTTTATACAATGCAAGTGCTTGGAGATAGAAAGTTTCCGCCTCTTCATACCTTCCTTGTGAATAGTAAACTCCAGCCAGATTTTGGATACTAGTAGCAACATCCGGATGTTTATTACCTAAGAGCTTTTTATACAATGCAAGTGCTTGGAGATAGAAAGTTTCTGCCTCTTCATACCTTCCTTGTAAATTGTAGATTATTGCCAGATTATTGATGCTAACAGCCACATCCGGATGTTCATTACCTAAAAACTTTTTTCTCAACTCAAGTGCTTGGAGATAGAGGGTTTCCGCTTTTTTATACTTTCCTTTTAAATCGTAGATTACTGCCAAGTTGTTGATGCTATTAGCTATATCCGGATGTTCATTACTTAAAATGTTTTTACTCAATGCAAGTGCTTGGAGATGGAGAGTTTCCGCCTCGTCATACCTTCCTTGTAACTTGTAGATTACTCCCAGATTGTTGATGCTAACAACCATATCCGGATGTTCATTCCCTAAGAATTTTTTTCTCAATAAAAGTGCTTGCAGATACAGAGTTTCCGCCTCTTCATACCTTCCTTGTGAATAGTAAACTCCAGCCAGATTATTGATGCTAGTAGCAACATCCGGATGTTTATTACCTAAGAGCTTTTTATACAATGCAAGTGCTTGCAGATACAGAGTTTCCGCCTCTTCATACCTCCCTTGTGAGTTATAAAGTAATGCCAGATTGTTAATGCTAGCAGACACATCTGGATGCTCATTCCCTAGACGTGCTTTTGTCTCCAAGTAACATTCTTCAAACCACTTAACTGCTGGAAGATAAACTCCTTGCCCCTTATAAAAACAACCTAAACCCAAAAAAGGCAAAATTAAATCCTCATCTTTCAACCAATTCTTGTGAACTGTTGCTGCTTCTACCAGGTGAGGAATAACAGGAGTAGCTTGGGCAATATCTTGCTGAGTTGGTGTATGGGGAATTTTGTCTGCTTCTGCCGCCATCACTTGACAAAACCTTTCCTTCAGCTGATTAGCCTCTACCAATTGTTCCAACTTACCGCTAAAAAACTCTCGAATTAGCTGATGTAACTGATAACTACCTTCACTCAGCCTTTCCAATAAACTCAAATCTAACAAAGCATCATCTCTGACATCCTCCAAATCTTCCTCGTCTTGCTCCGGTAAACATTGCTCCACTAGTCCCCAAGGAATAGGTGCTAAAGCAAAGATACTCAGTAAACATCCTAATTCTTGGGCTGAATCATCCAATTCTCGCCAACTAAGCTCAAAAGCCGCCGCTACTCCTCTTTTTGCCGTCATATCAGGAGAGCATTTTTGTAATGAGCGATGTTCCAATCCCAATCTTTGCCGCATTTTAGCCAAAGATAAATCTTGTTTCCGTTTCAAATAGCGCCCAACTAACTCCAATCCCAAGGGCAAATATCCCAAATCCCCACAAAGCTGTTTTGCCTCATTGATTTCCCTGTCAATACGCGCTTCTCCCACAAACGATACCAACAATTCCAAAGAAGCTGCTTCCGAGAGCACTTCCAAGTTCAATTGCTCAAAAGACTCACCTAACCATTGCCGCCTCGTGGTAATCAGTAGCTTAAACCGTGATTCAGCAGGAGGTAAATAAGATTCTAGATCTTGATAATCTCGAACATCATCCAGCACTACCAGTACTTCCCCTTCTCGCCAACGCCGCCAGCAGTAACTTACCTGTTTCTCTAAATCCCAGTCATCTGGTGGCTGCAAGTCTAATTGGGTTCTAGCAAAGTTGACAATCTGAGTGCCGATATCAACTTCCCCTGCCTGCAACCAACAAATACCACCGGCATAGGTTTTCCGCTGTTGATGATACAGGGAATATTGCAGTGCTAGTTCGGTTTTCCCTACTCCTCCCATACCCGCGATCGCACAAATAGCAACTCGCTCCTTTTCCTGCAACTTCTGGTGTAGGCTGGAGAGGGTTTGGCCACGTCCCACGAATTTAATCACACCGCTGTAGGGGAGATTGTGGGGTATTCCAGTAGGGGGATTTGACTTTGTCCGTTCCCTGTCGGACGAATTCAGTCAAATGCTAATATTCTGATTCTCGATCTTTACTGAAGCATTTTCTCCCTGAGGCAAATTAACAACTTTTTCAATATGGTTGATGAAAGTCTTTGTATTTGAAGACTGAGACTTCATCTCCTCGATAACCTTTTGCATGACAGAAGCCAGTTGCGAATCTTCTTTAATGGTTTCTTCTATCTGCTGCACCGCTTCAGCAATATCTGGTTCAGTCTCAGCTGCGGCCTTTACCTCTAGGACAGCTTGACCAAAATCCAATGGTGCTTCCTTTGCTTCCTCGATAGCTGCAACTGTTTGAGGTGATTTACCTCTGAGACATTGGAGTAAAGTTCCTACTTGGTCAAATAGCTTTTCTCCGAAGGTTTCTCCAGTCTTTTCCCCAGCTTTAGTCAGAAACTCTACAAACAAGGCAGCAACAGCAATTTCCAGAGGTTCCATCAGTAACCAGCACAATTACTACTTTGTTTTATCATAGCCGCCAGTTAATGTACTGGCGTGACACAACTCAAATGGTGGGTTATAAACAGGTTTGGAAGTAATAAGTAATAAGTAATAA
>JAAHFP010000078.1 GCA_010672925.1 Symploca sp. SIO1C2 | reverse complement strand
TTTAGGAGAGAGTCTAGCGGTGATGACATGGGCAGCTCCTCTGGAAGTGTGGGAATTTATCCAATTGAGCTTCTTTATATCAAAAAACACAATAAACTCCAATGTCGAGATACTTGCTATAAGTAGTCTTGACTCTCCGCTATCGCTCCGAGACAAGACTAAAGCCAAGGAGTCTTCAGCACTTTTATAAATAAAACTTATCACCCTAACTACTGGAGAGCCGATCAATTCCTGATTCCCAGGTTATCGTTAAGGCGGGTTTTGTCTTAAAATTGTCGTCAAATGCGATAAGGATGACCCATTACCAGCATTTATAGCGATCGCATTTACAATTGAGGATATTACATTTAGCCGAATTGCCCCATCGTAGGGGCGGGTTTAGAGATAATCTATCCCATTTGACCCAAATATTAGAATCAAAACCCGCCCAATATGTCTCCGGTTAGTACAACCAATTCCCCAATTGCCAATAAATTATTCCCAGGTTGTCGTTAGTGCCGGTTTTGTCTGAAAGTTGTCGTCAAATGCGATAAGGATGATCCATTACTCGCCTAACACGTCTCCGGTTAGCCTAACCTATCCCTAATGATCAATTCCTGATTCCCAGGTTATCGTTAAGGCGGGTTTTGTCTTAAAATTGTCGTCAAATGCGATAAGGATGACCCATTACCAGCATTTATAGCGATCGCGTTTACTAATCGAGGATATTACATTTAGCCAAATTGCCCCTTTCTCTACTATTTGGTTGTGTTTGCTGCGATTTTTTGTTAGGATTACGGATAATGGAAAAGTTGTGCGCATATATAATATCGTCGGGACTGCTAATAGGATAGGTTATCCCATTTGACCCGAATATTAGAATCAAAACCCACCCAACACGTCTCCGGTTAGTACAACCAATTCCCCAATTGCCAATAAATTATTCCCAGGTTATCGCTAGGGCGGGTTTTGTCTTAAAGTTGTCGCCAAATGCGATAAGGATGATCCATTACTCGCCCAACACATTTCCGGTTAGCGTAACCTATCCCTAATGATCAATTCCTGATTCCCAAGTTATCGTTAGGGCAGGTTTTGTCTGAAAATTGTCTCAAATGCGATAAGGATTACCCATTACTCGCCTAACACGTCTCCGGTTAGGGTAACCTATCCCTAATGATCAATTTCTGATTCCCAGGTTATCGCTAGGGCGGGTTTTGTATTAAAGTTGTCGTCAAATGTCTTAACGGTGACCCTAAACCCGCCCCTACAACGATCGCGTTTACAATCGAGGATATTAAATTGAGCCAAATTGTCCCATCGTAGGGGCGGGTTTAGAGATAATCTATCCCATTTGACCCAAATATTAGAATCAAAACCCGCCCAACACGTCTCCGGTTAGTACAACCAATTCCCCAATCGCCAATAAATTATTCCCAGGTTATCGCTAGGGCGAGTATGATCAAAATTGTCGCCAAATGTCTTAAAGGACACAGGCTGGAAGCCTGTTCCACGTTGGAGTAAACTTGCGCCTTGGTCAAATAGCTTATCTCCAGTCTTTTCCCCAGCTTTGGTAAAAAACTGTACAACTAAGGCAGCAACAGCAATTTCCAGAGGTTCCATCAGTAGCAGCACAATGACAAACTCAGTTTCATCATAACTAGTGCAGCTAAAATCTGCCGATATATCTCTCTGTGTCCTCTGTGCTTCTGTGGTTAATTTCCTCAATTTACCCTACAGGTGCATACCTATTCCATTATTAAATAGAGTAGCAAAAAATAATAGTAAATGCAACTAACCAATAATTGTGGAACTGGCAAGATGCCAGTATGAAACTGGATACAGGCTAGAAGCCTGTTCCACAGTACTGTTACACCAAAGTTGCCTTAACTTTTACCCCATATTCCGCTTCAAAGACCTCCTTTTTATAATCCAAATTCCACAATTCCAAAGCACAATCATCATTGGGTACAGCAGGAACTAATTTGAGCTGAAGTTCTTTTTTCTGGGGTTTATACTCGCAATGTACCTGAGTAATGGCGCCAATTTGCCTGCGATCGAGGGCAACTGCTAAGCGTAAGATAGCACTAAGTTGATTAACTAACTTGCGATGGGTTGGACTAGGTAAGTTGTTGTAGTTTTCGTGCTTTTTTTTGGGAGGACTTTTACGATGATAGCGAGCCAAATTAGCCATCACTTCAATATCAGCTTCCGTAAACCCTAAAAGTTCACCATGGCGAATTAAGTAATAAGAATGCTTGTGGTGAGCCGAATGACTGATATAGACACCACAATTATGTAAAATAGCCGCAGCCCACAGCAGTTCCCGCTCTTCTGTATCCCAGTCGTGAAGTTGTCCTTTAATTTGGTTAAATATACTCAGGGAAAAGCTAGCAACCCGTTCCGCATTGGCCAAATTTACCTGATATTTCTGGGCAACCTTCAACACACTCCGCTGGCGCACTTCACTCTGGAAGTTAAGTCTGTCTTCAATTAAGCCGTGGGAGAGCATCCAGTCAACGATCATTCCTTCTCGAAGTGCTCTCTCACAAATGACTAGAGACTCAACCCCCAGCATCGTCATCGCATCTAAGAGAATTATCCCCCCAGCAACAATAATTTCTGCACGCTTGTCGGATGTCCCAATCATTGCTGCCCGTTCAGCATAATTTAGTGATACCAGGTGCTTGAGTATTTCTTTGAGGTCTGTGCGACTTAACTGGTAACCGGTGAGGGGATTGGGTACTGTGCCCAGGGTATTTTTCGCATGAATCAGCGCTAGGGTCTCGATCGTACCAGAAGTTCCCACTAAACGAGGCTGTTCACCAACTTCTAGGTTAGCTTGAATTTCCTCAATTGGTCGCTCCAGCATTCCCCTAACATAAGCCTGTAAATATTGAAATTCAAGGTTGCTGATGGGATCCGTAGTAATAAATTCAGCAGTAAGACGTACTGCTCCCACCTTTGTACTACTCAGAGTACGGGGTTTGTGGCCATCTCCTAAAATTAACTCTGTGGAACCACCCCCAATATCAATAATGATGTGGGGTTGGCTATTAAATTCCATTCCCGATAAGACACCTAGGTAAATCTGCCGTGCCTCTTCTTGTCCGGAAACGAGGTTGACAAATAAGCCTAATTCTGTATCGACTCGTTGTAAAAAAGCTCGCCCATTGGGAGCCTCTCGCACCGCGCTAGTAGCTACCGCCACAATTTGCTCCGCTTTGAGGCTTTGTGCTAGTTTTTGACAACGCCGCAAAGTCGCGATCGCTCGTTCTATAGCTTCTGGTGTTAAATCACGAGTCTTAGGATCCCGTTCTCCTAACCGTACTGTATCCTTTTCTTTGGCAATAATGGTAAATGCTGGCAGGGTGGCGTTAATCCGCCCCACTACCATATGAATAGAGTTGGTTCCAATATCAATAGCAGCAAGAATGCGCTCTTGCTTGTCTGGGGTAGTAGTAATAGTCGAGGAACTCTCTGGTGCAGCTGAATTCATAATCACTGTATTTAGGGTTACAATATGCCAAGCAAAACCCTATAAACCAAGATATCTTAAAATAGAGACCAATTGTTCATAGAAAAAAATGGGTCTGAAAGCCCGGTGAGGATGTCAAATGCTGACTCAGGAGCAACGTCAACCAGAACCCTACTGGCGAACCATCCTGCGACTATTGCGTTGGGATAAACCAGCAGGACGCCTAATTTTAATGGTTCCTGCCCTCTGGGCAGTGTTTTTAGCGGCAGCGGGAGAACCACCCGTACCTTTAGTAGGAGTAATCATCCTGGGTAGTTTAGTAACTAGCGCTGCTGGTTGTGTAATCAATGACCTCTGGGATCGTAACATTGACCCTCAAGTAGAAAGAACTCGCGATCGCCCTCTTGCTTCCCGTGCTCTTTCTGTCCAAGTGGGCATAGTTGTTGCCCTAGTTGCGATGAGTTGTGCTGGGGTACTTGCCCTGTATTTCAATCCTTTTACTTTTTGGCTATGCGTTGCGGCTATGCCGGTGATTGTTTTCTACCCCTCAGCTAAACGGATATTTCCTGTACCTCAGTTAGTGCTTTCCTTAGCCTGGGGTTTTGCAGTATTGATTAGTTGGAGTGCAGTAACCACTAGTTTGGAACCAGCTACCTGGCTACTATGGGGAGCGACTGTACTGTGGACTTTAGGTTTTGATACAGTCTATGCTATGCCAGACCGGGAAGATGACCAGAAAATTGGGGTAAACTCCAGTGCCCTGTTTTTCGGAGACTATGCCCCGTTAGCAGTGGTAATTTTCTTTGCTGGTACTGCCAGTTGCCTAGCCAGACTAGGAGTCGTGATGCAGTTACAATTCAGTTTTTGGATTGCTTTGGGTATTGCCAGTATCGTGTGGGTTTGGCAATATATCCGACTGCGCCAACCAGAGATTCCTCGAACCGTCTATGGTGAAATTTTCCGCCAGAATGTCGGAATTGGTTTTGTTTTACTAGCTGGGATGATTGCTGGAGCTATTTTTTAACTTTCAAGAAAAACTCTGGCTAATGGCTAATTGTTAATGGCTAATTGTTAATGGCTAATGGCTAATGGTTAATGGCTAATGGCTAATGGCTAATTGTTTTTAAGAAACAAGGGAATAGGGAATAGGGAATAGGGAATAGGGAACAGGAAAAGACCTTGTTTCTTTCATTTGTAGGGGGTGGCGTGCCGCCCGTGGGAGGCTCTTAAAAAACAAGGCTCCAAGGCAGGAGGGAAGGGGATTTGGATATTGAAGAGTGATGGATTTTAGTCTAGAATTTTCTACCGTGGAACTGGCATCTTGCCAGTAGCAGCAATGAGAAGAAATAACCACAAGGGCACAAAGATATTCTAGCTTACTATCTGCCTACTCCCACAAGCTTGCGCGATCGCTCCTTTGGTCAAAGGTTACTGTCGGATGAGAAAAATTTCCGACTTAACATTGGTGATAAAAGAGTGCAATTAGGAGTTAAAATATCTACCCTGTAGAGCTCAATAGAGAATATCTCATGACTAGGGTGTTTACAAGTGCTGTTATCAATGCTCCTATTGCTCAAGTCTGGATGAAGATCCGAGATTTTAATGCCATGCCAGATTGGCATCCAATTGTTGCTGACAGTTATATAGAAAATGATGAGCCCAGTGATAAAGTGGGCTGTATTCGTAACTTCAATCTCAAAGAAGGGGGTAATATCCGAGAGCGACTATTGACTCTAAGTGACTCGGATTATTTATTCTCCTACTCAATTCTCGAAGCTCCCATGCCTGTCAGAAACTATGTAGCAACATTGCAGCTTCAGCCAATCACAGATGGAGATCTCACCTATGCTCAATGGACAGCTAACTTCGACTGTGACCCCCAAGAAGAAAATGGCCTGATTGAGTTGATAGGTAATGGTGTGTTTCAGACGGGTTTTAACAGCTTGAACCAGATATTCAGCAAATAATCAATAATCTTTAACATGACCAATGCACAGTATTGGATCGAGAAGCTACAACTCGATAAATTAGAAGAGATTGGCGGCTACTTTCGCGTCCATCTTAAGTCAGAACAAACTATTTATCAGACTACTCTAGATAAAGAGAGCCAGGAGCGTAGGTTTTGGCAAATGAATTATTACCTGCTGCAAAATAGTGATGTCACTATACTGCATCGACTTAAGCAAGACGAAATGTGGCATTTCTATGCTGGTAAAGCCTTGGCTATTCATCTCTTTCCCGATAATGGCAATTATCAACAAATTAAGCTAGGTAGTAACTCGGATGCAGGAGAAGTCTTTCAAGCAGTAGCCCCCCATGATACTTGGTTTGGATCAACAATGGTTGAACCCAATTCTTTCGCTTTAGCCGGTACTACCCTAGCACCTAGTTGGCATCCCAAGGACTCCAGGAAACCTACGCCTCAAGAATTGGAAAAGTTGAGGGAAACTTATCCCCAACATCAAGAACTAATCAACCGGTTAACTAGGTGTTAGATATTAGGAATTTTTAACGAAAGTGCAAGATTTTTGGCTCCTTTAGTTCAGAAATCTTGCAATGAATGTTTACTTATTACTCTTGCTGAAACTAGAAATGACAACAGGATTGCTGAATTCCTTGATATGACTAGTTTCTGAATTCTGTTTAGACTGAAGTCCTACTACTGCTTATTACTTATTACTTCAAAAGATATGCAGCAAGCTCCAAATACTCAAAACATCATGAACGATGTCTTTTTCCTCTCCTCTAGTGAATGGCACAAGACACAAGCAACCAAGAAATTTGACTATATCGTTATTGGCACTGGCTTTTGTGCTCTTGGCTTTATTGAAAGAGTTCTCAAGCAAGATGCCAATGCGAGAATCTTGCTCATTGAACAAGGGTCATTTTTCCTGCCAGAACATGTTCAAAATTTACCGACTCCCTACCAAAAACTGTTAGTCAAACAAGCTCTAAAAGCCTTTCCCTGGACTGTATCTCCTCAAACCCTTAATCATAATCAATATATTAAATGGCAGCATGGAATAGTTCCTTTTTTCGGAGGTGGCTCGACCATATGGAGTGCCTGGTGTCCGGAACCGACAACAGCAGAAATGAGA
Organism: Symploca sp. SIO1C2; assembly: GCA_010672925.1. Lineage (GTDB taxonomy): Bacteria > Cyanobacteriota > Cyanobacteriia > Cyanobacteriales > Coleofasciculaceae > Caldora. The sequence goes on along the minus strand of JAAHFP010000078.1, from coordinate 18,126 downwards.
GACTGGCCTCCAGCAACAATTAAAGCCGCACAAGACTATTTCCAGGCGGCGAAAAATTTGCTGAATGTAATTCCAGCTAATGACGAACAAACGGGAAAGATTTTTGAGCATTGGCAAGAGCAACTAACCCAGAGATTGAAGCAGAATCTGCATAAAATTAAGTCAGCCACCCGTATTGAACCTGCTCAAATTGCTGTCGGCACTCCAACCATTACTTCCACCGACGTGGAAAAGTTTTCCACTCCCGGACCTCTTCTGAATGAAGTAGTAAAATGCCAGGAAGAAGCCAAAAAACATCAAATTGATTCTCGACTAAGTATTGTCACCGAATGTACAGTGACAGAAATCCGACAACAGGAGAACCAAGCAACAGCATTGGAAACAACCCGTGGGGTGCTCAATGTTGGGGACAGTAAAGTTATTCTCGCTATGGGGAATATACAGTCAACAACCCTGGTTTTAAATTCTTTTCCCCAGGCTAAAAATGCAGGTAAGCGTTTTACAGCCCACTTTATCAGTGCTATTGTTGCCCGTATACCTAGAGAAGACTTTCTCGAAATCTTTGACTGGGACGAAAACCTTAAAGATGACTTGAGGAAGAAAAAACTAGAGTTGGCGGCCATCTACTTAGCTGGGGTCGATCAGGAAACTGAAGGACAGTATCATATTCAACTCTCAGCTATATCTGACCCAGACCCAACCAATAAGACTCACATTGATACAGCGGCGCGTAATATGCCGGATGTTTTAGCCACTGCCTCACCCAAGCAACTGGAAACATCCCAAGATTACATCGTGTTTGTCTGTGCAGTTTTGGGTGAACTATTCGATAACCCTGGCAATGGATTAGAAAAAAACGATCACGACGATCCCATAAGCAATGTTACCCTGCAAGTGTTGGAAACAGACAAAGACTTATCTGTATGGGACACAATGGACAAAGCCACTTTCGAGGTTCTTGAGCAGGGTTTGTCCCCAAGGGGAAAAGACCGAGTAGAATATTGGCACGGTGATCCGGATACAGGACAATGGCAGCACAAACGTCACAAAATTCGCGTTCCCGGATTAGTACATGAAGCCTCAACGATGTGGATTGGGGATGATGAAGAAGCTGTTGTTGCTTTAGATTATCGGCTCAAGGGCGTAGAGAATGTCTACATTACGGGAGCATCACTTTGGCCTACTGGCGGTTCTTGGAACCCCACATTGACTATGGTCGCCCTTGCCCAACATCTAGCGGATAATTTAACCAGCAGGGGAGCTTAAGAAACAAGGCAAAGTAAGATAGAAACTATTGCTATATATTGTGTAACTGGATAAGCCCTACCCTAGTTGTAACCAATGAAACATACCCTTTCGGTTCTAGTTGAAGATGAAGCCGGTGTCCTAACTCGCATTGCCGGTCTATTTGCCCGTCGTGGCTTTAACATTGAAAGTCTAGCTGTTGGTGAAGCTGAGCAGGGTGGCGTCTCTCGAATAACAATGGTAGTACCAGGAGATGACCGCAGTATTGAGCAGCTGACTAAGCAACTCTACAAGCTCATTAATGTACTAAAAGTACAAGACATTACCACAAAACCTTGTGTTGAGCGAGAATTAATGCTGCTCAAAGTTAATGCCACTAGCTCAACCCGCTCAGAAATCATTGAATTATCTCAGGTATTTCGCGCAAGAGTAGTAGATATTTCTGAAGAGTCACTCACTCTAGAAGTTGCAGGAGATCCTGGTAAAATGGTGGCAATCGTCCAAGTATTGAATAAATTTGGCATCCGTGAAATTGCCCGTACTGGGAAAATTTCCCTTACCAGGGACTCAGGGGTGAATACTGAATATCTCAAGTCTTTGGAGACAAAAGCTTAGACAGCACAAGATAGATATTAGGTGGTAGGTGTTCGATTTTAGGCAATGGTGACAAGTTAAATTGCATTCTCACCTTGAGGAATATATCTTTATTAGGTGGAGCTCGAATCAGATCTAAGATAAGAAAATATTCAAATCAGTGTGTGGAAAGGAAGTTACAAAGCCTTCGGTGAGTACTGCCATGAAAAAATAGACATTAGTCATGAAAAAAATATACTTCTTACTGGGTGAATTAAGTGACGATGACCTTGACTGGATGATCGCTAGAGGTCGTCGAGAGGAAATTGCTGCTGGCACAGTCCTGATTCAGGAAGGCAAACCCATAGATACACTGTACATTATCCTAGAGGGAATGTTGTCTGTTTCTATTGCTGCTTTAGAAGGTCAACCGATCGCTCAATTAGTTAGTGGCGCTGTAGTCGGAGAAATGTCCTTCGTAGACAGTCGTCCTCCCTCTGCTACTGTTCGGGCAGTTGAAAATTCCCTGGTATTATCGATTCAACGACATCTCTTAATTGACAAACTCAATAGAGATGAAGGGTTTGCTTCTCGCTTTTATCGAGCGATCGCGGTTTTTCTTTCCACTAGACTGCGGGGTACTGTGAAATATCTCGGCTATGCTAAGGGTCAACAGCTGATTGAAGACGGTATGTCAGAAGATCTCTCTCCGGAAATTATCGACAATGTGCCCCTTGCCCAAGCCCGATTTGACTGGTTACTTAGACGCTTGAAAAATCCCGATCAATCTATACTCCCAGAATAATACTTTTTTGTAGTACAGTGGCACAGCTAAAATGGTGGGGAGAGGAAGCTGAGGGAGCTGAGGAAGCTGAGGGAGCTGAGGAAGCTGAGGGAGCTGAGGAAGCTGAGGAAGCTGAGGAAGCTGAGGGAAAAAATCTATATCTACTCATTACTCATTACTCACTACTCACTACTTCGTATTCCAGCATTGTAGTCGTGTCACGCCAGTAGTGGCGTGACACTCAAAATGTAGGTTGGGTTGAACGATAGTGAAACCCAACAAAGCCTCACTGGTGTTGGGTTTCGTTCCTCAACCCAACCTACGTCTATTCCACCATTGTAGGTGTGTCACGCCAGTAGCTGCCTACTCTATTAGATGGTAGATTAGTACTGACGCTCCAGACACGGGGACGCACCGGACGCGGAGATGGGGACTAAGTTGTTTAAATGGTCTTAGCTTACTACTATGCTCAGTTCAATTCCACTCCCAACAATTCCCCAACAGGTTGGGGAAAAGCGAGTTACATTTCACCATCTTAACTGGCAAGCTTACCAACAAATCCTACAGGCTTTAGGCAACCATCGTGCTGCTCGTCTCACCTACAATCTGGGTATTCTAGAAATTACCATGCCCTTAGAAGACCATGAATCTGCTGTTCGACTCATTGAGTTATTCATTCGCATTTTAGTGGTAGAAATGGGGCTAAAAATCAAAACCATGGGGTCTACCACCCTAGAAAGAGAAGATCTCAACCGTAGCCCAGAACCTGACAATGCTTACTATATTCAAAATCAACCCCTTGTCGCTGGTAAAAAAATAGATCTCCAACAAGACCCCCCACCGGATTTAGTTGTTGAAATTGATATCACCCATACTGATATCGACAAATTACAACTCTACACCAGTTTGGGAGTACCGGAATTTTGGCGCTACAATGGGCGACTCTGGCGGATTTATCAGTTGCAAGCTGGACAATACAGGGAAGTGGAGTCTAGCCCAACTTTCCCCTTTGTTTCCAAAGAGCGCCTCTACGAATTTCTCAACCAAGCTCAACATGACGAAGTAGAAGCAGAGCAAATATTTAGGGTTTGGGTAAAGCAACAACAGGCAACAAGCAACTAATGAGTCCATTAGACCAGAATATTCCCCATACTTCCCTAATGTGTGCTCTCATGAGATAATTATTAACTATTCAACGACTAAAAGAGCATCTTTAACTCACATCTTGGGCAAAGTCAAGATATGGGCATTAGATGTTTAGCACTTTTGTAAAAGTAGGAGGGTAAGTTGACTTACTCAGCATTATTAGCAGTTTCAGCTACAGTTCCAGGCACAGTAGCCTGGAGCCCCAAGGTTGGACTAGTGATGATTATCTGCAATATCTTGGCTATTGCCATAGGTAAATATACTATCAAGTATCCTAACGAAGGACCAGGTTTACCATCACCTGCAATGTTCGGTGGTATGGGTTTGGGTGGATTACTAGGAACCACCAGCTTTGGTCATGTCTTAGGAGCCGGTGTCATCTTAGGATTGGGATATATAGGTGCTCTTTAAGCGAGTATCGCTCTTCGAAAATCCATCTAAATTTAGAGAAACTTGCTCTTCATCTGTTACTTGTGGAATGGTTGCCTAGCTTTTCCAAGAGGATGCAAGTTAAGTACTTAACAGCTTAGAGACCTGCCATAGCACGTCTCTAAATTTTTTTGGCCTTTCCTTAGACTCAGATAACGGAAATGAGGACACCATTGCGATCGCTACTGACTCTGCCCTAAAATTTTTCTCAAACTTCAAAGGAAATTTATGGAAGGGCGGTTTGTCAGAACACTAGTTCTATTCATTGTGCTCACAGTTGTCTTTGGTGTACTAGAAAAATTGTGGCCTAGTATCCCTAATCAGCGTAAATGGAGAAAAGGTGTCTGGCTTGACACCTTTTATTGGTTTTTCACCCCAATGGTGATTCAGGTGCTGAGTATGATTGCGATCGCGCTAGTGCTCCTGCCATTTTACCTGCTTCTAGAGCGTTCTCTTGCTTGGGAGAGTATTTTGGCAGGTTATGGAGCCTTTGCCCAGTTACCTCTTTGGTTGCAAGGTCTAATTGCAATCGTTGTTGGAGACTTTATTGGTTACTGGACTCACCGATGGCATCATACTCGCCATCTCTGGGACTACCACGCTATTCATCACAGTTCAGAGACAATAGATTGGCTGACTGCTGTTCGTCTGCATCCAGTTAACGATATCATCTCACGAGTGATGCAAGCTTCTCCCCTGATGCTCCTAGGTATGTCACCGATAGCAGTTGAAGTATATACGCCTTTTTTATCGGCCTATGTTGCTTTCATTCATGCTAATGTTTCCTGGACTTACGGACCATTCCGTTATGTGCTAGCTAGTCCTGCCTTTCACCGTTGGCATCATACAATGGATCAAGAAGGATGGGGTAAGAACTTTGCCGGACTATTTCCTATTTACGATGTGATCTTTGGCACATTCTATCTGCCCTCTAGACAGCCAAGCAACTTTGGGCTCTATAACGAGGAGATAACGGAAAGTTTTGTTGGTCATTTGCTTCATCCTTTCCGTCACTGGAAATTTGCCAAGAAATGGCTAGTGCCTCTCAGAGAAATTAAGAATTAGGAATTAGGAATGCTTAGAGAGTAAGGATTCTATCCATCTCAAACTGGCAAGTTATAGCAACCGCCAAGGTGATTAGGACAAGGGGCTTAAGCCCCTTGTTCACTTATCTTAACCTGAGAATGTCTTAACCGCCCTGACGACTGCTGTAACACCTACCACCTAACACTCAGATATTACCCTAAGTTAAGTTGTATTTACTTTAGTTAAGTTGAAAATTGATTTTTTTACTTATATTGAATTTTTCGTTACAGAGCTTAACATGAATCTTGTCAATTACTCTTCAGTCATGGGTTTCAACTCACGTAATTAAGCGAAAAACTGAGTTATTTAGCATTCAAACACAAATTAAAGACGTTTAGCTAGTTTTTATAGTCAAAAGACTAAATATTTTCTCGAAAAGCCCCCTTACTAAGCCATCAAACTTCTTCAAATAAATTTACGAAAAGAAATGAAGAAAGGTATTACTATAAGTCTAAATATGTACAAGCCAATATTAAATCTGGCTTAGCATAACAAATAAACAATCGTAATTATCAAAACATGACAACCACATTAGACAGACGCGAAGGTGGTTCCGCATGGCAAAAGTTTTGCAATTGGGTCACCTCTACCAATAACCGCCTTTATGTAGGCTGGTTCGGTGTACTGATGATTCCCTGCTTGCTAACTGCCACCACTTGTTTCATCATCGGCTTTATCGCTGCTCCCCCCGTAGATATCGATGGTATCCGGGAGCCTGTAGCAGGTTCTCTGCTCTATGGCAACAACATTATCTCTGGTGCAATCGTACCTTCTTCCAATGCCATTGGTTTGCACTTTTACCCCATTTGGGAAGCAGCTTCCTTGGATGAGTGGCTCTACAATGGTGGTCCCTACCAGTTGATTATCTTCCACTTCCTGATCGGCATTTTCTGCTGGATGGGACGTCAGTGGGAGCTGAGCTATCGTTTGGGAATGCGTCCTTGGATCTGCGTTGCTTACAGTGCACCTGTAGCCGCAGCTACTTCCGTGTTCCTAATCTACCCCCTCGGTCAAGGTAGCTTCTCCGATGGTATGCCCTTGGGTATCAGCGGAACCTTCAACTTCATGTTTGTGTTCCAAGCAGAGCACAATATCCTGATGCACCCCTTCCATATGTTGGGAGTAGCAGGTGTATTCGGCGGTTCTCTGTTCAGTGCCATGCACGGTTCTTTGGTGACTTCTTCTCTGGTGCGTGAAACCTCAGACAACGAATCCCAAAACTACGGTTACAAGTTCGGTCAAGAAACTGAAACCTACAACATTGTGGCAGCTCATGGCTACTTCGGTCGCTTGATCTTCCAATATGCCTCCTTCAATAACAGTCGTTCACTGCACTTCTTCTTAGGTGCTTGGCCGGTAGTTGGTATCTGGTTCACCGCCTTAGGTATCAGCACTATGGCATTTAACCTCAATGGCTTTAACTTCAACCAGTCTGTGTTGGATTCTCAAGGTCGTGTGGTTAATACCTGGGGTGATGTTCTCAACCGTGCCAACCTTGGTTTTGAAGTCATGCATGAGCGTAATGCTCACAACTTCCCGTTAGACTTGGCTGCTGGTGAAGCTGCTCCGGTTGCTCTACAAGCCCCAGCAATCAACGGCTAAATTTTACCTGGGTAAGAGATGCAATCTGTTGCACCTCTAGGATAAGCGCTCTCTGTTAAAGGGGGTGCTTTTTTTTGTTGTAACCGAAAAAAACAAGGATACAAGCCCCCGGATTTATCCGTGGAAAAAACAAAGATTCTATCATTATTCCAAGCCCCTGGCTTTAGACATGGGGTCAATCTAAAATCTAAAATCTAAAATCTAAAATTGATTGACCCACTCACGCAACAAGCCCTAATTAGTCTTAAAGGGCTTCCATGATCTAATGACTAACAGGACACTCCCCAGCAGTTAACTTGGTTAAAAATTGGTTCGTATCAAAGAAATGTTCTACAGACTCAATCTTTAAGTCATCAGTCACCTTAGCAAGACTAAGACCAATAACTTCAATAGTTTCGCCTGTAGGCTGATACTCTTTGTAAGCACCGGCAAAAGTACCCCAGTGTCTCCACTTGAAAATCACATTAGGAGGTCCGGCAAGCACTTCGACTAATTCCCAGTGAAAACCATCAGGAAAAGCTGTGTGAAAGAGGTTGTAGGATGAATCAAAGGTTTCATCAGAAGCACGATAATAGGCAGAGTCTTCGAGAAAAAGATTATAGGTTCCTTGCTCAACAATCTCTTGAGCACTGTAAGACTTTCCACCGTTAGTGCTCATGCGAAATTTATCTGTGACGATAGAGAGCCATTGTTGGGTATTGGTTTTGAAGGAAGCCTCCATTTCAAATGTTCTGACCAAATTATGGGCAATTTGATTCAAAGACCCTTCCGCATGGTTAAATTGCCGTTCCTTTGCCAAAAAATTGTTGGTGCGAGAATAGTCAGGGCGCTCTCCATCGCGCCATTCCACTCCGTCATCATTTTTGAGGACTTCTTCTCGATCTTGTACCTGTAGAGGTAATTGTTTAGTTTCACTCACTTGTGTTAATTTCCTCTTGCTTGCTCCTGGTCGTGATTTCTCATCACTTAGGCAATTTTTGCAGATTTTGCCCACAAAGTGGTGCGTTACGCTACGCTGCTGGCAAAATATTGCTTCGCAAAACAATGAGTAAAAGTACTGACGATATGCTGGGAGAAAAGAATTTTGCTGGGCATTTGCAATCGCCGATATTTTATAGCAGTTGCCAAGGTGATTAGGACAACGCCAAATGTTGAAACCTTTACCTGTTAATCTCTTCCCTTGGAGCCTTCTGCCCTCTGCCCTCTGCCTTTTGCTATAAATCTTGCATTATGCTTTTCTTTTAAAAAATTAAGAGAAGATGGGAGAGGACGTTGTTGAAAAATCCTCCCAAAAGCTGTGTTAGATTTGCTGCTAGTCGTTACTCTAGGATTCTTGGGGAGTTTTGGTCATTGTGTGGGAATGTGTGGTCCTCTGACAGTAGCATTTTCTCTGTCGATGCAACGGGAAACTTCTCACCAGTGGTTGGCTCAACTGAGTTTTCACGGACTCCTCAATTTGGGTAGAATACTCAGTTATGCCCTAGTTGGGGCAATGCTGGGAGGATTAGGTTCGGTATTTATTGCCAGTGGACAACTAGCGGGAGTGGGTAGTGCACTGCGTCAGGGGATGGCAATTCTCACCGGGTTAATGTTGGTTTGGTTTGGGTGCGCACAAGTGAAACCTAATTGGCTTCCCCGTCTGCCAATCTTACACCCCCTTCAGGGAAATTTACATCAGCAATTGAGTCAGGGAATGAACCAACTATCCCAACAAACCCGTTGGTGGGCTCCCTTGCTCTTGGGGGGAGTTTGGGGTTTGATTCCCTGTGGTTTCTTATTTGCCGCTCAGATTAAAGCAGCCGGAACCGGTGATTTCTTGGTAGGAGCAGCCACCATGCTAGCTTTTGGACTAGGAACCATGCCGATAATGTTGGGGGTGGGGATATCAGCTTCTCGTCTTAGTACCGATAAGCGCAGTCAGTTATTTCGCTTGGGAGGCTGGGTAACAATCACTATCGGTATCCTAACTCTCTTGCGAACCGATGCCATGGTGGATTACACCGGTTATGGAGCAATAGTCTTACTTATACTAGCTCTTATTGCTCGTCCTCTGAGCAATTTTTGGGCACAACCATTACTTTACCGCCGCGCTTTAGGAGTGGGAGCATTTGTGCTAGCGATCGCTCACACTGGTCATATGTTACAACATTGGCTGGAATGGGATCTCAGTCGTGTGGCTTTTTCCCTACGACCGCATCAATTCGGATTTGTGGCAGGAGTCTTGGCATTAGGATTAATGACACCAGCGGCTCTCACTAGTTTTGACAATTTACAGAAGTCTTTGGGCAAGCGTTGGCGGCAAATTCATCTTTTATCTGTTCCTGCTTTATTACTGGGAACTATTCATATTGTGCTGATTGGTTCCCATCAACTACAAGCAGTAATTGTGAGTATAATCACTCTGATGGTGTTGCTAGTAAGATGGCGCTTATTTTGGTCAATTTTGTCTTTGGAGAAGTTCTACGCTGGTTCTCAAAACCGCTAATCTTTATATTTTACAGAAACATGTAGTGCTTGCTGTACTAGTCTGAAAGCGCTGTCTGGTAAAATTTTCAAGATTTTTTTACAGCATTTCTCAGTCTAATGAGGTGCATTCCCTATTACCCATTCCCCATTCGGTGAAAACCAGAAACTTTGTACCTCATTCCAATGAAAAACGCTATATATAGCAATCGCCAAGGCGGTTAGGACAAGAGCAAATGCAGCAAACCTTTACCTGTCAACCTCTTCCCTTGGAGCCTTCTGCCCTCTGCCCTCTGCCTTTTGCTATAAATAATAAGTTATTGCGTTAGCGATGAGAAGATGTCAACTGCTTAGTGTCAGAATATTTATGAGTATTAATAAATTCATAAAATAAAACAAAGAACTGCTCAACCGCATCTTGTTCATCTTGAGAATAAGCAAGGATTATTTGATCCCAATGTTGATTGGAAGATACTCCAAATTTTTCCTGAATCCACGATTGAAACATGGCAAACACTTTCTCTTGCTCGGTTTGGGGTAAATTCATCTGCCTACGAGCAAAACAATACCCTGCTAAAAAAGTCCGAAGCTGACCAATGGATAACTGTCCCAGATACATCACAGGACGCTTATGAATCTTTTCAATCAAGTCAAACAAATCCATTATAGGTGCCTCTTACTTAAAATTTAGATTCAGTGATTTCAAAATTACCGCCGAGATCCTGAATGGGACAGTAAAAGTTTTCTATCCAACTTGCTCTGGGAAGCCCTTCAGGATGAAGATTATCAAACACAACTTCTTGCCCTTCTATCATGATAGCGATCGCTTCATGTCGTCCATTAACTGAAATATTTCGTTGTAGATTTTCATGATAGATATTACAAAATGGATCCTCTGTAGAGCCTGTAAACAAACTGATTTGCCACCCTGATCTGCTTTGACTGCTCAAAAACTGCCGTAATGCTTCTGCACACAGAACACATTCAAACACCTTAAACTGTCTGGCAATTGCACTTAACTTTTCTCTTAAATCAGTGTCTTTCATCGAATCACCGTCAGTAAAGATAAAATCAGAGTTCACGCCAAAGAAGACACTCAGCATTAGGCTATAGCTATGCTAGCACGCTGCGAACACTAGCAAAATCGTTGTTCTAGTAAGATGGGGAAAGTTAGCTGTTCTTTTTTAAGGTTAGATGGCAACACTTACAACTCTGACACGTAAAGACTTAGAGAAGCTCCAAGCAAAACATCCTGACTATCGCATGGAGTTAGTAGACAACAGCATTATTATCATGAGTCCATCAGGTTATCAATCAGATGAAGTAGCGCTAGAAGTAGGTGCTCTATTACGTAACTGGGTTAGACCCCGTAAATTAGGAAGGGTAACGGGTTCAAGTGCAGGTTTTGAGCTTCCCAACTCAGATGTGAAAGCACCTGATGTTTCCTTCGTACTAGCAGAGCGAATGAAAATTAGTCCTCTTTCCTTTGCAGAATTAGCTCCTGATTTGATGATTGAGGTGAAGTCCCTCTCTGATACTCTCAAATCTCTCAGGGATAAGATACAAAATTTCTTATCCCAGGGAACAAAAGTAGGTATTCTGATTAACCCAGAGAAGCATAGAGTCGAAATTTATCGCCCCGGTGAAGAAGTGGTTATTTTGGAAGATGGTGATGTTCTGAGTGTTCCTGATTTGTTACCAGGTTGGGAGGTAGCAGTAACTGATTTGTGGTCACCAGAGTTCTAAGTTTTCTTTAGTTTGGTGAAGGAATCTGCATCAATGTCAAAACTCTTTGCAGCAATTCCTTACTGTAAAACTCACCGTTAGCCTATTTTGAAATCGGGTTATTAAAAAAAAAAAGTTGGGGTAAGCATCCTCTCCCCCAAACCTGAAGTGCATCTCAGCACTAACGCTATAACAACTATATTGGGGTTGCTGTATGAGCAGGGCATGAATCTTGTATGAGAAGATTTTCACATGGTGATTGATTTGATGAAAAAGGAAGAATTTATTTTCATAACCTGGTGGTGAAATTTTTTCCTAGGGACTACCACTTACCACCTACCACTTACCACCTACTACCTACCACCTGCCATCTACCACCTACCTCCGGTTGTTGCCAAAACTGTAACGGTGAAGTTTAAAGCTTTCCTTGATGCCATGTTAGAAGCAGCTGATGTTTTTAATGGAAAAAGCAATGAAACTCATCTATATCTTTCCCACTACCCTACTTCTAACTGGTATTCTAGGAACAATTACTTATTTAACCCAAGCTCAAACACCGACCCCAATAATTGCCCAAAGTTCCCAGCGCAGCACTTCTACCAATATAACTGACCCTCCCATTGGTGGCTTGTATATCCAATCTGAAGACGGACAACAACAGGTATTTCCCCTAAAACATACTCAAGTAGATGCCAAAATTTCTGGGAATGTCTCCCAGGTTGAAGTTACCCAAACTTTTACTAATCCTTTTGAAGAACCTTTAGAAGCAGTTTATGTTTTTCCTCTGCCAGATAAAGCCGCAGTTAGTGATATGGAAATTACTATAGGCGATCGCGTGATTAAAGGGGAAATCAAAAAACGGGAAGAAGCACAGGAAATCTATGAAGAAGCACGTCGCCAAGGAAGAACTGCGGGACTGTTGGAACAAGAACGAGCCAATATTTTTACTCAATCCCTAGCTAATATTAAACCAGGGGAAGAAATCGATGTCACTATTCGCTACACCGACAGCCTCAAATTTGAAAGCGGTGATTATGAATTTGTTTTCCCGATGGTAGTAGGACCAAGGTATATTCCTGGTACAGCAATTGATAGTAGCGCTGATACCGATCAAGTGCCGGATGCTTCCCGAATTACGCCCCCTGTACTTAAACCTGGAACCCGATCAGGACATGATATTGAAGTAACTGTGGCCATTGATGCAGGAGTGCCAGTACAGAACCTGCGCTCTCCTTCCCATCAAATTCTTACCCAACGCCGAGGTAAGACTTTCCTGGTACAACTGGGGAAGGAAGATACTATTCCTAACAAAGACTTGATTTTGCGCTATCAGGTAGCAGGGACACAAACTCAAACTACAGTATTAACCCAAACCGATGAACAAGGTGGTCATTTTGCAACTTATCTTATTCCAGCGCTAAAGTATCAACCAAAGGAAATTGTACCCAAGGATGTGGTATTCCTGATGGATACTTCTGGTTCCCAAAAGGGTGAACCTTTGCGCCAATCCAAGGAATTGATGTACCGCTTTATTAATGGCTTGAATCCGGAAGATACCTTTACCATTATTGATTTTGCCAATACCGCAACCCAACTCTCATCCCAACCCTTGGCAAATACACCCCGCAATCGTAACCGCGCTTTGAGTTATATCGGTGCTCTCCAGGCAAATGGGGGTACAGAATTAATGAATGGCATTCGTGCAGTAATGAACTTCCCTCCCGCTGAGGAAGAAAGGCTGCGCAGTGTGGTGTTACTTACCGATGGCTATATTGGCAACGAAAATCAGGTAATTGCCGAAGTACAACAGCAACTACAATCCGGTAACCGTCTCTATAGCTTTGGAGTAGGTAGTTCCGTTAACCGTTTCCTACTCAATCGTCTAGCAGAAGTGGGAAGGGGTGCAGTACAAATTGTGCGTCACGATGAGCCAACAGCAGAAGTCACAGAAAAATTCTTCCGCCAAATCAACAATCCTATCCTCACTAATATTCAGGTTAGTTGGGAAGGGGAGGGAGAACCTCCAGAAATTTACCCTACTGCTCCGGCGGATTTATTTGCCAACCAACCTTTAGTCTTATTTGGCAGGCAATCAACAGGCAGCAATGGTAATCTCCGCATCCGGGGAACTACTGCCGGGGGTGGCACTTATGAGGAAACTCTCCCAGTTAACTTCAACCGAGGTAGTAATAATCCAGCCATTGCTCAACTGTGGGGCAGGTCAAAAATTAAAGACTTAATGAATCAGATGTTTATTGGTGAGACGAGGTCTGGGGTAGAAGCGGTGACGGAAACAGCCTTAGCTTATAGATTGTTGTCTCAATATACAGCTTTTGTTGCTGTTAGTGAAGAAGTACGAGTAGAACCGGATGGTACTACCAGGCGGGTACAAGTACCAGTGGAATTACCAGAAGGAGTCAGCTACGAAGGTATTTTTGGTCCAGAAGAAAGTGAGGAGTTGCTTACTGGAGGTCGGCGGACGATTCAACCATCTGGGGGTCGGCGGATAAGTCCACAACGATCTAGTAGAGTAGGAGCAGGAAGTAGGGGAGTAAGAAGTAGGGGATTAGAAAGTAGAGGCGGTTCTTCTCGTGGAAATATCGCCCCAGCCCCTCCAGTAAATTTATCTGACTCACCATCACCACAACCTCAAACTGCAAGTACCTCTCAGATTGAAGTAGTAACCATTGAAGGATTAGATCTGACAGAATTAGATGATGCGATCGCTTCTTTAACTCAACAGCTGCAAAATCTTAATCTTCCCGCAGTTTCTCAGGGCAAAATAGTTTTCGAGTTAGAGGTACGAGATGGTCTTATTCGACGAGTGGTACTAGATGACCAAGAATCTACTATACAAGATCTAGCAGTAATTACACCCTTGCGGCGATCGCTCTCCTCTTGGCAAGCACCCCTCTCTTCAGTAGGTATTATTACTGTTGAATTAAAGATTGAAAATTGAGAATTGAGAATTGCTAACTATTGAGGCTAATGCCAAATCTCAATCCAGGGATGGTATAAACTATCCCGCTTAAGATTGAGAATAATAGAAGCTATAAATTCTAGAATTTGAAGTAAATCACCAGTAGAGGTGCACCGATGTCATTGATATCAACTTACAGTGAAATCCTTGCTCCGTAAGTTGTTCAAACACCTGGCAAATGGCTCAATTCATCTTTAGATGACTCTCAATAAATCCAAAAAATTTAGTCCATTTCAATAGACTTAACCTATTTGCCTTGGATTTGAATCCAAGGCAGGTTATGGCATCAAGCAGTTTTCCTGAGCCAATAATCACAAAATGTAACAAAAATTACCCGATTGAAGAATAATTAAATATTTTTGTAACAGTAATGCATAAAAGTCAAAAATCTCTGTCATAAAATTGAGATATAGAAATTTAAAAAAATCTAAAAAAATTAACTAAATCGAAGAAAAGCTAAACAAGATTATTAGTTTGATGCTTCGTAGGAGGTTTATTAAACATGACTGAAAATATCACCGTCATTCAACCCCGCCAGAGAAAACAAATTCTGCTTTTTGAGCAATACAAAAATCTAACAGTCTCAACACCTAGCAAGTTCGAGCAATGGGTTGCCAATATAGACGAGCGTTGGTTAGCAGAAGTTGCTACTTGTATTCAAGGCAATTTTCCTGATTGGCGGGCATAACCGAATCTTAGGTATTAGATATTAGGTATTAAATAATTTTATCTAAGTTCCCAGGTTTTTGTATCTTTTGACACAAAAACCTGGTACTAGTTTTACATAAGTCGCTCTGGCTTTCTTTATCTTTGACGCTACTTGAGTTTTTTTGGGGAGAAGCGGTCAACTATGCTGGTGCTGTAAGCAATCGCATTTTTGGAAGCCCCAGTTTTCCGTGCATGTCAACCAATATTAGGTTTGCCTTGGCAATGATTTGTGGGAGACCTGTTTGGGAATGAGTGGGGCTGAACTGAGAGACAATTGACACTATAGGGTTCACAATGATTAATACCAAATCTGGTTGAGAACAAGTGTGTTACTTTGCCCCCTAAATCCCCCAATTCTGGGGGACTTTGAATTATTTTTCACGTACTCAACACCAACCGGATTTGGTATAAGAACCCTGGTAGTGGCAACCTTAAAGTAGGATTAATGAGAGTCTTGTTAGGCGTACTTTCCGCTTTTCCTATCATTAGTGGCGTTTGTGTTTTCCCTGGGTACACCACACCAACTGTACAAGCAGAAGAATCAGAAACTACCCTTGGCTATGGAGCATCTGGGTTGGAAACAACCGATTCCTACTCGCTACGGCAAGAGCTAACTATACCGAGGATAAGTCCCACTCACTTGGCTCAGAATCCTGCATTTGTTCTCGACTCAGAATTTTCGCCATTATCTCAGAGAGATGTTGTACCTAACCCAGTACTTCGTGATGATTCACCATTACTCTACATAGAACCTCTACCACAACTGAGGATAGAACCTCTACCAGAATTGGAGGTCACCAAGATCCAAGTTATAGGCAATACTGTCTTTAGTCCAGAAGAGCTCAAATCTATTGTACAACCCTATGAAAGAAGGACTCTCACTTTTGAACAAATTTTGGAAGTGCGAAGTCAAATCACCCAACTGTACATAGACCAAGGCTATATTACCTCTGGTGCCCTTATTCCTCCGCAGACTTTCCTTGATGGCGTTGTACAGATTCAGGTCATAGAGGGGAGTTTGGAAGAGATTCGCATTGAGGGAGCACGCCGAGTGAATCTCCAATATATCCGCAACCGTATATTACTCGCTGGCAGAAAAGCTTTAAATACTGTTAAGTTAGAAGAACAATTGCGGTTACTGCAAATCAATCCCTTATTTGAGAAGGTAGAAGCAGAGCTGCAACCTGGAACTCGTGCGGGACAGAGCATTCTTATTGTTAGTGTCGCCGAAGCAGATCCGTTTGAAGGCAGTGTAAGCATTGACAACTACTCACCACCCAGTATCGGTTCTGAACGCTTGGGACTCAATTTACTCCATCGCAATCTGACAGGCAATGGGGATGAAATTGACGCTTCTTACTATCACACAACTACGAGTGGTGAAGACCAATTTGACCTTAGCTATCAAATACCTCTTAATCCCAGAAATGGTACTCTGCAACTGAGAGTCAACCAAACTCACATTAAAGTTACCCAGGAACCGTTCAACACCTTGGGCATCGAGGGGAAATACGAACTGTATGAACTTAACTTTCGCCAGCCTTTGATTTACACTCCCCGAGAAGAATTTGCTATATTTGGGGGATTTAGTTACAGAGATGGTCAAACATTTATCCTTAATAACATTCCCCAAGCCTTTAGCATTGGTGCTGAGCCGGATGGGGTAACTCGCACCAGTGTGTTTCGGCTTGGGAAAGATTATTTTATACGAGATGCCCAGAGAGTTTTGGCTGCGCGATCGCAATTTAGCTTTGGTACTAGTTTGTTTGATGCCACAACTAATCCTTCACCTATTCCTGATAGTCAGTTTTTCAGTTGGTTGGGTCAAATGCAATGGGTGCAGCTTCTTGGTGAAAATAACAAGTTAGTAGTGAAGTTGGATGTGCAACTTACTCCTGATAGTCTCTTGCCATCTGAGCAGTTTGGTATTGGCGGCGGAGAATCTATCAGAGGCTATCGACAGTATGCTCGTTCTGGTGACAATGGGTTTCGCTTTTCTATTGAGGATCGTATCACTCTAGGACGATTTGAAGGAGGATACCCGACTTTTCAACTAATACCATTTGTAGATCTGGGAAAAGTTTGGAATAATCGAAATAATCTTGATCCTCTACCAAAGCCAACTTTTTTGGTCAGTACTGGTTTAGAATTGTTGTGGAGGCCAATACCATTGTTTGATATCCGCCTTGGCTATGGTTTTCCGATTATTGATTTGGATGACCGTGGTACTAATGCTCAAGATGAAGGTTTTTATTTTGGAGTCAACTATTATTTCTGATATTAAATCCGGCTAAATGTTGAGCATACCAAACCAAATCGATGTTAGCCTCCCATTTTAATAAAACCGCGAAAATCCTGTAGAGACGTTGCATGCAACGTCTCTACAATGTGGACAATGTATGCCGGATTTTGTATCGTATCAAATCCGGTTCTCAGATTAGGGAAAAAATAATTCAAAGTCCCCCAGAATTGGGGGATTTAGGGGGCTCAGTAACACGCTTGTTATCAACTGGATTTGGTATCATATCCTAATTTTAGGCAGCACACCATTGGGCAGTATTCACAATGCTTGGCATCCTTTGTTCACAGCCTCTTGATACTCATTCATCTGTTCTTGTTTCCGATAAAGTTCTGCAGCTTGCTGAAAATCCCTAAGGGCAGTCTGCTCATCGCCAATTTGACAATAAGCCTGTCCTCGAGTTTCATAAGCAGCAGCAAAATTAGGATCGAGTTCAATAGCATTGCTGTAATCAGACAGCGCTTTTTGGTAGTTTTTCAACTCATAGTAAGCATTTCCACGATTATTGTAAGCCCAAGGATGGGGATTGATGACAATCGCTTGAGTGTAGGCAACAGTTGCTTCTTGGTAACGTCCTAACCCTCGAAGTGAAAGACCTCGTAGCAAATGAAGTGCAAAGTCCTGGATCTGAGATTGAGGATCGAGTGCGAGTAACTTGTCAAAAGAGTCGAGTGCTGCTTGGTACTCTTGCTGGCTGTAAAGCACCCAGCCTCGCAAACGCCACAGAGGAAAAAAATCTTTTGAGTCTTCTTGAATCGCTTTATCCAGAGACTCAATTGCTTCTTGATATTTTCCTTGAGAATGCAAAACCAGTCCATGAGCATACCAAGCTGGAGAGAAATCTGGTTCGAGTTGAATCGCTTGGTTAAAAGCTGCCAGCGCTGCTTCCGGTTGCAATAACCGCCACAATTGGTTACCGTAATTTATCCAAGCTATGGCATCAGTACTATTGTGGGGAATTTCGATATTTTCCAGTAAAGATTGCGTGATTGAATTCTTTTCTGATGCTGTCAAATTCGGTGGTGCAACTGTCTCTATCTGCAACCCTTTTACTTCTGTGCCTGCTTGAGCAGTAAGATTCAAAAA
>JAAHFP010000077.1 GCA_010672925.1 Symploca sp. SIO1C2 | reverse complement strand
GCCCTCAGCTCCCCCAGCTCCCTCAGCTCCCTCAGCTCCCCCAGCTCCCCCAGCTCCCCCAGCTCCCCCAGCTCCCTCAGCTCCCTCAGCTCCCCCAGCTCCCCCAGCTCCCTTGCTTTGTCTTATCTTAGAAGTCCCTTATGTCACTAGTTGTCCAGAAATACGGCGGCACTTCCGTTGGCTCAGTAGAACGCATCCAAGCTGTAGCACAACGGGTGAAGAAAACAGCCCAAATTGGTGACTCTGTGGTAGTTGTAGTCTCGGCAATGGGTAAGACTACCGATGGCTTAGTCAAACTGGCTAATGCGATTTCTACTAATCCTTGCCGCCGGGAGATGGATATGCTGCTTTCTACCGGGGAGCAAGTCTCCATTGCCTTATTATGTATGGCATTGCAGGAGTTGGAGCAGCCAGCAATTTCCCTAACAGGGGCACAGGTGGGGATTGTGACGGAAGCCCACCATAGCCGTGCTCGGATTCTTCATATTGAAACTGAGCGACTCCAGAGACATCTCCAAGAAGGGAAAGTAGTCGTAGTAGCGGGTTTTCAGGGTATCAGCAGCACCACTGATATGGAAATTACTACCCTAGGCCGGGGAGGTTCTGACACTTCAGCGGTGGCACTAGCTGCTTCCTTAAAAGCCAATCGTTGTGAAATTTACACCGATGTACCAGGGATTTTAACGACTGACCCCCGCTTGGTCAGCGATGCCCAACTGATGGATGAGATTACCTCCGATGAAATGCTAGAGTTAGCAAGCTTAGGAGCCAAGGTACTCCATCCTCGTGCAGTGGAGATTGCCCGGAATTATGGCGTGCCATTGGTAGTACTTTCGAGTTGGACAGACGAACCCGGTACTAAAGTAATTTCCCCCTTAACCCAGCCTCGCTCTACGGAAGGCTTAGAAATTACCTTACCAGTCTCCGCAGTGGAATGTGATACAGACCAGGCAAAAGTAGCCCTGTTGCGAGTACCGGATCATCCTGGTGTGGCTGCTAAGTTATTTGGGGAGATTGCAGTTCAAGATTTGGATATAGACTTGATTATCCAATCAATCCATGAAGGCAACAGTAATGATATTGCCTTTACCGTTAGCAACAATATTATCCAACGAGCTGAGGCAGTATCAGAAGCCATTGCTCCTGCCTTCCGCAACCAAACAACTCCCCATCCCGAAGAAGCCGAGGTAATGGTAGAAAGGGATATTGCCAAGATCTCTATTACTGGGGCAGGGATGATTGGACGTCCCGGTATTGCTGCCAAAATGTTCGCTACCTTAGCGGCAGGGGATATCAACATCCAGATGATTTCTACCTCAGAAGTCAAAGTTAGTTGTGTTATTGCTAGCCAAGACAGTAATCGCGCCATCGATTCTCTATGTCAAGCCTTCCAAATTAACTGTTCTCCTGTCTCCAATTCCCTTCCCTCCTTAGGGGAACACAGGGAGAGTCCCGCTTCTCATCACCAATCCCCCGTTAGAGGCGTTGCCTTAGATCTTAATCAAGCTCGCTTAGCAATTCGTTATATTCATGATTCCCCTGGTAGTGCTGCTAAAATATTTGGACTCTTAGCAGAGCAACATATCAGTGTTGATATGATTATCCAGTCCCAACGCTGTCGGGTAATTGATGGCATTCCCACTCGTGATCTAGCTTTCACTGTCTCTCAAGCTGATGCGGAAGCGGCACGGCAAGCACTGCAACAGGCAGCACCAGTTTTAGAACAGACGGAGATACTCCTCGATACAGAGATTGCTAAAGTCAGTATCGTGGGAGCCGGAATGATTGGACAACCTGGTGTTGCTGCAAAAATGTTTGCTGCCCTAGCACAACACCAAATCAACATTCAAATGATTGCCACCTCAGAAATTAAGATTAGTTGTGTTGTGAGTCAAGCCCAAGGAGTCATTGCCTTACAAGCGATTCACCAAGCTTTTGATTTGGGTGGTAATAAAGAATGAAGCATGTAGGGGCGGGTTTAGGGATAATTCTTCGCCATTTGATATCAATTCCGGTTGCATCGGAATGGTTAATAATTTGGGTCTGCTGAATAAGTGTGGAAGCTAGTCTTTAAGCTATCCTTAGCTTAAGTTGACACCAATTACATTCCCAATTCCCAATTCCCCATTCCCCATTCCAATGAGAAACGCTATATGTGTTACTTGAAAGAGTGACACAAAAGTCAATTAACTACAGATAAACATGGCTAGAGTTGGATTATAGACTTCAATAAGCATCTCATGGAATCTACCGACCCTCATGCAACGCTTCAAGCACCTCAAACTTTTAACATCATATCCAGTCAATTGACAAATTTGGCCGGTTCTGGCTCAATTAACTACAACGAAGCTGCTAATCAAACTGACAACCAAAAGAATCTCTCCAATACTCAAACCACATTACCTGTCTCTTCGGCTAAAGAAAGTTCAGCAAGAAAAATTCTAATTCTGGCAGCTAATCCGAAAAACACATCCCAGCTGCGGCTTGATGAGGAGGTGCGGGAAATTGACGCTGGGTTACAACGAAATCAACAACAAACTAAATTTATCCTGGAACAGAAGTGGGCTGTGCGTCCCAGGGATGTCCAGCGAGCTATGCTCGATTTTAAACCACAATTTGTCCATTTCTCTGGACATAGTCACGAGGAAGCTGGATTAGCCCTAGAAGATAAACTTGGAAAAACGAAGTTAGTTAATGGGTCAGCTTTAGCAGGATTGTTTGAATTGTTTGCAGATCAGGTAGAATGTGTAGTGCTCAACGCTTGTTACTCAGAAGGACAAGCAGAAGCGATCGCTCAACATATTCCATTTGTCATTGGTATGGACAAAGCCATTGGCGATTCCGCTGCTATTGAATTTGCTGTCGGTTTTTATGATGCTCTAGGAGCAGGAGAATCGGTTGAGTTTGCTTACAAACTGGGCTGTAATGCTATCCGCATGGCGGGAATTTCAGAATATCTGACCCCAGTACTCAAGAAAAAGTCAGCCTAATAGTTAGGGTTTGCTGAATAAATCGATTGATTCGGGTTTTGGAGCTGCCGCTTTCGCTGTGGCTGTGGCTTTAACTGGAATTATCGCTTTCGCTGGAGCTGTCGCTTTCGCCGTGGCTGGGGCTGTGGCTGGAGCTACCGCTTTCGCTGTGACTATGGCTGTGGCTGGAGCTGGAGCTGGAGCTGTAGCTGTGGCAGGGGCTTGTACTGGGGCTGCGGCTGTAGCCTTCATCGGGGCTGGAGCTGCTCGATCTGGAGCTGTACCTGGAGCTGTGACGGTGGCTGTGGCTGGAACTGTGGCTGGAGCTGTTGCTTTCGCTTTCGCACTGCTTGGTGTGTACCTTGGCTGGCGTGCCCTTTTTGGGGACGAGAGAGATGCTTGGATTCGTGCCGCTGTAATCGCTTTTGCAGCAATGGGAGGTACTAGTTTTAGAGGTGCTGACTTAACTGATGCTGATTTTACAGCAGCTAGGCTCAGGAGTACAGATTTCAGAAGGGCTATCCTTATTCATACCCGTTGGCAGAATACCAAAAAACTTGACCGCGCCAGACCTGGAATGAGTTACTTGAGTAGTACACGAGTTAGGGAATTAATTAGAACACTCCAGGGACAAGACAAAAACTTTGACCAACTTCCCTTACGAGGGGTTAACCTACAAGGAGCAAATCTGGCAGATGCTAGCTTTATCAGTGCTGATTTAAACAAAGCCAACTTGCAAGATGCTGATTTATCCAGAGCAAAACTGATACAAACCCAATTAGATGAAGCTGATTTAACCGGTGCAACCCTCACCGGAGCCACAATTGAAGATTGGGGTATCACCAGTCATACCCAATTGCAGGGGGTGAGATGTCAGTATGTCTTTATGCGCTTAGTGCGATTCGTTGATACCTCAAAGGCTGCGTAAGGCAGTAAACAAAGGTATCCAAGAAAATTAAGCCAACTTAATTTTCTTGAACTTCTGATGTGTACCGTAGGACGGAAACTCGGAGTCAATCTCTCCTTAGAGAAAGAGTTACGGCAATCTCGTTAGTTTATAAGCACACAACTTATGGACTAAAGCACGAGGTAATGGGGATAAGGGAGAATCTAACTACCCAAGACAGTCCTCTAGCCAACTAGTCAAGCTTAGCGAAAGCGAACTTACGGATTGAACTCCCAAAATAAAAGAAGCGGCGAAAATAGATTGACACGCCGCGTCCAAAACAAGGACATAGGGAAAAGTGATGATATTGTGCGGTCAATCACACAGACTCCTGAAAGTACCTTGGGAGAGAGTAAGAAGCTAAAACTGGAACTCCCATATCAGAGGAACGAATTAACCCTCCCTACCTCTCAGAGAAGGTCGATTTCTGAGTAGTGAAAAGTGTAAGCGTATGGTTTGGATGGGGTGAGATGGAGAAAGAAGCCAAGGCTTGGCTGTAATGGTCAAGATACGCTGACGTTCTCCGGTTCAAGTGGAATGTAAACCAACTTTTTAACAGTGATGCTAAAAGCGAGTTTAAAGACTACGACAGAGTGGAAAACAATCAACTGGGCAAAAGTCCAACGAAAGGTTTTCAAGCTGCAAAAGAGGATTTACAAAGCGGTTGAAATCGGTGACAGAGCCAAAGCTCACAATCTCCAGAAACTATTGGTCAAGTCGTACTATGCAAAACTCTTAGCGGTACGTAAAGTAACTCAAGATAATCAAGGCAAGAAAACTGCTGGTGTAGATGGGAAGAAATCCCTAACTCTAAATGAGAGAATGGCACTAAGTAAGAACCTTGACATCAAAGGATACAAAGCAAAACCACTAAGACGGGTGTATATACCAAAGTCCAATGGTGAACAACGTCCTTTAGGTATCCCAACCATTAGGGATAGGGCAATGCAAGCACTCATAAAATTAGGTCTAGAACCCCACTGGGAAGCCCAATTTGAAGCAAACTCATACGGATTTAGACCAGGCAGAAGTGCCCAAGATGCAATTGAAGCGATATTCTTAAATACCCGCTACAAGGATAAATGGGTACTAGATGCCGATATTGAAAAGTGCTTTGACAAAATCAATCACAGGGTGCTACTAAACGATTTAGATTGCCCACACTTCCGACAAATAATCAAACAATGGCTCAAATGCGGGGTCATGGATAACGGGTTTCAAGAAACCACTTCCGGTACTCCCCAAGGTGGGGTCATCAGTCCACTATTAGCTAATATTGCCTTACATGGACTAGGAAACTTCATCGAAAGAGAGATAAAGGGAACCAAAGTTATCAGATACGCAGATGATTTTGTTGTGCTAGGAAATTCCCAAGAAGATATCTACACGGCAAAAAGGTTGGCTAACAATTGGTTAGATTTGTATGACCTGAGAATCAAAGAAAGTAAAACCCAAGTTGTACATACTTCCGACGGTTTCGACTTTCTAGGGTTCAATATCAGGCAATATAAGGTTGGGAGATACAAATCAGGGAAGAATACAAAAGGTAGAAACTTAGGATTCAAAACTTTAGTCAAACCTTCTAAAAAAGCGGTACAAAAGCATTACGACCACCTAAAAGACGTTATCACCAAACACAAGAAAGCACCGCAAGGAGCACTTATAAGTAGAATAAACCCAATAATCAGAGGATGGTCAAATTACTACTCATCAGTAGTTAGTAAGGAAATCTACTCCAAGCTTGACCATCTACTATGGGTCGCACTCAGGGCTTGGATTAAATCAAGAACAGGGAAAGCATTCTACAAAGACCTGAAGAAATACTTTGGAACCAAAGGTGGGTTCAAATGGACTTTCCAGACACCCCTAGGAATAAGTATGAACAGGCACGCCAAAACCAAAATAATACGACATATCAAAGTCAAGGGAACCAAATCCCCTTACGATGGTGACCTGAGTTACTGGAGCCAGAGAGGTATGAAACTCCCAGGAATCAAAACCAGAGTTAAGAACCTCCTGCAACATCAAAAGGGTATATGTCCAGTGTGCAAACAATTGTTTATGCCGGATGACCTGCTGGAAATTGACCATATCATTCCAACCTCACGAGGAGGGAATGATAGATACAATAACCTCCAGATACTACACAAACATTGTCACGATTTCAAAACAGCTAGGGATGGTAGTCTATCGATACACAATTACGATGAAATGCCATTCTGACCAGAAAATTAAGCCCGCTTAATTTTTCTGCTCCGTACCCATAACAAGGGCTACCTGGACTAGGAGCCGTATGAGTCTAAAGATTCATGTACGGTTCTGAATGGGAGGGATAGGAAGCGATTCCTATCTCGACCCCTAATCCCACCAAAGATGACCCTAACCCCCGTCGTAAGCCGGATAATTGGGATGAGGAGTTTGAGGATGGGGATTTTGCTGACTTTATTAAGCCAATTGTCGATACTCTTGATCTTTATCATAACCAGGGAGTTGACCCTCGTGCAATCGCTATCTCATTCAAGCAGTTAGCTGAAAATAATCCTGATGCGGAACTGGAGATTGTGGCGATGGAGAAGCGAGGTAGAGATAAGTTCTTGCTTCGGGCAGCAACTGCACCTGAGGCTGATCATTCTAAGCTGAATGCTGAGTATTTTACTACTTATAACTAGATAAAAGCTTTGGCAGAAGCCGAGGTACAGGCGCTACTCGCTGAGAAAGATAGCCGAATTTCTAGTTTAGAGAATATGGTAGAAACAGCGCTACAGCGTCCTAGTTTTTATGCACAAACCTATAATCATCAAGGAGATACTATGTCACAAGCGCCTAAAAAAATTTCTAAACATGATTTTAGAGGAGCCACATTTGCAGGTGGATTTGTAGATGCTGATACTGTTCATGCTCAACAAATAGGTGGAGATATCTCTAATAATTATCCTCAGGAACAAAAACAAAGCTTAGCAGATGCTGCAGCAGAAATTCAGCAGCTTTTGCAACAACTGGAGCAAAGTTATCCGAATGCCACCCAAGTTGAAAAGCAGAGTGCTTTAGCTGTAACCTTGCAACAAGAGATTAAGCAAAACCCAACATTCAGAACAAGGCTCAAGAATGCCCTAAAAGAAGGTGGACTTGAAGCGCTGAAAGTATTGTTCGCTCCGATTGGCATTCCTATTGAAATGGTTAGGGGTTGGATTGAGGCTGAATAATGAATGCTTCGCCCAACCTCCTGCGGTTGAGTGTGTTTCTCAGTAGTAATAAGTGAATGGGATTGCTTGGAATGATGTAGCCACTGTTTGAGATTTTTGATAAAGCCCACCCTATGTAGATTCTTATGTCTGAAGACAAGAAAAAAGTCTCTAAGAATGACCTACGGAACTCCCAGCTAGGGGGTGGGCTTATTGATGCTGATACGGTTAATGCTC
Organism: Symploca sp. SIO1C2; assembly: GCA_010672925.1. GTDB lineage: Bacteria > Cyanobacteriota > Cyanobacteriia > Cyanobacteriales > Coleofasciculaceae > Caldora. The sequence continues at coordinate 17,685 of JAAHFP010000077.1, read as the reverse complement.
ATCACATAGGTGGTGACATCTATAACAATAATATTGTTCTGAATCAGCAACCAGCTCTATCTAGGCAAGAATACCGCAATCGTCAGGCATTGCTCACTAAAGTCAAGAACTTTTGGGTTAAAGGGGTTCTGGAAAAATCCTTGTACAAGCAGGTGCTGATAGAGTTAGGGTTGGAAGAAAGACCGGGTGCAATCGCAAATCCTTGGAATGTCATTATAGAGACTGGGGAAGAATCACCTCAGCCCCTACCTGAAGGCACTAAGGTTATCGATATCTTTGACCAAATTGGTGCTGGACAAACCTTACTTATTTTAGGGGAACCAGGGTCAGGAAAAACCACAACTTTACTGGAACTCACCCGTGATTTACTTGCTCGTGCGGAACAAGATATTAATCTCCTGATTCCGGTAGTCTTTAACCTCTCCTCTTGGGCAAGTAAGCGGCAGGGGATAGAAAATTGGTTAGTAGAGGAATTGAATAGTAAGTATGATGTACCTAAGAAAACTGGTCAAGCTTGGGTAACACAACAGCAACTACTGCCTTTGCTGGATGGTTTGGATGAAGTTAAAGCAGAGTATCGAGATAATTGTATTGCTGCTTTGAATCAATTCAAGCAGGACTATGGTGCAGAATTGATAGTGTGTAGTCGGATTAAAGACTATGAAGCTCTTTCTAATCGTCTTAATTTTCAAAGTGCTATTTATATTAGATTACTGACTTTAGAACAAATCTGTCATTATCTGGATAGTGTCGGTGGTGACTTGAGAGGTTTGAGGGCATTAATTCCAGAGGATAGGGTGCTGCAAGAGTTAGTGCAGTCACCTTTGATGCTCCATATTATGACTTTGGCTTACCAGGGAGTTGCGGTTGAAGATTTGCCTAGAACTGAAGTGTTGGAAGAAAGGCGTAGGCAGCTATTTGATGATTATATTGAGAGGATGTTTAATCGCCGGAAGGTCAGTCAGCGATACGAAAGAGCCCAAGTAAAACGCTGGTTGATTTTGCTGTCTTATAGGATGTTTCAGGAGTCGCAGACGGTATTTTTAATTGAAAAAATCCAGCCATATTGGCTAAAAAATAGAAAGCAAAAACAAACTTATAAGCTGATTGTAAGGATAATCGTAGGGCTGTTTTGTTGGTTGATTGTAGGGCTGATTGTAGGGTTGAGCTATGGGTTGAGCTATGGACTGATTGTAGGGCTGATTGTAGGGCTGATTGTAGGGCTGATCGTAGAGTTAACGGAAGAAATAAAAACAGTTGAAATTCTTAAAATTAATAGAAAAAAAATCTTCTCCGAGCTGAGTGCAGGGCTGAGTGCAGGGCTGAGTGCAGGGCTGGCTATGGGGCTGACTATGGGGCTGACTATGGGGCTGAGTGCAGGGCTGATTATGGGGCTGAGTGCAGGGTTGATTATGGGGCTGATTGTAGGGCTGATTATATGGCTGATTGTAGGGCTGATTATATGGCTGATTGTAGGGCTGATTGTAGGGCTGAGTACAGGGCTGAGTACAGGGCTGAGTACAGGGCTGAGTACAGGGCTGGAGGTTTCAGAAATTGAAACAAAAACAAGTCCAAATCAAGGAATTTGGAAGTCAATTCGTAATGCCATAACTGGAGGGCTGAGTGTAGGGCTGAGTGTAGGGCTGATTGTAGGGCTGATTGCAGGGTTGAGTGTAGGACTGAGTGTAGGACTGAGTGCAGGGCTGATTGTAGGACTGAGTGCAGGGCTGATTGCAGGGTTGATTGTAGGACTGAGTGTAGGACTGAGGAGTGGTGGTAAAGCCTGCATCCAGCACTTCAGCCTCCGCCTCATCCTTTACCACAACAACTATATCCCCTGGAACTATGCCCGTTTCCTCGACTACGCAACTGAACGAATCTTCCTGCAAAAAGTAGGCGGTGGCTACATCTTCTTCCATCGAATGCTGATGGAACATTTTGCTCAGATGCAGCCTGAGAAGTGAATTCTTCAAAAGCGATCGCTTCTTTGTAACAGCTTACGCTAATCCCTCAAACCTACTCAAAGAACTTGTGCTAAATCCAGACACAGCTAAAAATGTAGGTTGGGTGCAACGTTCGCGTAGCGTCTCCGAAGGAGAAGTGAAACCCAACGAAATATGCAGCCCTGTTGGGTTACGCTATCGCTACACCCAACCTACTTATTCCAGCATTTTAGGTGTGTCGCGCCACTTACGCTAATCCCTAAAACTTACTCAAAGAACTTGTACTAAATCCAGTTATGTAGGATAATAAAAAACTCCCAATTTCTTGAAAGATATCGCGCGATCGCTACTCCGTCAAATTGTGGTGAACTAATATCAAGTCCAGATAATTACTTATAATTCTCTTCTACCTTCAAACCCTCTGTCTTCTGCCCACAGCAGTGTAAGTATTCAACCGGACATGATATAAGATAAATTGATTAATAGATATTCACCATGAATCATAAAATCCAAGATAGACTTAACGTTTCTATCGGAGAAATTATTAAGTTCTGTCAACAAAACCAGATCGAGGAATTGTCAGTGTTTTGCTCTATTATCAGAGAGGATTTTACCAAAACAAGCGACATTGATTTCCTTGTTGTATTCAACCCCCAACTCAAACTCAGCTTAATGGATTTAGTCAGAATTCAATACCAACTTGAAGACAAAATTGGACGAAAAGTAGATTTCATTGAAAAACGCTCTATTGAAAAGAGCCATAATTGGATTCGCCGCCAAAACATTTTAGATACTGCTATTATTATATATGAATCAGGACAAATCCTATCTGCTTGATTTAGCCAGACTTTATCAGACTATTCTGTGGTAATAAGGCAGAGGGCAGAGGGCAGAAGGGAAAGAAGAAGGTTGCAAGGTAGAAAGGAATTAGCACTGTTTATCCGAACTTGATATAACACTAAATCTGGGTTCGTCACCCCCGTTTTGAGATAATCGCGAAATCTTGTAGAGACGTTGCATGCAACGTCTCTACAGGGTAGGACATAACGGAGTTATTGATAACGGATTTGGTATAATTATAAGGATTACTCGTTTTCTGCAAGCGATCGCGCGATCGCAACCCTGTAAAATCTATTGTAGTGAACTTAAGGCGTTTCCTTAATTGGGAAAACTAGGGAACAATAACTTAACTGCTCCAGCAGCAATAGCTAGGACAAATCCTACCACCACAGAACGATTGATAAACTCTTGGGTATCCAAACGCTTGCCAATTCCTTTAACCTCAGTCTCCAAAGTTTTGATATCTCCTTTGAGCTCATTCTCCAAGGTTTTGATATTTCCTTTGAGCTCAGTCTCCAGAGTTTTGATATCTCCCCTGAGTTCCGATTCTAGCCTAACCTGTCCAATTTTGATTTCGACTATCTCTTTTTGAAGGTTGTCAAACTTGTCATCAACATCTTTGCGGAAGCTTTCAAACTTGTCATCCATGCGGTCAAGCTTCTGGATGACTTGTCCTAACACTTCTTCTAGGGAATAGGTAATAGTTACAGGGTCTTGAGTCATTAGATAATTTATAGGCGCACACCTACTCTATTATGAATAACAATAGCATAAAATAACCCCAAACACTACTAAATTAATTGCCATTCACGAGCATCAACAAACTGAGACAAACGACCAACATTAGTTGTCGCAACTATAACCTCATTGCCTCGATCTACTAACAATTTAGCCTGAGCTGCTAGAATCACATCTCCATCAATAGCATTGGGGTCTGCCGTTGGTTTTCCTCTGTTACCTACCTGAGCCCAAAGTTCAGCAGCTTTGAGCATTACTTCTGTAGTAATAGGACAATAGGTAACGATCGCTTTGAGTTGATTGAGTCGCCTAACTGCCACCATCTGACCTGCACTAAGCAGTTCACGCCTCACTTGATAGTCAGCAATTTCTGGTAACACCACTGTGTAGCCTTTTGTCCCTAGAGAATTGAACCAAAGTTTGCACTCCTGATATATAGGAGACTTAGCCTTAGGAGTTGTAACCATTCCTAAGAGACCGGAATCTAAAAGTACTATTGTGCTCATAAAATGCTTTAAATAGATACTGGAGCTTCTTGTTTTGCCTGACGGAGAATTTCAGCAGTTTCTGTTTGTTCGAGTTCATCTCCTTCTTCTTCCCATTGCCTGAGCAATTCACTAAGGGCAATCTGCTGCAATGATTTTCTGATAGAGTCAGAATTGTTGATTTCATCTATTGCCTTAGCATAAGTATCTGAAGCAACCGCATTCATGGTGACTTTTTCTCGAAATAGGCGCACTTTTTGTAGTAAGTTCGGTAAATATTCTTCGGGGATTTGCTGAATTTCTACAATTAACTTAGCGAGGGTGTGACTATCCTGGTCAGAACTGCTTGGGTTACTCAGGGTATTGGTTACATTAATTAAATCTTGCTCAGACATGGTTTCCTCTTTCACTTATCTCCTACTGTAACAACCAATAAAGTAACAATTAATCTTAATTATGTTAAAGGCTTACTATAAAAACCTTCTTCCCTCCTGCCTCCGATTCCCCTCCTGGGAGGGGTTAGGGGTGGGTTCTGCCTTCTGCCTCCTGACACTAATCGCTGGCTGTGCTACTGCTGACTTGCCCCCAGAAACATCTCCTTCTCCTCAATCAGAAACTTCTGAACCATTAGTCAATGGGGCAAACTCTGGAGCAAATTTAGAACTAGTCAAAAATCTAGACAATCCCAACCCCACTACTCAAGAGCAAATTGAACAATATATCAACAAGCTAGCGGCCCAAGGAGCAACTAAGAGCAACCAAGGAGTATGGATACAAACTAGTGACACCCTGTTAGCCAATTACCAGGGTACTGTACCTCAACCCGCTGCTTCTATTGCCAAAGTCGCAACTACCCTCGCCGCTTTGCAAACTTTTGGAGTAGACCATCAGTTTGTTACCCTAGTCGGAGCAACTGGAGCGATCGATAATGGGGTATTACAGGGGGATCTGGTAATTCAAGGAGGGGAAGACCCTTTTTTCGTCTGGGAAGAAGCCGTTGCTGTGGGCAATCTCCTTAATCAGTTGGGTATCAAGCGGGTAACTGGTAACTTGGTAATCACTGGCAAGTTTTATATGAACTTTCAGTTAGACCCGATAGCCTCAGGAAATTTACTCCAGCAAGGATTAAATGCTAAGACATGGCCTAAGGAGGCAGAAAATCAGTATCAAACTTTACCTACCGGTACTCCTCGACCCCAGGTAGAAATTGCCGGTTCGGTTTTAGTTTCCCCTGCTGCTCCTAGTAATCTGCAACCCCTAGTACGTCACTATTCTTTCCCCCTAGCTGAACTACTCAAAAAAATGAATCTCTACAGTAATAATGTCATGGTAGAGATCCTAGATAATGCTGTCGGTGGTACAGCAGTAGTGGCACAAAAGGCAGCTGAAGCCGCTGGAGTCCCCCTAGCAGAAATTCAACTCAAAGGTTCTATTGCCGAAAGAAAGATTTCTCCCCGCGCTGCTTGTGGTATGTTTCTGGCAATTGAGCGCTATCTACAAACCGACAATCTAACAGTTGCTGATGTGTTTGCGATTATTGGTCAAGATCCAGGTATTTTAGAAGAGCATCAACTGCCTAGACTATCAGTGATTAAATCCGGCAGTTGGAATGAGATTGGAGCCTTAGTAGGAGGATTACCTACTCAAAAACAAGGTACAGTTTGGTTTGCGGTGATGAATCTTGGCAAAGAGTTTAATGAGTCTCACGCTGAGCAAGAAATTCTCCTCAAGAGTTTGTTGGAGGAGTGGGGTACGGTACAATCTCTACCAGGAGAGTTAGCACCGAATCCAGAAAGAAAGAATAAAACTTCTCGTAGTGAAATTGTCAAAACAATTCAAAATTAAAAATTATCAATTCAAAATTAAAGACAATCTTCCAATGTAACTTCTTTTGGCTTTAGGTAAACTATTTATAGAAGTCATGAACATTCAATCTCTTAAATTAGAACTAATCCAGTGGATTTTGCTACTGCAAGATATGCAACTTTTAAGCAAAATCCAGAATATCAGAGAAAAGTCAATCCAAGATACAGCTACTGTTCAACCTCGTCAATTCGGTTGTGGCAAAGGTATTTTTACTTATGTGGCAGATGATTTTGATGCAACACCTCCGGGTTTTGAAGAATATATGCTGCCCCATGAACTATCTAATTGATACTCACATTCTAATATTGAGCTAAACCAGATTGTAGGGGCGGGTTCACCTAAAATGAAGGCAACCACACGATAATTGCTCTAAACCCGCCCCGCCAGCATAACCGGGGCGGGTTTAGCAGATTGATTTGTCGATGTATTTAACGGATTGGTTAACCCGCCCCTACAGAATATATAATTTATCAATATTGACAAATTTGTTCCCAAGCCATAACTAGGGCTCGAATTGCTTCTTCTCCTACTGTTGATAAATGCGATATCAGCAGAGTCAAGTTAATATACAGGAAACACAGTTGCTTGAGGTGATTCAGAACCATTTGCCTGAAGATGAGCAAATATGCTTAAACATGTTGCGCGATCGCTTACGATTCAGGGCATTGTGACCAATTTACAAGAAGGAGCCACAGTGGGAAAAGTAACCCTCATGGGCGTTGTTGTAGGCAAGATTATCTTAACCCCCATTGTAGAAGAACCTAAAATTTATTATGAGGGTAGTCTTTTAGTTGTGGAATCAGAAAGTGCAGGTGCATTGGATATTATTGATGCGTTGCGCGAAGAACGAATTCAGGAGAATTTAGCTTGGTAAAAGTTCTTTTTGATACGTCTGACTTCTTGGTTAAACCTCCACTGCTACAATATGAATTAACCATTACACTCTTTCATAGGCAATGCCTCCTGCTACTGATATTCGCCAAAAAGCGATCACTCTCATTGGGGAACTACCTCAAAACAAATTGATAGCTGTCGTCCAACTATTAGAATTTTTAGCAGAGCCATCTCAGCAGAGTAAAGTTAGTATCCAGGAAACACAGTTGCTTGAGGTGATTCAGAACCATTTGCCTGAAGATGAGCAAATACGCCTAAACATATTGCGCGATCGCTGTGAATATGGTGAGCTGAGTGAAGCTGAGCATCAGGAATTGATTGGTTACGAAGACTGGCTAGAACAACGGAGAGTAGAGCAATTGGAAGCTCTCATCAAGCTAGCAGCATAGTGAGACAGATATTCCCAGTTGATAGAATATGCAGAGTTTGGAGACAGTAGGTTAGTGGATATAAACCAGCAAAAAGAGCAGTTTAGTAGCGCCTTTGTGCGCGTTGTTGCCACTGTTGCTGGTTATGCTCTCTACAAGCCGGAAGTGGATGAAGACAGTGTTGACTGGGGTATTGCTGCCAAAAGGAGAACAGGTAAGCTTTACTCACCTCGATTGGAATTGCAGTTAAAATCTACTTCTAGGAATGTTATAGATGATTCTTACCTGCGGTATCCACTCAGTTTGAAGAACTACAATGAACTAAGAGTTAAGACTCATGTCCCCCGCATCCTAGTTTTGGTCTTAATTCCAGAACATCTCACAGATTGGTTGGTGCAGTCTGAATCTGAACTATTGATGCGGCATTGTGCCTATTGGATCTCCCTGGGAGGAAAACCACAGACACAGAACCGAACAAGTGTAACTATTGAAATACCCCGCACCAATCAATTTACTGTAAAAGTACTGCAATCGATGATTGAGCGAATCGGTAACGGAGGTTCTCCATGAAAGTCACCATAAGAGATAGCCAGATTCTCAAAACTATAGAACCTGGTAAATTAGCCGAACATCTCCAGATGACTGGCTGGCATCAAGATCATCCCCTCAATGAAAATAGTGTCATTTGGCTCAAAGACTACGCTGGTGAACCAGCTGAAGTTCTTCTACCCCTCAAACCAGAGCTAAGTGACTACGCTGCTCGAATTTCTGATGTGCTCAAAACACTTGAAGTGGTGGAGCAACGTTCCCAACTCGAAATCCTCAGCGATTTGTTTTCTTGTTCTCCTTCCATCACCATCCAGGGTATTGTAACCAATTTGCAAGAAGGAGCCACAGCGGGAAAAGTAACCCTTATGGGCGTTGTCGTGGGCAAGCTGCGGCGAATTCAGCTTGAACTTGCTGAACCCGTCTATGAACTAGCTCTAAAAGCTTATCAAGCTAGGATTCCGGTCATCTGTCAGGGTGATCTGGAAAAATATGGTCGCTCTTTTGTATTGCAAAATCCCCATAACTTCACGTTGGACTTAGATGCATGGGTGGGTTAATTTGTACAAGAACTGTTAGCATCAAATTATCAAATAATTTATTGTAAATAGGATGCTTAGTCTGAGTGACATTCACCCTCTCTCAGAATTCCAGCGAGGTGCTAAAGCCTTCCTTGACTTCTTGATTTAAGAAAGTGATGAATGCTCAGCAAACCGGCAAAAAAAGTCGGGTATCTACTTCGCTGGTGCTGTAGGCGATCGTTCCATCAATAATCCCAGAATAGCAAAAAGGCGATCGCTACCTTTTATCCCAAACATCAGTTACGAGTGGAACAGGCATCTTGCCTGCCATCCTACCAAATCTATCCGCGATCTCTCCAGATCCCCGACCTCTTGGTTTAACCTCCACTGCTACAATATTAATTAACCATTACACTAGACATCAGCAATGCCTCCTGCTAATGATATTCGCCAAAAAGCGATCGCTCTGATTGAGCTAGCAAAGCTCAAGAACATTAACCTGATGCCCTTAACCTAGCAAGTTCAGTCAAAGTACCAGCCTGATTTTAGATTAGTTTAAGCCAAGGAAGTATCGTGAGTTCACAAAACAGTTTAGATGAGCAAGAATTTAAAAAGTTAGTGGAACTGCTTTCTACGAGAAAAGACGAACTTGAAGGCAGAATAACAATTGATTCGGTTAGGGTTAGCCTAGCCGAGTTAGGGTTATCAGAGCTACTGGTTGATAATGATATTGAAGAGGTTCGCAAGCAAGTGAATAGAGAATTCAGAAGGCGGCAACTAAAGAGTTATACGATTTTCGGTATAATATTGACAATCTTGATTGCCCCCCTAGCTGCTTATGGGGGTTTCAAGTTCAAGGAATTGTTAATAAATAACTTTACGACCCCCGAAACTTCTGCTGAAGTTGCTAGTTCATCTGAATTAGTTAAACTGGAAGGAGAATTGGCAGAACTTAGGGATGATAAAGCAAAGCTGGAACAACAACTGAAAGAGTCTGAAGCTGAAAAAGATAATTTAGCGCAGCAGATAGAGGCTCTTGAAAATGAAAGCGAGGCTCAAAAAAAATCCATCAAGCCAGATTTGCCAGCCCCAACACCCACTTCAAATGCTCCATCGGAGACAGTTTCAACCTCCCCCCAACCCGTAGAACGACAAGACATTGTATTTGAGCTTCAAAACTGCCAGAAATCAAACACTTCCACAACTAGCCAAACCATAGAGTGCTCTTTTTTGATAACCAGTAATAGAGAAAATGCAAAAGTTTATCTATATTCCAATCAGAGTAATACTCGTAGAAGTAGAGTAGTTGAAGCCGGTCAAGAGTACATTGCTAACAGAAGTGAACTGGGTAGTGCTCGAAATAAATATAAAGTTGAAAATACTCTCATTAAAGATACTGCTATGGGCGCCAAGCTATTCTTTGATGAAGTGCCCTTGACTGTCAACAGCTTAGAAGTTATCGAAATTAGCTCATATCTCGAAAGTTCCTATTATAACGATGATATAAAGCTTGAGTTTCGTAATATTCCCTTATCTGAGTAGTGGTTAGTTTAATTGATGAAACTATTGAAGAGCTTACAGGTTGGGACAAGCTGCTAGCAGGGAAAAGAGTTTTTGGACTTTCAACTCTTCTAGCCTAGCTCCTTCCCACCATGCCTCATCATGAGAGAGTTCGTACTCCAGATTTCTCTTAAACTCCTCCTTATCAACCTTGTCACCCAGTAAAGATCCGCCAAATGCCATAAAATCCGCAAGAAGCTGCTTTTGCCAATCCTGTCGCATCGTTGTTTTAGTGATATCTCGCAAACCGTGTACAAAAGCATCGAAAGCTGCATTATCTGCTGTGATAACTTGCATGATTCCCCAAGGCAGATGACCTTCTGGTGCATTGGCAGGAGAATAAGAAACTTGGCTAGGGGAAATCCAAACTTCCTTTACGCGCCAGCCGACGCGATTGCCAAAGGTTTGCGGATTTTTTTCACATTCGTTGCAAATTTGCTTCTGTACGCTGAACCCAAAACGTCCATTGCTGTACTGTAACCACAGGCTATCAATGACTTGCAGAACTTGGCAAGGGAAGTTTTGGATTTGCTCGTCGGTAAGCCAGCCTTCTTTTTCTTTCTTAACTGCTTTGGGGATAATAGTTCTAGTCGTCTGATTAGCTTCTAGCCATCTTCCTGATGCCAGCAAGTTTTTCAAGCGCATGTAGTCTTCCTGGGGCAGTTCTTTAGGCAGGAGAGGAATAGAATTAGATTGTTCTTGGATGACTTCAACTAATTTCTGAATCGCCTCTTCGTTCCACTCAACATAGATGCGATCGCCAATTTGAATATCCTGTCCTTGCCCAAAGTTAACATTGTACTTGCCAAGTTGTGTTACACTTTGTTGGTCACTAGCCAGAAGTCGCTGACGCAAAATCGCGATATCTTTCTCGGTTTGCTGTCCCTTCTCAATTCGATTCAGAATTTGCTGGAGGTCTTCAGAAAATACCATTGGATGGATGCTTGAGTTTGACTAGAACGTCGGTCAAGAAACCGGGTTTCTTTGGGTAAAATGCTAATATGAGAGTTGTCGTCCTCGTGATCAACCCAGTTTCTGGGGGTAATTGACCGGCCCTCTAGATTCCGGTCAGCAGTTTCTTGATTTTACTATTGTAAGTATGAGCATTTAGGGATGTTCGCGTCTCCAAACTTTAATTGTTTGATCTCTTCCTCCACTAATTAATGTTTCCCCATCTGGACCGATGGCAATAGATGTAACCCCTCGACGATGACGATCTTGTTGAGGAAAAGTTTGTGATCCTTTTGTGGTCATGTCCCATTCTATAATTTTTCCATCATTACTGCCGCTCAATAAAGTCTTGCCGTTTGGACTAAAGACTAGACAGGTAACAGCTTTTGAATGTTGTCGAAGTGTTTCAGGAGTTTTTCCTGCATTAAGATTCCACAGTTTAATACTATTGTCGTTGCTGCCACTAGCTAGTATTTCTCCATCTGGACTAAATGCCAAAGTATAAACAGCTTCTTGATGTGCTGAAAGTGTACCTAAACATCTTTTTTCAGGGATATACCACAGTTTGATAGTTTTATCGTAGCTACAGCTTGCCAGAATTGCTCCATTTTGGGGATTAAAAGCTATGGAGGTTACTTTATCTGAATGTCCCGAAAGTTTGACAATTTCTTTTCCTGTTACGATATCCCATAATTTAATATCTTGGTTATCATTAGTTGCTAAGCTTTTTCCATCAGGACTAAAGGTAACTGAATCGAACCCAGAATAATCAAAAAAATTACTAAATTTGGTTTTAGGAAAAGTATGAAGAGCATCGTCTTGGCCTAAACGCCAAACTTTGGTTTGGTAATTTTTACAAGCTGCGATATACTTGGCATCCGGACTAATTGCTACAGAGGTAAACCATAAATCGACATTGCCTCTAACAGAAATGTTTTGTAAGATTTTCCAAGTATTGATTTGCCAAATATTGATAAGTTGATCCCCGCCACTGATAAAATAGGCTTGACTAGGATCGGGGCTAAAAGCTAGCTTTAGTCCGTATCTCACTGTATGCTGGTGGGAAAAATCAGTTAATTCTTTAGCGACTTGATCTATTAGACCAATGCCAATATACCCTATTTGAGTATAATCCTTTTCAGTTAAACTTGCTATACATCGCCAATTGACTTTTTGAATTGCTATAACTAAAGCTTGAATCGCTTCTTCATCCCACTGTTGATAAATGCGATCGCCAATCTGAATATCCTGTCCTTGTCCGATGTTGACATTGTACTTACCAAGTTGTGTTACAACCTGGTTATCGCTAGCCAGAAGTCGCTGACGCAAAACCGCTATATCTTCCTCAGTTTGCTGTCCCTTTTCAATCCGATGCAAAATTTGCTGGAGATCTTTAGAAAATTCCATTAGATATACTTGAGTTTTGCTAGATTGTTGTCAGCAGCTTCCTGCTTTCACTATAAAGTGTCACTTGATACCTTAATTTTAACAGATTGCGATCATCATAAAATAGTGATCTTCCTGAATCAAAAGCGTTCTATATTTTATTATCGAGACTCTTCTGACTCATAATAATCATCTCCAATCCTAAAATTACTAGCCTGTTCAAAGGTTACGTTTTTTTCTCCTTGTTGCTTCACGTTCTGGATAATCTGAGTGCTGTCTTGAGTAACAGGTTTTCGGTTAGACTTGCTCAATCTTTTATCAGCCTGTGATTCAACTGGTACACCATAATGTTGATGCACTGTGCTGCCAGCACCAGCATTAATGTTGTATTTGCCTTGCTGATTGACTTCCTGATGCTGATCTATAATTTTAATGTTTTGAGTATTTTTCTTATCGGTAGGTTGATCGTTAGCCTTTCTGAACTCCACTTCTTCTCCTTGACGCTCGAACAAATAACCATCCGTCACCCGCATAAAGACAACAGGAGTAGCAAAATCCCGCTTCCGATACTGAGTCTCCAACCCAATTGTACGCCGTCCATTCTGAGCTGCAAGATCAACAGGCTCTCCTTTCGCTAAACGCTCATAAAATTCATAGGCAAACTGGCTTGCTGTCATATTAGAAACTTCATACTGCATCGCCACCACAACGGGAATATTCATTTGCACTATCTTCGATGCAGTTCCGGTAAAAGCCTGAGAAGCAGATAACATTCCACTTTCACAAGCTTGCAGCAGCACAACTCCTGGACTCCAGCGATTGAATAGCTCACTGAAGAAACCAGCATCTATCCACAAAGCTTTGTTGAATACCTTTTTCATCAGAGCAATTTGTCCTACCTCTTCCCCTGCTTCATTCTCCATTCGCCCATGACCAATAAAATGGAAAATATGAGGTTTCTGCTCCAGCAATTTATCGATCGCACTGGGAGTAGCGGGATTGACAATCGGTAGCAGTTCAATGCTCTCTGCCTGTTCTTCTGCCAAGCTTACCAATGTTTCCTGCACTTCTTCGTACTTAACAGTATCCAGATCTTTTGGAGATGCGATCGTTAGAGCAATCCTTAACTTTTCACCGGGTTCTAGCTGAATTGGGGGAGCAGGATGCCACAAGGCACGACGACGGGAGAAGATCAGATTGGGGTCTGTAGCCAACCAGCGATCGCCTAAATTAGCATATTCAGGCAAACACATAAACTCCCAAGGCAATGCTGCGACTTCCGGCATCGTTTGCTCATCAATATCTAGCTCAATCCGCAACAGCTGTTTTTTATCTCGTACAGCTTCTTGATAGAAGTTGATAAATTCAATACGCAATACCTCATCAAAGATTGCTTCAAATAGAGCTTCTCCCAATTGCCGTGCCTGCTGAGAATTGTTGAGTTTATTGGTAAGAGCCGGTTGAAGTAGGGGAGTAATCTGTTCTAGTTTTTCCTGATATCGAAAGGGTCGAGAAGGCTCCCCTTTAGATTGATGCTGCTCATCCCATTTCTCTACCCGAACTAGTTGATCATTAGCCAGCTTAATGCGAAAGGTATAGTAGGTCTTAGCCACAGATTTTGCTGCTCAGTTACTGAAACTACTGCTTCTCTTCCAAACTAACCTACTTTAGGGCGATTTCAGAATTGGCTCTGACGAGAGTAACACAAGAGCGATAACTTGATCGCCACCACTGATAAAATAGTCTTGGTTAGGATTGGGACTAAAAGCTAATTTACTTTTTGCTCAAAATTTTTGAAAAACTTGGCCAGTAGCTGAAAAGCAAAAGCACTAGCATGACGAGCCGCAATCTCTTGATAACCTCTAGCATCAACCTCCCTTTTGCCATCAATCAGATCCGAAATACCTCGAATCACCATAGCAGAAACCTGCTGGTTAGCATGGACTGTTTCTAGGAAGCCGATACCTTCCATCTCCACTGCCACTGCATCTCCATAGTTGGAACGTAAAAACTTAAAAACTTCCGATTTCGTCGAAGCAACAACCTTCTCTCCCGCAGCAATAGGAGCCACTAAAACAGAAGGAATGGGGTGAGGAATTGACGGTAATCTCTTTAACCAGCCGTCCCCTCTTGCTTCAGATCTAGCTCTCTGTTCTAAATTGTAACTGCTCAGACCTATTTCCGGTCTAGGTTTAAAACTTTCCTCTGCTTTCCCTGACTCATAGCCATAGATCTTTGTAGAAGCAACAACATCACCAAGCTTTACATCCTTGATCCCACCTGCTACACCCACAAAGAGAATCACATTAGGATTGAAAAATTCGATTGCCCGTTCCGCTTGTGTGGCAGCACCAGGAATACCTGCACCGATTTCAACAATGATAACATCCCATACTTTCCCATTAGTAGAGAATTTTCCCTTTTCGTAGATTGTCCCACGAGGATGAATTTTTTCCTTGATTTCTATTAGATGAGCTCGAACTGCCATGTATTCGGCTCGAATAGCAGTGAGAATCACAGCACAAGTTTTACTATTGCCTTGAGAAGTTGTCCCGTCAGTCACCGTTGGAATTGTCGATCCTTGATTTTGAGGCAATTGAATAATTGTACAATCTCGGTAAATATTCCGTTTATCAACATCTCTTCCTGCTGCATCTCCACCATGAGTATTTTGATAAATATTATTTACTGTCCAAGTATTGTTCTTCTCAGTAGGTCGCTCTTTTGCCTTTCCAGATTCACTCTCAGTTTCTTGATGCTTGAACAAATAACCATCCGTCACCCGCATAAAGACAACAGGAGTAGCAAAATCTCGCTTGCGATACTGAGTCTCCAACCCAATTGCACGCCGTCCATTCTGAGCCGCGATATCAACAGGCTCCCCCTTAGCTAAACGCTCATAAAATTCATAGGCAAACTGGCTTGCTGTGATATTAGACACCTCATACTGCATCGCCACCACAACGGGAATATTCATTTGCACTATCTTCGATGCAGTTCCGGTAAAAGCCTGAGAAGCAGATAACATTCCACTTTCACAAGCTTGCAGCAGCACAACTCCTGGACTCCAGCGATTGAATAGCTCACTGAAGAAACCAGCATCTATCCACAAAGCTTTGTTGAATACCTTTTTCATCAGAGCAATTTGTCCTACCTCTTCCCCTGCTTCATTCTCCATTCGCCCATGACCAATAAAATGGAAAATATGAGGTTTCTGCTCCAGCAATTTATCGATCGCACTGGGAGTAGCGGGATTGACAATCGGTAGCAGTTCAATGCTCTCTGCCTGTTCTTCTGCCAAGCTTACCAATGTTTCCTGCACTTCTTCGTACTTAACAGTATCCAGATCTTTTGGAGATGCGATCGTTAGAGCAATCCTTAACTTTTCACCGGGTTCTAGCTGAATTGGGGGAGCAGGATGCCACAAGGCACGACGACGGGAGAAGATCAGATTGGGGTCTGTAGCCAACCAGCGATCGCCTAAATTAGCATATTCAGGCAAACACATAAACTCCCAAGGCAATGCTGCGACTTCCGGCATCGTTTGCTCATCAATATCTAGCTCAATCCGCAACAGCTGTTTTTTATCTCGTACAGCTTCTTGATAGAAGTTGATAAATTCAATACGCAATACCTCATCAAAGATTGCTTCAAATAGAGCTTCTCCCAATTGCCGTGCCTGCTGAGAATTGTTGAGTTTATTGGTAAGAGCCGGTTGAAGTAGGGGAGTAATCTGTTCTAGTTTTTCCTGATATCGAAAGGGTCGAGAAGGTTCCCCTTTAAATTGGTGTTGCTCATCCCACTTCTCTACCCGAACTAGTTGATCATTAGCCAGCTTAATGCGAAAGGTATAGTAGGTCTTAGCCACAGATTTTGCTGCTCAGTCACTGAAACTACTGCTTCTCTTCCAGGTTAACCTACTGGCGTGGTACATCTAAAAATGTAGGTTGGGTGGAACGGAGTGATACCAAATCCGGTTCTCATATCAGGGTAAAAATAATTCAAAGTCCCCCGTGGAAACAAGAGCGTTCGCAAAGCGTTCTCCGAAGGAGTAGCATCCTCTGACTTCCCCCTTTCAAAGGGGGACGGGAGGGTGATTCAAGGGGGATTTAGGGGGCAAATGAATATCTTGCGTCTTAACCGGATTTGGTATGAAATCCAACGCAGCACTTTCCATTGTTGGGTTACGCTATCGCTACACCCAACCTACTTCTACTTATTCCATCATTTTAGGTGGGTCACGGCACTACTTTCGGAAGAGTTAAAGTCCACTTTTCCGCATCTCCACGAGCAAAGTGGCTTACTGCCTCGTTACGTTGTCCTAGCAGGTTTTGGAACTTTTCTGATAACCTAGCTGCTACATCTTCTAGATTGTCAGTTAACCAGTTGATACTCGGTTCAGCCCAAACTTTTCCTTCCAGAGTAATCGATTTAGTTCCCTTGGGCACTTTAAAAGCGATCGCAAATTTCGCTGTCCCAATTTTCTGTAACTCACTATCCTGAATCCGCCAATAGCAGGTAGAATTACCTTCTCCATTAGTCAATATTTCCGGATGTCCGAGTTCATAGCGATAGGCTGGAACAGCAAGAAATGCCTTAAAGTTATCCTTATTGCCAACATTCCCCTTGAGCTCACCGGGAAGCCATTGCAAAAGTTCAGTTAGCTGAGAACTATCCACACCGATATGCCAATCTAAATTACCATTCAAACCTACCTCCATCCCCACACCAAAACTCATAACTGAGCGCCATTTCTGTGTTGGAAAGAGACTTTGAATGATTGGCTCACCGCTCCCTTTGGGACTAAAATCTAACTCACAGGTCAATCGCCAAAACCTAGCTCCTCGTTCAGGACGTAAATCTACAGTCATTGTCATATAGTAGAAGTCGAACTGCTCTTGCATCTGCTGTTTGTAGATATCGTTGAGTTCAGTACCACTATTAGTGAATGTCTCTTCTGTGAGCTGAATTAATCTATCGGTGGGATTGCCAAAACTAACCTTGGATTGACGCAGACTATCAATCACTTCTGCTCCTAAACCCAGTTTTGTCCCACCCGCTAATGTTCCTTCCCATTGTTGAACCTCTTGAAACAGGTCAGATAATAAAGCATCCGCTTCTTGTAGGTTAGGAGAGGATAGTTCATCGGTCATCTTAAACATCTCCTGGGGATTTCTAAAGGTTTCTACAGAATTATTGAGAGGAATACCAAGATCAGCTTATCCCCTTAATCTACTAATATTGCACTACGCATTTAGGTTAGTAAATTAATAAAGCCTGAAACCTAGTCATGACATATTTTTTTATTTTGTTTGCGTAGCAGCAAAGCGAGGCAAATTTTGAATTGCACTATAACTGTACTTTACCCTAGGGTAAAAAGCGGTCTAAAGCTGCCTTCAATTCCTCAATTTCTCCCTCAATATTTCCTTGTTCAGCAGCACGACCAATACACTGAGTTAAATGTTCATCGAGAATAATCCTGGACACTCGATCCAATGCTCCCCTAACAGCAGCGATTTGGACTAAAACATCAGGACAGGGACGACTTTCCTTTACCATCGTCTTAATACCTCGGATATGTCCCTCA
>JAAHFP010000076.1 GCA_010672925.1 Symploca sp. SIO1C2 | reverse complement strand
GTTGGTGCTCCCAGTAAGTGCCCATAACACCACACAAGAGTGCTCAAGTTGTGGAGAGAAAGTACTGAAAAAGCTGCATATCCGTTGGCACCACTGTCCTAATTGTGGGTGCAGTCTAGATCGGGATGTTCCTTCGGAACCGCTTCGCGAACACAATGCAGCTATCAACATCAAAAATAGAGCGGTGGGGCATCCCGTTCTTAAAGCTCAGTTAATGTCCGACGGGTTACCGGGAGTCGCTGAGAAGCCCACACTTACCCGATAGGGAAGTGTGGGAGTATGTCACTTTAATATTAAGTTCAGATAATCACTGATAATTCTCTTCTACCTTGTGACCTTCTTTCTTCCCTTTGAGCCTAGCCTGCGGCTTCTGCTTGCAGTACTGCCCTCTGACCTCTGCCTTGTTTCATCAAAGTTTAACCCAAAGTTGTGTAACCATCTCAGCACGGGATGAAACTTCTAGCTTACGAAACATCCGCTTGAGAGCTTGCTTCACTGAATTCTCTGTAATCC
Organism: Symploca sp. SIO1C2; assembly: GCA_010672925.1. GTDB lineage: Bacteria > Cyanobacteriota > Cyanobacteriia > Cyanobacteriales > Coleofasciculaceae > Caldora. The sequence goes on along the minus strand of JAAHFP010000076.1, from coordinate 24,556 downwards.
AAAGTTCAGTCCCAATTTCTGCGTTAGTGCGTCCCAATGCAACTAATTTAGCAATTTGCAATTCACGAGGCGTTAATAGACTGCTTTTGAAAGATTGGTGCTGAGAACGCACGGTTGCAGCCCAAACAGACAAATGCAAACAGACTGCACTCATATCCGCTAGATTCTGTGCATTGAAAGCAGACATTGACCGTTCACGAGTGCAGCCGAGGACACCGATTAATTGCCCTCTGCTGACGATTGGTCCTGCCATCACATGCCAATGATCCAGCCGAGGACAAATCAATGTCCAAGCCTTGGGTGATGCGACCAATGATTCATGGACAGGAGCATGATGCTCAACTAGATAGCGTAGAACAGGGTTATGGTCAATAGATAGCGCTATTTTTAGGGATTTCTGAAGCTTTTGATCAACTCTAGGCAATTGATCGAAGAAATAAACCCCCCATCGTTTTGCTGTAAAATGCTCACCAATTTTGGGGATGATGCGTGATCGCAAATCTGCTTCATCCTTGACCTGATGAATGGCTTGAAATAAAACCTGCAAGGAACTCGTCTTGACCATGATGACCGAAAGTGTACTCGATCGAGGACTGGGCAACGTAAACTACCTCCCCTAATCTTAGCCTCAGCGTCAATATTAGGAGAAAACCGATGTCTCAATACGCTCACCCTGAAGTTTTGGTCAATACACAATGGCTGATGGATCATCTCCAAGATCCGATGGTGCGTGTGGTGGAAGTTGATATGAGTCCAGAATCTTACCAAGATACTCATATTCCGGGGGCTATTTTCTGGAATTTCTCCACTGATCTCTCCATGCCTGACTTAGGAATGAATTTAGACCCTACTGCAATTGAGGCCTTGTTATCGCGGTCAGGAATTTTTCAAGAAACGACTGTCATTGCCTATGGTAGTTACCCAGGCACAGGAGCTTGTATTTTCTGGTTTCTGAAGCTTTTTGGACATCAAAAAGTTTATGTCCTTAACGGTGGTCATCAGAAATGGGTAGCAGAAGGTCGTCCAGTAACATCAGACTTGTCCAGTTTTCCCCCTACCTCTTATCAAGCAACCTCTCCCAATCCTGACTTACGAGTTTTCCAGGCAGAGGTGCAAGCATCTTTAGAGAGAGAGGATTGTGTGCTGCTAGATGTGCGAACTCCTCAAGAGTATTCTGGTGAGATATTTATGATTAAGCCGCCAGAAGGAGTTGAACGTGGAGGGCATATTCCAGGGGCGGTGCATCTTGAGAATACTCATACCTTGAATGAGGATGGTACATTTAAGTCTGTAGAAGAGTTACATGCTCTTTACAGCAGCCGAGGTGTTACAGCTGACAAAGAGATATTTCCTTACTGCGCGATTGGTGGACGTTCTGCATACACTTGGTTCATCTTGAAGTATTTACTCGGCTATCCTAAAGTGAGAAATTATGATGGATCGTGGAATGAGTGGAGCCGCCTGCCTCATTCGCTGATTGAGAAGTAATCATAATTTTAATTATGTCATTAGTCATTAGTCATTGGCCTTTTGTCTTTTGTATTAATGACCAATAACTCACTCTTTTCTATAGCGTTTCTCATACTGACGAGGTACATCTCCCATTCCCAATTCCCCATTCCCCATTCGGTAAAAACCAGAAAATTTATACCTCATTCTAATGAGAAACGCTATATAATCTTCTCCAATCTCGATGCAATAATCAATTTCGCTATGATAATTTTGAGTATCCCGGAAAATTGAGCAAAAGATGATTCTCTCTCTGACACACCCATTTGTCCGGATGCTCTCGGAGAGAGAAAATATCATAGGATAAAGGATTTGATGAGCAGATTATTTTTTGTTAGTGGTTTATTGTTGTTTTCTTGCACAGCCTGCTTTTTATCAGGCTCCTCTCATTCCACTTCAGACGATACCACCACTCCTGAAGCAACTTTAAGTACGTTTCAATGTATACCAGGTACTGAACAGATGATCTCTTCTGTACTTCTAGATCATCAAGGAAAGGGACTTTCTTCTAAGCGAGGTTATCACGGTGAAACACATAACTACTCATTTTTCGATAAAAGTCAGGAGACAGTTACCTTTACCAAGCTATTACCAAACAACGACTATGTGATTAAACGAATCATTCAATTAACTGAAGCCGGTGTTCCCAACCCTCAAGCAAAGAATTCAGGTATTGTTGAGCCAGCGGAATTTAGCTGCACAGATTCTCCAGTGATTAAATGGTTATTGTATTTAGTGGTAAATCAAGATACCAATGGTGATGATCAACTCGACTCTACAGATATTCCCCTTCTGGCAATGTCTGATGTAAGCGGGAAAAGTTATACAGAATTAATTCCAGGGGTTCAGAGAATTCTCAATATAATTATGAAAGACTCACAACAACTGATGGTGATCTACAAAAAAGATAACCAGTATCATTTCAGTATGATTGATCTGTTGCAACGAGAGGTTACTTTGACTGAACAAATCTCGATTTAAGGCAATAGAGAATAGGCATTGGTTTCTGGCTTCTTTTTGGACTAAATTTCTACTACTGCTCTACCTAACACCTTCAATTAAACCCCAGCAGTAAAGCAACTCCACCAATTGCTACCAAAACTCCCGCAATTGCTCTGAGACTCACTACTTCACCCATCCAAACCACAATCATTAGTACAAATAAGGGGCTAGTTGCTAAGAGAGTTTGAGCAATACCAGCAGTGGTGAATTTAAAAGCTGTTTGTTGTAACCAGATTGCCAGATAGGTTCCAATAAAGGCAGCCAGGAAAATAGCTCCGAGTGCCTTTTTTGAGGGTAAAGATGTTCGCTGAGGACTAAACTTTCGCCGAAACAGCCCAGTAAAGAGTAACAGAATGATCACTCCACCACTCAAGCGCCAAAAGGCTGAAAATAGAGGACTAATCGTTGTTTGAGTTAACACTGCTCGCGAAATTACTGCACCGGTAGCTTGGGCGATTGCTGCCAGGAATCCGAAGCCAATACCTTTGAACAGTTGCTCCTGTTTTACTGTTGAATTTGGTACTTGTTCCGTAACCACCCAAGCAATACCGATAACTGTCACAAAAATGCCACACCAGTCAGTGATAGTTAGCTTCTCTTGCAAGAAAATTAGCGCAATGATTGCCACCAAGGGAGGTGCTGAGGTTTCCATTAATATAGCGCGGCGGGGTCCTAGGCAATTGATGGCAGCGAAATTAGCCGTATCACCCAAAGCAATACCAACCACACCGCTCAGCATTAACAGTACACATGAACTAAAATCAAGGGTTTGTAGTTGCTCATTGCTGAGGAAGAGAGTAAGAATAATCAGAGCGATCGCAATTACTCCTTTGAGCAAATTCAGTTCTAAAGGAGGGTAGTCACGCCCCAAACGCCCATAGATGATGGTAGCTATAGCCCACAAACAGGCTGCACCTAAAGCCGCTAATTCTCCTGGTAAATCTGTAATCCAGAAATTGAGCAAATTTCTTAAAAACATGCAACTAGATCGGATTAATCCCGGCAACGGGATTGAAACAATAGTAAATATCTTCAACCATTGAACAGCTCCCTCAAGAGAAAGATTTGTTATGGTGAGCAAAAAATGTAGTTATTACCCGGATAAAAACGCTATAGTTTGAAAAAATAACAGGGAGCATCAAATAGGCAACAACTACAGTATAAGCCGATACGGTAAGGCAAACTGATGCCATTGAAACCTTTAGCCCTATGGATTTCCCACAGTTCTCAAAAAATACCACTGCGCCTCGCCCTGATCGTACCATTTTTGCTACAAGTTTCAGCAGCGGTGGGACTGACTGGGTACTTATCTTTTCGCAATGGAGAACAAGCAATCAATGAAGTTACTCAACAATTGCGGGTAGAAATCGGCTCAAATATCCATCAAACTCTTCGCTATTACTTAGAAGCACCCCAAACTATTAATCGGGTTAATGTTAATGCAATCCAACTTAACCAGTTAAATTTGCAAGATACAGGTAGTTTGACTCGTCAATTTTGGCATCAGCGCTTTTTATTTGATTCAGCCAATGTATCTGCCATGTATTTTGCTAGCATTGAAGGAGAATTTTTTGGTTTAGGTTTTCAGGACAATCAACAATGGGAAATTGGCAGAGCTGGAAAATCAACTGGTGGTAAATTTTTTAGCTATGATGTAGATAGTGAAGGTAACCCTACCGACTTGCTACAAGAGGGAAATCAGTACGACCCCAGAGTAAGACCTTGGTATAAAACAGCAGTGCAAGCAGGAGAAGAAGCTTGGAGTGATATTTACATTGATTTCAAAGACCCTCGTCTAAAAATTACTCTAGTCCAACCCATCTATAGCAAAACCAAGGAGTTAAGAGGTGTAGCAGGAGTTGACTTCGTACTGTCTCATGTCCAAGATTTTCTGAAGAATTTAAAAGTTGGTAAATCAGGAAAGACGTTCATCATGGATCGCTCTGGTTTAATGGTAGCATCTTCTACTGAGGAAGAGCCTTTTTTAAGGGATAGTAAGGGCAAGGTTGAAGAGCGATTGCAGGCCAAAAATAGTAAAGTTCCTCTGATTAAAGCAGCGGTTAACTATTTAGATAAATCTGTTAATTTAGCAGCAGTTGACAGCACCAAACAATTCACATTTGAACTAGAAGGAAAACCCCATTTTTTGCAAATCACTCCCCTAGCCGATGACCGAGGTATTAACTGGCTAATTGCTGTGATTATTCCCAAAACTGATTTTATGGAGCAAATTCATGCCAACAATCGTACCACAGTCTGGCTCTGTTTAGGCGCATTAGCCTTATCTGCCACTTTGGGAGTTTTTACTACTCGTTGGCTAACATCTCCTATTGTTCTAATAGGACAAGCAGCAATCAAAATAGCTAGTGGCAAATTAGATCAACATGTTGAGGGTGGCAACATCGCGGAACTCAAAGTATTAGCTAACTCATTTAATCAAATGGCAGATCAGTTACGGGAGTCATTTTTTGCCTTGAAACAAGCCAAAACAGAGTTAGAGCAACGAGTTATTGAGCGGACAGCAGCCCTGCAACATTCAGAAGAAAAATTCTCTAAAGCATTCCATTCTAGCCCTATCCCTTTTATCATTATTACCCTTACTGATGGAAATTTCATCGAAGTCAATGAAAGCTTTCTCAAGTTCAGTGATTATTCTGTCCAAGAAGTGATTGGGTATTCTTGTCTAGATTTGAATCTATGGGCAGATTCCCAAAAGTATGAGCTGGTACACCAATTGTTATTACAACATGCTTCATTTCGCAGCTTAGAATTAGAATTCCGTACCAAATTCGATAAAATTAAAGTCGGTCTAGTTTCAGCAGAAGTTGTCGAAATTAGTGATATTCAATGCCTCTTGGTTACGATTGAAGATATTACCAAGCGTAAGCAAGCAGAGGAAGCATTGCGGATAGAGCAAGAAAAATCTGAGCGTTTGTTACTTAATATTTTGCCCAAGCCCATTGCTGAGCAATTAAAACATAACACCAGCGCCATCGCTGAACAATTTAGTGATGCCACTATTTTATTTGCTGATATTGTGGGTTTTACTCCCCTTTCTTCCCGGATGTCTCCCATAGAATTAGTTAATTTACTCAATCAAATATTTTCTACGTTTGATCAATTAGCCGAAAAGCACAGATTAGAGAAAATTAAAACCATTGGAGATGCTTATATGATAGCCGGAGGTTTGCCAATTCCTCGTTCTGATCATGCACAAGCAGTCGCGGTTATGGCATTAGATATGCAGCAGGCCATTGCTAGTTTTCAAGTTGATAAAAGTGAACCCTTTCAAATTCGGATTGGCATTAATACCGGTCCTGTAGTAGCAGGAGTAATTGGGATTAAAAAATTCATCTACGACTTGTGGGGAGATACCGTCAATGTTGCCTCTCGGATGGAGTCTCAAGGAGTACCAGGAGGGATTCAAGTTTCAGCTAACACTTATCAACGATTGCACAATCAATTTAGGTTTGAAAAACGAGGTGCGATCGCAGTTAAGGGCAAAGGTGAGATGATAACTTATTGGCTCAAAGATTATAAAGATTTAAGCTAATTCGATAGCTAAAAAATTTGTTGTTAGTCGTTTGTTATTTGTATAGCCTCAAAAAAATTTACCTATTTTTCAGAAATTTCTCAGGCTTATCTCAGATTTTTCCTAGACCCTTTTATGGGAGACGACAAAACACTTTGGAAGATTTGGAAAAGTTCTGATGAAAGATCATAAGAAAACCGTAGCAGTTGCCACTGCCTTGACTGGAGTTTTAGCACTAGGTTATGCAACTTTCGGTAGCGAAGCTGCCTTTGCTGGCAAGCCAGGAATGGAAAAATGTGGTGGTATTGTTAAAGCAGGGATGAACGATTGCGGTGCTAACGATCATAGTTGTTCAGGGGGGGCTGAAACAGACAATGATCCTAAGGAGTGGATATATGTTCCTGAAGGCACTTGTGAAAAGATCACTGATGCCATTCTCATAGAAGAAGCTCCCAAAGCTGAAAGTGAAGAGGCTAATTCAGGGAATTACTAGTTTTTGATACAGTTTTTGCACATATCGTGCGGATTCTCTATAATTATCACTCAGCTGTCAGCTATCAGGTATCAGCTTTGTGGCTGACAGCTAATTGATAATCGATAATTAATCAATCCTGTTTCAAGCCTCTCCTGTTAAAGAGAAAAAAGTGCTAGCAGATTTCCTTATATGCCATCAAGTAAAGTTTTAACCTTCTTGTAATTATCCATTATCCATTATTAATTAATGACCCGGTCTTCTTTAATCAAAGTCCGTTGATAAATTTGATTATCCTTAAACCAGTGCCAAGTTCTTGCCCGATGATTATTACAGGGACTCAGAATAATTGGCTCATATATATAACTACCCGGTACACCTTTGTAACTAAACTTGAGAACAACTGTAGATTCATCAATTTCCCAAGCTTCACCAAGGATACGCTCTGTGTCGAATAAGAGTTTTTTATCTTTGCAGGTTCCTGGGAATTGATACTCTTCCCGCTTACCATCAGACCACTCATAGCGATTAATTTGGAAATAGTCAGAAGAACCGTCTTGGGGAAACTGACAGGTGATATGAGAATTATGCTTGTCAATAATCTTTCCGTCATTATCAACTAATGTATAGGTTCCTTTCCAGTCACCTTCATGTCGAACGAGTACGGGCATTTCATCTCGGATGTTAGACATGGAAATTACTCCTGTTGCTGCTAGCCTCAAAATAAGCTTATCTCAAATTTGCTCAGGGACTGTATTGGGTCGAGGCAACGAGACCCAACCTATATCTATTACACATTTTTAGTTCTGTAACGCCACTTTTTTAGTACACTAGTCCTAATGCATGGCCAAAATAGCCGTGCGATTGCTATCAAAGACCCGACCCTAATGTATCAAGGCGACACCTGTGAGAAAGATGTCTCAAAATAGAAATATAGGCTGGAAATAAATCAGACTTGCCCCATCTTAGGGAAAAGTCCATATTATACCACGCCCCATTAGGCTCCTTTGGGATAAGAAAAAGGTATGGATAATAACGACTGGCTCAAACAATTATTGATGGTGGGAATCGGTACCACATCAATGGCTGCAGAAAAATTGCGAGAGGTTAGTGAGGAATGGGTAAAAGATGGCAAAATCAACCCTGAGCAAGCCCAAGCCTTTGTCGATGATATGATGCAACAGATCAAATCGGAGCAAGGTAACTTTGAGAATAATATGGAACGGCAGATGCGTAATCTGTTGCAGGATTTGGGTGTCCCTCGCCAATCAGAAGTAGACGAACTCAGGGGTCGTATTGATCGCTTAGAGCGTCAGGTGCGGGATTTGGAAAATAAACTCTGGCGTTGAACCAATTACATCAGGAGGAAGGATTTTGAGAGAAATTATAATCAGCTTTGGAGTTATAGTAGTCTGTGGGTTAATTATACTCGTTGCTCAAGTTGGTGGTACCAGCAAGGGAAATACCGCTGACGAACTTGTCAATACCCAAACTCCGGTAGTTGAGGTGGCAAGCGAAGTTAACCCAGCTGTTGAACAACCAAAACAGACTGCAATGGATAATGATTCAGATGAGACTCAAACTATAGAAACTCCCTCTGGTTTGAAGTATATCGACATTAAGGAGGGAGACGGAGCAACACCCCAGAAAGGCCAAACCGTTGTGGTTCACTACACCGGCACTTTAGTTGACGGTGTCAAGTTTGATAGTTCTCGCGATCGCAATCGTCCTTTTTCCTTTAAAATCGGCGTGGGTCAGGTGATTAAAGGCTGGGATGAAGGGGTTGGCTCAATGAAGGTTGGCGGACAACGTAAGCTAACTATCCCTCCCGAATTGGGTTATGGTGCCAGTGGTGCTGGTGGGGTAATTCCTCCTAATGCCACTCTGATTTTTGACGTGGAACTGCTCAAAATTAGTTAGAAACAATCTATGCTTTCCTAGTCAGAGCAGATTTTCTCTGACTGGGCTGCCAGATTACCCTTTTGCTTATTTTGTAGGATCAAGATAACAACAGATTTCTCAGACTTAGAAATAGATAAATTTTTTCCATCTTCAAAAACCTGTCACGTCTGCCTAAATCAAGTAGGAAATCTACCTCTTAGTGTCAGAGAGTGGACTTGCAACAAGTGCCATACAAAGCATGACAGGGATATTCATTGCTTGCAAATTAAGGTCGTGTGCCATTTGTCAATGATGTAATTAAAAAAAATTTACAAAATCTCAAAGTCTTTGCTGATTATAGCTTTTGAGATTTTTTTCATTTTTGCAATCGCCAAAAAAACAAAGTGATAGATAGAGACGACTATCACTGATTCTCTATATTTAATGGTTAAACAAGAATAACTAGGGCTTGCTGTATAAGCGTGAAAGCATTGCAACACAAGGCTTTTAATCAATTTGAAACAGAAGTAAGTGCAAGGAAATTGAACCCACCGATACAATTTCCTTGCACTTTCGGTTGAGAATCACTGGCTAAATTACGAATATGAGGTAAAAATAAGTATATTTTTAAGCAGTAATTTTGCATATCCAAAGATACCAAAAGCTTATCCAGTAAACTCTAATAGACTCTTTACTTATTACTTATTACTTATTACTTATTACTTCAAAACCCGAATCAATCGACTTATTCAGCAGACCCTAACTACACTATATATCGTTCTTATGTCACTCTTATCGTACCAATTTACAAAAAGGATGATATATAGAATAAGGGTTTTAGCTGCTCATCTCTGAGATAATACCAAATCCGGTATCGATATACCCGCTATACCCACATTGTAGAGACGCGCCATGGCGCGTCTCTACAGGATTTCGCAGTTTGCTCAAAACGGCTCTGTTGTAACCGGATTTGGTATGACTTGTGAAAAATGGTATCAGAGCAAATTTTGAAACTGCCATTTCGCAAAGCTTTCCAAAAATCACACAATTCTGATGTGGGGCATTCAATTAAAGAGCTACCTCAAATAAAAGCTAGTCATAGCAAAGCTTTGAGTTGCGCTAGTTTTTTGTGAGGATGCCTCCAGCATTACACCTCCCCCAGGTCAACCATAATTTAGTTAAGATTTATTAAGATTACTGGACAACTTTTTTTTGTTCACAGTCTTTCATTAAATGAAATAACTTACAATTGTAACATATTTCATTTAATGCATACAACAATAACAAAAAATACAAAATTCCTATAAGAATTAGATATCGAGGCTTTCAGCCTCGTTTAAAAAAGTTCACAGTATCTAGATCGAAGTATGTTGCTATTATTGAATCTACTCTTTTAAATAAGCATAACTTTCTATTATAACATGCTTGTTATAAAGCTATACTGTCTATATTATAACATACGTTTATTTGACAGAACGTTGCGTGTTGATTAACATATGAATTGCGACAAACTAATTAGGATTCTGTCCCGTTAAAATAACGTTATAATAGACGGCTAACGGTTCATTTCCTTACGTAAGTAGCCGTCCCTTGATGTAAATCCGGACGGTCTACTACTATGTAGCATGTATAGCAATCCATCTTGAGATAGAAAATAGTCAATCTATCTTATAGTTGCTGTAAAGAGGTTTAGCTTTGTTCTTATTGTGTAGTCGGACATATGTGATCAGCTTTGTGTTAAAAAATGTAAAATCAAGGCTACTCACCGTTCGCCCATATTGTTTAGTGGTTAGCAAAAATTGCCACACACTATCAAAAAAGGTTAAAACTCTTAGTTTACAAGCTTTCTCACCTTCTGACTTCTGCCTCATACCTTTTTTGACTAGTGACGAAATCAAGTGAGCTTGATATAAAATATAGACAATCTTGGAAGTATATAAGTGACTACGGAAGGATGGAGTCCTAATTAGTTTGTCGCAGAGCTCCTAGGCTTCCTCCTATCGTGTTCCTTTTCTCCAGGCTTATGAACAATTTTTTAGGAGGACTAAACTTCTATGAGCGTTTTTCCAAATGGTAGCCAGAACCCTAAGTTGAATCCAGATGAGCAAGGGGTGTCAATCATTCTTCGACTGCCGCAGAAATCAATTGTTGTTTTGCTTGGCTTTTGTCTGTCTTTTGGGTTCGGGTTTGTGGTAGCTACTAGCCAAAGTCAAGCTCAAACTCAAAAACAAAGCCAGAGTCAATCACAGGTTGCTAGCTGCAATGTTGAACAACAAACTACAAAAACCCCGGTAATGTCTTTACCGAGTAAAAATGAGTAGTCTGCCATTAAAACTTCAGGTTGTGTAGAGCCCGATAGTTAATTCGCAGGTGATACTCGCGAATTAACTATTGATAAGCCGTGGACTTCCAAATCCACGGCAGTGTTACTAATTCTTGAAATTCAATTATCGCCCCAAGCGAATAGTTAATCCAGGGGAATCAAAGATAAATTGTGTACCACCATGGGTTCTTCGGTTATACCTTGGTAAATGGGGAGACCTTTTCCTCACTCTATGGTAACGATCATAGTCATAGGGCGATCTTGAATAAGGATGGTTAAAAGTCCTTACTCTGTTGTAGCGGTCATAAGGATAGTATGTCCCTGAACGATAATAGTCATAATCCACTACTTGGTTGTGCTGATGATGGTGATGGGATCTTCCGGAATGATGATCATGGTAATAGGGCGACCCTGGATAAGAGCGGTTATTGGTGGAACGAGTTTGTCGAGGAATAGAAATCGTTCTGCGGTAAGTACGGCCATTGTAGTGTTGAGACTGAGCCAGAGTTGGTTTAGTCTCCATGGCGATTCCTAAGGCAGTTAGCAAAGCAACTCCTATAGTCAAGGGGATAAAATTTTTAGTCAGCTTAAACTGATGCCAAAAATTTTGTCGAGATGGAGATGTCGTGAGCATAGTGTCACCTCGAAAGCTTTAGAGGAATAGGGGCAAATGACGTATTAGTGATCAATTTGGTTCCCAAAATTCCATTAAAATTAAAAATTAACAATTAACCATTGATAAAAGTGGGTTCAGAAGAGCAAGAAAAATTTCGTATTGAGTACCAAGTGGGAAAAGCCGCCTTTGAAGGTGGTGAGTATCGCATCTCGGTGCAGCGCCTAGAAGCAGCAACTGCTTTGGTAAATCCCAATTCTCGTTTAGGGGGAGAGGTACAAATTTGGTTGGTAACAGCTTACAATGCTAATGGACAGGCATCGGAAGCGATCGCGCTTTGTCGGCGTTTAGGTAAACATCCTGACTTAGAAACTCGTAAACAAAGCAAAAACTTACTCTATATTCTAGAAGCTCCTCAGTTGCAGCGACGGACAGAATGGCTGACGCAAATTCCCGATTTAGGGGGATTATCCGACAGCGATCCTAAGGCAAGTCGCGGTAGTGGTAATTTAGTGAGCGCTAAGCGTAATCCTCAGACCTCATTAGAAAAAGAACCAGTCGATCCTTCTGAGATCAACACCAAAGATAATCAATTTATTTGGGTAGCTCTATTAGCGATCACTGTAACTATGATTGGGCTAATTGGATTTGCTTAGTACTTTGCAGGCAGGAAGGCAGAAGGCAGTCCAAATGAAAATTTTTCACCACCAGGCATAGAAAACACAGAGAAAAATAACCAATGATTATCTTCTGGCATCGCCGCGACTTGAGAATTACCGACAATGTAGGCTTAGCAGCTGCCCGACAGCAAAGTTCTAAGGTGGTAGGTATTTTCTGCCTTGATCCTAATATCTTAGAGCGAGACGACATTGCTCCAGCCAGGGTCACTTATATGATTGGCTGTTTACAACAATTACAGCAGCGTTATCTACAACTGGGTAGCCAGCTATTAATCCTCCATGAAGAGCCAACTAAAGCAATTCCCTCCCTAGCAGTTGCCCTCCATGCCAAGGCTGTCTTCTGGAATTGGGATGTGGAACCTTACTCTCAAACTAGAGATAAAAAAGTTAGAGAAGCTCTTCAACAAAAGGGTATCGAAATCCATAATAGTTGGGATCAGCTTCTCCATGCCCCAGGAGAAATTGTCACTCAGTCTAACAAACCCTACACAATTTACACTCCTTTTTGGAAAAACTGGAGCCAGCAACCAAAAGCCCAACCGGTAGAATCATTAAAAGATGTTGAAGGACTAACACAGCAAGAACTCGATATTGCGGAGTCAGTGGGTACAATTCCTTTGCCTACTGCCCCAGATTTAGGCTACCGCTGGGACAATGAATTGTTAGTCGCACCAGGGGAAAAAGCTGCTCAAGAAGCCCTAGAAAAATTTTGCGACCGTACCATTACAGAGTACCAACAACAGCGCAACTTTCCCAGCATGGATGGTACTTCTCAACTCAGTGCTGCCTTGAAATTTGGAACAATTGGTATCCGTACTGTATGGAATACTGCACAGACTGCCTATACTTTAAGTCGTAGTGATGAAAACCGCAATAGTATTCAAACCTGGCAAAAAGAACTAGCTTGGCGAGAGTTTTATCAACATGCAATGTATTTCTTCCCAGAATTGGCAGATGGTCCTTATCGCGATTTATTTAAAGACTTCCCCTGGGATAATAATCCAAAGCTATTTCAAGCTTGGTGTGAGGGCAAAACCGGCTATCCCATTGTTGATGCTGCCATGCGCCAATTGAATCAAACAGGCTGGATGCATAATCGCTGCCGGATGATTGTTGCTAGTTTCCTAACTAAAGATTTATTCATAAATTGGCAGTGGGGAGAAAAGTATTTCCTACAGAAACTTTTTGATGGGGACTTATCTGCCAACAATGGTGGTTGGCAGTGGAGTGCCTCCAGCGGTATGGATCCCAAACCACTGCGGATTTTTAACCCTGCTAGTCAAGCTCAGAAATTTGATCCAGATGCTGAATACATCAGACAATGGCTCCCAGAATTGGGATCTATAGATACAGAACATCTAGTTACTGGTAAGATTGACCAACGCGATCGCGACGTCTGCGGTTATCCTGCTCCTCTAGTTGATCACAAACAACGACAACAGGAATTTAAACAGCGCTACCGTCAGCAGAAAGAGCGGTAATTTTTGTATGATAGCCTATTCAGGCAAAAAGTTTAATCTTTTTTTGGAGTGTGAGGAGCAAGTGAAGGTTTTGGTAGTTGGCAATGGGGGAAGGGAACATGCTCTTGCCTGGAAATTGCTACAATCTCAAAGAATTAAGCAGGTGATTTTTATCCCTGGTAATGGTGGTACAGCTACGACAAAAGGTTGCCAGAATTTTCCCATAAGAGTCGATGATTTTGAGGGAATTGCCCGGTTTGTTTTAGTTAACGGTATTTCTTTAGTCGTCGTGGGACCAGAACTTCCTCTAGCAGTAGGAATTACTGATTACTTACAGCAGGAGGACATAATGGTTTTTGGTCCCACCAAAGAAGGGGCACAAATTGAGTCGAGTAAAAACTGGGCAAAGAAACTAATGCAGTCTGCTGGTGTCCCTACTGCTAGTTTCGCTACTTTTACAGAAGTTGAGCCAGCTAAAGCTTATTTGCAAGCACAGGGGGCACCAATTGTTGTCAAGGCTGATGGCTTGGCCGCAGGTAAAGGAGTTACAGTTGCTGCCACAGTTGAGGAAGCACAACTAGCTGTGGAGTCCCTTTTCCAAAAAGGTTTTGGTACGGTAATCATTGAAGAATATCTCACAGGTCAAGAGGTTTCTGTATTAGCCCTGACAGATGGGGTGAGTATCAGAAGCTTGCTACCAGCCCAAGATCACAAACCTATTGGAGAGGGGGATACTGGGGAAAACACTGGAGGGATGGGAGCTTATGCTCCCGCACAAATTGTCAACCAGGCATTGATGACCCGCATTGAGGAAGAAATCCTTCAGCCTGTAGTTCAAGCCTTACAGGACAGGGACATTGACTATCGGGGTGTCCTCTATGCAGGATTGATGATTACTCCTGCAGGAGATCCAATAGTGCTGGAATTTAATTGTCGCTTTGGTGATCCAGAAACCCAAGCCATCCTACCTTTGTTAGAAACTCCCCTAGAAGACTTATTGTTTGCCTGTACTAAGCAAACCCTCTCACAACTGCCACCAATTGTCTGGAAACCAGGAGCAGCTGCTTGTGTTATCGCGGCAGCAGAGGGTTATCCTGGTAGTTACCAAAAGGGTAAGGTGATTACGGGCATTGAACAAGCACAAGAGTTAGAAGCAGCTGTTTTCTTTGCCGGTACTAGGTTAGTGCAGCAACAATTAGTAACCGACGGTGGTCGTGTGCTGGGAGTTACTGCCACTGGTGATACTTTGGACGAGGCGATAGCTCAAGCTTATGCAGCTATGGATTGCATTAAATTTGAGGGGATATACTACCGTAAGGATATCGGCAATCGCCTCCGGCAAGCAGATTCTCTGTCTGGTTAAATCAGACTGGGAGTTGGAAATTGGCAATTAGCACTTAATAACTATTGACTAATAGAAATCAAGGAGGTGAGATGATGTGCTGTGATCGCACTGTGTATTTTAGAGCTGGCTGAATAAGTCGTAATTTTTCGGTTTGAATAGGTGTTAGGTAGCAGGTAGTAGTTGGTAGTTAAGGTTTTAGGTTTTAGGGAATTTTTCTCAGGAGGTGCAAAGAAATTGTACCGATGGGCTCGAAAACCTTGCACTTTCTTTCCCAAAAATCACCGTTAACATCGTTGATAGTTTACCCTGGGATGTACAGGTCTTTCTGTGTAACTCCCGTGGTACTATCTATCACAGGGATGGCAATGGGGCAACCAATATCAAAGCAGAAGGCATCAAACAATATCGGTCTTGAGAACCAGGACTGCTGCCAAAGTCAGAGACTTCAGACAACATAGTAGACTTAAGCCTACTATTGTTGTATTTCCTTTGAATTTGGAAGCCAAAACTCCCTGCATCAGGTGAGTATAGGCAGTTCACTTGTCCGTTTGATATGTGGTAGGCTGACTTTGCTAGCTGTGCTAAAAACTCTTAGGGAAGTAATTGCGCATTGGTGGTCGGAGTTTACACTCCAGACTAAGTTGATGGCAGCGGCAACGCTAGTCGTCTCTTTAATTATGAGTGGTTTGACCTTCTGGGCTGTCAATACCATTCAGCAGGATGCAAGACTCAATGACACTCGCTTTGGTAGTGACTTAGGTCTCTTGTTAGCTGCCAATGTAGCTCCTCAAATTGCAGAAAACGATCTAACGGAAGTAGCTCGCTTTTCAGACCGCTTCTACCGTAGTACTTCCAGTGTACGCTACATGCTCTACGCTGATGAAGATGGTCAAATTTTCTATGGAATTCCTTTCTCTGAATCCATGGTACAGAACTCCTTAACAATTCAACGTCGGATTGAGTTACCGGAGAACTACGCCAAAAACTTAGATTTGCCAATGGTGCGGCAGCATCTAACCCCTAATGGAGAAGTGACTGATGTCTTTGTTCCTCTCACCCATGAAAATAAGTATTTAGGGGTACTGGCTATTGGCATTAACCCTAACCCTACAGTTGTTGCCTCCTCGAATTTAACCAGGGATGTAACTATTTCTGTCTTTATCTCAATTTGGGTAATGATGATTTTGAGCGGAGTGCTTAACGCTTTAACCATCACCAAGCCAATTAAAGAACTATTAGTAGGGGTTAAAAATATTGCTGCCAAGAATTTCAAGCAGCGGATTGACCTACCTTTGGGAGGAGAACTAGGGGAACTTATCATCAGTTTTAATGAGATGACAGAGCGTTTAGAGCACTATGAGGAGCAAAATATTGAAGAATTAACCGCTGAAAAAGCCAAGCTGGAAACTTTGGTTTCCACCATTGCTGATGGTGCGGTACTGATTGATACCAATTTGCAAGTAATGTTAGTTAACCCAGCAGCACGACGCTTTTTTAGTTGGGAAGAAAATCTGAACTTGGTAGGAGAAAATGTTCTTCATCACCTACCTACATCAGTAACTAAGAAATTAACACGTTCCCTATATCAAATAGTCGATGAAAATTCCTTAAAAAACAAGAATCAGGAATATCGTGAAGGAGAAGAATTCCGCATTACTCTCACCGAACCAACAGCTCGCACTGTCCGCATTCTGCTCATAAGGGTGCTTGATCAGTACCGTGAGAGCATCAAAGGAATTGCAATGACGGTGCAGGATATTACCCGTGAAGCGGAGCTAAACCAGGCAAAAAGTAACTTTATTAGTAACGTCTCTCACGAACTAAGAACACCTCTATTTAATATCAAATCTTTTATCGAAACTCTTCACGAATACGGCGAAGACCTCAGTGAAGGCCAGCGTCAAGAGTTTCTCGAAACTGCTAATCGTGAAACTGACAGATTAACCCGCCTAGTTAATGATGTCCTAGATTTATCACGACTAGAGTCTTGTCGAATATATCACTTTGAACCAGTGGATCTTGCTCAACCAATAGATCAAACCCTAAGGACTTATCAGTTGAATGCTAAAGATAAGGGAATTGAACTAGGAAAAGATATTGCTTCCAATTTACGTCCAGTACTAGGTCATTACGATCTGTTACTCCAAGTATTTGATAACTTAGTTGGTAACGCTCTGAAATTTACTGAACCAGGTGGAAGAGTAACTATTCGTGCCTATAAACTAGATAATGAATTCAATCACCAAGATGTAAAAGAAAGAGTGCGGGTTGAAATTTCTGATACAGGAATAGGTATCGATTTAGAAGACCAAGAGGCTATTTTTGAGAGATTTTCTCGTGTCGAAAATCGAGTTCATACTCTGGAAGGAACTGGGTTAGGTCTCTCGATTGTCAAAAATATTATAGAAAGACATCATTCTCGGGTACATTTAGTCAGTGAAGTTGGCATCGGCACTACTTTCTGGTTTGATATAGAAGTATCTGAGGAAAAAGAGCAATTAGCTGAACCAGTACAACCATTAGATAATGAAGCAACAACAGAAACTAGCTCAGAATTAAAAATTAAAAATTAAAGATTATTGTCCATAAAATTTTCCCAGAAGGTGAAAATTTTTTAAAGGCAAAATTACCCTTAAATTTTAAGTTTTTTTTGCACTTTAGTTAGCAATCGCGTCGTTAATAATCTCCAAATTCTCCACCAACTAAGTCCTGCAATATTAGCTTTTGTAACCTGACGATGGTCAAAAAATGCATTAATTTCTGTTAAAATGACTCTCAACCCCTTCTCTAGTTTTTCTGCACGGTACTCTTCAAACCATGAATCTGGTAAATATGGGTAGTTAGCGGAATTTAATACTGCTAAAATTCGTTGAACATCATATTCCCTAGAATAGCCAGCAATTTTGTGGCAATTGAATCCAGGATCAAGATAGTCTGCTAACGCACTGTTTACACTGGAAAATACCTGACAGCCGCAAGCTAATGCCTCCAGAGGTGGTAGTCCAAAGCCTTCGGAAACTCGACTTACTGCCCAATATTCAGCGGAGTCATAAAGATAAATCTTAGTGCGATTGAACAATGCAGCCAAATCCTCAACATAACCGTCCAAAAGCTCAACCCTACAGTGGGTTTGCAACGCCGGAACCAGTTGCTCTAACAAATATTCTGAGGATTTACGCACTTGTACCAGCACATCAATATCCCGTTGCTGAGCCAAATTACAAAATTCTTCACCAATCTGATTAGGTAAATAGTAAATTAACGAATTGGGAGACTTTTGTCCCCAGTAACCCATTGTATTGCGACTCACTGAGATGATGGGGATATGAGAAGGTAGACTAAATCCATAACCGCTACTATGGGCATGATAGATGACGTGATGTCGCTTGAGCTTAGCTACCAACTTGGCTACATCAAAACCCCAGCTGAGCACAAAAACACAATCATCTAAATTACTCTCCTTGAGACAGTCATCTAGAAATATATGGTCGGATTCTCGCTGTCTATAGGTAACAATTTCGGCATGACAAATTTGTCTAGCTAGATTGAAAGTTTTCAATTCAGCCCAAAGTCCACCACCACCAAAATTTGGTGTTGTTCCCGGAAGTAAAAAGTACAGCCTTCTCATCGTGAGTATGTCATTTGTTGTTTGTCATTGGTAAGAGTTAGTAGGGAAAACTCTTGTTCCTCCTGCCTCCAATTCCCCTCCTTGGAGGGGTTAGGGGTGGGTTTCTTATTCACTCAACAGTCGCCAGTGAAGGTTGTTGCGATTCTTTAGCTGCTTGCTGGTTGCAGGCTATGCGATTCCAGATATAGGCTCCTACACCAACAGCTAGATTGGAGAAACAAGCTGCAAAGAAAATGCCGTTAATGTCGAATAACCAACTACCAAGATAAGCTAGAGGAATATAGAGAATAAACATCCTAACCAAAATCATCACTAAAGATGGTAGAGGCTTACCAAGAGCATTAAAAGTAGCACTAGAAATTAGAATAATACCCGAAGCAGCATAGCTAATCGGGACAATTACTAAATAGGTTGCCGCGATTGTTACTACAGTGGGATTACTATTAAAAACTGATGCTAGCCAAGGAGCCGTGGGAGCCAGAACCCCCGCCAGCAAAATTCCCCAAAACAGACAAAACAGAGAGCTCAAACGTAGGGCTTGACGTACACGATGGTACTTTTTGGCTCCCCAATTCTGTCCGACAAACGGACCAATAATTGCAGACAATGCCACGATCACAATTAAGGCAAAGGACTCTACCCGTGAGGCAATACCGAAACCAGCGACAGCTAGAGGACCGTAAGTAGCGATAATACTGGTGATCAATCCAATGGAAATAGGTGTAATTAAACTAGTTCCAGCAGCTGGTAAACCCACATGAAGGATATTTTGCCAGGACTTTAAGACTACCTGTAGCTTGGGTAAGTTAAAACACAGCATCCTTTCTCGATAGTGCAAAACTAGTAAAGATGCCAGTAAAGTCATTGCCCGTGAAATAACTGTGGCAATAGCTGCTCCTTGTAGTTCTAGCCCAGGAAAACCTGCAAAACCAAAGATAAACAAAGGATCTAAGGCAATATTGATGGCAGCAGCAACAGTCATAATCAGGCTGGGAACCTTGGTATTACCAGCGGCGCGGATGGCACTGTTGCCTACCATTGGCACTACCAGAAAAATCATCCCCCAATACCAGATTTGCATATAGTCCTGAATCAAGGGAAGAATATCAGGTTCAGCACCTAAAACAGTAAACAGTGGCTTGATGGTAGTTAGTCCAATAATAATAAAGATGCCAACAACTAGCAGAGAGAGAGTTAAACTGTCAGTAGTCAATCGTTGTACTTTAGTGCGATCGCCTTCTCCAATAGCACGGGCGATAACAGAAGAAGCTCCAACTCCTAAACCCAGTGCCAGACTACCTAAAGCTGAGACTACTGGAAAGGTAAAACTCATCGCAGCAAGCGGCTTGGTTCCTAGGTGGGCGACAAAATAAGTATCAATGAGGCTAAAAGCGATGACCGCGAAAATACCCCAGATCATGGGGATAGTCAACTTTACGAGATGCCCACCGACGCTACCTTCGGTTAATGTTTGCTTCATTGTTTGAATAAATTAAGAGAAGGTCGAATTGGGAATTGGAAATTTATTTTTAGTGGATTACACACATACTTTATTAAATACATTTTTGAGGTCTTCTCTATCCCAAAGCTCAATTTGTTTTACAGCATGAGTACTAATTTTTTTAGCTAAACCACTAACATAAACTGTAACAACACTACCTAGGGTCTGCTGAATAAGTGTGTAAGCTATGCCAGACGAGGCTTTCAATCATTTTTCCCCTGAAAAAGTGCAAGGTTTTTGTATCGATGGGTTCAATTTCCTTGCACTTTCATGGGAAATCCCTGAGTAACCTTGGGGAATGGAAGTGCTCAAAACGAGGATAAATGCTTCATTCCTTCTTACTTGTTACTTTTTACTTGTTACTTGTTACTTATTCAGCAAGCCCTACCTATTATCTCTCTTCTACGATCATAATGCAAAAAAAAGCGCCCCCCTTTCAATGGAAGGCGCTTTTGGTTATTTAGTTAAAAAGTTGAATCATTTACGTTATTCAACCGGCACTAACTATTAACCGTTGATAGCAGGAGCTTGTAGTGCTACGGGAGCTGCTTCGCCTGCTGCCAAGTCTAAGGGGAAGTTGTGAGCGTTGCGCTCGTGCATTACTTCAAATCCCAAGTTGGCGCGGTTTAGCACATCTGCCCAGGTTCCTACTACACGACCCTGTGAGTCGATTACGCTCTGGTTGAAGTTGAAACCATTCAGGTTGAACGCCATGGTGCTGATGCCCAATGCGGTGAACCAGATTCCAATTACTGGCCATGCACCCAAGAAGAAGTGCAAGGAACGGCTATTGTTGAAAGAAGCATATTGGAAGATTAAACGACCGAAGTAGCCGTGAGCTGCAACGATGTTGTAGGTCTCTTCCTCTTGTCCGAACTTGTAGCCGTAGTTCTGGGATTCGCTCTCGGTGGTCTCACGTACCAAGGAGGAGGTTACCAAAGAACCGTGCATTGCACTGAACAGAGAACCACCGAATACACCGGCTACTCCCAACATGTGGAAGGGGTGCATTAGGATGTTGTGCTCTGCTTGGAACACGAACATGAAGTTGAAGGTTCCGCTGATTCCCAAAGGCATACCATCGGAGAAGCTACCTTGACCTAGAGGGTAGATTAAGAATACGGAGGTAGCAGCTGCAACAGGTGCACTGTAAGCAACGCAGATCCAAGGACGCATTCCTAAGCGGTAGCTGAGTTCCCACTGACGACCCATGTAGGAGAAGATTCCGATGAGGAAGTGGAAAACCACCAACTGGTAAGGGCCACCGTTGTACAACCACTCATCAAGAGAAGCTGCTTCCCAGATGGGGTAGAAGTGTAGACCAATAGCGTTGGAAGAAGGAACAACAGCACCAGAGATGATGTTGTTGCCATACAGCAAGGAGCCAGCAACAGGCTCACGGATGCCGTCGATGTCCACAGGAGGAGCAGCGATGAAGGCAATGATGAAGCAGGTGGTAGCAGTGAGTAGGCAAGGGATCATCAGAACACCGAACCAGCCTACATAGAGGCGGTTGTTGGTGGAGGTGACCCAGTTGCAGAACTGCTGCCAAACAGAAGCGCTTTCGCGTTGCTGAAGGGTGGTAGTCATGCTAGGTATAATAACTTAATGAATTATCAAGGTTCGGCAGACGTTTTGTTCGTCTGTATGTAAATACATTAACTTAATTCTCAAGATTTGTAAAGTATTTTGATGAAATTACTCTCATTTTCATTAAGTTATATTTAGCAAATAACCTGTATCCCTCTGGGAGAGTTGATTCTGGCAATTGTTCAGCTGATGATGTCTCAGAAGCTGGTAACATAAAGACATAATTGGTTGGCACTCCAACCACCAGCGCAATAATCAAGCGTCAAAAAATATACTCCTTGGGGGCCAGGGAGTCTGCCTGAGGACGCTGAGTTAGACCAAAGCTTTTCTTGGGGAAAGTAGAGGCATCAGCGGATGAGACAGGAAGCCTTTTCTTTTTAGAGGACTAGGTAGCTCACACATTAAAAAAATACCAACTAGGGTTGAAGTTCCATGACGCCTTCGTTAGCAAATTTATTCTGGAGTCTTTTTTGGGGTACTGTCATTGTGGTTATCCCCGTAACAGTATCGTTAATCTGGATTAGCCAGAAGGATAAAATCCAACGCTTTTAAACAGGGGCTGTAGTTTTTCACAGTTCGGTTCGAGCTTAGGGCAGCGAGTACATCAGCTGCCCTATTTTGGTATATTAATATTGCCTCAAAGCCAAAGAATAAGGGGCTTAAGCCCCTTGTTAACCGCCCTGGCGACTGCTATATCAGCAAAACAGACTAATATAAAAATCTTTATCGATATATCCAGTTAAAGTGGGGGTTTGTGTGCATAACTCGTTACTATAGAACTGACGAAGGAGGGTAGCGATGGTAACAAACTTCGGGCTAAATTCAGCGATTGTTCTAGCACAGCTAAATCTTGGGGCAAACTCAGCCAGTCTTCTGGGCATTTTTCTGGCAGTAGCAGGAGTAGGTCTCTACTTTATGCGTTCTGTACGTCCAGAGCTCTCACGAGACCACGATATATTTTTTTCAGCAGTCGGACTCTTATGTGGCTTGATTCTCTTAACCCAAGGATGGCGGCTAGACCCAATTTTACAATTTAGTCAATATCTATTGGCTGGTTCTGCTATATTTTTTGCTTTTGAAACCATTCGTTTACGGAGTATTGCTACAGAACAAGCGAAGCGTAATACACCTATTGTGGATGATGAGCGACCCGTAAGTCGGGTTTATCGTACACAACAAGCAGAGGTTGAAGATTATGAAGAACTAGACTCGATGGAGGAGCGATACAGCAATCGTCGTCGGCTTCGAGGAAGTGATGATTACCGGGAGCGCCGTACAGATAGGTATGAAGGAGAAGTACGTAGTCCCAGAAGTCGAAGTAGTTCACAAGAGTATGGCTCAGAAGAGCGTCCCCGTAGACGTCCCTCTCGTCCTAGCCGCCGTGTTTCAGAACCACCTGCAGATAGTTGGAATGCTTCTCTAGATACGGATTGGGAAGAGCAACCACCTCGCTCTCGTCCGAGTCGCCGTCCTCCAGAACCACCTGTGGATAATTGGGAAGCTTCCCTAGGTAGTGATTGGGAAGATCAACCACCCCGCTCTCGACGTCCTCGTTCTCAACCCCCAGAAAGCAATTCCTCAGAAACTTTCTCTAGTCCAAAAAGGCGTCGTCCATCAACAGAACGAGAAACATCTCAACCTCTTAGAGATGAGCCAGCCAATGTTGACAAGATACCACCAGATGATTATGTTGACTTCCAACCAATAGATTTTTCTGAGGAAGACAACAAGAATTTGGGTGACTATGAATATTGATAACAGTCAGTAGTATAGGGCGAAGGGACTTCCGAATCAATAAACATCCCATCACTGAGGGAGCTGGGGGAGCTGGGGGAGCTGAGGGAGCTGAGGAAGCTGGGGGAGCTGAGGAAGCTGAGGGAGCTGAGGAAGCTGGGGGAGCTGAGGGAGTAAGGCAAGTCCAAAAATTGGGATAATTTATTTCTTGGAGTTCCCTAATGCAAAAATGGCTGAGTTGGACTATTGGGTTAAGTTTGACAGGTATGCTTGTCGCCTGTGGTCCCACCAACCAGCAATTTGCTCCAGCTATCCTTAATAGCCGCTATACCGATGAGCAACCAGCATTGAGCGGTGATGGTCGATTTATTGCCTTTTTGTCTAACCGAGGTAGCGATCGCCAAATGCTCATGTATGATTTGCAGAAGCGAGAATTAGTAGATCTACTCCGCTTAAATCAACAAGAGGTGATCATTGAGAGTCCTAGTTTGAGCTATACTGGCCGCTACCTTGTCTACCTTGCCAGCACCCAAGGACGCACAGAAATCAAACTCTATGACCGGGTTACTAAACGCTCCCAGAGCCTGACTCCAGGATATGTTAGCTGGTTACGCAACCCTAGCATTAGTGCTGATGGGCGTTATATAGTCTTTGAAACTAGTCGTCGTGGTCAGTGGGATATTGAAGTACTAGACCGAGGGCCTAATATTGAATTAGATATCCCCAATGGGTAAAGATTTTAGATTTTAGATTTTAGATTTTAGATTTTATTGATTTTAACTACTGATACCAAATCCAGTTAAAAAAAGGTATTCTTTCGCCCCCTAAATCCCCCAATTCTGGGGGACTTTGAATCATTTTTTCCCTGATCTGAGAACCGGATTTGATATGATCTATAGCAGTCGCCAGGGCGGTTAAGACATTCTCTGGTAAGTTAACAAGGGGATGGCAGCCGAATGGCACTAAGATAAGCGCCTTGCCTGAGCCAAGTATAAGGGTTATACCCACAAGTAAATAGCTGTTCGCAAAACCCCAAAGAGTGATCGCAAAACCTCAAAGAGCGATCGCGAAACCCCAAAGAGCGATCGCAAAACCTCAAAGAGCGATCGCGAAACCCCAAAGAGCGATCGCGAAACCCCAAAGAGCGATCGCGAAACCCCAAAGAGCGATCGCGAAACCCCAAAGAGCGATCGCGCTCAAAGTAAATTCTCTGACCCAGTAGAAAAAACCTTGCGTGTTCAGTCAAACTAGAACCACCACACAACAAGGTCAAAAAAATGTCTAGA
>JAAHFP010000075.1 GCA_010672925.1 Symploca sp. SIO1C2 | reverse complement strand
AATAAAAAATGAAGAATTAAGAATTAAGTGAGTAATTAAAGTCAATTTTAATTTATTAAAAAAGCTACAGCTCCCTCAGCTCCCACAGCTCCCTCAGCTCCCTCAGCCCCCTCAGCTCCCCCAGCTCCCTCCGCCTCCTCAGCTCCCTCAGCCCCCCCAGCTCCTCAGCCCCCTCAGCTCCCTCAGCCCCCTCAGCTCCTCAGCCCCCTCAGCCTCCTCAGCTATTCTCTGGCTAAAGTAATTAAACAGGGTTAAGATCCATTTGCCCTAATCCTGTTTCCTCATACTTTCTAGGTACTTCTATTGATAGTTATGCCTATTGATGTGATATGCTAGGGAGTATTAATCCATATGAACAGCGAACTACTCCAACAAGTTAGAATTTTAGACCCAGTTTCCCAAACTGACAGACCGGCAGATGTGCTGATTGCATCTGGTTGGATCAAGGCAGTTGAAACGAAAATTTCTGATTTTCCAGTCGATACATTAGTGCGGGATTGCCAGGGACTGATTTTAGGGCCAGGATTGGTGGATTTGTACTCTCACTCTGGAGAACCGGGACATGAACACAGGGAAATCTTATCCTCACTCCTTACAGCAGCTGCAACTGGAGGCTTCACTCGGTTGTCAATCTTACCTGATACCTTACCACCTCTGGATAATCTAAGTGGCCTAGCACTATTAAATCAAAAGCAGCAAGCACTAACAACAGGGGAGAATTGGGAAAAAGAGCAATTTTCTGCTGATTTCCTACCCCTATCTCCTCCTCTTCTAAATTACTGGGGTGCTTTAACTCAGGGTATAGAAGGGCAAAAAATGACTGAATTATCCGAACTAGCCGCAGCAGGGGTAATTGGTTTTACCGATGGGGCACCTCTATCCAATCTAGCTCTAGTCCGACGGCTCTTGGAATACCTCCAACCTTTGGGTAAGCCAGTGGCACTGATGCCTTATGACTCTCAGCTAGCCGGTGAAGGGGTAATCCGAGAAGGCATACAATCGATTCGCTTAGGCTTATCGGGGAGTCCCGCTATTGCCGAATCTGCTGCTCTTGCGGCTTTATTAGAAGTAGTAGCAACTGTTGGTACACCAGTGCATTTAATGCGCATTTCCACTGGTCGCAGTGTACAACTCATTGCAGAAGCTAAGGCACGGGGATTACCCATAACCGCTAGCACTACTTGGATGCATCTGTTGCTCAATACCGAAGATTTGGCTAGCTACCACCCCAATTTGCACTTAAAACCCCCCCTTGGCAACCCAGTTGACCAAAAGGCATTACTCCAGGGTATCAGAGAAGGTATCTTAGATGCGATCGCTATTGACCATACTCCCTACGCCTACGAAGAGAAAACCGTCAGCTTTGCTCAAGCACCACCAGGGGTAATTGGTTTAGAGTTAGCTTTACCTCTACTGTGGCACTATCTCGTAGAAAAAGGGGATTGGTCAGCCTTAGAACTGTGGCAGTCTCTTAGCACAAAATCAGCAATTTGTCTAGGACAAACCCCCGCCGCGATCGCTCCCAATCAACCAGCAGAACTCGTTTTGTTTGACCCTCAAAAGACTTGGAGAGTAGACCAACAAACCCTCAAATCCCACTCAGCCAACACCCCCTGGCTCCAGCAACAACTAACAGGTCGTGTTGTGAAAACTTGGTGTTAGTTTTTTGTTGTTAGTTTTTTGTTGTTTGTCATTGGTCATTGGTCATTGGTCATTTATTTACCCCAATTCTCAATTCTCAATTCTCAATTCTCAATTCTCAATTCTCAATTCTCAATTCTCAATTCTCAATTCTCAATTCTCAATTCTCAATTCTCAATTCTCAATTCTCAATTCTCAATTTTCTTGCCCTAACAACTTATCCCTTAAGTGCTTAATGCGATCGCGATATTTGGCTGCTTCTTCAAACTCTAGCTTTTTAGCGGCTTCCTTCATCTGGGTTTCTAACTGGGAAATCAATTCAGGAATCTGTTCCAAGGGCAAATCATTGGCTTGTTGATAAACATCTTCGAGTTGATCGGCATTCAAGCGCCGGGAGATATCGAGGAAAGCTAAAATGGCGTTACTGGATTTCTTGACAATTGGTTTGGGAGTAATGCCATGCATCCGATTATAGGCTAGCTGAATGCCGCGACGCCGGTCTGTTTCATCGATGGCTTTGGCCATACTTTTGGTCAGATTATCAGCATACAAAATCGCCTGTCCTCGTACATGACGTGCGGCTCTACCTATGGTTTGAATTAGTGATCTCTCAGCCCGTAAAAAGCCTTCTTTGTCTGCATCCAAAATGGCAACTAAAGAGACTTCCGGTAAATCCAACCCCTCCCGTAACAAATTCACCCCAACCAGCACATCAAACTTCTGGTCTCGCAAATCCTGTAGAATTTCGATCCGCTGAATAGAGTTAATCTCTGAGTGTAGATAGCGCACCTGAATTCCTCTCTCTTGGAGATATTCTGTCAAATCTTCTGCCATCCGCTTAGTTAGGGTAGTTATTAATACCCTTTCCTGACGGTTAACTCTATCTTTAATTTCACCTAAAAGGTCATCTACTTGTCCTTCTGTGGGACGTACAAAAATTTCTGGATCAATTACTCCCGTGGGACGAATCACTTGTTCAACGATCCGGTCTTCGGAAATTTCCATTTCCCAATCTCCAGGGGTTGCAGACACAAAGATACATTGATTGACCTTAGTCCAAAACTCCTCTGCCTTTAAGGGACGGTTATCTGCTGCACTGGGTAGACGAAAGCCATGCTCAATGAGTACTCGTTTTCTGGCTTGATCTCCATTGTACATTCCCCGAATCTGCGGTACCGTAACGTGGGACTCATCAACTACCAACAGCCAGTCTTCGGGAAAATAATCAATCAAACATTCTGGTGGCTCCCCGGCATTACGTCCTGCTAAAAAACGGGAATAGTTTTCTACACCGTTGCAGTAACCGACTTCCCGCAGTAGCTCTAAGTCATAACGAGTCCGCTGTTCAATGCGCTGAGCCTCTAACAGTTTTCCCTCTTGCTCCAATCGCCCCAACTGCCCTCGGAGTTCTTCCTCAATCTCTAAACAAGCTTCCTCTAATCGCTCATCAGGGGTAACAAAGTGCCGCGCTGGGTAGATATTTAAGGTATCTAAGCTTTGAAGAATTCCCCCTGTAACCGGGTCAACATAGCGAATCGCATCAACTTCATCCCCAAAGAATTCTACCCGAACAATCCGGTCTTCGTAGGCAGGGCAAATTTCTAGAACATCTCCCTTGACCCGAAAACGACCTCGCCCTAATTCCACATCATTACGAGCATATTGGACAGAGGCTAAATCTCGCAAAAGCTGCCGTTGATCAATTTCTGTACCTACCCGAAAAGGAATAGCTGCTTTGAGGTATTCTGAAGGAATCCCCAGACCATAGATACAGCTAATCGAGGCTACCACAATCACATCCCGGCGCTCAAACAGCGATCGCGTGGCGGAATGACGCAGCATATCGATTTCATCATTAATCGCTGCGGTTTTTTCAATATAGGTATCGGTTACAGGAATATAAGCTTCTGGCTGGTAATAGTCGTAGTAGGAAATAAAGTACTCAACCGCATTATGGGGAAAGAAATCCCGTAACTCATTACACAACTGAGCTGCTAAGGTTTTATTGTGAGCCAGAACTAAAGCCGGTTTACCAATTTCCTCGATCACCTTAGCTACAGTATAAGTCTTACCCGTACCAGTAGCTCCTAGCAGGGTTTGTATACGGTTATTAGCTTGGAGTGAGGCAACTAATTGCGCGATTGCTTGGGGTTGGTCTCCTGTCGGAGTAAAAGGGGCTTGGAGATGGAACTGGGTCATAAGCTGTGAAGATCAGCCGCTTAAGTAAAAAGTCTATAGCGTTTTGATTGGAGATGTAAACACAATTATTCAGGAATAGAGCCAAATTCAACTTATCCCTAGTGACTTACTATACAAATATAGTACAAATTTACCAATTTGACCTTCTCAATTAATTTTCATACTCAAATCCAGCCAAGTTGAGCGGGTAATAGGTGCACTAGTAGAAATGTAATCTACCCCAGTTTCCGCTACAGGTCGAATGGTTTCTAGAGTAATGTTACCGGATGCCTCAATTTTGACAGGATGCTCTCCTAATCTTGTCTCAGCCCCAGCAATACTTTGTTCTCGAATCAGTTGCACCGCTTCTCGCATCATTTCTAGAGGCATATTATCTAGCATGATGATATCCGCTTGATACTCCAAGGCTTCTTTCACCTGAGGGATAGTTTCTGTCTCCACCTCTATAGTTAGTGGATAGGGAATGCGAGAACGAATTTGGGTAACTGCATTGCCTATACCTCCAGCTGCGGCAATATGGTTATCTTTAATCAAAACAGCATCATCTAACCCCATCCGTTGATTAACTGCCCCACCAACTTGGCTAGCATATTTTTCCAGTAGCCTCAATCCTGGTATGGTTTTCCGTGTATCTGCCAGTTGAGCCGGTAAATCGGCAATTTGAGCAGCATATTGGTGGGTCATGGTAGCAATCCCGCTGAGGCGCATGGCTAAATTGAGCGCTACTCTTTCTCCCATCAACAAAGCATCCAGAGGGCCTTCCATCGTAGCAATAACGGTTCGGTCTTGGGGTAAGTTTCCTGAAGAGCGATCGCACCACTGACCCTCTTTGACTAATGGGGTAAATTGTACCTGTTGATTGAGCAACTGAAAAACCCTGGCAGCAATAGGTAATCCGGCAATTACACCAGTTTCTTTAACAATCCATTGAGCTTTGCGGATTTGAGTCCCAACACCCAGCAAGCCTTGGGTAGTGCGATCCCCTCTTCCAATATCCTCTAATAACCACTCCTTGAGCGATCGATCTAGTACCAGAACAGGTGGCAGTACAGCAGTTGGACTTTTCATGTTACCTTAACGGAAATTATCCTCTGTCAATAGAATTCGTGAAACAAGCTTCTAGATTTCAACTTTACTCTGTTTGATTGTGAGCAGAACCATTACCAATTTGTTAATGCCGACTGTTTCATTAACAAATATGCACATAGCACAAGATATAATGCTAAAAATGAAATCATCACTCAAAATAGGAATAACATCTATAGTATACAATTCTCATCTTAATACAGTTTTAGCAATAGGTCAGGAATTAAAAACAAGAGGGCATCAAGTTATCTATTATGGTTTTTTTGATGCTAAAGAGAGAGTTTTAGGCGCTGGATTAGAATTTTGTGGAATTGCTGAGGTTGAACATCCTTTAGGTACTAACGATAAATTTCAACAACAAGTTAGTCAAATGATTGGATATGATGCTAATAAATTTTCGATTAAATTTGTAGAAAATCAACTTAGCCTTTACCTATCCTATTTACCTAATATCTTAAAATCAGCGAGTCTTGATGGATTTATTTGTGATCAGACATTGTTAGGTTTATCCTCTATTACAGAATATCTTAAGATACCTACTGTTCAACTTTGCTGTACCTTAGCGGTAATATATACAGAATTTCTTTTTCGTCCTAGTCCTGTATCTCCTTTTCAAGATTATTCTTTAAATCCATTGAAACAAATCATTAATATAATATTTACACAAGTTAAATGCTCTTTTTTATTCAAAAATTGGAGGAAATTAGTTAACCGGTTTAGAAAAGCTCATCAACTCCCATTAATTTGGACAGCGTTAGGACTTTTTCAAGGAAAATATCTTGCTACAATAGCACAGTTAATTCCTGAACTAGATTTTCCTACTTATTTCTTGCCAAGAAATTTTTACTATTGTGGTTCTTTTAGCAAAAATATATCAGAATTAAACATTTATTTTCCTTATGAAAAATTATCTAGTAAACCACTAATTTATGCTTGTTTGGGTACTTCTCAAAACGGTAATTGGGAAGTATTTAAACTCATAGATAATGCTTGTGCTTCATTAGATGTGCAACTGGTTTTATCTTTTGGTAAAAAAGGTGAATTGTCTAATTTTCCTATTGATCAATTATCATCAAATACTATAGCCGTTGACTATGCACCACAAAAACGTTTAATTGAAAAATCAATCCTTGTAATTCATCATGCTGGGTTAAATTCTACTATAGAAAGTTTACAAGCAGGTAAACCTATGATCTGTATTCCTAATTGTTTTGATCAACCGGAAGTGGCAGCAAGAATGAAAAGAGTAGGAGTTGCAGAAGTTGTACCTATTCAGAAACTAACAGTAAAAAGA
This sequence comes from Symploca sp. SIO1C2, assembly GCA_010672925.1. Lineage (GTDB taxonomy): Bacteria > Cyanobacteriota > Cyanobacteriia > Cyanobacteriales > Coleofasciculaceae > Caldora. Next base: position 19,283 of record JAAHFP010000075.1, on the reverse strand, counting down.
TTACAAGATGCTATTATCAAGGTTTTAAACAATAACAAATATCAACAAAATGCTTCTATATTTCAAGATAAACTCTGTCAAACAGGAGGTGTATCTAGAGGAGCAGATATCATTGAAACAGTCATTAAATATGGTTCTCTTTAAATTTAATTGGATAATAGTGCCAATATGTTGCAGGTAGTATAATTCCTTGTAATTTTAAATTTTGCAGCCGATATAAATAAGCACTACCTCTCATTAGATGATGAGCAATATCACTAACTTTACGATTACTTGATTCAGCTAAATAAGAATTTTTGACCCAGTTATTAAATGCTCCCATAGAAGCACCACACCAGATTTGGTAGTCTATTTCCCGTCCTTCTTCTCCTATATTTGACCACTGAGAAGATAATCCTAAATACCAGCGAAAAATTAAAGCCATTTTACGTTTAGGATTGTTCTCTGCTCTAGTAATTTGTTGAGGATCTCGTTGAGTAAAATAGGTGATAGTCTCTTGCCAAATTTCATCTAGATTTTTTCTGAAGATTTGTTTTTCTAATTTTTCTCTTGCTATTTTTGGTATCTCTTCAATAGAATTATAGTTTTGATATAATTCATAAAGTTTTTGCGCTCGCATTCCAAACATTGTTCCCCGTTTTAAAACCTGTAATTTAACGCCCATTTCAAACATATCGGCAGCCGGAGCCATCATAATATCAGTCATTTCTGCTTGAGCAAGTAATCTTTTCGTATGCTCAGATGCACCTGCTTCTAGACAAGATTGATTAATTGAACCTGTCACGATATAAGCAGCACCCATCATCAATGCTCCTAATGCTGATTGAGGTGTACCTATGCCTCCTCCTGCTCCCACTCTAATAGGAGTCTTATAACTATATTGTGTTTGAATTGCGTCTCTTAAGGCAAGAATAGATGGTAATAAACATACTAAAGGACGATTATCTGTATGGCCACCAGAATCAGCTTCTACAGTAATATCATCAGCCATTGGTACTTGAGACGCTAACTTGGCTTGTAATTCAGTAATTAAGCCTTGATTTACTAATTCTTTGACTATTTTCTCTGGTGCTGGTTGCATAAATTTGCTAGCAACTTCTCGACGAGAAATTTTAGCAATTACTTTATTTTTAATTGCGATTTCATTACTAGAATTAATACTTAAACCAGCTACTCGATAATAGACAATATTAGGAGTTAAATCTAAAAATGCAGAGGCTTCAACGGTATTAATACTGTACTTTATATATAAATTAATTGTACTTTTTTCTATAGCTAACTCACTAGGACTATGGATTAAATTAAAACAATAAGGGTGATGAGGTAAAGCTTGTTGAATTGTCTTAATTGCTTTTTCTATTCGTTCAGGAACTAAACCTGCCGCACCAAAAGAACTTAAAATATTTTCTTTTCCTAATGCAATGACTAATTCTTCTGAAGCGATACCATTGGCCATTGCCCCTGTCATATAGGTATATTTAACATTATAGCAGTCTAAAAAATTGGCGTCCCCTAACTGTTGAGGTAGTAAAGGAGGAATCGCAGTTAAAGTTTCAACTTCTGTAAATTTACCATTACTATTCTCATCTAAATAGCCTTCATTGGTAACACCGATTATGCCACTTTGTTTGATAAAATAACAAGGATTTTCCAAATTTAAAAGTTTAGCTTTAATTTCTTCTGTATCAAAGGCAATGAAATCATTATTACCTATCCAAATAGGATTTTGACTATGATTACCTAAAAAAGTTATTGTATGTTTGGTTGAAATTGGGTGCATCTGTTCAATAGTTAAGTTTTATGGGCGTATTTTTATTATAAAGTTCACTCCAAGACATCAGGAGAACTATTGACTAAACCAATGGCTAAATCTTTAACTTCATAAATTCTCATATTAGGTTTCCATAAACTGGCATCTCCTATGATAATAGTTTTTTCTGCTTGAATATCAATTTTAGAAAGATGAACTTCTAAATACATTTCTGGGTGTTGTGGTGGTATTTGTCCTCGATATTTCCAGACTATTTTATGATTTAAAATTTGAATAAATCTAGGTGATTTTAAATATTTTCCTAAATCAAGATGTAAGGCGTAAATCTGCATTGCTTGGAGCATTGCTTCCACACCCAATGAACCGGGCATGACTGGATCTTGATAGAAATGACATTTAAAATACCAATCTATTGGTTTAATATTTTTTTTAGCATAAATATACCCTTTTTGATATTTGCCTCCTTTGGCAATTATTTTAACTTCATTGAGTAAATCTAACTGATGTTGTGCTAAACGATAATGAGGTTGATTAGGATTAATTTTATAATATTTATTTCTACTTTCTTGAGTAAGTAAATTAAGATCTATTTCAGGAAGTTTTAAAGTATTTTCTTTTTTGTACCAAGGAAGAGAATTTTTTCCTAAATCTAATCCTACTTGATTGGCTAATACTTCAGGACTAAAATGGCCAAAAGATGCTTCTCCCTGATAGAATATTTCTTCATCACAAACTAGTTGAAAATTAAAGCTTTGTAATATCATTCCTTGAATATTAGAAGTGGAAATTAAGGTTGAAGTATTAGTAATAGTTTTTCCTTGAATATCTATGTCTTTAAAAATTATTCCACAGCCATCAAGATTACGGAAATAGAAACTTTGGTTGGGATAGAGTAAAGTTGTTCCTAAATAAGCAGAAAGAAAACCACAGGGTTGTAATGCGATTTCCATTAATATTGAATAGGGAACTGTTGCTGATGAATTTTGACGATAATACCAAGGATGAATTGGAACATCATATTCTGCAATAATAGAAGATCCTCTTTTGATTTGATGGCATTTTCCTTTTACTTCCAAAACTCGACTTACTAAATTCAGGTGAGTATTAGGCATTCTAGAAATTTTGACTTTACCACCATCATCATAAATAGCAAATTCTTCACCAAAGCACTTGGAAATTGAACCTGTACAGAATTCTTGTACTTGTTTTTCTGTGAATAGAGATTGTTTTTGAGCAGTTAAATAGGATGGTAAAGGCAGTCTTACTCTTTTCGGTAATTTCAAAAAGCCACTATTAATGAGATATAAAATATAAATTGTTATCAATTTTAAATCTAAATCTGGACATTGTATACCACTTTCAGCAAGTATATTTAAGGTATTTTGACAATCAAGATAAGACCTTTTGGTATTTTCATAAATTTGAGGAATGGTTATTTTATTTTCAGACCATCTACTCATAAAAAATGGCAAGAGAGGAGCTAAAGTATTTGGTTTATTACTGGTAGTCTCATCACCTAATTTTAAAAGCCATTGCTCATAAGGAATTAATTGTACAGCATAGCCAAAAGACTGACATAAATTTACCAGACCCCTACTATGAATTGTGTTAGGATTATTTAGATTAAATGCTTGTCCTAATAATTTTTTTTGTTGGGAAAGACAAACAATTGATTTGACAATATAATCTACAGGGGATAACTCAAAAATAAAATCTAAATCAGGGGCATAGCCAAGTTCAAAACAACCTTTAATTAGTTTACAAGTTATATCTTCTGTATTCCAAACTCCTGTTTCACTATGACCAGAAATTAATGGAGGTCTATAGATACAAACGGGAAGTCCTCTATCTCTTGCTAAGGTAACTATTTTTTCTGCTACCCATTTACTTTGTGAATAACCAAGATAAATATCTTTACTGTGAATAAGGGGATCATCTTCTTTGAGCTTTTTTCCATAATAAGCAGATGATTCAAAAACAGCTACGGTAGAAAGATAATGTACAGGTTTAACTTTAATATGACAGGCTAATCTTAGTATTTCCTGTGTTCCTAAAACGTTAATCGCTTTTAACTGAGAATAGTTAGCAATATAAGTTAGCCGTGCTGCACTATGATAAATTACATCTATTTGACTAGCGATTGTATCAAATTCTTCATTTGATAAGCCAAATAAGGGTTTAGATAAATTTCCGGAAATGGGAATAATTCGATTAGATAAACTTTCATCCCAAATACCATAAGACTCTAGGTTTTTTTTTATCCTCATTTTACCAAAATTAGCATTAGGAGAACGAACCAGGCAATAAATATCTGCTGAGGTTTGGTTCAAAAGTTCTTGTAATAAAAAAGCTCCAACAAAACCTGTTACTCCTGTTATGAAAATAGACTTTGGTTTAGTAAAATGATATGAATGCTGAGGCTTGATGCTAGAGTCTAATACAACTTCAGAGCTTAAATCTATTGAATTAACATTGTTTTCTTTCTGGTAATTTGTCGCGTTAGCGATTTGAAGTTGAAATATTTTAAGATTGTTGGTTTTGTTTAATTTTTTCATTTTTTTACCAAACTTTATATATTAGTTAGATGTAGGGAATAGTTATTTTTGTGTAGTTTAAATTTTATGATTAAAAAGATTATTTAATTGTTTGCTAATAGTCACTTCCAAACCTAATATTATTGCATAAATATTACCTTTTTTATCATGTAAAGTAAGGTCACTAATTGCTTTACTATTACTACTAAAATTTACATCCATTGAGGCATAATATATTTTTTCTAATGGGATATAATATTCTGCTTTTTTAATAAAAGACGGTAAACTACCAGCATTATAAAAGTACCTTACCCAAATTAACATACATTGCAAAGCAGAATCGAATGCCAAACCATTGAAAACTAAAGGTGGAAATTGTCCAAATGTACTGGATTCAATTTCAGGCAATATACATTGTATGGTAATTTTTTTCTTACTGATATTTAAAACTCGTTTTATTCCTTGAAAACTTTTGCCATGAAATAAAGTTCCATCTTCATAAGGTTTTAAATTAATTAATTTATCATCTTGACAATCATCAAAATTTTCATAAATTGGTCTTGCTGGTAATTTTTTTAAGAATTTCAAATTACATTGATAATGGTATCTAATTTTTTCTTCTTTTCTTTGGCTCCATATTTTTCCAGATATTTTTATTTCTTGATTAGGAATTTTATTAATTTCTTGAAGTTCTACAATATATTCATCAGCTAAATTTTCATCAAAAACAATACCTTTTAATAGCTTATGATTTTCAATACTAAAAAACTGATAACCTAAATATATTTGCTGAGCAGTATTAACCAACCAAACAGTAGCAAAAACTTTTGGTAATACAGCATAATTTCCTATCACATGATCTTGTAAAAACGGGTTAGCTTCCAGGGTTAATTTTCTTCTAATACGATGAGTTTTTAATTCTGTTTCTAACTCAATTGAAGGATTAATTAAGCCGCCACCTACTAGTATTTGTACTTGCTCATTATTATCCTTGATAATTTCATGGGCAAATACTTTTGTACCAACATCAGCAGGAATTACCTCAATTCCCCTTTGAGCAAATATTTCTTTTAACTCTGAGGTTACCATCCCACTTTCCCAAGGTCCCCAATTGAAAGAAATTACTTTGCAGTTAGGATATCTATGTTTAAATTGATAAGCAAATTTATTAAGAATTTCATTGGCTATGGCATAATCAGATTGACCAATGTTACCATAAAATCCTGCGGCTGAAGAAAATAAAATTAAATATTTGAGTTGATTAATGTTTACATTATTAAGTAAGTTGTGTAAACCTTCTATTTTCGTGGAATAAACCCTTGCAAAATCGTCTACAGTTTTATTTTCTATAAGCTTATCTGCTAAAACCCCAGCACCATGAATAATCCCCGTTATTTGTCCAAACTTATCAATTATAGGAGCAAGTTTTTCGGATAAATTGATATTATTAGTAATATCACAGCTTAAATATGTTACTGTTGCTCCTAATTGATTAATGCTGTGTAATGTTTTTTGAATTTCTCTAGTCGCTAAAATATTTTTAACAAGTTGATTGATTTCTCTAGGTGTCGGCTTTTTAATTTGAGAATTAAAATAAGCAAAAGCTTGTTTTTTTAACTCTATTTCACCAGCAATATTGTCAGCCCACTCCGGTTGCTTTTCAATTTGAGAGCGTCCTAATAAAATAAAATTACAGGGATAGACTTGTGCTAATTGGATAACACATTGGGCTGTAATGCCACGGCCTCCACCACTTACAATAAATACAAAATTTGACTTCATACTCATAAAAGCTTATATCGGTTAAGCATTAAGATTACTTGCACTTTCTATGGTAATCCTTTTATTTGAGGTATAACCTACTTCTGTAACTAATAAATTAGGGTCAAAAATTTCAGCTACAATTGCCTCAACTGCTGTTTGTATATCTAAATTAGGATTTAAATCAATTGCTCTACAAAATACTTTTTGCCATTCTAAATTAAGAGTTTTAGTTAATCCAAATAAACCTCCAATTATAGGTTCAATATGACTATCTTCTCCCAATCCTAATTTACCATCTAAATGAGTTACAGTAACAAACCAACTTCTTTGTTTTTTTGCAGTTTTATTAAGAGAATTTTTTAAATGTTTAGCTACTAGAAAAACATGTTGAAGAATTGTTTTAGCTGCTGTTGCTTTCACTGTTAAAGGGTTAAGATGAATGAATGCACCAATTAAACCGTAGCTATTAATAATATTGTTTAATTGCTGTTTTAAATGTTCCTCAGTTAAATCGGACAAAATTACTCGCTCAACTTCTTTTGGCAAGGGTAATTTTTCTTCAATAATTGATTCAGGAAAACTTACAATGACGACTTGCCATCCTTGTTTTATCAGAGAATTAGCTAAATTAACAGTAAGCATACTGCCATCATCTGTTATTAAACAAATGTCCCCTTGGCATAAACTGCAATCTAACTTATCAGGCGTTGGTAATATTTTGAGCTTAGCTACACCTAACTTTATATTATCAGGCAAAGAAAATTGAGCAGAATATTCTAAGTTGTCAAGGTTTTTTTTTCATCCTCTGTTGATTGCCTCCCCATATAATCTACAATTTGTGCTAGAGTTCGTAACTCTGCTAATTCTTCAGGATTTACAGGAGGCATATCAGGATACAATTCTTGCATTGCTCCTAAAATTTCTACTCTTTTAATGGAGTCAATTCCTAAGTCAGATTCCATATCCATTTCTAACTCTAACATCTCACTTGGATAGCCTGTTTTATCACTTACTATTTCAAGTAAAGATTTGGATAAACTATCTAATTCTGCCTGAGAAAGCACCTTAGCTTCTATTAATTGGGTTTCTACTTCTTGAATATATTTTTGAGCCAAAGATGTTTCTTCTATAATTTTCAAGTTATCCGAAGCAAAAGATTCATTATGCTCTTGAGAATCAATTTCTCTTAAATTTTGTTCTATTTTATTGCTAATAAATTCTTGTTTTGCTGTTAGAGATTGAGGTGTTGTTTTTTCTCTTAATTGACTTTTAGGTATTAATTTTGCTTCATCATCAAGACTCAGTGGAGCATATTGTTGTTGCATTAATTTAAAAAATTGCTCAGAAGATTCTACTTGACTTTTAAGATATCTATCATGAACATTCAATACTTCTGCCTGATGGTCATAAAAACGCATTAAAATACGTTCAAAGCTTTCAGTTTTTATTTGATGGTCTTGATTTGAGTTCTGCATAATTTTTATCTGTCTATTGGCTTGAGTAGATGGTAAAGATTCAACTTGTCCATGAATTTTATTATTGTTGTATGATAAAGTAGAATTATGGTAATTTTGCTCATTTTGACATAAAAATTCACTATCTTTCAATAATTCATCTGAACTACTCAAATTAGTGTCTTTTTGAGAATCATTAACCTGCAATGTAATATTACTATTTATTAATTTTTCTTGCTCTAAATGGTTGCTATCAAGTGTATCATTAGCTGTTTGATTTATTCTTTGTATTTTATAACCATCTTGCAAGGCATCTTCAAAAGCTTTTCTATGTTTTTCACTAACATAGGCCAAAGTATTTAAAGTAATATTTAAACCTTTTTTTGTTGTTTTTTCAGTTAATACTGTTGGTAATTGATGAAGCTCAGTATCAACTAAATTTAAACCGATTACTCGTAATTTAATAATAGCTTGTCTAAAATATTTATTACTAATAGATTGTTCGGAATCATCTTTTTTACTAGACTGATTTAAAGCTACTGCAATATAAGGTCTATCCCCTAAAATATTCTTGACTAACTTAGTTAGAATATCCTTAGAGCCAAATTCAATAAATATATTTCCACCAGCATTGTAAATATTTTCAATTTCATTTTTAAAATATACTGGATGTATAATATGATCTATTAGTATTCGCTGAATATTCTCTGCATTACTAGGATAGATATCAGCAGTTGTATTAGAATAAACAGGAATTTGAGCAGTGTCAAATTTAACTTTTTTAATCGCTTCAGCAAAAGCTGTTTGAGCATGACCAACTAAAGAGGTATGAAAGGCAGCAGAAACCGGTAATAAAATAGTAGTAAAACCTAGTTTATCTAATTTTTCCTTAGTTGCTAAAATCACTGGACTTACACCAGCAATAACAACTTGTTCAAGAGAATTATAATTAGCAATAATGACATTTGGTGTTTTATCTATAATAGATTTAATTTGCTGTATATCTCCTTTGATAGCCAACATTTTTCCAGTATCAAAATTGGTCTCCAAAGGAGAAGCCATTGCTTGTCCTCTTGATTTTATCAAAAAACAATAATCTTTATCATTTAATACTTTAGCCGCCCAAAGTGCAGTTAATTCTCCAACACTATGTCCTGCTACAAAGTCAGCTTTAAATCCTGCTTCTTGTAAAATATTATATAATCCCATTTGAAATGCTCCAATGGCTGGTTGAGCATTTTCCGTTTGATTTAAATTGAAACTTTGTTGTGCCCTCTCTGTTTCTGTAAAAACAGGAGGAGGAAATAATATTTGAGAAATAGGAGTTAGATAATCTTCAGCTAAAGTATCATCCATTAACTGAAAAGCTTGACGCATTTTGGTAAAATTTATTGTTAAATTTTTACCCATTTCTAAATATTGAGAACCTTGTCCAGAAAAAAGAGCAACTACTTTCCCTTGAGTGTCGATTCCTGTTTTTCTATAAAAAATACCTTCTGGATGTTCCCCAAATTCTTTAGTAATATTTTTGGATAAATAATTAATAGTTGTTGTGAGTAATTTAATCGCTTCTGTTAAATCCTGAGTAACAAAACCTACTCTTGCTGAAAGTCTAGGAATAGTTATATTTTGAGAAGCTGCAATTAATTCTTGATAGTAGTTATCTCTATTTTCAGATTGTATTTCTTTGAGAATAGCTTGACATTTATCTAATAATTTTTGAGTAGTGGGAGCAGAAATCAAGAGAGAATCAAGACTTTTATGCAATTTTAAAGGCTGTTTATTTTCTTCTTGATATTCTTCCAAAACTACATGAAAATTCGTACCTCCAAAACCAAAAGAACTTACTCCAGCTCTTCTAGGAAGACTACTATCTCTTAGGAGCCAAGGACGAGTTTTAGTATTAAGATAAAAGGGAGATTCTTCAATTTTTAATTTAGAATTTGGTTGAGAAATATTAATGGTTGGCGGTAATATTTTATGATGTAAACTTAAGGCAACTTTGATCAGACTAGCTACTCCAGCCGCTGCCTTGGTATGACCAATTTGGGATTTAACGCTACCTAAAGCAATATATTGTTGATGGGGATTGTTTTCGCTAAATACCTCATTTAAAGCGGCAAATTCTGTAGGATCTCCTGCCATTGTACCAGTGCCATGGGCTTCAATTAAACCAACAGTTTGAGGAGCAACTTCTGCATCTTGATAAGCACGACGTAAAGCGATCGCTTGCCCTGATGCACGGGGAGCATAAATACTTTTATACTTGCCATCACTAGATGTTCCCATTCCCTTAATCACAGCATAAATTTTATCACCATCTCTTTGGGCATCTTCTAAACGCTTCAACACCAGCATTCCTAACCCTTCACCAATGAGCATTCCATCAGAATTAGTATCAAAAGGGCGAATTTCTCCTTTTAAAGAGAAAGCAGGGGTTTTGCTAAAGCATATATACATAAAATAAGAATTATCTGTATCAATGCCCCCTGTAATCATCATGTCACTGCGATATTCTGTCAACTCACTTAATGCCATACGCAAAGCACTCAAAGAGCTAGCACAAGCGGCATCTACAACACAATTCATGCCTCCTAAATCTAGACGATTAGCCACTCTACCAGAAATCACATTACCTAACAAACCCGGAAATGAGTTTTCTTTCCAAGGTCTATAAGCTAGTTTAATTTTCTCTATAATTTTTTGAGTATCTTCTACGGATAAGCCACTGCTTTTTAAGACTTTTTCCCAAATCGGATACTGTAAGCGACTGATAAAATCCTGAAGTATTTTTTGTCCACCACCTACTCCTAAAACTACTCCTGTGCGTTGACGAATAGATGGAGCTGCATTCTCATATCCAGCATCTTGCAAAGCTTGTTTGGCTATTACTAAAGAAAGCAATTGCTCAACATCGGTTAATTCCAATATATTCGGAGGAATACCCCATTCCAGAGGATTAAAGTCAACATCTGGCATAAATCCTCCTCTTTTGCAATAAGTTTTATCAGGAGTTAGAGGATTAGGATCATAATAATCTTCTATTTCCCAACGAGAAGGAGGTACATCAGTGATACAATCAACTCCAGTTAGAATATTTTGCCAATATGTCTGTAAATCCTTGGCTTGAGGAAAGATTCCGGCCATGCCAATGATTGCAACTAACTCTTTCCTACTTTTTTTGATAGATTTCACTAGTTTTTACACCTTTTGTGGACATCCTCACCGCCTTCTCAAGGAGCGGTATTGCCATCTATTCGGAGCCTTGCTTCATAATAGTCACCGGAATTTTGAACAAAGTCCTGGCTAATTGAGACAAACCAAACTTCAACTTCAGAGACTGAGGTAATTCCTGCCAGGAGATGGGCACAAAACCCAAGCGAGTATAAAATTGCTCTAGTCGCTTGCCTAAACATTCCAGATAAAGAGGTTGTTGAGCTTGTTGCATCAAATGCTTGGCCAGAAAAGTTCCTAAACCGTGATCGCGCCAAGTTGGTGTAACTACCAAACTACCTAGTTCTTGGGCTCCAGAAAAATGACGCAGTTGTCCACAAGCTACTAACTTTTCCTCCCATTCAATCACCCAGAATTGCTGAGAGCGTAACTGAGTTGGATCAAGTTTAGCCCCCAACACCAATTTCCTGATTTGCCATATATCCTGAGGAGTGGCTTGGCGAAGGATACACCCTGCTTGCAAAGAATAAGATGGCTCAGTCATTAATTAATAATGGATAATGGATAATGAATAATTACTTCTGGTCATAGAAAAACTTAGCTTCAATCTTTTTCTTTACACTAGGACTCTTACTATCAATCTGAACTGATAACATATTCTCTATACAATGTCAAGGGTATTGTAGTTATAGCACCATAGCAATTGGGTGGAATTTGGGGCTTCTTGCTAGATAGACTAGATATTACAAGGAGCAGTTCATTGAGACTCTGGACTAAATTGACTTTTGTTATGCTAACTCTTCGTTATTTCCTGGTTATAGGTGTGGGAGCTGTTATTTCCTTGAGCTATGTGGAACCTGCTTCCTCCAATCCATCAGCTTCACTAACAAGTCCAGCTACTCAGGAGAGTCGGATACCAACTCGGCTTCTGAAAGTATCCAATAGCAGCATTGTTTTACCACCCTTAACAGAAGCGGAAGTGGTGGATATGGTTAATCGGCCTATATATAGGGAATTTGGTATGGGAGAAAATTCCGTGTCAGCCAGGGAGCAACCTCTTCCAACTCTAGAAGCAGACCAGCTGGTTGTTCCATCTCCTCAACCAACCATTACCACAGGAGCAGACCAACTAGTCCAGAAGGAGCAACAGCAACCTATTCGATTTCCTGAAACAGAAGAGTTTGTTGTTCCATCTCCTCAACCAGCCATTACCACAGAAGCAGACGGACTAGCCGAGGGAATCCCATCCCTAGAATTTCTCAACCCCAGCACAAATCCGTTGCTGTTCCCCACTAAACCAGATGAAGTCCAGATTGACAGTACCCAGGCAATTACCTTAGAACAAGCCCTAGAACTAGCACGGGACAACAACCGGCAGTTTCAGGTAGCCAAGCTGGAATTGGAAAGAGCAGAGTTTGTTCTACAACAAGCTTTAGCCGCAGAATTGCCTACTGGTAATTTCACTACAGATATAACTCGCGCAGATTCTGCACAAACAGAAATACAGAATCGATTGGCAGGGACAACCGCAGATACTAACTCAACCTTGATCAATCCGTCCCTGACTTTGAGCTACAATGTCTTCACTTCTGGGCTGCGGTCAGCAACTATTCGTCGAGCAGAGGAAGGAATTCGCTTTCGACAGCTGGATTTAGAACGCATCCTGGAACAACTGCGACTAGATGTTAGCCAAGCTTACTACCAGCTGCAACTAGCCGATGCCCAAGTGATTATTAACCAAGCAGCGGTAACCAATGCCGAGGAAGTTCTCCGAGATGCTAATTTGCGAGAACAAGCTGGCTTGGGTACTAAATTTGATGTACTGCAACAGCAGGTGCAGCTATCCAATTTTGTTCAAGATTTGACTAATGCCAGGAGAGATCAACGAGTTGCTCGACGCCAGATTGTCAGTTTATTAAGTTTGGCTCAGGATACGGAGGTTTCAGCAGCAGATCCCATTACCGTTGCTGGACAATGGAAACTCTCTATTGATGAGAGCATTGTCCTTGCTTTCAAAAACCGAGCAGAACTACAACAGCGGCTAGCTGAGCGGGATATCGCCGAGCAAGACCGGCTTATTGCTTTAGCGGATATTAGACCCCAAGTTAGTGTATTTGCAACCTACGATGTACTGGATATATTTGATGATACCATTGGTCCAGCAGACGGTTTTAGTTTTGGAGCCAGGTTCAGTTGGAACTTTTTTGATGGTGGATCTGCTAGAGCCAGAGCTAGACAAGCAGAAAATGATATAGCGATCGCTGATACCAATTTTGCTGATACTCGTAATACTGTACGCTTTCAGGTAGAACAAGCCTTTTTTGACTTAAAGGCTAACGAGCAGAACATACAAACAGCAACTTTGGCAGTTAAACAGGCAGAAGAAAGCCTCAGGCTAGCAGAATTGCGAGTAGGAGCAGGAGTGGGAACCCAGTTGGAGGTAATTAACCAGCAAACTGAGTTAACCCGCGCCAGGAACAGCCTAGTCTCAGCTATTCTCAACTACAATATCGGTTTAGCCAATTTGGAACGGGCAATTAGTAATTTGCCAGATAGCAAGTTGTTTGATTGGACTTATTGAAAAGGAGGCAGAACCCACCGGGTGAGCGAAAAAAGGTGTGGGGGTGTGAGGAAGCTGAGGAAGCTGAGGAAGCTGAGGAAGCTGGGGGAGCTGAGGAAGCTGGAGGACAAGAGAGAACTTATAGCTATTGGATACAAAGCTCAAGAAATCCCACCCAAAATTTCGTTCACCCGAACCCACCCCTAACCGGAGGAGCAGAGGAGCGGAGGAGCAGAGGAGCGGAGGGGCGGAGGAGCAGAGGGGCGGAGGAGCAGAGGAAAAAGGGAGAAGGGAGAAGGGAGAACTGATTGGATACAAAGCTCAAGAAATCCCACCCAAAATTTCGTTCACCCCCCCTAACCCCTCCCAGGAGTGGAACCGGAGGCAGGAGGCAGAAGGTAGGAGAAAATAAAAAAAGCCTCGATTAATTCTTCCCTATCTCCTTATCTCCCCATCTCCCCACACTCTTGGAATTACTCCCTGTTCCCTGAAAGGGCATAATAATTTAATATTACTTAATAAAGTAGTTTAGTCATGAGTTATTAGTCTTTAGTACAAAGGACAAATGACACTTGACAAAGGACAAGCAATATCCTTCAAAAGATTAACAACAAGAACCTTAGCGGAAAATTTTATGGCTAATATCCAATTTATTAAAGAAAATCAGGAAGTGGTTGCTGCCAACGGAGCGAACTTAAGAGAGAAAGCCCTGCAAAATCGTATTGATCTCTACACCTTCAAGGGAAAATTGATGAATTGTGGAGGCTATGGGCAATGTGGTACTTGCATCGTTGAGATTGTAACAGGCATGGAAAACCTGTCACCTTTGACTGAGGTAGAAAAGCGGAAATTGAAGAAAAAGCCTGATAATTATAGATTAGCCTGTCAAGCACTGGTAAATGGGCCAGTAAGCGTGAACACTAAGCCGTAAGTTTGAGCAGAAGTAGGAAGGGAACCATGACGACAACGATTAATACTGAAATTAACCTAGAGCGGGTCAATAAAGCGATCAACGCTATCTTGACAACTTTAGGAGAACCGCAAACCGATGTACACCGTGAAGCACTTGCAGCTTTTCATCGGGGTGATTACCTAGTAGTGAAGCGATTGGCAGCGATTAACCTATCAGATTACTACTGCAAAGCTCTAGGCTATCTAGGGGGAGCCTTAAAACTCACCCCCAATACAGATACCATCCTGGCTGAATCCGCACGCTCAGCGGCTGATTTTGTGCGAGATCAAACTCTAGCCCGACTCGGTACTGAGATTGCTCAGGCATTGGTTGAGTAGTATATAGAGTTTTTCGTTCTTTGGGAATGGGGAATGGAGAATGGGGAATGGAGAATGGAGTCGCTAAAATTTAACGTATCTCACGAATGTAAGAAGTGGCCCCTCATATCACGATTTTTTGTTATCCCGCCGCTAGATGTACCAGACGCGCCAACAGTCCTATGGGCATCCTTCGACAGGTGCGTCTTTACAAGATCCTCGCCTCCTGCCTCCTGCCCTCTGCCTCCTGCCCTCTGCCTCCTGCCCTCTGCCTCCTGCCTCCGGTTCCCCTCCTGGGAGGGGTTAGGGGTGGGTTATGCCTTTGGCTATATCTTACAAAAGGCGGGCTTTGCTTGAAGTCCTGTAACAAAGCTGAACGCTAAAAGAGGATTGTGGCAAAATTGAGGGGTGAATCTGGTCAAAGTCTGCGTTCTTAAAAATTTGATGAGTAAGTTTGTCTTCGTAACAGGTGGTGTCGTTTCCAGTATTGGCAAGGGGATTGTCGCTGCCAGCTTAGGACGTTTGCTAAAGTCACGGAACTATTCTGTATCAATTCTCAAGCTAGATCCATATATTAACGTTGATCCTGGCACAATGAGCCCATTTCAACATGGGGAAGTTTTTGTGACAGCAGATGGTGCGGAGACGGATTTGGATTTGGGGCATTATGAGCGCTTTACAGATACTTCCATGTCTCGCCTGAACAGTGTTACCACTGGTTCAATTTACCAGGCGGTAATTAATAAGGAAAGGCGCGGGGAGTATATGGGGGGTACAGTGCAAGTGATTCCTCATATTACTAATGAAATTAAAGAGCGCATCCACCGGGTTGCTTTAAACACTAATCCGGATGTGGTGATTACGGAAATTGGTGGTACGGTGGGAGATATTGAATCTCTGCCGTTTTTAGAGGCAATTCGTCAGTTTCGTAAGGATGTTGGGCGCAATAATGTGCTGTATATGCATGTTACCCTCTTGCCTTGGATTCCCGTTGCGGGAGAGATGAAGACTAAACCAACTCAGCATTCGGTCAAGGAACTGCGCTCCATTGGTATTCAACCAGATATCTTGGTTTGTCGGTGCGATCGCCCTTTGCATCCAGGGATAAAAGATAAACTCTCAGAATTTTGTGATGTACCAGTAGAGTCGGTGATTACTTCTATTGATGCTGACAGTATTTATGAAGTACCTCTTATTCTAGAGCAAGAAGGACTAGCTCAGCAAACTTTGGAGCTTTTGCAGCTACCACAACAGGAACCAGAGCTAAACCAGTGGCAGACTTTAGTCCAGCGTTTAAAAAGTCCCACCAAACAAATTGAGATTGCCCTCGTCGGCAAGTATACCAGGTTAAGCGATGCCTACATTTCCGTCGTAGAAGCTCTAAAACACGCCGCAATTGCTATGGAGAGTGAACTCAAGCTTCGTTGGGTTAGTTCTGAAGATATTGAATCCTACGGTGCTGAGGACTTTCTGAGCAATGTGAGTGGTATCTTGGTACCCGGAGGTTTCGGTGTTCGGGGTGTTGATGGCAAAATTGCAGCAATTGAATACGCTCGTACCAAAGAAATTCCTTTTCTCGGTTTATGTTTAGGAATGCAATGTTCTGTCATTGAATGGGCAAGAAATGTTGCTGGGTTAGAGAATGCTCATAGTGTGGAGTTTGCTGCGGATGTGGCACATCCTGTGATTAATTTGTTACCAGAGCAACAGGATGTAGTGGATTTAGGAGGCACAATGCGGTTAGGTTTATATCCATGTCGGATATTACCAAATACCTTAGCAGCTTCCCTCTATCAAAAGGAAGTTATTTACGAACGTCACCGCCATCGGTACGAATTTAACAATGCCTATCGCAACCTATTTTTGGAAACTGGCTACATGATCAGTGGCACATCCCCGGATAATCGCTTAGTGGAAATGATTGAACTACCAACTCATCCCTTCTTCCTAGCGACTCAATTCCACCCAGAGTTTGCTTCTAGACCTAGTAGTCCCCATCCTTTATTCAAGGGGTTTGTGCAGGCTGCGATAAGAAATAGCCCTCCCGATCATGTTGGTGCAGGAGAAACCGCTACTTCTGATGAGGACTCCTACTTGTCTAGACCGGTGGAGAATACTACTGCTCTGTTAAGCTAAATTTCAACAATAGTAATATTATGTTGAATTGAATATTTATTCTTGCAACCTTCTTTCTTTTTTCGGAGCCTTCTGCCTCCGGTTCCCCTTCTGGGATGGGTTAGGGGTAGGCTTGGCTTTCTTACCACCGAAGTGTAACTATTCTACCGAACTTGATATAACTAGGGGTTTTCCATCTGATCAGAGATTAGTCCCCTACCCCCCTACCTTCACTAAGATGGGATATTTTTTTTTTATTAGAAAATCCCTAAATGAGGAGGTTTCGTGGCGTACTGGATAAGAATTACTTATGAACGTAATAGCTATGTCGTTGATCTTGACCAGATCAGTGCTTTTGCTTGCGCCCCGAATGGTAAAATAACTTTTTGGTTGCCTAATAGTGGCATACCAATTATTATCAATCGACAGAGTAACTATAAAGATTATCAACAAGTTTTGGCCTATATTCAAAAGCTAACTACTCACTCTTTGCTGGGTTCTTGGCTCAAAATTTTTTATGAGCGCAATGAGTATATTATAGACCTCAATCGCATCAGTAGTTTTTGTCACTATCCTAGCGGGAAGTTAGTGTTTTGGTTACCGGATAGCTCTATTCCGATTATTGTGAATAGTTACAATAACTTAGATGTTTATCAAAAGATAATCGACTACATCCAACGGAGAACTGGTCATATATTATCTTAGTTTATTTTTGTTAATTATTGAAGCGCGATCGCTTCTTGTTATCTCCGTAGGGTGTGTTACGCCAGTAGGCTGTGCTAACACACCCTACTGCCGTGACCCAGCTAAAATAGTGCAATAGATTTTTCTCCTTTCTTCTCCCTCAGCTTCCTCAGCTTCCTCAGCTTCCTCAGCTTCCTCAGCTCCCTCAGCTTTCTAATGAACCATTTTAGGTGGGTCACGCCACTACGATAGGTAAACTTTTTCGGAGGAAATTGCCTAAAACCTACCACCTAAAACCTACCACCTCTTCGATCTCCTGTCTCATTCGCTAAACTAGAGATTAGCAAACACCAGGGTAAGTCTGATGGAGCGATCGCACCAGCCAGGAGAAATTATTGCCCAACGGTATCGGATTGTCAAAGTTTTGGGGCAAGGGGGAACCGGAGTAACCTACGAGGCTCAAGACGAATCTAGCAACCAGCGAATAGCTCTCAAAAAAATGTCCCTGCGCCGCTTGAGGGAATGGAAGGACTTGGAGCTATTTGAACGGGAGGCTAAGGTGTTGTCTTACTTAGATCATCCCACTATCCCTAAATATCTTGACTACTTTGAAGTCGATACACCAGAAAACCGCTTATTTTATATTGTCCAGGAATTAGCCCCTGGGCGATCACTTTTTAGTTTAGTTGAGCAGGGTTGGCGTGGGACGGAAGACGAAGTTAAAGATATTGCCTGTCAAATCCTGGAAACCCTAATTTACCTCCACAGCCTCAAACCACCGATTATCCACCGAGATATCAAGCCTCAAAACCTGATCCGACATGAAGATGGACAAATGTCCCTAGTGGATTTTGGTTCAGTGCGCCAAGCCTATTGGAATCGCCGTAATCAGGGGGTAACAGTAGTCGGGACTTTCGGTTATATGGCACCGGAACAGGATCGAGGACAAGCTTACCCGGCTTCTGACTTATATGGTTTAGCTGCAACCTTACTTTTTCTACTAACTCACCGCCCTATTTCCGAGTTGCCTCAGCGTCGGCTCAAGATTGACTTCCGCTCCCGTATTCAAGTTACACCGGAATTGGCTGATTGGTTGGAAAAAATGCTGGAACCATTAGTCGAAGATCGATTTCTCTCCGCTAGGGCAGCTTTAAGTGCCTTGCAGCAACCTCCAAAAGTGCGTCCTCCTGTGGTGTCAACTCGCCGTAAACCGGTAGGTAGCCGTATTTGCTTGACTAAAACCCAGAATAGCTTACTGCTTGATATTCCACCTGCTAATTTTGGTGTACCCGGTGGTCATTTAAGTTCACCAGCATTAGTCATCTTGATTGTACTACTAATACCTACTGTATTTATTGTCCTACCCCTAGTACTATCAATCACGCTCCAAACTGTCTTAAGCATTATTGGCATAGTTTTGGCTACTGAGTCTTTGTTTACTCTGTTATTGATCCTGTTTATCTTGTTTAATCAAGATGCCTCATCCCTGAAATGGATACGTTCTCTTTTGTCTCGAATCAGTAATATCCAGGTACAAATTAACCAACGTCACTTCAAGTTGGTTTGGAAATTACTCAATGTTAAATATCGCCAGGTTGAGGGCAAAACGGCAAAGATTGAACGCATAGACATTGTGACCAAGTACCTATCGAGCCGGAAAAAACTACGAGATGGGCAGTTAACTGATTTGAGGTGTCATCAGGTTCACCCAGAGGTGGCAGCAACAAAAAATATCGACATTATCACCAAGCAACTACGGAAAAAGATAGGGGATTTAGATACTCAAGAGACTATCAGTATACCGGTGAAAAACTGTGCTATTGTTACTAAGACACTAACTGGTCGAGAGCAATGCCATGAGTTTGCTCAATTTCTGACGCAGCCGGAAAAGGAGTGGTTGGTAGAAGAAGTGAGGGTGTTCCTGAAAAAACTGCGATCGCAGATTGAATAAACTTAGT
>JAAHFP010000074.1 GCA_010672925.1 Symploca sp. SIO1C2 | reverse complement strand
TGTCAAAGCGTTAAGAGTACTGACTAGTGTAGTCTTGACTCTCCGCTAGCGCTCCGAGCCAAGACTAAAGTCAAGGAATTTTTTGGCTTATATAAATAAATTTTATCAACATTAGTACGGGAGAGCCTATTTGCAGACGAAGCAGTGGTCAAAAACAACCTTGCTCAAGCCAAAGAAGTTTTTCTTCCCAGTATTGTTATTGGTGAGTTGTGTTATGATGCCCAAAAATCAGGGCGCAAGCAAGCAAATCTAGCAAGAGTTGATGAGTTGGTTGCTAATGGTACAGTACTTGGGTGTGATGCTGAAACTGCTCGACAATACGGTGAAGTCAAAAATCAGTTAAGGCTCAAGGGTCGTCCTTTACCTGAGAACGATATTTGGATTGCTGCTATTGCATTACAGCATCAGTTAGTTTTGGTGACACGGGATGCTCATTTTCAAGAGATTGAGAATTTGCAAACTACATCTTGGTAAGAATTGGTTTTAAGTTGGTAGCCGGGTAGATTTGGCCTATGGGGAAGATACCGACAGGGCGGGTTTTGATTCCAAGATTCGGGTTCAATGGGCTAGATTATCCCTAAACCCGCCCCTACAATAGGTGTAATGTGGGTTTTGCCGAATCTATCAGAGAAAGCGATCGCTTGTTGTTGGTCAGCTATACTGAACGTAAGAGTGTAGTTCGTAGTTACCTGCTTTATTCCGAGACTTGGGCTTATATTTATTTAATCTAAAATCTAAAATCTAAAATCTAAAATCTAAAATCTTGTTTCTCGATGAAGTTGATCGCATCCTCAGATAGCAGTTCTCAGTCTAGTGAGGTAGAGATCTTATTCCCTATTCCCCATTCCCCATTCCCAAAAACCAGGATCTTTGTACCTCATCTAAATGAGAAACGCTGTATTAAGGTTTGATTCTTTCTCCCCACACCTCCCACACTCCTCTACCTCCCCCTACTCATTTGCCCCTAATCTAGGTTAGAATCGCTTTGCATTGGAAGATTGTGGAGTTATCAGTTGACAGTGATCGGTGAGCCATTCGAGTTAACTCATTTGTGTTCAGTAGATAAGCGAGAAACTAAAATCTATTTTCTTATCTTATCCCTCATCATATTTAATATTAATTTTTATTATCATTCGATGCTATTGTGATTACAAAGTCTTGCTCCGCCATTGACTAGGAGTGATTTTTTTTGTATAAAAAACTACAAGTAGCAAATAAAAGAGTTTATGAAGTTATTATGCTTCTGGTTACATTGGCCACGAAATATGCCAATAATGAAGACAGTTCTTTTTTTGCCATGTCAGGATTACAAGCTTTATCTGGGAAAAGCTTGAGATAAATTACCATACCTCTACTCAGATTGCAATAACCCGGTTGGTTGTTATGGCGAACACAGCAATTTTGCGCAAAATGAGTGATAACTCGTAACAAAAGTCCATCACTAATCCTGCAAAATAACGATGAGATGGGAAGAGTGCACTTAAATTTAAGAGAGTTTCCAGGGTGACAAACGGTTTTAGGTATTTGATTCAGGGTGGGGTGCGATTAGTCAAGAGTGGTGCTTGGGGAGAGAGACATTACCCCCTGCTCCAAGATTGATTGTCTTAGAAACACGATTCGGGAGTGTAAATGCGCGTAAATCCTACATTGGTGGCACAATATAAATCCTACATTGATGGCACAATATAAGCCTCAAGATCTCCCAAAGCATCAGCTAAGTGCATTTGCTCTTGGGGAGATATTGGCTTCTTTTGCCAATTCTCCAATCTCTTCCCAAATCCGGTTTTAAAATCCCTTGATGCTTGAGTAGTTCTCAGGTGATTAGGGTTCAGGGAGGCAAAAAGGTTGGGAGAAAAGGCTGAAACTTCTAAAAGGGGGTTATCAAGGCGGATTTGGGTCAAATCTTGTCAGGGTTAGCAATCTCCTTACTGGAGGGGTGTTTTCCGGCTTATTCTGTGGAAAACTCAAGTGAAAGCCTGAGCAACCACAGGTCAGCGGTAAATGGCTCCGGTTGAGGAAATATTCACCTTTGGTGATTTCTAGGGGAAGCATCTACATCAATAAGCAAGCGCAACAATGCCCACAAGTAAAAGAACGAGTGTTACAGCGTCAATACCTTATCATGCAGACTACCGAAAAAATTGAACCGAAACTTGTAAAACTTAAAACTTGCCTCACTCAAATCAATGATCTTGAAGCAGCTGCATCACTTTTGTATTGGGATCAAGCGACTTATATGCCCCCTGGAGGTGCAACAGCCCGTGGAAGGCAGTTAGCGACCCTACAAGAAGTTTCTCACAGTAAATTTACTGATCCAGCTATGGGCAGGTTACTAGAAGATTTAACCCCATTAGAAACTACTCTGCCCTACAAATCTGATGAAGCCAGCTTAATTCGTGTTACTAGAAGGAAATATGACAAAGCAGTGAGAGTGCCAGCCGAGTTTATGGCGAGACTCTCTAGACACAGAACAGATTCTTACGAAGCTTGGGCAAAAGCCAGACCGACAAATAATTTTGCTTTGGTACGACCCTACCTGGAAAAAACCCTTGACCTCAGCCAGGAGTTAGCTAGCTATTTCCCTAATTCTGATCATATCGCAGATCCGCTAATTGACTTTGCCGACTACGGTATGAAAGTATCTTTTTTGCGATCGCTCTTTAACAATTTACGAGAGCAACTGGTGCCGATTGTCGAAGCGATTGTTGAGCAAAGCCCTCCCGATGACAGCTGCCTACGCCAGTATTATCCTGAAACTAAGCAGCTCGATTTTACCCTCAAAGTAATGGAGCAGTTGGGATATGACTTCCAACGGGGACGTCAGGACAAGACCCACCACCCGTTTATGATCAACTTCTCCACCGATGATGTGCGTATTACCACTCGTGTCTACGAAAACAGACTTGATCAAGCTATCTTCAGCAGTATTCATGAAATGGGTCATGGTCTCTACGAACAAGGGGTCAATCCTAAATTGGAAGGCACACCCCTTGCCTGTGGCACATCATCAGGTATCCATGAAAGTCAGTCACGGCTTTGGGAAAATCTTGTGGGACGTAGTCGGGGCTTTTGGAAATATTTTTATCCCCAGTTGCAAGGCTTTTTCCCCAATCAACTAGGTAATGTCTCCCTCGATACATTCTACCGAGCAATTAATAAAGTGGAGCGTTCTTTAATTCGTACCGATGCCGATGAATTGACCTACAACCTTCATGTCATGATTCGCTTTGATTTAGAATTGCAAATGCTTGAGGGTAAGCTGGCAGTCCGTGATCTCCCGGAAGCTTGGAACGAACGCTATCGCTCTGATTTAGGAATTGTTCCCACCAATGACACCGAAGGAATCTTACAGGATGTTCACTGGTATACCAACCAAATTGGAGGAATGTTTCAGTGCTACACTCTTGGTAACTTGATGAGTGCACAGTTCTTTGAAGCAGCTCTTTGGGAGCGTCCAGAAATATCTACACAAATTGAACAAGGGGAGTTCACGACATTGCATAATTGGTTAAAGGACAGTATCTACCAACATGGTGGCAAGTACACAGCAGCAGAGCTGATGAAGAATGTCACCGGTTCTGTGTTGCGCATTGAGCCATTTATCCGTTACATTCACCGTAAATACGAGCAACTTTACAGTTTGTAATTGTTGCTGGTGCTCAACTGTAAATAATTACTTTAAGGAATAGCTACTCCTTAAAGTAATTTTTGGCTAGGTTATTATTGATCTACTTTTTTTGGGAGTTTGCAATGCTGAAACTGCTTCAAGATGTTCTTGATAGTGAGGAAAAAGGAGAGCTGCGTCAGTTTTTCAGTCAGCTACGCACTTCAGAAACCAAGTATCTACTCCGTAACGACATTCTTAGTGCTTTTTCTGAATACTGTAACAATCAACAAAAACCGGAATATTTTTTTAATTCTTCCCATTTAGGGAAATTGATTTACTACACTCAGGAAATCATCGTAGAAAATGAATGCTGTTACCTGATTATTCGACCCAAAATTGCCACGGAAGAAATATTCCGCATCTTTGAAGATTTGACAGTTGAGTCAGTTCGGATACAGGAACTCCTGGATCTACGCGATCGCTTTGTCAATCGCTACTACCCGGCAGAAGGGGATGTGCTAGAGTTGGATTTCAAACCTTTCTACGACTACAGCCCCAGGATTCGAGACCCCAAAAACATCGGCAAGGGAGTTCAGTTCCTCAACCGTTTTCTTTCAAGTAAGCTATTTCAAGACCCTCAGCAGTGGTTGGAGTCTCTGTACAGTTTCTTAAGTCTACACCAATTCCAGGGCATCCAACTGCTGATCAACCAGCGCATAACCAGCCAGCAGCAACTATCAGAGCAAATAAAACAGGCTTTAGAATTTGTTAGTGATCGCCCTGCAGAGGAACCTTACCAAGAATTTCGCTTTAAGCTACAAGAAATGGGTTTTGAACCAGGTTGGGGGAATACTGCCAATCGGGTAAAAGAGACCTTGGAAATGCTTGATGAACTAATCGACTCTCCCGATTCTCAGGGACTCGAACAGTTCCTCTCTCGTATTCCCATGATCTTTCGGATCGTTCTCGCCTCTGTCCACGGTTGGTTCGGGCAAGAAGGTGTCCTAGGGCGTCCTGATACTGGTGGTCAAGTAGTCTACGTCCTTGACCAAGCAAGGAGTTTAGAAAAACAGTTACAGGAGGATATCAAGCTAGCTGGATTAGAAGGATTCGGTGTCAAGCCTAAGGTAATTATTCTCAGCCGCCTGATTCCCAACAGTGATGGTACCCGTTGTAATGAACGTTTAGAAAAGGTCTACGGTACTGATAATGCCTGGATTTTGCGAGTACCCTTAAGGGAGTTCAATCCCAATGTCACTAACAACTGGATTTCCCGTTTTGAGATTTGGCCTTACCTAGAAACCTACGCCATCGATGCCGAAAAAGAATTGCTGGCAGAATTTCAAGGTCTCCCAGATTTAATTGTCGGTAACTATTCTGATGGCAACTTAGTAGCATTTTTGCTGGCACGACGCTTAAAAGTGACTCAGTTCAATATTGCCCATGCTCTAGAAAAGTCCAAGTATCTGTTCAGTAACCTCTACTGGCAAGATATGGAGTCTCAGTACCACTTCTCATTGCAATTTACGGCGGACTTAATTGCCATGAATGCGGCCAATTGTATCATCAGTAGTACCTATCAAGAAATTGTCGGGAAGCCGGATAGTATTGGTCAGTATGAGTCTTACAAAAGCTTCACCATGCCGGACTTGTATCACGTCGTCGATGGCATTGAGCTCTTCTCTCCCAAATTTAACGTCGTGCCTCCTGGGGTAAATGAGAATGTTTTCTTCCCCTACACTAGTCAAGCAGACCGCTTACCAGAGTCTCGCGAAAGGATGGAAGAACTGTTATTTAGCCTCGAAGATCCAGAGCAAGTATTCGGTAAACTCGATGACCCCAATAAGCGTCCTCTGTTCTCCATGGCCCGTCTTGACCGAATTAAGAACCTGACAGGTTTAGTAGAATGCTTTGGTCAAAGTCAGGAGCTGCAGAAGTACTGTAACCTAATTTTGGTAGCAGGGAAATTGCGAACTGAGGACTCAACCGATAGTGAAGAAAGGGAAGAAATTGTTAAGCTTTATCGAATCATTGATGAGTATAATTTACACGGTAAAATTCGCTGGCTAGGGGTACGCTTATCTAAGGGTGACTCCGGTGAGATTTATCGGGTAATTGCTGACCACAAAGGTATCTTTGTCCAACCTGCACTGTTTGAAGCCTTCGGTCTAACGATTTTGGAAGCAATGATTTCTGGCTTACCTACCTTTGGTACTCAGTTTGGTGGACCCCTGGAAATCATTCAAGACAAGGTGAATGGCTTTTTAATCAACCCGACTAACTATGAAGAAATGGCTCAAAAAATTATCGATTTTGTGGCCAAGTGTGACCAAAATCTTTTCCATTGGGAGGAATTGTCCACTCAGGGTATAGAGCGAGTCTACAGCACTTACACCTGGAAAATCCATACAACAAGGCTGCTATCGTTAGCAAGGATTTATGGTTTCTGGAACTACGTTTCTAAGGAAAAACGGGAGGATATGCTACGCTACCTTGAAACTTTATTCTATCTAATCTACAAGCCCCGGGCGCAGCAAATATTGGCAGAACACATGCATCTGTAGTCATTTAGGTGGTAGGTGGTAGGTGGTAGGTGGTAGGTATTAGCTCCCAGTAGACCACCCCCTAAGTCGGGAGGAAGCACTACCTCCTGCCTTCTGCCTCCTGCCTTCTGCCTTCTGCCTCCTGCCTCCTGTTTCTTCAGGGTCCCGATTCAGGATAGGATGGGTTTTAATTTTGAAATTCAGTCTGTTGCGAATTAAACTATGAGACCCTACCTATCACGTCTTCTTGCCCTAGCTTTAGTTTTAGTCATTGGTCTGATGGGGTGTTCCTCCAATACCAGTGGCATAACAGGAAATTACAGTCAGGATACTTTGACTGTGATGGAAAACGTTAGAACAGCCATTGCACTACCCCAGGATGCTCCTGACAAGCCTCAAGTCGAAGCTCAAGTGCGTGAACAAATAAATGATTATGCTTCTCGCTACCGGCGCAATCCCTCCGTGGCTAACCTCAGTTCTTTTTCCACTATGCGCACTGCCGTAAATTCTCTGGCGGGTTATTACAGTTCCTATCCCAATCGTCCCCTTCCCAAAAAGCTAAAGGATCGACTAGAGCAAGAATTCAAGCAGGTAGAGAGAGCACTCAGACGAGGCGCTTAAGGGACTTTTTGAATAAGCTTAGACGCACTTAGTTAAGTTTTAATCGACGCGGAGACGCGGGGACACAGGGATGCACCAGAGGGATTAGGTGCTTTTATTGCAGGTTGAAGAAAGTATAGATATTAACAAGCTTTCTTGTGTAGGATAGGCATCTTGCCTGTCCTTTTCTTTTAATAGTGCTAGGGGACAGACAACAGTAAGCTGTGAGTGGGTCTGCTGAAAGTATACCAAAACTTACTACAAAAACTTTCCCTCCTGACTTGTAAGTAGGGAACGAGGAACAGGGAACAGGAGTGCTCCTACTTTCATCACCTGGTGGTGAAAAAATGATTTCATAGGGACTGACTCCTGCCTCCTGCCTCCTGCCTTCAAATCTAAACTCAATTAACATGACTTCAGACAAGATATCCTCAGACAAAATTACATCTCAAAACCCTTGGTGGATTTTACCCACCCTCTATTTTGCCCAAGGACTGCCTTACATTCTCATCAATAGTGTTTCGGTGATTATGTACAAAAACATGGGTATTAGCAATGCTCAAATCGCCTTTTGGACGGGCTTACTTAACTTGCCTTGGGTAATCAAAATGTTTTGGGGGCCGATTGTAGATATTTACTCCACCAAACGCAATTGGGTAATTGGTACTCAAATCGCGATGACGCTTTGTTTGGGAGCAGTAGCTTTCTCTTTACAACTTCCCAATTTCTTTTTTATCTCTTTGTTGATCTTTACCATCGGTGCATTTATTTCTGCCACCTCTGATATTGCTACTGATGGTTTTTATATGCTGGCTTTAACTCCAGAACAACAAGCCTTCTATGCGGGAATTCGCTCAGTTTTTTTTCGCATGGCAGTCATTTTTGGTACGGGAGGATTAGTAATTCTTGCTGGTCAGCTGGAAGAAAACCTCAATAATATTCCTTTAAGCTGGTCAATTACTATGGCCATTGCAGCGGTTATTTTTGGCATTATCTTTGTTTACCATCGCTTTAGTTTACCCTTTCCTGAGAGTGATGCTCCCAATCAAAAAACCGAAGAGCGGGACAAAATTCCTTTTGTAACCATTGTCTCCTCCTACTTTAAACAAGCGAAAATTCCAGCGATCTTAGCTTTTATCTTATTTTACCGATTTGGAGAAGCGATGCTTGTCAAATTATCGAATCCTTTTTTGTTAGACCCAATTAGCGAGGGTGGACTAGGATTGACGACCTCTGAGGTAGGGTTAGTGTATGGGACTTTTGGAGTAATTTCCTTAATTGTTGGTGGTATTATTGGTGGCGCTATTATTTCCAAATTTGGCTTGAAAAAGACAATTTTCCCCTTAGCACTAGCTTTGAATTTACCTGATTTATTTTATGTTTATATGGCCTACAATCAGCCCTCAATAGAGCTTGTCTATCCCTTAGTGTCTTTAGAGCAATTCGGCTATGGCTTAGGATTCACTGCATTTATGGTTTATTTAATGCATGTTTCTAAAGGGGAATATAAGACTTCTCATTATGCTATTTCCACAGGGATTATGGCATTAGGCATGATGGTGCCGGGAATGGTTAGCGGTTTTCTTCAGCAATCCCTGAGTTATCCCCTATTTTTTGTAGTTGTGTGTTTCTTGACAATTCCAGGAATGGCTACCATCTTCTTTTTACCCTTACCGGAGGAAGGATAGGAGAGGGGAGATGGGGGGACAAGGGAGACAAGGGAGACAAGGGAGACAAGGAGGAACTAAATATACCAATTCCCAATTCCCAATTCCCAATTCCCAATTCCCAAACAACAAATAACAAACAACAAATAACAAATGACCAATGACCAATGACCAACAACAAACAACAAATAATTATCGTTTTAGTTGTCGCAATTTCCCTAGCCATAGGCATGTTTTGGTTCTATGGCCAAAAAGCAGAAACCTCTCCTGAAGAGCAGTCACAGATGCTAATTTACTCCTACCGCGTCGTCCAAACTTATCCCCATGACCCAGAAGCTTTTACCCAAGGCTTGATTTACCATCATGGTGTACTATATGAAGGCACAGGTTTGCGGGGTAGGTCTTCCCTACGTCGGGTAGAGTTGGCAACTGGCAAAGTGTTGCAACTCCATCCCTTGAATCGGCGCTACTTTGGGGAAGGAATAACCTGGTGGAAAAACCGCATTATCCAACTAACTTGGACTTCTAGGACTGGTTTTGTGTATAACCCTGAAACTTTTGAAAAACTAGAAGAGTTTACATACGGTACTGATGGTTGGGGTATTACCCATGACAATAAACGTCTGATTATGAGTGATGGCACAGATACTCTTTACTTTCTTGATCCCGACACATTCCAGAAAATTGGTAGTATCCAAGTTCAATACCAAAACAAACCTGTAAACAACCTTAATGAGTTAGAGTACATCAACGGTGAAATCTTCGCCAATGTCTGGCAAACTGACCTCATTGCCCGCATTTCTCCCCAAACAGGTCGTGTGTTGAGTTGGATTGACTTAACTGGGTTGCTGGAAACTCAATCTAGATCTCCCTCTTACGGTTCAGAAGATGTGCTTAATGGCATTGCCTATGATGAGTTGGAAGATAGACTTTTCGTTACTGGAAAGCTATGGCCTAAACTATTTGAAATTGAGCTAGTACCAAAGCGTGAAATAGAGAATTGAAAACTAGTACCGCTACGGGGAATTCAAAATTCAAAATTCAAAATGAATATATCTTATATAGTAAAGATTATAGCAATTTTTAGAAATTTAAACAAAGGTAAAGATTGAATTTACAAGTAAACTAAACCATTAATTATGGTAAGTTTTCTGGCTCCTCTTTTGTCAAATATAATGAAGTTATTTTGGCTTGAATCGATTCATATTAATAGATTTGGTGCAAAAAAAGAAGATGTTGTAATTTTATTTAATTGAAGGCAAGAAAAATTTACAAATGAGGGAAGTATTTAAGACCAAACTTTATCAATAATCACTGATCATTGATTATTGCTCAAACAGAAGCCAACTCTGTAACTATTGTGAGTTGTTGTTTGTAGCTTATTTTATTACTTAGAACAAACAACTGCGCTACCATCACCCCACTCAGATAGAAGTTATACCAAACCTTTACTACTATAATTACCCTGGAAGTAGCAATAGTGTGTTCCTCAATACTCCTGAAGGAGTAGCAGCTTTAGCAATGGTAATTAGTTTGTGTTTGTCGGTTTACATTTTTTCACAAAGAGCCTTACTCAAGCTTTTGCCAGAAACAAGCAAACCATCGACAACCAATTAGGCAAGCCTACGACTAACCCAACGCATAGTTGGGTATTTCCCTAATTGAAAATGTTCCATCTTTTCAGAGCCAGTCTAGTGAAAACAACAAGAGAAAGAGAAAAAGAAAAATTGGAAATGCTGGAAATTCTAGGTCTAGGCTGCCGCTTACCCGGCAAGGTAATGAACCATAATCAATTCTGGGAGCTTCTCCAAGGGTTAGACTCAGCCATTAGTGAACCCCCCTCAGAGCGTTGGAAAACCGAGGAATTTATTGGTGCTAGTGGCGAACCAGGAAAATCAATCACTTCTCGTGCCGGGTGGTTGGAAAATTGCGATCGCTTCGACGCAGGCTACTTTCAACTTTCCCCCAAAGAAGTTGCAGAAATGGATCCTCAGCAGCGACTGGTGCTTGAAGTTGCACACGAAGCCCTAGCAGATGCCAATATCAATCCAGATCACTTAGCAGGGGAAAAAGTTGGTGTTTTTGTCGGCTCAGGCATTGCTGAGTATCAAGCAATGGCCTTTGGAGATCCTCTCAATATAACCCAGCACACAATGTCAGGCAATTCCCTAGCAGTGATTGCTAATCGACTCTCTTACCTACTGAACTTGGACGGACCAAGTATGACGGTGGATACTGCATGTTCCGCAGGCTTAACCGCGTTTCATTTAGCATGTCAAAGTTTGACTTTGGGAGACTGTGACTTGGCAATAGTCGCCGCTGTGAACGTGCTACTGGGTCCCTCACCATTTGTCGGTTTTTCTCAAGCCAAAATGCTGTCTCCTCGTGGCATACTCGCTCCGTTTGATGAATCGGCTGATGGCTTTGTTCGTGCTGAAGGTTGCGGGGTCTTGCTGCTGTCCCGAAAAGATTGTCCCTTTCTGCCACCATTGCGTCGTGCCTATGCCCAAGTTTTGGATTGGGGAGTCAACGTTGCTGGCAAAACAGAAAGCCTGACTATGCCCTCTGCAAATCGTCAATGCCAACTGTTGCAGACACTAATTCAAAAGGCCAAGATTCCTGCTGAGGACATTGTCTATGTTGAAGCCCACGGAACCGGCACCAAGGTTGGCGATCCTATCGAGTCCTCGGCTATTTCTGCCGCAGTAGTTGGGCAGCGTCAGCAACCCCTAGTCATTGGTTCTGTTAAAGGACATACCGGTCATCTGGAAACTGCTGCGGGTATCGTTGGTGTGATCAAGGCTGCTCTTTGTCTCCACCACCGTCAACTGGTTCCCACTGCAAACCATCACCGTTGGCCTACGACTATCGATCAAGAAAAGCTGAAATTGAGAATTTCATCTGGGGTTGAACCTCTGCCATTCCCAGAAACCGGCAATGAACCAGTCCTCGCAGTTTGTTCCTACGGTTTCGGAGGTGCTAACGCCAGTGTTTTGCTCAAGTCAGCAGACGTGGAAACGCGGAGACAAGGAGACAGGTCGAATGGAAATCCCACGCAAAATTTTGTTCACCTGCAAGAACCTATCAATCGAGATGATTCTCAGCCTACTGTGCTTCCCCTCACCTGCCACTATCAGGAAGGGCTTAATTCTCTGGATACTCAACTGCACCAAACTCAGACGAATCAACTCAAAGATTTAGCAGCTTGGATGGGTATAGCACGATCGCCTCAACGTTATCGTCGTGCTTATGTTAGCTCAAAAGCCGAAACTCTCTTTACTGAAGGGGAAATACTAGAAGGCGAAGCTAAAGGAACCTCACCTAAACTCCTATTTGCCTTTGGTGGACAAGGAACTCAATCCCCAGATATGGCACAACAGCTTTATCAGTTGTTTCCATCGTTTCGGGAAGCCCTGAACAATATAGATAAAGTTTATGCCAAATATTCTGGTTACTCCGTTATTGAGCAGTATGGTCTTGCTCGTGGTGACATTGCTCTCGAAACTCTTCAAGATGTGAGGATTTCTTTGCCCTGTATTGTCTTCACCCAGGTAGCACTGACAGAATTGGTATTAAAGACGGGAGTTAAGCCTTCAGGGGTTCTAGGACATTCCACAGGGGAAATGGTCGCTGCCTGGACTTGTGGTGCTATTACCTTGGAGCAGCTTTGCGAGTTAACTTATGTCCGAGCATCTTTGCAGGCAAAAATGCGTCCTGGTGCAATGGCAGCTTGGGCTACGAGTTGGGAAGAAGCAGATGCTCTGGTCAAAAGCCTTGCCCTTGAAGAAAAAGTTGTCATCGCAGCCATAAATGCTCCCAATGCAGTGACTTTGGCTGGTGACTTAGCAGCCATTGATCAGCTAGTTGCCCACGGTAAAACTACTGGTATTCGTTGTACTCGTCTTGATGTACCTCGTGCTTACCACAGTCATCATGTCAATGATATTTACCCAGAGTTAACTAGTCGTCTGACCTCTATTACCGCACAACCCTCGGAAATTCCCTTCTTTTCCACTGTTCTTGGCTATGAGCGGGAAATGAATGGCCATGAGTTGGGGGGCTCCTATTGGGTAGATAATATTGCCAAGCCAGTGCATTTTCAAGCAGGCTGCCAAGCTGCTTTGGAAAATGTAGATCTAGTCCTAGAAATTTCTCCCCGTGCAGTATTAGCTAGCTACTTGGGGTCAAACCTTGGCTATGATGTTATTCCAACTCAGCAGAAAAAGCTTCCTAGTGATTACGCCTTCATCCGTAGCTTAGCTGACCTTTACGTTCATGGCGTTAGCTGTGATTGGTCTGTTGTACAAACACCAACTCGTTTTCTCGGTTTGCCACAGTTAACCTGGGATCATAAAAACGTCTATCGAAGCCAGACTTGGAAAGTTCCCCAGAGCAACCATACCCTCAGTCAAGGAGCTTCTCTTCAGATAGAGCTTAGTCCTAAAACATTTGCTTTCCTAGAAGATCACGTTGTGGAAGGACAAGTGGTTATGCCAGCGGCTGGCTTTATCTCCCTAACCCTTGCTCGCTCCAGTGCCAAACAGTTGTCCAAGCTTACCTTTGAACGCTTTCTCTGGTTGTGGGGAGCCCAAGGTAAAATTCACCTTTCTTGGGAGAAAGCAGCTCAAGGTTGGCACTGGTTATCCAATGGAGAAACATACGCTTCCTGTCTCATATCAAGTTCGCTTGAATACTTACACTTTGGCGGTAATAAGGCAGAAGGCAGAGGGCAGAGGGCAGAAGGGAAGGAAGAAGGTTCCAAGGAAGAAGGATATAATAACTGTTTAGGCGAACATCATATCATCGGTGAATCAGCCACTCCTCAACCGATGGATCTGTCCTCCTTGGAGACTTTGCGCAGCAGATGCCCTGTATCAGTTGACATGCAACGACTCTACAAGGCATTAAATCAGCACAATGGCCTTTCTTTTGGTCCAACATTCCAAAGTATCCAGGAAATTTATTTAGGTGATGCAGAAGCAGTTTCGCTAGTGCAATGCTCTGAAGCCGTCAAAGATGCCGTGGGCAGAACTACGATTCTGTTAGATGGTGCATTTCAAAGTCTGGCGGTGATGGGTGGCCTTGATAGCAATATGTTTGTGCCGGAGGAAATAGCTGAGGTGAGTCTTGAGACGAATTTCAACCAACTCCGAACTATTTGGTGTCACGCAACTCTAACACAAATCACCTCAGATTTCGTTATGGGTGAGCTTAGATTGTACGACGAACAGGGACATTATGTAGGTAGTATTATTGGGCTAAAACTGAAGAAGCTTGATGCCAAGACTATCCTTGAGCCAAAATTGTTCAAAGTCTTGCACCATCCCCGTGGAATACGCCCAGAGTTGAGAAATCAGCAATGGTCTAATCCCGTCCAAGAACTACAGGAACTAATTCAAGACTCCGTAACAACCCAAACATTAAGGATTCTCGATCTCACGGAGGAGAAATTATCGTTGCGATCGCTAGAAAGAATTGATGAAAAGGATTGGGAGCGACTTTTTATCGCCGTCACCTCAGAATTATCTCCAGATGCTCCTAATTGCGTTCATCAAGTTGAATCTACAGAAGAGTTGGAACCGCGAAGCTTTGATGTGGTGGTGGGTCGTTCCGGAGAACAATGGATGGTTCCCGAAGGCGTATTAATCCCTGTTAGCAGCCATATTGAAGTCTCACTGCAAGAGCAAACAACTAATAGCCAACTCGTGTTTGTCCAGGGATTGTCAGAATCGATTTGGCCTGCTGAGGAGATGGTGAACTCCTTGGAACGAGCTAATTTAGTAGTTGATGCTCGTGACTCTCTGGTAGAAGCCAGTGCCTTGCTCCAAGAAGTAGTAGCTACTGAGTATGCCAATCCCCCCACACTGATCTTTCTGATTCGCCAGAGTGAACAACCTTCTCCACTTTGGGGATTTACCCGTGCGGCTCGTAATGAACATCCCCAATTGAAGATTTATGCTGTTGCCATGCCCCCCAATGCCTTAACCAATGGTAAACGGGATACCTTGGTTACACTCTGCCGTGAAGGACTAGGCAATGATTACGAGTTGTTTTGGGAGAATGGGCAGTGGCAAGTTCCCCGTTTAGTTGCAACCCCT
Source organism: Symploca sp. SIO1C2 (assembly GCA_010672925.1). Classification (GTDB taxonomy): domain Bacteria; phylum Cyanobacteriota; class Cyanobacteriia; order Cyanobacteriales; family Coleofasciculaceae; genus Caldora. The sequence continues at coordinate 11,857 of JAAHFP010000074.1, read as the reverse complement.
TTGCCATCACCGCAAGTTATCCAACATTATCGCCTTGATGTTAGCAGACCTGGACAATTGGAATCTATGGGGTGGCGACCTGTATGGGAAGATTTTGAACAACTTCGTCCCAACGAAATTCGTGTTCATGTGCAGTGTGTTTCGATGCACTTCAAAGATGTCATGTTAGCCCTGGGATTACTAAAAGGCTTTAAGCCTATTTTGGGGATGGAATGCTCCGGCACTATTGTGGCAGTGGGGTCAAACGTTCCAGAAATGTTTCCAGAACTCCAAGTAGGTCAAGATGTTCTCTGTCTCTCCATGACTACAGATACTGGAGAACCTCGCAAAGCCCTGTTTGGCACAACAGCGATCGCGGATGCTCGTTGTGTTTTCCCAAAACCCACTAACGTTTCCCATCAAGAAGCTGCTGGTTTCTTAGGAGTTTACGCCACCGCATGGTACGCACTGCACCATATTGCACGATTACAACCAGGTGAAACCGTTTTGATTCACTCTGCTGCTGGTGGGGTGGGTCATGCCGCTATACAAATTGCTCAACGCCTTGGAGCAAGGGTTATTGCCAGTGCAGGAACTGAAGAAAAACACCAGTATCTTCAAACTCAGTTTGGCATCAGTGACTTACTCGACTCCCACCAACCCGCTACTTTTGTTGACCGAATACACCAATATACCAATGGTAAAGGTGTGAATGTGATACTCAATAGTCTAGCTGGGGAAGGACTGCGCCAGAGCCTTCGCTGTCTTGCTCCAAAAGGTCGCCATATTGAGATTGGCAAGCGGGATATTTTAGAAGATCAATCCCTTGGACTCTACGTTTTACGCAACAATATTTCTTTCCATAGCGTGCATCTCGATATTTTAGATGAAACACATCCTGAACAGGTGCGATCGCTTGTAGAAGAATGTAATTCGCATCTAGCAGAAGGCAGGGGTGAGCCACTACCGACAAATGTTTTTTCCGCCAATGAAGTCTCAGAAGCATTTCGCTTAATCAGTACAGGCAAGCATCTTGGTAAGATTGTCGTCGAGTTCCCCGAACATTTTCAGCCCAGTAAGTTGCTCAAGGATGAGCGATTGCGAGAGGGATTACCGACAGTTCCCCATGCCCTGTTCCGTGCAGAGGAAACACAACTGATTACGGGTGGTACCGGCGGTGTGGGACTGGCACTAGCTCGACTGCTTGCCCGTTGTGGAGCTGGGAGAATTCTCCTAGTAAGCCGACGAGGAATCACAACTAAACGCACTGAGCTTGAGGTGGCACAGCTTCGGGCAGAATATCCTCTGGTAGAATTTGTCGAAGTAAAGTTAGATGTCACCGATGCTCAAGGGTTGCAAAATCTTTTGGAAAGTGAGCCCAGCATTACGGGAATTTTTCATACAGCAACGACTTATGATGCTGAAACGACAACAGAAATTAAGGCTCGAAACCTGCCAACTTGGAATGTCAAAGTCAAAGCAGCACAGTACCTAAATAAATTTTCTCAATCTCACCAACTACGTCACTTTGTTTTAGTAACTTCCCTAGCAGGACTGCATGGTAATACTCAACAAGCTGTTTATGTTGCCGCTAATGCTGCACTGCAAGAACTGGCTCTTCAACGTCGGCAACAGGGTATGCCAGCTATGGCGATCGATCTACCCATTCTCCTGGGAGTAGGGCGACTCAGTGAGCCACAGCACATAGTTGAGCTAGATTTGAATACCAGTAAGGGTTTCGGAGCTATTTCCTTTGCCAAAGTCGAGCCGTGGCTAGAACAATTGTTTGCTCAACCAGAACAATACCCGGCAGTAGTAAGCTTAGATCATCCATCGTGGTATGGCTACTGGCATCTCAATAGAAATCGGTCTTTATTCCAACATTTAGTTCCTCGTCATGCCTTGCTTAAAGAGTCTGAGGTAATAGGTTCTGCAGCAGAAATGTCTGGGGAGGAAGTTGACAAAGAGGTACGAAGTAAAGTTGCTTTCGTGCTTGGTGCTAAACTCGAAGACATCGATCCAGAAATTCCCCTGCTTGAACTTGGTGTTGACTCCTTAGCGGCCATGGAATTGGCCAACTGGACAAGTAAAACCTATGGGGTGGAAGTTTCCCAGACGGAATTTCTGTCAGGAGTTACCAGTGAAAAACTGGTAGCTTCTATTTTGGGAAGTGGAAAAGCATGGGCAAAACCTAAAGCAACTCCTGAAAGTCCTGAAACTAAACCCTCTTCACCTACAGAAGCCGAGCCAGAAATCGCAACATCTCCCTCTGAAATTTCCAGTCCCTTGCCCAGTCAACCCGTCACCATAGAATCTAGTTCAATACCATCTAGTTCAACCAACGGGAAAAATTCTCAACCTTTGATGAGGAAGGAAAGCTCAAATGCTCTTTCTTTTGAGGAGATCAAGCTACGGGAAACTGAAAAACTTGTAGAGCCCGGTTACACAGCGCTTGAGTTACCCGAATCCCTCACAGCAAGTTCAATTGATTATCTATTAAATTCCTTACATAAAAATCAACAAGTTCTGGTATTACGTTCTCAGTCAAACCAAGAACATTTTTGTTTGGGTATGGATCTGGGCACCTCTGGCTTCGGCGATGCAACTATGAGTGAGGGATTGGATAAGTTTACTCAAATTGCTGAACTATTGCGAGAATATCCCATGCCAGTAATTGCAGTAGTTGACGGTGCTTGTCGAGGTGGAGGTATGCTGTTTCCCAGCTTAGCCTCTATTGTTTTAGCTACTCAGGACGCAAGCTTTGGTTTTCCCGAAATTCGCCGGGGTGGATTACCAGGAGTGGTGAGTGTGGCTGCCCAACGAAGAATGTCAGCTGCGGTTTGTGAGCGCTATTTCCTCACTGGGGATAGCTTTGATGCAGCAACCGCTAAGCAATATGGTTTAGTAGATTTTGTGGGTTCTGCTGAAGAAGTTGAGCAGGAACTGAAACGATTACTAGGACGATTTGCGGCCATTGAACCACAACTACTTTCTACCTGTAAAACCGAATGTCCTGCCCCCAACACTGAGCAAGCCCTGATTACCATGGGTGGATTAGACCCCACACCCCGAACCCGTGAGCGAGATGAGCAACCTTTGGTTCGCTTGCTGCAGGATTCGGACGCAGGAGTTCTCATAATTGAACTTAACGACCCCGATTACAGTAATGCTATTGACTGGGCAATCGCTGAAGATCTTCGCCGAGCAATTGACACTGCCAAAACACTCTCTAACGTCCGTGCCATTGTTTTCCAGGGACAGGGAGAGCACTTCTGCGTGGGAGTTAATCCATACAATTTTATTCGACGTACCAAACAGTTACCCGTTCTTACCGCAGCACGAGTCACTTATGACATTTATCGTGCCTTTGTTGGGGTAAGAGATCTCAAAGTTCCCGTTATTTGCGCTGTCCATGGCAAAGTGATGGGCGGTGGACTGGCTGCAATTCTTAATGCGGATTATCGGATTTGTGCCAAGGATGCACTTTTTAACTATGGCAATTTACCAAGGGGTGTTTGTCCTGGTTTATTGCTATCGGAAAATCTAGAAAGAGGGGAAGCATTGGTCGATTAGAAGTCGGAACTGAAAGTCTTGTTGATCGAAGCAAGAGCATCAAGACTCATCTGATGAGTTTATTCGGAGAACACGGGTATCACGATATTGAAGGTGTGGACAGTTACAATGCCTGTTATGGTGGGACTGCTGCCCTTTTCAATACAATTGCCTGGTGTCAGAGTGAAGCTTGGGATGGTCGCTATGGTTTAGTGGTTTGTGTTGATATTGCCGACCTTAATGAAGAGCAGTCATTTCTCAATGGTGCTGCTGCTGTAGCTATGCTTATTGGTCCAGATGCTCCCATGGTGATGCAACGGGAAAGAGCATCTCATATCATGCATACCTGGGACTTCTATAAGCCTGTGGGTTGGAAAGATTCTTTCCCCTTAATGCGTGATGGCAAGCATTCTATTGATGTGTACCTTACTTGCTTGGATGGCTGTCAAAAAGCACTAACGGACAAATTAGGCATTTCCAACTTACTACGTCACGATGACTACTTTGTTTTTCATTGCACGAGTACCTATCTTTGTAAGCGAGGCTTTGACCGCCTTGCAGCAAATGCAGAACCAGATCTTTCCTTAAAAGAACGACAAGCATTGTATCAACAAAAAACTAATCCTTCCAGTTTAATTACTCAACAAATAGGCTCCACTTACACCGCATCCTGTTACGTGAATCTGTGCTCCTTATTACTCTATGAACGGGAGAGACTTACAGGTAAAACAATTTGTGTTTATTCCTATGGTTCTGGTGCAACAGCAAGTGCATATCGGCTGAAAGTGGTGGATTTACCAAAGTTTGATTGGGGAGTTTTAGAACGACTCAATCAACGCCAATGGTATGCTCCAGCGGACTTTATTAAGCTTACACAGGACTACTCTCAGACTTATGGTCGCTTTGATTTTAAACCGGTTGAACGCAGCGATCGCCTCCCTGGAGTGTACTACCTGGAGCGAGTGGACGAATGGGGGAGACGCTATTACTCACGACACTCGAGTAATTCCCCAAAAGTTGAAGATATTATTCATCCAACTCTAATTCAGGAACCAGAACAGCTTTCATTCTCAGCTAAGGTAGAAGGGAAGGAAGAAGGTTGCAAGGTAGTCCCTTTCGACCCGTCTCCGCGTCCCCGCGTCCCCGCGTCTACTTTCAAGTCAGAAGGGAAGGAAGAAGGTTGCAAGAATGTCTATCACCTCTCCTATGGTCAAAAGGCACTTTGGTTTTTGTGGCAACTAGCACCTGAGAGTCATGCTTACAACGTATCAGCTGCTACCCGTATTTGCGCCTTGGTAGATATTGAAGCAATGTACAAGGCATTTGAAGGACTAATAGAACGCCATTCCATCTTGCGTAGTACTTTTCCCCAACGGGGATCTGAACCAGTTTATCAGGTACATCAAAATCAAGAATTAGATTTCTTAGTCTTTGATGCTTCTAGTTGGAATGAAGATGAACTCAGAGAAAAAGTAGTTGAGAATCATCAACTTCCCTTTGATTTAGAACGAGATCCAGTTATGCGAGTTAAGTGGTTTACTCTTTCTAAATCTGAGCATGTCATGTTACTAACCATACACCACATTGCTTGCGATGGCTGGTCGATAGATCTGCTGATACAGGAGTTATCACAACTTTACCAATCACAAAAGGCTGGAGTTGAGCCGTCCCTTCCCTCCTTAACGCATTGCTACCAGGATTATGTTTGTTGGCAGAAAGCTCTTTTGGAGGGAGCTAAAGGGGAAAAACTCTGGAACTACTGGCAGGAAAAACTGGGGGGGGATTTACCAGTACTGAATTTGCCGACGGATCGACCGCGACTGCCTGTACAGACCTATAATGGTGCTTCCTCTAAATTTAAGTTATCCGACAAGCTTACCGAGCAACTTAAACATCTGGCTCAGAGAGAGGGAGTAACATCTTACGTGTTACTCTTGGCTGCTTTTCAGGTACTTCTGTATCGTTACACAGCTCAAGAAGATATTCTAGTAGGTTCTCCTACCTCAGGTAGGAGTAAACCTGAGTTTGTTCCACTTTTGGGCTACTTTGTTGACCCAGTGGTGATGCGGGCCAATTTGCTGGGCAATCCCAGTTTTAAGGATTTCCTCGCCCAAGTACGCCATACTGTATTGGAAGCACTTGCTCATCAAGATTACCCATTTGCTTTACTAGTAGAAAAGTTACAACCTCACCGCGATCCCAGTCGTTCGCCAATTTTTCAGGTTTCTTTTGCTCTAACCCAGTTCAAACAATCTAGAGCTATACAGAAGTTATTTGTAAATGAAATAGAAAATAATATTGATTGGGGAGGATTAAAGCTAAAACCTTTTGAAATTCCGCAACGGGCTGGTCTGTTTGATTTGTTTCTAGAAATGGTGGAGGAAAGTTCATCTATTTTTGGGACTTTTAAGTACAATACTGACTTGTTTAATGAGTCAACTATTGAGCAGATGGCGGCTCATTATCAAAATTTACTTTTAGAAATTACCAAAAATCCCCAACAAAAAGTAAGTGAAATACCATTCCTCACAGATTTTGAGCAAGAGCAGTTACGGCACAGCTCCCATAACATCGCTACCAGTTATCTGCTACACAAATATGTTCATCTCCAGGTTTCAAATAATTTGCAAATTTACATCTTAGATAAATATCAACAATTAGTTCCTCTGGGTGTAGAAGGAAAAATTTATCTGGGGAATTCTGATTTATCTCCAGAAAACTTAAATCCAAAACCAGAAAAATCTGTAAATTTAATAGAACATCCCCAACTAGGTAATTTATTAAAAACTGGGGAATGGGGTTGTCGCCGAGTCGATGATTCCCTGGAATTACTAGGAAAAGCAAATAGAATTATAACCTTTAAAGGACAACGAATTAACCTACAACGCATTGAACAAGCTTTACTCACAGCAAAAGGGGTAAAAGATTGCCATGTAATGGTACGCCATCAAGAGTTAGTCGCGTATGTGGTTAAAGATGGCTCTTGTTCTCAGGAGTTTTTACACAATCATTTAAAGTCCCAGTTACCTGGTCACCCATTCTCCTACACCTATGTGCCAGTATCTGCTTTACCACTGACAAATTTGGGAGAAGTTGACGAAGCAGGTTTAGCTACTATCGGCATAATTGATACTGATTTAATTCAAAATTGGGAAGAACAAATAGGTTCTAACTCAGAAATTGAGCAAGTTGCTGTAGTAGTTCAGCCCCATATCAAAACGATTCTCCCCCTACACATAGAAGAACTTTTACCATCAAGGCAAGTTGTTTTTAATCAAGTTTCCACTGAAGTTGAAGCCCCCATATCTCTTGGCTCAGAAAATAAGAGTTCGACCAAAGCAATAAATTTACCAGCAATCAGTCATGGAGAAGCTTTGGTATTCCCCGAATCTGCTCCAAAAACTCTAGGGGAGATGCTGCAAAAAACTGCTGGCAAATTTCCTAGGCAAGGAATAATTTACCTTAACGCTGATGGTGTCGAACAAGTTCAATCTTATGCCCAGTTACTAGAAGATGCGCAACGAATTCTAGGTGGATTAAGAGAACAGGGACTTAAGCCCCAAGATAAAGTGATTTTTCAATTAGAACAAAATCAAGATTTTCTCAGTGCTTTTTGGGGTTGTGTTTTAGGAGGCTTTATTCCTGTCCCAGTTGAAATCCCCACCCGTTATGACCAGACCAATGTAAATCTCAATAAATTAGAAAATAGCTGGCAGATATTGAAAAGGCCTTTGGTCTTAACAGATCAGAAATTGTCGCCAGAACTTAGTCAATGGTCCAAAAGTCTCCATGACGGCAACTTTAAGCTAGACACGATAGAAAGTTTACGTAAATTTTCACCAGACAACGATTACTATGATTCCCAACCAGAAGATGTAGCCATTTTGTTCCTTACTTCTGGTAGTACAGGCATTCCCAAAGTAGTACCACTATCAAATCATAATCTATTAAGTATGACGACAGGCACAATCTTGATGAATGGCTTTAATAATCAGGATGTCACCTTGAATTGGATGCCGATGGATCATGTGGGGGCACTGGTGTTTCTAAGCATTATGGCTGTGGATTTGGGTTGTCAGCAAATTCATACATCAACGGCATATATTTTGCAAAATCCGCTCAACTGGCTGGATTTGATTGCTCATCACCAAGCAACAATTAGCTGGGCTCCAAATTTTGCCTTTACCCTATTGTGCGATCGCGCGGAAGAAATTAGTCGTGGAAATTGGAATTTATCTTCCATGAGGTTTTTGGTGAATGCCGGGGAGTCTGTTGTCGTTAAAACTGCCCGGAATTTCCTGAAATTACTGAGTCAACACAGGCTACCATCCACTGCACTACATCCAGCTTTTGGTATGTGCGAGACCTGTTCCGGAATCACTTGGTCAAACAGTTTTTCATTAGAAACCACCTCAGATGAAGATAACTTTGTCTCCCTTGGTCCTCCCATAGCCGGAGCATCTGTGCGGATCGTAGATGAAAGTGGGCAAGTGCTTGAAGAAGGAACAATCGGACGAGTGCAACTTCAAGGAAGTTCGGTTACCGCAGGCTACTACCAAAACCCAGAAGCCAATCGTCAAGCTTTCAATGAGGAGGGATGGTTTATCACGGGCGATTTGGGATTTTTACGCGATCGCTGTTTGACGATTACGGGACGGGATAAAGATATCATTATTATCAATGGCCTCAACTATTACAGTCACGAAATTGAAGCGGCGGTGGAAGAAATATCTTCAGTAGAAGTATCTTATACCGCAGCCTGTGGAGTCTCAGTTTCTGGTAATAATACCGAAGAATTAGCTATCTTTTTCTCTCCTTACGTATCCGAGCAGAATCAATTATCTGAGCTGTTGAAGGAGATTCGGCAACAAGTCGTTAAACACTGTGGGATAAAACCGAGTTATTTAATTCCCGTAGATAAAGAAACTATTCCCAAGACTTCCATCGGCAAAATTCAGCGTTCTCAATTAAAGCAGCGCTTTGTTGATGGTGAGTTTAAACCCATCCTCAAGCAGGTAGATTTGTTGCTTGGTAATGCCAATACTATTCCCAACTGGTTCTACCGTAAAGTTTGGCACACACGCGAAAATATTTTACTCAATGGTTACCCTCACGACACTTTAACCCTAATCTTCGCCGATAATTTGGGTTTGGCAAAATTTCTAATCCAGGATTTGTCCCAGCAAAATCAGCCCTATGTTCAAGTTACTATCGGTTCAGATTTTGCTCAAATCAGCCCGAACCATTATGCTCTGGTTCCGGGAAATCCCCAACACTATTGCTTATTGATGGACTCCTTGGCGAAAAATAGTCAAGTCATTGGTCAGATACTGCATCTTTGGGATTACAACGAGCAGGTAGAAGAAATTTCTAGTTTGGAGCATTTAGAGTCCACTCAACAGCAAGGAATTTATAGTGTACTGTTCTTGGTACAAGCTTTAGAACAGATTCAAGGCTCACAGCAGGCAGTAAAGTTACTGTGGATTGCCAATAATAGCCAATCAGTTCATCCTGTAGATGAAATTCAACCCCAGAAAGCCACTGTTTTAGGCTTACTCAAAACTGTTCCTCAAGAAATGCCTTGGTTAACTGCTCGTCACTTAGATTTACCCTTAGCAGTAGCGGAATTTAACAGCAGCCATATTTGGCAAGAATTGTATTCTGCCGATAAAGAACTCGAAGTTGCTTTCAGAAATGGGAAACGTTTAGTTTCTCGCCTAGAGTCAGTGGATATGACTGGTGAAGAGAAACCTGAAATTCCTTTGAAGCAAGGAGGAATATATCTACTGACAGGAGGACTGGGAGGAATTGGCACGGAGATTGCGGCATACTTATTGGAGAATTACCAAGCCCGTTTAATCTTAGTAGGTCGAACTCACCTTCCGGAAAATGATCCAGAAAAACTAAACGGCAATAATGCTTCGGCAAGCGCCACCAAATTAGAGAGGTATCATCGGTTACAACAATTACCAGGTTCCGTTGTTTATGAAGCGGTAGATATCTGTGATTTAGAGCGTTTACAGCAAGTAGTAGCCAAAGCCACATCAGAATGGGGGACACAACTGGATGGAGTGCTGCATCTGGCGGGAGTTCTTCAGGAAAAACGAATCAAGGAGGAAACCCCAGAAAGTATCGCTGCTGTGTTGCGTCCAAAAGTTAGTGGCACTTGGGTATTGCATCAATTGCTCAAAGATAAAGAAAATGCTTTATTCGTACACTTTGCTTCTGTAAATGGTTTCTTTGGCGGGACAACCGTTGCCACTTATTCAGCGGCGAATAGTTTTCAGTCAGCATGGAGCGATTATCAACAAGACAATGGTGTTCAAAGCTATTGTTGCGCTTGGAGTATGTGGAATGAAACTGGTATGAGTCGGGGTTATGAATTCCAAGAACTCAGTCGTGCCAAGGGTTATTTTGCTATTGCTCCTCAACAAGGGATTTATTCATTTTTAGCAGCTTTATCTCACCCCGAACATCATCTATTAATTGGTTTAGATGGAACTAAGGCTAATATTCAACGTTTGCTTGGTGATTGCCAGCCCAGCCAAAAATTAACGGCTTACTTTACTTCTACCACGCCAAATTGTTCTTTGGCTCAGTTGCAACAGTCAGGTATATGCGATCACTTTGGTATGCCTTCTCAAATTGACTTTATCCAACTGGACCAAATGCCTCTGAGTGACACAGGAGAAATTAATCGCCAACAACTTGCTGGTGTACATTTGGGCTTGAGTAGTAGTGAGGAGAGAAAACCGGATCATCAAATTGAACGTCAGTTAGTTGAGATTTTCCAGGAAGTCCTCAATCTAAACTCTATTGGTATTCACGACAACTTTTTTGAAATCGGTGGTGACTCCATCCTTAGTATTCAAGTAGTTTCCCGTGCGAAAAACTCAGGGATAGAAATCACTCCCAAACAAGTATTTCAAAATCAGACTATTGCTGAATTAGCTAGAGTTGCCAATACCACCACAGTCAGAGTAAATGCTCAACAAGGTATAGTTACTGGAGTTGCACCCCTAACACCAATTCAACATTGGTTCTTAGCAGAAAATCCACCAGCAGCGCACTATTTCAACCAATCAGTTTTATTACAAATCTCCAATGATATAAAACCTGACTTGATGGAAAAAGCTCTAGAAAAACTCCTTTCCCATCACGATGCTCTACGTTTACGATTTCCATCACCAGCATCTGAGTACCAACAAATCAACCAGGGCTTGGATGATGCAGTACCATTTACCGTAATAGATTTATCATCAACTCCCAGAGGTTCACAACCACAAGCTTTAGAACAAATTGCCACCGAATATCAAGCTAGTTTAAATCTCTCAGATGGACTTTTGATGCAAGTGGTAATGTTTAACTTGGGCAGTGAAGTTGATGCTCGTTTACTAATTATTATTCATCATTTAGCAGTAGATGGTGTGAGTTGGCGAATTTTATTATCCGACTTAGCTACAATTTATCAGCAACTAATCACGAATAAACCAATACAACTAAATGCCAAAACAACAGCATTTATTGATTGGGCAGAAAACTTAAATAACTATGCCCAGTCAGAAACAAGCACACAAGAGTTAGACTATTGGCTCAACCAACCTTGGTCTCAAATATCACCATTACCAGTAGATTATACTCAAACTCAGCCCGAAAATACGGTTGGTAATGCAGGACAAGTGTCCGTGAAACTGAATGTCGAAGAAACCCGAACTCTACTAGGTTCAGTCAACGAGGCTTACAACACCCAAATTAACGACATACTACTAAGTGCATTGGCAATTTCCTTAGCCGAATGGACAGGCAATTCAACTATACTTATTGATTTAGAGGGACATGGCAGAGAAGAACTATTTGAAGATGTAGACTTATCAAGAACAGTCGGCTGGTTTACCAGTTTATTCCCAGTATTATTGCAACTACCTACCGACGATAAACTAGCATCAGTTATCAAGTCAATTAAAGAGCAATTACGAGCTATTCCCAATCGAGGCATTGGCTACGGCATTTTGCGTTACTTGTGTAAAGATACTGCTGTTAATCAACAAATACAGTCAATCCCTACTCCAGAAATTAGTTTTAACTATCTGGGTCAATTTGACCAAGTTACATCTCAAACAGGTTGGAAATTAGCCTCCGAATCTACTGGAGCTAACCAGAGTTCAAAACAAACTCGCAACCATCTCTTGAATATTATTTGTAAGGATTCAGGTATGTGTCTAGCTGACCAATCAGCCTGGGTGTACTCGCCGTAAAAAAACGTAGCAAAGGGAATTAGCGGTTGAGCGGCGAGTGCGCCCAGGCTCTTTTCCCCTGTATAGGGCTT
>JAAHFP010000073.1:23323-26667 GCA_010672925.1 Symploca sp. SIO1C2 | reverse complement strand
TGAGAGTTACTTCCGCCAGTCGGTGTAACTCCATCAGTAAGGTTTTCCCCTCCCCGTCAACAGTGAAGGCATACTGCAAAATCGTACCCAATGGGGATACTAAAGGGGAAATTTCTGGCGGCTGAGTACCTTCTGGAAGCTGATTGGTTACTTGCTGAAGCCTCTCTGTTACCGATTGCCGCGCTTTGTAAATATCAGAATTCTGGTCAAACACTACCTGCACCATCGATAACCCTACCTTAGAGGAGGAGCGCACCGTTGTCACTCCTGGCAAGCCATTTACAGCACTTTCGATGGGTACGGTAATTTGCAATTCCACCTCTTCTGGAGCTAATCCAGCGGCTTCCGTTTGAATATCCACCTGGGGTGGTGCAAATTCAGGAAACACATCCAGGGGCATTTGAGTAATACTAACAACACCCCACAGGGTAATTAAAATGGCACCAACAACGATGAACCAGCGTTGGGTGATAGAGTTTTTGAGGGTCTGATTCAGAATCGTGTTAAACATCTTAAATTAGAAACGGGTGAACGAAATTTACAGTGGCTTTCAGGAAATAAGGCTCCAAGGCAGTTCGGCAAAGCCGTTGCCGTAGGCTGGGCAGAGGGCAGAAGGGAAGAAGATTTGACAAAAGTTTCGACCCTCATTACTCATTACTCATTACTCAAAAAAGCTCTCCTACACCTTTTTTCGTTCACCCCTTCCCACACCCCCACCCCCACCCTCTTTTTCGCTCACCCATTAGAGACCCTCTCCTTTGTCAGAAAAGACGCTCTTTTTCTTGCGATTACCAACCATAACAGCAACCGCACCGATCAACAGCACAGATCCGGCACCGACTGTGGTTATAAGCCCCATCATAAATCCACTTTTTTGGGATGCGGTCTCGTTAGGCTGTTCCGTCATATTGCCGGAGTCATCGTGGCTATGAGGTAAACCTTGGGCATCTGCCTGAGCATGAGCTTCATCGGTTTCAGGAGAAACGTTGGCATCGGGTTCAGTGGCAGCATCCGCAGTTTTAGTTTTGCGAGATTCGGCATAGAGGGACAATCCACCTTGGGTAACAAGCTGTTCCCCAACCGACAATCCTTCCGTTACTTCGAGCAGTTCACCCTTGGTTGCACCTGTTTTAATTTCAACTGGCTCATAAAAATTCTCATACTGCACAAAGACTAGCTGCTTGCCATCAGCATCCACTAAGGCAGTGACAGGCACCATCACTCCAGTTCCCTCTTCAGCGGATTGTATGATCGGCGTGACAACAATGCCTAACAACTGATCGGTTTCAGGGTTAACTTTTACCCGCTCAATTCCTCCTGTTGCTTGAAACTCATCGCCATGTCCAACATGGGCAAAGACAATTGTGGGCGCACTGATAGCTAAACTAGCTGCAAGAATGGAACTAATGAGTGAAACGGATTTCATAAGACCTCTCTATAAACAATTTTAGATTTTAGATTTTAGATTTTAGATTGAATCAATACAAGCCAAAGGCTCCAAAGCTCCAAGGGAAGCTGACTTGTTTCTCACCTTTTATTGGGGTCAGGAGCTTCTCAGCAAAACGCGAAGCTCAACAAAAGTCTCCATTAGTCTGCCAAAGACCAGATGAAATTGAGATGAAATGGGAGCTGTTTAGTTAAAATCAAGCTCGTGGTTGATTTCTTTGCAACTATGCGAGTTTTGTTAGTAGAAGATGAAGCGGAGTTGGGACTGGCAATCAAGCAAGTTTTGGTCAGTGAAAAATATGTGGTGGATTGGGTGCAGGATGGCTCTCAGGCGTGGGATTACCTTGAAAGTCAGTGGACAGACTACACCGTAGCCATCATAGATTGGCTTTTACCAGGGATGTCGGGATTAGAATTGTGTCAGCAGCTGAGATTGCAGCAAAATCCCTTACCCGTGCTGATGCTCACAGCCCTAGGTCAACCGGAAAACCGCGTGGCAGGGCTAGACGCTGGAGCAGATGATTACTTGGTCAAACCGTTTGTGATGGAAGAACTACTCGCACGACTGCGGGCACTTCAGCGACGATCTCCCAATCTTCAACCCCAATCCCTTTCTGCTGGAGCATTTACCCTAGATTTTGCGAACAATGCACTGTGCAATAGACTAGCTCAACCACCTCAAACGATTCCTTTAACGATCAAGGAATTTCAAATACTCGCTTATCTAATGAAAAATCCTGACAGGATTATTTCGGGTAGCAAAATTCGGCATCAACTCTGGGATTTAGAGGAGGAACCGATTAGCAATGTAGTCGCGGCACAGATGCGGCTATTACGTCGTAAGTTAGCCAGCTATGGTTGCAACTGCCCTATCGAAACAATTCCTGCTCAGGGCTATCGATTCAACACATCCTGGTGAACTGTCACCACTATTGGGGCATTACCAATGGATAATTGATAATGGATAATTAATAATTAAGAATAGATAAATCTAGTTTAAAGCCTCTTATTTGAAGGAGAAAAAGTGCTAGGATATTTCCTTTGAGATATGCTCACCCATGAGTTAGAGCAACTTATCACGATCCTGCGATCGCTGAATGATCTACCAGAAAACGAAGCCATCAAAGCGGCAAACCTATTTCAAACTTACCAATTGAAACAAGGTGAGTTTTTTGTTCGTGCGGGTGATGTACCCAAAACCATAGGGTTTGTGATATCAGGCATCTTGCGTTTGTATTATGTCAATTGTGAGGGTACGGAATACACAAAGTCATTTTGCGCTGAGAATAGTTTTGTTGCAGCCTACAGTGCCTTGTTACTAGGAAAACCTTCACGACTTTTTATTCAGGCATTGGAAGATACCAAGCTACTCGTTGCCGACTATTCAGCATATCGATCACTTTGTGAAGACTCTGTCTGTTGGCAAACAGTTAATTGTAGAATTGCTGAAATCTTATTCATCAAAAAGGAGAAGCGGGAAAGTGCTTTGCTGTTGGACGATGCCAAAACTCGCTACTTGAGTTTTCAAGCAGAATACCCCGACTTAGAAACTCGCCTCAAGCAACATCAAATTGCTTCCTACCTCGGCATCACTCCTGTAACCTTAAGCCGAATTCGTTCTCAATTGAAATCCCATTAACTTATGTTAATGAACGACCACAATCTCCAGTCTAGGATCACTGCAATATCCTAAAGGCTGGAATCATGAAAGCGACTCATAATACTGTTTTGATTACAGGTGGCACATCGGGCATTGGTTTTGCTCTTGCCCAACGGTTTCTGCGGGAAGGGAATACCGTAATTGTGACAGGGACTAATGCCCAAAAAGCTGAAATCGTGAAAAGTCAATTTCCAAAAATTACTATTGAGCTGGCAGATATGCGCGATCGCCAAGAACT
>JAAHFP010000073.1:0-22737 GCA_010672925.1 Symploca sp. SIO1C2 | reverse complement strand
TTTTCAGCAAACAGCGAAACCCTGTAGAGACGTTGCATGCAACGTCTCTACAATGTGGACATGAACAGCCATCAACTGTTTCGTCGCAGCCGTATCCGTTTAGCCCTTTGGTATGCAGGGGTAATGGGGGTAATTTTAAGCCTATCTGGGTTTGGTATGTATCGAGCGCTTGTTCAGGCAAACTGGGCAGCTTTGGAACGAGAAATCGAGTCTATCGCTGGGACACTGCATGATAGTCTCGAACCCATTCTGCCTGCTTCCGAAGAACCCACAGCGATTTTGCAACAGATTTTTCCTGAATTATGCTTGGTGGGACAACCCTGCAATAGGAATCCAACGCTGATTCAAAGACATACGACGGGAATTAGCGATCGCAACACCTACTATATTCGCCTGTTCGATGATCAAGGTAAACTCCTTGCCTTTTCCCCTAATCAAGGCTCACATCTGCCCCAAACCCTCAATCCTGCTCCTTGGCAAACCTTGCGGAGTGCTGACGGCATTCGCTATCACCAATTCACCACGATTTTGCACAGCGCCCATACCCATCATGTGCTAGATAAGACTAGCTCCCATCCATCTTGGGGCTACATACAAATTGGGCGAACTTTAGAACCCTTTGATGCTGAAACAAGAAGGATTCAATTGATTTTTGCGGTAGGCTTTCCCCTTGCTCTCGGCTTAGTTGTTGTCTCTAGTTGGTGGCTTTCAGGATTAGCGATGCAGCCAATTTACCAGTCTTACCGACAACAGCAACAGTTTACTGCCAATGCTGCCCACGAATTGCGCTCACCTCTTGCTAGTCTCCTAGCAAATTTAGAAGCTGTTTTACGAATGCCGCAATCAGATTGGCAACAGATACAAACTATGCTTCATACTGTTGAACGGCAGGGACGACGCTTGAGCCAATTAATTACGGATTTATTATTACTCAGCAGCATTGAGCAGAATACATCTTCAGAGCAGTTTAAACCTTGCTGTCTTAATGACCTCATTAATGATTTATCAGAAGAGTTTTTGGAGCTTGCGGTGGCATCAGACATCAAACTCTCTAGCCATGTTACTACTCATCTGATTTATGTTCTAGGACATGAGCAACAACTCTATCGATTAGTATCCAACTTGATTGCTAATGCGATTCAATATACACCACCGGGAGGACTGATCAGTATTGATTTAGAGCAGCGCGATCGCACAGTAATTATCATGGTAAAAGATACTGGAATTGGCATTCCACCCTCTGAACAATCCCATATTTTTGAACGCTTTTATCGAATCAATAGCGATCGCTCCCGCAAAACTGGTGGCACTGGATTAGGATTAGCAATTGTGCAAGCGATCGCCAAAGTCCATAATGGTCAGTTAAGCGTTGAAAGCCAACTTGATCGGGGTAGTGCCTTTACGCTCAAGTTAACCGCTTTTGCTCACGGGTGATCGCGTTTATCTTCACAGCATTTAGACAATTTCAATACTCTATATAAAACTTGTGGAACTGGTATCTTGCCTGTAATGATTTCACAGACTCTACAGGTGCACACTTATTCCATTATGTAAAAGGATACCAAATTTCTTATACGACAGTCAAAGGCATAGATTGGAAAAATAGTAATGAGAGCCCTCTGGAAACAATCGCACTTTTGCTGAAATACGAGAGCCGTATGCGCGATCGCTAATAAAGCTTTCTGTTATGCTGTGAGCATTTCTGGTCGGGAATCAGGGTTAGCTGGCTTGAAGTGTAAAATCATCAACTGTTCAGGAAGCAAACCCAAAGATTCATAAGTGCGTCCTTGCTGGTCACTAAATTCTATTTCAAAAGCTGCACCATCAGCTAAAATTTCGACTACAGTTCCCACTTGACCTCGCCAGAGATTTTGTTTAGGGAGGTCAACTGTTAATGCCACTACATCAAGGAGTTTAATGTTATTGGTTTTCATTTTAAAATTATTGGATAGCAACTAGTTAATCTGGGAATTTGAGAATCAACCTCGATAATCCAACTAGTACGAATAAGGGCACTTTTATTTTGCCATTTCAATGTGAAATCAAGGGTGTAACGTTGACCAAAACTGTCACATCGCCCTATCTTGGCTTGCTCTGTTTTCACAACTGCCAGTAAAATTTCCCGTAATTCAGAAGCATTCTCTGCCGTCATGTCCAACAAAGAGCGAAAGAGCCTTGCTTTATGTTTGCCAGTACTGTGTTCTAAATTGAGACAATAATCCCGCAGCTTGCGAAGATCGACAATGGCATTTTCAGCATTGGGTATCAACAGCATCGGGAGTTAGATTCTACCATTTATACTTTATAGGCGCACAACTATCCCATTATCCAAAATAATACTAACTTTCTTACACAAAAGTCAAAGGAATAGGCAGAATTGGAAACCGTAGGGGTGGGTTAACCAATTCGGTAAGTACATTGACAAATCAATTTCCTAAACCCGCCCCGGTGATGTCGGTGGGGCGGGTTTAGCTCAACTATCGTCTGGCTGCCCAATTTCGGGTGAACCCGCCCCTACATATTGCATATTCTAAAAACAAGATAAAAATGCTCAATTCCTCTCTGTGTCTGGAGTGTCTACCTCAACCCGTCAATTCACATTTGACCGAAAAAAAACAAGGATACAAGCCCCCGGATTTATCCGTGGAAAAAACAAAGATTTTATCATTATTCCAAGCCCCTGGCTTTAGACATTGGGTCAATCTAAAATCTAAAATCTAAAATCTAAAATTGATTGACAGAATACTAAACCTCCCACGTCACTTCAATATCTAAGGGGGTGCAGTAAGAGCGAATCATGCTCAGAAAATCTGGTGCAGCTTCACCAAAAAGGTGAATCCGCTTTTGATGATGGGGATAAGATTGTCCGTAAATTAAGACTTGTCCTACAGCAAATTTCCAACTTTTGATAGATTTAACTTCGATTAGTTCCCACTCTGTTAGGAGATCAATATTCCCTGCTAAGGTTGATACCTCTCGCTTAACTTTACCTAGGGTTTTTGCTAACCGCTTTTGTACTGACTTCTCCGTTAACCTAACCCTATGTCCTGAATTGAGGTACTCCCAATATTTAAACGCCAACTCATCAATGGCAAATGTCCCACCATTCTTACCACGTTTCGAGTAAGCAATTTCGCCCCAAAATTGACTTTGTAAGGACTTAACTAGTATTTGAGTTTGCCGTTGTCGGAGCCAGGGGGAAGGAGTTCTATTTTTGGGGCTACCAGAGACTCGCCACATATCAGTAAGACTAATTAAACCATTTCTGCGCCGTACCTGAGAACCTGGAATATTACGGGATTGCAGCGCCGGATCTGAGGGACTCCACTCAAACAGCTCCAACTGCTGGAATTCTTCAGTATTCTTTGAATGGCTGGTGGATTTTACAGATAATCTCGGTGCTGGCGCTGTTGTATGAATCATTAAGAAAATATGGCAAATGCAGATTTACCCCTGGTCTTTGAGGCACAAAGTACATAGAGAATTTTACTTACTAGTGACTAAGGACAGCAGGGGGCAAACTTATGAATATCTATTATTGCTTATTTTTGCCGACAATTTTAACCAGATTTTAACAATGGTCAGCTCAGTGCTGGGCTAAGCAGCATCATTGAGATATAGTGCTACGCGCTAGGCAACAGCTCATCTGGCAACAGTAAGTTGTAAGTGGGTTTGGAGAGTTTAAGAATGTCCTAACCAAAACTTGTAACCCTATATCTCAAAGATTAACAGACTTTCCCAGGCATCACTCACAATCTCGCTAAGCCAGCGTCTTTGTGAGTAATCCAGTAAGCTATCGTCCGCTAGCACTTCAGCGGTTAAATCTTCTAGAGACTGTCCCTGTTGACGGGCAATCTGAACGACTCCGGCTATCGCGGCTGCTACTATTTCTTCATTGACAGGTTTTTGACGTAGGTTCACAATTTCTTGAGGGTTAGCTGGGATGGGATAATTCATGGCTAGTTAACAATTGCACCCGTAAATTAAAGTAAAATGAGAAAATTGTAAAGTTATGTTGCATAGATTAAATGAAATCTGTATCAGGAAGTCTAACCTATTTTTCCACCCCATGACCTCAGTATTAATCACTGAATGAGACTACAAAGATGAAAGAACTTCTCTACGTAGAAATCCCTACCCCAGATACAGATGCTGTCTGCACCTGGTTACAACAGGAATGGAAGCAGGTGCTGGGGGAAAAGATTATCACCCCTGACGGTATCCGCCTAAAATTTGAGCCTGCCAATAGCAGGCATCAAAACTCTACAGTAGATACAGCATCGATTCCGGAAATTTCAATTTTTGTTTGGTCAGTGCAGCGAACAACATACCTCAAAGCCTTTCGTTGGGCAAGTAGGGCTATCACTGACGAGAATAAAATTTTGCGACAGCTCCAAACTAGTCTGCACAGTCAATTTCCCTATCAATACCCGGAACCACCTGTCATTGATTTATCCGAGCAATCTATTTTCAAGGCATTAGCTCCCTACTATCCCCAAACTGTGCATTTCTTCCAAAAAATGGCCAATGGGGAATATGACCTCAACCGTGTCTATTGGTGGGAAAAGCGTTGGCGTGAAGGTGTTCGCAATCCCCAACAACCCAAACAGGTGGTGTTTGATTCGAGAATGAAGGGAACAGGCAACAGGGAGCAAGGAGCAGGCAATAAACAACAAACAACAAACGACAAACGACAAACTTATGATCTGATTTATATCGGTGGTGCTTTGGGTGTAATCCAAGCAGCAGTAATGGCTAAATTAGGCTACCGGGTGCTAGTGATTGAAAGGTTACCCTTTGGGCGAATGAACCGGGAGTGGAATATTTCCAGGGATGAGTTCCAAAGCTTGATTGATTTGGGGTTATTTACCCCAGCTGAGTTTGAAAGCATCATTGCTCAGGAATATATCGATGGGTTCAATAAGTTCTTTGATGGCAATAATCCCTCTCACCTCAAAGCCGCCATTCTGCATACCCCCACAGTACTCAATATCGCTTTGGATTCTGAGAAACTACTACAACTGTGTGGCGACAAGCTCAAAAGCGCTGGTGGAGAAATCTGGGATGAGACAGAATTTATCAAAGTAGATGTTGAACCGGAGCAAGTGGTAGTTAACTTGCAACACCTGCCAACCCAATCACACCGGCAAGTGAGTGGGCGTCTGTTGGTAGATGCGATGGGTAGCGCCTCACCCATTGCTTTACAGCTTAATGGAGTTCGCGCTTTTGATAGTGTTTGCCCGACAGTGGGAGCTGTCATTGCTCAGGGATTCGAGCCTGGGGTTTGGGATACTAATTATGGGGATGTGCTCAATAGCCACGGTGATATTTCCCGGGGACGGCAGCTGATTTGGGAATTGTTTCCTGGTGCGGATGAGGAATTGACTATTTATTTATTCCATTACCACGAGGTGAATTCTCAGAATCCTGGCTCTTTATTAGAAATGTATGAAGATTTTTTTACAATCTTGCCAGAGTACCGCCGTTGTGATTTGGAAAAGTTGGTGTGGAAAAAACCCACCTTTGGGTATATTCCAGGACATTTTAGTGTGGGAAGTCGTGATCGCACTGTAGCATTTGATCGATTAGTTGCTATTGGTGATGCAGCTTCACTCCAGTCTCCCTTAGTCTTTACTGGCTTTGGCTCCTTCGTTCGCAATCTTTATCGCTTAACTGATTTACTGGATACAGCCCTGCAACATAATCTGCTCCAGGCTAAGGATTTAAACCAAATTCGCAACTACCAGAGCAATGTTGCTGTTACCTGGTTATTTTCTAAAGGTATGATGGTACCTACTGGTAGTCACTTACCACCTCAGCGGATCAATGGGATGCTGAATACCTTTTTTGGGCTATTGGCAGATGAACCACCTATAGTGGCAGACACCTTTATTAAAGACCGCACTGACTGGTTAACCTTCAACATACTAGCTCTGAAGGCAGCTAGGCGAAACCCTGCTCTTATACCCTGGATTTGGGAAATGGCTGGTGCCAAAGATTTCTTACGTTGGGTAGGCAGTTATTTGGGTTTTACTATTAATGCTTTGATTAGCTGGTTATTCAAGGGCTGGTTCCCTAGTTTAGTCAGAACTATACAGCCTTGGGTTGAAGAGCACTATCCTGCTCTCTGGCTATGGCTATTGGCTCAAAGCTATGCTCTGACTGCTGGGATGGGGTGTCCGGAGAAAGTCAAAACAATTCAAAATTCAAAATTATCAATTCAAAATTAAAGACAATAGAAAATTATTCAGCAAACCCTAAATAGAATCTATTCCAATCCTAAATAGGGCTTGCTGAATAAAGTTATAAGCTATACGGCTTCAAATTGTTTGCCGTCCAGAAGTTTCTAAAACAGACCAAAGGTCAAAGACTTTTCGATGGGTAAAGCAGCACCAATGCCTAGCCAAAGGGTAACTAGGGTACCAAAGAGGAATACCGCAGTTGCCACTGGACGACGGAATGGGTTTTGGAACTTATTCACGCTTTCAATAAAGGGAACAAGAATCAAACCTAGAGGAATTGACCCCATCATAGATATACCCAACAGTTTGTTGGGTACAGTACGTAGGATTTGGAAAGATGGATACAAATACCATTCTGGGAGAATTTCCAGAGGGGTAGCAAAGGGGTCTGATGGCTCCCCAACCATTGCTGGGTCTAATACTGCAAGACCAATGCACAAGGCAATGGTTCCCATAATCACAATGGGGAAGACATAGAGGAGGTCATTAGGCCAAGCCGGTTCACCATAGTAGTTGTGACCCATGCCTTTGGCCAGTTTAGCACGTAGAGCTGGATCTGCAAGATCCGGTTTTTTAAGAGTTGACATCTTTAAGATTGTTCTCCTTGATTAACAAAGATCAGCAAGTCTGGGCAGAGT
Source organism: Symploca sp. SIO1C2 (assembly GCA_010672925.1). GTDB lineage: Bacteria > Cyanobacteriota > Cyanobacteriia > Cyanobacteriales > Coleofasciculaceae > Caldora. Next base: position 15,857 of record JAAHFP010000073.1, on the reverse strand, counting down.
TTTGAGGAAATGTTAACTGTTTTTAGCTTACCTAAACTCATCTGTTAAGACCAACAAGAACCATAAGTTCATCAAGTTAAGTGCTCATTGCTCCAACAGCCTGCTGATGAAAATGCGCCAAAGACGCTACTTACAATGGACCAGAAATACCCTGTTTGCGAATCATCAGGAAGTGTAGCAACATGAAGACTGCAATAAACCAGGGTAGAACAAAGGTGTGCAAGCTGTAGTAGCGAGTCAGGGTACCTTGTCCAACGCTAGTGCCACCACGCATCAGTTCAACGATGGAAGAACCAACAACGGGAATTGCTTCAGGAACCCCAGAAACAATTTTGACAGCCCAGTAACCTACTTGGTCCCAAGGCAGTGAATAGCCAGTAACACCAAAAGACACGGTGATCACCGCTAGAATGACACCTGTTACCCAGGTAAGCTCCCGAGGCTTTTTGAAACCACCGGTAAGATAGACCCGGAAGACGTGCAAAATCATCATCAGCACCATCATACTGGCAGACCAGCGGTGGACGGAGCGGATGAGCCAACCGAAATTGACATCATTCATGATGTATTGCACTGAAGCAAAAGCTTCAGTAACTGTCGGCCTATAGTAAAAAGTCATGGCAAATCCAGTGGCGAACTGGATTACAAAGCAAACGAGGGTAATTCCACCCAAGCAGTAAAAGATATTAACGTGGGGAGGTACATATTTGGAGCTAATGTCGTCGGCTAGCGCCTGAACCTCCAGACGCTCATCAAACCATTGATAAGCTTTTGATTCGGTTACTTGTTTAGTAAACATGAAGCCAGGATTCCTCAAAAGATATTGCTGTTAAAGCAGGTTGTATCTCGCCGTAGCAAGATGCTTATAGAGAGATACTCATTAAATGAGGGTACAAGTGCTCAACAGCGCTGTTGTAGAAGTTACATCAATCTGAGCAAGGACACTGACCCACTTTGATGTCCCTTAGTAATTATATAAGAAATGTAACATAACTTGGTGGTGTTAGAGGTTGTTAACAGATATAGCAAACGCTAGGGTCATCTAGGAAATTCAGTAAATACCGTATACTGTTTCGATGTAAACAAGTGTGTCCTAGACGTTGTCACAGTTGCTATACCAGGAATCAAGATGGAAAAAGTCGTGATTGTCGGAGCAGGACCCTGTGGGTTACTTTTAGCCCACTATCTCTTGCGTCGAGGTGATCGCTACCAAGTGGAAATCTACGAACGTTTGGGCGATCCTAGAAAAGTGGCATTATCTAATTCTCGAAGCATTCCTTATAGTTTAAATGAACGGGGGATTGGAGCGCTACGGCCAATCGATGGACTTGAAGAAGCTATCAAAGCAGGAGGTTTGGAAAACTGGAAGATTATTCACCATAAACCTCACGGCAAAACTCAATTTTTACCCCGCAGACAACAATCTACCATTGATACAGACCGCATTAGTCTTGTGAACAAGCTGTTATCATCCCTAGTGGCAATGGCAGAAGGTAGTAGTCGCTTAAAACTGCATTTCAATTATAGATGTCTTAGCGTAGATTTCCCTCGCCAAACTATTCTCTTCGAGTCAGTTACCCCAGATACCCAAACAGAACTAATATCAAGTCCGGTTGAATACTTACACTTTGGTAAAAACAAGGCAGAAGGCAGAGGGCAGAAGGCAGAAGGGGAGGAAGAAAGTTGCAAGGTAGAAGGGTATGATAACTGTTTAGGCGGACATGATCTAAAACCTTTACTCGTTAGCTATGATCGGTTAGTAGGAGCCGATGGTGCCCGTTCAAGTGTTAGAAGCCAATTCCTGAAAACTCAATCTTTCGACTTCCAGCAAACTAGAGCTCGCAGTTACTATAAAACCCTATTTTTCCCCAGTAGAAATGAGGAAACCGGCTATGAGTTACAGCCAGAAGGTTTCCATGTTTGGAAACGAGAAGAAGGAATCACATTGGTGGCAGGTTTTCAAGTCAGCGGTGGGTATATTGGTGTGGTTTTCGTTACCAGAAACCGACAAAATATCTTGAATTTTCAATCTGTATCTCAGGTGCAAGAGTTTTTCCAGCAATACTTCCCGGAAGTCAGTCCTCTTCTCTCAGTTACCGAAGCCGAAGCTTTGATGAAGCGGTCTATTTCTAGCCAAATGAAAGTTCGTTGCAGTCGCTATCATCATGAAGATAGGGTATTGTTAATTGGGGATGCCGCTCATGCCGTAGCTTCTTCTTTCTCTGGACAAGGCTGCAATGCTGCCTTAGAGGATGCCCAGATTTTTGCTCGTATTTTAGATGAATCGGAAGACAACTGGGAAGTTGCTTTAGCCAAATTTACTGAACAACGTCAACCCGATGCTCAGGCTTTATGGGAGCTGGATGGTAATATTTTACCACTTTCTAAGAGACTTTTTACCGAATTTATCCTACGGGAACGTTGGGCAAAAATTGCTCATAGTTGGTTTCCTAATTTGTTTGCACCTCCTCTGCGAGAGTTACTCAACAGTAATACACCCTATACAGAAATTCTGAAACAATATCGTGGGTGGGTAACGAAAGTGAAAGCATCCAATCTGAAGTTAGGTGGTAGGTAGTAGGTGTTAGGTGATAGGTGGTAGGTACTAGGTGTTAGGTATTAGGGAAGTTACACTTTAATTTCTACATAGTCACCGGGAGCAATTGTATTGATAGTTTCACAGATCTCATCAACCCGTAAACGAATTTTTGGCCATGATGTTGAACATAAAACTACAATTCCCATAGTGAGTTGGCTTAGGTTCTGTTGATAGTGCAAATTTTGGTCTGTTGTTAACAGCAATTGATAACCCTTTGCCTCAGCTGCTTGCAGTAAATCTCCATTCGATAAATTAGACCAACCTTCCTCATAAGCTGTGGTTACAGAATGCTCGACAAGGTAGCGACGTAAGGGAACTGGGGTTCCTTGATCAAACAAGATCTTCATCTCTACACTGTAACTGCTAACATTTTAAGTTCGTAGTTCAGCACAGCTTCAACCTGTGATTGCTCTACACCTGGAAACCATTCCAAAAATTCTTCCACTGTTGCACCGTCTCGTAAATTTTCAAATAAGGCAGCAACTGGTACTCGTGTGTTCCGGAATACCCAAACACCACTCACCTTGGCAGGATAGCGTTCTACAGCATCTAAAGTCTTCCATTCTTTCATCTAAATAACTCCCGATGTATTGTTAAGGTGGGCATTGCTCCTCAATCGTCTCGCAATGAAAATTTTTGACATGCCCACTTTACAAGACCTTTGACTTTTTTCTTTGTAGTTTACTCAAAAATCCATTGCTTTAAAGTTGAAACAACCTCTTCTACCAAAAGTTCCTGAGAATTTTTAGTTGCCCGTTCTACCACCTCGACCTTACCATTTTTGAGAGAGCGTCCAGTAACAATGCGATAGGGAATGCCAATTAAATCCGCATCTTTGAACTTAACCCCAGCTCGTTCGTTACGATCATCGAGTAAGGTTTCGATACCTGCTTGATTGAGATCGGAATAAAGTTTTTCAGCAACTTCCATTTGCTGCTTATCTCCCACATTGGGAACCACAACGATAACATGATAAGGGGCGATCGCTACTGGCCAGATAATCCCATCTTTGTCATGGGACTGTTCTACCGCTGCTTGAGCTACTCGCGATACCCCCACACCGTAACAACCCATATAGAGGGGAATTTCTTCTCCTTGCTCATTGGTACAGGTAGCTCCCATGGCTTGGGAATATTTAGTCCCTAATTGGAAGATATGCCCAGCTTCGATACCACGGGCAGTTTGTAAAATTTGACTGGGGTCATGGGTTGCGCGATCGCCTGCTTTTACTTTGCGAACATCCACTACTAACTTGGGTAACTGAAACTGTTCTCCCCAATTAGCTCCTACCACATGATAATTGGATTCATTGGATCCTGTCACAAAGTTTTTCAGTTCAACTGCCGTTTGATCTACCAACCGCAAAAATTTCGGGGCAACATCTGGGGCAGATTTGATGTAATCGTCTGCTAAGTCAGGAGCCATGTAGCCTAGAGGTAGGGGTTTCGCCGCCCATTTCCCCTGAGCCTCCGCATCCGGTACAGTTAGAGCCAAGAGATTTTTGGCGTTGTATTGCTCTGCTAACCTCACTAGCTCATTTTGTAGCTTCACTTCATTAACATCTTGATCCCCTCGGATGATTAACAGCACCAGCACTGTTATGCCATTGTCATAGATTGCCTGGTAAAGGACATTTTTCACCACCTGAGTGGGAGAACATTTGAGGAGTTGGCAGACGGATTCAATAGTTGGTGTCTTGGGAGTTTCTAGTTGCTCGTAACTAGTAAAGGTTGAAGGTTCAGTATCCGGTGGTAGGGAAACTGCTTTTTCTACATTGGCAGAATATTTACCATCTTCTGTATAGAGAACTTCATCTTCCCCAGCATCTGCCAGAATCATAAACTCTTGGGAACCAGAGCCACCGATAGCTCCGGAGTCAGCTTCAACAGGTCTAAAAGCTAAACCACAACGGTTTAAGATGTTGTTGTAAGCCTGATACATATCTTGATAAGTCTGTTTCAAGCTGGCTTCATCTGTATGGAACGAATAGCCATCCTTCATAATGAACTCCCTGCCTCGCATCAAACCAAAACGGGGTCTAATTTCATCTCGGAACTTGGTTTGAATCTGATACAAATTTAGAGGTAGCTGGCGATAGGAGCGAATCATCTCCTTTGCGATTGTTGTGATTACTTCCTCGTGGGTTGGTCCTAAGCCTAATTCTCGCTCTTGTCTGTCCGTCAGAGCAAACATAATCCCTTCGGCCTTCGTGTAAGTATCCCACCGTCCTGATTCTCGCCACAACTCTGCTGGCTGAATTTGGGGCAGTAGACATTCTTGCGCACCAGTGGCATTCATTTCCTCTCGCACTATCTGAGATACTTTTTGTAACACCCGCCACATCAGAGGTAAATAGGCATAGATGCCACTGCCTATGCGACGGATATAACCGGCACGGAGCAAAAGTTGATGACTAGGAATCTCTGCTTCCGCTGGGTTTTCCCGCAGTGTGACGAAGAGCATCTGAGACAGTCGCATATTAGTTCCTTTCTACGATAAGTGCAAGTTGAAGAAACCAGGGAATCAAGGATATCCCAGGTTTGCTAAATGCTGGCAATCTTTCCTGATTTTAGTAATTATAGAGTACTGGGGTTGTCTTCAACGGAAAGAACGTGCTGTTAACTACCGTACAAATTCTTGATGTTCTAAATAGGGTAAGCAAATAATTTTCCTATTATAAAAAAATAATAGCGATGCCAGCAGGTTAGTACTGTTGATGCTCAATGCAATCGCTTTGGCTCAGTTTCAGTTGTTTTTTGCTTGATCACAGAGTGTTACAGTCATGGAAGGATTTTTGAACCTCAACAAACCAGCGGGATGGACTTCCCATGATTGTGTCGCCAAAGTGCGGCGTCTTCTGCACATCAAGCGGGTAGGACATGGGGGAACTTTAGATCCAGCTGCTACTGGTGTATTACCAATTGCTTTAGGGAAGGCAACTAAATTATTGCAGTACCTTCCTCAAGAGAAAGCATACCGAGCCAAAATTCGTCTGGGAGTGAGGACAACTACCGATGATTTGGAAGGAGAAATTATTGCCACTACTTCAGCTGCTAGCTTGACAGTGGAGAAAGTTTTACCTTACCTTCAGCAGTTTGAGGGGAAAATTAAGCAAGTACCACCAATGTACAGCGCGATTCAAGTTCAGGGAAAACGACTGTATGAGTTAGCCAGAGAAGGTTTAACTGCCGAAGTCCCAGAGCGAACAGTGGAAGTATTTCAGCTGAAACTATTGGCTTGGTATTCGGGGGAATTTCCGGAACTAGAGGTGGAAATTGCCTGCGGTGCGGGAACCTATATTCGTGCCATTGCTAGGGATTTGGGAACTTCTCTTAATACTGGTGGCACTTTAGCTACCCTCTCTCGTACCCGAAGTAGTGGCTTTGAGCTGACAGATAGTTTGACCTTAGAAGAACTGACGCAGCAACTACAACAAAAAGCATTTGAGCCAGTATTACCAGCCAAAGCCCTACAACATTTACCAGCAGTTATTTTAACCCCAAAGTCTGCTCATCGCTGGTGTCAAGGACAGCGTCTTCCTTGGCAAGAGGAGATGTTCGAGAGTGCTCCGGTAGCCACAGAGGGTATGGAACTATCATCTAATCATCCTCAATCCCTTGTAGTGCGGGTTCATCAAGAACAGGAAACTTGGTGTGGCCTTAGCAAAACTGGTAAGTTTTTAGGTATTGGTCAGGTAATTTCTTCAGAAAACGGTCTACTGCTGTCTCCCCAGAAAGTTTTTGTTTGAATTTTTAATAAGCACGAGGCAGGAGGTGGGAGGTAAGGGGTGAGCGAAAAAAAGGGTGGGGAGCGGAGGAGCGGAGGAGCAGAGGAGCGGAGGAAGAAGAGAGAACTGATAATGTTTGGATACAAAGCTCAAGAAATCCCACCCAAAATTTCGTTCACTCGGAAGTAAGAGGGCTCCAAGGTAGGAGGTATAGCAAAAGGCTCCAAGGCAAAGGGCAGAGGGCAGAAGGGAAAAGATTGACAGGTAAAGGTTTGCTGCACTTAGCGTTGCCCTAACCCCCCTGACGGTTGCTATAGTGTTTTTTTGATTCATAGGGGGTGGTGCACCGCCTGATGATTTTTTTGATACTTAGCTAGTAGTCCACTTCATTATTTCGCTCACCCCTATTCCTGATAGTATTTGTTCCTTTCATCAGAGGTGGTGCGCCACCAGTCGGACGCTTAAGTTGAAGATATCTGGATGGCTCAAGGCATTGATCATGATAGAGAACGAGTTAGCTCAAGCTACAGATGACCTGCGCACTCGCCTGAAAACACTGTATAAATCGGTCAACGAGTTGCCTCAGACACAGCAGCAAGCCGAATGGCTGGCACAAACCTTTGTAGAGCTCCATACTAGTTTGGAAGTACTGGAGATCGCACAGGAGCAACTAGAATACAAATTTTGGCAACAGACAGCTGAGTTACACAGAGTTAACAAACAACTACAAACTGAAACCAAAAAACCTCAACCAGTTGAAGAACCTCCAACAGAAGAACAACTGCGGACATCTCTCCAAGAAAAAGAAGTCTTGCTGGGGGAAATTCACCATCGGGTGAAAAATAACTTACAAATTGTTTCTAGCCTACTTTATCTACAAGCAAACCGGAGCAATGATCCTCAGGTGTGTGACATTCTTCAGGAAAGCCGCAACCGAGTTGAATCAATGGCACTAGTACACGAGAGTTTGTCTCGGTCTGGGGAGCTTACCAGAATTAACTTTGCCGAGTATGTACATAATTTGGCGACTAACTTGTTCAGTATGTATACAGTACAACCTAGTAATATTGTTTTAAAAATCAGTGCGCCAACAGATATCTCCATTAATCTTGATAAAGCCATTATTTGCGGATTGCTCATCAATGAGCTGATTACCAATGCCTTAAAACCTAGTTTTATGGCGTGCAATAAGCATGAAATTTTACTGAAGATTAAACGAGACCCTGATGGTCAAATCATCCTTAGGGTTGGTAACAGTAGTAATAGCCTACCGGTAAACTTAGATCTACAAAACACAGAATCTATGGGGCTCAGGCTAGTCATGACATTGGTTAAGCAACTAAAAGGCACTATTAAAGTCGAAAAAGATGAAGAATTTATTTTTATGATTAAATTCATGGTTTAGTTTAATCAAGAAAAACTAAATTTACTAATAATTGAAAGTCAAATAAAAAATCTTCAAAGAAGTTGCATGATCAGGATTTATCTATTGCTGAACTTCTGAAGTAAGGAATTAAGTAATTCCTCGCTTATTTATTGAAAATCGGGGAACAATCTAGCTGAAAAGTCATGGCGAAAATATTAATTGTAGAAAATGAAATGCTTGTTGCCTGGCATATTCAAGAAGCTTTAGAAAAATTGGGACATAATATTATAGCTAGTGTAACTTCTGGAATGGAAGCAATTCAGGTTCCAGCCGCTATTAAACCAGATTTAGTCTTAATGGATATTCAACTTGAAGACAATTTTGATGGTATAGCTGCAGCCAAAGAAATTCACGATCGCTATGATATTCCTATAATTTATCTAACAGCTCATGCAGACGAAGAAACCTTACAAAGGGCACTTAAGACTAACCCTTTTGGCTATCTGATTAAACCTTTTCAAGAAAAGCAATTACATATAACCATTACTATTGCTCTACATAGATATCAGTTAGAAAAGTATTTAGAGGATACAAAACAACAGTTGGTTAATACTATAACTAGTGTTAGAGATGCTACTATTGCCACCGACTATAAAGGATATATTACTTTTATCAACTCAGCAGCAGCAGCTCTCACTGGTTGGCATAAAAAAAAAGCTATAGGTAAAAATATTAACCAAGTATTAACCATCATTAATCGAAAAACCCAGCAAGAGATTGAAAATCCTGTAGTCAAGGGTATGCAAAGAGGAATAAATATTAAATTTCCTAATTCCTGCTTACTAGTTGCCAGAAATGGAAAAAAAATACCAATTCGTGAAACAGCTGCTTTCATCAGAAATGGTGATGGTGAGATTGTCGGGAGCATCCTGGTTTTGCAAGACATCACTAAGCATCAACAAATCTATGCCACCCGTCAGCAACAGGAATTTGACTTGCTCAAAACATCAGCAACTAAGGTGGGTAGCATTGCCTCGCAGCTAGAATCCTCTCAAGCTGTAGCAGTAGTTAAGCCAGAAATGCTCTCTATTGCCTTTGTTGATAATTTAACTAAGGTTGCTAATCGGCGCTATTTTGATAATTACTTCAAGCGAGAGTGGAATAAGTTGGCACAAGGAGAGGCTCCTCTATCCTTGGTTTTGTGTGATCTGGACTTTTTCAAAGCCTTCAATCAAATTTATGGTTATCAGGCAGGAAACGATTGTTTGAAAAAAGTAGCTAGTGCAATCCGTCAAGTAGTTGAGAGTCCAGAAAACTTACTAGCTCGTTATGGTGGAAAAGAGTTTGTTGTAGTTTTGCCAAATATTAGGGTTACTGGGGGAATGTGGTTAGCTCAGAAAATACGGGCGCGGCTCAAGCAACTCAAGCTTACCCACGTTGGTTCAACTGTGAATAATTACGTTACCCTGAGTTTGGGTGTTGCTAGCATGGTTCCCCATTTGGATTCATCCCCAACAATACTAATGGCAGCAGCAAAGGAGGCACTGGCGCAGGCAAAAGCGGAAGGAGGTGATCGCGTGATCATTAGAGAGTTAAACTAATAGTACGTAAATATAGCAGTTCTCGCATCCGTGAGGGGATAAACGAAATATGAAGTGGGATTTATAACTTTATTGTTAAAAAATCATAAGTTTTTCCTTGTATCTACATCTACTCACACTCCCCACATTCCCCACACTATTAGTCATTGTTCAGGGTTAGACTCCTATTTACATTTCTTAACATAGTATAGAGGTGAAGGTAATATTGATATCTGATAACTTTTGAGCAATTCTTGAGCGGGGAAAATACAAAAGTGATCCAAAATCCAGAAACTGGCTTAATCTTAGTTGTTGATGATACTCCTACCAATTTATTAGTTCTATCAGAAGCCTTGAAGGGTGCCGGTTTTACTGTTGCCATCGAAACCGATGGGGAAAGTGCGATTGAACAGGTTAAGTATAACCCACCAGATTTAATTTTGTTAGATGTTGTTATGCCAGGACTCGATGGATTTGAAACCTGTCAGCGAATGAAAGCTTCTGCTTCAACCCAAGACATTCCAGTAATTTTTATGACGGCTTTGAGTGATCCCATGGATAAAGTCAAGGGACTATCAATAGGAGCAGTAGACTACATTACTAAACCCTTTCAACATGAGGAGGTATTAGCCAGAGTTAGGACTCATTTGCAGTTGCGCAATTTGGCAAAAACCTTGGAGAAGCAAAATTTAATTCTCAAAAAAGAAGTTGAACAACGAGTGGAAGCGGAAACAGAGTTAAAAAAGACGCTAAACCAGCTCAAAACTGCCCAAAAACAGATTGTTGCTCAAGAAAAGCTGGCTTCCCTTGGTTCCTTAACTGCTGGGATTGCTCATGAACTCAAAAATCCTCTCAACTTGATTAATAATTTCGCTGTTATCGCTGCGGACTTCTGCCAAGAATTGCTCCCGGAAATCAACCAAAAATTAAAAGCTTTACCTGAATCAGAGTTGGGAAATATCAGAGAACTGTTAAGTGATATCGAAGAGAGTGTTAATTCCATCAACCAACAGGGACAAAGAGCTGATAATATTATTAGCAGTATGTTGATGCACGCCAGACAAGAAGGTAGTAAACGGCAATTAACTGAACTTAATGTTTTGTTGGCCGAGTCATTAGAACTGGCAGTAAAGGGTTTTCGAGCAACCGTGAATAAATTTAATATCCAGATAGAAACTGATTACGATGGCTCAGTTGAGCAGCTAGAAGTTATTCCTCAATCTCTGAGTAGAGGATTTATAAATCTGATTAACAATGCTTGTTATGCTGCTAAGAGTAAGCAAAAAGAAAAGGATCCAGCATTTCAACCCCAGCTTACCATTAAGACCAAAAATTTAGCTCAAGCAGTAGAAATCCGCATTAGAGATAATGGTGTAGGTATACCGCCGGAGTTAAGGGATAAAATCTTTGAACCGTTTTTTACAACTAAACCCACTGGCGAAGGAACAGGATTAGGTTTATCTATGACCCATGATATTATTGTCGGTCAGCATGAAGGAAAAATCAAGGTAGAAAGTGAATTGGAATCTTATACAGAATTTGTTATACTCTTGCCCAGAAAAGTGTCGTAGGTGAATATTTTAGAGGGAAAAAATAGGAAGTAAAGCTAGTATTATATATTATAATGTTATTCAAACATTTTATATAAATCTTGGATGGAATACATTTATCATTTTGCATTACCTGCGCGTTTCCAAACTCAGAAAGTTAACGGTGAGTATATACCAGAACAATTTTCAGAGGATGGATTCATTCATTGTTCTTATCGAAACCAGCTGATGGGAGTACTTAAGAGACACTTTCCCAATACAGAGGAGCTACTGTTACTTGTTATAGATAGAAATCAAGTTGCGTGTGATGTGAACGATGAAAATACTCATGGAGGTACTGAGCTTTTTCCTCACATATATGGAGCCTTACCTCTAGCAGCTGTGCTCAGAACTTATCCTTTGACTCGTAATGCACAAGGTATCTTTGATTTACCTGAGTTATAGCACTACGCGCTAGGCAACAGTCAACAGGCAAAAGTGATAATATTTGACCATTTCAGCATTGGAATTGATTGTTCTAATTGACCTTAGTAAGTATTTATAGCAACCGCCAGGGCGGTTAGGAGAACCTAAAATACTGAAACCTTTACCTGTCAATCTCTTCCCTTCTGCCTTCTGCCCTCTGCCTTCTGCCTTGTGCTATATGTACTAGTGCAAGCTCTGAGTATAAAGCAACAAATCCAACTTCATCAACCCTTTACACAAACCTTATCAACTCTTGATGCAACAGTAGTTACAATCCTTTCTCGGTAGGGGATAATTGAATTAACAAAGAAAGAGAGACATACTCTCGCAAGGCAACCCCTTAAGTTCTATAAATAACTGCTATATTTACCTCTGACCCGCCTGTATCGCTCAGGCGGGTCACTTAATGCTTCCCAAAAACTCCTGCACTCGTTGCCAAACCTTCTCTAACAAATCTGGCTCATCTGCATCAAACCACTCAATTTGCTCTTCTGCTCGAAAGAAGGTGCGCTGGCGCTTAGCAAACTGTCGAGTATGCAAAACTGTTAAATCTTTCGCCTGTGCAAGGGAAAGCTCACCAGCAAGATATTGTTTAATTTCTCGATAACCCAAGGTATCTAGCAGCGGTAAATCTCCACCATATTTTTGGCACAAAAATTCCACTTCCGCGATAAAACCAGCAGCAATCATCTGTTCTGTTCGCTGCCCAATGCGGTAAGTGAGCTTATCGGAGTTACTGCATTCCAAGCCAATCTGAAGAATCGGATAGTCAGGAGGATTTTCTCCTTGCTGCTCGGAAATTGGACTACCAGTAACATAGAATACTTCTAATGCTCGTAATGTTCTTACTTGGTCATTAGGATGAATTTTGCTAGCAGCAGTGGGGTCAACCTGTTGTAGAAAAGCGTAACATTGAGTTTGCCCAAGGACAGCTAGTTGCGATCGCAACTCTTGATTAGGTGCAACTCTGGGAATTTTTAATCCCTTGATTACAGAGCGAAGGTATAAACCAGTACCTCCCACTAGGAGAAGAGGAGAAGAAGCAGAAGCAATCAAAGCTTGAGCTTGCTGTTGATAGTCTGCTAGGGTCATTGTCTGGGTAGGAGTGCAAATATCAATTAAGTAATGAGGAACCTGCTGTTGTTGAGCAACCGAAGGTTTTGCCGTACCAATATCAAACTCTTGGTAAACCTGACGAGAATCTGCATTAAGAATCACTGAACCCAGTCTCTGAGCCAAAGCCAAAGCTAAGCTCGATTTACCAGTAGCCGTAGCACCACAAATTACAATTAGTTGTTTGTTGTTTGTTGTTTGTTGTTTGTCATTGGTCATTTGTTGTTTGTTGTTTGTTGTTTGTCATTTGTTATTGGTCATTTATCGTTTTTTGTTTGCTATCCTAGTCTTTCCCAGCTCCCTCAGCTCCCCCAGCTTCCTCAGCTTCCTCAGCTCCCTCAGCTCCCCCAGCTTCCTCAGTTTCCTCAGCTCCCTCAGCTCCCTCAGCTCCCTCAGCTTCCTCAGCTCCCTCAGCTCCCTCAGCTCCCCCAGCTTCCTCAGCTCCCTCAGCTCCCTCAGCTCCCCCAGCTTCCTCAGCTCCCTCAGCTCCCCCAGCTCCCTCAGCTCCCTTTCAAACGGGTCTATCCCTTAATAAATATTCCTTGAAATTGCTCTGTGGTCGCCTTCAACCCTTTTGTGTTATAATTTTTGAGTATTTTACCATTTGCCAGGTATTACACAGGCTCAAAGCTTTTAGAGGAGAGTCCCTTTCATGACGAGTAGTTACAGTGCCGATCAGATTCAAGTTCTGGAAGGTCTAGAACCGGTGCGCAAAAGACCGGGAATGTATATTGGTTCTACCGGTCCACGGGGACTCCATCATTTAGTTTACGAGGTTGTAGACAATTCAATTGATGAGGCTCTAGCTGGTCATTGCAGCCATATAGACATTTCTCTCAATGCCGATGGTTCTGTTACCGTCACTGATGACGGACGAGGCATTCCCACGGATACTCATCCTACCACTGGTAAGTCAGCCCTGGAAACGGTTATGACGGTGCTTCACGCTGGCGGTAAGTTTGGTGGTGGCGGCTATAAGGTGTCTGGAGGATTACACGGAGTAGGGGTTTCTGTCGTTAATGCCCTTTCCGAATGGGTAGAAGTTACAGTTTGGCGGGAGAAACGGGAACATCTACAGCGCTACGAAAGAGGTATTCCTGTAGGAGAATTGGAAGCCAAACCCCACAAGCAAAATCGAACTGGTACTTCAGTTGCCTTTAAGCCTGATATACAAATCTTTACCAATGGCATTGAGTTTGACTACACTACCCTGGCAGGAAGATTGCGGGAACTTGCTTACCTCAATGCTAGTGTCCAAATTCAATTTGCTGACAATCGCCTTGAAGAACCACGGGTAGAAACTTACCACTATGAGGGAGGCATCCAACAATATGTCGCCTACATGAACCGTGAGAAACAACCCCTACACGAAGAAATCATCTATATCAAAGGGGAGCGTAACAATATCCAAGTAGAAGTGGCATTGCAATGGTGTATTGATGCCTACAGTGATAATTTGCTAGGCTTTGCCAACAATATTCGCACCATTGATGGTGGTACTCATTTGGAAGGTTTAAAAACCGTCTTAACCCGGACGATGAACGCTACTGCTCGTAAGCGCAATAAGCTTAAAGATAATGAGGCTAACCTGGGAGGTGAGAATGTCCGGGAAGGCTTGACTGGGGTCATTTCCGTCAAAGTACCAGAACCAGAATTTGAAGGGCAAACTAAGACAAAATTGGGTAATACGGAAGTTCGGGGTATTGTGGATTCTCTGGTAGGAGAGGTATTGACTGAGTACCTGGAGTTCCGCCCCAATGTAGCAGATACTATCTTAGAAAAAGCGATTCAAGCCTTTAAAGCAGCAGAAGCAGCTCGTCGTGCCCGGGAGTTGGTACGGCGCAAATCGGTGCTGGAATCTTCTCCTTTACCAGGTAAGTTAGCCGATTGTAGCTCTAGAGACCCTGGTGAATCGGAAATTTTTCTCGTGGAAGGGGATAGTGCGGGGGGAAGTGCTAAACAAGGACGCGATCGCCAATTCCAAGCGATTCTGCCTCTGCGGGGTAAAATTCTCAATATCGAGAAAACTGATGATGCAAAAATTTACAAAAATACAGAAATCCAATCCCTAATTACAGCATTGGGTTTAGGTATTAGAGGAGAGGAGTTTGACCCTGGTGGACTGCGCTATCACCGCATCATTATTATGACCGACGCTGATGTGGATGGAGCCCACATCCGCACCTTGCTACTCACCTTTTTCTACCGCTATCAAAGAGAACTAGCAGATCAAGGCTACATATATATAGCTTGTCCTCCACTATATAAAGTAGAGCGAGGACGCAATCATTACTATTGCTATAGCGATCGCGAGTTGAATAACCTCATACAAAATGAGTTTCCTGCTAACGCTAACTACAACATCCAACGGTTCAAAGGCTTGGGTGAAATGATGCCAGATCAGTTGTGGGATACAACAATGAACCCGGAAACCCGGACGATTAAGCGGGTAGAAATTGAAGATGCAGCGGAAGCTGACAGAATCTTCACAGTACTTATGGGCGACCGTGTAGCACCTCGCCGGGAATTCATTGAAACCTACGGTTCTAAGTTGAATTTGACAGACCTCGATATCTAAAGTGTGTCTTCCATCCTGTGGAACTGGCATCCTGCCAGTCATCACTGTGGAACTGACATCCTGCTAATCATTACTGTGGAACTGGCATCCTGCCAGTCATTGGTATCAACTTAAGCCAGAGATAGCCAGCTGGTTGCATTCCTCAATCCGTTTTGGATGCAAAGATATTGTTGGCGAATTGGCTAGGGGTTGACCCCCTCTAACTCCCCCTTACTAAGGGGGAGGACAAGAGCATTGGTGTCAACTTAACCTGAAAAGCGCTTGAAGCTGGGGAGCTGAGGAGCTGAGGAAGCTGAGGGAGCAAAAGAAGGGTGAGCGAAAAAAAGGGTGGGGAGTGGAGGTGCAGAGGTGCGGAGGTGCAGAGGAGTTGGGGAGCGGAGGAAGAAAAGAGAACTGATAATGTTTGGATACAAAGCTCAAGAAATCCCTCCCAAAATTTCGTTCACCCGCAAAAGAATGCTCCTGCCGCTGGCTCTTTTTACTATTAATCAGGTAGGGTAACGCTACCCGCTCTGTTGAATTAGAACGTCTCGAAAGCATTAATTGGCAATAGTTGTGGCTTAAGTTGACACCAATGGGACAAGATTTCTCCCTAATAGCTTAAGTCCATTGAAATATTAAGCAAATCTAAAGCTTGGTTCAAATAACTTTACAATCCTTGAGAAGAAAGTTAATATAAGTACATACAGACAAACAAAACGTCTGTCTGAACCTTGATAATTCATTAAGTTATTATACCTAGCATGACTACCACCCTTCAGCAACGCGAAAGCGCTTCTGTTTGGCAGCAGTTCTGCAACTGGGTCACCTCCACCAACAACCGCCTCTATGTAGGCTGGTTCGGTGTTCTGATGATCCCTTGCCTACTCACTGCTACCA
>JAAHFP010000072.1 GCA_010672925.1 Symploca sp. SIO1C2 | reverse complement strand
TTTAGGAGAGAGTCTAGCGGTGATGACATGGGCAGCTCCTCTGGAAGTGTGGGAATTTATCCAATTGAGCTTCTTTATATCAAAAAACACAATAAACTCCAATGTCGAGATACTTGCTATAAGTAGTCTTGACTCTCCGCTATCGCTCCGAGACAAGACTAAAGCCAAGGAGTCTTCAGCACTTTTATAAATAAAACTTATCACCCTAACTACTGGAGAGCCGTCCCTTCTTGTCATTATCTATCACACGTAATCTAAGTGTTATATTCTCTACAGGAGGTAGAGCCGGACTAGGGGAGACAGCAGTAGTAGGAGTAGGAGCAGGAGAATCTTGCTTTACCCAACGATCATGTGCTGTGATGCCCAATCCAGCTACAGCAGCTAAACCTGCAATCATGCCTATAGCAATAACGAAAGGATTATCTCCCCAATTTTTCCATGCCATGCTTTTTTAATAGATAAATCAAATCAACCAGTTTTGGTAATCCATCAGGCTACTGCTGGTAAAACCATGTTTGCTCATATCTATCATATCAAGTACCATACTCTGCTATCTTGCATCAAGTAACTCCTTTACCTCATGAGGCCAACAACGCTACACAGCATCATTAGACCTCTTGCTAGATATTGTACTTGACTACAGGTTGTTGCTTCCAGCTTGTATTGTCCAGTCTTCAATAACTAAATCTGGTACTTTAGCAAAATCACGCCGATTGCGAGTAACTAAAATAGAATTGTTAGCTAGTGCAATAGAGGCTATACGCAAGTCTTGTGTGCCAATGCGTATTTTTTGACGACGTAAATCTGTATAAATTGCGTAGGCTCTGTGGTTAAAATTGAGGATGTAGAGAATTTTAAAATCTTCTAAAGTGTTCCATAACCTTGTATAAGCTGATACAAGTCTGTCGGGTTGAGAAGATTGGGAAGCTTGTCTAATAATATGAAATCTTCCACGTATTAGTTCTTCAGCTGTAACAATAGTTGTGGAAGTGATTGCTTTGTTAACATTAATGCGCTCCACCACTGATGGATAATTTCGTTGCCAAAGTGAGAAGCAATCTGTATCAAGTATATAACCACTCATACTACTTATACTTCTGCTTCAATTTGGCGATCATTGACTTCCATTTCTGTATCTAGTTCTTGACGATATTGTTCTATATATGCCAATACTTCATCGTAATCTGGATCGTCTTGATATTTACCAGCTAGTCTGACCCAAGGGTTATCTTCCACATCTACTTCTTGTGTGCTCGGAACCACTGTACTAATTTTTTCCTGAAACTTCTGATTTTGTTGCTGCTGAAGTTTAGCCAGTAACCAAGCTTGGTTAGAAGGGGAAAGTTTTTCAAAAGCTTCCAATAGGTCTTGTACTGATGTAGGAGGATTCATCAATTTTTACGGGTTAATTTTTGTCGATGTTATAATTATATCAAATTCAGTTGATTAAGAATATCCTTTACCAAAATTGGTAGTAGCATAAATAAATTGCGATCGCACTCGATTAGATCAAAGACTGTTACCTTACAGTGGATAAATGAGGTGAATATGTCAAACATTAAAGAATACGATATTGTAGCTTTAACTGAAAATATACAAGCTGCTCATAAAGAAACTAGGCAGTCAATTTTACTGAGAAGAAGACAGTTAGGTACTGTGCTTAACGTATTATAATTACACAAAGAGATTAACAAATAATTTATTACCATGATCAGTGAAACAGTTAGCAGCAAGGGAGAAATAGTCATACCCTTAGCAATTCGCAACCACCTAAAAATTCAACCGGGTAGTAAAGTAGCCTTTGTTATCGATGAAGAAGGTCGAGTTAAACTAATACCCCTCAATGTACCTGTAGAGACTTTGTCTGGAAAGTTACACCGTCCTGGCATGAAAGCTGCGACAACAGAAGAAATGGACTTGGCAATTGCTCAAAGCATTGCTTCTCTTCATCAGGAGTAAACGATTGATAACCCTAACCTTTGATCGGAAACTTAGAAGAGAAGACGGATTTCGGTGTTTTTGAAGCAGTAGGTTGGGTTGACGTAACGAAATCTTAGATAATGGGAAGTTTTCGAGTTGGGTTTCGCTGCGCTACACCCAACCTACTATCTAGAGAAGTATATTATAACAGTTCAGTTGGAACATTTTGCCTCGCGATCGCTAACTTTTCTTGCGTCTAACAACAGTGGAAACTGCACCTATAACACCAAGACTTAAAAAACCTAGGGTAGAAGCTGGTTCGGCAACAGAGGAAGAATGATAATTTACAGAACCAAATGTCAAATTGTCCTGTGAATAGAGGTCATTATTATTGAAAAAAATCACTTCCTCAATGAGCTGGCCTTGACCATCAATACCCAAAAAACCATTGATTCCTGCTGCATCGATAGCAGAATTAGGTACTGATGGCAGAAAATCTGTCACGAAAGCGGTTAAAGTTGAACCATCTTCCAATGTTGCCACCATCCTTGCATTTCTACTTAGTACGCCACCCCAAAAAGTTCCAACAGCTTCTGGTAAGTGACCTGGAGCAAAAGTAAGCGAGAGAAAAGATTCACCTCGTACACCACCTTCAAAACCCCAAACACCACTAACTGAGCCACCATCTGCACCATTGTTTGCCCCAAAAATAGGGGCGCGATCACTATCACTCAAATCATCAATGCGAGCACCTGCACCACCAATTGACAAAGTAGCTCCTATTCCTAATGAATTGAGATAATTGTTAATCTCAGTGGTATTATTACCACTACTACTAGGTTCAAAGTCAATCACAGTCGAGCTATCGAATAGCGATGGATTCGTAAAAATAGAGGTAAGATTAGCTGTTTCAGAGCTAATAGTAAATGCTTTTACTGGCTGAGAATTGGCAATCGTACATACTAAACCTACAGCAATACTGGTAGCTACAACCTTAATTTTCATCTTTTCTTGTCTCCACAATGCAATAAATAAAGGCAGCAGGGAATAGGGAAGAGGTAACTTCACCTCCTGCTCTATAAGTGACTTAGGATAAAGGGAGTAAGTTTATGCAAAATCGGCAATATTGTTACAAAAACTTAATAACAATGTTTCTGGCTTCTTTTTGGACTGAAGTCCTACTACTGCTTATTACTTAAAGGTGAGGTAGGTTTGCGGCAGGTGACATAATAAAAGTAAGCTGCTTCATCAGGTCGCCTACTACTTACTTCCCTGTTGCATTTGATTTCAATTCGATTAAAACCCGCTTGAGAGATCAGGGATTGTAATTCCGTTTCTGAAAAGTGATGAGTTGTGTAAAGAACCTCGCCCTTTTTATTGCGAGAAAAATAGGTGTAGCGCTCCTTTGTCAATTCGTAGTCAGCATCGTAAAGTTGTTGATATTGGTTATTGATAGTATCAGAGATACCAGATGCTGATAGGTACAGCCATCCATCTGGTTCAAGGGACTTAAAGATATTGCGCAAAAGATTATTGCGATCATCGACATTACCGATGATGGAGATTACGAGTTGACCAATAACCACATCAAATAATTGCGCGTCCGTTAGCAGTCCCTTCTCCGAGGCAATATCTCCTGCAAAAAACTTCAATTCATGAGGGTTTCCCTCGTCTGCTACGGCAAAGGATTCTTGAGCAGCTTCGATGGCATTGGTATTGATATCAATTCCTATAACCGAAAATCCCTTCTCATATAGCTGTTTGCTAATTGCTCCATTGCCGCATCCCAGATCCAGGAGCCTTAATGGTTGTTTTTTCGGCAGTTGTCTGCTGACACTATCTAAGAATTGTTCTAATTGAGACATGCTACTCTTACTCGGAATATTTTCTGGAGCAAATTGTTGCCAATCGTTGCGACTATTTCTGTTGTCTATCATGGTTATGCTCTTGTAGAAGTGGAACTGGCATCCTGCCAGTAATAAATGTGGAACTGGCATCCTGCCAGTAAATTGTAGAACTGACATCTTGTCAGTAATAAATGTGGAACTGGCATCCTGCCAGTAAATTGTAGAACTGACATCTTGTCAGTAATAATTGTAGAACTGGCATCTTGCCAGTCTTTCCAATGATGCAAAATAGATTATTTTTTGCTACCATTATTAATGATGGAGAAGGTGTGGTCATATAGACTATCAATATACATAATCTGCAATTAACGAACTTCTCAACAAACGATGTCTACTACAAACCGCTATTCTAACCAAGAACGATATATTAACTTACTCACCGACTTCGGATTCAAACGGTTGTTCGGTACTGAACCAAACAAGGAACTCTTGATCGACTTTTTGAATGTGATCTTGCCTGCCAAACATAAGGTGCAAGATGTCAGCTACAAAAATAATGAAAATCTGGGCAATACTCCCCTAGACCGCAAGGCCATCTTCGATATTTATTGTCAAAGCACAACTGGAGAAAAATTTATCGTTGAGCTCCAAAAGGCGAAGCAAAACTACTTTAAAGACCGAAGTGTCTATTATGCCACCTTTCCCATTCAGGAACAGGCTCTAAAAGGAGAGTGGAACTATAAGTTGTCTTCGGTATATACAATCGGCATCTTGGATTTTATCTTTGATGACCATAAAGAAGAAGAGACCCTGTTGCATACTGTAGAACTGAAAAACCAAAAAGGTAAGGTCTTTTACGATAAGCTGAAATTTATCTATGTGGAACTGCCCAAGTTTACCAAAACCGTTGACCAATTAGAAAGTCATTTTGACAAGTGGCTGTTTTTATTGAAGCATTTATCAGATTTAGAAGCACCACCCGAAGCCTTACAGGAGGTGGTATTTGACCGATTATTTGAAGTGTCGGAAATTTCCAACTTTTCTGCCGTAGAACAAGAAGCTTACGAAAATAGCTTGAAATACTACAGAGATTTGCAGAATGTGGTGGCCACCTCAAGAGAGGAAGGCATTGAAGAAGGTAGACAAGAGGGTTTTGAAAGAGGTAAACAAGAGGGTCGTGAACAAGGTAGACAAGAAGGCCGTGAAGAAGGTAGACAAGAGGGTAGACAAGAAGGCCGTGAAGAAGGTAAGCAAGAGGGACGTGAACAAACAAAAATAGAGATTGCTAGTTCCTGTATACAACAAGGTCTAGATACAGAGACAATTATGGCCATTACCCAACTGTCTAGGGAAGATATCGAAGCTTTGCGAGTTGGTTAATAAGCAAGATGCTCCCACTTTGTGAACTTTGTGCTTTTGTCCTAGTTTATAAGCTAAGTAGAACTGGCATCTTGCCAGTAAGTTGTGGAACTAATATCTTGCCAGGGATGCAAAAGAGATTATTTTTTGCTACCATTATTAATAATGGAGAGGGTGTGGCCATATAAACTATCGATATACAGAATTTGCAATAGAGACGCGCCAACAGCCTTACGGCATCCTTCGGCAAGCGCGTCTCTACGTCCTGGCGTTAAATGATCGTAAAGCTGTCGTCGGTTAAGGTATCAGCCTGGATATTAGTCAAAGAAGCTAGGGTTTCTCCTGTGGCCACAACATTGATGAAGGTGTCGTTTTCGGAGGAACCAGTGCCTTGGGTAAGGTCGAGTTGGTCGAATGTTAGTCCGTTAGACAAACCGAACAAGTCTATACCAACTTGGAAATCGGTAATCAGATCTAGACCTTGACCAAAGGTAGTCACAAAGGTATCTGCACCCTGTCCTCCAGAGATGGTATCTTGACCTGTGCCACCATCAATTAAGTCATTGCCATCTCCTCCAGAGAGGAAGTCATTACCTGTACCTCCCAAAAGCTCATCATTGCCTCCGTCACCGGCTAAATGATCTGCTCCTGATTGACCGAGTAGGATATCGCTATTGTCTCCTCCAGAGAGGATGTCTTCCCCAGAACCCCCATCAAGAGAATCTTCCCCTTTTGCGCCGTACAACTCATCATTGCCCGCATCTCCAGTAAGGGTGTCATCTCCGGAACCACCATCGAGGAAGTCATGACCCATACCACCATCGAGGATATCCTTATCTTGATTTCCGTAGAGGGAGTCATCACCAGTGCCACCAATCAGGGTATCATCTTCGGAGCCACCTTCTAATCGGTCATTACCAGAACCACCATTAAGGGAGTCGTGACCGGATTTTCCTAGGATAGTATCATTACCGGAGCTACCTTCGAGGATATCATTACCGGAGCCACCATCAAGGCTATCATCCCCAGCGCCACCATCTAGGGTGTCATCACCGCTACCACCGGTAAGTTGGTCTCGACCAGCACCACCATCTAAGGTGTCATCGTTAGTACCACCTTCAAGGATATCATCACCAGCTCCACCAATTAAGGTATCCCGGCCATCATCTCCTTCAATATGGTCATTACCCGCACCGCCATCTAGGGAGTCATCACCATAACTGCCATCCAGGGTATCATCCCCTGCTTGACCGTAGAGAGTATCATCACCATCTCCACCCTTAAGGGAGTCATTGCCTCGTCCTCCGTCTAGGAAATCATCTTCAGTACCCCCTAACAGGGTATCGTGACCTGCTTCACCGAAGAGTAAATCCTCGTCTTCGTTACCTTCAAGGCGGTCATTACCGTAGCCACCGTAGAGGGTATCTACTCCCTGATGACCGTAGAGGCTATCATTACCGTCGTTGCCTTCTAGGTAATCATCCCCTTCATTACCTCGTAGGGAGTCATCTCCATGACCTCCTTGCAGGGTATCATGACCGATGCCACCATTGAGAGAGTCATGACCTTCCCCACCAAAGAGGTGGTCATCTCCCTCCTGTCCTGATAAGCGATCGCTTCCATGATGTCCAAACAGGGTATCATTACCTTCGTTACCTTGTAGGGTATCGTCCCCCTTACCACCAGAAATTTCATCATCTCCGGCTCCTCCTTTAATGCTATCGTCGCCACCGACACCAATCAGAACATTGTCTTGCTCATCACCTTGAATGCGGTCATCCTTCTCTGAACCAATGATATTCTCAATATCAATTAGGGTATCTCGATCTCCGTAGCCATCCGTAGCGCGATCGCGAGAAAGGTCAACATTAACTCCTCCATTATCCCACTGATAGCTAACGGTATCAATTCCGGCTCCTCCTTCTATGGTGTCTTTACCAGCATGACCAGCGATAAAGTCATCACCGTCTAGGGTACGAATCCAGTTATCCTTGCTATTCCCCATCACCACATCATTATGATTGGAGGCAATGATATGTTCGATATTAACTAAGGTATCACTAGAACCTAGCTCATCGTAGACTTCACCGGGATTAAGAGCAAATTCCGGTTCTGGATTGGTCATATCCAGGGAGTAGTTATTTTTGCCATGTTTTTGGCCATGATGTTGATAACTGTTATGGTCATCAAGATTAATCCGTACTCCCACGGTGGAGGTTTCAAAGCTAACTTCATCAATGCCGTCACCACCGTCAATTAAGTCGTTGCCATCTCCTCCATCGAGGGAATCATTGCCATCCCCGCCATAGAGTTCATCATCTCCTGCACCGCCGATTACTAGATCATTGCCTGCACCGGCATCCAGAATATCGTCACCGTCACCACCATCTAAGGAGTCGTCACCTTCACCGCCAGTGAGTTCATCGTTTCCTTCATCACCGGTGAGAGTATCTTGGCCATCGCCGCCAGTGAGCACATCATCCCCTATACCTGCGGCAATTTGGTCATTCCCTGCACCACCACTGAGGTAGTCGCTGCCGTCGCCTCCTTCAATTTGGTCATTGCCATCTCCTCCTTCGGCAACATCATCTCCTTCACCGGCGTTAAGGATATCGTCCCCTGCACCACCGTCGAGGTAGTCGTCTCCAATGTCAGCTTCTAAGGTATCGTTGCCGTCGCCACCGGAGAGGATGTCGTTGCCAATGCCACTGTCGAGGATATCGTTACCGTCTCCACCGTAGAGAGAGTCATCCCCTTCGGCTGCATCTAAAGAGTCATTTCCTGCACCGCCATCTAGGAAGTCATCACCTTCTGCACCGTCGAGGTTATCTTCACCGTCACCACCACTGAGGCTGTCGTTACCTTCTGCACCAAACAGGTTATCTTGACCAGTGCCTCCATTTAAAGTGTCATCTCCCAAGCGACCATAGAGTAGATCATCTCCGGCATCACCCCTTAGGATGTCATTCTCAGTGCCACCATCGAGGAAGTCATTATCATCACCACCGTTGAGGATATCATCACCTTCTGCACCGTAGAGGCTATCTTCACCAGCATCACCATTGAGGAGGTCATTACCTGCTTCTCCAAACAGGTTATCTTCACCAGTGCCTCCATTTAAAGTGTCATTCCCCAGGCGGCCATAGAGTTCATCATCCCCAGCATCACCACTTAGGACGTCATTGCCAGTACCACCGTCGAGGAAGTCATTGTTGTCACCGCCGTTAAGGATATCATCACCTTCTGCACCATAAAGGTTATCTTCACCGGCATCACCATTGAGGAGGTCATTACCTTCTTCACCAAACAGGTTATCTTCACCAGTGCCTCCATTTAAAGTGTCATTCCCCAGGCGGCCATAGAGTTCATCATCCCCGGCATCACCACTTAGAATGTCATTACCAGTGCCACCATCGAGGAAGTCATTGTTGTCACCACCATTGAGGATGTCATCACCTTCTGCACCATAAAGGTTATCTTCACCGGCATCACCATTGAGGAGGTCATTACCTTCTTCCCCAAACAGGTTATCTTGACCAGTGCCTCCATTTAAAATATCATCCCCTAGGCGACCATAGAGTAGATCATCTCCAGCATCACCACTTAGGACGTCATTGCCGGTTCCACCATCAAGAAAGTCATTATCATCACCACCCTCTAGGATGTCATCGCCGGTATTACCTTCAATATAATCTTCCCCTTCGTCTCCCAACAGGTGGTCATTTTCTCCTTGACCGTACAAGTTATCATTGCCGGTTCCTCCTCGGATGGTATCGTTACCTGCACCTCCTTCGAGGGTATCATTGCCCGCATCACCCCAAATACTATCGTTACCAAAACCACTGTCACCAGCAACTAAGTCATCACCACCCCCTGCATGGATCTCATCATCACCGTCACCACCTCGGATGTAGTCATTATCTCCGGTATCAATGTCTCCTTCGAGGTCTCCCCAAATGATATCTTGTCCTTCGTTGCCGTAGAGTTCATCCTGACCTAAACCACCGACAATATAATCATCTCCTATTTCTCCATAAAGGCTGTCATTTCCTAAATCGCCTTCTAAGAGATCATCACCACCGCCTCCGGTAAGGATATTGTTGCTAGCATTACCTATTATGTGGTCGTTGCCAAGATCGGAACCAACAACATGGGTGAAATTCAGCACGGTATCATTGTAACCCCAGCCATCATTAGCTAGACCTGTTAGCAAGTTAACAGTAACATCTCCCTGATCGCGGCGGTAGCTAACAGTATTGATGCCATTACCACCATCGAGGAAATCATTGCCAGCATTGCCAATCAGGAGGTCATCACCATCTAAACCCCAAATGGAATTGTCGCTACTATTGCCAATCAGAACATCATTGAAAGCTGAACCAATGATATTTTCTAGGTTGCGGAGAGTATCAATTGTACCGAAGCCATCGATTGCAGAACCTGCCGCGATCGCAAAGTCTGGTTCTAGGTCAGTATAGTAGTTGAAGGGGTTAATTAGGGAAGTACCATTGATAATGTTGCCGATGGCATCGTTGATATAGTCTTGAGTTTCATCAATATTGACGACAACGCCATTAGGAAGGGAAATATCGATGGGGAAGTTGTCCGCAAGAACAACATTTTGGAAGGAACCAGGAATAGTACTATTAGCAAGGTCACCGATGGGAAGATTGTCAAAGATAAACTGTTGGCTGGTAATAATGCTACCAGGAGAGTTGTGATAACTGACAGTATCAACTTCAGAACCACCGTCGATTAAATCGTAGCCTTCTTCTCCTATTAAAAGGTCATCTCCCGAATCCCCAAACAACTGATCATCCCCTGTTCCACCGTAGAGGGTATCATGGTCTGCACCTCCTAGTAGAATATCGTCGCCAGAGTTTCCTTCGAGGTAGTCATTGCCATCATCTCCGTGAAGTGTGTCTTTTCCTTGTTCACCGTAGAGTTCATCATCGTCAGCACCACCATAGGCAGTATCATTACCACTAGCACCATAGAAAGTATCGTTACCAGAACCGCCTTCAAAGTAGTCATGCCCTGAATTGGTTCCTAGTCCGATTAAACCATCATCATCATAGATATCGTTGCCAGAACCACCATAGAATTGATCATCACCAGACCCTCCTTCTCCATAGTCATTGCCGTCATCTCCGTGAAGGATATCTTTTCCTTGTTCGCCGTAGAGTTCATCATCGTCAGCACCACCATAGGCGGTATCATTACCACTAGCACCATAGAAAGTATCGTTACCAGAACCGCCTTCAAAGTAGTCATGTCCTGAATTGGTTCCTAGTCCGATTAAACCATCATCATCATAGATATCGTTGCCAGAACCACCATAGAATTGATCATCACCAGACCCTCCTTCTCCATAGTCATTGCCATCATCTCCGTGAAGTGTGTCTTTTCCTTGTTCGCCGTAGAGTTCATCATCGTCAGCACCACCATAGGCGGTATCATTACCACTAGCACCATAAAAAGTATCGTTGCCAGAATCGCCTTCAAAGTAGTCATGTCCTGAATTGGTTCCTATTCCGATTAGACCATCATCATCATAGGTATCATCACCTGCACCACCATAAAATTCATCATTCCCACCTTGTCCCCAAAAGGTATCATCACCTCCTTGACCGTGGAAGATGTCTTTTCCTCTACCTCCAGACATTGTATCGTTGTGGTTTGATCCAGAAATTTTTTCTATGTCTACTAGAATATCTTCTGCTCCATAACCATCTTCGACTCTGTAAAAATCAAAACCATCAATTTGTTCCGTATGAACTACAATTCCAGAACTATCTTGATAACTTGCAGTATCTATTCCATCTCCACCGTTTAAAAAATCCCACCCAGAATCTCCTGTTAGTGTATCGTTACCACCCTCCCCAAATAAAACGTCGTTTCTGTCTCCTCCTCTAAAAGTATTGTTATCATCAGTTCCCTCCATCCAATCGTCATGTTCTGTGCCATCTGTGGTTTCTTTAATTTTTGCGTCTTTAAAGTAATATCCTTTAGGTTGCAGTTCTTGTGCAAATTGAGTGAAGGATTCTATTACATCGTCTTCCTTTAGATAACGCTTGTTGAGATCATGAGCACCTTCATCACCAAGCTCTCCTGATTGTTCAAGAATACCAGCGACACCTGATAAAAAGTTAAACAACTTTGGGCTCATTTGTTGAGTAATCTGGGAGACAATTGCTGAAGTCAGTGCCTCAATATCAATGATTCCTAGTGCATCCAATAAATCGAATATTGTTGGGAAAGGACTAAAATTAAGAGCCCCTGAAACAATAGGTGATAAAAGCTGATTTACTCCGTCTTCCCAGCCAGTTTGAAAATAAGTAATTGGGTCATTTGGAATAATCTTATTAACATCTTGAGAATAGTTTACTGGTGATCCCAACGATATTGTTTTGATTTTTCCTTCTTGAGATTGTATACCTTGTAAAGCATCTTCAACAAAAAAGTTACCTTGAGAATGTGCAACAAAAACTACAGAATTTTTGTTGTCATTATCATTCAACCAAGAATTAACTCTTGGTGTCCATTCAGAATTTTCATGCTCGCTACAAGATGGTGAATCAGACCAATATTGACAGAGTGCTTCTATTGGATCAGAATCTAGTATGTTTTCCTCTATTGCCTCTATCACGCTACCAGCAAGTACTAGCAAAGATACTCCTGATGCGATCCAGTTCTCAATTGAAGTTGGGGAAAGTACTGTATTAATTACATTTTCTAAATAGTTAAAAGAATTATTTGCTACATCTAACCAACTTTTAATAGACTGATTGTGATGCCAGTCAAAGTCAAAAGAGCTAATGTCTGGAATCTCTTCTTGTTCTTCTGGTAACAGATTAAACGCTTCTCCAACCGCTTGTCTTTGGCTATTAAAATCAGAAGGAGAAGTAAATATTCCATTAACAAAGAAAGCTGTAGTTTGACCACGGTCTTCGATTATTTTAAGAAGAGTTTCATTGGCATTCCACTCGTAACTATTAGAGTTAGTAGGACTAAACATTAGTTATTCTCCTAAGTTAAATTGAATTGAGCACGAAAAAAAGACGAAGTAATTAAACTTAAGTCAGTGCGATTAACTTCACTACCAACGAAGCTGATCGCAAACCATAAGCTGAGCATTGCCAATCATCTAAAAAACTTCGATATGATTGCTTGACAATGCCAACTTTAATTCACCCTAAGTCCCGACTTCGGACATTAGGATAATTGAGATGTAACCAAAAATTTCCTCACCAAACTCTGCCAATCCTAGGAACTACACTAAAGTTCGATACAGGATTAACTATTGTCCTATCTACCTAAAAAATAGATGACAAATACAGCGCGATATTCCGATAGCGGGTTTTGCAGGATACGTTATCGCCTACAGGTCAATTAACTAGCTAAACCCTCACGCGATCGCAACTGTCCTATTGATAATCATTAGCATCATTGAGATTGAACCATCAATAGCTTTCTCTTCCCAATGACTACAGGCTCTAAATAAACTTGATACTCAGTGTTGATTGTACTCATGACTAATTTCCCCTGATTCCAAATAACAAATGAACTCTATTAAGCTGTGCAATCAACTAATGAGTTAGATATTAACCCAAGGCAAAATGCTGGGCAAATGATTGAACGAAATTGAATCGTTCTGTAATCGACTTCTTGCCAAAATACAGCAGTTTGCTCTGCTATGGGCTACATTTATCCCCCTAAATCCCCCTTAGAAAGGAGGACTTTGATTATCGCATCCTTACCATCTAGGCTAGATGCTCAAAAATTTAATTTGTAGGTTAATCTCCGCTACAGAGAAGAAATACACTAACAAACTGTTAACTTGATTGTTGAGCACCTTCTCCACCGAGATTATCCAGTAAATCACCATTGCACGTTCGCCTGCAATCGCAATTCATAATTAACTATACTGACACATTCAAAAGACATAACAAGGGTTTTTCACAAAAGTTTAATGAGAATATTTTTGTGCCATTGTCAACTGTAGATAGGCACGGGAAAAATTGAGATTGGAGAGCAAATATATTCACAAACCATGCCTAATACTTATTGGTTAGTAAGGTTTAATGCCTGTTAATCCCCCCTAACCCCCCTTCGTAAGGGGGGAACAAGAGCTTCCCTTTTCAACCTTACCCAGGGGGCAACAAGAGCCTCCCTTTTCAACCTTACCCAAGGGGAGGACAAAAGCCCCCTTTTTCAAGGGGGGTTGGGGGGATCAAGTCTTAACTGGATAGCATTGAAACCATGCCCACCCTGCAATCTCGAAATAAACTCCAAACTCAATTGTGAGTATATTCATAATGAACTACCCTGACCCTAACTAACAAATGAACTTGATTAAGCTGTGTAATTAACCAGCAAGTTAAACACTAACCCAAACTACATGCTGGGTTAGTAACAGAACAAAATTGAAATGTTCCGTAGTATTTAATTGCACCTACTATCGCATCCTTACCCTCTAGGTTTAGATGCGCCAAAACTGCTTGATAGGTTTCTTTTAGTACTGATTGCCACCAGAATTTCCCACCAGCATCCTAATTATGGGGAAGAGCAGAAAACTCAAAGTCCCCCGCCCCCTCGCCCCCAATTCTGGGGGAATTAAGTGGATGCTTCGCTGTTTTATAGATGGGAATTTAGGAAGCGAATACAGCACATGGGATATTGTTCCAACCAAAATTCTTGTGAATTCTCTGGGGCAATCTCCTCCCTAGAGAAGATGTCTACTAACAAATTCTTAACTATATTGTTGATAATCTACTCCATCAATATTGTCCAGTAAATCACCATCGCACGTTTACTTGCAATCGCAATTCATAACAAATCATCTTGACACATTCCAAGGTCATAACAAGAGTTTGCAACAAATTTTCACAGACAAACTTTTTAGCTTTTTTTTACTTTTGCTTCCGCAAATGTTTGATGTAGTAAAAAATATCAGTAAATATACTTAGGTAATTTTAAGATAAATATTTGCAAGCATCTAAATAGGACTAACTATAGCCATTTCTACGTGGAAATACTGAGAAAAAATACAAAGAGTGCGATCGCACTACCCAAAACTGAGCGCTTATTGTACTCCTTTTGAACATTAACCTGGGTCGGTAGGCCGCTGTAGAATACAGCAGCTTGCTCTGCACATTGTTGATCCCCCTCCCGTACTCCTTGGAAACAGAGGATGCTACTCCTTCGGAGAACGCCTTTGGTTTTATACAGTACTTTTATATACTGTGCTTCACTGAGCTACGAGGCGCTGTATCGTTAAGGCTGAGGGGATGCGGAGGAGTCTTAATTCTTGCCCCCAGCTTGTATTGTTCAGTCTTCAATAACTAAATCTAGTAATTGAGCAAAATCGCGCCGATTGCGAGTAACTAAAATAGATAGAAAAAGATAATTTTGAATTGATAATTTTTAACTTTGAATTGTTTTGACTTCCACTTCTGTATCTAGTTATTGGACTGATGTAGGAGTATTCATAAGTTTTTATAGGCTAATATTTTGTCATGTTATAATTGTATAAAACCACATAATTTGCAGTCAAATAACTTCTCAATAACCGATGTCTGTTAATAACAATTATCCTAACCAAGACCGATATATTAACTTACTCACCGACTTCGGATTCAAACGCTTGTTCGGGACTGAACCTAACAAAGAACTCTTGATCGACTTCTTGAATGTGATGTTGCCTGCAAAACATCAGGTGCAAGATGTCAGTTACAAAAATAATGAAAATCTGGGCAATACTCCCCTAGACCGCAAGGCCATCTTCGATATTTATTGTCAAAGCACAACTGGAGAAAAATTTATCGTCAAGCTCCAAAAGGCAAAGCAAAACTACTTTAAAGACCGGAGCGTTTATTATGCCACCTTTCCCATGCAGGAACAGGCTCTAAAAGTAGAGTGGAACTATAAATTATCCTCAGTATATACAATCGGCATCTTGGATTTTATCTTTGATGACCATAAAGAAGAAGAGACTCTGTTCCATACCGTAGAACTGAAAAATCAAAAAGGTAAAGTCTTCTACGACAAACTGAAATTTATCTATGTGGAACTGCCCAAGTTTACCAAAACCGTTGACCAATTAGAAAGTCATTTTGACAAATGGCTGTTTTTATTGAAGCATTTATCAGATTTAGAAGCACCACCCGAAGCCTTACAGGAGGTAGTATTTAACCGATTATTTGAAGTGTAGGAAATTTCCAACTTTTCTGCCGTAGAACAAGAGGCTTATGAAAATAGCTTGAAATACTACAGAGATTTGCAGAATGTGGTGGCAACTTCAAGAGAGGAGGGAATTGAAGAAGGTAGACAAGAAGGTTTTGAACAAGGGGAAACAAGAAGGTCGTGAAGAAACAAAAATAGAGATTGCTCTCTCCTGTATACAACAAGGTCTAGATACAGAGACAATTATGGCCATCACCCAACTGTCTAGGGAAGATATCGAAGCTTTGCGATTGGGTTAGGGCGTTTTTGTAGAGACTCGCCAACAGCCTTACAGTATCCTTCGGCAGGTGCGTCTCTACTTCGATGAAGAAACGCCGGGTGAAACTCATTGTCTTTGAACCAAATAAGGAGCAAATTCTGCAATGGATACTTTAGATAAATATCGGAAAATTATTGGGCTATTACGAAGAAATATAGTAATGGTACAATCCATCAGGTACTTGCTTGATATACCTAGCGATCGCTCTGATACTTGATATATGATACAAACAGTTCAGTTGAAACATTTGTCAGCAGAAGCCGCACAGCAAATCCTTGATGCGGTTCCTTTATATGTCAAAGAGGCATTTTATCGACGTGCTGCTGAAATTGAGTATCCAATAGAAGCAATCGTTGAAATGGCGTTAGCAAACTTCCTTGATAGTGAGTCCCTTTCCTTTGAAGACTGTTTATTGGCAGAGCGATTAGATAAGATTAATGGCTAATGGCTAATGGCTAATTGCTAATGGCTAATGGCTAATTGCTAATGGCTAATGGCTAATTGCTAATTGCTAATGAATTTTTGAATATCAAGCTCAAGTTAGAGGAGAGGTAGGTAAGAAGGTAGATAAGGGAGATATAGAACTCAGAACTCCATGTCCTTCTGAGCCTTCCACTCATTGAAGAGTTGGTGAATCCTTTCACTATGCCCTGCCCCTCTCAAAAATCCCTTCATTTGTTGCTTTTGAATATCAGTAAAGCCAAAAGCTCCCATAATTTGCTGAAATTCTTCCCAACTTTGGGCTAAAGGTAACAAGGAGAGGGCATGGTCAATATCTGCTTGTGTCGCTTCATGGTAAGAACTTATTTGGGCAGGTTCCCACTGCTCAATATCGACCCGCTCAATTTTGTCACAGCCGCACTGCTTTCTAAACCAGTCGGGAGCACGATGAGCTGGATTTAGTGCTTCGAGATAGCGAATACCTTTTTCTTCTTTGAGCAAGCGATATTGGTTATTGGTCATTTGTTATTGGTCATTTGTTGTTGGTTGTTTGTTATTTGTTATTGATTATTGGAGATTTGCCTACGCCAACTGCATAAGTAGATTTTTGCACCCCTACTAGGGGTGTATGCAATACACCCAGTTACAATTGCCCTAGCAACCTATCGTACTCTGTGTGTGAGCCTATCCAAAACCAGACCACAATATCTCCTGTAAACTGACCAACTGCTCTATACTTTTTGTTAATTCGAGCAGAATAAATCGGTAAGTATGGATGAACCTTCTTAAAACGTAGGCTTGGATGACTGGGGTTTTCGATAAACTGGCGATAGGCGGTACGTGGGGTGCTCTTGGACTTGTTCCGGTAAAGCAGCAAATAATTGGCGAAACTCTTTTGTAGTGCGCGACTTCACAATGTTTCTGGATCAAGTACTTGAGTTTTACCAGCGTGATACTCAGCCATTGCTGAAGCTGCAAGTGATGCCAGAAGATCTGGGGAACGAGAGAATGCCTGGTCCCAAAGTAATTCGTCTTCAAGTTCTTCCAAAATTATTGAAGCGATCACATCTTGCTCGCTAGCAGGCAAAGTTTTTAATCTAGCGATCGCACGCTCAAGTAATTCAGTCATAACCACCAGATTCCGATAATAGAAACAGTATCCTATCTATTATTGCTCTAGTTTACCATCGGTTTAACAGCAAGTAGAGTAAATAAGCTCAACAGCCCTCATACATCTCATGTTCCAAACTACTCGCCGACGCCTTGCTCTTTGGTATACTACCGTAACAGCGGTGTTGCTACTGTTGTTTGCTACTGGGGTTTATCTCTATGTCCGTAGTACCCTGATCGAAAGAGTTGATGATACCCTAAAACATGTTGTCGAAGTAGTAGAGCGATCCTTGGTAATTCAACCAACAGCAGCCTCAGCTATCCCTTACCAAGTTAATATTGAAGCCAGTTTTCGCAATAACTCTGATACGGTAGAAGATGACCACATTGACTTAGAATGGTTTGATGCTAATGGTAAGTTACTCTGGTCAACCTTATCTGAGCCCCTGGATATTCCCTTACATTCCCATCACGCTGGAAAAACTGTAGAACTCGAAGCTAATCAATTTTTGCGACAGGTAACAGAAAAAGTACAATTGGGACGTCAGGTTTTAGGTTATCTGCGGGTGAGTCATCCTTGGTTTGAGGTAACTAAACCAATTCGCCAACTAATTTTTGAGCTGAGTCTAGGTACTCTAGCTATGATACTCTCGACTGCCGCCATTGGCTGGTTCCTCTCTGGACTGGCAATGAAACCAGTTAGGGATTCCTACCAACACCTCAAACAATTCACTGCCGATGCTTCCCACGAATTGAGAAATCCCATTGCGATGATTCAAACTAATGTGCAGGTTGCTCTTGCGGATCCGGATTTAGAGTCACCACTGCAACGCCGACAGCTTAAAGTAGTCGAAAGGTTAACTCAACGGCTGGGAAGGCTGGTAAATGACTTACTATTTTTAGCCCGCGCTGACAGTGGTATGTTGCAACTAGAGTGGCAAACAGTACCCCTTGATGCTTTACTGATGGAGGTAATCGAAGAGCAACAGTCGGTAGCTGTAGACAAAGGTATTGCCCTATCCCTGCATATAGTAGGAAACCCTGCTAATGTTCCCGCTTTGTCAGAAGATGTCTTCACACTCCAAGGAGACTGGAATCAACTGGCACGTTTGTTTACTAATTTGGTAAGTAATGCCCTGCAATATACAACAATTGCTACCGATAAGCCAGGTGAAGCTTCTGTACAGGTAGAATTGCAGCAGTTAGAATATCCTAGTAATCTCAAAGTACGCAACCGACAATCTCTACTACAGGTACAAGTGCAAGATACCGGGATCGGTATTGCTGAATCAACCTTACCTCAAATCTTTGAGCGCTTTTATCGAGTAGACCCAGCTAGAACCCATAATCTAGAGACAGGTTCGGGATTAGGATTAGCGATCGCTAAAGCCATTGTAGAAAATCACCACGGTCAGATAGAGATCCAGAGCATTCTCCATCAAGGTACCACAGTAAGTGTTACTTTGCCTACTTCTGAGTTAGGTGGTAGGTGTTAGGTAGTAGGTGGTAGGTGTTAGGTGGTAGGTGGTAGGTGGTAGGTGGTAGGTTTTGTAGGGGCTTTGTATGGGCTTTGTAGGGGCGGGTTTAGGGATAATTTATGTCATCTTACCCGAATATCCCAATCAAAACCCGCCCCAGCACTTTCCCCCAAAGTCGATACAGCGCTTACCGCTGCAATGAGGTACACCTGAATAAGTTGTCAAGATTTGATATATTTTTTCCTAGTCGATTTTACTGTACCTCGTAACAGCGCGAAGCGCTGTATGTTGTATAAGCCGGTTTAGGGATAATTTATGCCATCTTACCCGAATATTCCAGTCAAAACAATTCAAAATTCAAAATTATCAATTCAAAATTGAAGACAATTAGTGGAGGCTTGTACCCAAAATTAATCAATTCCAAAATTATCTTTTCCTACATTTTGAATTTTGCATTTTGAATTTTGAATTCAAAAAATGGTCAAAACCCGCCCCAGCACCTTCCCCCAAAGTCGATATGTTGAGCAAGCCCTAGGTTATCGAAAGGGCGGGTTTTGTATCAACGTTATTGTTGATATCCTTACCATATCCCTAAACCCGCCCCTACAAAATTTACTGAATTTTATTCGACCTTCTTAATTCTCCATTCGACCTTCTCCATTCGACCTTCCCCATGTCTCAATTCAGCCTCAGTGCGATCGCGATTCGTCGTCATATCGGAACTCTGGTAATTACTCTAGCAGTAATTGTCCTGGGAGTATTTTCCCTTTCCCAGTTACCAGTAGATTTATTACCTTCGATTACTTATCCTCGTATTGGTGTACGGTTAGATGCACCAGGGGTTTCCCCGGAAGTGGCAGTAGAGGAAGTGACAAAACCTTTGGAAGAAGCCCTCAGTGCTACTGAAGGAGTCACACAAATTTATTCCGAAACCAGGGAAGGCAGAGTACGTTTAGACTTGTTTTTCCAACCAGGGGGAGATATAGACCAAGCTCTTAATGATGCTACCGCTACCTTTAATCGTTCTCAAGGTAATTTACCAGATATTGTGGAGCAGCCCCGCTTATTTAAATTTGACCCCTCACAGTTGCCGGTATACGAATTCGCTCTAAAATCTGCTGCTTTAGAGGATGTTGATTTACGGGTCTTTGCGGAAGAAGAAATCAACCGTGAAATTAGCGTAGTACCAGGGGTTGCTTCTGTCAATATTTCCGGTGGTGTTACGGAAGAGGTGCAGGTAATAATTAACCCTAATCGGTTACAAGCTTTAGGTATTGGTTTAAGCGATGTCTTAAATGCTTTGGAAGAGCGTAATCAAGATGTGGCAGGGGGAAGGTTAAGGGGGGGAAATACAGAACCTGTCACCCGTACAGTAGGACGTTTCCAAAATGCCGAGGAAATCCGTAATTTGGCTTTTGAGGTAGGGGGAGGAGAAGAACAATCCCTTACCTCCAATTTACCAATCGGAGTAGTTTACCTAAGGGACTTTGCTGAAGTAATCGATGGTACAGAAGAAAAGCGCGTATTTGTCTTCCTCAATGGGGAATCAGCAGTAAAAGTCAGTATTCAAAAGCAACCAGATGCTAACACAGTGGCGGTGGTGGATGGTATCAAACAACGCCTGGAACAACTGCAACAGTCGGGAGTAATTCCTGAAGATATGGAAGTGCTTCCTACCCTAGATGAATCGAAATTTATCCGCAACTCAATTACCAATGTAGTTAGTGCTGGCTTAACTGGTACTATCCTAGCCGCGATCGCAGTTTTACTATTTCTCGGCTCCTTACGTCAAACCTTAATCATTATCCTGGCAATTCCCCTCGCCACTCTCACTGCCTTAATTCTGATGCAGCTGTTTGGTTTATCCCTCAATGTCTTTAGCTTAGGAGGTCTGGCCTTAGGTGTCGGGATTGTGGTGGATAATGCGATCGTTATGCTCGAAAATATAGCCCAAGGGTTTGGGGGCAAGGGAGACGCGGGGACGCGGGGACGCGGGGACGCGGGGACGCGGGGACGCGGGGACGCGGGGACGCGGGGATGGGGAGGCAAGGGAGACAAGGGAGACAAGGAAGACAAGGAAGACAAGGGAGATCTTCCCAATTCCCAATTCCCAATTCCCAATTCCCAATTCCCAAATAACCAACAACAAATAACCAACGACAAAGCTGAACAAAGTAGTAGAGAAGTAGAATCCGCTTTAGTAGCTTCTACCAGTACCAATTTAGTAGTAGTACTGCCTTTTTTGTTTATTGGTGGCTTGTTCTCCCTACTGTTCAAGGAATTAATTCTCACCATCAGTTTTGCTGTGGCGGCTTCCCTAATAGTAGCCTTGACTGTAGTCCCTATGTTAGCTTCACGGCTGCTAGCATTAACTTGGTCTAGTCGCCTCAATCAATTTTGGTTATTGCGGCAATTTAATCGTCGGTTTGAAGCAGCTACTAACGGTTATCGACGTTTCCTTGGTTGGTTATTAGGTTATCGGTTAATTGTTATTGTGGCTGCCATGGTAATTCTTGGGGGTGGTAGCTGGTTTTTAGCTGGTCAAATTCCTCAAGAGATCTTGCCACGAATTAATACTGGACAAGCAAGATTATTTGCCCAATTTCCTCCCGGCACTACCCTAGAAACTAACCGGAAAGTCATGACGATTGTTGATGATATCATCCAGGAACAGCCGGATAATGAGTATGTCTTTACTACTTCCGGGGGTTTTTTGTTTGGCAGCAGCACTATTGAAAATACTTTACGGGGTTCTAGTAATATTGCCCTCAAACCTGGTAGCGATGTCCAGGCTTTCGTGGAGCGAGTTTCTCAGGAGTTCAATAAGTTGAATTTAGTGGGCATTCGTTTACGGCTTGCTCCTGGTAGAGTCCGAGGTATTACCCTAAGCAATTCTCCCTTAAGAGGAGCAGATTTAGATGTTACCCTACAGGGAGTGGATGCTCAGAAACTAGAAGCAGCAGGAAGTCAAGTACTACAAGCCTTAGATGAGGGAGTGACCCTAGCGCGTTTTCGTCCAGATGCGGACAAGAAGCAAACAGAATTACAGATTAGACCAGATTGGCAACGGGTAGCTCAGCTGGCTTTAACTACAGAGGAAATGGGAGATGCGATTCAGACGGCAATTCAAGGTTCAGTAGCAACCCAATTACAACGAGGCGATCGCTTAGTAGATGTCAGAGTAAGGTTAGATCAGGCAACAGTACAACGTCCATCCCAGTTAGAACAGTTACCTTTATTAGTCAATAATAACAGCCAGATTCGCCTACAAGATGTCGCTGCTATTAATAAAGGTAAAGCCCCCGGTGAAATTCAGCGGATTAACCAGCGGCAGGTGTTCCTAATTGCAGGCAATCTCAAGGAAGGAGCTACTTTAAGTCAGGCAACGGAGGAAGTTAATACGGTACTGGCGGATTTGGACTTACCTGATGGTATTAGCATAGTACCTAGTTCCACTGCCCAAACGAATCAACAGTTGCAAAACTCCCTGAAAATTTTGGGCGGCTTAGCAGCATTTTTGGTATTTGTGGTAATGGCGGTACAGTATAACTCCTTAATTGACCCTCTAGTAATTATGTTAACCGTACCCCTAGCTCTAGCTGGAGGGATTTTAGGACTTTATCTTACCCAAACCGCGATGGGAGCAACAGTGTTAGTCGGTGCAGTATTACTTGTGGGGATTGTCGTCAATAATGCCATTATTATGGTAGAGTTGGCCAATCAGATTTATTATGGGGAAAGAGTTGACCGTAAGACCGCAATTTTAACCGCTGCTCCCCAACGCCTGCGACCAATCCTAATGACAACAATCACTACGGTTTTAGGCTTGTTTCCCCTAGCTTTAGGTATTGGTGAAGGTTCAGAGTTTCTGCAACCATTAGGTGTAGTAGTGTTTTCTGGTTTATCCCTAGCAACTTTGTTGACCTTGTTTATTATTCCCTGTTTCTATCTCCTGTTACACAATTTGATAGAAGGGAAGAAACCACCCCGTAAACTGCAAGCTAAACAAGAAGCAAAACTATCAGAAACAGTTGAATCTCTGAAACGTTAAAACACTTACTGTAAAATCTTTTTTCCCTCCTGCCTCCTGACCGAAAAAAACAAGGATACAAGCCCCCGGATTTATCCGTGGAAAAAACAAAGATTTTATCATTATTCCAAGCCCCTGGCTTTAGACATGGAGTCAATCTAAAATCTAAAATCTAAAATCTAAAATTGATTGACTCCTGCCTCCTGCCTCCTGTCTCCTCCTGCTTCCCAGCCTCCAACCACTCCCCAAATGGTAATTGTTGTATACTCCAAATAGATAGATTCTAGTCCAACTAGAGCTGGGTAATCACACAACAGGACTTTCAAAGTAAATGCGCGTAATCTTACTGACTGGCAAAGGGGGAGTCGGCAAAACCTCTGTTGCAGCCGCTACTGGCTTGCGTTGTGCCGAGTTAGGCTACAAAACGTTAGTTCTGAGTACCGATCCGGCTCACTCCCTAGCAGACAGTTTCGATTTGGAATTGAGCCACGATCCCCGATTAGTCCGTTCTAATCTTTGGGGAGCCGAATTGGATGCTCTCAGGGAATTGGAAGGCAACTGGGGAGCAGTAAAACGTTATATCACCCAAGTGCTGCAAGCCAGGGGATTAGATGGGGTTCAGGCAGAAGAATTAGCGATTCTGCCGGGAATGGATGAGATTTTTGGCTTGGTGCGTATGAAGCGTCACTACGATGAAGCGGATTACCAAGTCCTGATTATTGACTCTGCTCCCACAGGCACAGCACTAAGGCTGTTGAGTTTACCAGAAGTCGGTGGTTGGTATATGCGCCGCTTCTACAAACCTCTACAAAATGTATCCGCTGCTCTCAGACCTTTAGTAGAACCTTTATTCAAACCAATTGCAGGCTTTTCCTTGCCAGATAAAGAGGTAATGGATGCTCCTTATGAATTTTATGAGCAAATTGAAGCCCTGGAGAAGGTACTAACCGACAATAGCAAAACTACTGTACGCTTGGTCACCAATCCTGAAAAAATGGTGATTAAAGAATCCTTGCGTGCTCATGCTTACTTGAGCCTGTATAATGTCTCCACCGATTTAGTGGTAGCCAATCGAATTATTCCCGAAGAAGTCAGTGATCCTTTCTTCCAACGCTGGAAAGAAAATCAACGGCAGTACCGCCAGGAAATCCACGACAATTTCCACCCCTTACCGGTTAAGGAAGTCCCCCTCTACTCCCAAGAGATGTGTGGTATGGAGGCTCTGGAACGACTTAAGGAAACCTTGTATGATACAGAAGACCCGACTCAGGTTTACTACAAGGAAAACACCATTAGAGTAGTACAGAACCAAAGTTCCTACAGTCTGGAACTCTACCTACCAGGAATTCCCAAAGAGCAGATCCAACTAAGTAAAACCGGTGATGAACTCAATGTCCGGATTGGCAACCATCGCCGCAACTTAGTACTACCCCAAGCCTTAGCAACCCTGCAACCATCGGGAGCCAAGATGGAGGAGGATTATCTGAAGATTGGCTTTGCTAGCGCTGGGAATGTTTAGCCAGGATGGGGAGATGGGGAGACAAGGGGGACAAGGGGGACAAGGGAGACAAGGGGGACAAGGGGGACAAGGGAGACAAGGGAGAGATATATACGATTCCCAATTCCCAATTCCCAATTCCCAAACAACCAACAACAAACAACCAAAAACAAACAACAATTCCGAATGTCTGCATCCTACGCTATTGATTTTGGCACTAGTAATACTGTAATTACCCGCTGGAACTCGGCAACCCAGCAGCCGGAAACGGTGAACTTACCTGGCATCTCACTGCAATTGAGCCAAAATCCTCCCTTAATACCCAGTTTGCTCTACCTAGAAGATGCCAATCAAGGTAAAGTGATCGTAGGACAGGCAGTGCGCGATCACGGTCTTGATCTCAATTCTGACAACCGCTTTTTCCGGAGCTTTAAACGGGGTATTGGTGCGGATATTCAGGGATTTTTACCAGAACTAGACGGTAAAATTGT
Source organism: Symploca sp. SIO1C2 (assembly GCA_010672925.1). GTDB lineage: Bacteria > Cyanobacteriota > Cyanobacteriia > Cyanobacteriales > Coleofasciculaceae > Caldora. The sequence continues at coordinate 2,430 of JAAHFP010000072.1, read as the reverse complement.
CTCCTTTGAGGAAGTTGGACAATGGTTTCTCAGCCAGATTATTAGCCAACTTTCAACTTCCCTCAACCAAGAAGAAGAACCAATTGAATCCCTAACTCTAACCGTACCTGTGGATAGCTTTGAAACCTATCGGCATTGGCTGACAGGAGTATGCCAAGCTTTGCCGGTAGAACAGGTAAGGATCTTAGATGAACCTACTGCTGCTGCTTTGGGTTATGGAATTGCAGATGGGGATGTTTTGCTAGTAATGGATTTTGGCGGCGGTACTTTGGATTTATCCCTAGTACAGCTCAATCAACCAGCTCAAACCAGTAAAAAGCCCTTAGGTTTTATCCTAAAGTGGGGTGAAAAAGCCCTGGGGGAAAGTTCCGGACAGAAGGTAACAATTGCCCGGGTACTGGCAAAAGCTGGACAAAATTTGGGGGGTTCGGATCTAGATAACTGGCTGGTGGATTACTTTGCTGAAACTCAGGGGTTGACGCGATCGCCTTTAACTACCAGACTAGCAGAAAGGTTAAAAATCCAGCTATCTGAACAAGAATCAGCCACGGAAGTTTATTTCAATGACGAAACCTTCGAGAGTTACGAACTAAAACTAGACCGCCCTAGTTTTGAAACTATCTTGAAAGACCACCAGTTTTTTGAGATACTAGATGGTATGATGGCACAACTCCTGCAACAAGGCCGTCGTAATGGTATAGAAGTCTCAGATATTAATGCCGTATTACTAGTAGGCGGCACAGTAAAAATCCCAGCAGTGCAGAGTTGGGTACAACAATACTTCGACTCCGACAAGATCCATTGTGAAAAACCCTTTGAAGCGATCGCTCAAGGAGCACTTCAACTCAGTCAAGGCATCAAAATTCAAGATTTCCTTTACCACAATTACGGCATCCGCTACTGGGACCGACGCAACAACTGCCATAACTGGCATTCCATCATTAAAGCAGGACAAGCTTACCCAATGGTCCAACCAGTAGAACTAGTTTTGGGAGCTTCCATCGAAAATCAACCCAGCATCGAGCTAGTAGTGGGAGAGTTAGGGGCTGATACTGCTACTACAGAAGTATACTTTGAGGGCGATCGCTTGATTACTCGCCAAGTAGGTGGAGGTAAAACCACTGTCCAAACCCTCAACGATAGGGATGGAGCAAGAAGCATCGCTCAACTAGACCCCCCCGGCAATCCCGGAAGCGATCGCATCAAGATCCAATTTTGGGTAGATACTCAGCGTTCCCTCCGAGTTAATGTTGAAGATTTACTAACTAATCAAACCTTACTGGTTAATCAATCCGTTGCCCAACTTAGGTGATTTCTCAATTAATGTCTAATGTATAGATGTAGCGCTATGCGCTATGGTTAGGACATTCCTAAACCCTCCACTCCTAAGTTTATTACTTACTATTGCCTATTGCCTGTTGCCTGTTGCCTAGCACGTAGCGCGATAAAGCCTATGATAAGTTAGACTAGCTTATAGACAATGCATAGACTCAATCACAATGGAAGCAACTGTTTCAACTCAGGCAAACAAGATTGAGATTACAGTAAATAAAGACCAAAAATATCTTCTAGAACAAGCAGCGGGTCTAAGTGGTCTAAATCTCGATAACTATCTTCTTGTCAAACTTCTAGAAATTGCAAAAGAAGAACTAGCTCTTCAGGATAAATTAATTTTATCTCAACGAGACTGGGATTTACTAATATCTACCCTAGAAGATCCTCCAGCACCAAATGCTAAACTTAAGTCTGCTTTTACTAGATTTCGTTCAAAGTATGGTCAATCAACATCGTGAAGTGGTACTTTATCAAACTTGACAACAGTATTCAGAAAGCTCAATTTGATTGTGGAATACCACAACTCAATGATTATTTGAAGAAATATGCTCTCCAGAATGATAAAAAAGGAGTTGCGAAAGTTATTGTTGCTATTCCAGTTCAAGGAGACCGAGTTGTAGCTGGTTACTATACCATCAGCATGTCTCTAATTGAGCGGGAATCAATACCAGACAAAGAAGCTAAGCGCCTACCCAGATATCCCTTGCCTGCTATGCTAGTTGGTAAACTTGCCGTCGATAAATCAAGACAGGGACAAAAGTTGGGAGAAGAATTACTCATCAACGCTCTTGATAAGGCTCTAAATTTATCGGAGGAAGTAGGTATATTTGCTGTGAGGGTAGATGCTCTTGATGAGCGAGCCAAAAGTTTTTATTTAAAGTATGGCTTTCAACCATTTCAAGACCAGCCTTTCTCATTATTTAGGGTCTGCTGAATAAGTCAGCCAAAAACAACTGATGGGTTATGCAAGTTATTTAATTTTGGAATAATAATGAGCTTTTCTTGTTCAAAATTATCCATTTATAATCATAATTAATATTTGCCACCAAAAAAGTGTGATTTTCTAAAAAGTACAACAAAAAAGCACAAAAAATC
>JAAHFP010000071.1 GCA_010672925.1 Symploca sp. SIO1C2 | reverse complement strand
ACTCGGAGACTCAAACCGGACGTGGAGGAAAGCGTAAGACTTCCGTCAAGGAAGCAGTATCCCGTGTTAGCGAAGCGGACGCAGCGCTAGCGAGTAAGCGTCAACCCACCGAGAGTACGTTCAGCTATCGCTGTTCGACGCTTTTGGAATCCCCGTGCCTTTAGGCCGGGGAGGATGTCAAAAGGATTTCCGCGATCGCTAATTAGGGTTTGGGAGAATAAGTGGTAACTTTCCGGTTGAGGTAGGTTTTAGGTGTTAGGTAGAGAAATTCTCCCAAGCTCTCATGCTGGAGTCTGTAGCACAGACGACTAATATAGAAGTGAATGTTAAGCTAACCTGAGAACATTTATAATTTATTCATTAGCGAAATGACTCTTTGCGAGTATAAACCAGGTCTAGAAAATATTCCTGCTGCCCAATCCAGTATCAGCTATGTAGAAGGAAAAGAGGGAACACTGGAGTATCGTGGCATTCCCATCGAAGAGCTTGCATCCAAAAGTAATTTCATTGAAACTGCATATTTACTGATCTGGGGTGAATTGCCCCGGAAGGAAGAACTCGAAGCCTTTGAGCACGAAATTCGCTTCCATCGCCGCATCAAATATCGCATTAGGGATATGATGAAGTGCTTTCCCGAAACGGGTCATCCGATGGATGCGTTGCAAACTTCTGCTGCGGCACTAGGTCTTTTTTATTCCCGTCGTGCTCTAGATAACCCCCAATATATTCGGGAAGCTGTAGTTCGTCTGTTGGCTAAAATTCCTACGATGGTGGCAGCATTCAAACTAATGCGCAGAGGTCATGATCCAGTTCAGCCTCGTGATGATCTCCCCTATTCCGCCAACTTTCTGTACATGCTTAATGAGCGAGAACCAGACCCCTTGGCAGCACAGATCTTTGATGTGTGTTTGACTCTACATGCAGAACATACCATCAATGCCTCCACTTTCTCGGCTATGGTGACGGCTTCTACCCTCACAGACCCCTATGCAGTAATTGCCTCAGCAGTAGGAACCTTGGCGGGTCCTTTGCACGGGGGAGCCAATGAAGAAGTGCTTGCTATGTTAGAAGAGATTGGCTCAGTAGAAAATGTCCGTCCTTATTTAGAAGAGCGTTTGCAGCGTAAGGAAAAAATTATGGGCTTCGGACACCGGGTGTATAAGGTTAAAGATCCACGAGCCAAGATTTTACAACAATTAGCTGAACAATTATTTGAGCAGTCCGGTGGAGACAAGTATTACGAGATTGCTGTGGAGTTAGAGCAAGCTGTAGAAGAAAAACTTGGTCAAAGAGGGATTTACGCTAATGTTGATTTCTATTCAGGGCTAGTTTACCGGAAACTAGGAATTCCCACAGACTTGTTTACCCCAGTATTTGCGATTGCAAGAGTTGCTGGTTGGTTAGCTCATTGGAAGGAACAGCTTGCCGTTAATCGGATTTTCCGGCCTACTCAAGAATATACGGGAACTCACAATGCTTCCTATATACCCATTGAAGAGCGTTAGGTTGTAAATGTAGTAGCGTGACACAGCTAAGAAAGCGGAGGGAGCTGAGGGAGCTGAGGAAGCTGAGGGAGATAGGGAGAAAAATCTATTGCACAGCTAAAATGGCGAAATAGACGTAGGTTGGGTCGAGGCAACGAGACCCAACACCAGTGAGGCTTTGTTGGGTTGAGCGATAGCAAAACCCAACCTACATTTTTAGGTATGTCGCGCTACTACGCTGAGCATGAAGCGAATTAAAGTATAGTTTGTAATCGGGGAACAAGTTGCTCTGCTGGAAGTACACCTTCAAAGCGCTCCACCGGTTGACCATTCTTAAAAAGTACCAATGTTGGTAAAGCTTCTATGCTGTACTCAGATGCTAGCTCTGGATATTTATCTGTATCAATTTTAACAACTTGTAATTTACCGCTCAGCTGAGAGTTCACTGTTTCTAGTATAGGAACCATCATCTGACAAGGACCACACCAAGTAGCATAGAAATCTACCAACACTGGTAACTCATAGCCAGAGAGTAAGTCTTGGAAAGTAGTGAACTGTTTTTTAACTGCCATAGAACTAAACCACTTTGTTAGCCTTTCTGCTCGATTCTAGTGCAAAATTCTTAGAGCGGAAGAATTGCACATAGTAGAAGAGGATTTTTTCATGGAAGCATCACAGATATCTGCTCCAAAACTCCAAGATAAAGTTGCCATTGTTACTGGCGCTTCCCGAGGTATTGGTCGAGCGATCGCGTTTGCTTTAGCCGCAGAAGGAGCTAAGGTAGTGGTAAATTACGCTAGTTCTAGCGAAGCTGCTCAACAAGTAGTAGCAGAAATTACCGAGGCGGGAGGAGAGGCCTTGGCACTTCAAGCCGATGTTTCTCAAGAAGAACAGGTCAATGCCTTGTTAAAAAGTACCATCGAAAAATATGGTCAGGTTGATGTGCTAGTTAATAATGCTGGCATTACCCGCGACAACCTGCTGCTGCGGATGAAGCCTGCTGACTGGCAAGCGGTAATTAACCTTAATCTGACTGGCGTTTTCTTATGCACCAAGGCAGTAAGTAAGGTAATGCTCAAGCAACGTTCTGGTCGTATTATTAATATTGCCTCGGTAGCAGGACAAATGGGTAATCCTGGTCAAGCTAATTACAGTGCTGCTAAAGCGGGAGTAATTGGGTTTACCAAAACTCTGGCAAAAGAGTTAGCTAGTCGTGGTCTTACTGTGAATGCGGTAGCACCGGGGTTTATTGCCACAGAAATGACTAAAGAGCTCGATTCAGAAGACATTCTCCAGTATATTCCCCTCGCCCGCTACGGTAAACCAGAGGAAGTTGCGGGAATGGTGAGATTTTTAGCCGCTGACCCTGCCGCCGCTTACATCACTGGACAGGTGTTCAATGTTGATGGTGGTATGGTTATGGCTTAGGAACTTACGAAATCCTTCTCCCTTAGTTCCCCCAGCTTACCTTACCAAAAGTATGGTTTAGGGAACAAGGGAGAGCTCAAAGATACCGTTAATTCTATGAGTGATCCTCGCTTTGTTAATCAAATTAAAGGTATTCTACGATTCCTTGCGATCGCAACTTTGACTGCTTTAGTCATTATCCTGGTTAATCACTACGGTGTTGCTCAATTAAGAGCTCAAGTTGAGGAACTCGGTGTATGGATACCGCTGGGTATTTTTGTCCTCAGATTCACCAGTGTGGTTATTCCTGCACTGCCGGGAACAGCCTATTCCTTGCTTGCAGGTAGCTTACTTGGATTTGCCCAAGGATTACTCATCATCTGTGTTGCGGATTTCTTTTCCTGTTCCCTCAGTTTCTTTTTATCCCGCCACTATGGTAGAGGATTAGTTACACGGTTAATTGGAGAGAGGTGGATAGACCGAATAGATGAGCTCAGTCAGCGTCATTTGGAGCGCAACTTTTTCTTAATGACTGGTTGTTTAATGACAGGGTTTTTTGATTTTGTTTGCTACAGTGTTGGACTAACCCAAACCCCATGGATTAAGTTTGCTCCGGCTCTCTTGTTGAGTATTGTTATTTCTAACCCGCCAATTGTTGCCCTGGGAGCCGGACTTTTTGAAGGAGGCAAGTTATTACTAGGATTTTCACTTCTGGGGATGTTTGGCTTGGCAATTATTACGGGAATTGTCCGCAGCCGAATGGAGAAATCAGGAAACTAGAGCTTGGGAGAATAAGTGCCTAACGGCGAATTCAAAATTCAAAATTCAAAATTCAAAATTCAAAGTTGATGAATCACCGAAAAAGAAGTCAGAAACAATAGATTTCTTCCCCATCTCTCTATCTTCCCATCTCCCTCAGCTCCCTCAGCTCCCTCAGCTCCCTCAGCTCCCCATCTCTCTATCTTCCCATCTCCCCAGCTCCCTCAGCTCCCTCAGCTCCCTCAGCTAATCGAACACCACTACAATAACCGTCCCCCGTGAAAACGCCAGCGGGGAAACAAAACTCTCATCAGGCTTTGGGATATTAGATAAACCCCTAGCCAAACTAAGCTGTAGTGGATAGTAAACCAGCCAATTGGTAAATCTTTAGCCGCACCAGGCAAGCCAAAGAGTTTCACAATAATGAGGATAAAAATCGCTTCCCAAATACCAGACAACAGTTGGAAAGCTCCAGGCCAGTCCCGGTCCCAACGGAACTGCTGCATAGAGATATAGATAACATCCCAGATTATGCCAAATAATGCGACATATCCTAAGATGGGGAAAAAAGGTGAAATGTGATCAGTAGGAATTCCGGGACCAATTATACCGAAATGAAATGGTAAGGTAATTAGGGCTCCCACCGTTGCTAAGAGAAATATTCTAGTTTGCCAGCGACCTAGTAAAGTAGGTGTCATTTGTTATTTGTTGTTTGTTATTTGTTATTTGTTGTTTGTTATTTGTCCTTTGTCATTGGTCATTTGTGGTTTCACCTTTGACCTTTGACTTTTGTCATTGCTGTTTGACACATGGGAATTGATGAGAAAATCAATATTTTTTCAGATAATCTCTACCTAATAACCAATAACCAATGACTAATAACCAATGACAAACAACCAATGACAAACAACAAATTTTACACTTCCACTAAACGGAATGCCGCCCCTAGTCCAGCTGCCATTTCTTCTGGTGTAATTTGACCATCTCCGTTCATATCAAGAGCCTCAAACACTGCATCGGTTCCTGCCCATTCTTCACGGGTGATGAATCCATCTCCATCTAGATCATAAACCAGGAAGACATCCCTGGCGGCATGGTTAAGGGTTGCTTCTCCCTCAAGGCGAATCAATCGTTCGGTTAAAAGTTTTTCTAGAGCAACTAATGCCTTTGAGAAGCCATTAATCCCTTCCTCTAGTTTTTGGGATGCCATAAGATCTGCTTGGTGCATACTATCGAAGGTTGCTTTATCCATCGATATTTGTTCGATCTCAGTTGTAGCTGCCGTCTCCGGAGACAACTTGCAAGGTAAATCTCCTGTAGTAGACTGCAACTCATTCAGAAGTTTAGGGGAAATGGTTAGCAAGTCGCTGCCTGCTAACTCGGTAATCTCGCCCAGGTTGCGGAAACTCGCTCCCATCACTTCCGTTTTGTAGCCAAATTTTTTGTAGTAGTTGTAAATTTTGGTTACTGACAATACTCCTGGATCTTCCGCTGGGGGATAACTCTCTCGTCCAGTTTCCTTTTTATACCAGTCCAAAATCCTGCCCACAAAGGGAGAGATCAGGGTTACTCCGGCTTCAGCACAGGCGATCGCTTGATGAAGGCCAAACAATAGGGTTAAATTACAGTGAATACCCTCTTTTTCTAAGACTTCCGCAGCACAAATTCCTTCCCAAGTCGAGGCAATTTTAATCAGTACCCGATTCCGGGAAACTCCTGCTGCTTCGTACTCGGAGATGAGATAACGAGCCTTGGCAATTGTTCCTTCCGTATCATAGGATAGCCTTGCATCAACTTCGGTGGATACCCTTCCTGGAATAATTTCCAGAATTTGCAACCCGAAGGAGACTGCTAATCGATCAATTGCCTGTTGTACTATGGTCGCCTTGTCTGCTGTTGCTCCCGCCTCCTGTTTGACCTGCTTCAAAGTCTCATCGACAATGGACTGGTACTGGGGCATCTGAGCCGCCGCCGTAATCAGCGAGGGATTAGTAGTGGCATCTTGAGGTTTAATGGTTTCAATTGCTTGGATATCACCAGTGTCCGCTACCACGGTGGTCATTTCGCGCAGTTGTTCCAGCAAATTCCTAGCCATTTCTTGCTCCTATGGTGAGGTGAGTTTTGCTTCACAGAAGTGGTTCAAATATAGTTTTAACCTACATCTAGCGCGATTGTGGCAATTGTAATTTCTCCTTTATTCTTAGGTGGTAGGTGGTAGGTGGTAGGTGGTAGGTGGTAGGTGATAATCTCAACGAAAAAATTTCACTACCATGCCAGAAAATTTCTTTCTCCCCATCTCCTCTGCTCCTCCGCTCCTCTGCTCCCCATCTCCTCCGCTCCCCATCTCCTCCGCTCCCCATCTCCCCATCTCCTCTGCTCCTCCGCTCCTCCGCTCCCCATCTCCTCTGCTCCCCATCTCCTCTGCCCCTCCGCTCCTCCGCCCCTCCGCTCCCCATCTCCGCATCAAACTCTCAGCCAACGCTTTTTCCAATGGGAAGTTGGTTCTAAAGAAGAAGTTGCTTGCTCTAGGCGACGACGGTGTATAATAACTGGAGCTGGATCAGACAGTTGAGGGTCGCGGTAAGGAATTGCTGCACGAGTCTGTAAATGCTCTTGCGATCGCGCGGACAATGGCTCTAAGTCAGTAGCACTGAAACTTGCCACAGTGCCTGGTTGACGCTTGCCTACCTGTAGGTTCTCACTAATTTGCCAGCCAGCAGCTAGGATAGCTGTGCGTACTGCCGCTGCACAGGAATAGGTAGCAATTCGCCCATATTTATGGCAACAGCTGGCTAATTGTTGGATAAATTCCACCGTCCATAACTGAGGACATCGGGGTGGGGAAAATGGGTCGAGAAAAATCCCATCTGCCTGGAAACCTGATTGCTGTACTTGCTTAATAGTGCTTCTCCCATCACCGAGGAGTAGTTTGGCTTGGAAATTATTAGTTTCTACTGTTCCCGATATTGCTAATTCTGCTAGGTATTCTGGTATGGGAGGATTCCAACTACTAAGTAAATTATACGCGATCGCGGCTTTTGGTACTGCTGGGTTCAATTCTAGAGCAACTAATTCTACCTTACAGTCGGGATTGCTTGCCCAAATCCTTTCTAAAGCCGAGGCACTGTTGTATCCTAACCCATAACAGACATCAAGAATTCTCACTATCGGTTGCTGTGCCTTAGTTGCCAACTGGCAAGGTTCCACAAACTTTAACTCAGCTTCCTGTTTTGCCCCTTGACTGCTGTGATAGGCTTCACCAATTTCTTCACAAAAGAAGGTATAGGAGCCATCTTCCGTTGCCTGGGGAGTGAAAATATTGCTGTCTGGCATTATTTTAGATTTTAGATTTTAGATTTTAGATTTTAGATTTTAGATTTTAGATTTTAGATTTTCGTTAGACTCACTTCCTTCACCGGTTATAATATGCCTTACTTTACTCTATGCTTCTTAAGAGCAATTAACCATTAGCAATTAACCATTAGCCATTAGCCATTAGCCATTAACCATTAGCAAATAGCCATTCCCCATTCTCCATTCCCCATTCCCCATTCCCTTAAAAGTTAAACTAGAGATTTAAGATTAATGAGCTTTTATCTCGGCTGTGCTGTTTGGGCCTACAAAGGTTGGCTTGGAGAATTTTATCCCCCAGGAAGTAAGGCGGGAGATTTTTTGTCCCTTTACTGCCAGCGTTTCACCACGGTGGAAGGTAATACCACTTTCTATTCCGTACCTAATCAGGAAACTATTAGCCGTTGGGCAGCCCAAATGCCACCAGGTTTTGCCTTTTGCCCCAAGTTGCCCAGCAAACTGACTCACCATGGCTTATTAGAACCATCAATTCCGGAAGCCTTAGAGTTTTTGGCGCAGATGCAGAGTTTAGGAGCAAACCTTGGTCCGATTTTTGTGCAACTACCTCCTAACTATGCACCAGCTACCCTAGATGATCTTATCGCGTTTCTGACGGCCTGGCCGAGGAATGATGTACCCTTAGCTTTAGAGGTACGCCATCCTGACTGGTTTAGACCACCTTATACTGAACAGCTGAATACTATCCTCGAAGAATTGGGGGTAGGGCGGGTACTTTTAGACACTAGACCAGCATACAGTAGTACGGCTAATGACTCTCCGCCTTTAGATATCCGTAAACCAAAACTGCCATTGCAACCAGTGGTTACTGCCAGCTTTAGTATTGTGCGTTTTATTAGTCATCCTCACCAAGAGGTGAATCAACCTTTTCTGGAAGAATGGGTAACTTTGGTTAATCAGTGGTTGGGTTTAGGTAAGCGCATCTACTTTTTTGTCCACTGTCCAGAGGAGGAATATTCTCCCGGTAATGCTCGCCATTTCCAGCGGTTATTGGAACAGGATAGTACTTTTGTTCCACCTTTACCTTGGGGTAGTATTGATTCACCACCAACTCAGCTAAGTTTGTTTTAGCTTTCAGGTGGCAGGTGGTAGGTGCAGAACCCACCCCTAACCCCTCCCAGGAGGGGAACCGGAGGCAGGTGGCAGGGGGTGAGGGAAAAAAAGGGTGGGGAGCGGAGGGGCGGAGGAGCAGAGGAGCGGAGGGAGAAGGGAGAACTGATAATTTTTGGATACAAAGCTCAAGAAATCCCACCCAAAATTTCATTCACCCGTAGAAGAATGTATGTTAGGACTTTTAATTTTTGGTATTAGTTCCTATCGTAGGGTGTGTTAGCGCAGCGTAACGCACCATATAATTTACCACATTACGGGTACAATCTGATCAGATTAATAGGTTGAGTAAAGCGATCGCGAGTGCCAAAATCCGTCAAACTTTGTTGGGTCTCGTAGCCTGATACTGGTGGCGAAATATTTCGTAATATATCTCAGCTGCTGAATGCCCCCTAAATCCCCCTTGAATCCCCCTCCCGTCCCCCTTTGAAAGGGGGAAGCCAGAGGAAGCTACGCTCTTGTTGACCCGGGGGACTTTGATTCCGGGCTCCCCCAGTATTGGGGGCTGGGGGGCTTCGATAACTTTTCTCTCGTAGCCGATGTTTCCAAATGTTAATTTTGCCACCAGTGTCGCGCAGTGTAACGCACCATATAATGTACCACATGAGGCTAAATCCTTTAATATGAATAGTTTCTGGCTTCTTTTTAGGCTAGGAAAACTCTTCTTCCTCCTGCCTCCTGCCTCCTGCCTCCTGCCTGAAGAATGCTTATTACTTTAAAACCCGTCACTCTACTATTTTCCCTGATCTTCACTGGGTGTACAACCCAAACTCCAATTCCCGAAGGGACTAGGTCATCTACGAGTTCCCCCAACACTACTACAACAGCTGCGGTGGCGACTACTTCGGTAGAACCTAGTCCTAAATCAACTACTGCATTTGATTTAAGTGGACATTGGAAAAATCCAGGAGCAGGGTATATTTTATTTCGGCAGCAGGGTAATCAGATTTCTTGTAAGGGATTTAAGTTATCGAGTTATCAAATATCAGAAGCTCAAGGTACGATAGTAGGAGATAAAGTTGATCTTACTTATACAGCAACGGATGGAACTATAGGAGAAATCAACCTCCATCTTTCCACCAATGGTAGAAATCTCAGCGGTTTTTGGAAGAATGATATCGGTGATTCCGGGAGTGTGTTTCTTTCTCGGTAATTCTTATTTATTGAATGAGACACGGGGACGCGGGGACACGGGGACGCGGGGATGGGTCAATCAATTTTAGATTTTAGATTTTAGATTTTAGATTGACCCCATGTCTAAAGCCAGGGGCTTGGAATAATGATAAAATCTTTGTTTTTTCCACGGATAAATCCGGGGGCTTGTATCCTTGTTTTTTTCGGTTATTGGTGTCAACTTAAGCTTAGACATAGCTGGCTAGCTAGATTTCCTTGCCTCACCTGGGATTCAAATGATGAGGCTAATAGCAAAAGTCCATTGAAATGGACTAAATTCTTCGGCTTAACCTTAAGTTTAGTCATCTAAAGATGACTTGAGCTATTAGCCTGGGGTTTGAACCCCAGGCGAGATAAGGGTTACACCATAAGTTGACACCAATGGGGGTGGGTTTTGCCACCTTCCCCAATTTGATTAACTCTTTACTAATTCTTTACCTGTACTAAACCGAAAATTGTCCACTACCCTGCATACTGTAGATAACAAAGCTAAATACTATCCTAAACCTCTATACTTATCAGCCTTCAGCTAGCCAAACTATCTAGCTGAGGGTTATTGATATCTGGGATTTGTCCTATTTTCCTCTCAAGAGATGAAATTATAGGGTTGTTTTTGGGTTAGGTGAATTGGTGATGAACCCCAAAGAGGCTAGTGGGAATAACCAACAACAAACAACAAAGAACAAATACCTGACTTTGGTGACTTTAAGACATGACTTTTCCGACTGACGCAGCAGGGGGTCATGGAGGATTATGGAAATACATGAATGAGGCGAAGAGACAAAACCACCAATTTTGTCTAGGGTCTAAGACTTAATCAAGGAGAATTGGTTGGTAAACAGGGGTGTCTTTTTGATCCCCCTAAATCCCCCTTAGTAAGGGGGACTTCGGATCCTCTGCTCCCCATACTTCGAGCGTTTTCAGCTTAAGTTGACACCAATGGTTCCCCCCTTACTAAGGGGGGCTAGGGGGGATCCCCAGCAAGCACACATTATTTATCACTCAGACCATGTCCGACTATCTCCAATGGTATCAAGCAAATCTCCAAACCCTGAGGAAGGCGACGGGGTATATCCGCAAATATCTGGAATCTCGGTTAGATGACCAGGAACCGATAGCTTTGGAGTGGGAGGACCTAGACGAGAGTTCGACTATTGCCGAATTGTGCCGTACCTTTGACCTCTCCCCCTTTGAACGGGATATACTGCTGCTCTGTGCTGCGGTGGAATTAGACCCGATGCTGGGGGATACAGCGCTTACCGCTGCAATGAGGTACACCTGAATAAGTTATCAAGATTTGATAGATTTTTTCATCGTCGATTTTAATGTACCTCGTAACAGCGCGAAGCGCTGTATCTGTGCCAAACTCCAAGGTGACCAAGACCTCAATTATCCGACCCTAGCTTTGGCCTTAAACTATTTTCCCCGGGCTAGTGTGACGGTGCTGTCTCAAAATTGTCCCTTACAATATTGGCGGTTGCTGGAATATGGCAAGGGGTTGACCATTACCCAGGCTCCCTTGCGCATTGATCAGCAAATCCTTTCCTTTCTCCTGGGGATGGGGAATTTTGACCAGAAATTACAGGGCATAGTCCAGAAACTACCAGCCCACCGCACTCAGGTTCCTTTGGCTCACTCCCAGATTGAGATTGCCGAGGAAATAGTGGAAATGTGGCTCAAGATGGCAGAGGTTACCCCGATAATTCAATTATGTGGCGGTGATAGTACTACCAGAATTGCGATCGCGTATACTGTAGCCCAGGAGATGGGGTATAGTCTGCGGGGCATGTCCGCCGCGAGTTTGGAGGATGCCCCGCTGGAGATGCCGGAAATCCGACAGCGGTGGCAGCGGGAAGCCTTATTAAATGACCGGCTGCTGTTGCTCGATGGTGAGGAGGTATCCCCCCAGGACAAGAAACTGGGGAATCGGGTCTATCAGTTTGTGGATTATCTGCATACACCGGTAATTGTAACCAGTAGGGAGCGGTTAGCCAAGTTACCCCAGGAGGTGCTGACTTTTGAGATTCCCCGCCTTACTTACTATGAACAAACCAAAATCTGGGAGTTGGCTTTAGGTAGGGAAGGTTACGAAGAGGAGATCCGGATGTTAGCCAGTAACTTTAACCTCAGCCGCGCCACGATTCAGGCAGCCTGTACCCGGTTGGAGGGGGAAAAGGATGGTTTAAACCACGCCGGACAACTGTGGGAATTCTGTAGGAAGCAAGCCCGTCCCCAGCTGGAGGGGTTGGCGGAAAGGATTGAATCCACGGCGCGTTGGGAGGATTTGGTCTTACCGGAGGAGCAGATGCAGCAATTAAAGGAGATAGCTAATCATCTCAAATATCGGAGTAAGGTGTACTACGATTGGGGCTTTGCCGGGAAAAGTAACCGGGGATTGGGGATCACGGCGGTGTTTCATGGGGAAAGTGGTACGGGGAAAACCCTGGCGGCGGAGGTGTTGGCTAATGAGTTTGGTTTGGATTTATATCGGATTGATTTGAGTGCGGTGGTAAGTAAGTGGATAGGGGAAACGGAGAAGAATTTGTCGAAGATCTTTGATGCAGCGGAAGGGGGAGGGGTGGTCTTGCTGTTTGATGAGGCGGATGCTCTGTTTGCCAAGAGGACGGATGTTAAGGATAGTATGGACAGGTATGCCAATGGGAAGGTATCTTACTTACTCCAGCGTATGGAAGCTTATCAAGGTTTGGCGATTCTGACGACGAATTTAAAGAATGCGATAGATGGAGCGTTTATGCGGAGGATAAGGTTTCATGTAGCTTTTCCTTTCCCCGATGAGGAGTCGAGAGTAAAGATTTGGCAGGGGATCTTTCCGCAGGGTGTGCCGGTGGAGGAGTTGGATTATCAGAAGTTGGGAGAGTGGAACGTGGCAGGGGGGAATATATGGATGATAGCAATGAATGCGGCATTTTTGGCGGTGGTTGGGGTGGATGGGTTAGGGAAGAGGGAGATGAGGGAGAGTGCGAAACGGGAATATGGGAAGTTGAAGCGATTGTGGAGGCATGGAGGAGGGTGAGGGGGTTGAGGAGGCCGTGAGAAGATGGGAGGGGAGGCGAATGCTAGAGCCCCTTGACAAAGAAGAAGAGACAGCCCAGATGAGTCTGCTAGGGAATATATGTAATAGAGGCTAAGACGATGAGCTATTCAACTGAGAATTATTTAGAAGACCTATACAGACCCCGAAAAATTCTCCTGGAAGGAGAGGAGCTAAACAAGGCGTTGTTATTAGAACGAGGCCTATCGCAATCGACAGAGAAGAGTGCGGGGATGCGAGCGAAGGCGCATCCTCGCAATGAGATGCAAATGAATGAAATGAGTAAGTTGATTGATAAGTGGGAGCACAAAGCAAAGCCCCATGTGTTCACACAGAAGCAGTTCAACAAAAGCTTAAGCACAAATACACGAACCGCGTTACAAAGGCGAGATAACGTGGTAGCCAACCCGGAATTTTATTTTCTAACGAAAGCGAGAGATCGCGAACCAACTTTTTATTTTAGGGGGGATAATGCGTCCGGTTATAGACTGCGAAGCGAGCACCCGAGCGGCCCGTTGCACTCAAATAACTTTGCTCAAGCTATCCATTATTTTAGGGGACTCGAGGAGCAGATAGGCGACATGCAGAGAAACTGGGAACATCCTGATTCAGGGGGGAGAATTGACCCGACCATCAAGACGAGGGACGATATGAAGGAGATGATGCTGAAAGCGGTGAGTATGAGAGAGGAAAACGAGCAAGGACGGCTAAACCTAGATTACCCTCAGCAAGTGTTATACAATGGAAAAAGATACAGTAAGAGGGAGCCAAGGCTCGGAGATAAGCATATAGAATTCCTGCTGTACAGAAAGAGAGAACTAGAGGAAGCAGAGCTCAAGAAAAGGAACAAAAGCACCGGGACGGGCGGAGCGAATAGGATTCTCAAAGAAGTTGTGTCATTCCATCCTAGTGGAGGATTAGTCATCCCGAGGCATACGTTCGAGGACGACGAGGAGAGCTTGAGTAGGTTGAGATCGAGACTTTTCGAAGCACAGAGAGCCCATGGAGTCACGCAAGATTCGCTTGTAGGGATAAACCAGATATCGCTTGAAGAGTTGAGACAAACAAGAGCCAGGGACCAGACCACCTTTGATGAGCAGCTTAATCAACTTCTGGGATGGTATCATGTCATGTAAGGGGACGGCGATGAGTTGTGATTTGGGAGTGGTTGTACTAGAAGTGCGCTCGAGGATTCTGTTGGGAGCGTTAGCGCAGCGGAAGCAGGTGTCAAAATATTTCGTAATATATCCATGCTGCTGAATGCCCCCTAAATCCCCAAAATCTGGGTGCAATTGAGTCCGGGCTCCCCCAGAATAGGGGGCTGGGGGGCTTCAATAACCTTCATCTTGTTGTAAATGTTTCCGAATATTAATTTCGCCACCAGTATCGCGCAGCGTAACGCACCAATCCAGGATGAACCGCACGAAGCCAACAATCACAACCCTTATGCTCACCAACCCACATACCAACAAACAAACCAGCCAGAACCCAACGCTGCCATCGGAGGAGATAAGACAGGATGCCCTCATCAGACACCCCTCGCTCATAAAGCCGCCTTACCTTATCCACCATACGTGCCACGGTTTTCCCCGCCACCGATAACCCTTGGGGTGAAAACCAGTAGCCCAAAAACTCAAAACCCCGGGCGACCCAGCCGATATAAGTTTTATCAGGATGCTTGGCAACTTGCAATGCTGCCATCTCCTCATTCACCGCCTTAATCGCCTGCCGCAGTTTCCAGCGTGTCGGAGCCAGGATCACCCAATCATCAACATATCGAACATAGAAACAACCCAACCGAGCCATCCTATCATCCAAGGGTTTGAGGAACAGCGCCCCCATCAACGGGGAAAGGGGACAACCCAAGGAGATCCCCTGCAGGATATCGACATATTCACCCCCATGGGAGACAAAGCGGTGTAGATACTGTGACACCAAACCCAATACTTCCGGTTCATCAACATATTTCGCCACCAGCATCACAGTAGGGGCGCACCGACGTGCGCCCTCTTCAATAACATACCCTATCAACCGAATGCTATTGGAATTTGCAGATAAGGAAAAGCGATCGCGTCTACTGACCTTCCTTAAAATAACATTCAACCATTCATCATTATTTATATACACACCCGGTGTCATTATGACGCTGTTGGATTCTCTGTTTGGGGTTTTCCCTGGTATGGCCAGAGCAATTAGGGCGCACGTCGGTGCGCCCCTACGACGTTATCATCAACCGGGTTATATGAATATTTGGCATTTACCAATTTGGTATAGGCGGGTTTTGGATTAATCCTCAATGGTTATTCTTATCGGATTTTGCGATAACTATCAATGCTGACCTTACAGGCGCACACCTATTCCATTGTGATTTATCCTACCACAAAATCAAAAGCGATCGCAATCATTTTGGTTGGATTACTGTTGGAATATCATGAATATGCGATCGCGTTTACCGTAGGGGCGCACCGACGTGCGCCCTTTTCCATCACATACCCCTTCAACCTTAAGCTATTTGTATGTGCCGATATGGTCATGCGATCGCGTCTACTGACCTTCCTTAAAATAACATTCAACCATTCATCATTATTTATATACACACCCGGTGTAATTTTGACCCTGTTGGATTTTCTATTTGGGATTTTCCCGGTCATGGCCAAATCCTTGAGGGCGCACGTCGGTGCGCCCCTACGAGGTTATCATCAACCGGGTTATCCGAATATTTGGCATTTACCAATTTCGTCTAGGCGGGTTTTGAATTAATCCTCAATGGTTATTCTTATCGGATTTTGCGATAACTATTAATTCTGACCCTACAGGCGCACATCTACCCCATTGTGATTTATCCTACCACAAAATCCATAGCGATCGAAACCTGTTGGTTGGATTACTGTTGGAATATCATGAATATGCGATCGCGGATTCCTAGGGAAACGCAACTCAACACAGCAATAGCATAATTTGTGAGAAATATGGTAGAGGCAATTCATGAATTGCCTCTACGTTTGCTCGTCAGAAAAAATTCTGAAACCACGATTTTGCAAGGGTTTCCGAAAATCACACAATTTTTTAGTTTCTATCAGTTTGTGACTGCTAAATCTTACATTGGGTGTGGTTTTCATCGATTCGTTATGATTTTACTTTTCCCAGAGTGACAAAAGAGCGATATTTGTAGAAGGCCGTAATATGGATATGCAATTTTTCTTTTATAATGAAATTGATAATTTTAAATTTTGAATTTTTTTGTGGTATTCTTTTACATAATGGAATAGGTGTGCGCCTGTAGAGTCTAGATAGAAGATGCAATCCCATCAATTTTGAATTAATAATTTTGAATTTTGAATTGTTTTAACAGGCAAGATGCCTGTTCCACCTACCACCTAACGGGCAGCTTAACAGTAAAGGTGGTGTTGCCGGGAGTAGAAGCAAAGCTAATCTCTCCTTGATGCTTATCAATAATCTTTTTAACAATATCCAAGCCTAAGCCACTGCCTTCTCCAGCAGATTTGGTAGTAAAAAAGGGCTGAAAGATTTTATCCTGAATTTCTGGGGGAATACCACAACCGGAATCTTGGACTTCAACAATAATCTGTTGATGGTGCTGATAAACACCTATTTCCAGGGTTCCTTTACCATCCATCGCTTGAATGGCATTGTGAATTAAATTCGTCCACACTTGCACCAATTCATCAGGGTAGCAGGAAATCTCTGGAACCGATTGATAGTTACGAACGAGGGTGACGCCTTTTTTGAGGTAGTTGTGGTAGAGTTGCAACACAGTTTCCATACCCTCAGTAACTTGGGCCGACTGCTTTTCCCCACTGTCATCATAACGGGCGTAGCTCTTGAGAGCAAAGACGATTTTAGAAGCTCGTTCAACGGCGCTGTTAATATTCTGGCTGTTGGCGTGGAGGCGGGCAATATCGTAGCCTACTTGCACGATTTGATAAGCTTGGGGAGTTTGCAATAGTGATAGTTGAGACTCAAAACTTTCATGCAATCCCCCTTCCGTCAGCAAGTGGGCGAGTTGTTTGGCATTGGCAATTTCATAGGAGTTAAGTTGCTGAGTCAAGGTACGCTTGATTTGGCGCTTTTCCCGGGTACTGAGGCTAGTTTGACAATCAAGGGCTTGTTCGAGGAAGCTGAAAAAGTCAGTTTGCTGTTGGGGGTTGAGTTGGGGCAGCAATTGAGGCAATTGAGCCAAGGAAGCTGCTAAGGCTTTATCCGTGTTACCAATCGATGCACGAATTGCTCCTAGGGGTGTGTTAATTTCATGGGCAATCCCGGCAACTAATTGCCCTAAGGCGGCCATCTTCTCCGATTGCACTAATTCCGTTTGAGTAGCCTGGAGTTCATTGAGAGTATCCGACAACTCCTGAGTGCGTTCAGCGACTTTTTGTTCTAAGTTATTATACAGTCGAGCATTATCAATTGCGATCGCAGCTTGTCCAGATAATAGTTTAAGCAATTCTAAACGCTCTGGGGTAAAAGCCCCTGTAGTCAGGTTATTTTCCAAATAGACAATACCACTGAGTTTTCCTTGGTTGAGTAGGGGGGCACAGAGAACCGATTTAACTTGATATTTTTGAATATAGCGCTGATTGGTAAAATTCCCCTCCTGGAGGGCATCATTAAGGACGAGACTCTCTTGAGTATGGACAACATAGTTGACAATGGCAGAAGATAGCAGGGGCATTTCCCCATCTGGTTTAACAAATTCTAAGGGTAGGGACTGCAAAGTAGCAATAGTGCCATCCACCAACGCTTCCGCTTCAATTAACAACTCCCCCTGGGTTTCCAGCAGCAAAAATCCTGATTGAGCCCCGGTATTTTCCAGCAAAATCTTCATCAGTTTCTCTAATAACTTCTCCAGCACAATTTCCTCAGAAATCGCTTGGGATGCTTTCATGACTGCTGCCAAATCCAGTAACTTCCCCCCATGGGTTTTTGTACTGGAAGTATAGGTTGTGGTTAGGGAATGCTGGTTGACTCTGGTAGTGGAGGAGAAGTTAGAGAGTAACTGGGGATATTTGCCTGCTAAATCTGCTACTTTATATTGAGCCCCCCATAGTTGATAGTAATAGTAAGCTTTCTGGAGGTGAAGTTGAGCAAACTCATACTTCTGTTTCCTTAACCAAAACTTAGCCGCCAATTCATAAGCGAGGGCCTCATTCTGGATAAATTTCATTGTATGGGCAGAAGCGATCGCTTGGTCATATAATTCCATTGCTTCTAATTCTTGACCAGAGATACGAGCCATTTCTGCCCCAATCAAACAATATTTGTGGAGGAAATTATCAGGACAGTTATCTGCCCAAATTTTCAGCTGGGTTTGATTTTTCCTTAATTGTTCCCAATACTGTTCTTGCTCCGATGCTGAAGCGGTCTCATAGAGGGCTGCTAAAATCAGTGAGTAGTGAAAATTTTGTTCAGAACTTTGAAAATGTCCCAGGACAAAAGCAATATTCTCGGCAGCTAACAGAGCACATTGTAGAGCCTCACCATACTCACCGTACAAATACAATACCTGGCTTTTAAAAATATTAAAGGTACAAAGCCAAGCAAAACCATTATTAGCTTGACAGGTTTGCAGGTATTGAATGTCGTTAAGTCCATCAAGAGCAAAATCAAGCTTGTTAGGGGTTCTGCCAGTCAAGTTACTTAGGGTAATTTGAAAACCCAATAAGCCATCCGTTGCCCACTGATTACTAGACTTTTGGCTAAATTGTAAGAATTGAGTGACATCTTCGAGGAGGGACTCTAAATTTTCCCCCTGATAAAAGCGGTAACGGCATTGATGTTCCAGGGCATATCCAGCATGGATGAGTTCCCCTGATTCTAAACCAGCTTGGTAAGACTGCTCAAAAATCTCCTTAGCCCCTTTGATATGCTTAACCCAATGGTTCAAATGACCTCCGAGGACTAAACAGGCACTACATTTTTGAGCCAAGTCATTAAATTTGTTACTCAGTTCAACTGCTACTAAACCAAACTCATAACCAGATTGATAGTCCCCTAAAATTGAACCTAAGATAATCCCGTAGGTAACATAAGCTTTAGCTGATTCCGGAACATGACCATTCTTGAGAGAAAGCTGCGCCATCTTCGCCACAATGACACTGTATAGCTCTTGATGACTAAAATAAGCTGAAGGGTCTATATAAGCCAATAATTTAATTATTTCTTTTTGTTCAGGATTATCAGTTACCGGTGCATCAATTAGGGAGCTAATTTGGCGATGAGCTAAATTTTTCTTGGCTTCAGCGAGTTCAACTTCTAGGGCAGCTTGTAAATCAGTTTCCGGCAAATCAACACCAAGTAAAGCCAACGCCTTCCTACCAGTGTCAATTGCTGCTGAGTATTTAGCTTTAAGGGTATACTGCACTAGCAGCATTTTGTAAATCTCTGTCTTTCCCAAAACAGACTTTACTTGTTGCAAACTTTGGTTAATTAGTTCTTCGCTACGGGAAAAATTACCATTTAAATACTCCACCTCAATCAATTCTTTATGGACAGCCAGAGCAAACTCATAGTCAACAGTCCAGAGGTCTTCCGTCAAGAGTTGACCAATTGTCCTTAAATATTGCAACGCTGCCGAGTAAGCAGTAGCATCTTTGGCTTTTTGTCCCGCTTTTAAGTTCAACTGGGCTAATTCAAATTTCTCCTGTTGATCAACAATTAATCCTCGCCCCAGATTCAGGTGGTCTACTAGTTCAAAAATATTGTCCGCTTGCTGATTAGCTGCAAGTAATATCAAGTTCGGATAATTACTTATAATTCCCTTCTCCCTTGCAACCTTCTTTCTTCCCTTCTGCCTCCGGTTCCCCTCCTTGGAGGGGTTAGGGGTGGGTTCTGCCTTCTGCCTTATCCCAGCCAAAGTGTAAGTATTCAACCGAACTTGATATAACAGCCTACCCAGCTTGAGATGAATAGCCTGCTTCTGCTCATCATCAATTAAACTATAAGCTGCTTGCTGGATGCGGTCATGACTAAATTTATACTTTTGAATTAACAGTTGCTCATCCAGTTCAGAAAGCGAAAAAATTAAACCAGAGTCAATAGCCAGCTTTAAATCAGCGAAAATCACGGCAGCATTATCTTCACTAGTAATAGCCAAAGTCTGCAAATCAAACTCGGCTCCTAAACAGGCAGCTAAACAGAGAATATGCTGAGTAAACTCCGGCAATTTTTTGAGCTTGCCAATCATCAACTCTACTACATTATCCGTAATGCCCATCCCCTCGATTTGAGAGATATCCCATTGCCAACCCCGGCGACTTGGCTCAAAAGTTAGTAGATTTTCTGTGTATAATGATTTGAGGAACTCATTGACAAAAAAAGGATTACCTCGAGTCTTCTCAATCACTAATTTAGCTAACGACTGCACTAAGTCCAGCTCACGATATAATGTTTCCGCAATTAGTTGACTGACATCTTCCTTAGCCAAAGGTTGTAGAGTGATTTGATTAACCGTTGCTCCAGATTCTCTAATTTTAGCCAAAGTCATCATCAACGGATGAGTAGCACTAACTTCATTATCTCGATAAGCCCCCACCACAAATAAGTATTGCGGTTCAGCATCAGTAAGCATCAACTTAAGTAAATTAAGGCTAGCTAAATCAGCCCATTGTAAATCATCGAGAAAAATAACTAGAGGATGCTCTTTGGTACAAAAGGTTCGGATCAACTTCTGAAAAACTAGATTAAAACGGTTTTGTGACTCTGTTGCCTCCAACTCCTGCACCGGAGACTGTTTACCGATAATCTGTTCGAGTTCAGGAAGAACATCAACAATCACCTGACCATTAACCCCCAATGCTGCTAAAAGCTTTTCTTGCCATTGCTGCAACTCAGTTTTGCTTTCCGTTAACAGTTGTTGCACTAAATTTTGAAAAGCTGCTACCACGGCAGAGTAGGGAATATTTCGCTGAAATTGGTCAAACTTACCGGAGATAAAATAACCCCTAGCTTGAGTAATCGGTTTATGGATTTCCTGCACCAAAGCTGATTTACCAATCCCAGAATAGCCAGCAACTAGCATTAGTTCAGCTTGGTTGTTGATTATTTGTTGTTGGTTATTTGTCGTTGGTTGTTCACTGGTTACCCGGTTAAAAGCCGCCAAAAGGGTAGCAATTTCTCCCTCTCTTCCATAAAGTTTTTGGGGAATTTGAAATTTATCGGAAATATCTTGTGTTGCTAGAGTAAATTGCTCAATTTTGCCGTTAGTTTGTAGTTGTTGTAAACAGTTTTCTAAATCTGCTTGTATTCCCCAGGCACTCTGATAGCGGTCTTCTGCATTTTTCGCCATCAGTTTCATTACAATTTTACCAACTATCTCAGGTATCTCCTCCCCTCCTGGGAGGGGCTGGGGGTGGGTTCCTCTTGGGAGGGGCTGGGGGTGGGTTTCTCCTGGAAAGGGTTGAGGGTTAGTCCCCCTCCTGCGAGGGGTTAGAGGTGGGTTCCGGTCCCCCTCCTGGGAGGGGTTAGGGGTGGGTTTGCTTCTGCCCCCCAATGCCCTAGGCATCTTAGCAATATGACAGTGAACTAATTCCAAAGCATCATTAGTAATAAAAGGAAGTTGTCCCGTCAACAGTTTATAAAAGCTCACCCCAAGAGAATAAAAGTCGGTGCGATAATCCAAAGAACGATTCATGCGTCCTGTTTGTTCCGGAGAAATATAGGGAAGAGTTCCCTCCAAAACATTAGGATTTTTCAGGGTAGGATTTTCCCTAGTGAGTTGAGTGGCAATCCCAAAATCAATGATTTTGAGTTGTTGAGTTTCTGGATTAAAAACAATATTAGCTAAGTTAATATCTTTATGAATAATCTGGTGATGATGAATTTCTCCTAAAACTTTGGTAATCTTAATGGCGATGGGGAGAAACTCAGCGATCGCTAAAGCTTTGCCATGAGTTAAGTTGTGTAAAGATTGTCCACCAAAATCTTCGAGAACAATCACCAAGGTACGTTGATAAGGAATAAGGTCATAAGTCTCCACTACACCATCAGATTGTAAGTAGCGAGTAAGCTCATACTCTTGCTTGTAACGGGTCAATTCTTGAGGACTGGGATAGTTTTGTTTCAGAATTTTGAGAATTACCGACTTACTATCCTGTTCTCGCAAAGCTTGGTAAACCTCGGAGTTAGTACTTTCATAAATTAAGGTTAGGTTGTTGTATCCAGGAATGGTGAGCATCGTTAGTTGTTACTCCTCAAGAGTTTCAGTAATTAATTATTGCTTTGTGATGCACCCTGGATGAAGGCAGAAGGCAGAAGGCAGAAGGCAGAAGGCAGAAGGCAGAAGGCAGAAGGCAGAAGGCAGAAGGCAAGAGGCAGGAGGCAGGAGGCAGAAGGCAGGAGGGAATAAAGATTGTACAGTAAGGTTTTTAACCTTTTTGCATCGGTGGGTTATTGTCGTTGTGCTACACTAATGAAAGTCGAACTATTTGGTAATTTCACTCGAAAAGTAGTCTGTCCAACTGGTCTTTGAAGCGATCGCTAATATTCCTCTCTCCTAGTTATAGCAATCGCCAGGGCGGTTAAGACATTCTCAGGTACGGCAAAGTTAACAAGGGGCTTAAGCCCCTTGTCCTAATAGCCTTGGCGGTTGCTATACCTTTAGCTTCCCACTGTTGCAAACAGCACTCATCAGGCATTGCCAAGGCATAAACATTACCGTAGCGTTCCAATGCCTGGGGTTGAACAATCGTATTGAGCATCATCATCACCAAGGAATAGGGGATTGGCAACAAAAACAGTTGATTTCTCCCTCAATTATCCAATATTCAGTTAAAAATAGTCCTTAGGAAGGATGATTTTTTATTAAGAGTCGTATGATAGCGTTGAGGTGCTTAGGCGCAAGCCTTCTCGTAGAGTAACTCAACCTACAATTTTAGGCGTCTCACTATAATAAGTACATTTGTTCTTCAACAGCAATTGAAGATTAAAGATTGAAGATTAAAGATCTACCCCAAAATTAAATGATACTGTGGGCGAATCAACTGGGGGGTCTGACCCCTCCCCAAACCCCTCCCCTGCGAGGAGAGGGGCTTTCCGGCTCCCCCTTCCCTTGCAGGGAAGGGGGCTGGGGGGTTAGGTAAAAAAATGTTGGGCAAAGTGGGAAAAGTCTTGCCAGTTCAGTAGTTTAGCAGTATGAAGGGTAAAACCCCTCGCTTAATTGACCCACAGTATCTTAAATTTCGAGGCTTGTGACCGTTTTAATTCCTCAATCTAAAATCTAAAATCTAAAATCTAAAATCTCTCTAGTCAGCCAACTATTTCCTGAATCTTATCAGCCATAGATTTAGCGGCCAAACGAGCACCTTGAACTTGCACAACACAAGAAGCCAGGTAGTTGCCCCAACGGGCTGCTTGTTCGTTAGTGAGTCCATTGGTGATGCCATACAATACGCCACCAGCAAAGGAGTCTCCTGCCCCTACTGTATCGATGGCTTTTACCGGAAATCCAGGAACTTTGGTGATCTGTTGATTTTCGACTACCAGACAGCCAGCAGGACCATCGGTGATAAATGCCAAATCAACTAGTTTGCCAATTTTGCTAGCGCTATCCTCTAGGGATTCTGAGCCACAAAATTGGCGTACCTCATCAGCATTGCAGAAGAGTAAATCACAGTAATCGGAAACTAGCCTGTGAAAATCGTCGGTAAAACGATTAACAAGAAAAGAATCGGAAAAAGTAAAGGCAACTTTTACGCCATTGCGCTTAGATTGCTCCATGGTCTCGACGCAAGCTTTCTTAGGATCCGGGGCATCCCAAAGGTAACCTTCAATATAGCTGTACTTGCAGCGACTGAGTTGCTCTACATTAATATCTGTGGGAGCTAAAGTTGTCGAAACTCCTAGATGAGTACACATAGTACGCTCAGCATCAGGAGTGGTTAGCACTAAGCAAGTACCGGTGGGTGGTCCCGACTCAGGGGCTGGGTGCACATCAAATTGAATCCCTGCCTCCTGTAAATCCTTTCGGTAGAATTCACCATTGGGATCTTTGGCAACTTTGCCAGAATAGAAACCATTACCACCACTTTGAGCCAAGGCAATCATGGTATTGGCAGCGGAGCCCCCAGAATTCAGTTCCAGAGATTTATGCTCCAACTTTTGCAACAGTCCACCTTGCTTTTCTGCGTCTACCAGGGTCATTCCACCCCGACTCAGGGTATGCTCTTGGATAAAATCATCTTCCACAAAGGTAAGAATATCCACCATCGCATTGCCCACACCAAAAACATCGATTGGTCTGGATTGTGTAGTTTGTTCTGTCATAGGTAATTAGGTTTTAGGTGGTAGGTTTTAGGTGGTGGGTTTTAGGTGGTAGGTTTTAGGTGTTAGGTTTTAGGTGGTAGGTATGGTTTCTACACCAATTCCCAATTCCCAATTCCCAATTCTCCGCGTCGTCAAACGCTAAACTCTTGAACTCTTTTTTTAAGCCTATTCAGCGGGAGTTTCTTCTGAACCTTCAGCTGCCGTTGTTGCTCCTACAGCTGGAGCAATGATTTTAACGACTGTTCTTTCAGGGTCATCTAGAACAGTAGCACCTTCTGGTAAAACTAATTCATTAACATGCACTGCTCCTCCAATCTCCAGCTTAGAGATATCAACATCAATTGATTCTGGAATTTGAGAGGGAGAACATTGCATCGCCAATTCTGTTAGTTCAGTTTCCAGGATGCCTCCTTGCTTGACCCCTACCGCTTCTCCGGTAAATTGCAGAGGCACAACTACATCAAGGCTATCTTGAGAAGCAACTGAGAAAAAACTCAGGTGATAGACCTCATTTTTCCAAGCATGAGTTTGTACTTCCCGTAGCAAAGCTTGACCTTCCCAGGGAAGTTCAGGAACTTTCAGTTGTACTAGGGTGTTATTAACTGTGGCTTCCTTGAGCAAAGTTTCTGCAACTTTTGCTCCTATAGTCAGAGAAACTGATTCTGTACCAGAATGGCCATAAAGGACAGCAGGGATTACACCGGAGCGACGGAGTGCTCTTGGTTTACTGCCTTCTGGTCGTTTTTGACATTCAACTGTAACTTCCATTTGAGTAACTGGTGATTGTTGGTTATTAGGTTAGTTAATTAGACTACCGAAGTGACGGGAGTCCCATTAGCATCCAACAATGCTCGTTTTGGACCATGAATTGGATCCTCAACAATAATTGTTTGGTCGCGGCTAGCCCCTAAAGATACTAGCGCAATGGGGACTTCCATCAACTCCGCTAGGAATTTTAGATAATCAAGAGCCTTTTTGGGTAAATCCTCTAAAGACCGGCAATTAGCGGTAGATTCCTGCCAACCGGGTAGGGTTTTGTAGATGGGTTGACAACGGGAAAATAATCGAGCATTGTTAGGAAATTCCTGACAGCGCTGACCATCTATTTCGTAGGCCACACAAACCTGAATTTCTTCGAGAGTATCAAGAACATCTAGTTTGGTAATTGCCAGACAATCAAGTCCATTGATCCGGACTGCATAGCGACCAATAACGGCATCGAACCAGCCACAACGACGGCGACGACCAGTGGTGGTGCCGAATTCAGCGCCGCGATCGCAGAGTAGCTCTCCTAGTTTACCTTCTATTTCTGTGGGAAATGGTCCTTCACCAACACGAGTGGTGTAAGCTTTGGCTACACCAATTACCCGATCAATTATGGTTGGACCAACTCCTGCTCCCACACAAGCGCCCCCGGCAACCGGGTTGGAAGAGGTAACGTAGGGATAAGTCCCATGGTCTAAATCTAGTAGCGTTCCTTGAGCCCCTTCAAATAAAATATTGCGTTTTGTTTTAACTGCTTGGTCAATGGTCAAGGAGCTATCAACAACATGAGGTTTTAACCTTTCTGCATACTCTAGATACTGTTTAATTACCTCCTTTGGGTCTAATGGGGGTAAATTGTACAGTTTTTCTAAAATTGTGTTTTTATAGTCAATTGTCCAGTTTAGGCGTTTACGTAGAGCTTCTGGGTCCGTCAGATCCACTACCCTAATACCAGTCCGTTCTGATTTATCTGCATAAGTTGGCCCAATACCACGACCAGTCGTGCCAATTTTGTGGGTTCCCCGACGCTCTTCCGATGCCTGGTCGATTAACCGATGATAAGGCATCGTGATATGGGCAGTTTCGGAAATGAACAAATTTTTGGTGGAAATACCCAGTTTTTCTAATTGATCCATTTCTTCAATCAGGACTTGTGGATCAATCACTGTCCCAGAAGCAATAATGCACTGAGTGTTGGGATATAAAATTCCAGAGGGAATTAGGTGGAGTTTAAAGGTTTGACCTTGAACAACAACGGTATGCCCAGCGTTGACTCCTCCTTGGTAACGGACAACAACATCCGCTGACCGACTGAGTAAGTCAGTAATTTTACCTTTTCCCTCATCACCCCACTGGGCTCCGATTACAACAACATTAGCCAAGGGTTTCTTAAAAGCGTTAAAGTTTACACAATCCTCAATTATCAGCAGTTGTTGTAACCGCTGTCAACTGAGTCCTTTCCCAAGTACAACTTTAAATAAAGTTCACTTCTCACATCATAGGTTTTATGGCGTTATATGCTGAGTTACACCGCCATCTGGGTGGTTCTGTTGTACCTCGTGTTTTGTGGCGGTACTTTCAACGCCAAGATGCAGATTTGGCTCATCGTTTTTCTGAATATCCAGACTTTGAGGAGTTTTACACGCGATCGCGCAATACTCTTGATGAGTATTTGGAATTGCACACCTTAGTGGAGAGGGTACAAACAGCCCAAACTCTACCATATTTCATCTATCGGCTAATTCGTGGTGCTTACATTTTTGAGAATTTGGCTTATTTGGAGTTGCGCTACACTCCCTATTTACGGACATCGGAGGAGTTGAGTCAGTCTGAGAGGATTGATCAGATGGGACAGATTGTGGAAACTGTCGGTCAGGCTAGTCGGGTAGAGGAGTATCCCATTGTCACTACCCAAATTTTGTGTATGCATTCGAGGCTGCCTTATCCAGTAAATAAAGCGATCGTTGACCTAGCTGCCCAAAAGAAGGAATATATTTGTGCGGTGGATGTGGCAGGGGGAGATATACCACTGGCAGAGCGTTTGGACGAATTTGTTAGTTTATACCAGTATGCGCGATCGCTTGGTTTAAATACTACAGGTCATCTCTACGAAACTACTGATGGCTGTTATCCGGAATTGTTGCCTTATCTCATGCGCATTGGTCATGGAATCCAAATTCCCTTAAAATATCCAGAATTATTAAAGGAGGTAGCACAGCGAGGGCAGTGCTTAGAAGTTTGTCCCACTACTTACTTGAAGACTGGCACTCTGGATGATACCAGGGAACTAAAGTTAGTGTTTGACCGTTGTTTTGAGGCTGGGGTAGACATTGCCATTTGTACAGACAATGCAGGTTTACACAATGTCCGTCTGCCCTTTGAGTATGAGAACTTGTTGACTCAAGATGTGATTAACTTTAAACAGTTAGAAGCTTGTCAAGATGCGGCCTTCCGTCATGCCTTTGCTTGGCCCCACAGCCAGCGTCCCGCTTCTCTGTTAACCGGTTTGTTGCAGGAGCAGCCACCAGAAGTTCTGGTTGTCACTAGTCAGTAATTAGGAACATGTAAACTGAATCCTGGGGAATGGGGAGATGGGGGGGACAAGGGGGACTAGGAAGACAAGGGGGACTAGGAGGACAAGGGGGACAAGGAGGACTAGGGGGACTAGGAAGACAAGGGGGACTAGGAAGACAAGGGGGACTAGGAAGACAAGGGGGACTAGGAAGACAAGGGGGACTAGGAAGACAAGGGGGACTAGGAAGACAAGGGGGACTAGGAAGACAA
>JAAHFP010000070.1 GCA_010672925.1 Symploca sp. SIO1C2 | reverse complement strand
AAAACATTCGGTTTGTCTTGAAAAGAGTAGCCTTGACTCTCCGAAGAAAGCTCCGAGCCAAGACTAAAGCTAAGGAGTCTTCAGTGCTTTTATAAATAAAACTTATCACCCTAACTACTGGAGAGCCAGACCATTACCAACTGATGCGAGTGGGTTGGAAAGGATTAAAGCGAATCTATTATACTATTTTGCACTTTGATATTAAAGACGGTAAGATTTGGCTTCAGCAAAATACAACTGACATTGATGTAGGTGAAGAGTTAGTGGAAATGGGTATTCCTAAAGAAGACATTGTCTTGGGACTGCATCCCCCCTACAAACGCCCTTACACAGGATATGGGGTTGCTTAACTGGTTGTTTTAAACCAGACAGTAGGTTGGGTGTAGGGTAGCGTAACCCAACTCCAAAACTTGCCATGATTTTGGTTAATATACTTCTCTAGTAATTAGCAAACTAAACAATTGCCTGCTCAGCCAGATTAGAGAGGTTATTCTCAAGACTTAACTCAACTTTAAAATCTGTGGCTTTAACCTTTGGGATAACCTTGCCTTTATCTTTCATTAGCTCAACTATTCCATATCTTTCTAAAGTTTTGAGTGTCCTAGATAAGTTAGATGTTTTTCGATGAGTTAACGCTTCAAGCTCTGAAATAGAACCTGGTTCATGGTTAATGATTATTTTCAGCAATTCCTGATTTTCCTGACTTAATACTTGGGCTAGTGACTTTATCGATTCAAACCAGACTTTGGGTTCATCTTCTCGTGGTTTATATTGCCCTTTGGCAATTGCTATAGTCCTTTGTCTGTAATCTTCTCTAGAAATGATACCTATTTTCATAACTTTAGTTTCCATGACTATTAACTATTATCTTTATCAATAATGCGATTCACATCATTCCAAAAATCTTCTAATAGCTGACCTGCACTGTCAAACTCATAAGGTTCTACAATATTCTGTTTGTGTTTATGATCCCAAACAATGCGATTAGCCGTATATTTATTGCCCTTACGCTTTATCCCATGTGCATTATCGTATCCGATAATTCTTTGATTGCTCTTGTCATGTAAAGTTAAACTATATTTTATGCCATGAGGAATATGCTCATTTGGAGTCACCTTTCTAGCTTCAAATTTCGTCCAATAGCCGTTACCCATGGGGAATATTTCCCCATCCAGATCAAGTAAAGTTTCAAGTCCGTAGTCTCGATATTCTTGGTTCACAATATATCTGTCTTTATATTTTGTAGAGACAGTTATCACTAGATGATAACTTTGTCGTATCTCTTTTGTCAATCAGCAGGAGGCAGACAGTAGGTTGGGTGTAGCGCCAAAGTGAACTTCAGATACTTAAAGCCAATTTCCTACTAACACAAACGGAGCCCAGTAATATGGCTTTTGTCGCTCTGTATTATCTCCCTTAATCATCGATATTTGAGCACGACGTAAGGCTTGAGCTTTGCTTATGGTTTTATCCTGATTTAACTCTTGATAAAAGTCAATCATCAACTCTGCGGTAGCTGCATCATTTACTACCCATAGAGTTGCTAGGGTGCTGCGGGCTCCAGCTTTGACGGCTACCCCAGCTAAACCTAAAGCAGCACGTCGGTCTCCTGTAGCTGTTTGGCAGGCACTGAGGACTAATAATTCAATTGGTTTCTCTTGCCCTTCTTCCCTACCTCGCAAAAGTTGGTTAAGTTGGTCGATATTGAGGGTATCTTCCCAGGTGAGAATAAAGGTATCTTCCGGTGTCGAACTAAATAAACCGTGGGTTGCTAAGTGAACTACGGGAAAGGGGGCTGAACCGATGGCTTTTTGTATTGCCTTATTGGTAAACTCTTCGTTAACAATCAGTTCCCCTGGCACTTGGGACTGGATTTTGTCTAACTCTGCCTGAACATTGGGTAATTGAGAAAACTGTAGAGGCTCTTTCGTACTTGCCAATTCTACTGGGGGAGGGGTTTTAGAAATGCCAGCTTTGAGGGCAGTTAGTTCTCCTCTTTCGAGGGGTTGGGACTCGAGTAATTGTAAACTAGGGGTAAAAGCGATCGCATATTTTTCTATTAAGTACTGCTTCCCATCGTGTAGGGCTGCCATGGGGAGATTGAGTAGGGGAGCATCGAGAATAAAGACTAGGGTTTCTACTCCACTGTTAGCTATATCCTGTTCTATTGGTCGGATTAACCAGTCGTATACTTTCTGAGCTAGGGGTAAGTAATCTTCCGGTTTACCTGGTGTAGCACCTTCGACACCGATAGTAGCACGCTCTTCCGATTCCTTAGGCTCACTGTCGGTAGCTAATCTGAAAAGAGACGCGGGGACGCGGGGACGCGGGGACGCGGGGAAAGAGAGATTTTCGTCTTTTGTTGTGAGTGAAAGTTTATGAAAGTCTGATTTATCTAATTCCGACTCCTCATTTAACCCACGATTAGGATCAACACTTACTCTAGGTGCTACTGCTTCCCGCAACTTAGCAAAAGTATCGATAAAGTATGTTTGCTCTTCATCTGGAGGTAAAGGAACCGATTTGTGGAGTAAGCGCACACCAGATTCAGCGGATTCAGCTTCTGGGATTGGTAGAGTTACAATTACTTCTATGCGGTCTTTAAGGACAATGGGACTAATTACCCCAGCTTTAGAGTCAATTTGATCAATCTCGACGGGACTAGCAGTTAGGCAGTTTTCCTGAAAGAAGTTAACTAGTTCAGCTTCCTGGAGAGATTCGATTATTTTGCGGGCTTTGGCTATATCTTGCTGACTAGAATCTTCTTCTGATAGCAGCAAGCTGACGAATTCCCGATAGACGGGTTCAACACTATCCCGGAAGGAAAACTGCACATCCCGATTGACGCTAACTAAATCATTGCGGAGAATGTCGAGGTTGTTAACTGCATTCTCGTAAGCGGCAACTGCCCCTGCGGATTTTCCTTGCTCTTTAAGGATTTGTGCCAATTGCCATTGAAAGCGATAGACAACGTCGGAAGCTCCGATAGATTGAGCTACAATTAGAGCCTGTCTGGTATTCTCTTCTGCTTGCTCTAGTTGTTCATACTCTAGGCGTAATTCTCCCAATTGTCCTAAAGCATAGGCTTCAGCACGAGGTTCTTGAAGTTCTCTGGCTTGTTGCAATGCGAGGGTTAGTTGTTGAGCAATGTCCTGAGGACTGACATTGATACGATTTTCCTGCTCCATAACCATCCTTGCCCAGTTAATCCTAGCACTGATGGCGGTACTGGAAAGGGGTAGTTGCTCAATGGTATCTCTGATTTGAGCTAGTAATTCCCATTGCTCTTCCGTAAACTCTTCCTCTCTATCTCCTAGTAAACTGAGTTGATTGAGCTGAGCTTCAATTTTAGCATTGGAGGTTGTGGCATTATCCGCAGCTTGTTGATAATATTCGTCTGCTTGCTGAAAATTGCCCTGAATTTCTCGTGTTTCACTTCTTTCCTGGGCTTTGTTAGCTCGGTCTTTGCTAATATTACCTAACATCAGGTAAGCCGCACTAATATCTTCAGGAGAGTTTTCTGCTTGCGCGATCGCTAAACTCTGTTCTATAGTTTCCTCAGCATCATTGAGGTCTCCAACTAAGCGTTGGGTAATACCTAAGCTACGTAGGGCGATGGCTTTGAGTAGAGAATCTGGCTCTTCTGTTAGAGAGTCGTTGGCTTGTTCGATAGTTGCCAAAGCACGACGATACAATCCGGCTCTACGTAGAGCCTGAGCTTGATTAATCTGAATTTTAACTACTCCTTGATTGTCCCCTATTTCCTCGTAAATAGTAGCAGCAGCAGCAAAACTTTCGGCAGCAGCTTTTGGTTGTCCTTGAGCCAGATAAACTTGTCCTTGGAAGTTGAGACTTTGAGCTTGCCCGGAGCTATTTTCTCTAGCAGCGAAGGTATCAGCAGCTTGTTGCAATAATTCTATCGCTGTCTGGAACTGTCCCTGTTGGTAGAGTCTTCTGGCTTGCTCTAGCAAGGATTCTGGGCTATTGTTTTGGGCGATGGTTATTACTGCGGGTGCTTGGGCGATTGCGGGTATTTTTTCGGCGGCTAGGCTTTGGGTTAGGTAAAAGGAGCAGAGGAATAATATTAATAGTTGTTTGTTTTTTGTTGTTTGTCGTTTGTCAAAATAGGGTTGACTTTTTGGCTGATGCTTGTTTCTTTTATTGAAGAAATAAAAACAGAATAAATTAACTAATTTTTTTAACATTTTTCCTCATTACTTATTACTCTTCAGAATCTAAAAATGAAAAGCGATGACTGAATGATTTGATATGACTAGTTTCTGGCTTTTTTGGACTGAAGTCCTACTACGGCTTATTACTTATTACTTACCTAATACACCCGATAAGTAAGGGAAAAGTAGAGACCCTCTTCTTGCAAAGTGCGATCGCTAGTGGGAACATCTACTAGAGGGATACCCCAGTCAAAACGAGCCGAAAGGTGATCACCTAGGCGCAATCGTAAGCCGATGCCGGTAGAAACGAGTACATTGGGGTCGGGGTCAGGGTCGGGATTGCCGGAGTGGTTCCAGACAGTACCAAAATCGACAAAAGGGGCGATTTGCAACAAGCCTTCGAGTTCGGGGAGCCGGACAATGGGAATGCGAACTTCCGCTGATGCGAGGAGTCCATTATCGCTGAGGAAGGTATTCTGGCGGTAACCTCGCACCGTATCGGCTCCTCCGATACCAAACTGCTCTAGTCTGAGTAGAGATTGGGTAGCAAGTTGCACATCTCCTTGAAGGATTAATAGGGTTTCTGGAGCAATCAGGCTTACCCATTGGGTTTGTCCCCGCCAAGAGAGGAAGGTACTGTCAGGGCCAGAGTCGTTAACGGTTGCCCCCAGGATACCGAGACCGATGTTAAACTGAGAGCGGAGGGAAAAGACTTCTGTGTTACTCCGCTGTGTCCACTCTTGAAAAAAGCGCAGGGCATTAACAGTCGTACTGCCATCTTCTGCTCCTGGAGAAAGGTCTATAGGCTCATCAAAAATTGTTACTTTACTGTCTTGGAAGGTTGCCGATAGTCCTAGGGCAAATTCCTCTGCTAGGTTTTGCCAGAGGGGTTGACGCCAAGTGAACTCCAGATACTGGGCATCGGAATCAATATCCGCCCGATTAAAAGGAGGTTCAATAATATGACTAAAGCTGGTGTTGAACCTTACACCAAGAGTGCCATTGCGGGGATTGAGGGGGTAGGTATAGCTGGCATCTATCGTATTACTACCATCGGTGTTGCCATAGCTGATACTGAAACCATCTCCATCTCCCAATAAGTTGGCTTGGGTGAGGGTTGCTTTTCGCTCGAAAGTGCCAATGGTGGGGGAGCGACTGTTGTTAAGGGAAAGATCGATAAAAAAGGTTTGGGCTTCTTCTACCTGTACAGACAGCACACTAGAACCAGGGCGAGTTCCAGCCCCTAATTCCGCAGAGATATTGGCAATAAGGGGGTCAAGTTGCAGCTTTTGCAATGCCTCAATTAGCTCATCGCGATTGAGGGGAACTCCGGCTCCCAAGGCAAGGCGACTGCGGATATATTTCTGGTTGAGTCGTTGGGTTCCGGTAATTGTGATGGTTTCTAATTCCCCTTCAATTACCTGGACTTTGACTACTCCTCCTTCAAAGACTTGAGGTGGAATAATGGCTCCAGAGGTGACATAGCCCCTTTCCCGGTATAGTTGGGTAATGACGGAACGTACCTCGAAGACTTCGGCAAAGGGTAAAGGGCGGTTGAGAAACTCTTTGGTGGCTTCTGCTAACTCTTCATCAGGAATAATGGTATTGCCTTCAAACTCAAACCCCTCAACGATAATAGTTTGAGGAACTTCACCAGGGATAGGTTCGGGACTATCTGGAGTTGGAGGTAGCAGAAATTCTTCTGTAGGAGGGGTTGTTTCTACTGGTTCCTGTTCTGGTAGAGTTTCTGAGGGTCTTTGGGGAATTATATCTTGGGGAAGTGGTGGTAGTTGGGCTATGAGAGACGCGGGGACGCGGGGACGCGGAGACGCGGGGATGGGGAGATGGGGAGACGGGGAGAAGTTTTTAACCGTCTGGGCTTGACTGGGGGAGATCATCAGCCAACTAGCCAGGGTGAATAAACCCAAATAACCTGGATTGAGGAGAAGTTTAGTTTGCATTGCAGGTAGATGAAGAGTTTAGCACGAGGGTGGTGGGAGTAACATTGGGAGCTTGGGCGGTAAAGATAATCTCGCCATTTTCTCCATATATCCACCCTTGGGCTTCAATAAGGTTTGGTGATGGAGTAGGACTAGTGGCAACGGCAGTAGGACTAACATTACTCGAATCTTCGATACTTTCTTCTACTTCCTCGCTGGTAGCTTCCCAATCGTTTACCACTGCTTCACCGGGAAATGCAGCATTGGGGTCTGGGGGTAAACCTCCTTGTCCGGTAATGATAAATTGGTTCTTTTCCCTTTCCGCTATGCTGCTACGGGTAGGACAGGTTTCTGCTATCAGGGTTGTGGGGTCTACTAGGTTGGTTGGTAAGTCGGTAAATCCTGAAGTAGGGTCAATATTAGCAACATTGGTGGTTACAACACCGTCTCTACCAAATTCAGAACTGGCAGTAATATCATTAGTGGTCAAAACATCTTCTCGCTCTTCAATGTCGAAGAGGCGAGATGCAGAGATAGAGATATTTCCTCCGTCTCCATCAAAAGCATTGGCTCTGATATTACTATCATTACCAGGAGCAGATAAGACAAATCTCGTATCAATATCAATATTGCCACCATTGCCACCATTTGGGGGTTGACCAGCACGGGTAGATATTTGACTGTTACGGAGCAGTAGTAACAACTCTACCCCTCCTAGGGTAATATTACCGCCTTGTCCCGATGCCGTTTCTGCTGTGATCGTTCCTTCATTGTTCAGAAAAAGGTCACGAGCTAGGATAAATAAGTCCCCTGCGGGTCCAGTCCCTTGATTATTGACAGTAATTGTTGCTCCATCTTGGATGAACAACTCTGGGCTAAAAACAAAAATGCCTCCTCCCTCGGCTGTAGAACCAGCAGAAGCATTGGCAAATATACCACTGGAGCCAGGAGCAACATTATCAAAAATTTGTAGAGCAATCGATGGTCCTTGAACTGGTCCAAATTGATCAATACTACGAGCTAGGGTTTGGAGAAATCGCTCTCTAAAGTTAGCGTCTCTACCAGAAAGAGTTATTCTATCTCTAGCAATTACCAGAATTCTACCAGCACGTCCGTTCTCAAAGGCAGTGGTGAGGATTTGTCCACCATTAATCACTTCAAGATTGTTGACTGTAACTAAGATATCACCACCCTGAAAGGAATTTCTTGTTCTAGCACTGAGAACCGCTCCATCCGATAGACGCAAGTTATCAGTATTGACAATAATAAAACCTCCTGGTCCAGTAGCTGTATCTTCAGTCGAAGTAAACAACCCTGTGGAAAATCCCTCCGTTGGACTCACTCCAGAGAGCTCTACAAAATCAGCAGCATTAATCAGAATTACTCCAGCGTTGCCATCGCCACGAGTCAGAGCTTGCAATTCTGCTCCACCATCCATAAATAGCGATCGCGCATCTATTCTAATACCAATAGTATTACCTGTGGCCGTCGATTCTACATTGCTGGTCACCAGAGTACCACTACCTGTCATGGAGACAGCACCCTCAGACTGAATCAAAATAATGCCGCCACTTCCCTCGCCAAAAGTTTGGGTTGTTATCGTAGCACCACTAGTCATGGAGACGGAACCAGCTTCAATTACCATATCGCCAGCATCTCCCAAACCAAAGGTATTAGCATTCAATTGAGCACTATCGGTCATTGCAAAAGAACCTGCTTCAATGACAATACCAAGGGCATCCCCTTGAGCATCAGTTCCTACCGCACTAAATATTCCAGTATTTTGCCCTCCCAGGAAAACAGAACCAGTTGTCTCGATAGCTACTAATCCCGCATCTCCCAAACCCAAGGTACTAACATTCAATTGAGCACCATCGGTCATGGAAAAAGAACCTGCTTCAATGACAATACCGAGAGCCTCCCCTTGAGCATCAGTTCCTACCGCACTAAACATGCCAGTATTCTGTCCTGCCAAAGTAACAGAACCAGTTGCTTCTACCGCTACTAATCCCGCATCTCCCAAACCCAAGGTACTAGCAGTAAGGATGCCATCAAACACAGAAAGGGAATCTCCAATAATCAGGACACCGCCAGCATCCCCGACACCTCCAGATTCCACATTGCTGAAGATTCTACTGTTATTAACTAGAACTAAATCATCAGAATCGACAAAAACAACTCCAGCACTACCTTGCCCAAAGGTGCTTGTACTCAGTGTCGCACCATCTGTTAAGGAGAATGAACCAGCACTGATCAGGATGGAGCCAAATAGCTCATCATTATCGAGGGCCTCAAAAATATTCCTTAAGGAGTTACCAGTAGCACCAGGATTAACATTGTTTTCAATCCTGCTTTGTCTTATGCTTACTGCTCCTGTAGCGTTGAATAAAATATTTCCTGCCTCACTACCAACTCCTCCACTACCAAAACCAGGGGTGTCACAAGAAGAGGCATCTGCCCCTATTCCAGCACAAATATTACTGCCACCTGAAACTGTTATATTGCCAGCATTAATAAAAATATCGCCGCCGTCGTTACCAACAACATCAACGATCGCGCTATTATCAATTAACACATCAGCTTTTGCTACATCATCGGGGAAAGTCAACCTAACATCAGGAAAAGTCAAACTCGGATTGCTGCCCTCAGGATTGTCTTCTATTGCTATTGTCCCCGGTGCTGCCAATCCGCCTAACTCAATACGACCACCAGGGGCTCGGACAACTCCCCCATCAAAGTTAACATTACCACCTACTAAGAATAAATTCTGACCAGTACCTACCTCTAAACCCACTGTAGACTGATTAGTAATTGCCCCTGTAGGAGTCTGATTGAAAAACAAAGCCGAAGGATTTACCGTCAGTAACTGGTTATTAGGAGCAACTGCTGATGTCAAAGAAAACTCACCACCGTTAGGAAACCGGATACCATCTGCCGTTGTCCCAACAAAAGAACCACCAATCCTTAACTCAGCATTGGGACCAAAAGCAATACCACTGGGATTGAGCAAGAAGAAATTAGCATTTCCTTGAGCTTGAATCGTACCCAGAATATCTGACTGGACTCCTCCCGTAACTCGCGAAAAGATATTGACAATATTAGTAGCATTTTGGAAATCAGCAACTGCTCCATCCGGGACACTAAAGCTACTGAAACTGTGGAATAAATTGGTGCCACCAACAGTTGTGCCACCGGTAATAGCTAAGTTGGGGTCAACCTGAGTACCCAAACTGTTATCGGGTATTACCTGGGCCAAAGCACAATTCCCCGAAAAAGCGATCGCACTACCGAATCCTAATGCCATACTGAAGGCATACTTTGCTAGCCCTAATCTCCACTTTTCTTGAGGAATGTTTTTAGGGTCTTGTTTCTTCCTTTGGGTAGATGTTAAACTAGCTTTAGTGATATGTTTTGAATCGGCATCGTAACTGAATATATCCCCTAAATGAGTAGCGAGGTTACTTAGACTCACCTGATGGTATTGATCGTCATTCAATAGTAGAGACATTCTTAACAGAAGTTCACAACTAAGGTAATTTCCAAGGAAAAAATGTACCTATCGTAGGGTGCGTTAGCGTAGCGTAACGCACCGCATTACGGGTACAATCATTCTCAAAGATCACCGAACCTAATCAGTGCCGCTCTTAACTGATCAGATTTATTCAACACACATCACTAATTGTAGATAACTTCGCCAATATTGAAACAAAAAAAAGGTGGTAGGTAGTAGGTGGTAGGTGGTAGGTGTTAGGTGGTAGGTGTTAGGTGTTAGGTGTTAGGTGGTAGGTGGTAGGTGGTAGGTGGTAGGTGGTAGGTAGTAGGTGGTAGGTGGTAGGTGGTAGGTGTTAGGTGTTAGGTGTTAGGTGTTAGGTGTTAGGTGGTAGATCTACGATATAGCAGTTGCCAAGGCGATTAGGACAACGCCAAATGCAGCAAACTTTTACCAGTCAATCTTTTCCCTTCTGTCATCTGCCTTATGCCCTCTGCCTTTTATATAGCAACGAGCGCTCGTGTGTTTACAGATTGGCCGTGGTGAATAATCACAAATACCTTGATTTAACAGTACTTTCTACCTCCCTAAAACCTAACACCTAAAACCTAACACCTACGCGAAGCGCTATAGTTCAGAGCATAAGCAGGGACGGGAATTTCTAAAGGCAAACGAGGGTCCCTCACTGGTTCAGTAGCAGCGAGATGCAGAGGTACAACACCAGCCCAGATGGGCAACTGATAGTCAGTCTCATCATCAATCGGATGCCCAGTGCGCACTTTGGCAGAGGCTTCTGCTAGGGGCAAAAATAGTACTAGCGTTCCTTGAAGTTCTTGACTACTCGGTGGGCGTACTTCCTCCCAACGCCCAGGGATGACATGCTCAGTAAATGCCTGAAGTGCTTCTAACTTTTCTTGGGTATCTCTTACTACTGTTGCTCTACCAAACACGACAACTGACCGATAGTTCATCGAGTGGTGAAAAGCGGAACGAGCCAGGACTAAACCATCTAGCAAGGTTACAGTAACACAGACTTCAATACCTTCCTGGAGCGATCGCAACATACGGCTAGCCGGTGACCCATGAATATAGAGTTTGTCTCCTACCCTACCGTAGGCGGTGGGAATGACATAAGGTTGCTGCTCAATAGCAAAACCCACATGGCACACCAATCCTTCATCCAAAATTTGATAAACTGCCCTGCGTTCATACTGCCCACGTTGAGGTACTCGCTTAATCCGGCTGCGCTGGGTTGGTATCAATTTTTCAGAGCTATCTTCATACTCGCTATGACTCATAAGCTAGTTACTTTTTCTAAACCCACTGCTAGGCTAGGGAAAAAATTGGTATTCTACAAGAGCCACTTTTTGATTTAAATACCAGTCCACTTGGAACTTTAAGTTTTTAGGAAACACTCTGGCTAATGGCTAATGGCTAATTGTTAATGGCTAATTGTTTTCAAGAAACAAGCAAAACTCTCTTTCGGGTGAACGAAATTTTGGGTGGGATTTCTTGAGCTTTGTATCCAAATATTATCAGTTCTCTCTTCTTCCTCAGCTTCCTCAGCTCCCTCAGCTTCCCCAACTCCTCCGCTCCTCCGCTCCTCCGCTCCCCCCTCTTTCCCTCCTGCCTCCTGCCTTCTTTAAACATGGACTTAGCCATTAGACTCGATAGTAATGCTCCTTTACCCTTGCACCGCCAACTCTATGAGGAATTGCGTCAAGCTATTTTAACTGGGCGGTTGTCCAAAGGTAAACGAATTTCCTCGACAAGGGCATTAGCAAAGTCTTTGGGAATTTCTCGCACTACGGTGACTCTGGCTTATGAGCAACTGATTAGTGAAGGTTATCTCCAAACTACTGTCGGTTCAGGAACATTCGTTTGCTCTCAACTGCCGGATGAATTACTAAACTCCGCTCCCCTTGATTCCTTCTCTGAGGAGTCTCTTCCAGCAGTGCAGCTATCCAACTACGGAGCAATTATCGCTAATACAGAAATTCCCTATTATCAACAACCAGATTTACCCATCAGCTTCCGCTACGGGCAACCGGCATTTGACCAATTTCCCCTCAAGCTTTGGCGCAAACTGCTATCCCGTCACTGTGGATCTGAGTTGGATTGGCTCAACTACGCCACGGATGCAGGGGGGTACAAACCACTAAGGGAAGCGATCGCCTCCTATTTGGCACGTTCCCGCGCTGTACAATGTGAACCTGACCAAATCATCATTACTAGCGGCTCCCAACAAGCTTTAGATCTGGTGACCCGCTTGCTGATTGCACCAGGAGATGGCATTGCCTTGGAAGAACCAGGGTATCCAGGAGCGCGGTATATCTTTTTGGCGCAGGGAGCTAAGCTTTATCCCATAGCAGTAGATGAGTCAGGGTTAGTGATAGAAAAACTAGTAAACTCTTCCCAGAAAAACATTAAACTCCTCTATATCACTCCCTCTCATCAGTTTCCTACCGGAGCAGTATTGTCCCTACCTCGGCGACTGGAATTACTGGCTTGGGCAAAAAAGATGGGGACAATGATTATTGAAGATGATTATGACAGTGAATATCGTTATGGAGAGCGTCCGATTCCAGCTTTACAAGGACTTAATCATAGCAACTCGGTGCTCTACATCGGTACTTTTAGTAAAATGTTGTTTCCTTCTTTGCGCATCGGATATTTAGTAGTACCGCAACATTTGGTGAGTTTATTAACCCGTGCTAAGTGGTTAACAGACCGACATTCGCCACTGTTGGAACAAAAAGTTCTGGTAAATTTTCTCAATGAAGGGCATCTAGAAAGTTACATTCGGCGGATGCGCAACCACTATAATCAACTTCGGCAAGTTCTGGTACAAGCTTTGAGAACTTATTTGGCTCAAAAGGTAACCATTTTGGGTGAGAAAGCGGGAATTCATTTAATGGTAAGGCTCAACACCAAACTCAGTGACGAAGAAATTATATATCGTGCAGCAGAACTTGGTGTATGTTTAGTTACTGCTCAACCTTACTATCTGGAAAACAAGCCTAGAGGTGAGTTTATTTTCGGCTATGCTCAACTCACTGCGGCACAAATTCAAGAAGGAATTAGTAAACTTGCTCTAATAGTTACAGAGTAGTTTTATTCAGGATGTTGGGTGAAAACGTAGGGGCGCACCGACGTGCGCCCTTATTGTATGTACCCCATTACTATTTTTCCCATTTATTCCTTTGACCTTTATGTAATTTGTTGATATTCTTTTACATAAT
Source organism: Symploca sp. SIO1C2 (assembly GCA_010672925.1). Classification (GTDB taxonomy): domain Bacteria; phylum Cyanobacteriota; class Cyanobacteriia; order Cyanobacteriales; family Coleofasciculaceae; genus Caldora. Next base: position 14,532 of record JAAHFP010000070.1, on the reverse strand, counting down.
GGAATAGGTGTGCGCCTGTAAGGTCTGTAAAATTATTACAGGCAAGATGCCTGTTCCACAGGTTTTATATAGAGTATTTGAATTTAAGATTGGAGATTTTAGATTTCCCGCTTTAATTCTTCAATTCTTTAACCTCGCCAGGGATGGGAAAAATTGAGGGTGCACCGACGTGCGCCCTTATTGCATATACCCCATTACTATTTTTCCCATTTATTCCTTTGACCTTTGTGTAAGAAATTTGGTATTCTTTTACATAATGGAATAGGTGTACGCCTGTAGGGTCTGTGAAATTATTACAGGCAAGATGCCTGTTCCACAGGTTTTACATAGAGTATTTGAATTTCCCTTCAAGATGCCGCGATCGCAAGCTAATGAGAACCTGAGACTTATTAATAAAATTGAATCTTCTAGCTATCTATATCAGGAGAGGAATCAATGAAAGCAGAGTACGATTCTTCTAAGGGTGAATGTGGCAAATTTTATCATCCTGATGAAGTTTTCAGCTTTCCCATCTATCTTGAGCCAGATGTGAATGACTTTATAAACCAGCTTGCCAATGAAAATGGAGTTGAAGTCCGAGAGCATCCCATTTCGGCGATTTGTCTCCTTAAAGACCGCTGAAACCCTTGTCGTGTCGTTTATTGGGTAATGTTTTTTCCAAAATGGGATGCTCCCGTTGAGGTTCAAGTTTTGGTTAATGAACCAGCATTAGCCTGCAGAAGTCTTTGTAAATGCCTGAATCCCCCAGCTTCCTCAGCCTCCCCAACTTCTTATCAAACATGTCATTCCCTGAGTGGTCTACCTAATCTTACGTGAGTCTGCCGTTAAGAGAAGTTGTTTACTACATGAAAAACATGAAACTATTGAAAAAATTTGCATCTGTAATTTCCTTTTGCCTGTTAATGACTTTGTTGTCTGCTCAGTCTGCATTTGCTGCCGTTGATTTATTTAACATTCCAACCACCAACACCCTCGACTTGAGAGTAGCTTTTTTGAATAGAAATGTGACTCAAGCATCCTTGAGTTCGGGAGAGGCCAAGACTCTTTCATTCCGTTTCGATGAGCTTGGTATCGGTTCTGGTTCCCCCACCATCTATGAACAAGAAACACCAGGTGACATCAGCATCCCAACTGGAAATCTAGCTTTTGTAGAGAGAAGTGTCTCCTCCAAGATTGCTTTGCGATATGGAGCTCCAGGGGGTACACAGAAGAACATTGTGTTTGTCATCGCAAATTAATAGATTCATGCAAAAACTAGAGTAAAAATCCTTCTCTGTAGGGACTTTTACTCCAGTGCTCGCAGATTTTGTAGGGTGCGTTACACTTCGTTAACGCACCACACAGGGTGACAAGCCACTTATCAATCATTTTCTTAAAAACATCATAAGCATCTGTATTGTTTTTATAGGAACGCTTTGATTGAGTATCATTAACCCAGCCAAAGACAATAATTTTATCCTCTCCGCGATACTGAAAGAAGAGGCGATACTGTTGGTAAAACTTTGCCCTGAACCAATGCTTGTAATCGTCCCCTAAAGTAGTGCCTTGACGATATTCTTGACGTGTTGGATCTTGAGGAATAACCTTAAATGCTAGTTTAGCGATCGCAGCTAAGCGTTTAGTGGCATTTTTCTGCTTGTAGTTTTCTGGATATTTCTGAGACAGCTGTTCAACTTCTACAACTAGAGCTTCAACTTGACGCAGGAAACAAGGATGGGCAAATATATTCCATTCGTTGATTACTATTGGTTGCTCATTAGACACATCTATTCATCCTCTTCTGACAAGGTCGCATCTAGATCTACTTTAACATCAGCAACCAAAGACTGAATACGCTCAACCAAGCCCACATTGATGGGTTGAATCCGTTGGGGGTTCTCGCTCATATCCCTAGCTAGAAAACTTAGAAACTTTCCCTTCACCGGCTCTTCTTCAGGTTGTTGTAACCGAGATATGATAACTTGACCATTGGAATCAATAGAATAACTTATTGTGTCTTGCTTATCTAAGCCCAGGTGTTGTCGTATTGTGTCAGGCACAGTAGTTTGATACTTATCAGTAAGAGTTGAATTCGCTATTACATTGTTCGTTTTGTTCATAGCGCACCATTTTCCTTACTCAAAACACCATATCACATATATGTCTATATATATGGTATACACAATACAATGTATTGTCCATGTCAAGTGCAATCATTAATCATTGTACAGTAAGAGTGTTTGACACTATGCAGTAAGAGTATTTGACACTATATCTTATATAAGAAATGAGAGTCTTATGTAAGATGTATGAATCATATCTAGGTTGTGGCAATTTTCTCAAACGAGATTATTGCTATGTATCATCCCAATGTCTACCACCTTACGTCTTTTGAGCACAAACTTGATTCAGGACTCCTTGAATATACGATCACCTTTGTGCAGTTGATAGGCCATTTCATAGGTTTGCTCCTGAGAGCCCACGGTTGGTGCGTGAGCAGTGAGGGACTGAGCAGTTGCAACGAATACGTTAATCCCTGCCTTAGTATCCCGTAAAATAGTACTGGCACTAACTGTTCACTACCCAATCAAGTATCTTGCTTATCTCTACCTGTCTCAATTGCCTCCGGGAGAACCTCGAAAGCAGTTTCTAGGATTGCGACAGTGCAATATTAGTTCAACCTCAAATTTTTTTGTAACCAACGACCATAAAGCTGAGGATGTTGACTCAACAGCTTATTATGCTTCTCATTGGCACGATGCCATGTATCAAATGTCTGGGGGTCTGCTCGATAAATTGATAAGGCTCTTGCATAATATGCTTCAGCTGCTCGTAGTTTGTTTTGCTCTTCAGAAATTTGAGCTAATTGAATAAAACTATTGGCAACAGGAACTTCCTCTTTTTGGTATTCCTCTCTGATTGCCAGAGCTTTCTTAGAATGACGAATAGCACGACTAACATCCTCATGTATAGCATAATTTGACTTTGCTCGGAGGTAATAAAATTCTGCTAAATCATATTCAATCTCGGAGTCAAGAATCTGAGCCTGCTTACGATCTGATGATGGAAACTCTTCCTTCAACTGCTCTAGTCTTAAATAAGAGTTCCCTGCTGCTGGAAAGTGACCTAAGCGGCATTGTGCTTGAGCTAAATCCAACTGACTCATAATTTGCTGGTAATAATCCTGGGATGAGGCGGCACAGCTGTCGTAAATTTCTACAGCTACTTCAAATTGCTCCTTAGCACGTTGATAATTTCTCTTATTTTTATAGTAAAAATTACCAAAATTGCGATGAATCGAGGCCGTAATTGGGTGATTCTTCTCTAGATTCGTGGTTGCTGAATCCAGTGCTATTTGATAGTACTCTTCCTGATCATAAAGGCAAGCCAGGTTATTGAGGCAACGAATATAAATTGGAGCTGTCTCACCAAATGCATCTCTTAAAAATTCTTGACATTTTTCTTGCCAATATATGGCTTGACGGAATTCATCTTTACGCCTATGGAATTTGACTAATCCCATAAAAGGGTCGAGTAAAGTTACTGCCTCATCATCATTGTCAATTCCATCGAACCAAGTTGCTGATGTAGGAGCATTGGCAATAATTAGTGTAACCGCAACTTCGAGCTGGGGAACAATCAAATCCTGCATTAAGGGAATAGCACTGCGATGGGCATCCTGAGGAAGTTTTATGGCCATTTTTGCCATAACGTAGCAAAAATCTCTTTCCAGGTTCTCTAATTGATTAACTACTTCTTGTCGCTTACGCTTAAAGAACATCCTGACAATAGGATGTAAAGTAATAATGGTTATTTGTTTACGGAAATCTTGACTGAATTGATTTTCTCTATCGGTAGGGTAATTGAGATATCTCTCTCGGAGTTTTTGAAAGCCGTATTTGATACTGGTTGGGTAGTCAAGGTTAATTGAATGAGCAAAAATTTCTGCAAATTCATCAATAAGGAAGCTAGGAATTTGACCTGGGGCAAAGAAACTTAAACAGTAAGCCAGTCTTTTGTCAGCAGCTGACAAGTCATGCCAAAGCTGATCATAGATCTTTAGAGTATTATCCAGTAGATTCTGTATCTCTTGGTCACTATCATAACTGATCTCTAATTCTGACAGAATGTCTTGGTTAATGAATTTACCAGCATCAGCCTGCAAAAGTCTTTGTAAATGCCTGAATCCCTCAAAGTTTTGAATATAACGACTTGCTGCAACTAAAGCGATTGGTAAATATCCCAGTTCTTGGCACAAGTCTTTTACTGACTTTATTTCTAGATCAACTTGCTCCGCTAGCTTAGGCTCAAGGTGGCTTTTCAATAGCTCGATAGCCGCTGTTTCTGATAGTGGCTTAAGGGTATAAGAATTGTTGACATAAAGACCAGATCTCGACTGCGAAGAAGTGATCAGTACCTTAATGTAGTCTTGACTAGGTAAATCATCCCGCAATTCCTCGAAATCCTCACAATCATCAAAAATAACGAGTATGGGTTTTTTAAATTTCAACCATTGTGCCCAACAGTCCCTAGCGCTGTAGTTATCTTCTAGCTTTAGCTCTTGTGCAAAGAGGGATTTTGTCACTCTTCTGAGGGAATCTAAATAATTTTCCTCGGTTAAGCTGAGCCAAATAATACCTGCATAGCTTTTCTGGTATTTCTGATTATGAGCATACTGCATTGCTAGCTCACTTTTTCCTACCCCTGGCATACCTAAAATGGCAACAATCTGGTTCTGTGCAAGACGATGATGCAATTCTTCAATATCCTCCTCTCGTCCCTTGAATTTCTCACTATCTATTGAAGGTTGAGGGTTATAACCAGATCTTCTTAGTATGGCAAGTGCCTGTTTTCTTTTGTCAGTGGGTGATGAGTTTGTACTTGTATGGTGAGACACTAATCTCTCTACAATAAAGAGCGGAACAAATATCAGCAAAGGCAAAAATAAATCTTTGTTTATAATTGCTTGCAAAAAACAAGGGATACCAAATTTATTACCTTGACAATTATTGGAAATATGGTTAATAATCAAACCCCCCATAAATAGGACTAATAAACTCAATATTGATAAAATGAAAAACTTTATTACTTGCCACCATATATTTCTCATGAAATTCATTAATTGAAGTCTATAGATTTCAGCTATTTTTGAAAATAATTGTATCCGTGATGTGGTGCGTTACGCTGCGCTAACGCACCCTACTGCCGTGACCCAGCTAAAATGGTTCATTAGAAACGGGTTGTGAAGTAAAAAGTAACAAGTAAAAAGTAACAAGTAAGAAGGAACTAGAAACCAAAATCTATTGCACAGTTTTAGGTGGGTCACGCTACTACGATAGGTAGATTGTTTCCTGGCAAGATGCCAGTTTCACAGTAGATAGATGAATATTTTTGAAAAGGGTCATGTAATATCATGTTCATCTAATTACTCGTAATAAAAACTTCTCCGTGTCTCCGCGTCCCCGCGTCCCCGCGTCTCCCCATCTGGAGTGTCAGTCTTAACGATAAATATTCAACCTGCACTTCCCTTAGCCAATTCCTCAATACGAGTAATAACTTCACTAACAGCTTGGGCTTCAGAAGAACCTACCTGCTGAAGCATAACAACTGCTTGCCGTAGATTCTTCAGTGCTGTGGGAAATTCCCTTTGCCACTCTGCTTGCAACTTACCCAGTTTCGCCATAGTTACGGCTATACTTTGGGGATTTCCTTGATTTGCCTTTAGTTCCAAAGATTGTTGATAGATCTCAATCGCTTCATCAAAATTGCCCTGTTTTGCCTTAACACCACCAATATGGTGCAAAGTAGCAGCTTGCTCCAAGGGGTTATCTGCTATTAGCTTCAAAGAATTTTGATACAGAGTTAAAGCTATATCTAAATTCTGCTGCCGCTCATATATCTTGGCAATCTGACAAAGAGTAGCTGCTTTACCAGAAGGATTGTTGATACTTTCCTCTACCTCTAGTGCCTCTTGATATAAAACCAGAGCATCTTCAAACTCCTCCTGACTGGATTTAAGCATTGCCAACTGATGTAAAGCTGCTGCTTTAGCACTGGGGTTATTGCCATAGGCTTCAGAAACTCGCACTTGCTGGTAGACCTCAATAGCTGTTGCTACATCTCCTGTACGGGCATACAAATCAGCTAAATGATGGAGAGTTAAAGCACACCCATAATCATCATGATTCTTCCTTTGCAAAGCTAGTGCTTGTTGATAAACAGCAATCGCTTGGGAAAACAACTGCTGTTCTGTTTCCAGGCTTGCTAAGTGCAGTAAGGTAATCGATTGGGCAATTTCTTCTCCTAACTTACTTTCGAGTTTAAGAGCTTGACGGAAGAAATCTCTAGCTGCTTTTGGGTGTCTTTGAGCCGCTTCTAAAACACCCAACTCATGGAGAATTCGTGATTCCAGGGAAGCAAGTTCTGGATACTGCGATGCCTGCTCTAAGGCATTATCCAAAGTTGCCTTAGCATTAGTATAGTCGCCGCTTTTACCCAAGGAAACACCTTCAATTTTCAGGTTGCGAAGGTGATTAATTAATTCTTCTGAGGCTTGCGACTTTTCTGAGTGGAATCGCCAGCGCCGCAAGAAAGAATTAAGCCTCGATTCCCTGTTGTTCATAAATAATACCATTTAACCTTACCTACCACCTGCCACCTACCACCTACCACCTACCACCTATTCAATCATTGAGGAAACCAAAATCAGACTCGCTGATACTGTCTGGATGGATATCCCAGAGTATTGCTAAAATCTGTCCTGAAGAACTAGAGATAATGGTTGAGCTTCCATTATCGCTAGAAGTCCCTAATTCGATCTGTAGAGCATTTATGGGGAAATTGTCAGGTAGCATTAACTGATCTTTGCCGCTAGTAAAGTCAGTAATGAGGTTGGTGCTCTCTTCAGAAATGGTAAATTGATCATTGCCTGCGCCGCCAGTATATGTGTTACTGCCGCTTCCACCATTCAACAAATCATCCCCTGAACCACCGACTAAGGTGTCATCGCCTAAACCTCCCAATAGAGTATCATTGCCTTGCTCTCCTCTTAAGAGATCATCTCCACTCAATCCGGCTAGTCTGTCATTACCTTCTCCAGCATTAATCACATCCTCAGAAGCAGCGAAACCTTGGACATCATTATCTAAATCATTAAGGAAGGTAACAGTATTAGAACTAAAGACGCTTTGTTGATTTGATTGAGCATCGAAGACATCAAAACTGTCCTCCACAAGTACCTCATCACCATTAAAGAGAATATTACCGACAAAGACAGAGTTAGCCTCATTAATGGGAATATTATCGATATCCTCCAGTTGGACACCTTGCAAGACAACGCTGGTATCAGAAGTATCCCCTTCAAAGGAAAGGAGCACATTCTCTCCCTCTTGACGCAATTGCAAGGACTTTGCTTCTAACCCCTCACCAATAAATTGAACAGTATCCAACTCTTCTAGGATAGCTTGTGACGGATTAGTACCGGTGCCGATACCAGTGAAGTTAGTGATAATCACTTTGTCTCCAGCTTCGACAACAATCGTTTTATTGCCGCCGGATGCGTCAATAATATTGTCATCTATTTCATCTGAGGGCTCTTCTTCTGGAACCTGTGGATTTTCTGGAACCTGTGGATTTTCCTCGGAAACTGCGGGAGTTTCTGGAACTTGTGGATTTTCTTCAGAAATTGTCGGTTCAACTGGAACTTGTGGATTTTCCTCGGAAATTGTCGGTTCGACTGGAACCTGTGGATTTTCTTCAGAAATTGTCGGTTCGACTGGAACCTGTGGATTTTCTTCAGAAATTGTCGGTTCGACTGGAACCTGTGGATTTTCTTCTAAAACAGATGATTCACCTTGGTTAGTGGTTTCATTGGTATTGCTCTGATCTACATTTTCCTCAGTAGATTGCTCAGCAACTGTACTATTGAATTCCTCTAAGCTAATGACAGGGATGTCGATACTAGGATTATCATCAACATTAAGTCCTTCCAAGCGATCGCTAACCAGAATTTCTGCAAGCACAGGATCCGCAACAAACTGCTCTTCCTCAGCAGCTGTATTAAGTAGTTCACTAGATTCCGTGAAGTCAATCTCATTATCCTGGAGGAAAGATTCAGCGATAGGAGTTGCGATTTCTGTTTCCTCAATGGGATCTGGAGTAGATATCGACTCCGATACCACAGCTTTCGCTTCTAGGGATATCTTGATATCTGTGGCATCTGGAATTCCAGTACTCTTTGGTGTATTACTCTGTAGAGGGGTGTTGAGTAGGGTATCTTGATTTACGGTTGATCTATCAGTATGATGATCTAATGTCCCATCAAAGTTATGGAAAAAGCGATCACTGGCTGCAGGAGAAATCACAGAATTATCGACATTCTGCTCAGTACCTATACCTACTAGGAGCCTCAAGATCAAATAAAGTTTTTGCCACAACCTATCCTGGTTGTTCCCATTTCGGTTGTTGGAAGCAGGTTTGTTGGAAGGTGCGGGCTTTTTCTTGATGGGTTTGGGGTCATTAAAGGTTTCTTCGAGTCCTGGACAATTGGTAAGCTTTTCGTTCGGTTGTGGTGGTTCTGGCAGGGGCTCCTCAAAGGAAGGTTCCCGTGATCTTCTAGAAAGATCAGAACCTAATTGAGTCCCTCGTAAATACTGAAAAAACTTATTTCTTTCCCTGTTACTCATAACTCACTCTTCCTCACTCAAACCCCAATAATTTCCGTCGATACACCTCGATTTATGCCAATGACCCTACTTTTAGGGTAATCTAGGCTGACACATACTACAAATGAAACCGCTCTGTAATTGGACGTTTTTAGGTAAATGAGTTTTATTTTTCTAACAATTACGTTCCAAAATGGAATACAAAATAAGTATATATACTCTAGTAAATCAGTTTATTGAAAATCCCAATAACCTCTAAAAGTCCCTCTATACAACGGTTATAAATTATAGAGAGTGAAAATATTTTATACTTTAGCTCAAGTCGATGAGACTATTGTAGTCTATTTTTTGTACTTTAAATGGCTATCTTAGGTTGAAACTGAACAGTAAGTAATTATTTTAGTTTTCGGTAATTGAACGGAAGGCATCCCGTCCTATAGATCTCTTGGGATGAAGAGAGTAGTTTTATGCGCAGTTGTAACTTTTGTCACAAAACTCAACAAAAGTTATAGCTCTACGGGCTATGGTTAGGACATTAATAAAGCCTGAAACCTAGTCATGGCCTATTTTTGAATTGCGCGTAGCGCTATATCTTTAACCTTCCCTTAACTGAATCTATCGTCGATTACCTAATTCAATTGTTCCCACCAACAAGGCTTAATTAATCATCTTTTGTCCCTACTGGCGCGACACAGCTAAAATGGTTCATTAGAAAGCTGAGGAAGCTGAGGGAGCTGAGGAAGCTGAGGGAGCTGAGGAAGCTGAGGGAGCTGAGGGAGCTGAGGGAGCTGAGGGAGCTGAGGGAGCTGAGGAAGCTGAGGGAGATAGGGAGAAAAATCTATTGCACAGTTTTAGGTGGGTCACGGCACTACTGGCGCGACACACCAAAATAGTGGAATAGATGTAGTGCGAGCATCTTGCTCGCTTTTTATCTAAGCGCGAGTGAGACGTTTGTGCTACGCACACGCTACGCTCTCTGCACTACCAAAAATCTAAAATCTAAAATCTAAAATCTAAAATTTATTACACATTTTTAGCTGTGTCGCGCCACTACACCCTGCTAACAGCTATCCTCGAATTACAATTACAGTACGATCGCTCGGCGTCATTACCTGTTCTGTCGTAGTTCGTTCTGCAATTGGTGGCAGTCCCTGCCGTTGATCGAAAATCACCAACCATCCCTGATTTAACCCTAATCCAGCCAGGTAGCGATCCAACTGCTCTAGTCCCGCTTTGATGGGGTCAGGGCGTCCCTCGCGCCATACCTTCAATTCCATACCTAGGGTAACATCCCCATAACGCAGACACAGATCCATGCGATCGCTACCAATAGCGTATTCCCGTTCCAAAATGCCTCCCCCATTCACCACCCGATGTAAAAATGCCATCAGTACTAAATGGGGTGCAATCTCGTGGTAAGGAGCACTTTTGAGTAATGGTTGTCCATGCTGTCGCCAAAAGGAAAGAAAAGCTTCTAAGAGTTGCTCCGGATTCAGTTTACCCTCAGGAGTTAACCAACTAGGTTGAATCATTGGTAAACTATCCTGAGGTCCACTAGCCAATACCCTTGGTAAAACTTCTCGGTAAATCGGATTAGCTGGGGTCAGTCCTCCCGCTGGATGTCGCACCACTAGACCCAAATCTACCAAAAACTGCCGGTCATCGTTGGGGATATCTCCTAAATCTTGTCCTGCTAGTATCGGCTCAATAATACTTCGCACCTGTTCTTGCCGCAGCAGGCTAGTCAAACTATCGAGGTGAGTATCCTGCCGCTGAATCAGGATTTCTTTAGCTTCTTCAATATGTTTTAGGGTAATGTTTTGAGCCGGATCCTTCACCAACTCCTCAACAATTTCTTTAGCTAAGGCATTCACCAACCAAGGTTGTCCCTGGGTTAGGGCAAAAGCTTGCTCTACGGCATCAGTAGTAAACACCTGCCCAGTGGCAGCAGTATGTTGCTGGTATAATTGCGCAACTTCTGCTAGGGTAAAGTTCCTCAGAGTCAGGGATTTAATTTTAATATTAAAAGGACTAGAAGTATTGAGGCGCTTACTGCCTCCCGATGCTACTTTATAGTCTCGTACATCCCTCACTCCAATTAGTGCCAAAGACTGGGGAAATCTTTTTGGGCGGTGGGGATACCCGGAGCGTAATTGACGGAGCACAGAAATTAAGGTTTCGTCCCGCAAAGCATCAATTTCATCAATGAAGATTACTAAGGGGCGGGGGGAGGCTTCTGCCCAAACTTTTAAAGCAGAGTGTAAGCGTACTCCTGGATCAGCATCAGGCCATGTAGGTGGATGGAGTTCTGTAGGTAAATAGCCCTCCACACTATCGCGCCAACTTCCTAGTATAGCTTTTTCTGCTGCCCCTGGATCATTGGGAAAAGCTGCTCCCACTTCTGCTGAAACCATCACAGCAGTATATTTTCCACTAGCAGTAAGCTGCTGAGCTAGTTCCAGCATAGCAGTGGTTTTGCCTGTTTGCCGGGGAGCATGGATAACAAAGTAGCCCCGTTGCTCAATCAGCTGAGTTAACTCCGGTAGCCGCGCTAAGGGCGAGAGCATATAGTGAATGTCCCCTTGACAAGGACCGGCAATATTAAACCATTTGGGCATAGTGAGGTTTTAGGAGAGCAAACTGTTTGACAAACAACAAACGACAAATAACAAACAACAAACAACAAACAACAATTACTGATTCAATTGCTCAAGAATCCCCTCAAGTTCTTGTTGATATTGACCAAAAGCTGCCCAATTACCTTCCTTCGCTGCCTTTTGAGCTTTACGGTAAGTTTCTAAAGCAGATTGAGCCAGGTTTGCAGGAACTTTGGTCTCTGTGTTGGGAGCAGGTGCTGGCGGCTGTGGCTTTTGAGCCCCAAACATGGTATCCAGAGCTTTTTCTAGGGACTCTTCCATGACAATGTCTTCGTCATAGGCGACAATTACCCGCTTTAGTTCCGGTAACTCTCCTTGCTCAGCACGTAGGTAGATTGGTTCTACATAAAGCAAAGATTCCTGAATGGGAATAACTAGCAAATCTCCGCGAATCACTTTTGAGCCTTGCTGACTCCACAAGGTTAACTGTTGGGAAATCTGCGGATTTTGATCGATGCGAGCCTCAACTTGCTTTGGCCCGTAGACTAGTTGCTGTTTAGGAAACTCATACAAGAGCAACTTACCATAATTCTCGCCGCTGGAGTGAGCCGCCATCCAAGCAATCATATTGTCCTTATTGCCAGGGGTAAACGGTAAAATCAGGATAAATTCCTCCGTTTGTCCTTGGGGCAAGCGCATAATCATGTAGTGAGGTTCCACCAACTGCTCATTGCCCTCATAGATTTCTGTGGGCAGTCGCCAGAGATCCTCCTGGTTGTAAAATACTTCTGCATCACTCATGTGATAGGACAGGTACATCTGCGCCTGGATTTGGAAGAGATCCAGAGGATAGCGGAAATGCTCTCTGACTTGCGGGGGAACCGTCTCACTGGCAGCAAACATCTTAGGGAAAATCTGGCGGTAGCTGGCTATTAGTGGATCATCCTCATCAACGACAAAAAATTGCATCCTACCGTCGTAGGCATCTACTAAAATCTTGACAGAGTTACGGATATAGTTGAAATTCCCTTTATTTCCCGCAAAAGGTTCAGAATAGGGATAGCGATCGCTTACAGTGTAGGCATCGATAATCCACTGTAGTTTGCCATCGATGAGGGCAATGTAAGGGTCATTATCCAAACGCAGAAACGGGGCAACCTGACTTACCCTTTCCCTAATCTGCCGATAGTAATGAATACGGGATTCGTTGGTAAAGTAGTTGGAGATTAAAATCTTGAGAGAGCCCAAGTCATAGGCATAGGTTAACCGACGTAACCAGGAGCCCATTGGCACTCCCCCTGTACCTTCATACCGATTAGAAGCATTCTCTCCACCACGGGGATAGTCAAATTCATCGGTGCTAGTGCCAGTAAAGATATAGGTATCCGTTTCTTCGCCGTAGTAAATCTCCGGTCTAGTTACTTGCAAATCTACCTGAGATACTGGAGGAATATCTTTAATCAGAAATTCTGGCAAGCCTTGGGAGGTAGCCCGATTAACAGGACTCATCACTAAACCGTAACCGTGGGTGTATTTGAGGCGTTGGTTAACCCAAGTTTTAGCTCTTTCCGGTACTTGACTGTAGGCTAACTCTCGTGGTGCCAGCATCACCTGTTGGTAATTGCCATTCAAAGTGTAGCGATCAATATCAATATCTTTAAATCGATAGTAGAGGCGAATTTCCTGGAGTTGACGGTAGGTACTCAGCAAGGGTCGATAATCCCACAGCCGAATATTATCAATCGTACTCTGATTTGCCTGTAGGACTTGGCGGTTAAGTTGTGCTTTCGCGGGATACTGCTCACTTTGCACCACATCAAGACCATAAGCCTGCCTGGTAAATTGAATATTGTGGGCAATGTAAGGCTTTTCTTTGGCTAGCTCATTGGGTTCAACGATAAATTGTTGCTGAAACCAGGGATAGACTCCCCGGAAGAGGACTAAGGCAACAATCAACAATCCCGCCCCGTAAGCTGGCAAGATGATAGTATTTCTTCTAATTGCCACCAGCAACAAAACTGCCAACGCCAAAGTTACAAAGCTCAGAAGCGACAAAGCAAGCAGTCGAGCATGAACATCGGTATAGCCTGCTCCAAATACTACCCCTTCTTGAGAATAGAGCAGGTGATAACGTTCCAACCATAAGCTCAGGGCGACTAAGAAAGTTACTGCTGCCAATAGTATGCTGAGGTGAGTTTTCGCTTTGCCGGAAATGAAGCGAGAGAAGTTAGCTGTATTAATACTTCCTTTGAGGGCATAGACTACAACAGAAACCACTACTGCCCCCAGCAACAGCCCCAATAACCAGTCCCTAACTCCTTCATAAAATGGCAGTTGGAAAATATAAAAGCCGGTATCCTGCCCAAAAATGGGATCGACGCTACCGAAATCTTGGGCACTGAAGTACTTTAAAATAGTTTCCCAGCTAATCATGCTCTGGTTTGCAGCAATCAGAGAGATAAATAAAATTGCTACCGAGGCAATGTAGTTAGGCAAGTTCTTCGCATAGGCAGCTAAATCCTTAATCTCTAAAAAACGCAGAGAACGAGATTGTAGATAGCGATTTTTGATGACAAATTGTCCCCCGGTGTTATTAGCCAGCTGCATTGCCAGACGGTAGTTACCCCAGAGAAACAGAGCAAACACGACAAAAGTACCAAGCCAAACTAGCGATCGCCAAATCAACCTAGTCCAGAAAACCTCAGCAAAACCTACCGCCTCAAACCACCAGGATTCAGTAATCAGATGTACTACCGTACTCGACGAAAACAGAACTAGGGCAATAACGATGAAGATCGGGAGAAATTTGCTTGGGCTGTTATTTCTTTTGCTTGTAACCATCAAAATCCTCCTGCATGGTACTGCGAGCATAAGCAACAGCCTTTGCTAAGCACAAAGCACTTTCTGTCCCATTTGCCTCGTTGCGATCGCCCAAGCATAACATCCCGTATAAGTATTGCTACACAAGCATAAACCTTGTCCTTTAATGCTATAGCATTAGTCCACTACCTAGCTAAGTATCCAAAAATTATCACTTCTCTGTCCTCCCTCAGCTCCCTCAGCCCCCTCAGCTCCCTCAGCTCCCCCAGCTCCCCCAGCTCCCCCAGCTCCCTCAGCTCCCCAACTCCTCAGCTCCTCAGCTCCCTCAGCTCCCCAACTCCTCAGCTCCTCAGCTCCCTCAGCTTCCTCAGCTCCCCCAGCTCCCTCAGCTCCTCAGCTCCCTCAGCTCCCTCAGCTCCCTCAGCTTCCTCAGCTCCCCCAGCTCCCGCAGCTCCCTCAGCTCACTTACATCG
>JAAHFP010000007.1 GCA_010672925.1 Symploca sp. SIO1C2 | reverse complement strand
GGGGTGAACGAAATTTTGGGTGGGATTTCTTGAGCTTTGTGCCCAAACATTATAAGTTCTCTCTTCTCCCCCAGCTCCCTCAGCTCCCTCAGCTCCCTCAGCTCCCTCAGCTCCCTCAGCTCCCCCAGCTCCCTCAGCTCCCTCAGCTCCCTCAGCTCCCTCAGCTCCCTCAGCTCCCTCAGCTCCCCACCCTTTTTTTCGCTCACCCCCTCTGGGGTAGCCATTACCTCTCAGATGGCAACAGCTTTGGGAGTAAAACCAGAGGGGAAAGGTATCTCGGAAACTGCTGGTGGTACAGTAGAAGTTGCCTTCGGTCGTGTCAATTCTGTAGCCGCAGGAGGAGTTGAAGCTAAAAATATCGTTGTGAGTATTAACGAATTCCTGGATATTGGACTCCTCGGACAGGGTTTTTTTGGCAGCTACGATGTAACGATTAGGGAAAATGTTATCGAGTTTAGCCCCCGCTAAGCTCAAGCTCTAGTGCAGCGTGGCGGAAATAAGTAACCAGTTTGAGTCGATAGAATCCTTACTCTATAAGCATTCTTAATTCTTAATTCTTAATTCTTAATTCCGCGCAGCGGCACTAGTTGCAGGCTGCTATAGAATAGAGCAAAATTGTTCTGTATGCTCAGTAAGACCAATTAGCTTGCAAAAGCTTAACAGAATAATCTCTAGAAATAGGTAGAGGATCTACGAAAATGGCTAAGAGTATGATGCTGGATTTAGCTAGTACTAGCTGTTTAGTTTGTTGGAGCTTGTTAAGTGGACTAAGCTTCACCTTAGAAGAACCAGTAGTTGCAGCTGAAGCACAGCTAGCTACTACAATGATTGCTCAGGGAATACCAGCAGCAGTAGTAGAAAGACCAATGCTTAAAATTGGTAGCAAGGGCAAGGCTGTAGCTGAACTTCAGGCAGCTCTTAAGCTTTTGGGATACTACACTGGTGCTGTTGATGGCATCTACGCAGAAAATACCGCAAGTGCAGTTTCTTTATTTCAGGAAACCGCAGGTATAGCTGTTGATGGTATCACCGGTCCTGCTACCTGGGATCATCTGTTCCCCGATACACCATCAGCGGCAAATTCTTTTCCCACTACTTCCAATAACTCAACAACAGCAGGAAACTCTCTTCCTACTACTTCCAATAAGCCAACAACAAATGTGAGTTCCCCTGTTATAACTCCTAATAATCCGGCTACTTTACCTGCTGCTACTTCCTCAGATAACTCAGCAGCTTCTTTTCCAATTCCTACTGCACTGCAAACAACCCCTAGGAGCAATACTAGGAGCAATAGTCCTCCTGCTACCATATCCCGGACAAGGGAGAATACCCAGCCCACATCTATTGACTTACCAATTCTCAAAAAGGGTATGCGAGGCTCAGCTATATCGCGGTTGCAAGACCGGCTAAGAGCTTTGGGATTTTTGCAAGAAGAAGCGGATGGAGTTTTTGGAGTAGAAACTCTGGCAGCAGTTAAGGCAGCTCAAAGTAACTTTCAATTAGAACCAGACGGCATTGTTGGCCCATCTACTTGGAGAGCCCTTCTGCGTTAAGGTACATTAAGTAAATTTAGAATTTAGAATTTATTTTCGACTCAAAATAAACCTAATTCTAGATTGTCGTTTGTTTGACACTCCCCACAGCTAGAAGCCGGGGGATTCTTGGTTCATAGTCCAATCGTAACTCCGCAGGATTGCTCCAACGAAGCTAGAGGATCAAACTCCCCAAGCTTTAAAGCTCCGGTGTGCCCCACCGTACTTAATCCCTTCTGCAAAATGTTGATAGCAGCATTAACGTCTCTATCTTTAACAAACCCACATTCACGACAAACATGAGTTCTGTTGGACAGAGATTTTTGCACTTTTTCACCACAGTTAGAGCAATTTTGACTGGTATTATGAGGAGCAACTGCAACAGTTACCTTGCCATATTTGTAGCCAAAATAATCTAACCATTGACGAAATCTTGACCATCCTGCATCACTTATCGACTTCGCTAGATGTCGATTTTTTACCATGCTTTGAACATTTAAATCTTCATAGGCCACTAAGTCGTTAGACTTGATTAAACGGAGTGCCACCCTCTTGACAAACTCTTCTCGCTGCCTACTTACTTTTAAATGTTTAAGGGCATATCGCTCTCTAGCTTTGTGATAATTTTGAGACTGTGGTTTACCTTTTCGGTATTTCTTTGACTTTCGACGATTGAGACGATTAAGGTGTTTTTCTCCTTGGTGGTAGAACTGTGGGTTTGGTTCAATGTTCTCTTGACTATCTGCCAAGAAATATTTGATACCCACATCAATGCCTACTGCTTTTTGGCTAGGAGTTAACGGTTTAACTGTGTCTCTAGGGTCTAATTTTACTGCAAACTGCACGTAGTATCCATCGGCACGACGCACAATCCTCACTCGCTTAATTTGTTCTAGTTGGTAAAAGTTCAAGTCCCTAGTCCCTATCAGCTTAAGAGTGCCGATACCTTTTTTATCTGTGAAAGTAATACGCTTCCTGTCTTGAGATAGTTTCCATCCAGAGACTTTGTACTCCACCGAACGAGTGTGTTTCTTAAACTTGGGATACCCTTTCTTACCTCGAATCTGCTTTTTGCAATTGTCGTAAAAACGGTTAACTGCTTTTAAGACTCGCTCGACAGCAGTTTGACAGGCATGGGAGTTGAGTTGTTCTACGAACTTGAACTGTTTTCTCAGCAACGTGTTGTATCTGAACATCTGGGCTTTACCAACACCACGGTGATCCATCCAATAACGGAGCACCTTATTTCGGACAAATTGAGATGTCCTGATAGCTTCATCAATGGCGGCTATTTGTGGTAACTTGGGATTAACTTTGTATTCGTAAATAAACACGTTTGATACTAAAACTAATGGTATCAAATACTATGATAGCATAGCTTGACGGGGAATAAATTCCCCACGGGCTCGCTCCCCACGAATAAAATTCGGGGGCTTGCGCCCTCCAATTATCGGTCAAGAAGTAATGTTATTGGAGAAAAAAGCCTCAGGGGCTAGTCAAGTAACTCGTGTCATTGGATTAATCAGCGGTACATCGGTGGATGGCATAGATGCTGCTTTGGTAGAAATTGCTGGTAATGATATTGATTTAAATGTTGAACTACTAGCCAGTGCGACTTACCCCTACCCCAAAGTCTTAAGGGAACAAATTTTGGCAGTCTGTGGCGGTAAAGCTCTCTCAATGGCAGAGTTAGCTGCACTAGATGATGCCATTGCCTACCAATTTGCCCAGGCTGCCCAAAAAATTCAGCGAGGTAACTCTCCTGCTGAGTTAATTGGCTCCCACGGACAAACTGTATACCACCAACCACCAAGTAACTCCAATAGTACGGTTGCAGAAGAACCAGAGAGAAAGCAAGAATTACCAGCTCAACCAATCTCCTCCTTAGGATATAGCCTTCAGTTAGGGCGGGGAGAAGTAATTGCCCAATTGACTGGGCTCAAAACCGTAAGCAATTTCCGAGCTGCTGATATTGCTGCTGGAGGACAAGGGGCTCCACTAGTACCAAAAGTAGATGCCTACTTACTAAGTCACCCGACCAAGCACCGATGTATCCAAAATATCGGTGGTATCGCTAATGTAACTTATATACCAGCATCTCAGAGTAACTGGTTGGAGCTCGTATGTGGCTGGGATACCGGCCCTGGGAATGCCCTACTAGATTTAGCTGTAGAACGTATCACAAATGGCAAGCAAACCTACGATCAAGATGGCAGCTGGGCTGCTAGTGGAATTAAATCTGATGCTTTGGTAGAATTATTACTTCACCAAAACTTCTTCCAGGTTTTACCACCAAAATCGACAGGGCGGGAGTTATTTAGTGCCGATTACCTAAATTATTTTGGATATAGTAGCTCCTGGGGGAGAAACCTCAGATTCCAAAAGAGGAGGAATTTTAACCACTGGAGGCACAGGAATAGATGGTTTTTGGCAAGGAATTGGCGTACCAGATTATAGCTGGGGTCATGCCTTAGACTCTAAAGGTCAGTATGTGCAGGTACAAGGTACATCCTTCGCCGCACCCACCGTATCTGGGGTAGTAGCTTTGATGAGAGGAGAAAATCCCAATCTCAGTCGCGATCGCATAATTGCTATCCTTAAAGAAACCTCTACTTATCAAGGATTGAACTTATCCCAAGCCGATACAAGAACCTACCGTCTACAAAGAGCCATCGGCTTTGGTAGTGCCCCCAACTTTCCCTTTCTACGACCTTCTGGTGTCTTTCCTTTACCAGAACCTATACCAGCTAGTCAATACTTCTATGGTAGTGGTTTAGTCAATGCCGAAGCAGCAGTGAATAAGGCGAAAGGAAATTGAGAATTGTCATTTGTCGTTTGTCGTTTGTTGTTTGCTATTTGGGAATTGGGAATTGGGAATTGAGAATACCTCCCTTGCCTCCCCCAGCTCCTCAGCTCCCCCAGCTTCCCCAGCTCCCTCAGCTCCCCCAGCTCCCTTAGCTCCCTCATCTCCTCCGCTCCTCAGCTCCCCATATTTCATAAGAATTGTGACAAAAGAAGCCAGCCTAAAGGTATGATATTAAAAAAATATAAAATTAGTACCGTGGGACAGACGGGATCAGAACTCTGAAATGAGTCAAAAGCCTGTGGACTCTGTATAATTGGGAACATGTCAACAGATAGTTGAGATGTACGTTACGGTGAATGAAGCAGGAATTTAAATCGTATTAGCGCAGCAGTGCGTAGCACGGTTTAGTAATCCTCGTGCCTACAGGCTGGGGAAGATGTCAATTTTAATAGTTCATACTTTCTTTGGAGATACCCAGATGGCAACCCTCAAGATTGTTGTTTATATCGTTGTATTTTTCTTTATTGCTCTGTTTGTATTCGGCTTTTTGAACAGCGATCCAGCTCGCAATCCCAACCGACAGGATCTAGAATAATTTCAGGTAATAGGGACAGGGTCTGGTGGGGGATTGAGTTCCCCACCAACACCAACCGGCAATTGTTGGTAAAGAAATTCAACCCGCATGACACCCTCGTTAAGCTGAAATCCTTTTGATAAGGGGAGTGTGAGTAGAGGAGGAAGAGAAAAAGGACATTAATATTCCCTTGAACCAAATCTCTCCTTAACCTAGCATTATTGTTTTTCCCAGGCAGAAAGCTTAAGATATATAGGCTTTTGAGAAAAGTATTGCCTAGTTTCAATAGACAATAAACTCTTAACTTACTTACTATCGAGAAACTAAAAATGACTAAGGTACGTCTAAATACCTTGATATGACTAGTTTATGAATTCTTTTTCGGCGGTTCATTAATTTTGAATTTTGAATTCGCCATCAGGCGCTTCTTACTTAATTCCTTATATCCGTGCCTGCGTGAGAGAAATGTCCTTGGTGGATTTTGCTAGAGATGCCACAACCAGTTCAGCCGCCTGAAATACCTGCAATTATTAGACCTGTAAGCTCTAATATTTCTGCTAACTACAATCAATGCTCCCAGGGCATGCCGCCGGTATCGGGAAAAGACTGTGTATCTAGCAGCGCCTGCGAGAAGCCAACCCAGGCAACCAGAGATCCTGCGGTACTAACGATTCCTAAAATATCGGTGCTAGAGGACTCCTGTTTACTTAATCTTGGTAAGAGTGCTGCACTGCTTGGCCCTCCCATTTCCGTTGGTTATCCCGTGCAACCTACATCCAGGGCTAAACCAAATCTCGACAACCATCGCACTTTGGCACAAACAACTGAGAAGCTTCAACGTCAAACCAAAGGACAGATTGCCACACTGAAAATTAACTCAGTTGACACAAAAAGTTCCGCTACCAAAAGGTTATCCTTAAATCTTCGCCAATCCCCAATCTCCGATACCTTACCTATTAAGCGTATTTTAACTCAAGAGCGGGGAGGAGAAACCAGGGAATTTGAGTTGATTGTACCCCCAGCCACAACTCCAAGGGAAACAGATACAGAAGGTACAGCTAATGAGGAAACTCAAACTCCTCAACCATCGGTCACCCAAGAGTCACAGATTACTATACCCGCACCAGCCGCCGAACCCGTTGGTGTACTAGAATTAACAGCAGACTCCCAGGAATATGACGAAGAGCGACAAGTAGTGACAGCGGAAGGTAATGTTATTGTGCGCTTTCAGGAAGCCTTACTAGATGCTGACCGCGTACAAATTAACTTGCCCAATCGTATTATGGTTGCGGAGGGCAATGTTGCTTTAACGCGAGGTGACCAGATACTCAGGGGTGAACGATTTGAGTATTACTTTGTCCAGGATAGTGGCGTCGTCTACGATGCTAATGGTGAACTTTATAACGCTTCATCAGAAACTGACTTACCTCAGCCTCCCTCCCCTGAGGATAGTGACGCCACCGCAATACCAAGACCTGTAAGCGATCGCATTGCTCGTAATCTACCCCTACAAGGAGTAAGGAATCCAGGAAGCTACTCCTATGTAGTTGGTTCTTCCCTAACAGTGGGTTCTGATGGTTCACTCCCAAATACACCGACAACTGGTTCAAGGGGTTCCGTTAACCGCTTCCGCTATGAAGCCGACAGAGTTGATTTTGAAGGTTCAGAAGCAGTTGCGACGAACATCAGAATTACTAATGACCCTTTTTCTCCTCCAGATTTAGAATTGCAGGCCAAGACAGCCCGATTTCGGCGCATTTCCCCCTTGCTAGATGAAATAGTTGCCTCTCAACCTCGTTTTGTTTTCGATCAAGGCTTGTCATTGCCGACATTTCGCAATCGTATTTTAATCGATCGCCGTCCCAGGGAACCGGGCTTATTCAACATTGGCTTTGATGATGATGATCGAGGCGGCTTATTTGTAGAGAGTCAGATTGAAATCTACAACAGTCCTAGGGCAAGATTTACTCTGACACCACAGTTTTTTATACAAAGGGCAATTTTTGATGAGAGTCCAATAGATCCCAGAGCATTTGGTTTTGAAACTCGCTTGGATGTTACCATTGACCCTCGGACAAGTTTGGTAGGCTCTTCCGCTGTTACTAGTTTGGATTTGAGTGAGCTAGAACAAGAAACCAGAGCAAGTCTGCGACTACGGCGGATTATTGGCACAACCCTACCTCACAATCTTGACTTTGAAGCTAGCTACCGTGATCGCTTGTTTAATGGTTCCCTAGGTTTCCAGACTGTCCACAGTAGTATTGGTGCAGTTCTCACTTCTCCAGTAATTCGTTTAGGCAAAACCGGAGTCAACCTTCGCTATCAGGCAGGTATTCAAAATATTAATGCTGATACCAACCGTTTAGACTTACTACCAGTAGTTAGAGACAATAATCGCATCAACTTAACACGCTATCAAGCAGCTGCTTCCTTGAGTAAAGGTTTTTCACTCTGGCGCGGTAAAGGTTTGCCAGCAACTCCTGAAGAAGGATTGCGGTACACTCCAAGACCAGTGATTCCTTATGTAGCATTGAGTACAAATCTCAGTGGTGTCACCAGTCTCTATAGTAATGGTGATAATCAAAACTCCATCAACGGCAGTGTTGGACTAGTAGGACAGTTTGGTCATTTTTCCCGACCTTTCTTCGACTATACCGGTTTTAACATCCGCTATACTAGGGCAGCTGTGGGTGATTTATCGCCTTTTCTCTTTGACCGGATTGTAGATAGAAGTATTCTTAGTGGTGGTATTACCCAACAACTCTACGGTCCAGTAAGACTTGGTTTCCAAACTTCATTCAATTTAGACACTGGTCAAGAGATCAGCACTAACTACTTTTTAGAATACCGTCGTCGAGCTTACAATATTGTCCTGCGTTATAACCCAGTACAGGGACTCGGTTCTGTGAGCCTACAAGTTAGTGACTTTAACTGGACAGGTAATCCAGGACGCTTTGATGGACGTCCTGTTATCCAGGGAGTTACTCGGTAATTGTTAAGTGTTAGGTTTGTAGGGGCAGGTTTAGCCCAAATCTTTACCAATTCAATAGCTATATTCCTATCAAACCTGCCCTGTATCTCTGCCAAGAGTTGAGATCAAAACCCTACAAATTTATTGAGAGTTTTAGATGAAAAAGTCGCATTTGTTTTTAGCTACTCTCACTTCCATTGCCATAGTGGGAGGTATCTGTAGCAGAGCTTTACTACAGCCATTACCTCCCCCTCCACCTCAATCACAGGAGTCCCCATCCCCTCTCAACAAACAAAATGAGAAGCCCTCATTACCAAAATTACAGGAATCTCCATCACCTCCTGATCAACAAAACGAGAAACCTTCATTACCCAGTGAACAACCCTCCTTACCAAGTGGGGAAATTTCATTACCTAATCAAGAAGCCTTACTAGATGCCGCAGCCAATCTGGTAATTGGAAAATTCCAAAACGCTTCCTGTGAAGAACTATCCACAATGACAGCTAACTCCGACAAAAATTCACCATCTGGTGGGGAACAACAAGCTGCTATGCAGAAAAAAGCGATCGCTCTGTTAGAAAAAAACCCTGAGATACGGGAAGAATTTCTCAATCGAGTGGCAGCACCTATTGCCAATAAAATGTTTGACTGTAATCTGATTCCCTAACACCTACTACCTACCAACTACCATCTAAAAAATTGATGAAAAAATCCCATATGTTTCTGGCTACTCTGACTCCTATAGCAATAGTGGTAACTGCCTGTAGCGGATTTGCATCCAAAGAAGCTTTGTTGGATGCCGCAGCCAATCATGTGATTGACAAACTTCAAAATGCTTCCTGTGAAGAAGTAGCTCAGATGCAACCCCAGTCTGACAACAGTTCATCAGCCGATGGGGAGTCAGGAAAGGGTCTTCAGGAAAAAGTGATCGCTTTGTTAAAGAAAGATCCTCAGATGCGAGAGGAATTTATTAATCGGGTCGCTGGACCTATTGCTAATAAGATGTTTGAGTGTAAACTAATTCCCTAGATTTCCATAATTTGGCTACAAAAGCTACTCAATCAATTACCTAACACCCATTGGTGACAAGTTAAGGCAAAAATGTCATTGTCAAGGAAGCTGAGGGGACAAAAAACCTAACACCTACCACCTCTATTTAATATGAACAGCTAACCAGATACAGGGAGGATTATCGCTAGTATACTCAACTCGATGTTTGACATGAGCTGGAATCATCAAATAGTCTCCTGCTTTCAGAAAAATTCTCTCACCATCTTCATAGGATAATTCAGCTTCCCCCTGTAACAGTATAACCCACTCATCAGTTTCTTGGTCATACCATTCTCCTGGGGGTGTTTTTTGTCCTGTTGAAATAATACGCTCAATTAAAACCTTTTCTGTTGAGAGTAAAGATTCAAATAATTCTGAGGTAGGAAGAGGTGCAGGTAACTTAAAAATGTTGTCCATTGCTTTAATCATGAAGTGTTGGATAGGGCTTAATATTTCCCCTTCACCCCAAATTTCTTCCCTCGTTATACCACATACGCGCAGATAAAGTATCAACACAGTGGCAAAAGGAAGCCAAAGGACTCATTAAGCGAGTTGTTGCATTGTATTCTTCCTGTGGTTCACCATGAATGTACTTCAGAGCACTCAACTCATCTGTAGTTAGCTCAATTCCATAGATTTCCCGGAGTTCTTTCCGATAAAAACATTGCTTATCAAAATCAGGTGGCAAACCTTGGGAATACTTCCACATTTTTTCAATGTCGTGAAAGTAAAGTACCACTAGTGCTGAGTTCAGGTTAATGGGAACTTGCCTAACTTTCTGTAAACCAAGATACATTGCCTCCGCTATCCGAAAACACTCTGCGATATGATCTTGATAACCACCTAACCATGCTTGGTGTTTGGCAAAAGAACCCTGAGCTATCTCCATCAGTTCTTGATGAGCCTGATGAAATGCTAGAATCTTTTCTTTCCTAGGATCATCAAGTTGTTCAAGATAGTCAATGACCCGCCGGGAAACGAAATCGTCGCTTTGGCTCGACACAATTGTAGTTGAGTTACCTAAAGCAGTATTGGATGATGATATCATTTGTGAGATTTTACTTCAAAACTTCAGATGGATGACCAAATATTTCAAAAAATTCAATATCATAGAAGTTGATATATTAGTATAAAGGTGTTATAAAACTGTCGCCTACGCCTATAGGCATAGCAAAAGTTTGATTAAAACCTATAAATAACCAGCCTTAGTGTCTAAGACACTACATTAGCAGTGAGTGTTAAAGTTAGTACTTTGGGATGGGTTAAACCAAAAATTGTCTTACAGGAAGGTGGTAAATCTCGCCCCCTTTCCTCTCCCAAATTGCCTTTGGCTATAGCGTTATCCTGTATACATCCTGACTAAGAGGAGATTAAGGGGAGTTAAAGTAGGAACTTTACCTACCTCCCAATATCTGTATACAAAGCAAGCTATAACGGGAGTCTCCAGCGAGTTTTCAATAAAAGAGGTGAATCTGTTTTATCTGAACAGCAATACTGAAATTACCCAACTTGAGCGCTCCCTAAAGAGTTTAGAGCGAGATGTTTTGAGAATGGGGGCTTTGGTGGAAAACTCATTTCGCCTGAGTCATCAAGCAATGTTTTCCCACAATCTAGAGGCAGCTCAGGCTATTAGCTTAAATGAAAAACGTATTGATCGCTACTATCGCCAAATTGAGTCAGAATGTAGCAATCTGATCACCATGAAATCACCAGTGGGTCAAGATTTACGTCTCCTTAGTGCTTTTATGCAGTTGGTGCGAGATTTGGAGCGCATTGGTGATTATGCTGAAGACTTGGTCGAAATTGCTCTGAAGCTCCTACCTTACCCACCCCATAATTGCCTCCCTGAACTAGAGCTAATGTCCAATCATGCTCAAGCCATGCTCTCGGAAAGTCTAGTAGCTTTAGCAGATTTAGATGCCATCAAAGGAAAAGCGATCAAAAAGTTAGACGATAAAGTGGATAAAGCCCACGACCAACTATATAAAACTTTAGCCTATCAGCGGGATATCAAAGGGGTTGTTGAACCAATCGTCTTATTAGTATTGGCAATTCGTCACCTAGAACGAATGGCAGACCATGCAACTAATATAGGTCAACGGGTTCAGTATATTGTCCACGGTTATCGAGGTTAATTTTAAGAATGGATAATGGCTAATAATTATCCGTTTGTGAATATTCCACATTTATATTTTATTGTTTAGAGCTAATCATAAAGTATCTTAACTAGGGCTTGCTGAATAAGTCGTAACTTTCCGGTTTGAATAGGTGGTAGGTGGTAGGTGGCAGGTGGTAGGTCAGGTTAAATGGTATTAGGTGTTGGGGAATTTTTCACTCTTGATACAAGGTTTTTGAGCTCAAAGATACCATTTCCTTGCACTTGGCGAAACCAAAAATGATTGAAAGTCTTGTCTGGCATCGCTTCCACACTTATTCAGCAGACCCTAACTAAAAATTATGCGATCGCACTCTCCTCACGCTCTGTTAAGACCTTAGTATCTACAATGTCAATTTAGCATCTGCCTTATGTAAATCATCATCTAAAGCATTGAGAAATCCCCTGGCAATAAAATCATCTCCTACCTGAGAAAACATAATACGCAGTTCTTTCTGATTATCTACCTTCTCGGTTGTTTAATAATGATTCCGACATAGCTAATGATTTCCTTAGGTCTTTAGCATTGTCAATCTGCTTGTTTTCTGGCCTCAGACCTTGTCCAATGGCAATTATTCTTTGGTGTTCGATGACTTCCCTAACTGTCTTATAGGCTTCGTTAAAAGTTCGGAAAGATTCCTGGGAAATTTTTTCCTCAACTAAGTCAGATGCAGCCTTACCAAAAAGTTTATCAAGTTCCTGTTGCTTCTGTTCCAAGTCTTTGTCTTGGACATTCATCAGTTTAATAGCTGATGATATTAATTCATCAGCAGTATCTTTCTTACTCTGCTCAATCCACACTTTCAACTGGCGAACTCCAGAAGCAATTAACAGAGCAACAGTTAGAATTAATGCTAAAAAATCAGCATTTTCCTGAACATAAGAGGGTTGCTCTCTCTCATAAAAAGCCAGTGCACCTAGATGAATAGGGACACCTGTGCCTCCCTGAGTGCTAGGACGACTGACGCTAACAACTAAAGGTTTATATACTGTAGGGAGAACTTTAGCTAGTTCTTGGCGATGTTCATCTAAAATAGCCGTGATTTTGTGGATTATCCTGTTATCCACTTCCTCGCTTGCCAAAAGTGTTCTTGGTATGACTACCGTTGCCAAATTATTTGCTGGTACAGGGGGATTACCCTTGTATGCTCCAATAGGAATAGTCGCTGGTTCAAAGGCTGGATACTTAATTGTCATTGCCTCAACTTGGGCAATTGGCAGTAATCTTCCTTGGTATTGTTGCACCAGTTCAGAGATAGATTTATTTCCCAGAGCACGAACGCGAAACACTGCTGATACTTGATTTAAGCGAAAAGCTTGATCTGCTTCTTGATCATTTTCTCCTATAAATTGGAAGTCTTGTGCCCTGAGACCGTAATGTTCTGCTATCTTGAGGAAGGAACGATATTGTCCACCGGTTGTTGGTAAACCAATACGCTTGCCTTTAAGGTCAACAAATTGGGAAATGTTGGACTTGGGTCTAACAACTAACTGAAAAGCATCCTGATAAAGAACTGAAACGATTCTTGCTGAAGAACCAGCAGGGACATCAGCTTGAGCAGTAGCTAGCTGAGCTTGACCCTGTTCTAACATCTCAATGTTTTTTGATGTTCCCCCAGTTTCCTTGACATCAATTTTAATTTCAGGGTGATGCTCTTCAACTACCTTTTCTAGAGCTTTGCTAAAAATATAACTTTCTCCTGTTTTGTTGCCTGCGACGAGAGTTAGTTTATGCTCTTTTTTGGGATTCACAGTAGTTGCAGCAAATAATACTATGCTCAAGCCTCCCAAAAAGATAAGCACAGCCCAAGGATCTATATAAACAAACAAATGAGGCAGTTTTTTCCTATATGTACCAAAAGCCTTGCCAATTTTCATATTACTTAAGTTGAATATATTATTTATTACAAATATACTACAAAATACCAGTGATGAGTTCAGCTAAAATTAAGGTACAAATCTGGCAGTCAGGCAAACAAAACTCGTTTAGCAATAAATGTTATTCAAAAAATTTGGCTATACATATACCCAAAGATGCTTAATTTTTTATTCCTCCAGGAAGAGTGCGGCTGACTTTAGCCGGACAAAGGATCTGTGTTTGTTGGGTATAACTTGTTGTCTTAGCCGTATTATGGTCATTGCTTCTGCGATCGCGATAACCAATAAATCGGATGTAAACCAATTCTCCTTCCTCAATATCATCGGTGTCAGCCTGATGTAACTGAGGATTATAAGGCACTTGTTCCCAAGGTTTACCAATGGGTTCATAACCCCAACTCTGTAGCAAACTCTCTAGGGGTGTGAACAAGGAGGTCAAATTTTTAGCAGGCAAATCAGGCTTAGCCTGAGCCATATGTTTAGCACTTGGGTAGTTAGTCAACAAGGTTTGCAACTGCTCAAAAGTAGATTTTTGAAAATCTGTGCTTAGCTGCCTAGATTGGTGTCGCAATTCTCTTCGGAGTCGGAAACATTGTTGTTGTAATTGTCTAAGTTTAGTAGCTTCAGTAGTTGCCTTAAGCAGGTTAGATACACGGGATTTGGCTGTTAATAAGATGGATTGGTGATCAATATTGTGTATTAACTCTTCGAGACTCCAATCTAACGAGGCAGCCAGCTTCCTTAACTGAGATATCTTGAGTTGTCCGATTTCTCCCTTACACAACTGCTGCAACTCATAGCTAGTCAAACCAGATCTTGCTCGTAAAGCTTCCCAGGTAGAAATTCCTAACTGATGCCGACGTTTGCGAAGGCGATTCAAAAGAATCTCGCGCCACACTTCGTCATCCTGCTGATGAGTACTATTTTGGTTGTTCGAGTTCAGTAATAACAACACCAGCAGTGTAACTCCCAACCAGAGGAAGCAACCGAACAAGAATAGATTGGTATCCTCAGCCATGACAAACCTCTCTAAATCTGACTTATAGACTCAGTTGATGCTGTAATAATACTTTCATCTCCCTCATAATATTCTGGCAGTAGTTCTCGTTCATCAATCTCTCCCAGAGCTTTTTCGATTTCTGAAGTGGTATTAGTGCAACCAGTTCCAGTACCGTTAATGACCGTTTCAGTAATTTTGCCGTCTTTGCCAATGCGATATTCAATCTTTTGATACTCAGCCATAAGATATTAGGATTGTTAGCTTCAGGTTAGTTACTTCAATTTTATTCCTATACTGGAAAGGTTACTCAGGCTCCACGCCGTGCAGCATGAATCAAATAACTCATCACCATACTGCTCAGCGTGGTTGCGACTTTCTTAAAGATATGTTTGACTGAAGTATACACCTTGATAGCCAGTGGTGTGCATACTCTTAGTCCTAGTTGTTCTGTTGTAGACGGCCTGACAAGCACAGAAAAATTGATTTCTTGAGCCAGAGTAGGTGAAGCAGCAACTTGTAATTTAGACCAAGCCCCTGTTTGGCTTCAGTATCAGCAGATAAATGGATACTTTGAAGGCATTCAGCTTACCTCTAAATCATCTTGATCAAGCTATCACTAGTACAGACGACTTAGTACGTAATCAGCCAAATCAATCAGAGTTGTACATGGCTCTGAAGGTCTGAGTTTTGCTAGATTTTTTACCGCAGCCTGAGCATGGTGTGCCGCTAATTCACGGGCAAGTTCTATGCCTTGTCCTTCCCTTACCAAAGCAATCGCTTGCTCGATATCGTTTACTTGGTCAAACTGTCGCTCGATCAGTAACTCCAGCTGGGGGTTTTCTTTCAGAGAATATAAGACTGGCGCAGTCAAATGACCGCTAATCAAGTCGGAAGCTGCTGGCTTACCCAATACTTCTGTTGAAGCTGTGAAATCTAAAATATCATCTACAATCTGGAAAGCCAACCCAAGATGGCGTCCATAGTGATAAAGATTTTCAGCAATATCCGCTGGTACACCACTGAGTATTCCAGCTG
Source organism: Symploca sp. SIO1C2 (assembly GCA_010672925.1). Taxonomy (GTDB): domain Bacteria; phylum Cyanobacteriota; class Cyanobacteriia; order Cyanobacteriales; family Coleofasciculaceae; genus Caldora. The sequence continues at coordinate 67,757 of JAAHFP010000007.1, read as the reverse complement.
CTTTAGCACTATTGGCAATTAAGGAAGCAGTCTTTTTGTAGGTCTTCTCTAGGTAAGCTTCGATGGTAGTGGTGGTATTAAATCGATTCAGTCCCTGTTGAATTTCCCCCTCTGCCATGTCCTTGATTACTTCCGAGAGTAGTTTGACGACCTCTAGGTTACCAAGATTAGCTAGATACCAGGCAGATTGACCAAACAAAAAATCTCCTGCTAGTACAGCTACTCGATTGCTATACAAGCTGTTGATTGTAGGGGCATTGCGGCGTACCTGTGATTCATCTACCACATCATCGTGTACCAAGGAAGCTGTGTGAATCATCTCGGTAATTTCCGCCAAACGTCGGTGACGTGGCGTAATATCTTCTTCTAGCATAGTTGCCCGGGAAATTAAGAGGACAACGGCTGGTCTGACCCTTTTTCCTCCAGCACCGAACAAATGTTCAGCGGCAGCGTATAGTATCGGGTGACGGGCACCCACAAGGGTCTTTAAGTTCTCGGTCAGAATACACAGATCTGCTTCAACCGGCGAGAAAAGGGAGGTTACTGAGGTCATGGATTAGGCGACTCAGATGTTAAGTTACGAAAGTTTACATATTCCTACTTCAATTCTAAGCGAAGCATACCCTACTCCGAAAGTTTGATGTAACTCTAGGCTGGATAGGAGGGTAAATACAGAAATTGTATCAACTTGTTAAATCCATAAGAAATCAGTGTAGATGATCAAGATTTTTGTGCTACTCTAAATAATAGGGGTTTGGAAAAATTAATAAATTTATTTCTTCCAAAGTGATAAGGAATGATTTTTCCTGAATTCAGTGGTGAAAGTGCCTTGTTGCAGGCAGAGATAGCTTGATATATGATTGACCATTCATCATTGTTGCTGCCAGTATCACAGCTGTCAGTACAATTGTTGATTGAGACTTTCACTAGGCATAATTAATTAAAACATTTTCCCCTCTTGTATGGCTTAGGAGCTATGCTCAAGCCTCATAGTTTTAATGGTTTGCTTGCTCCAAAATTATTAGAGGAGCAACTAAGAACTATTTATCACCTCAATTTTTATTTATAACAACAGAGCTCTTAACCCCAGAAAGGGGTAGGAACAACTGTTGAAAAAATTACCATTGAAATTTACATCTCTCCACCTCTGGTCATCACTATGATTTACGACGATCTGGCTCTGATTATTCCTTTTTTGGCTGCTGTTTATGTGTTGATGATTTATCTACTGTTAAGGTTGGCGGAGCATACAACCAAGAATTCCAGGTATTTTACTAGTTCTTTCACCGATGCTTACGTCCCTTATCTGTCCAAAGAGACTAAAGATACTGAGCAAAAGATGGAAGAACTTGAACCATCTTCATCTCAGAAGATCCAACAAGTGACCATTGTTCGTTAAAACCTCAACTAACTGTCTCAATCTACTATTTCAGTGAGATTCTAGTGGGGACAATGCTACTGTTGGCAGAGATACTTTTTCAACGGCTGGGGTAAAACCCAGCCATTGTAATGAAAGGCTAGCAAATTGTTGTTGGCAACCACTAACACAAAAGCGAGTAGGTAACGGAGGAAAGGTATTTAATTCTCCAATTAAGTCTAGTTCTTGAGCGGCAGCTGTTGCTACATGTTTGGCAGGATCTACAAACCAGATATGTAGTGGTAATAACTCTCTTAATACAGGAGCTAGATGAGGATAGTGAGTACAGCCATATATTAAGGTATCAATCTGCTGCTCTAGTAAAGGGGCAAGATATTGCTTTGCTACTTCTTTAGTGTAAGGGTCGTACAAACGGTTTTGCTCAACCAAGGGAACAAATTCTGGACAACCTACTTGCCAAACTTGGGCAGTCGGCTGAACTTCCAGTATGGCATGTCGATAAGCATTGCTTGCAGCTGTTGCTGGGGTAGCAATCACACCTAATCTGCTCCCTTGTTGTACCGCAACACGAGCCCCCGGTAGAATTAGTCCTAAAATCGGTAAGTCAAATTCCTCACGCAAGGTTGATAAAGCCAAAGCATCAGTGGTATTACAGGCCAAGACAATCATCTTGACCTCTTGTTGTATCATCCAACTGATAATCTCGCGACCGAACTGTAAAATTTCCTCTGCAGAACGAGTACCATAGGGTAGTCGAGCTGTATCGGCAAAGTAAATAATTGATTCATTAGGTAACTGCCGGTAGAGTTCTCTCAAAACCGTGAGCCCCCCCACACCACTGTCGAAAACCCCAATTGGTCTTCGTTGCGCTTCTGCCTTTAAGGTCAAGATTTGCTCGTTGCTCATTAGTTGCCGGTTATTAAGAGTTCATTTGTCAGGAATTTTCCAAGAAAACTCACTTTCTTGCCAAGGGACAAAATCAGTAATTCCGTCGAATATACTGAAGGATACCCTGGGCAATTGCTCGTGCCATGCGGCTGCGGTGCTCCGGCTGTCTTAGCTTAGGTGCATCTAGATAACCGGTAACAAAACCAGTTTCCACTAAAATTGATGGCATTGAAGTATTTCTGAGTACATAAAACCTTGCTTGCCTAACTCGCCTATCTCCAATTTCAATACTTTGTAAGACGTTTTTGTGGACTGTTTGGGCAAGCTCTCGACCTAGTTGGTGATAATAGGTTTCAAAACCATTAACATCAGGACGGCTAGCACTAATAGCATTGGCATGAATGCTGACAAATAAATTAGAACGAGCTCTTTCCGCGATTTGCACCCTTCCTGCTAAACTAATGAATCGGTCATCCGAGCGAGTCAATAATGCTTGAACTCCCTGTTGTTCCAATAGAGCGGCGACTTCTAAAGTAATAGGTAGAACTACATCTTTTTCTCGCAATCCCCCAATGCCAATTGCTCCAGGGTCTTTGCCACCGTGACCTGGATCCAACATCACCACAATGCGACTATTTGGTAAACGGGGTAACGTGTTTGAAGGTGGAGTCCTCCGCTCAGGCTGTGGTACAGGAATTGAGCTAGTTGGTGGTAAAGTTCGTCTTGCCTGCCGCTGCTGAAGTTGCAGCGCCAACAAGCGATCGCTGATTTGATTTAGCTCCTGAATTTGAGTGTCAGTACTCGGTTGTACTAAAATCACTACAGTTTTTGGGTCTTGCTGTAAAACCCTAACCCCTACTAAAGGACTGTTAGCATTAAGCTGGGGACCAGCGAACTTGTCTGCCAATTGAGCAGAGGGAATGGTAATTTGATAAGCGTTTGCTCCTCGGTTCCACTGATTAGTAGCTCTCACCTGTTGGTTAGATCTAATCAACAACTGAGTCCCATTGTTAGCTAATTCAACTGACTCGATTGTTGCCAGTTGACTAATCCTAGTATTGGTAATTGGTCGAGTGGGCCTTCCAGAAGCTGAATCATCTAGGGATGAAATAGGGGCACGAGGTATAATAACTAACCCCAATTCATTGTTGAAAGCAGCATCCCAATCCGGACTGTCCCTTTCCACATTCATGCGGATTCGGACAACGGGCGGTGACTTTTCAATCTGTTCAAATTCAACTTCGCTAACACCATAGCGATTTACTTCTATATCTTGCTCTGATAGATTATCAGAGAGAACTGTATCTTCTAGTTCAATATCTATGTGGCGGCGATTACGACTCCGCTCTACCTCAATATTTTGTGGCTTTTTACCACTAGTACGGATGAAGAATCCATTTCTACTTACCTGAAAACTTTCCAATTGGGTAGTAGAGCTTGAGGTTCTGTTTTGAGAGCGTCTTTGTAAGCCAGAAGAGTTACTTCTTTGAGAAGAATTAGAATTTGGTTGAGAGTTTCTCCTGGTAGGTGGCGAGCTAGGGGAAGATATCCTCTGAGGTTCTGGTAAATCTACTGTCCATCGACTCGCAGTAATCCCCCGGAACTTCACTTGTTGAGGATCGAGGGTATAACCAGGGGCTAATTCAATCACAATCCGAGCCGTATTGCGTTGAAATTGACCTGCTCGGATTTCCCGAATCAAACCTCTATACTGCCGTCTTTGTGTCGCTTGCCCCAGAAGAGTCCCAGGCAAATCAATGACTACCTTGATCGGCTCACCCCTTTCTCTCAATAATTGTGCTTGGGGTTGAACTCCTTGATCTGTAATGAACTCTAGTGTGTCCTTACCATCAAAACTCCAACGCAGGAGTCTACCTGCTTCAGCAGCAGATGCACAGATAAGGACATTGAGGATGCTAAAGAGTACTATCAGCCAGCGAAATCTCACGGTTATTTATTGCTCCTGTTGAAAATGCGGTACGACATTAAGAGAGCGGCCTGATGATTAGTCAGGTTCAAATTGTTGAGGTAAAGAATGCAATTCATATCTATTGTCATTTGTCAATACAGATACACAATTTACAACTATACTCTCACAATAGCTAAAGCTGTATTTGCTGCACCCAAAATTGTTTACCGCTTTGTAGTTGTCTACTAGAGGCAGATAAACCCAAATGACGTAGCAGGGCAAAGTTAAGTTTCAGATATGACATTATACACGGGTTTACCAAAATCCAAAATATGGTTATGGTTTAGGTATTTGCCATTCGGATTAGATCTATTGGCAACGAGAGTCCTTTCAAAAAAAGGCTATAGGCAACAGAATTTGAATTGTTTCTTATATCCATAACGGCTGTTGCCACGCCTGTGAAAGTTTTAATATTAGTCTTCGGGTGTTGAGGTCGAGGGTGACTCTTGTTCTACTACCACAGTTTTTGTACTGCTACTGTCTAAAGCAGTAATTTCTGTAGGAGTATCTTCTGTATCTTTTGCCTGAAACACCAGTCTTAGTAAAGGAGGTGCAAGAAAGGTTGTTAGGATAACCATAACAATAATGGCAGCCTCAGTCGCTTCCGATAAAGCACCACTCTCGGCTCCTACACCAGCAAAGACCAACCCCACTTCGCCTCTAGGAATCATTCCGACTCCAATGGCCAATTTATTGATACCAGGTTGACCAAAGACTGTGAAGCCAGTGATGACTTTACCAACAATCGCCACTACGATTAAAAAAACTGCTAAAATTAATCCCTCACGATTGCTAGGAACTGTAGGATTGAGAACACTTAAATCAGTTCTGGCTCCGACAACTACAAAGAAAATCGGTGTCAGTACATCGGCTACTGGTATCACCTGTTCTTCTAATTCTCGGCGCTTATCTGTTTCTGCCAGAATTAGTCCTGCTGCAAATGCTCCCAAAATTGCTTCTAATTGGATAGCAGCAGCAACATAAGACAATAGTAAGGCAAAAATTAGTGCAGTAATCAGAACTTGGCCGCGAGTCTTCATTTCATTGACCAAGCCGACAAAGTAAGGACTCAGGAAGCGACCAAGTAAAATTGAACCTACTAGGAAAACTCCTGCGCTGATAATGAGATAGATGACGTTGGTGATAACAATTTCCCCAGTCTTCGCCAGACTAGCAACTACTGCCAAGATAATAATACCTAGAACATCATCAAGTACTGCTGCACCAATAATGATTTGACCTTCTTTGGAACTGAGACGACCAATTTCTGCCAAGACTTTAGCTGTTATGCCAATACTGGTAGCTGTCAGAGCAGCACCGGCAAAAATTGCTGGTACAGCGGGAATGTTAAAAATTAAAGCTAAGCCAGCAGTGCCAGCGACAAAAGGAGCCACTACTCCAACCACCGCCACCACAGCGGCTTGGGGTCCAACACGGATCAATTCTTGAAGATCGGACTCCAATCCGATTTCAAATAAAAGAATAATGACTCCTAATTCCGCCAAAACAGAAATGACTTCACTTTGAGCCTCAAATACTGAATTTGCTGCTTCTGGACTTAGGCCACCAGTAGTCTGAAGGAAGTTCATAATCATTGAGCTAGAGGCATCTGCACCCCCTTCTGGAAAAACCAGTAGATTCAGAGCAGAAATCCCGACAATGACACCACCTATAAGTTCACCTAATACAGGCGGTAAGTTAATCCGAGAGCAAATTTCGCCTCCCAGTTTACTGGCAAAGTAAATTACGACTAGACTCAGCAGTACTCCTGCCAATATCAGTGAACCATTTGCTGTTTCTTGTTCTGTTGCTTCTGTTGCTGCTGCTAAAAGCGGCTGTTGAGCAGAGAAAAATGAGATTGAGTTAGTGGGTGCCAAAAAACTCACCCAGGCAATTGCATCAGCCATTAGTTGCTAAGAAATTACTTTCTCTACTCTACAAGCTGGTTGAACTAACCCAACTAAGAACACCGAGATCTTCAAGCCTACATGCCACACCTACAGAGCGTTACACTAAAGATTTTAGAGTTTAATATATAGGAAATTAAAGAATCAAATTAAAGAACTGCTAGAGTTGAAGGCTTCTGTATAAAAAATCGATTTTGTTATGAATCCAGCTATTTTGTTGAGTTACTTTGCTCAAGCTAGTCGGCGATTACCGATTATTCCTTTGGCGGTAGGTCTACTGACGCTATCTCTAAACTATCCTGCTACTGCCCAAGAAAGACTCTTACGTACCCTAACTGTAACTGGTAGAGGAGTAGAGATGATTCCCACAACCATGACTCAGGTACAACTAGGGGTTGAAGTGCAAGGACAAACTGCTGTTCTCGCCCAGGAGGAAGCAGCCCGTCGGTCAACAGCGGTAGTAGAATTGCTGCGATCGCGTAATCTAGCCAAACTACAAACTACCGGTATCAGACTCAATCCGAATTATCGCAATGAGAACAATGTACAAAGAATAATTGGTTATAGAGCCATCAATAGCATAAGCTTCAAGATTCCCACTGAGCAAGCTGGTGCAATTTTGGATGAAGCTGTTCAAGCAGGAGCTACCCGGATTGATCGTATTAGCTTCACCGCATCTGATAGTGTGATCGCTGCGGCTCAAAAGGAAGCTTTGCGGGAAGCTACTCAAGACGCACAACAGCAAGCTGATGTCGTTTTAAGCACCTTGAATCTGACCCGCAAAGATATTGTCACTATTCAAATTAACGGTGCTACACCTCCACAATCGCAGATGCCTCTTTTTGACGCAACAACTAAACTTACTGGGCAAGTTACTATACCCATAATTGGAGGTGAACAGGAGGTACAAGCCTCAGTTACACTACAAATCGGTTACTGAGATCCCCTAGTTAGGTATTAGGTTTCAAAACTCTGTGTCATTGTTGTAGCTATTAAATGAGCCAGATTCTTCATCTCGCTTGGAACCGAGGAATTCAAAGCGATCAACTCTGACTACTGGAGATGTGCGCTCTACTCCTGTGGCGCGATCGCTCCATCGATCTATCTTCAGAGAACCCTGTACTCCAATTAGCTTACCTTTGCGCACGTAATTAGCTGCTGTTTCGGCATTTTTACCCCATAACTCTAAGTTGAACCAGTCTGGCTGGTCGCTATTACGGCTGAAGCGATTTACAGCCAGTGTCAGCCTACATTTAACAGTTCCAGACTCGAAATACCTCACATCTGGATCCATACCTACGCGACCAACAAGATTAACTACATTGAGACGGATCATGGTATTTAGTACATAAGTATTTATTGCCAGATCTACTTTAGCTAATTGACCGAATATGAGACAATCAATAATCTTTCTGGAGAAAATACTGCTTAAGGCAATTCCCTGAAACGCTCTATGCCAAATTCTTCCGGATGAAAGGTTCTATTCCCCGAACTATAATTTCAGTTGTTCAGTGAAGACATCTTGGTTGAGATAGGGGAAAGGAGCTACACACTCTACTGCAAGAGGATTATCTCCATGTTAAGAGTTGACCTTAGCAAAAGATACTCCGGAATTGAGGTTCAGTTTACCAAAAAAGTCCAGTTTTTGTAGCGAAACAGGGGATTAGTCATTTCTGTAACTGGATTGTCTGTCTCAAATCTGCCTCATTGGGTCAGAGCAAGATGGTCATTCCTCCCCTTCCTACCTAACTGAAGAAGGGGTTACACTGCGTTTACTGATGGAATTAGTCTAGTTCACTAGACGAACCATAGAAAACGTAATAAAATCCACCTCGGTTACAGTTTAAGTAAATTTTCATCATACACAGCAGCATTTGACTTTGGGGGCGTAAAAACTAGTGGGTCTCTTAAATCGCTTTTCTCTTTCAAGGGACATGGGTATAGATCTAGGCACTGCTAATACTTTAGTATACGTGTCTGGCAAGGGGATTGTTCTTCAAGAACCTTCCGTTGTTGCCATGGATCAAGACAAAAACGAACCGCTGGCTGTGGGGGAAGACGCAAAAAAAATGTTGGGCAGAACCCCAGGTAATGTGGTTGCCCTGCGTCCCCTCCGCGATGGTGTAATTGCCGACTTCGATACTGCGGAACTGATGCTTAAGCACTTTATCCGGCAGGTACACGAAGGCAGAACTCTGGTTTCACCCCGGATTGTGATTGGCATTCCTAGCGGTGTTACTGGTGTCGAACGACGGGCAGTTATGGAGGCAGCATCTCAGGCTGGTGCCAGAGATGTTTACCTTATTGATGAACCAGTAGCAGCAGCTATTGGTGCTGGGTTACCAGTGGCAGAGCCAACAGGCAACATGATTATTGATATTGGCGGCGGTACTACGGAAGTCGCCGTACTTAGTTTGCAAGGTACAGTGCTCAGTGAATCTGTACGTATTGCTGGGGATGAACTTAGCGAATCCATCACTCAGTACATGAAAAAAGTTCATAACCTGGTCATTGGGGAACGTACTGCTGAAGAAATTAAAATTCGGATTGGTTCAGCTTATCCAACTCATGACGACGATGACACAAACTTGGAAGTACGGGGCTTACATCTATTGTCTGGCTTACCAAGAACTGTCACTATCAAAGGACCAGAAATTCGTGAAAGTATGTCAGAACCATTGTCAGTAATCGTTGATGCGGTTAAGCGAACCTTGGAGAGGACACCACCAGAGTTGGCAGCAGACATTATCGATAGAGGTATTATGCTGGCCGGTGGAGGTGCCCTATTGCAGGGCTTGGATACTTTAATAAGTCATGAGACTGGCATTGTCACCCATGTTGCAGCAGATCCTCTAAGCTGTGTTGTTTTGGGAACAGGTCGAGTTCTGGAGAATTTCAAACAGTTAGAGCGCGTCTTTAGTGGTCGCTCTCGCACCATCTAGTGCTCAAGGGATTTTGGATTACTGAGGAGGAAACTAATCCTCTTGATAAATTGTCAGGATTTAAGAGTAGAGTGCCAGAAAATCTTATTAAAGTGAGGCATATTGTCGAGCTCTCTCAACCTACTGAGTAGGTGATTTGCTTGTAAGTCCTGGAAAACTAAAAATTCCAAAATCCCCAATTATTTCGATTCAGAAGCTCAGTTATTAAATTTCCAATTTGAGGGAATAATTTTCTCGCCCTATGAATCAAATTATTGATCTTCGTCAATCTTTGTCAGCCAAAAGCTAACCGTTGATAAACAAATTATGTATATACTGCGTCGTTGGTGGGAGCGACATGGAGTGGCAATTGCATTGGTAGGAGCCACCCTAAGTGCAGCCTGGTTATTGCGTCAGACTCAAGGTGCCGTAATCTTGGAGTCTTACCAATTACTCACCCGTCCTTTTACACTAGGTCCGACTCCAGAAGAGCACCTTACAAATGCTCGTGTTCTAGAATTGCAAGAACAGTTAGTCGAACTTGAAAGCCAAAATCAGAAATTAAAAGATTTGTTGGGCTATGTAGAAGCTCAGAAAAAGCAAGGAATTGTAGCTCCTATAGTAGGCCGTAGTGCAGATCACTGGTGGCAACAGGTAACTCTAGGTCGAGGTAGTAAAGATGGCATCAAAGTGGGTTTCATTGTTATGGGGCATGGGGGTTTAGTTGGTAGAGTCGTTAGTGTGACACCAAATAGCAGTCGTGTTTTGCTCATTAGTGATCCTACTAGTAAAGTCGGTGCTGTAATTAGTCGTAGTCGTAGTATGGGTCTCATCCGGGGGCAAGGTTCTAATCGCGCTGTAATGCAATTTTTTGATAAAGTACCAGATGTCCGTAGTGGAGATGTTGTCTCTACTTCACCCGTCAGCCAACTTTTTCCTTCTGGTTTGCCATTAGGACGTGTAGAATCAGTAAATCTTGAGAAAAGTCCTGCTCCAGAAGCAATTATTGAGTTGACTGCACCAATTAGTTACCTAGAGTGGTTAGTTACTTATCCTGAGTAACATTTTCCTAATCAATTTTCTCACCATTTATACTGCACCGTTCTAGAAGGACGAAGTCTCTTTACCCAATGATTTCGATGAATAAGGCATCTCAGTATTCACCTTGGACTCGTCAAATTATTAACTGGGTAGTGACCATGAGCTCAGTTATCATTTGCTTAATGGTCTTACCAGCACGCTTGCCAGGGATGGAATTGTTGGGAATTACCCCAAACTGGCTGTTGATTTGGGTTGTTGCCTGGAGTGTCAAACGCACGGCATTTCAGGGGGTGCTAGCAGCTTTGTCTCTGGGACTGATTCAAGATGGCATGACCTCACCTCACCCTACCCATGTGTTAAGTCTGGCTATTGTTGGAATTATGACGGCTCGGATTCAGAAGCAGCGGTATATTCAGGAAGATTTTATTTCAGTAGCCCTAATTGTTTTTGGTATGGCAGTAGTTGGAGAAACAGTAACTGCAATCCAGTATAGTTTTATGGGCGATCGCACCTTGGCTGAAATCTGGACAGATCATCAGCGCATTGCTCTTTCTTCCGCAATTCTTAGCAGCCTCTGGGCACCAGTAATTTACTATCCACTCAATCGTTGGTGGGAGTGGATTAATATCAAAGAAGGATTAGATTGAGCCAACTTAGTGTTTCTACAGCTTGGCAAAAATAACCAGCCAGTTAAAAAGGTGAAAAAGATTCCCTTCAATCTGTTTTCCCTCGGAATATTTTGTTCCCTTCCTGGGAGCAGGACTAATTCATGTTCACCAGAGAATATTCACAACCCAATATTTTCCATTTGGTGATTTTGGCAAAATGTACGAGACTTCATGGGATGCGATGTTTCTCTGACGAAAATGAAACAGCCCTGCTACTAGGAGGGGCTAAGGGTAGGTTCTGTTTCCTGCGTCCCAAGCCACAGCTGTTCCAATCAACCTCGTTTGCCAATAGTTTTTTGAAAAGCTGGTCGTTCTGAAAGACGCTTGATATAGTCTAAAACTGCTGGGTATTCACTTAGGTCAAGCTTGAGCATCATTGGTATATATGCCAAGATCGAGCCAACTGCGATATCAGCCACACTCAACTCATCTCCAAGCAAGAAAGGCTGCTGTTCAAAAATTTGATTCAGTGGCTTCATTAACTTAGGTGTTTCTTTTTCTCGACCAGCTTCAACAAAAATTCCTGGTCCCAGAGTCGCATTACCGAAGAGAATCCACTGGTTAATTTTTGCTTGTACTTCTGCCGATGAGGGCATATTGCCGTACTTTTGTGCTAGGTAGAACAAAATCGCCCCCGACTCCCAAAGCTGAAAATCTCCATCTACAATTGCTGGGACTTTTCCTATGGGGTTAATTGCCAGAAACTCTGGCTGCTGATGCTCTCCAGCTTGCATATCCAGCAGGACAAATTCATAGGGAATTCCCAATTCTTCCAGATACCAATGAATAATTGATGCCCGACTCAAGGCTCCACCATAAAGTTTTAGCATTGCAGTAGGAATTTAAAGAACTTTGTGAGTGTATTCATGCTGTTTAACGTCATCTTCTTTACGGATTACCCTTGTCTGATTAAGTACCCGCTTGCGTTCTGTGGAGTAGTTGAAATCATTGCGGGTTGTACCTAAGGGAATATGAGCCTGAGCCTCGGGGCGACTCTTGTAAGTGCGTGCTGCCGCCAGTGATCGCTCAGCAAAATCGTCACAAAATTGAGCTTCTAGAGGGAATTCAGTGGGTTTTTGGAATGGTTCCTCAGAAAGTAATTCCCCTAAAGTTGTTCCACAAGCCAAAGCATAGGATGTGGGAACTCCTTTGAGAATTGCTTCTAAGGCGGCAGAGGGAATGGGTTCTATAACTTTAACTTGGTGAACTTCACCCTCTTGTTTCAAAAAGCAGGTAGCTAAACCAACTACCAGATAATTGCTGGTGGCAAGATCAGTAGCTTGTTCCCAAGACTTTGTAACTTTCATAATACAATTGAGCTTCACAATAGGAGGAGTCTTAATATACCGCCACTGCCGGGATTTAAACCGAACACATCTTAGCATATCAAACAAAGCAGCCTTAGAAGCAAGGATGGATGTCAGTTCAGAGCCTGTGCCAGTTACTGAAGGAACACATTAACCACTCGTCTCGACTATTTACTTAGAGGTAATTCTTGACTTATTTCCCAATCTTTCAGGAAAACGGTGAAGTAGTGCTGTAGAGTTCATTAGGAACATCTAAAACTCAGGATTCGTCTTGATTAGGTGTTTGTGGGGTACCTCCAGACGCCTAAACAAGTGACACAAAAAAGCCACAATTGGGGTGCTGCCAGCCTTAATGTTGATTTTAGATAGGCCGCAGGTGCTTTTGAGGAAGACATGAATAATCATACTTTTATAAATGTAAATCGGCAAAAAGAGCAAAATATACAGTGGTTTCCTATGCCTCGTAAGAAGCCAAGAACTAGCCATCTCTTCAAGCTAGTACCGGGCAAAAATCAACAATACTCAGATCAAAGGCTACGCACCTCAGCGCAGCGTAAAGCTAAACAGAGGGATTATACCAATGCGATCGCTCTGCTGACTCAGCTGATTTGCCGACACCCCCATCACGCGGTTGACTACAATAACCGAGGATTGATTTATTTCCAAAGTGGTCAACCAGAAAAAGCACTAGCTGATTATAACAAGGCTCTACAACTCAATCCCCAATTAGATAGTGTCTATAATAATCGCGCTAATTACTACGCATCTGTTGGCAAACTCTCAGAAGCTCTTGCTGACTACGAGCAAGCTCTTGATCTCAATCCAGGAAATTTTCGTACTTGGATCAACCAAGCTATCACTTTCCGTGACTTGGGACTCTACAACTTAGCACTGGAGAACTTTGATATGGCTTTAATCCTGGGATGCCCGGAAGAGCATATATATGCTGAAAGGGGTAGAACTTATCATTTACGAGGTGATTGGAACTGCGCGATTTCTGACTACCAGAAAGCTCTCCAAGAGTTATCTCCCTCTAGTGCTGCTAGTAGTCTGTACAGAAAAGTTGAAACCTGGATGAGTCAGTTACTAAAACCCCTGAGTGCTTGATAGAGGTTAGGTTTTAGGTGGTAGGGGGCTCAATTCCCTATTCCCTATTCCCTATTCCCTATTCCCTATTCCCTCATTCCCGTAAAAGTCTAATACTCGTCCACTATTTCCGGCTCTTGCCAAACTACCTGACGCTGAGCAGGATCAACACGATAGCTTTGCTCCTGCATAACGCTCTTGGCTTGCTTAGGATCAAAAAAGCGGCTAAAATCCTCTTTCAAATGCTTGACTCGTTTCTCCGTTAGCTTTACTTCTTCTCGAACTTCTCGCAATTTAGTTTGCTGTGACGAGTGATAAGGCCAAAGTTTGCTCAGTCCAGTGAAGGCAGCGACACAAAGCATGATATTGACAATTAACTTAGCTGTAGTCTCACCGACAATCGCTCCCTGAGTATGGCGTAGCTGAGGGCGTTTAGCTCGAGTAACCTTTCGGCGGTGCTCTAAATTTTGTAGATTTGGTCTGGAGGCTCGAATTGCGTTCATCGGTTTTCGTGTGAAACTACGGGTTCAGCGTTGGCAGTAACTACACCCGTGGGGGCTTTTAAGAAACAAGGCAGGAGGCAGAAGGCAGGAGGCAGAAGGCAGGAGGCAGGAGGGAAGATGATTTGGCTTGTTTATTTCATTTGTAGGGGGTGGCGTGCCGCCCGTGGGGGGCTCTTCAGAAACAAGGAAGGAGGCAGGAGGGGAAAGAAGAGAAGAGGATTTAGCAAAAGTTTCTAACTTTCATAAGGGATAACGCACCCCCAGTTAGAGGTATCTTATAGAGACAGGAAGCAGGAAAACAAGAGATGATATTGACACCCACCGATTTCCAATTCTCCTTGCCTGGTGCCTACTTAACAAGTCATAGGATAAAGAGCCTATCAAAAGTATTGAAACTCTAGTCAAGCCTCTGGCGGAACCTTTGATAAGCTCTCTATCACTTTAGCAATGAAACTCTACTTGTAAAGTTCCGTGGAAAGCCGGTAGGCAAGTATTCCAGGAACTAAGGCTAGCAATAGAGCTCCGATAACTTGGGCATCTGAGATAGACATTGTTTAACATCTCCTAATTTCAAGGGTCTTGACACTCCCCATGCCTAGAAGACAGGGGATTCTTGCTTCATCGAGTCAATTTTAATACACAGGGGCTTTGCCGTACCTCGCACCAAATAACCGTGTATGAACGAATCATCTAGCTTGAGCAAGTGTACCCAGGGATTTACTCTCCACAAGCGTACTGGAATACGTAGTCCAGGGTTCAGGGATGCCCTCCCTTACCATGCATTAGTAAAATTAACTTTTCCTGGTAGTCGGTACCCTTTCGAGTCCATGCGTTTTAAGGGTTGTTCGCGCCCTTGCTACTAACATCGCTTTACGTCGTAGTAATTGTTTGGTGATACCGACGGATTCTCACCTGTGTTAGGCTAGCTTTTTGAATTTTAGCTTAAGACTGCGAATAAATTCGCTACAAGCGCAAGCCCCTAGCGTTTAGCTAGGGGCTTGCACCCTATGACTTTTGGTCAAATTGACGACTGACGAAACATGTTGTAACAAGATGCAACATAAATCACTAGCGATTGCTGCCAATGATCAATAACTTTCGGGGCAGATGACTATTTCTCATAACCTTGAAAGAAGTGGGTCTCAGTGCCACTTTTTGTTAATTTCCCTGTGTCTGACGGTCATAAATGACGGACAAAAGGTTAAGCTAAGTTAAGGTGTACATTGATTTTTGCGTATCTTAGCAGCTGGCGCAATAGTTTTGATTACCGACTTTCTGTTTTTAATTTTTTTTAATGCTAGACCAAGTTTTTAACTCCCCTTTCAATATCGGAATTGAAGCGCCCTTGGTGCTGCTGATTTTGGTAGCACTAGAGGCAGTGCTATCTGCTGATAATGCGATCGCTCTAGCTGCAATCGCCCGAGGCTTGGAAGGTAGCCAACTCCAAAACCGTGCTCTCAACTTCGGTCTAGCAGCTGCCTATGTGCTTAGAATTACCTTGATTCTGACAGCTACTTGGGTTGTCAAATTTTGGCAGTTCGAGTTGCTAGGAGCAGCCTACCTCCTGTGGTTAGTTTTCGAGTACTTCACTTCTGATAAAGATGAAGAAAATCACCATCATGGTCTGAAGTTTACTTCACTGTGGCAGGCAATTCCCATGATTGCGGTGACAGATTTAGCTTTCTCTTTGGATAGCGTCACGACTGCTATCGCTATTTCCAACGAAACTTGGCTAGTTATCACGGGTGGTACAATTGGTGTCGTTACCCTGCGCTTCATGGCGGAGCTATTTATCCGCTGGCTCAAGGAATACACTCATCTCGAAGATGCAGGCTACGTAACCGTTGGCTTGATAGGATTGCGGCTTTTAGTGAGGGCGATCAATCCAGAATTAGTGCCCCCTGAGTGGTTAATGATTACAATGATTACCCTAGTATTTGTTTGGGGATTCTCTAAACGTAGTGAACTACCACACGACGAGTAGGAAATTTCTTCCGAAAGAATGTACCTATCTTAAGATGTGTATACCTAAAGAGGATGCATTTCTGCTATCGCACTATGCTCCACAAAAGCTTAAGTTGCAGCGTAACGCATCACTTGCTGATAAGAAAAAGAATCCCTTCCCTAGATCAAGGACTAAAGGTTTTACAGCTCATCATAAGAAGACTGAGATTCAGCAATTTGCAGAGATTTTTCAAAAGTCATCCGCTGCTCAGCATTACGTAAAAAATAGCCACTCACCATTGCCGAAGCTAACAAACGTCCCAAATTCTCACGGGTGGTACTAACATTCACATCAAAGTTTTCTGCAGGCAAGTTTCCCAGCATTCCCAGAATATTGCGTTCCATCACCTGAAATACTTCAGAAGATGTTGGCTTAGACATATGAGCAATGGTTTCTGGACTCATAGATTGCACGTACTGCCACAGCAAGTTAGTGTCAGAATCGCTGTTAAAAAACTCATGAGTATCGTTAGATGTATGGTTCACCTTTTCCTCCTAGTAACAGCCCCCTCACATCTTCCCACCGAAGGAGGGGCTGCTTGTTTTGTATATCTCTATTCTGGAAGTCTCTATAAACTAAGTTAACTTTCCTAGTGGGGATGATACAGTGGGTAGAACCGAACTACTAATATCGGTTTCTCTCACCAGCCCTTCGATAAAGTCAGAAGACAACATCCGAACATTTACAGATGAAGAATGTTTTACTCAAAAAGAGGTAATTTTGATTTGAGGAATCGGGGATTGAGAATTTAATACTGTTAACTGAGCCAATTCTCTAATTTCCTCAACTAGCTGCTATTATGTATTCTCGGATGTCGGCTTTGCGCTTGCGAAGTTTAGAGAGTGCTTCCCGTTCAATTTGTCGTACTCTTTCGCGGCTGATATTGAGGCAATCACCAATTTTGGCGAGAGTCATGGGTCGTCCACTTTCTAAACCAAAACGTAGTGCTAATACTTCCCGTTGCTGAGGA
Organism: Symploca sp. SIO1C2; assembly: GCA_010672925.1. Lineage (GTDB taxonomy): Bacteria > Cyanobacteriota > Cyanobacteriia > Cyanobacteriales > Coleofasciculaceae > Caldora. The sequence continues at coordinate 51,114 of JAAHFP010000007.1, read as the reverse complement.
GTCAAGTCCGCCATCAGTTTGTTTAAGTCAAACTGTAGTGCTGAGTGAGTAACAAAATCTTCGGGGGTCTGACCATGATCCTCTAGCAATTCTACTAATTCTGTATCCTGATTATCTCCCACACGCAGATCTAAAGATAAAGGCTGACGTGACCTTTCCAAGTACTCCCGTACTTGCTTTTCTGACAATTCCAACTCTTGAGCTAATTCTGAGATACTTGCAGCTCTACCCAACTGTTGAGAGAGTTGGCGCTGAACCTTTTTAATCTTGTTCAGTTTCTCAGTAATATGAATTGGTAGACGAATTGTACGCCCTTTTTCTGCGATCGCACGGGTAATTGCTTGCCTAATCCACCAGTAGGCGTAGGTGGAAAAACGATATCCTTTAGAAGGGTCAAATTTTTCTACCCCCCGTTGCATACCAATAGTACCTTCCTGAATCAAGTCCAGTAAGTCTACATTACGCTTGATATACTTTTTGGCTACCGAAACTACTAGTCGTAAATTGGCTTCCACCATTTTGTTTTTCGCAGCTTCACCACTGGCGATGACTGATGCCAGTTCTGTTTCGGATATATCAGCCGCTTGCGCCCATTCTGAGACAGTTGGCTCATGATCCAGTTTTTCCCATAAACACTCTTTTATTTCCCTCAAGTTAATCAGTCGCCGCACCTGTTTGCCATACAAGATTTCCTGCTCATGAGTTAGCAGGGGAACACGACCGATTTCTCTGAGGTAAGTACGGACTAAATCTGTAGAAGTTTGAGCAGTTTTCATAGCGCTCGATTAGAGATGAATGAATCAATACAGCAAATATCTTGGTTTATATAGGGCTTGCTAAAAGCCGATAGCTGAAAAGCCAGCAATTTACTCCTTTTGATATAGAACTTATTATTTGTCGGTGGTAATGTTCTCTTCATAAAACTTTATTATATGATAATTTTAGTTAAATATTGTAAAGTTTATGAATTTGTGGAGGCTCAAGTTAAACGTGCTTGTCAGTACAATTCTCTGGAGCGCTCAGTTTAGCTAGCTTACCCAGGGAACAGTTGAACAAATGTATCATGGGCGACAAAGTCAGCTTCTCCCAGTTACTGTCCTTGGCTGTGCTCTTATTAATCTAAAATCTAAAATATAGAATTCATGACTCACACTGTCTGGATCGCAAGGCATGGAAATCGCCTCGATTTCGTTAACCCTGAATGGTTTACAACGGCAAAGCGTCGCTATGACCCACCCCTGTCAGAGGATGGCGTTGTACAAGCCAAGCAATTGGGACAACGTTTGGTAGGAGAAAACATTGCACATATTTTCTCCTCACCTTTTTTACGCACTGTACAAACAGCTAACCAAGTAGCAGAGTGTCTGGATTTACCCATCAAGTTAGAGTCTGGTTTGAGTGAATGGCTCAATCCTGATTGGATGGACTCTCAACCGGAAAAATTATCCATCGATGTATTGCAAGAGCATTTTCCCCGTATTGACTCTAGTTATACTTCCTGTGTGATTCCTCACTACCCAGAAACTGAGGAGATGGTGGATAAACGTACTAGTGAAACAGTACGCCATCTGACAACGGAATTTTCAGAAGATATACTCCTAATAGGTCATGGAGCCTCAGTTGTTGGTACGACCTGGGGACTAGTTCCCGGACAACCCAAAGTTAATGCATCTCTGTGCTGCCTCGTCAAACTGGTACGCCAAGAACAACAATGGGTGATGGAACTCAACGGGGATACTTCTCACCTGAATCAAACGGAAAAAGTTATCCGATTTAATTGAACTTAAATACATCTAAATTCTAAACTCTAAAGATGACATTACTACTGGCAGGGGATATAGGCGGCACTAAAACCATTCTGCGACTAGTGGAGAAGGAAGGTAACAAACCACCACAGGTTCTCCACGAAGCGCTTTATCAGAGTCAAGACTTCCCTGATTTAGTACCAATAGTAAAGAAGTTCTTGTCAGCAGCACAGCAGCAACTAGATGGTACACCTTACCCAGAGAAAGCTTGTTTGGCGATCGCTGGTCCAGTAGTTGATGATACCTGTGTACTGACTAATCTTGATTGGTCTCTGGATGCTAGACACTTGGAACAGGAACTCGGAATCGCCAAAGTCAGGTTAATCAATGATTTCGCTGCGATTGGTTACGGTATTCTTGGTTTGGAGACGGAAGATTTACTTTGTTTGCAAGAGGTAAAACCTCAACCTGAAGCTCCTATTGCCGTTATTGGTGCCGGTACTGGCTTGGGAGAATGTTTTCTGGTTAACCACCAAGGAAATTATCAAATTATAGCCACAGAAGGTGGACATGTTGATTTTGCTCCCCGCACTAAGCTAGAATTCCAACTTCTGCAATACTTACTAGCAAAACATAGTATTCAGCGAATTTCCGTCGAACGAGTGGTTTCTGGTCAAGGAATAGTCTCAATCTATCAGTTTCTCCGGGACCAAGAGTTTGCGGCTCAATCACCAGAGGTGGAACAAGTAATCAATACTTGGGAGAAGGAAACCGGTCGTCCGGAGAAAACCGTTGATCCAGCGGCGACAATCGCCAATGCTGCCTTAGAAAAGCGCGATCGCCTTTCGGAGAAAACGATGCAAATGTTTGTTGATGCCTACGGTACGGAAGCGGGAAACCTGGCGCTGAAACTTCTGCCTTACGGGGGACTTTATATTGCTGGTGGCATTGCTGCCAAAATTCTTCCTTTGATGCAAGAAGGTAGTTTTTTGCGTAGCTTTACCCAGAAAGGTCGAATCACTCCCTTAATTAAAAAAGTACCAGTATACATAGTTTTAAATCCTCAGGTAGGACTGATTGGTGCTGCAATTTGTGCTGAGGGATTGTAGTAGGACGGCAGAAGGCAGAAGGCAGGAGGCAGAAGGCAGAAGGCAGGAGGAACAAGAGTTTTCCCTACCACCTAGGGCTTGCTGAATAAGTGTACTCACGGTTCGCCCATTTGAAAACTAGTTAGAGAAATTGTCACGAGGCAATGGGGATTCCAGGCTACGGTCAAGTTGCTTGACAAATAAAAATAAATGTGTACTTACAATTGTGTGCGATCGCTCAATCTGGATTTGTTTTTGAAATCGTTGAAATACACTATATATAGCGTATAGCAATTTTTGCTAACCACTAGACAAAATAGGCGAACGGTGAGTTATTACTTGTTACTTGTTACTTGTTACTTATTCAGCAAACCCTACCTAACACCTACCACCTACTACCTACTACCTAACACATAAAACCTAACACCTAATTCAATAATGTTTCTTTCTCTCGAATACGAACCAGCTTTAGAATCCTTAGGAAGTGACTATTTTGATGAAGTGGTGGCTGCGGAGTTTCCTGGCCATATCCTACGCTATCGGAATGATCAGCTGCTGCCTCAAATTGGATTAGAGCCAACAGAAGTACAAGATGCTGATTTTATTCAAACTTTTGGCAAGTTTGTGGGAGTCCGACCTTTTCTCGCACTAAGATACCACGGTTATCAGTTTGGGGAATATAACTCTAGGCTAGGGGATGGTAGAGGCTTTCTCTATGGACAAGTAAGGGGCAATGATGGGAAGCTTTATGATTTTGGTACTAAAGGTTCTGGTAATACCCCCTACTCCCGCAGTGCTGATGGGAGACTAACTCTGAAAGGCGGGGTTAGGGAAGTTTTAGCAGCTGAAGCTTTGCACTATTTAGGTGTTCGTACTTCCCGCTGTTTGAGTTTAATTGAAACTGGTGAATCCCTATGGCGGGGAGATGAACCTTCTCCCACTCGCTCATCGGTAATGGTACGTTTTAGCAATTCCCATATCCGGTTTGGTACTTTTGAGCGGTTACATTATCTCAAACGGAAGGATTTAACTAGAAAACTATTAGACCATGTAATTAAGTATTACTATCCCAAGATTACTTTCCCTGAGCCAGAAGCAGATAAAACCGACAGCTATATTCAGTTTTATGCTGAATTGGTGGAACGAGTCGCAAAACTAGCAGCGCAGTGGATGGCAGCGGGTTTTTGTCATGGGGTTCTAAATACTGACAATATGTCGATTACGGGGGAAAGTTTTGATTACGGCCCCTATGCTTTTATCCCTTCTTATAACCCCCAGTTTACTGCTGCCTATTTTGACTATTATCGGCGCTACAGTTACGGCAATCAACCAGGAATTTGTGCTTTGAATTTGGAGATGCTGCAAAAACCATTAGCAGCGGTGATGCCTACCGAGGAGATGGCAGCTGCTTTGGGTAAGTTTGGAGCCTATTATTACCAGAATTATCAGCAGCTAATGGTCAATAAGTTAGGCTTTGAGCAGTTACCAGCAGATCAAGGCAAGGAGTTATTAGAGTTAACGATTCGCTTACTCCAGGATACCCAAGTAGGTTATCATGCCTTCTTTGCCGAGTTAGCTCAACAGTTTGTTCCTAGTTGGCGAGATGATTTTGCTCAGGTTTGGAGTAACTTGTCTTTATTTTCCTCAGAGAAGCAAGCAGCATCAGAATTATCTGTTGTAGCCAAGTGGCGAGAGTTGTATTACCATCTTTTACAGGATAAATCCCATGAGCAACTAGAGGAAATTGCTCAACGCTTACGAGAGCAGAATCCCAAAACAGCTCTACTTAGACCTGTGATTGAAGAAGTTTGGCAGGATATTACTCAAGAAGATAATTGGGAACCTTTTTATCAGTTGTTGAAGCGGATACAAACTAAAAATTGATACTTTTGAGAAATAAGGCAACAGGAATAAATGTTCTCTCCTCTATGGTGGAATAGGTTTCTAGCTCACATCTTACACTAGTACAAAAATACTGAATAATACCAAATCTGGTTACAACTCACATCTTGCACCAGTACATACAGCGCTTCGCGCTGTTACGAGGTACAGTAAAATCGACTAGGAAGAAATATATCAAATCTTGACAACTTATTCAGGTGTACCTCATTGCAGCGGTAAGCGCTGTAAATACTGACTAGGGTCAGTTAGAACAATCAATTCCAATGCTGAAATCGTCAAATCTTATTACTGTTCCCTATTCCCTATTCCCTGACTCAACAGGTCAATTTTCGACATGGTGCAAGATCTGAGTAAGATAAGTATAGTGATATAATTACTTTTATTGAACCTTTACCAAAAATAATTATGATCAGCACTTTTTTTACAGTGATTGTTACTTTAATTCTCAGTTTTTGTTTTTCTGCTTTTCCCGTTGTAGCCAGTCCATTAATTCAGCCTTATAGTATGGCTATTTTTGGTTTAAAAGGTACTGCACCGCAAGATTTAGGAATTAATAAAGAACTTTTAAAACCCTGTCCTGCTTCGCCCAATTGTGTCATTAGTCAAAATGGAGATGATACCCATAGTATTAAACCTATTACTTATCAAACTGACCGAGAAACTGCAAGAAAAGTATTATTAAAAGTTTTAACTGTTGTACCACGAACTACTGTTATAGAAGAAACTGAAAATTATATTCGCACAGAATCAAGTAGTTCTTTATTAGGATTTGTTGATGATGGCGAATTTTATTTTCCAGAAGATGAAAAAGTGATCCATCTACGTTCAGCTTCACGGTTAGGAGAGTCTGATTTAGGGGTAAACCGCAGACGTTTAGAACAAATAAGATTAGCTTTACAAGATTTAGGAGTATAAAAAAGTTGAATTTGTTACTTGTTATTGGTCATTGGTAAGAGTCTGACTATGTTGACTTCTCTTAACATATTTGCTGTTTTTCATACCAAACCTACCTATCTCGCGCTCGCTTGCGCTACCGCAGGTAATCGCTTGCTATACTTCCATTAAAGATACCTCCATACCGATGAGACCAACACCAGGCAAGTAAAAGCTGCCGGAGTAAAGCAATGGTGAAACTTTCAATTCTTGACCCTGCTGCAAGTTATAGCTTTAGCCAGTATAGTACCCTACCCTTTGACACTGCCGATATTCTGGCTGAATTCGGGGTGGCTTTCCAATCAGCTTCTCTTCAGTTTCCAGAACAACGGCCTCTAGACCCTACCCCACTGACTGATGAATTGGCAGAAAATTTGGCGCTAGTTGATCCTACCTCAGAAATTGCTCGTCGAGAATCGCTAATTTTTCCAGTGCTGAAAACCGTCTGCAAGTTTATCCAGTCGCCCCTCAAAATTGAGTATTCGATCCGAGTGAGCAACCAACTCAAGGGAAATGTGGATTATTTTATTCCCACACCTCAAAATCTCGTAATTATCGAAGCGAAAAATGCCGATCTCGGTAAAGGATTTACCCAGCTTGCAGTGGAACTAATTGCCCTAGACCAGTGGACTGATGCCCCTGTAGACTATCTTTATGGAGCAGTCACGACAGGAGATACCTGGAAATTTGGTCTGTTCCATCGCCAGCAAAAGTTAATTCAAAAAGATATCAATACCTATGGTGTCCCCAACGACTTGGCTAAGGTTATCGCGATTCTCTTTGGTATTACTCTCCAAACACCCAGTACGAATTGACCAGAGAGATTTTAGATCGAAGAATTAAAACGCTCACAAGCTCCTAAATTTATTTAATGCTTCACCTTTCGGTAAATTCGCAGATGAAATTAGACTGGTTGAGTTAACTAGGAGGTGCTGTGAGGTGGTTTTTGAGCCCAATATTCGGGTCAAATGAGTTAGGTTATATCGCTTAATCACCTCTACGAATGGTGAATTTGGAGCAATTGGGTAACAATTTCTGGGAGAATGCGATCGCCTTTGAGAATGTAGAATGAGTTAAGGACAACTAGATTAAGCGATCGCGGATCTCAAATCTCAGTAAGTTTTGCTCACAAGTTAGCAGCTTATTGATAAGATTTTCTTAATCAACTGGCATACTTACCAATAATCTTAGCCAAATCTGGTATTGCTCCTTCCACGTCACCTTTAATTGACTTGCGCAATTTGCTATACGCACCTCGTACAACTCCATTGTCAGTTTTCTCAATTCTGGCATCGGTAACACTGAGCACTGCATCCGCTGAACGAGAGGAGTTTTGGCTGAGATATTCGACTGGCTCACCTTTCTGTACCCCTTCATCCCATATGGGATCTAGCGCATCGAAGGCTTCCGGTATAAGTCGCTCTATAGCTCCTTGAATATAACCGGGCTTAACTCCCTTGACAGCACTGTAGGCTGCTTTCAAGCCAATACCACCAATCCCGCCTTTTCCAGAAACCTGCTCATCCATCAAACTAATTAAATCAGCCACAAGGCTTGCCTTTTTTTCTGGTTCTTGAAAAAGTTGGCTCAGTCCCATTTGGATTCTCCTTAATAATTTCAAAGTCTTTAATTTATGAGTGCTGGAAAAGTTGAGTTATGACATTGTTGGTAGTTATCCAGATAGTTAAAACTCAACTGATATTACTGTTTATCGGTCATTGGCTATTGAGAAAAATTGTTTAATAGCTCACCAGAAAAACTTAGATAGTTAGCACTAAGTCTGGTCGTATAATTAAATCTTCTACTGCCTTTAAGCCTTTTTGTGCCAGAGTTAAACAGTGGTAATATCTTTTTCTTTTTCAGCTAATAGTTCCTCAATCTTGGCTGAATACTTATCAGTGAGTTTTTGAATCTCATCCTGTAAGTCTAATGCTTCATCCTTAGAAATGTCACTATTTTTTTCCTGTTTGCGGGCTGATTCAACAGCGTCACGACGGACATTACGGATAGAAACTTTACCTTCCTCTGCAAATTTGCTCGCTAGCTTCACAAATTCTTGGCGTCGCTCACTAGTCAATGGGGGAATATTCAACCTAACGACCTCACCATCATTATTGGGAGTCAAGCCAATATCTGCTAGGGAAATCGCTTTCTCTATTTGAGTCAGGCTATTCTTGTCATAAGGTTGAATGGTAATTGTACTAGCATCCGGTGTGTTGATATTTGCCAGAGACTTCAGGGGTGTTGGGGAACCATAGTATTCCACCATCACCCGATCCAAAAGACTAGTGTTGGCACGACCAGTACGAATGGTATTGAAAGCTCTTTGAGTTGCCTCAACAGCTTTCTGCATATGACTTTCAGTATCAGCTAACGTCACAAGAACCTCCCACAAATGTTCCTACAGATTCTCCTTGAATTGCGCGTTGGATATTATTGCGCACAGTAAGATCAAATACCACAATTGGGATACTATTCTCTTTACATAATGCGATCGCGGTACTATCCATCACCCGGAGATCATTAGCGAGTACATGAGAGTAGGTGAGAGTCTGATAGCGACGGGCATTGGGATTGAGCTTGGGGTCACAATCATAAATCCCATCGACTTTTGTCGCTTTAAAAATTAACTCAGCATCGATCTCGGCAGCCCTCAAAGCTGCCGTAGTGTCAGTCGTGAAGAAAGGATTTCCCGAACCTGCTCCAAAAATTACTACTCGTCCCTTTTCTAGGTGGCGAATAGCACGACGCCGGATATAGGGTTCTGCGACTTGCTGCATAGTAATGGCAGTTTGTACTCGCGTTGGTATGCCAATACGCTCCAGGGAATCCTGTAAGGTCATAGCATTCATTACCGTAGCAATCATACCGATGTAATCAGCAGTTGCCCGGTCCATACCCCCCGCAGATGCTTTGACGCCGCGAAAGATATTGCCACCACCAACGACAATTGCCATCTGAACGCCATTCTTCACTACTTCTGCCACTTCAGCGGCTATTTCTTGAACGACTTGTGGATCGATACCGTAGCCTAATGTGCCCATAAGGGCTTCACCGCTCAACTTTAGTAAGACCCGTTGGTATTTCATCCCCATGTCAAGAATCTGGTGCGTGAGATTGTCTTCCCACATAAGATAGATAGTCTTCCCATATAAGATAACAGTCTAGATGTCTTATGTCTCTAATATTGGTGGTAAAAAGCAGAACAAAACCGCTAGCATAAGGTAAGCGGTACTATTTTCGCCACTCTAGTTGACTACCAGTTACTTCGGTAGATTTTGGTGAGATCTCTTCCCCGGATAGGAGTGCTGCGATCGCATTTTTAAAATAAGGCACTCGCACTGCTTCTGGCTCCAGAGGACTATCATCAATGCCGCCTGCATAGCGAAGAATCCCCTCTTTGTCAATAAGGAATGCCGTGGGTATTTTCTCAACGCCGAAGCCTTGAGCTACATCCTGAGTTGAGTCCCAAAGGTAAGGAAAATTTAATTTCCTGTCTCTGGCAAACTGCTTCATATTCTCAAAGCTGCATTCTGGATACTGATTAGCATCTTTAGCATTAATCCCAACCAGGATAAAACCCTGCTGCTCAAACTGGGATTGAATTTGCTTGAGTCTGTCTAAATAGGAATCAACATAGGAAGATTGATTGCAGATAAATACTACCCCTACTGCTCTCCACTGTTCTAGGTAACGGGAGAGGTGGTGAACTTGATCGTCGATTCCCGGAAGTTCAAAATCCGGAACATAATTGCCAACGGGAGTACCAGTCTTTCCCATAAAAATTATCTGGCTTGCTTTTTGTGCACTAACATTATTAAAAAAAAGCCCTTCCATTATAAATCTAAAGAGATTTTTTGGTGGTTTTGGACTTGCTAACAACTACTACTTTATTTGTACTAGCCTCCTTTTGTCACTTCTACCAGCCTCTAGCCCATTCATAGTGGTGAAATTGGAGGAAATGTCGCCCTAGGGCCAAAGTCATTAGTCATTGCTCTTTGTTACATAATGTAAAAGATAAACAAATTTTCTTTCTCTGTATTAATTGACTGGTAGCCTATAATATGAATCCCTCTTACTCTAGTACTCCCGTCAGTACCAACTTTGAGCAGAAAACTTGGACTTGGCGTAATTTTCCTATTGCTTATCAAGCCTATGGCAATCAAGGAGCAGCAGTGGTCATGATACATGGCTTTGGAGCATCATCAGGGCACTGGCGTAAGAACTTACCAGTGTTGGGAAAATCTTTTCGTTGCTATGCCCTTGACTTAATTGGCTTTGGGGCTTCTGCTAAACCTATCCCTGGTGAAGAAATTGAGTATACCTTTGAAACTTGGGGACAACAAGTTGCTGATTTTTGTAGGGAAGTTGTTGGTGATTCGGCTTTTTTAGTGGGTAATTCCATTGGCTGCATCGTTGCTATGCAGACAGCAGTAGACAACCCAGAGAGCAGCTTGGGGGTTGCTTTACTCAACTGTTCTTTGCGACTACTACATCAAAGTAAACGTGCTGAACTTCCTTGGTATCGGAGTATGGGAACTTCAGTTGTACAATGGCTGCTAGGAAATAAGTGGATTGGTCAGTTATTCTTTAGTCAACTAGCTCAGCCAAAGGTAGTGCGTAAAATTTTGTTGCAAGCTTACCGGCGTCCAGAAGCGGTGACAGATGAACTGGTAGATATGCTTATGGCACCTGCTGTTGATGTGGGAGCAGCAGAGGTGTTTACTGCTTTCACCCGTTATTCTCAAGGACCACTGCCAGAGGATCTCCTGCCGCTCTTACCTTGCTCCGCAATCATTCTGTGGGGTACGGAAGATCCTTGGGAACCGATTGAACTGGGGCGAGATTTGGCGAACTTCCCCACAGTGGAAAAGTTTGTTCCCTTGGAAGGTTTGGGTCATTGTCCCCAAGATGAAGCCCCAGAGATAGTCAATCCTATATTAATTGACTGGATTGGGACTCATCTGTAGAAAAAACTGGTGCTCTAGCATATGTTATGTACATAGCTGCTATAAGCTAAGCTTCCCACAGGTAATGAAATTCTCAATTCCTATTTTTAATTTTCAATGTATTTTTGATGAGTAGTCTGGCAATTATCTGTGTTGATGATCAAAGGTTTGTTTTAGACAGTCTCACGGAGCAGCTTAAGCGTAACCTCATAGATGATTATGAAGTTGAAGCAGCCCAGAGTGGGGAAGAAGCTCTAGAAATTCTGGAAGAATTACAAGCAGAGGGAATTGATGTTGCCTTAATTATCTCTGATCAAATCATGCCAAGGATGAAGGGGGATAAACTACTCAGCCAAATTCATACTCAGTATCCTAAGATTCTGAAGATTATGCTCACGGGGCAAGCTGACCCTAGTTCTGTGCTCAATGCAGTCAACAATGCTAACCTGTATCGTTATATTACCAAACCCTGGGATGAGACAGACCTGGTTTTGACAGTTCAAGAAGCCCTGCGCAGTTATACTCAGGAGCAACAATTAGCACAGCAAAATCAGCTCTTACAAAAATTAACTACTTCTCTAGAGCAACAAGTTGTACAGCGCACTGCCCAACTTCAACAGGAAATTGATGAGCGTAAGCAAGCCGAAGAAGAACTTCAATTATTATTAACCATTACCCAAGCAATTAACGAAGCTCCAGATTTTGAAGGTGCTTTGGAGGTAGCACTGCGTAAATTGTGCGAAGCTACTGGCTGGAGTTATGGCGAAGCTTGGATTCCTCAGGCTGACGCCATGGCACTACAATGCAGTTCCACTTGGTATTGTAACCGTGCAGGTCTAAATGAAAATGCGATCGCTGCCCTAGAAGAGTTCCGAGAATATAGCGAAGGGCTGATTTTCCTTATGGGTGAGGGCTTGCCAGGAGAAGTTTGGGAAAAAGAACAGCCAAAGTGGATTTCTGATGTTTCGGCGGATTTCAATGATGTTTTTTTTAGATGGCAACTGGCACAAGAGCGGGGATTAAAAGCAGGGTTTGGTGTGCCAATTCTATCTTCCCCTAGTTCGACGAGTCGGGAAACAGTGGAACTTCTGACAAAGAAGAAAACTCCTCATCAGCACAAGCAATTGCTAGCAGTGTTAGTTTTTTTGATGTTTCAACCACAACAGCATGAGCAACGATTGGTTGAGCTAGTTTCAGCAATCGCAGCTCAGTTAGGAAACGTGGTGCAGCAAAAACAAACGGAAGCTGAACTCAGGGCATTGTTTGCTGCCATGACTGATTTGGTAATGGTGCTTGATGCTCAGGGATATTATCTCAAAATTGCTCCTACAAATCCAGCTCTGTTAAAAAAACCTGCTGAAGAGCTTATTGGTAAAACAGTGCACGATATTTTTGAGCGGACGCAAGCTAATATTTTTATTCATCACATTTGGGATGCTCTCAACAATCGACAGACAGTTAATTGTGAATATAGCCTAACTATTGAAGGAATCGATTTATGGTTTGGTGCCAGGATTTCCCCCATTTCTGAAGATACTGTCATCTGGGTAGCTCGTGATATCACCGCTCGTAAGCAGGCCGAGTTTGAGCTGCGTATGGCTCAACAAAAGTCGGAAAATCTACTGCTTAATATTTTACCAAAGAAAATTGTCGAGCAGTTACAAAAAAACACTAGTGCGATCGCTGAACAATTCGACGATGTGACGATTATGTTTGCTGACATTGTCGGCTTCACCCCTCTTTCTGCGAGGATGACTCCTATCGAATTGGTAAACTTACTCAATCAAATTTTTTCGAGCTTCGATCAACTTACTCAACGGCATGGTTTAGAGAAAATTAAAACTATTGGGGATGCTTATATGGCAGCAGCGGGTTTGCCAGTACCCAAAGATGATCATGCCGAAGCGATTGCTGAAATGGCTTTAGATATGCAGCAGACAATTCGCCAATTTCACGGAAATGGGGGTGAAATGTTCCAAATTCGTATTGGCATTAATACTGGACCGGTGGTTGCTGGGGTAATTGGTACTCAAAAGTTTATCTACGATTTGTGGGGGGATACAGTGAATGTAGCTTCCCGGATGGAATCTCAGGGAGAACCAGGAAAGATTCAGTTAACCGCTACTACCTATGAGCGTTTGCAAGATAAGTATTTACTGGAGGAGCGAGGGTTAATTGAGGTTAAGGGTAAGGGAACAATGACTACTTATTGGTTGCAGGGACATCTCAACTTGTAGCTGAATAAGTCAAATAGGAGTATTTGAGGAAGTAAAAAGTAACGAGTAACAAGTAACAAATTTTGAGTTAATCTTTACTATTTATTCAGCAAACCCTAGGTATACTTAGGTCTGGAGTACCTAAATTATCATCCAATACTCTTCCTAATTGCAGGACAACTGCTGGCATCACCAATCCCCTGGTTATGAACGAACGAACATTCCTGAAACACTCTACGCGACGTCAGTTCTTGCAGGTAGCTGCCTCTACTACTCTCAGCAGTCTCATGTTATCTGGGTGTGGTTGGACTTTAGCTAATGAGCGACCTGCAGTTACAGTGCAAGGAGACTCAAACCTATTATACATCTACACTTGGGCTGGCTATACGGATCAGGACTTGCTGGATCGCTTTACCCAAGAAACCGGTATCAAGGCTGTAGCAGATGTTTTTGATTCCAACGAAGGGATGCTGGCTCGATTTCAGGCAGGAGGTGGTGGCGCTTATAGCATCATCTATCCGTCTGACTATATGGTAGAGAAGATGGTAAGTTTAAATTTGTTAAGGGAACTTGACTTCTCTCGTATTACTGGTATCGAACGGATATTTCCTAAGTTCCTCAATTTGAAGTATGACCCTAAAAACCTGCACAGTGTCCCCTTAAGCTGGGGAACAACTGGCTTGATTTACAACAAAAAGAAATTACTAGCACTTCCTACCGATTGGAATTATCTTTGGGAGCATCAGAAGCAATTATCCAAACGAATGACCTTAGTCAATGATGTTCGGGAAGTGATGGGAGCAACCTTGAGAATGTTGGGGTACTCTTACAATTCAACCAATCCCCAAGAAATTCAACAGGCGTATGAAAAACTCATGGAGTTAAAGCCCAGCCTTGCCTCCTTTAGTTCCGAGTCTTGGCGATCGCAAATTTTGAGTGGAGACTTATTAGTGGCTATGTGTTATTCTGACGGTGCTAACGAAGTAATGCAAGAAAATCCCGCTCTAGAGTATGTATTGCCCCAAAGTGGTTCTTCTCTATGGATGGATAATCTCGTAATTCCCAAAACTGCTCCTAATCTTGAAGGAGCTTACGCCTGGATTAATTTCATGCTCCAGCCAGATGTTGCTGCTCAAATTTGTCAGCGCCTGAGTTTCGCCACACCAAACCAAGAAGCAATTAATATTTTACCCTCCGAAGTCCGAGACAATCAGAGCCTGTTTCCACCAAGTCCAGCCATCAGCCACTGTGAAAGTATTGCGCCGGTTGAGGAAGTGAGTGAAGTTTATGACTACTACTGGACTAAACTAACAAGCAGCTAGGTGTTAGGTGGTAGGTAGTAGGTGGTAGGTGGTAGGTGTTAAGCATCGAACTTGAGCTAACAATTCTCCATTCGACCTTCTCCATTCGACCTTCTCCATTCCCAATTCCCAATTCCCCATCCCCAATTCTAAATTCTAAATTCTAAATTCTAAATTCTTTACTGTGTCTACTAAAACCCCCCCTCCCTCTTCCCATAATTCCACCACAGCTGATGGTATTGAAGAACCACCAATCCTGAAGGAGCGGCAAAGTTTACGATGGAAGTGGTTGGAACCAGTAATATTACTTACTCCCGCTGGTATTTGGTTAGTTTTGTTGCTGGTACTGCCGACACTAGTTATTTTTGAACTGAGTTTAGTCCCCAACATCCGACCTGGGGATGTGGTAAATCCTTCTGGCCTTGATAACTATTTTCGGGTATTTAATGACTCAGTTAACCTTACAGTAATGGGGCGATCGCTTTTTTTCGCTGGTGGTAGCACGATAATTTGCCTGTTATTGGGATTTCCTGTAGCTTACTGGATTGCCCAGATGGCGCCAAAGGCATGGCGAAATCTACTGCTATTGGGGTTTATCCTGCCACTGTGGACTTCCTCTCTACTACGTTCCTATGCTTGGATTACCATTTTACGCCCGACTGGTGTTCTCAATTCAGTCTTGACATTTTTTGGGTTACCTGGATTGGAATTACTCAACCGTAGTCCTGCGGTATTAATTGGTATGGCTTATAGCTTCTTGCCTTATATGGTATTGGTTCTCTATGCTTCCTTAGAAAAGTTAGATAGACGTTTGTTGGAAGCTTCTGCTGATTTAGGGGCAAATCCTGTTCAAACTTTCTGGAAAGTCACAGTACCCCAAGCTATACCAGGAATTGCTGCTGGTTCCTTACTAGTATTCATCAGTGGTTTAGGAGATTTTGTTAATCCAGAATTGCTAGGAGGAGCCTCAAGTATGACTGCGGCAAGGTTGATTTATAATCAGTTTTTGGGAGCAACTCAAAACTGGGGCTTTGGTTCAGCTTTAAGTATGGTGTTAATTACTGCCGTCAGTCTAGCGATCGCACTTTGGATCAGGTACGGTGATACTTCTGTTGAACCCTAAAATTTGGAATTTAGAATTTAGAATTTAGAATTTAGAATTGGGAATGGGAGAGGTACTTCACAGAGCAGAAAATTGCTATAACCAATGACAAACAACAAATAACAAACAACAAACAACAAACAACAAATAACCAATATGTTCAGAGCTTCCGATTATAGTAACCTCTTGCAACAAATCGAACAGTTTTTTACGGACTCTGCTAACCAGAAACCTATTGCCAAGCGGTTGGATCCAGAAATATTGCGGGAGCAGTTGTCCCTTGATTTACCGATGGAAGGGAAGTCTTTGGAACAACTGCAAACAGATATTGCCCAATATTTAACCTATGGGGTGAAAACAGCCCATCCCCAATACTTCAATCAACTTTGGGGAGGATTTAGCTCCCCTTGTTTTATGGGAGATATCCTGACTAGTGCCACCAATACCTCTATGTATACCTATGAGGTGGCTCCTGTGGCGACGTTGATTGAGAAAACTTTGGTTGCCAAAATGGGTAAATTGGTGGGTTTCTCTGAGCCGGAGGGACAGTTTACGACGGGGGGTAGTAATGGTAATTTTATGGCTATGGCGATCGCTCGTCATCGGGCTATTCCCAGTCTCAAGCAGGAGGGGATGGTTAATAGTCCCAAGTTGATTGCCTTTGTTTCTGCCGATGCTCACTATTCCTTTGCCAAAGCTGCTCATCTACTGGGTTTGGGAACAAATCAATTGTGGAAAGTACCGGTTGATAAGCAAGGCAGGATGGTGGTAGCTGAGTTGGAGAAACAGATTGCTCAAGCTTGTGCTCAAGGGGCTCAACCCTTTTTTGTGGCTGGAACCGCAGGTACAACGGTGCAGGGAGCTTACGATCCTTTTGGGGAAATTGCGACGGTGGCTCACCGAGAAGGGCTATGGTTCCATGTAGACGGAGCCTGGGGAGCCAGTGTGTTGCTGAGTCCAACCCATAGGAATTTGATGCAGGGAGTAGAACAGGCGGACTCTGTGGTTTGGGATGCCCACAAAATGATGGGGATGACGCTGATGTGTTCGGTACTGCTGCTCAAACACCGGGGTATGATGTTGAGCACTTTTTCCGCTGATGGCACTGATTACCTGTTTCATGCAGGGGAGGAAGAACCTATTGATTTAGGTCTAAGCAGTATACATTGTGGTAGGCGGGTAGATGCAGTCAAGCTTTGGCTCACCTGGAAGCAGTTGGGCGATCGCGGTTGGGAAACCTTGATTGACCAATATTTTACATTAGCGGCTTATGCTGAAGCAATTATTAACGCCCATGAGTCTCTGGTCATGGTAACTCCTCGGCAGTCCCTTAACCTGTGTTTCCAATACATCCCCCAAAATTCCCAGCAAGACCCCAACACCCTAACACTGAAAATTCGGCAAGCCTTGTGGGAGGAAGGGGTGGCAATGGTAAATTATGCCCAGCTGGACAACAGGATGGTATTTCGCCTAGTGATTTGTAATAATCAGACCAGCCAGTCAGATATTAAGGCGTTTTTTGAGACATTGGTAGGGATTGGTCAAAGATTGGAACAGGAGATTGGCGGAAGCTAGTACCGCTGCGCGGAATGAAGAATGAAGAATGAAGAATTTAGAATGCTTAGGTCGTAAGGATTCTATCGCTCTCAAACTGGTAGGTTATTTCCATGCCTGCTGCACTAGTGGCATGACACAACTAAAAATGTGGTTTAGATTTTGGGTAACACAAACGTCTCTCTCGCTTTTTACCCCTAGCGAGCAAGATGTTTGCGCTACGCGCACGCTACATGAAAGCACTACGCGCATGTTACACGACAGATTTTTCTCCCTATCTCCCCCAGCTTCCTCAGCTCCCCCAGCTTCCTCAGCTTCCTCAGCTTCCTCAGCTCCCTCAGCTCCCCCAGCTCCCCCAGCTCCCCAAGCACTCTACCTCTGACCATTAGGCCGTCCTGAAATGATGGGATTTTCAACTGCATTTCGGTATTGTTCGACTTCATCAGTGTAGCCGATGGGCAAGACGCACTCGACGTTTTCGTGGGGTCGAGGAATGATTACCCAAGTTTCTAAAGTTGCCCCGAAAGTCTTTTCCACTGCGGCAATCCCTGCATCCATCGCCGTTTTAACTTCGGAAACATCTCCCCTAATATTTACGGTGAAGCGAGCACTACCAACTCGGATATAACCAACTAACGTCACTCTACCAGCTTTGACCATTGCATCTGCAGCTGCTAGCACACCAGGAAAACCTTTTGTCTCGAGCGATCCAACTGCCTGTAGTGCCATGAAAATCTCCTGAATTTATTGAAATATCTTGGAATCCAACAATTTATTGTACGAATGATTGTCACCTCTTTGGATATAAAAAGCTAATATTTTTAATTTTCCATATTGTAGAGACGTTGCATGCAACGTCTCTACAGGGTTTTCAGCTTATAGACAATCTTTACAATACCTTCAATCCTTATGCACCTTTACCAGCAGGTGATGCTGCCTACGTAAACTGCGAGGAGGTGCGGGGAGATAGCGATATTTTAATGGATTTGGGCAATCAAATTAAGCGATCGCAGCATAATGGTTGTTATCTCTACTCTGGGCATCGAGGTGCGGGAAAGTCTATAGAGTTACTGCGATTGCAAGGCCACTTGACAAAAGAAGGGTGTCGTGTTGTTTAATTTCCAACCTATAGCTCGAATGTAATAAGCTGCTACGCATTTAATTTGTATAGTACTAGCGAGCAAGATGTTTGCGCTACGCGCACGCTACGCGAACGCACTAAAACTCTTTCAACTTTTCGCATTATTCAATTTAGCTGCACATCAGCTTAACTAGAAAGACTTATCTTTCGCTAAACTCAGATCATAACTGTACTCAAGTAGCACCTGACACAACTCACTAGCTAATGACTACCGCAGAAGCTGTGTACGAACTAGTCAAAACCTTGCCTGAAGACCAAGCCAATATGGTATTAGTCTTTGCAGAGTTTTTGCACGTAAAATTTCCATCGTCCCCATCCCCTACATCACAATTGCTTTCTAGCTACTTGAGAATTTTGAAAAACTCCCCCAATTTTAACGAAGACCCCGTAGAAATTCAGCAGGGACTACGCAGTGAATGGGATTAAATATTTACTGGATACCAATTTCATCTCTACATCTAGCTTTATTTTGCCTAACCTACTGGTGTGACACCACTAATTTTGATTAGATTTTGATATGCCTGTTCATTGATCTGACCGCTTTCATGAGATAAATCGCTTTTGAGTACGTTGATTATTTCGTCGTTGACAATCTCAAAACTGAGTAAAGTGTTAGCAGCTACTCGCCGCAAGTTACTGCTTCGCGCTTCCAGCATATTCTGAAGTAATGCCTGAATTCGGTCTGAGCAAGGGATTCCTAAATCACTAATTAACTTAACTACTTGAATACGAACTGTGGGAAAAGCAGTTGCCAAGATAGCATAGATGACAGGTTCTAAGCATTCTTTGTGTTTGGAGAGTACCTGTTCAATTGCTTGTTGTACAGAAGGAAAACTGTCACTTAGTCTTTTTACTAGAGTTGTTAGCGTTGCTTCACTGAGTTGTTCTAGTTTTCCCAAAGCTTCAGCTGCTGACTTTTGTACCTGCCTATCTGAATGTTCGAGCAGCTCACACAAAAGGTTTTCATCATTACTATCGGATTGTTTTAAAGTAGCCAATGTCAGTAGGATATTGGTTCGAGTTTGCCTAGTTGATTGAGGTAGGGCTTGGCGTAGTTTTGTTACAACCGTTCCATCTTGTTGAGCTAGGCTAGTGAGCGCATCTCGAATCGCTGCTTTTACATCAGGATCGCTGTCTCTTAAACCCTTTACCAACCTTGTCAGCATTGTCTCACTGAGTTGCTTGAGTTTCCCCAAAGCTTCAAATGCTGTCTGCCGTACCTCCCAATTTGAAGATTCGAGCAGCTCACACCAAAGGTTTTCATCATTACTACTGAGTTGTTCTAAAGTAGCCAATGCCAATAGAATATAGGTTCGAGTTCGCCCTGTTGCCTGGGGCAGTATTTGGTGTAGCTTAGCCGTGATTGTCTCGTCCTGTTGAACTAAGGTAATAAGTGCTTCTAGATTAGTTTGTTGCACAATAAAGTCTTTGTTACTCAGACAGTTAATCAGGGCTGCTACAGTCTCCTCTGATATTTGCTCTAATCCCCCCAATTTCAGGCTTAACCCCAATGCTAGCTGCTTGATTTCAGGATGTTGTTCTTTTTGAGAAAAACTTACTACTTCTGCCACCAATTGATCAGGTACTTCTTCCAGGTTAAATAGGCTTTGCAGTACTATTCGCTGCACTCGACAATCTGAATCATTCAATGCCTGAACCCACAATGGTTGAGCAATGCTACTATCCAAATCTAGAGAAGTGAGCAGGTTTATACCAAGTTGTCGAACATAGGTTTGGCTACTGCTGAATAGCAGTCTGAGAAACTCAGCCTGAGTGGTTGGAGTATCTTCCTTGGTGAGTAGTTGCTCGAGTAGCGACTTCAATCGTCTAGAAATTATAGATATAGGAAGATAACTTTGCAACGTTTCAAAATAAGCTTCTATAAAACTTTCTTCCAGTTGCCTACAAACAGTAAGCTCCCTTGGCTTATGTTGCCAGAGTGCCAGACTTAATTGAAAGCGCAGTCTGGCTTCTGGCTCCTGTTTCATTCTTTTAGCGATCGCACTAAGCACTTCTTCACTATCAAGTTCTTCTACAGCAGCCAATATGAGGATGATATAGGTTTGACTTTGCCCAGTCGTTTGGGATAAGGCTTGGCGTAGTTTCACCACAATCT
Organism: Symploca sp. SIO1C2; assembly: GCA_010672925.1. Lineage (GTDB taxonomy): Bacteria > Cyanobacteriota > Cyanobacteriia > Cyanobacteriales > Coleofasciculaceae > Caldora. The sequence goes on along the minus strand of JAAHFP010000007.1, from coordinate 31,067 downwards.
TCTCGTCTCGCTGAGCCAGGGTAGTCAACGTACCACTAATAGCTTGTTGCACATCAGAGTCACTGTCACCTAATCCCTGTACCAAAGCTATCAGGGTTGCCTTACTCAGTTGATCGAGTTTCCCCAAAGTTTGAGCAGCTGCCTGCCGCACATCCTCATCTGAGTCTCTTAGCAACTCACGCAAGTAATTCTCATCGGTACTATCCCATTGCTTTAAAGCAGTCAATGTCAGGATAATATTGACTTGAGTCCACCCAGTAACCTGAGGCAAGGCTTGGCGTAGTTTCTTCACAACCGTCTCTTTCTGAACTAGGGCAGTGAGTGTATCTTGAATCGCTTGTCGCACATCAGAGTCACTCTCATCTAAGCCCTGTACCAAAGCCATCAACGTTGCCTCACTCAGTTGCTCCAGCTTTCCCAGAGTCTGAGCCGCTAACTCCCGCACCTGCCAATTTGAAGACTCGAGCAACTCGCACAAAAAGCTCTCATCATTACTATCGAATTTTTCTAAAGTAGCTAATACCAGGATGATGTTGACTCGAGTCTGCCCAGTTGCCTGAGATAACACTTGGCATAGTTTTGCCACAATCGTCTTGTCTTGCTGAGCCAGGGTAGTGAGTGTATCTCTAATCGCTCGTCGCACATTAGAATTGTTGTCACTCGAACCCTGTATCAGAGCCATCAGCATTGCCTCACTCAGTTGCTCCAGTTTCCCCAAAGTTTGAGCTGCTTTCTGCCGCACCCACCAATCTGAATCTCCTAGCAACTCGCACAAGTAGTTCTTATCATTACTATCCAATTGCTTTAAAGCAGCTACCAATGTCAGAAAGATATAGGTTTGACTCTCCCCAGTAGCCAGAGGCAAGGCTTGGCGTAGTTTCTTCACAACCGTTTCATCTCGCTGAGCCAAGGTAGTGAGTGTATCTATAATTGCTCGTCGTACATTAGAGTTGCTATCACTCAAACCCTGTACTAAAGCTGTCAATGTTGCCTCACTGAGTTGCTCCAGCTTCCCCAAAGCTTGAGCTGCGACTTGCCGTACTTCCCACCAACTACTACTTAATAGCGTATTTAAGTCTGACTCATTCGCACTAAGCTGCTCCCATTCAAGGCTTAACCCTAGCGCTAGCTCCTTGAGTTCAGGATGTTGCTCTTTTTGAGAAGCATCCACGACTTTTGCTGCTAATTCCTCTGGTACTTCTTTCAGATCAAACAGTTTTTGCAGTGCTGTTCCCCGCATTCGCCAATCTGAATCATTCAATGCCTGAACCCAGAATGGTTGAGCAATGCTAATATCAAGATCTAGATATTCGAGAAAGTTTAAACCGAGTTGTTGAACATAGGCTTGGCAACTTTTGAATAGCAGTCTGAGAAACTCAGCCTGAACAGTTGGAGTATCGTCCTTGGTGAGTAGCTGTTCAAGTAGCGACTTAAATAAGTCAGAAGTTCTGTAAGTATGAGAATAAGGTTGTAAAATTTCAAGATAAGCTTCAATAAAACTCTCTTCAAGTTGCCTACAAGCATTCGGCTCCCTTTGCTTCTGCTGCCAGACTGCCAACCCCAATTCAAAACGCAGTCCAGCTTCTGGCTCCTGTTTTATTCTAGTAGCGATCGCTCCAAGCACTTCTTCACTCATCGGCTGAAACTGACTAAGAGCACGAACCGTTGAAATACGAACAGAGTCATCTGAATCAGCAAGAGTAGAGAGCACTGCTTGAGTACGTTGAGGACTTGAATCTAGTTTGGCTAGGGTATCTACTGCAATTTCCCGCTTCCAGGCTTGCGGTTGGGTAAGTCCTTTGATAGTCTCTGCTGTAGCCAAATTGGTTAAAATTGTCTGTTGAAGATTCCCCATAGCTTCAACAGCAGCTTTTGCTACCTTAGGATAAGGTGATCTCAGGGCTTGACCAATACGTTCTACTATAATTTGACTTAAATCCGGTGCAATTTCGATTTCATCAGCTAGACAGGCTGCTGCTAAAATTTCATCTCGTTGCAGCAAGTCATTAAAACGACTGCCAGCCTCTAGAATCTTCCTAAGGAAAGCCGTAGCTTCCCATTCGTTAGCATCCACAACACTGATTTGTCCGGCTGTTAGCAGAATTACCTCACGCCAACGGGAATCGTGCAAATGAGGAGAGATGATTTGCCATCTTTCTTCTAATGGCATCTTCGCCAATGCCCAAGCAGTAAAATATTCTTGAAAGGTGAGGTGCATAAAGCCATAGGTGTCTTTCCCTCGCTCGATCAATAAACCGCTGTGTTCCCGGACATCTTGCAGAAATTGTTGGGCTTCCTGCTCAACTGCGTCTATTTCTTCGGGACTAGGGCATGTTTTAAAACTGCCGGAGGGCGAAGCATTTGGACTGTACATCTTGGGTTTCATCGATAAATTATCGCCCAAATGCTTTGCCCCTACATCAAATTTTTGACTTTGAAGATACGCCTTAGGTGAACTGAACCCTTTACGGGATAGATAATAATCACAAAGTTGTTTCTGAACCTCCCTTCCACGAGCCATACCACTAGGTCTATTTTGCTGTAACCACAGAGCCAAATGGGAGAGAACTTTGGCTGTACTTAAAAACTCTAATGGTTTACCGACTGGTCTACCAGATTGACTACGGACACGATTCCAAGTTTCTAGCAAAACCCGAGAGTAACGATCATACAGTTCAACTCGACGGCGAGGCAATCGCAGACCTTCTTGGCGATAAACCACTGCCAAAATTGTTAACAGTAGAGGATTACCTGCCAATTTTTTCACACTGGGAGCTTCGATGGCTTCAGCCAAGCCTTGCTCTTTAGTTTTGGCTTCTCTGACAGTTTCACTAGAAACCTGCTCCAGGGTTTCTCCTCTGATTCTTGCTTCAAAAGCTAAAGACCAGGCTCGAATAAACTTGGCAATCCCTGTCTCATCTAAACTTAAAACTCGGAAATGGGCAACGTTTTCCTTCGATAAACGAACCTCTTGATAACCGACAACACGGCTAGTCATAATAATCCGATTACCAAGAGGCAGGTAGCGATTAATAAATGCTTGAACCCGCTGTGCTATTAATTGACGTGTACTCACATCTAAAACTTCATCGAGTCCATCAAATAATGCGATCGCTTGTCCTTGTTCAAGATATTTTTTAAATAGAGGGGTTAAACCCGGTAACTCTCGATTCGTTTGATAGTAATAAGCTAGAAACTCGGATAAAGGAAAATCATGGTTATTGTCCAAGGTAGCATTATAGGCAGCCAGGGGTACAAAAATTGGCAATCGTTGCTCCGCCAAATCTAACCGTTGAGCCGCATGATTTTCAGCAAAAGCTAATGCTAGATACCTCAGCAGTGTTGTTTTCCCGGCTCCAGGATCTCCCAAAACTACCAAAGCTTGAGATTTAGACTTCAGCAAGGCTTGAGTTATGTCTGATTTTTCCTCTGACTGAGGGGAAGGTTCCTGATGTATTTCCTCTAAACGGCACAGGAGTGTTTCCCTTTGCTCTGCCGATAAACTTGAATGTTGGGGAAACTTATCAGCAGCTTCTAATTGACGCCGAATTTGTTCTTCTTCCGGGGTGCTAATCCTAGGTTTAGCAGCTGCAACCGACAAGGAGACAAAAATATCTGTTATTGGTAAAGCAACAGGTTGATTATTTTGCAGCATACCCTGAAAAGTCAGCAAACTATGGCAAGCGCTAATTTCGCTGCGATATATTTCCTCAAGCTGCTCTAGTTCACTAGTACTTAATCCTTGCTCTGCACGACGACTAACTTCCTCTCGCAGCTGTTGAACCTCATCTTTAATAGCAGTGACTTCAGCCGTGTCATGTCTTCCTGGAGTGCTTAAGAAAAGATCCAGTTTTTGTCCTACTAGGAATAAATTCTTTAAGGTAACTTGATCCCGATGAGTCAGCCAAGCAGCAATTGCTTGCACCAACTTATTTAGATCCTCTTTTCCCGATAAAACAGCATCAGTCAACTCTACAAGCTTTTTTTCTATTGCAGGAAGAACGGTGGTATTATCGGCTATATCTTTAACAGGTTCTGCCAATTGTTCCAAGTTAGCAACAATCGCCTTTAAATGTTTAACTTCAACAATATGATGCAAAACCTTGCTGTGTTCTACAGCACTAACATATTCCTTGGCAAATACCTGCATGACCAAGGAAAAATTAAACTCAGGCAAAGTTTCAGTATCATAATCTGCCTTAAATGCTGCCTCTAATGCTGGTATATCAAGATTGACACCGGGTCTGACATCGACTAATTCAGCAAAAATTTCGGATACCTTTTGTCTCTTAACAAAACTGTACAATAACTCAGCATAGTGGTCTTTCAGATCTTCCCTTGGAGGAGACATGTATGGCAAACAGGCTTGGAAAGCTGACTCATAAGCTTGTTGGAGTGCTGCTTGTTCAGGACCTGTTTCAATGGCACGTCGTATACTGCCACGAAGTTCACCTAATACAGCATTAATTAAATCTGAAGATAATTTGGCTGCTAAAGATGGAATGAAGCTTGCCCAGAATGCTGCGGGTATCATCATAGAAGGGAAACCGGGGATAAGACAGAAGGTAGCCCAGATGAAGAAATTTCACCACCAGGTTATGAAAGTTGACTGCTCCCTACTTATTTATATATAGGCGCACACATTTCCTATTATGAAATAATAGTATCAAAAAATAAAAGCAATATCAAGAGAAAGATTTCTATTATTCTTTATCCTCTTCTCGAAGTGCTGCTTCAATTTCTTCTGGGTAAGCCTCAGCATAAGTCCAAGCATTGACTAAATCCGCAGCAGTCAGTTGTAGCCTTCCAAAAGATGAAAGCTAGACCACAAATAAGGCAACCGCGAAAACCCTGTAGAGACGTTGCATGCAACGTCTCTACAATGTGGGCATAACTGGTTTATGAATACCGGATTTGATATCACCTAGCTTCCAAAACCTGTTTAGCAGTCAGTTCTAATTCAGGAAAAATTAGAGAAACAATCCGCTGATTACCAGTGAATTCAGTTGCCTGATACCTACCATTGATCAATAGCAGTACAGTGACTAACTGTGCTTGAGGGTCAACAATCCAGTATTCAGGAATACCTCGTTGCTCATACTGTTGTCGCTTCTCAATATAATCACGTTTGTAGTTTTCATCTTTTTGATGGCGGTAAGGGCTGACTACCTCAACAACTAACCGTGGGGGAGGCATATTGAGAGTGATAGTGCATCGTTTTTCAGGCTCGATGAGATGCTCTTCCCTAATTACCACTAAGTCAGGGAAACGGTTTTGTGTTTTCCAATTACTTGCAATTCACAACAATTGCTAGGCAAAACCAAACGTCGATTACCCAGTTGGACTAATTCATCTCTTAGCCACAGGGAGATCCAGATATTTCTTTTTGACTCTGGGGGCATTTGTATTAGCTCCCCATCACATAGTTCATAACGGTTATCCGTGCCATCGTCATATTCGAGATATTGCTCAAAAGTCAGTTTTACGGGTGTGTGGGTCATTTACCTTAAATTCCGTATATTTTCTAATTTCTGGCTAGTGAAATCCTAAAATAATAAAATCTGCGATCGCAAACAACAAACAACAAATAACAAACAACCTCAACTCTCTTACCCCTTCCTTCCTACAACCTGAGGCAAACTACGAGCAATAACCACAAGATTATCACCGAGCATTACTGGTTGCTCTTTAGGAGGATTAACTATAGTTTCTCGATTACCATTGGCTTGTCGTTCTATTGCTAGCAGGATTGTATCAAACTCATCTTTCAGTAACTGAGAAACTTCCCAAAACGCCATACCCACCCACTGCTCCGGTAAGGGTATATTATAAAATTGGTTACCAATCTGTACAGTAAGTAACTCTGCTAGTACATCCACAGAACCCTGGTTCCGAACTGAGGTAGCAATCAAGTGACTTGCCAACTCAGCGGCAACGATTACATCCTCAACTCCCGCTACTCGCAGTTGCACATTATTTTTCCGATCCAGAAGTTGAGCACAGGTGTAGATCCCTGGATGTAGTTTTTCAATGGTCAAAGCTGCTAAAACTGTTCTGGCATCCCGGTCCTGATCACTGCGAGGATGGGTAGCATCTGCCAACAAAATTGCCCGTGCAGCATGATAAATCCCGACACTTTCCAACACGTCAATGATGGTATAGTCACCAATTTTGAAGTAAAGTCGGGAAAGATCTATACGCTTGAGTTCGTGTTCCGGTGTTTCCGTAAATTCCGCTACCACCACAATAGGATAATGCTTCATGCTCGGATCGGCATGAAGTTCTTCAATAATTAGATGTCCACTACGGTTCCAGCCGCAGATAACAATATGGTTGCGCAGTTCATCTAGTTCCAAATTTTTGACATCCATTACTATTTTGAGTCTTTGCATCATTACAGCAGAAACCACCCCTGTAAACACTGCAAACATGGTCAAACCCCCAATCATTACAATGAGGGTAATAAAACGTCCAGCAGTGGTTTGGGGTTCACCACCAATGGGTTCTCCCGATACCAGGGTAAAAAAGCTCCACCACAAAGCATCTGTCACCGAAGCAAATGCCTGATTATTTCTCCCCTCCAACAGGTAGATTGCCAAAGCACCGATAAGGATAATTAAGCCCACACTCAGAAAAACCCCAATCTGAGCCCCTAAACTGGCAGCGAAAGGAGATGAGACCCGATGCAGGTTCCGGTTCAACAAAATTGCTGCTCTCAGGAGTCTTAACATCCGTAACAGGCGCAAGAGGCGAAATGCTCGAAAGAAAGGCATTACTGCAATAATATCTACCCAGTAGTTGCGGAAAAAACGCCGCTTCTTGCGGGCGACAAAATAGCGAATAGCTAGCTCAGTAATAAATATCCCCGTTAACAAATCTTGAGTAAGATAAACTAACTTATACTTGACACCTTTACCTTCAAGAGCAACTTCTGCAATCACCAAAATCACTGCTAGTAGAATCAACACAGTGAGCACCAATTCAGTTTGGGGAGCATGAATAAAGCGATCAAGACGAGACTTTAAGGTTTTGTGATGGCTCATTGGTTGACCTAAAAGGGAAGATATAATTTAAAGATATGGGAGCTAATCGAGGCAACTGCAATGAATGATGACAATAAATTCGCTTTGCTAGTAATTGGACTACCCCTTGGTGGACTAGTTTATTGTGCCTTAGGAGTAGCGATGATGATGTTTAGTCCAACGGTACGAGCACATCCTTTAGTTTCTGGCATGTTATTCTTACTAATTCCCTTAACGATCGCTGTATCTATTTGGATCCGAGCTTCTGCTAAAGCCTATCAATCTCATCAATAAGCTAGAAGGTAAGAGGGAACAGGCATTGGTGACAAGTTAAGGCAAAAATTCTGTTGTCAAGGGAGCGGAGGAGCAGAGGAGCAGAGGAGCAGAGGAGCAGAGGAGCTTCCGGAAGAAGAATACAATTTTCTGACACCCTTGGGGTATTTCCATATATAAGTTTTTTTAGAACCACTACGTCATATATGGGAGTTGACAAAATGCACTACCTTTTAACTTGTCACCATTGGGCAAAAGGTCATAGGCAACAGGTAACAGGAGAGCCTGATTTATTGTTTTTATTAGATTTCACCGGGAAGAATTAAATATACCAATTCTAAATTCTAAATTCTAAATTCTAAATTCATGTTCAAACCTGTTCTTAAAACCGGTACTTTGATAGCTTTATCAAGTATCTTAGCTTTGGGCTCTCTTGGTTGTGGTAACAATGATACTGATACTGCTAATTTAACCGATGCTACTCCTGCTTCTCCTGTTACCAGTCCTACTCCTGCTGCTTCCCCAACGCCAACACCTAAACCTAAAGCCTCACCATCACCAGAACCCACTGCCTCTACAAACTCCGATGCCTATCCTCACGCGATCGATATTGCCACTGGTGCGATTACCATTGCTAAATCAGCAGTATCCCGAGATGACTGGAACTTAGTTGCTAGCCAATGGCAAAGAGCAATTGACTTGTTGAAATCTGTTCCTGCTTCTGATGCTAATTACGCTAATGCTCAACAAAGACTACCCCAATACCAGCGGTTTATGGCAGAAGCAAAAACTAAAGCCGCTCCTCCCCCAGAAAAGCCCAAGGAGGGTGACACGGAACCAGATTATTTCTCCGTTCCCATCAAAGGGAGACAAAGTCGAATACCGGTAATTGAAGTTACCTTCAATGGCAAGCAGAAATTTGAGATGTTGTTTGATACAGGAGCCAGCAGTACTCTGGTAACTAGGTCAATAGCAGCTAGCTTGCAACTTCAACCAGTAGAAATCAAAACAGTGGCTATTGCTGATGGTAGCATAGTTGCCCTGCCAGTAGCTATTGCCGATTCTATAGAAATCAATGGTCGCTTCAAGAGTAAGGTAAAAGTAGCAGTTGCTCCCCCTGCTATGCCTATTGGACTACTGGGACAAGACTTCTATGTCGGCTATGACGTTACGATTAAAGAAAATATCATCGAATTTAGACGCCGTTGAAATTGGAGACTCCCTCTCTTCCTGCTGTTGAGCAGAATCTCCAGCATATAGCAAACGCCAAGGTGATTAGAACAGAGACAAGGGGCTTAAGCCCCTTGTTAACTAACTTGCCTTACTTGAGAAATGTCTTAACCACCCTGGCGACTGGTATATTATGAAGATTTAAGAAGTTTTGAATTTGTCTATCTACTCAAGCAGAAAAATTATCTATAATTAAGTATTATAACGAATCCTTAAGGTTAGGCTATAATTTCGTGGCGAAAGATTTTTCACTGGAATTGCCTTGGAGCCTACACCAAAGGTACAAGTAAAAGTGCTGTTCATCTAATATTAAATCCCCTATTCTTTTTCCCATTGAAGTCGATGGGGATTGCTGCTGCTGCCCTAACTCTCCGAACTTTCTTCAAAAAGGGTGGTTGACCGGGATTTGGTGTAAGAAGAAGGAATCTCAAACGCACACGCTATACAAAAGTTTCATGGCTAACCAGACAATATACGGAACTATTGAGTCACTACAGCAAGAAGTTGAACAACTCCAGGCTGAAAAAATCGAACTCATAAAGCAGCACAATGCGGAATTAGAACAAATTGCGACCCAACAATCAACTATCGAGCAAGCACAAATTGAACTAGCCCAGCATGAGCAGACGGAGCATAAAATGCGCAAAGCTCTTGAAGAAGAACAAGAACTGAATGAACTTAAATCTCGCTTTGTTTGCATGACTTCCCATGAATTTCGCACACCTTTGGCGAAAATTCTCAGTTCCACGGAATTACTGCAACACTACAACCACAAATGGACTGAGCAGAAAAAACAAGTTCATTTTGAGCGAATTTGCTCCACGGTTCAACATATGACCGAGATGTTAGATGATATACTATTCTGGAGTAAAATAGACGATCGAAGATTAAGATTAAATCCTTCCTGGATAAATATCACTAGCTTTTGTTCCAATTTGGTAGAAGAGTTGCAGCAAAGCGAAGGTAAGAAGCACAATGTTATTTTCCGGTGCTTATCCCAAGATACTGTTCAAGAACAGCAACTGTTAGGAGCCAATTGTTGTCGTTTAAACTATGACGACTCTAGCCCCTATGCAACTGCTTCACTCCTATCAAATCCGGTAGAATACTTAAACTTTGGTGAGAAGAAAGCAGAAGAGAATAATCATTCTTTATCCGAAGATAAGATCATACCCATGTACCACAATGGTGCTGAGTCTACCTCAGCAGTGGCTGTTGCTGAACTTCCTCAATGGTTAGTTTGCCTAGATGAAAAACTACTACGGCAGATTCTCATCAATTTGCTCTCGAATGCGATTAAATATTCACCAGTTAGCAGCACTATTAAATTAGAAGTAGCCTTTGAGGGGGGGCATCTGATTTTCCAGATTCAAGATAGCGGTATCGGCATTCCCCCAGAAACCTTACAACATTTGTTTGAATCCTTCCATCGTGGTGACAATGTTGGTAATATTCCTGGTACTGGACTGGGATTAGCCATTGTCAAGAAGTCTATTGATTTACATGATGGTCAAATTACAGTAGACAGCAAAGTTGGTACAGGAACAACCTTTACTGTGACAATTCCTGTTAGTGGTTCTCCTATTGAGCTTTCCCCTTCAAGGCGTGGGGCATTAGTGACAAGTTAAGGTCAAGAGGGAATGGGGAAGGTCGAATGGGGAAGGTCGAAGGTCGAGTTATTAAACACTATATATAGTACTTGACAAAACGCAGGACCTTTTATTGCAACCGTCAGGATAGTTAGGACAATGCTGAATCCTGAAACCTCTACCTATCAATCTTTTACCTTCTGCCTTCTGCCTTCTGCCCTCTGCCTTCTGCCTTTTGCTATAACTTGTCACCATTGGGTGTAGGGTGTGGGGTTTGGTAAAATTCTCCAATTGAATGTTAGTCAAGCTTCACATCCAATTCCCCAAACGCTGTATATGAAGATTTCAAGAAGATTTTAACTTGTCTATCTACTTAAGCAGAAAAACTATTTATAATTAGGTACAATAACAAATCCTTAAGGTTAGGCTATACAATGCCACTCTAGTATTGCTTGGCTAAGAAAATTTGCTTAAAATATCAGGGAAGCTGGGAGTAATGAGAGATTATCCGAGCAGTATTAAGCCAGCAAGTGTTAGGTAAAAATATTAATTCCAGCTACATCGGGATAATATTCTTGGTGTAGAGGCGCAATGCTTGCGCCCAAAAGCATCTATTTTTCCTAAGCAAAAAACCAAATTTTTAATCATTCCGATACAAGTGGTTTTGGCATCCCTCACTCTGATACAAGAGCAGGGAATGTCCAGACAATTCAAAATTCAAAATTCAAAATTCAAAATTAAAGATAATTAGTGGGTATTGTACCAAAAATTAATGAATACAAAATTATTTTTTCTTAATGCATTCTTAATTTTGAATTAAAAAAAATGGTCAATTGAACACAATATAAAAATTTTTTCATGACTAGTCATATAATGTACCGCACTATTGAGTCACTACAGCAAGAAGTTGAAGAACTCCAAGCTGAAAAAACAGAACTCATCAAGCAACACGATGCTGAATTAGCACAAATTGCCATCCAACAATCGACTATCAAGCAAGCACAAACGGAACTAGCGGAACATGAGCAGACGGAGAGGGAACTACAAAGAGCAAACCAAGCTCTCTCCCGAAGCTTTGCTACTAATCGTGCTTTGCTTAACGCAATACCCGATTTGATCCTGCGGCTTAGTATAGAGGGGAAGTTAGTAAACTATAAAGCAGCAAAAGACTGCCAGATGCCATTTAATCCCTGGCAATTTTTAGATAAAAGTTTGTATGACATATTTCCCTGGGAAGTAGCAGAACCAGCAATGGCTTGTGTGAAAAGAGCACTAACTACTGGAGAAACCCAATCCTTCGAGTATCAACTATGGTGTAATTCCCAATTCCGCTTTTATGAAGCACGGTTTGCTGTTAGTGACATAGACGAAGTTATTGTCATTGTCAGAGATATCACGGAACGCAAGCAGGCAGAGACAGCACTTATTGATAAATCTAATGCTTTAGCTAACTTCAGTTCTAACCTCAAAAGGCTACATCGGCTGAATACTACCAATTACCAAGATATTGAATATTTATTTGCTGATTATCTCCAAACGGGATGTGAAATTTTTGGCTTAACCACGGGAATAATTACTAAAATTACAGGCAGCTCCTACGATATTCGCTCCATTACATCGGATTTAAAATCCTTAATTCCCTATTTATTTCAAGATTTAGAAGATACTTATTGTACTGTAGCTTACCAGCAAAAAAGAACTATAACTTACAATAGTATTGGTAAGATCAGCCAGGTTAGACCACAGCATTCCAGTCTCGATTTTAAGCTCAACTCTTATATTTGTACTCCTATATTTGTCAATGGTGAAATTTACGGTACATTGAGTTTTTCTTCAACCAAATCCAGAGGTACAAATTTTCGTACCGATGAGCAGGAAATGATTGAGTTAATGGCTCAAAGTATTGGTAAGTTCATTGCTACTAATCAAATGGCAATGGAACAACAGCAGGCAGAAGAAGCACTGCGAGAGAGTGAACAGCGATTTCGTCAGATGGCGGAAAATATTCGTCAGGTTTTCTGGATGAAAGCTCCTCAACAGGAACAGATGATTTACATCAGTCCTGCTTACGAAGAGATTTGGGGTCGTAGTTGCCAGAGTATGTACCAGAATCCCCAATCTTTCCTAGACAATGTTCATCCAGAGGATCGAAAACGTGCGATTGCAGCTTTAAAGCAACAGAAGCAAGGTGAATACGACGTAGAGTATCGCATTTTACAAGTCGGTGGTCAAGAACGGTGGATTAGAGATCGAGGCTTTCCCATTTGCGACTCAGAAGGACAAATTTATCGCCTAGTTGGTATTGCTGAAGATATCACTGAGTATAAGTTGGCAGAGCAAAAAATGCGCAAAGCTCTCGAACAAGAAAAAGAACTGAGCGAACTTAAATCTCGCTTTGTTTCTATGACTTCCCATGAATTTCGCACACCTTTGGCCACAATCCTCAGTTCCACGGAATTACTGCAACACTACCACCACAAATGGACTGAGCAGAAAAAACAAGTTCATTTTGGACGCATTTGCTCCACAGTTCAACATATGACCGAGATGTTAGATGATGTACTCTTCTGGAGTAAGATAGACGCTCAAAAATTAAGGTTGCAGCCTTCTTGCTTAGATATCATTAGCTTTTGCTGCTCTTTGGTAGAAGAGTTGCAGCAAAGCGAAGGTAAAAAACACAAAATGGTTTTCCAGTGCTCATCTCAAGGTTGTGTTCACGAAGAGCAGAAGGCAGAAGACAGTCCCGATGCAACTACTTTACTTTCTCAATGGTTGGTTTGCTTAGATGAAAAACTGTTGCGGCATATTCTCATCAACTTGCTCTCCAATGCGATTAAATATTCACCAACTACTAGCACCATTAGGTTAGAAGTAGCCTTTGAAGAAGAGAATCTGATTTTCCAGATTCAAGACCACGGTATTGGTATTCCCCCAGAAAACTTACCACTTTTGTTTGAATCCTTCCATCGTGGTGACAATGTCGGCAATATCCCTGGTACCGGATTAGGGTTAGCAATTGTCAAGAAGTCTGTTGATTTACATGGCGGTCAGATTACGGTAAACAGCAAAGCTGGTGCAGGAACAACATTTACCGTGACTATTCCTGATATGGGTGTTAGGTGTTAGGTGGTAGATAATGCTTCTTTTTGGACTGAAGTCCTACTACTGCTTATTTCTTATTCAGCAAGCCCTAATTATCCATGCTTATTTTCACCACACCCTACACCCAGTTTATAGAGAAACCCCCATTGGCACTCACGTCAATGGGGGCATTGTAGTCTTTGGAATTTTTCTCTCTATTTACCTATCTGGACAAGAGATAGGTTTTACGCAAAAGATTTATGCTTAAAACTTCAGTTTTATACCAAATCCGCTTTGCAGAACACGGTAAACATAAATTAAAGTCCCCCATAATTGGGGGATTTAGGGGCGAGAGAATATCTTTTTTTAACCGGATTTGGTATTAAGGACGAGGATATTTAGAAGGTAAGGGGAAATATTCCTTTTGCTGACCTTCTAAGGCCATATACATAAATTGCCTCCAGACTGGTGCAGCATATCCACCACCGGTGGCTCCTCCCCCTAATGGTCTGTAGTCATCATTACCAATCCAAACCGCTGTTGACATTTGTGGTACATAGCCAACAAACCAAACATCCCTTTCTGAAGAAGTTGTACCCGTCTTACCTGCCGCCTGACGTCCGATGTAAGCTCTTTTTCCTGTACCACCGTTAATCACCCCTATCAGGGTATGGTTGAGGGAAGCAACAGACCATTGGTCAAGAACCAGCTTAGGTTTAGGAGTATTATCGAGTATGATATTGCCCTCACTATCTGTCACCCGTACAATAATTGTTGGGTCAGAATGCCAACCATTATTAGCAAAGGTGGCAAAAGCTCCTGCCATTTCCAAAGGTGTTAGACCAATCGCCCCTAGGGGTAAAGAGGTCACTGGTTCCAACGGACTCTTAATGCCCAAGGTACGACATATTTCAATCACTTTGTCAAGTCCTACTTTTTTGCCCAGCTTCACTGCCGGAACATTAAGAGACTGGGTTAAAGCGGTGTGAATGGTTACAGCACCAGAATACCCACCACCATAGTTTCTGGGAGAATAATATCCAGATCCATCCCGATAACTCACTGGAGTATCCATAACAGTGGAGTAAGGTGTATACTTACCAGTGGCAAAGGCAGCGTAGTAAACAAAGGGCTTGAAAGAAGACCCCGGTTGACGCCGAGATTGAATCGCACGGTTGAATTGACTCTTTTCGTAGTTAACGCTACCTACTAAGGTTTTAACAAAATGGGTTCGGGGGTCTACAGCTGCTAAGGCTACCTGATCGGCATAAATCCCCAAGTTGCGATGGGCTCTAGCTACTAACTCTTCAGACCTCTTTTGGAAGTTGTAGTCAATCGTCGTTTGGACTCGCATCCCTCCTTTTTGGACAGTATCTTTCCCAAATTGCTCATTCAACTCCGCCACCACTGCTTCTGTAATGGAAGGAAGTTCACTAACTTGCCATGAAGTACTTTTCCCGATGCCCAAAGGTTGCTTACGAGCAGCTGCTTCTTCTTCAGCGCTAATCCATCCCAACTCTCGCATCCTTGTCAAGGCAATGGATTGCCGCTCTTTTGCCTTGGGATAATTAGCGAAAGGGCTGTATTCTTCTGGAGACTGAATCAATCCAGCTAGCATGGCCGATTCTGCCAAGGTAAGCTCGGAAGCCGATTTAGCAAAGAAGCTTTCCGAGGCAGTTTGTATACCATAGTTATTGTGACCCCAATAGATTTGATTGAGGTACATCTCCAAAATCTGGTCTTTTTCAAAGATTTGCTCGACTCGGATTGCTAGCACCGCTTCAGCAATTTTTCGGCTGAATTTACGCTCTCGTGAGAGAAATAGGTTTTTCACCAACTGCATGGTTAAGGTTGAAGCACCTTCCACCACGGAGCCACTTTCCCAGTTAGCTTTGAAAGCCCGACCAATACTGTTGGGGTTAATACCCTGGTGATAGTAAAATCGACTATCTTCCATGGCTAACACTGCTCGCTTGAGTTGCGGGCTGATTTGGTCTAATTTGACTACTTCACGATTAGCTTCACCATGAATACTAGCCAGATGCTTACCTTTGATGTCATAAATATAAGTTGTTTCTGTCGGTACATAGCCTCGTAATACTCTGACATCTGGGAGGTTACGGAAGCTAGTCGCTAAGCCAACCAGTCCACCAGCAAAGAGTGAGCTCGTTAGCATGGTAATGCCGAGTACAGTTCCACCTGTTACCTGAGCAACTCCTTGCACAAACTGAAAAACTGGTGATGAAGCGCTATTCTTATCTTGCTTCTGTTGTTTTTGTTGTTTTTGTTGAACGGTGCTAGACGACACAGCGGTTTCACTTCCTCACTTACAAAAGACAGCAATTCTAGAGACGAGGGCAACTGGAAAATTAATAGTTGGTTATACGTGATTACAGAAATTGTTAGCAGTAATCAGGATCACAGATAGGTTAGTTTACTAGAACAACATCTATACCATACTCAAATAAAGGTTACGCAACTGTATTTTAGGATTTTGCTGTCACCCTCAGTTAGCCTCAAAGTTGATATCGCCTTAATAATAGCTGCATACCTTAACAAAAGCTAACTGCTCAAACACAGATATTGTGGCATTTTATGCTAATTAATGTTAGTCTATCCCCTTTGAGATAGATAGTAAGGATCAGTTACTCTGAAGAAACAAGGCTCCCAGGCAGGAGTAGTTTGTTTCTTCCCTTCCCAGCAGGTGGTAATCACCCCCAGTTGAGGGGTTCTTAAAAGCTCCATTCAACTACAGGGGGTTGGACAGAGCATCTGGACAGGTATACTTAGGTATATTCACTGAAATTATCGCTCAAATGTGAGAACCCCTATTGCCCCTAAAAGATGTTCCACATTAATAGAGCTCTTGCGAAGATTCGATTGTAGCACCCTCCGTTCCCTGAACCCTATTTCCTATTCCCTAAATTGGTGCAAGAAGTATAATGTCAAATCCTCCAACTCCCGATAACCTAGCTTGGCTCTACCGAGGTGTCACTGAAATTTTTCCTGACCAACCAAAATCCCAAAACCCAAGCGAGAACTTGGCTCAACGCCTAGAGAAAACCGATAGCCCTTTGAGGATTAAGTTGGGCATTGACCCCACCGCACCAGATATCCATCTTGGTCATAGTATCCCTGTGCGGAAGCTGCGAGCCTTTCAGGATGCTGGTCATACAGCTGTACTGATCATTGGAGATTTTACAGCCCAAATTGGTGACCCAACGGGAAAATCAGAAGTGCGTACCCAGTTAACACCAGCTCAAGTTAAACACAATGCGGAGACTTACTTGGAGCAGGTACGCCCAATTTTAGACTTCCAAACACCAGGAAGGCTGGAAATTCGCTATAACTCGGAATGGCTTAAGGAATTGGATTTATCGAAAATTATCCAACTGCTAGCCACTATGACTGTAGGACAGATGTTAGCCAAGGAAGGATTTGCTCTACGGTATCAGCAGGAAACTCCTATTTATATTCATGAATTTCTCTACCCCTTGTTACAAGGCTACGATTCAGTGGCAATAAACGCTGATGTCGAGTTGGGGGGAACTGACCAAAAATTCAATATTGCTGTAGGACGAGATTTACAACGACATTTTGGACAAACACCCCAGTTTGGACTATTAACACCCCTGGTACTAGGGACTGATGGGGTGCAGAAAATGTCGAAGTCCTTGGGGAATTATGTCGGCTTGAGAGAAGATGCCCTCTCTATGTACTCCAAGTTGGAAAAAACACCAGATAATTTGTTAGATCAATATTATGAATTGCTGACAAATTTACCTTTGGATCAACTACCAGAATCTCCACGCGATCGCCAAAAACAACTGGCTCTTGATATTGTTAGCCAATACCACGGAGAAGCAGCGGCTCAAGAAGCTCAACAAGCAGCAATGAATTTGGTTCAGGGAGATGCCACGAGTACAGGTGATGCGGTACCGGAATTTT
Source organism: Symploca sp. SIO1C2 (assembly GCA_010672925.1). Lineage (GTDB taxonomy): Bacteria > Cyanobacteriota > Cyanobacteriia > Cyanobacteriales > Coleofasciculaceae > Caldora. Next base: position 13,924 of record JAAHFP010000007.1, on the reverse strand, counting down.
CCCTATCTCAAGTGCAGTTTCCTGCTAAGTTGTTTTATATCCTCAGTACCAGCGGTTTGTGCAAAAGTAGTGGAGATGGACGGCGACAAATTCAAGGGGGAGCAGTAAAACTGGACGGCGATCGCATTTCTGAAGTTGACCTCACCTTAGATTCCCCTGAACTCCTAGCAGGTAAGGTTTTACAAGTGGGGAAAAAGAGATTTGTGCGATTGATATCTTGAAATGGGGAATAGAGAATGGAGAAGGTCGAAGGTCGAAGGTCGAATTGGGAAGAAAATTTCGTACATTTGTAGGGGCGGGTTTAGGGTCATTGGTGTCAACTTAAGCTTAGACATAGCTGGCTAATGGTAACAAGGGGCTTAAGCCATTTGTTTGCGGGTTATCGAGAATAGTGAAGATCTCAGTTATAGCAACCGCCATGGAGGTTAGGACAAAGCCAAATGCTGAAACCTTTACCTGTCAACCTTTTTCCTTCTGCCTTCTGCCTTCTGCCTTCTGCCTTTTGCTATAAAACCAACCCAAGGGATAATTTGTAGGGAACGATTACAATTGAGAAATGGGTATAGAAAATCAGATTATTGTGCCCTTGGATGTCGCAACTGAGGCAGAAGCGATCGCATTAGTAGAGAGCTTGCCTCAAGTTACTTTCTGGAAAGTAGGGCTAGAATTATTTGTAAGCACTGGTTCTAGGATTTTGCCTGTTCTCAAAGACCGGCAAAAGCGGATCTTTCTAGACCTCAAATTCCACGACATCCCCAATACTGTAGCCGGAGCCTGTCGTGCTGCCGCAACCTATGGTGTGGATTTAACCACAATTCATGCAGTTGCTGGTCGTAGTGCCCTCAAAGGAGCAGTGGCAGCAGTTGCAGAGGGGGCACAGGCAGCAGGATGTTCGCCTCCTAAGTTAATTGCGATTACCCTACTTACCAGTCTCAGTTCAAGGGATTTAGCTTTTGACCTAAAAATTCCCCTTGAATTGCCAGAATATGCCCTACAGATGGCATTACTAGCTCAAGAAACTGGTTTACAGGGCGCTGTTTGTTCTCCTCAGGAAGTGGAGCAATTACGGCGAGTTTGCGGCGATGATTTTCTGCTAGTTTGTCCAGGAGTAAGACCTAGTTGGGCACAAGCAGGAGACCAAAGACGCTCAATGACTCCCGCTGCTGCGATTAAAGCTGGTGCTGATTACTTAGTTATCGGGCGACCAATTACCGCTGCTAGTGATCCAGTTGCTGCCTGGGAAAGGATTTGTGAGGAGTTAACAACAGCTAATGCCTAAGCTAGGATTTTGTGGATTGTTACTGATTAGTTGCTTGGGGTTGCAGGGCAATTACTGGTTTCCCGAATCCTCTAGCTTGGATAACCCAGTTTATATTGCTGATTCTTCAACTAAAGCTTGCCCAGATGACGTAGAGACATTAGCCTCCCTAATGGTTGAGGATCTAGCCAACTATGCCAATCGTATAATTCAAAGGAATCGGCGCTTGGATGAAGCTGCTGATAACTCCAGATACATCATTTTGGCAGGAAATCCTGAATTTGAACCTCTTTCCCTTGGTCCTGGTCAATATAACCCTGAAATCACAGTAGCCGAAGCAGAGCAACCCAAGCAAGTCTTTTTCACTACCCTAGAACGACAGTATATCGGGGTAAAAGCTTTAGATGCCCAGAGTTTTCACTGGCTATTTCTCACACCAACTACTGATGGTTGGCGCTTGGCAATGATGTTTACTCAAATTGGTTCCTCTTCACCAGAAAGTTCTCCCGTGCCACCCCAAGAGAGTAGCAATTGGACTATTGGTCAAGCAGTTAAGCTTTGGTTAAGAGATTGCCGTGCTAGAGCAATGCGAGCATCCTAATATGAAGGCAGGAGGCAGAACCCACCCCTAGCCCCTCCCAGGAGGGGAATAGGAGGCAGTCCCGATGAAAAATTCACTACCCTACCATGCATGAAAATCCCTTTCTCCGTGTCTCCGCGTCTCCGCGTCTCCCTGTCTCTGCTACCTATTTGCCATTTAAATCAGGTACAATTTGAGGATTTTCCTGGATTCTGAGTTCTTCTTGCAGGAGCCATTCTTCACCTATTTGTGCTGGCAAATCTTCTCTGATATGTAATAAAGTTTCTGGGGATGATTGTAGTCTCTGGAGCATCAATTGAATCTCTTGCTCAAAAGTACGTCTTCCTTGGTCAAAGAACCGTTGAGAACTTGTAGGATAGTGTAAACCATTGATTACTTGTTGGGTAATCTCAACTTCAGCACCAAACGCTTCTCCAGTCCCTAGCATCAAGGTTGTTACTGTTAGAGCTGTTGTACCAACTAGTCTAGGGAATATCTTGTGCAAAATTAGTTTCATAAGTTATGCCCTGCCAGAAAATCTCAGATGCCCCTTATAGTTCTATTATAGTGGCGTGATAGACCTAAATATGATGTTGAGTTACTCTACGAGAAGGCTTACGCCTACGTTCCTCAACCCAACCTACGCTTAACTATAAATTACCTAGGATATCTAGAGTTAACTGATCTGGTTCACCTGCAAAATACTTAACCAGAGCATCCTCAAAAATGCGATTATCTGTTGTCGCAGAAAAGAATAACGTCATAGAAGAACAGAATTTCAGATAGTCAGGATAATCGCAAATTTCTTCAATATCACTACCTTCTATATTCAGGACAAGTTGTGTACATTCTCTTAACCTTGTTCCCAGAAGAGGATGTTTGAGATAAGCATTAGCTTCTTCTAAAGACGAAATGGCAAATTTATCTGCTGTCCAGCTTCGACCTAAACCTTGGATTTGGGGAAATATATACCAAATCCAGTGACTACTTTTCTTTCCCAATTCTAGTTCATAGATAACCTGTTCATAAATCTATTTCTGGGCATCAACAAAGCGTTGTAAGTTATAACTATCAGACATAGAGCGTTTGGAGAATGGGATGTGAATATTGAATTGCGTTTAATACCAAATCCAGCAGACATAACCTTGTTATCTCCAGATTGTAGTATCTATTGTAGGGTGCGTTAGCATTTGCGTAGCATGGTGCGCCAGCAGCATCCGCTTTGCTGCTAGCGAAATTAACATTTGAACACATTTACAACAAGACGAAGGTTTTTGAAGCCCCCCAGCCCCCAATTCTGGGGGAGCCCGGATTCAAAGTCCCCCGTGGAAACAAGAGCGTAGCATCCTCTGGCTTCCCCCTTTCAAAGGGGGACGGGAGGGGGATTCAAGGGGGATTTAGGGGGCATTCAGCAGCTGAAATATATTACGCAATATTTCACCAGCAGCGTCGCGAAGCGTAACGCACCGCATCACTTTATTGAATATCATTGACGGTGAGAGGACGCTCAATCAATATCTCACCCCCATTTCTATCTAGTTTAATGTGGATTAAGCCTTCAAAATTAGAGTTAATTACTTCGTAAGCGATCGCTCCTAGAATAAAAGGAGTTAACAAGAACTGAAGAGCGATGGTAATTTGGGTGAGACTGAAGTTGGTTTTATTTTTCATTAGTCTTACACAATGAATTCAACTGTCTCTACTGTCGCTGTTGAAGTTGGGAAATAACTCTCAAACTTAGCCTAACATCCCTAAGGTGGAACAGGCTTCTAGCCTGTATTATTGTTTATACTTCCAGCCTGCATTCTTGTTCAGGCTTTCAGTGGCATGACTACAACTGGTGGAACAGGCTTCCAGCCTGTATTCTTATTTATACTTCAGTGTCTGTATCCTTTATTAACTTCGGCTAAACTAGCGTTGACATAATGCCGAATTTCCCCAATGCAACTGCTTCCCCCTGATTTTCTAACTCAACTGGCTCGTAAGTACGATTTGTCTCCTGAACAGGAAGAGGCTTTTGTTACACGGTTCAGTAGTAAGGAAAATGACTTATCGGTAGCTGAGTCTCTTCATATTTCTGATCAAGCTTTCCGTACTCGGATGAGCGGAGTTTACAAAAAGTTCAGTATCGGGGGTCGAGGACCTGGTAAAGTCCGCAGGCTGCATGATTTACTGCTCCAAAAGTATCAGCCGTCTCATCCGATTCCTGAACCTGCTGATGATTTAGATATTGATGCTTTGGTACAGGAAGTAAGGCAAAAAATAAAACCTAGCATTCAACAACAGTGTGGCACAATGAAAGTGCTGGATATGACTCAGCCTATTGGTTTGGAAGACATTTACACTAATGTCAATATCCTAGAAAAAATTATCGGACGCAGGCGATTAGCTCACAATGAACTGTTACAAGGTTTTGATCCAGAGTCAGAAGACTTTTACCGTCGTGGATTAGGACAAATTACAGAACCACGAGTATCAGGATTAGAGGCAGTCCAGCGATACGATAAGCTTTTAGTTTTAGGAAAACCTGGAGCTGGCAAGACTACATTTCTAAAATATTTGGCTATTCACTGTGCTAACTCTCAAGTTCTGAGAGAGCTAGTTCCAGTCTTTATAACCCTCAAGCAATTTGCTGAAAATGAAAATAAACCAGCATTAACGACTTATATCAAGCAAATTTTTACCGATTATGGTGTTACAGAATCTCAAACTATCAGGATCCTTAATTGGGGTAAAGGATTAATTTTGCTAGATGGGTTAGATGAAGTAAAGGAAGAAGATAGCGATCGCATCCTAAATCAGATTCAACAATTTACTAATGCCAAGAACTATAGTACTAATTATTTTGTCATGACCTGCCGGATTGCTGCACGGGAATACACGTTTGAACAATTTACCGAAGTAGAAGTAGCAGATTTTGAAGATGAGCAGATTCAGACTTTTGTAAGTAAGTGGTTTCAAGTAAAAGAATCAGACTTGGCTGATTACTTTATGGAGCAGCTAGTAGACAACGAACCGATTAAAGAGCTTGCCACTAATCCTCTACTACTGACATTACTATGTATCGAGTTTGAAGATTCAGGAGAGTTTCCCTCTAATCGTTCTGAATTGTACAGTCGCGCTATCCATACCCTGTTAAGAAAGTGGGATGCTAAGCGGCAGATTAAGCGACAGCAAGTTTATAAAAAATTATCAGTACAGCGCAAGGAAGATTTGCTTAGTGAAGTTGCCTTTACTACCTTTAAGCGCGGGGACTACTTTTTCAAGCAAAGGGATGTTGAGCAATATATCGCTGACTACATTTGTAACCTACCGGATGCAAAAACTGACCCAGATGCTTTGTTGTTTGATGGCGAAGCAGTGCTGAAATCAATTGAAACGCAGCATGGCTTGTTAGTGGAACGAGCTAGAGGAATTTATTCTTTCTCTCACCTAACCTTTCAAGAATACTTTACAGCTAGGGAAATTATCGCCAAAGCTGACTTGGAGGAGTTATCCAATCGCGTTACTGAAAAACGCTGGCGTGAGGTGCTTTTGCTAACGCCCGGTATGATACGGGATGCTAGTAAACTTATGCAACTGATGAAGCAGAAGATTGATGGATTAGTAGCTAGTGATGAAAAAATTCAGCAGTTTTTGAGCTGGGTTAATCAAAAGTCTAACTCTGTTGATGTTTCTTATAAACTAGCATCTGTTAGAGCTTTCTACTTATCCCTCGATCTCTCCAGAACCTTCGACTTCTCCTTCGACATCATCTTCATCAACCTCGACCTCTCCATAGCCCTCGACCTCGAACTCGATCTCGACCCCGAACTCGACCTCGACCACAACCTTTCCATTGCCCTCGACTTCGACCTTTCCAGAGCCCTCTCCAAAACCCTCTCCCGAAGCTTCTCCAGAGCTCTCTTCAAAGCCGGAATTATTGCACCAAAACTCAAACATTCACTCCAACAACTAGAAAACCAACACCCCAACTTAGAAAACGATAAAGAGCAATTCAAGCAGTGGTGGAAAGTTAATGGTAAAGCTTGGATTGAGAAGTTAAGAGAAGTGATGATTAAGCATCGCAATATTGGTCATGATTGGCAGTTTAATGAGCAGCAACAGGTACTACTGAAGCAGTATTACGATGCCAATAAGTTGCTAGTGGATTGCCTGAATAGTGATTGTTACGTGAATCAGAAAGTGCGACAGGAGATAGAAGATACTTTGTTGTTACCGGCGGCTGATTAAGTAGTCGGATAAAAGTTTTAGTATATGAGCATGTAAAAGGAGTCTTCAAGTCTCCGAGGAGCGAGCAATCATGCTCCTTTTGTCAAGACTAATTTAGATCGTTTGCCCTGAGGAATTAATTTTGGTTAAGATAATAGTTAAAACGGTTTTCCACCTCGGAATTAATTCCGAGGCTCATAGCGTAAGTCGTCTAAAGACGACTGGTAATGTACTCCATAGCAGAGTAAACTGCTGTAATGCAACAATCTTAGGAAATAATTAGATATTTTTAGTCCGTTTTAACGGACTTGAGCTATGAGCCTTGAAATTAATTTCAAGGCGGAATGGGGAACTTTGGAGATAAATACGGGAGTTTGTTTTTTTACAAAAAACGACAATATAAGTTTATAAATTATCTGAAAACTCTAGATTATGTAAATATATGAAAACTCAAACCCTTGATTTAAAAGAACTTTATCAAAATGAGTATGACCAGTGGTTAACTGAAACAGTAAAATTACTCAAAAGTCGGGAGCTCGAAAAGTTAGATTATGACAATTTAATCGAGGAGTTGGAAACCTTGGGACGCAGCGAAAGAAATGCTGTTAAAAGTTTACTCTTGCAGATCATCACTCATCTAATGCTGTATCAATTTTGGCAAGAAGAAAGGGAGAGAAACTTGAATCACTGGGCGGCAGAAATTATTACTTTTCGAGTCCAGTTAGAAGATAAAATGACCACCAACCTACGAAATTACTTAGAGTCTGAGTTGCCGAAAATATACCAAAATGCTTTATTGATTGTCCAGAAAAAGACTCAGCTTAACTCCCTACCAGAACAATGTCCCTATTCTCTTGAGCAATTATTTGATAAGCATTGGTTTCCCGATTAATGAATCTCAATCAAAATTAGTGTATGCCGACTAACCCACCCCTAACCCCTCCCAGGAGGGGAACCGGAGTTTATCCCACCAAAAGACTACTATAGTTTGCGATCGCAGGATTGTTGCTCGATGATGCCCAATAGTTTTGTAGTGATCTACTTTAATATAGATTTAGCGATCGCAATGTTATTTATATGACTTCGCATTCTTATGGGCAAGTGGCTATCATCCGAACAGAAAGGGGACTGACAATTGCACCGAACCCGCATCACTTTGTATGACATTATGGATTATGTGATAGAGCATTACCCACCAAAGTTTATCCGTGCCATGCTTAGCTTGACAGATGAGCAGGTGAGTGCTGCATTATCCTATATTGATGCTCATCGTGCCGAAGTTGAAGCAGAATATCAAACTGTTCTTCACGAAACCGAAAAACTACGACAATATTACGATGAGCAAAATCGTGATCTTATTGCCTATATCGCGGCAAAACCTCCAAAACCAGTTACGGAAGCGATTCGGACAAAGCTGCAAGCAGAAAGAGCTAAGCTTGAATCACCAGTATGAACATTTTGGTTGAGCATAATTTACGTGGGCATTTTGTAGCAATTAAGGTTTCTTATTGCTGAAACTCACTATTGCGATTGCATACTCATCATTGTTATAGCCAGTTGATAGCCAAGAATAAATCCATAACACTGGCTAAGCTAAAAGCCAGAATCCTTATTTATTCTCAAAATGCGGATGAAAGGACTTGAACCTTCACACCTTGCGGTACTAGAACCTAAATCTAGCGCGTCTGCCAATTCCGCCACATCCGCAGTCATCTAAACTATCATAGCAGAAATTTCTACCAAAGATCAGATTACCTGCATTCTTAATTAATGTGAACTTTTTTTCCCCATCTCCCCATCTCCCCACACCCTCGGAGCCTTCTTCTTACACTAGTGCAGCGGGCATGGAAATAACTCATCAGTTTGAAATCGTTATAATCCTTATTCCATAAGCATTTTGAATTTTAAATTTTGAATTTTGAATTCCGCGCAGCGGTACTAGGCAATATCCGGGGGTAAATTGCTAGGATGAGACTGAGGTGCTGGACGAACTCGCTGTAGCCGTGCCTTTACCAGTTTTTGTATGTCACCTCGACGTACCTCTGTACCAGATGCTAGATTACCTGGTGTATCAAAGAACACTATACTATTGACGTTGTCTATTGCTAACATTTGGAACAAAATGTGAGTGACTGGTACCGATAGAGCCATGATTTGAGGGTCTGAGGCTGACTGAGAGTCAAAATCAGCAGCGTCTTTAAGAGTAGGAAAAGCGTAAATGACATTTTTCTCTAACTCTGGATTGGCACGATTGCTCAGAGTCGTCAACAACCACCCTTGTTCGAGGGTTTGGAGAATATAGTATTCTCGATGTTGGAGTTGACTGGCCAGCTGGCTTAGCACAGGGGCAATAGCCTCAACAATTTGGGGGGTGATCCCATCTGCTGGGGCATCTTTAATTAGAACTTGAATTTGTTCTTCTAAATCCATGAGAGTTTAACATAGAAGCAACTGTAGTGCTATTTTGAGTCTAAACCAAGATCAAATCAGTCAAAGAGTACCTGTAGGTCGGGTTTTTAGTTAAGTAACACAAATAACGAGGTATGAGGGGAGTCTGCCAGGACGTGGAGGTAATTTATAAACATTTATTTGAAGGATTCCGGCAGTCTACTCGTGCTTCCGAGCAGACTTGCCATGAGGTGGCAATGCGTCTGGTTGACGAAGTCAATCGTATTTGCTCCCAGAGCAGTCGCATTCAAAAATCGGGAGAGGTGGAGAGCTGGAAATATAAACTGGCAGACCTTCGTCTTCAGCAATGTTTACGCTACTACAAGCTAGGTTCGCTCCGAGGAAGGGTAGAATTACAAAGTACCCTAAGTGCGATTATCTATCGCTACATTACAACTCCCCAGGTGTTGGCAAGCTATCAGGCAAGATTAACTCTGATCGAAGATTTCTTACAGGGATTTTATGTGGAATCCTTGAGTGCCTTTCGGCGGGAAAATTCCCTAGAGGAAATCTATTCCCCCCAAAGACTCTTAGAGCTTTCGGAATACATGGCCTTTACTGAGCGCTATGGTAAGCGACGCATTCCCTTAGGAGCGGGTCGCTCTCAACAATTGATTATTTTACGAGCTCAGACCTTCTCCCGACAACAACCTCCAGAAAGTTCTGTTGATATGGATACGGCGGCAGAAGGAGGGGCTCCAGATTCAGATGCTACTTGGAACGATTCCACTGTACAGGAATTGCGGAAGACCATGGCAGAGTCTGAATCTGAACCATTGGAAGACCACCTCCGTAAGACCATTATTGAAGAATTATTTGCTTATTTTGAGGAGCGTCAACAAAGTGATTGTGCTGATTACTTTACTTTGCGCCTCAAGGATCTTCCCGCTAGTGAAATTGAAGAGATTTTAGGTCTAACTCCCAGAGAGCGAGATTATTTGCAGCAACGCTTCAAATATCATCTCATTCGGTTTGCCCTTTCTCACCGTTGGCAATTAGTCCATGAGTGGCTTGATGCTGACTTACAGCAAAATATTGGTCTCACTCCAGGGGAGTGGCAACTGTTTCTGAAAAAAATGAACTCTCAACAGAAGAAATTACTGGAGTTGAAGCAACAAGAACGCCCTAATGAAGAAATTGCCCAGGCATTAGGTTGTACAGTTAACCAAGTAGAAAAGCGATGGTTTAAGCTACTTGAGCTTGCCTGGGATATTCGTAATAGTTAAGTATCCGGATCTGGTGCATCTCAAGATGAATAGTGACATGGATAATAACTCAGATGCTTTATATGACCGCCTAATGGCTTGGTTAAACCAAGAGTCTATTCCCCCTGCTTCATCTGAAGCAGACTTGCCTCCCCAAGGCAGGTTACTTGACGGTGAAACAGCAGCGGAGTTTGAACAAGAGCAGTTAGACCCCATTGATTCAGAAGAATTGAATATTGCATCCTTTAACAAAAGTCCAATCGATCAAAAAGAACCCTGGATGGGTTTAGAAAATTTAACTGGTGAGGAAATGGAACTACTTGGCGGTGAAACCCGCCCCTATAAATGGGAAAAAATGCCAACAGTGCAAGATCGTTTTGAGGCCCTCTTAAAGCGCCGCATACAAGTCGAAATTGAACGTCGTCCCCCCCTATTCCCTTGGGAGTCGGAAATTTCTGACTATGAATCCGATAGTGTGACCAGCTACCCCGAAGAGAAAGTGTTACAATTCTTCCCTGGAACTGTGACACCGGACGTAGTGCCTCCCATTCGTTTGTGGATGCCGGAACTATCGAATTTGGCTCTACCCATTTCCTTACCAGAAAATGTTTTAGGGCAACTACTTAATGCTTGCTCCCAAGCAATGTCTTCCCAACGTCAGCTGGGAGCCAAATTAGTCAATGCAGTGGAAAACTTATTCCCTAACCAATTACCTGTACTGAACCAGATGGCAGGAATGGTACTAGTTGCCTCAACTACTCGTGGAGGGAGCCGTAGCCTGGAACCCCTAAAATCCTTGCCCAATAACTATGAAACTGCTGCAGCAGAGCAAAAGATGCTCTTGGCGATGTTGGCTGCCAAAGAGATTATCAGCACTCTGACTGTATCGATTTCTAGCACACAAACACCAGTTAAGCGAGAATGGGATACCGCTGTTGGTGTTGTCAGTGTACAAGCAGAATATAAGCTGGAAGAAGAAATACCATCTCTCCGGGTCATCAGTTATTTGCCTAAGGGAGGTAGCTTGGCACTGCACACACCAGAAGTTTCGGCAACTGCACAAAGAGCCTATCCAGGTTACCTGAGTGTAGAATTATTTGATTTACAACCTAACCAAACTTATCCTTTAGCAATCCGCTTCCATGACTCAGAGCAGACGCCTTTAGTTTTTTCCATTTGTCATACATAATTAGTTATTTGTTGTTTGTTGTTTGTTGTTTGGATAACAGGCCGATGACCAATGACTAATGACAAATAACCAATAACCAATTGACCAATGATCAAGGAGCGTTTTGAGACGATAGCCAAGGGGAATCTTGAATCCAGACCAATTCCTTCCGTAGAGGATTCGATTCTGCTGCGATTATTGGTACAAGGGTTGGTGGTTGTCGGAATTATTGCAGTGGATGTGGCAGCAGAAACTCAGATGAGCTTTTGGGCAGTGCCACTAAGCTTAGCTGGAGCAACCTGGAGTTGGTATCGTCGCCGTGATCGCAATGTTCCAGTCAAATTTTTGCTGGCAATGGGGATGTTGCTGGCGATGGGGGCATTTTTTGGTAATTTATTTACTCAACTTAACGATACACGCTTTGTTTTAGCTGAGTTATTAATCCAGCTACAAGTTCTCCACAGCTTCGATTTACCCCGCCGCAAGGATTTAGGCTATTCGATGGTTATTGGGCTAATTCTAATGGGGGTAGCTGGGACTCTGAGCCAAACTTTAGCTTTTGCTCCACTACTGTTAATATTTTTAGCGATCGCGCTGCCGGTTTTGGTTCTGGACTATCAGTCGCGCCTGGGGATATCTAGGGTCAGGAAGCGCCAAAAATTACCCCTGTTGTCGAACTCCTCGCCTCTTGCGTGGAAAAACCTCAGTAGATTTTTGTTAGTAATTGTCGGATTAGGGCTAGGGATTTTTGCCCTGATGCCTCGGTTTCCTGGCTATCAGCTGCAAACTTTTCCCGTCAGTTCCCCAATAGAATTGGGTGACCGGAATTTCGATGCTGATAATCGCGGCATTGTCAATCCTGGCTATGTGAGGGAGGGGGAAGAAGGCAGTGGCACTGGTATCGGTGGAAATCGTACTGCAGGACCAGGGGAACTAGATGATACCTTTTACTATGGTTTTGGTAACCAAATTAACCAGAATCTCCGGGGTGAACTCAAGCCTAAGGTAGTGCTGCGGGTACGTTCCCAAGCTCCTGGTTTTTGGCGAGTACAGGCATTTGACCGCTATACCGGCCAAGGGTGGGAAATTTCTCGAGAAAATAATTTAATGGAAGCTAGTAGACCTGATTGGTCTTATCAGTTTTTGCTACCAACACCCTATGCTCCTGATCGCACTAAAAACGTAATCCAATCCTACACCGTAGTTTCCGAGCTGCCCAATATTATTCCTGCTTTAACTTATCCTAGACGACTCTACTTTCCCACCAGAGAAGTAGCAGTAGATCTAGAAGGTAGTTTGCGATCGCCTCTGGGGTTATTAGAAGGACTCACCTACACCGTCATTTCTAAAGTACCCTATCGCGATCGCACTCTGTTGCAACAAACAACTAATGACTATCCTGAAAGTATTAGCGAGTACTATCTGGAAATTCCCCCTGAGATTGCCGCCAGGGTGAGAAAAAAAACTGAGGAAATTTTAGCTACTTCACCCAAACCAATTACCTCATCCTATGAGAAGGCTCTATATCTGGCTCAATCTCTTAAACAGCGCTATAGTCTCCCTCAAAATCCCCTCGATTTACCTTTTCTAGAGGAAGATGAAGACCTAGTAGAAGCCTTTCTCTTCAAATATGAAGGGGGATATCCAGACCATTTTTCCACCAGTTTGACAGTTATGCTGCGTTCGATTGGTATTCCGGCACGATTGGTGGTTGGGTTTGATACTGGAGAGTTTAACCCTTTTACTGGTTTGTATATCGTCAAAAACACCGACGCCTATGCCATGACTGAGGTGTATTTTACCAAGCAAGGCTGGTTTGCTTTTGATCCCATTCCTGGTCATGAACTATTTCCCCGAAGTATAGAAGAATCTCAAACCTTTGGCGTCCTGCGTAAGTTTTGGCAGTGGGTGGCAGGTTGGTTACCCTCACCAGTGAACAATTGGCTAAGTCAATTATGGAATGGGATTATTAGTACGGCACTTAGAGGAATTGTCTGGTTCTGGCGACTTTTGTCCAGTGGTTGGCTAGGTTTATTTACTGGTTTAATTTTAGCGATCGCTCTGAGTTTTCTAGGCTGGTTAGGTTGGCAGCAGTGGAAAAGTTGGCGCTACCGTCGTTGGTTAGCAGGATTGCCTCCCATGGAAAACCTCTACCAACAAATGCTCAAAGTTTTAAGTGCTAAAGGTTATCGTAAACATCCAGCTCAGACCCCCCTAGAATATGCTAAAAATATGGGTCAAAAACAGCCATCAGCTTCGGCTGAAGTAATTGACGAGATTTCCCAAGCCTATGTCCGTTGGCGTTACGGTGGTTACCAGCCCAATATTCAACAATTACGGCAGCGGTTTAAGAGTTGGATTAAGAGCTTGAAGAGCGGGGAGTAGAAGGTCGAATTGAGAATTGGCAGCTTTTACCCTTCAAGGAGAGTGGAGGTGATATTTAGGGCTTGCTGAATAAGTCGTAACTTTCTGGTTTGAATAGGTTGTAGGTGGTAGGTGGCAGGTAAGGTTAAATGGTATTAGGTGTTGGGGAATTTTTCACAGAGATGCAAGGTTTTTGAGCTCAAAGATGCCATTTCCTTGCACTTGGCGAAACTAAAAATGATTGAAAGTCTTGTCTGGCATGGCTTACACACTTATACTTAGGGTTTGCTGAATAAGTCGATTGATGCGGGTTTTGAAGTAATAAGTAATAAGTAATAAGTAATAACTCACCGTTCGCTTATTTTGTCTAGTGGTTAGCAAAAATTGCCATACGCTATATATAGTGTATTTCACCGATTTCCAAAACAAATCCAGATTAAGCGATCGCATATAATTGCATATACACATTTTAGATGATTTGTCAAGCAACTTGACCGTAACCTGGAATCCCCATTCCGTCGTAGAGAATTTCTCTAACTCGTTTTAAAATGAGCGAACGGTGAGTAATAAGTAATAACTCACCGTTCGCTTATTTTGTCTAGTGGTTAGCAAAAATTGCCATACGCTATATATAGTGTATTTCACCGATTTCCAAAACAAATCCAGATTAAGCGATCGCATATAATTGC
>JAAHFP010000069.1:11970-28057 GCA_010672925.1 Symploca sp. SIO1C2 | reverse complement strand
AATTCCCAATTCCCAATTCCCGATTCCCTTTGCGCAGCATGGTGAGCAAAGCGAAGCAAAACAACAAACAACAAACAACAAATGACCAACAACAAACAACAAACAACAAATTCTGATAGAATCTTGTAGAAAGTTTAAGATTCTTTACAAAAAATTTAACTAATGAATTTGTTGGTCGTTGGTGCAACAGGCACTTTGGGAAGGCAGGTGGTTCGTCGTGCGCTAGACGAAGGCCATCAGGTACGTTGTTTGGCACGCAATCTGCAGAAGGCTAGCTTTTTAAAAGAATGGGGAGCTGACATCGTTCGAGGTAATCTGACTAAGCCTGAAACTCTTGGCCCTGCTCTTGAAGGAATAACTGCTGTCATTGATGCAGCTACATCTCGACCAACAGATTCTCTCCGTATTCAACAGGTAGACTGGGATGGTAAAGTATCCCTCATTCAAGCTGCTACTGCTGCTGGTGTAGAGAGGTTTGTCTTTTTCTCCATTCTGAATGCTGAAAATTTTCCCAATGTCCCCTTGATGAAAATCAAACATTGCACAGAGCTTTTCTTGGCAGAATCGGGATTGAAGTACACTATCTTGAGACCCTGTGGCTTTATGCAAGGGCTAATTGGTCAATATGCAATTCCCATTTTGGATGGACAAGCGGTTTGGATAACTGGTGATACTTCTCCTGTTGCCTATCTAGACACTCAGGATATCGCTAAGTTTGCGGTTCGTTCTCTTGAGGTTCCAGAAGCGGAAAATAAGACCTATCCTCTTGTGGGAACTCGTGCCTGGAGTACTGAAGAAATTATCAACCTGTGTGAGCGCTTGTCTGGGAAGAATGCCAAAATCTCCCGCATACCCATTGGCTTACTACGAGGGATGATTGGCTTCCTGCGCTTTTTTCAGTGGGGTTGGAATGCCTCGGATCGACTGGCATTTGCTGAAGTGTTGGCTACTGGTAAGCCGTTGAATGCACCGATGGAGGAAGTATACGATACTTTTGGTCTAGACCCTAAGGAAACCTTAACCCTAGAAGCCTATCTGCAAGAATACTTTAGCCGGATTATGAAGAAACTTAAAGAAATCGACTACGAGAAAAACAAAGCCAAGAAGAAGAAAAAGACTCCCTTTAAATCCAAGTCTTAGTGAGCATTTTTAGGTAAAATTCGTACTGTAAGACTTATTTGACCACGACGCGAACTGGTGAGTATACCCAAAGCTGGCATCATCTACAACGAAATTAAACCCGTAGCTTGTCGCGTCGCTAAGGAGTTGCAAGACAAACTGAGGGCGACGGGTTGGGATGTCCATCTGGCTACTGGTGTCGGCGGAATTCTCGGCTATTCCCGTCCCGACTCTCCAGTATGTCATACACCGATGGACAAACTGGCTCCTCCCGGTTTTGATGAGCAGATGAGTTTTGCCATTGTGTTGGGGGGAGATGGTACTGTACTTTCTGCTTTTCGTCAGGTTGCTCCTTATGGTATTCCCTTGTTAACGGTGAATACCGGGCATATGGGTTTCCTCACGGAGATTTATTTAAACCAACTGACTTCTGCTTTGGAAAAAGTAACCAAAGGGGAGTTTGAAATTGAAGAAAGAGCCATGCTGCTGGTGCAGCTGGTAAGGGATGAACACGTTTGGTGGGAAGCACTCTGTTTGAATGAGATGGTGCTCCATCGAGAACCATTGACTTGTATGTGCCATTTTGAAATTCAGGTTGGACGTCATGCACCGGTAGATATTGCTGCTGATGGTGTAATTATCTCTACCCCCACTGGTTCAACCGCTTATTCCTTGAGTGCGGGGGGAACAGTAGTAACTCCTGGAGCCCCAGTGTTACAATTAATGCCTATTTGTCCTCATTCTTTGGCATCTAGAGCTTTGATTTTTAATGACAGTGAGCCAGTCAAGGTTTTTCCTGCTACTCCTAATCAGTTAGTGATGGTATTGGATGGTAATGCCGGGTGCTATGTGTTGCCAGAAGATCAGATACGGATTGAGCGATCACATTATTCAGCTAAATTCATTCGCTTGCAACCACCGGAGTTCTTCCGCATTTTACGGGAAAAGTTAGGTTGGGGTCTACCTCACATTGCCAAACCAACTTCTGTAGAATTACCTTAAGGTAATTTCCTCCAAAAGAATGTACTGGTTTTACACAGCTAAAATTAGGGAATAGAGCAAATTGTAGGGGCGGGTTTAGAGATAATCTAGGAACATGCAAAATAACTTTGGTTCAAAACCCGCCCTAAGGCTAACCCCTTATTCCACAAGAGCTTCAAATAACTCTAATTATTCATTCCCTAGGTTATCGTTTGGGCGGGTCTGGTATTAAAATTTTCGCCAAACTCGTTAACGGTAACCCTAAACCCGCCCCTACAGCAATTAATCAAGTTAATCAACCACCGTACCTACAAACTCTTGATTGCTCAACACTTTCTGTAAATTGCCAGGTTTTGAACCATCGATAATAACCGTTGATAAATTTAATTTAGCTATTTTTAGCAGTTCCTGAATCTTAGTTTCCATTGCTCCAGAAATATCTGTTTGTTGAGACTTGTACAAATATTTTTTCATCTTCGCAAAATTGTGATGGTTAATTCTGGAGATAACTTGTTGTTGCTCGTCTAAAACTCCAGGATAATTACCAGCATTGATGATATGGTTGAGGTTGAATTTTCTGTGATGGGCAAAATATCGTGCCAATAAATATAAAATGACATCGGAAGAAATTGTTGTACAGTTTAGTTTTAAGTCTAAAATTGCTTCACCATATAAAACCGGTACAAAATTTTTGGTCAAATAATTTTCTAAAATAGATAAATCTTGGTGAAAATATTGCTGATTTTTCGCCCAAAATACATTGCCAGGAGCAAAGCTAACGGCGGGGATTTGCTTTTCTACCAGCTGATTAACCAAAATTCGATTCAATTGGGCTGTATCTTTTTGTAGCCAACAGAAACCCAGCCTGCCTTGTTCATCTTGAAAACCCTGATGAGTGCCAAACTTGTGAGCTGTATTGTGCCCAAAAGAACCGTTACCATTGATTAAAATTAATCTTAAATCTGGTTTAATTTGCTTGATGGCAAATATCTCGTGAACGATAACCTGCAAATTTTTATTGTTTAAAGTAAAAGGTTTGGCTTTATTCGTAATTAAAGAGCCACCAATTTTGATTATTGCTAGTTCTAGAGATAAATTAGTCATTGTCAAGACTGTTGTTTGTTGTTAGTTGTTGGTTGTTTGTTAAGAAATACAAATAATAAATAACAGAGTAGTATCACTCAAATATAATCTTGAACAACAAAATCTCTTGAATTAACATGAAGAGGTTATTAGGGCATTTTCCATGAAAACTGAGGATACCAAACTGCCAAAGGATGTACAACAGCCTGAGGCTGTATCGGAGAATACAGAAGAGGAAATAGCAGCTCAGCTAGAGGAAGAGACATCTGAGTCAACTGAGGATTATCAGGAAAAAAGACCTTTGTGGCCCGATGTACCTTGGACTCCGATCGCAAAAAAAAATCGGTGGTCTTTTTCCCTGTTCCTCGTGGTTATGGTAATTGCAGCTTTACTTGGTTTGAAAGCACTGACCATTGTCCGCAATCGCCCTAGCTCAGAAGAAACCGAAACTGTAGCCCTAGAAGCTCAACTCCCGGTAAAAGTAATACAGGTAAAGACAGAACCAATTCAAGAATGGATTTTTGAGAATGCTGAAGTCAGAGCCTCTCGCTTTAAGCACCTGACCCTTGATGTGGCAGGAACAGTTACCTATATCAAAGATGTCAATGGGCGTAATCTTCAGGAAGGGGATTTTGTGCGGGGTGGTGAACTGTTGGCAAAAGTGGATCAGCGTAAATCCGACCAAGACTTGAATGTGTCAAAAGCACAGGTATTTGAAGCTCAGCAACAGGTAGAAACAGCAAAAGCTAGTCTGCGACAGGCTCAAAATCAACTCGTACAAGCAGAAGCTGAATTAAAACAAGCCGAGACAAATCGCGATTTTGCAGCTACTGATTTAACACGCTACCAAGAACTTTATCAGGAAGGAGCGATTCAACGGCGGGAGGTAGAAGTTAAAGCAACTGACTTCAAAAACGCCCAAACTACTATTTCTGCTAGAGAAGCAGCAGTAAAATCTGCCCAGGATGGAGTCACATCTGCTGATGCTCAGGTAAAAGCAGCTCAATCTGGTGTTAGCTCAGCGATTACTCAATTAGGAAGAACTCAGCTTGATCGAGAAGATACAGAGATTATCGCACCGTTCAATAGTCAAGTTGCCCACCTTAATATTACAGAGGGGGATTATTGGACACCTCAGAGAGTACAGCCTAGTAGTGATTATCAAAGTATTACAGACTCTGTGCCGATCATTGTTATTGACCCGAGTAGCTTTGATTTGTATGCTCAACTTCCTGCTTTCCAAGGAATTAGCGTGAAGCCGGGACAACGAGCTTTTGTGATTTTAGACCAAGACCAGAGTAAAGCTTCTTCTGGAAAAGTTACTAGTGATGATCTGATCAAACTTGCTGCGGCTCGAGGTAGAGTTGAATCTGTCAGTCCTTCTGTTTCTCCTGGTGAACGTTCTGTTGAAGTCAAAGTACAAATTACCGAAGGAGCAGCTAATCTACAGGATGGTTCTAACGTTTCTGTCTGGATTGCTGTGGAAGAGAGAAATGAGGCAACGGTGGCTCCGTTTAATGCCTTTGTCTTCCGTGATCAAA
This sequence comes from Symploca sp. SIO1C2, assembly GCA_010672925.1. Taxonomy (GTDB): domain Bacteria; phylum Cyanobacteriota; class Cyanobacteriia; order Cyanobacteriales; family Coleofasciculaceae; genus Caldora. Next base: position 23,333 of record JAAHFP010000069.1, on the reverse strand, counting down.
TTCCTTATGTCTTTGTCATCAAAGAAGAAGATGGCAAGAAGGTTGTGGAGCAACGGCAGGTTGCTCCAGGAATTGAAGGAATTTCCAAACGAGAGATTCTCCAGGGGGTGACACCTGGGGAATTACTGGTTACCGATGGCAAGAATCGCCTCGTTGATGGTGCGCCCGTGGATGTTGTGGAAACGATTAATGAGTAATGAGCGCCTTACGGTGAATTCAAAATGTACAATTTAATTCACATTAGACGTAATTTATTCTTTGAGCTAAGCAGCGGTAATGCAAACAAGCGATAATCCGAAAATGGGGATTCTGAGTGTCCCCTCTTCCCAAAACCTGGAACAACAGTTTCCTGTCAGGAAAGCTACCGTCAGTCGCACTACTGGTGAAACTGATGTACAAGTAAGTGTGAATCTAGATGGCATCGGCTCTTGTACCGCCAACACTGGCATCCCTTTTTTAGACCATATGCTGCATCAGATTTCCTCTCATGGACTAGTTGACTTGGAAGTGCGAGCAACTGGTGATTGGGAAATTGATGATCACCACACTAATGAAGATGTGGGTATTACTTTAGGTCAAGCGTTGGGAAAAGCCTTAAGCGATCGCAAAGGGATTGTTCGCTTTGGTAATTTTCTGGCTCCTTTAGATGAAGCTTTAGTGCAAGTAGCCCTCGACTTTTCTGGGCGTCCTCACTTAAGCTACGGTTTGGAGATTCCTACCCAACGAGTCGGGACTTATGACACTCAACTAGTACGAGAGTTTTTCGTCGCCTTGGTCAACCATAGCCAGATGACATTACATATACGTCAGCTAGATGGCATCAACTCTCATCATATCATTGAAGCAACTTTTAAAGCATTTGCCAGAGCCCTCAGAATGGCAGTAGAGATAGATCCTCGCCGTGCTGGGTTAATTCCTAGCTCCAAAGGCGTTTTGTAATAGGTGGTAGGTGGTAGGTGGTAGGTGGTAGATGCTACTCACATCTTGTGCCAGTACAAAGATACTTCATAAGGTCAATCAAAACAATCAATTCCAATGCACCAAACAGTCGAATCTTATCACTGTTGCCTATTGCCTATTGCCTATTGCCTATTGCCCAATGGTGACAAGTTAAAAGGTCGTGCTTTTTGTCAAGTACCATATATAGTGTTTGATAACTCAAAAAACCCTATATAAGGAAAAGCTAAAGGGGCAAAAAAGTCTATATTTTCCATTCTCCATTCTCCATTCTCCATTCTCCATTCCCTTGACAACGGCATTTTTGCCTTAACTTGTCACCAATGCCTATTGCCTGTTCCCTATTCCCTATTCCCTAACGACCCAGGTCAATTTTCCACAGGCAAGATCTGAGATTTAGGTTGTTTTCGCTTCAAACCTACACCCTACCTACTTTTCAGGCAGACATTTTAGCTCATATAACACTCTTCACCAAAACTTTGTAAAGAAATGTTAAAGATGTTGAGGGCGGATCCGGATGCAGCAACTCTTTTTAGAAAACTGGATTGTTGGAGAAAACAGACAGGATAAATTTGGCAAATAAATACAGCTATTCCTGCAATTCCAATGTTGTTGTAAACCCTCTCAACTTAATCATGAAAGATACACAAGAAAAGCAACTCTTCACCGAAATTACTACCGAAGAATCCGCTACCGTTAATGGTGGTTACTGTGGCTACGTTTACCGCCCCAGTAGCTACTACTATGGCCCCAGACGTTACTACAGCAAGCCTGTTTCCTATGGCTATAACAATTGTGGCTACAATCGTTGTGGCTACAACGGCTACGGCTACTAAGATTGAGAGATTTTAGATTTTAGATTTTAGATTTTAGATTAAAGGATCGAAGAATCAAAATGGTAACAAGTCCATAAATAAATTTATGGTAAATCTAAAATCTTCAATCTTCAATTGCTTGACTGAACAGCTATTTCTGCAATTCCAATATCGTTGTCAACCTTCTCAAATTAATCATGAAAGATACACAAGAAAAGCAACTCTTCACCGAAATTACTACCGAAGAATCCGCTACCGTTAATGGTGGTTACTGTGGCTACGTTTACCGCCCCAGTAGCTACTACTACGGCCCCAGACGTTACTACAGCAAGCCTGTTTCCTATGGCTATAACAATTGTGGCTACAATCGTTGTGGTTACAACGGCTACGGCTACTAAGATTGAGAGATTTTAGATTTTAGATTTTAGATTTTAGATTAAAGGATCGAAAAATCAAAATGGTCACAAGTCCATAAATAAATTTATGGTAAATCTAAAATCTTCAATCTTCAATTGCTTGACTGAACAGCTATTTCTGCAATTCCAATATCTCGTCAACCTTCTCAACTCAATCATGAAAGATACACAAGAAAAGCAACTCTTCACCGAAATTACCACCGAAGAATCCGCTACTGTTAATGGTGGTTACTGTGGCTACGTTTACCGCCCCAGTAGCTACTACTACGGCCCCAGACGTTACTACAGCAAGCCTGTTTCCTATGGCTATAACAATTGTGGCTACAATCGTTGTGGTTACAACGGCTACGGCTACTAAGATTGAGAGATTTTAGATTTTAGATTTTAGATTTTAGATTAAAGGATCGAAGAATCAAAATGGTAACAAGTCCATAAATTTGTTTATGGGAAATCTAAAATCTTCAATTGCTTGACTGAACAGCTATTTCTGCAATTCCAATATCGTTGTCAACCTTCTCAACTTAATCATGAAAGATACACAAGAAAAGCAACTCTTCACCGAAATCACCACCGAAGAATCCGCTACTGTTAATGGTGGTTACTGTGGCTACGTTTACCGCCCCAGTAGCTACTACTATGGCCCCAGACGTTACTACAGCAAGCCTGTTTCCTATGGCTATAACAATTGTGGCTACAATCGTTGTGGTTACAACGGCTACGGCTACTAAGATTGTACCAACAGTAGTGGGGTATAGTTAACGTCTCAACTTCATTAGATTCTAACATCTCTTGTTAGAGCGTTGGTGAAAAACCAGGTTTCTCTTGTTATGGTGTCGAGTTCTTTCGATAGCAGCCTGGTTACTCTCTCCTACTTACCTGAACAGCTATTTCTGCAATTCCAATATCTCGTCAACCTCCTCAAATAAATCATGAAAGATACACAAGAAAAGCAACTCTTCACCGAAATTACCACCGAAGAATCCGCTACTGTTAATGGTGGTTACTGTGGCTATGTTTACCGCCCCAGTAGCTACTACTATGGCCCCAGACGTTACTACAGCAAGCCTGTTTCCTATGGCTATAACAATTGTGGCTACAATCGTTGTGGTTACAACGGCTACGGCTACTAAGATTCTCCTAACAGTGGTTGGCTATAATTAACATCTTAACCTCATTAGATTTTAGCATCTTTTGTTAGAGCATTGGTGAAAAACCAGGTTTCTCTTGTCATGGCATCAAGCTATAGTTGATAGCAGCCTGGTTTCTCGCTCCTACTGGAATGATGTTCTAGAATCTGAGGATTAATCAGTTTCCGCAAAAACAAAATTCTCCTCTTTGCACCTGTAATTTTATAGGTGCTTTTGTTATTGGTTGTTTGTTGTATGTCATTGGTTCTTTTGGCTAATGACCGAAAAAAACAAGGATACAAGCCCCCGGATTTATCCGTGGAAAAAACAAAGATTCTATCATTATTCCAAGCCCCTGGCTTTAGACATGGGGTCAATCTAAAATCTAAAATCTAAAATTGATTGATTAATATTCAACCTAGGGATAACGGGGTTGTATACCGGATTGAGTATAACAAAGCAGCAGGGTAATATTTCCTCCAAACCCTTTACAGATTTGGCTTTAAGGTTTTTTGTAAAGAAATGTTAAAAATATTGAGAGCAGATCCGGATGCAGCTACTCATTTCAGAAAACTGAATTGTTGGAGAAAATTGACAGGATAAATCGGTAATAAATACAGCTAATCCTGCAATTTTAATGTTGTTAATTTCCCCTTAGATTAATCATGCAAGACAAACAAGAAAAGCAACTCTTTACCGAAATTACAACTGAAGAATCCGCTACTGTTAATGGTGGTGGTGGTTGTGGTTACTACTACCCTCGGTATCGTCCTTCTAGCTACTACCCTCGGTATCGTCGCCCTTACTACCAACAGACACAGACTGTTAACGTCTATTTCTCAGGTCCTAGCTACTATTAAGGTTTCCAGTGCCTTAGCCTCAGTGATTCTTTAATTTAGAAAGCTCCAATTTAATTGAAGCCTCCGTAGAAGTACGGGGGTTGTTTTTTTGCTACTTTATTTGGAAAAATGGTTGCGGGAAAATTTTCCCAAATCCTTGTAAAATTACAACATTTTTCTGAATTTTTGCTGAGTAATTTCTAAAAAAAAACTATTTGTAAACAGATGTTAATGATGGGGTTAGCTGTTCCGGATATAGGCATCCATTCAAGAAAGGTTAATTGTAGAAAACAAACAAGACAAAGTAAGTCACATAACTCATACTACTTGTTTGAAACCCACAATTTGATGATGGAGTTAACCATGCAAGACGCTCAAGAAAAAACCCCAGAAGTTCTGTTAACCGAGATCAACGCTGAAGAGTCCGCCACTGTTAATGGTGGTTACTGCGGCGGTTACGGCTACCGCCGCGCCAGCTATGGCTACGGCTACCGCCGCCCTAACTGCTATTCTCACGGATACCGCTACAGCCGCCCTGTTAGCTATAACTACGGCTATCCTTGCTACTAAGATTGTAGTGGTCTTGGTTAAAAGTAACTGAGAGTTTAACCTAATAAGATTCTAGAATCTTAGGATATTGTAGAGATGTTGACTGCAACGTCTCTACAATATTTTTATAGGTGGTAGGTGTTAGGTGGTAGGTGGTAGGTGGTAGGTGTTAGGTGTTAGGTGATAGGTGGTAGGTGGTAGGTGATAGGTGTTGTATAATACCTGCCGAAACCTTCACTCTATTAATTCTCCATTCTCCATTCTCCATTCTCCATTCGACCTTCTCCATTCTCCATTCCCAATTCCCTATCAATGATGTTCAAAGATATTTTTGTAGTGAAGTAAATCTAAAGAAACCATTACTGGCAAAGCCTCAAAGCACTGTTGAGCTAATTCCCAACGTTCTTCCCTTTGAAGCATACTAACCAGTTTTTCTTTTACACCCAAAAGATACCGCACATCGTTGGCAGCATATCTTAACTGCTCATCAGCAAGGTTGGTAGCATTACCCCAGTCAGAACTCTGAGAGGTTTTGTCTAATTCCACGAGTTCTAACTCTCGTACCACATCTTTGAGACCATGATTATTAGTGTAGGTACGAGCTAACTTACTGGCAATTTTGGTACAAAATATTGATTGAACATCAATACCGAGATTCTGCCGTAACATGGCAAGATCGAAACGGGCAAAATGGAATATCTTGACGATATCAGCTGCTTCTAGCAACTTTTTGAGCAAAGGCGCTTCTGTCTGTCCCTTGGCAATGCGAATTACAGTGACTCTATCTTGAGAGTCACACAATTGTACCAGGCACAAGCGATCGCGCTGGTAGATTAGTCCCATAGTTTCTGTATCCACGGCGATTGCTGACTCACCCAAATACTGTTGATAGAGGCTATCGGGTAAGTCGCGATCGCAAACGTGAAAATCTTTCAATTTCATTTTCTAGAGTAAATCTCAAATTTAACATCTCACCGGCGTTTGAGAAAAACTTGAGTAAAGTAGTATTCTCCTTTAGCATTTTTGGTAACACCAATACCGGTGAGGTCAAATTCCCCCTGAATATTTTTCAGATGACCTGGACTTTTGATCCAACCTTTAACCGCCTGTTGATCTGGATCAGAATATCCTTGATTGTAAGCTACATTTTCCGCTGCACTGCGATAAGGAAGAGATTTTTCGAGTGCTTTGACTCGTCCTTCAAATCCATCGTGGCTAAAGGGTACCCTACCACTAGCCATTGCTTCACTATGCAATCTTGCTTGCTCACTAATCCGAGGATCTAAAGTTAGGGGGGATAAATTACGGGATTGGCGATATTGATTAATCTGTTGATGAACAGACAACTCCAGATTCATTAAATCTCCAGAGGTGGATCCTTGAGAAGGGGTTGGGGTTGGTGCAGTCTCAGAAGGGAGAGGTTGACTAATACTAAGAGGAGCATTACAACTACTGAGTCCCGCAGCCAGTACCAATAGTCCCCAATTGAGCTGAGATAGTCGTTTTGGCATCATGTAAGAGAGAAATTTAACCAAGAATTACAAGTTGAACTACCCAAGACTTCAATTTTTAGTACAACCATTCCGGAAAGCTACCCTGCGGGTGGGGAGATGAGGGAGACAAGGAGGACAAGGAGGACAAGGAGGACAAGGGGGACAAGGGGGACAAGGGAGACAAGGGAGACAAGGGAGATATTCTCCATTCTCCATTCTCCATTCCCCATTCCCGATTCCCCATTCCCAATTCTCAAACAACAAACAACAAACAACAATTCTCAACTCTCTAAGTCAATCACTTTAGCAACCGTTTGGACATCCTTGTCGCCACGACCGGAACAGTTAATTACAATGTGGGGAGAACCACTAAGTTGGGGACAAAGGGTTTCTAGATAAGCGATTGCATGAGAGGTTTCTAAAGCCGGGATGATACCCTCTAGTTCAGACAAAAGCCTAAAAGCTGCGATCGCTTGCTCATCAGTTACACTATAATATTCTGCTCGACCACTGTCCTTTAAATAACTGTGCTCAGGACCAACACCGGGATAATCCAGTCCTGCACTAATGGAGTGAGCTTCCAATACTTGACCATCATTATCTTGCAGCAAATAGCTCATTGCTCCGTGTAACACCCCCGGACGTCCACAGGTAAGAGTTGCAGCGTGTTTCTCTGACTCCACACCTTCCCCTGCGGCTTCAACCCCAATCAACCGTACACCTGCTTCATGAACAAATTCATGGAATAGTCCCATCGCATTGGAACCACCACCGACACAAGCTAGCAGAATATCTGGCAAACCACCCCATTTTTCTTGGCACTGAGCACGAGTTTCTTTGCCAATCACTCCGTGAAAGTCACGTACTAGCAAAGGGTAAGGATGGGGTCCGGCTACAGAACCTAAGATATAGTGGGTAGTCTCTACATTTGTTACCCAGTCGCGAATGGCTTCGGAGGTAGCATCTTTAAGGGTACCAGTACCTGCGGTTACAGGTTGCACTTTCGCTCCCAACAAGCGCATCCGAAACACATTCAGTGCTTGCCGTTCCATATCTTGGACACCCATATAGATGATACAGGCTAAACCAAAGCGGGCACAAACGGTTGCTGTAGCTACACCATGCTGTCCTGCTCCCGTCTCGGCAATAATACGTTGTTTGCCCATGCGTTTAGCCAGCAGTACTTGAGCTAAGGCATTATTAATTTTGTGAGCTCCTGTATGATTGAGGTCTTCCCGTTTCAAATATATTTGAGCGCCACTACCATCAGCCTTGGCATAGTGAGCACTCAGACGTTCAGCAAAATAGAGAGGGCTAGGACGTCCTACATAGTCTCGCAGCAACCCTTGCAATTCTTCTTGGAAATCGGGGTCTTTACCATATTGCTGAAAAAACTGCTCTAGCTCACTTAGAGCAGGCATAAGGGTTTCCGGCACATACTTGCCGCCAAATTTACCAAAACGTCCCAAGGCATCCGGTTGCTGAGTCACGCTGTTAGCACTGGTTTGGGAGCGAGGAGTCAGGGGAGTAGTAGTCACAGTGGAGATCAGAGTACAGGACAGTGACCATTATAGGGCTTGCTGATAAGTCAAATGAGGGTTAGGGCTGTGGGGGGGGGTGGAGAGATGGGGAGCGGAGGTGCGGAGGTGCGGAGGTGCGGAGGAAGAAGAGAGAACTGATAATTTTTGGATACTTAGCCAGGAAATCCCACCCAAAATTTAGTTCACCCTGGGGAGACAAAGAAGAATTAATTTTTTCAGCAGGCTCCACTGAAGCCAAAATTTTTATTAACCTATAAACTATCTGATTGCCAACCCTCTCAGGTTATTTTTTTTTGCATCAATAAAGCCTAATTTTTTATTACCATTGACTGATTGTTAATACAATATCAAAATAAGATAATAGCGGATTGACTAATATTTTAATTTTAATCATAATTTTGATTAATACATGAATTTAACTATTTTAATAAGTGCTTGTTTGACCGCCAGGAACTAGAACAACATTGCATCAATCAATAACAAGCTAATCAGATAAGTTCATTGTTATATATAGGCAGTCCAAATTTGGTATAATTGAATACCATTGTCAGGGGTTCACATCTACAACTAAAAAAAGCTGCCAGCTGATGCAAGCAGATAAAATTTGGGTGTAAGCTGTTGTAGATCTAAATTGCATATTGTGAAATTACACATAAACAAGCTAACTCCCAGTTGAATGTTGACTTGCCAGAACGCATTTTTACTGGGTTTTGGCTTAGTAGCTTGAATAAAAAAATGTTACTTACTAGTTCTCTACAAGAATTTTCTGTACTGGAAATTTCTCACCTCATCTATAAAGAAAAAAAAACAGGATTACTGAAGATTACTGCCTCTCCTAAATCTCCAGAATTTTCAGCATCAACCCATTATATCTGGGTTTTTAAAGGACAACTTGTTTCCGCCGCTAATCAATTAGATAATCAAGGTTTAGTTTCCCTAATTCAACAATACCACTGGGCGAGCGATCGCGTCGTTACTAAAGTAGCTCACATGTGTCCCCAGGAACGGCCATTAGGTTTATATTTGAAAAATCAAGGTGTCTTAAAATCTCAACACCTAAAACATTTATTTGAGGTACAGTTATTTCAACAAGTACACATCTTGTTTAAAATTAAGGATATTCAGTTTGAATTCCAGCAAGACATACCCGCGCCGAGGCGAGAGATGACTGGATTAACCTTACCAGCAATATCCCTTAATTGGGTGCTAGAAAAATTGATTATTTTGCAAGAAATTTTTGAATTAAGAAATTTACTCCCAGAAAATTCTTACTCTTATAGCAAATCAGATTTTTTTTGTCGTCAAATTATGCATCTTCTGGATATTGCTTTTTTTCACTCTTTAAATTTTTCTTTATTTGATCAAAAGCATGATATCAACCAACTATCTCGATTTATTGATTTATACTATTTCCCTTATGATTTACCCAAATCCATGCCAAATCAAGGAGTTTCTTGTGCTTTAGCCTAATGAGAATTGGGAATTGGGAATTGGGAATTGGGAATTGGGAATTTAGAACAAATGACTTATTACTCTTGTCTCTGACTTGTTTTTGGACTGAAGTCCTACTACTGCTTATTACTTATTACTTATTACTTATTATTTTAAACGCCGATAGGTATCCACAAACCAGTTTTTGCATCAATGATCTCACTCCGGGTAGTCCTCGCAGCAACAGCTGTGGCTTGCCCATTAGTTCCGACATAACAGGTAAACATCAGCTTTTTAGCCCCATTACCTAAATCAATCTCCGGCATTTCACAATGTTCTTGGAATACCGCAAGTTGATTTAAATACTCTTCATCTCCAGGTTGGAAATTCCAAGTTAGAGATTCCGGCTGAACTTGGGTATGTTGTTTGACTGCGGCACCTTCCCTGCCCAAAATTGGTTTTTCCCACCAGGTGTCACAGTTTTGAGCTGCATCTACTTCCTTAAAGTAAGTTTTGGGGATGTGATTTTGAATAGTTTCGATAACTTCAGTATCAAATTCCTCCAGACATTCATACAAAATTGCCATAAATGCTTTATTCTGCGTGATATCAGCAAGAATGGAAGGTAATTTGATTACGCGGTCAGTATAGGTCAATTCTGCCATGTAATCCCACGGACGAGCGGGAGTATCTAAGATATTAGCAGGCTGATTAATCCCTTCACCCACATCTTCGATAAACCATTCGTTGGGATAGTGAACCATCAACATTTTAACTAGTTGATTGTGGGCATAGAGTGCTGGTTGGGCTTGGGGGTGAGACTCGAATACCAAATCATCAGTAAAGCAACTAATAGATTCTGCATACAGACTATACATTGCTTGGCGAGTTGCCATAGCCAGAATATCTTCGATATAACTCTGGGGAACCGAGAAACACAAAGGGAACTTAGATAAATCTATGCTATAAAGTTGAGCAATTTCTGTAACATACTGGTAAAAAAGAGCAGCATGGGTTTCAAAAGCTCTGGGATTAGGGTCTTGTAAACCAAAATGCTCAGCAACAAACATATTACCAACAAAGGATTCCCAAAAGAAGGTTGGAGTGGCTACATTAGCTTCTAAGATGCGGATATGTTGAGGCTGATAATCTTCTGAGTAGAATGCTGAAGGATGAACAGCAATATCAAATCTCATATCTGGGGGTAGGATACCTCCTTTAAGGATATGAGGAATATAGTCAGGCAGGTATCCACACTCCAACAAATCCTCTTCAGAAAACTCCTCAACAATGTATTTACACCCCGCAGCATAGACTCGCCAAACTTGCTCTGCGATGTCTTTGATGTATTCTATGAGAGCTGGCTTGACTTTGATGGCATCAAAAACAACATACTTTTCCTCTGGCTTGCCATCGTCTACCTCTCCCATCATCGTCAGCACATCGAAGCCACAAGTTGCCTGGGCAGGCATTTCTCTAAAAAACTTCCATTTATCTTTACCAGCCAGCTTTTCTTGGAAATTCATGGAAATCATCTGGTGTATAGCGCTACGCACTGGGGAATTGGGAATTGGGAATTGGGAATTGGGAACAAAAAAGCTTGCGATTCAGTAATGATACCAAATCTGATGAGAGCCAAACGACAAATAAGGCAAACGGGAAAATCCTGTAGAGACGTTGCATGCAACGTCTCTACAATGTGTAACGTAACAGGTTTATCTGTAGCAGATTTGGCATCAAATCAAGGAGAGGGTAAACAATGCTGCGGCAAAAAAGGCTGCAATTGTTCGCACATGATTCCAAAAAGTCCAGTTGCTTAAATACTTCACCCAAAGAGTTGCACCTTCAGCACTGTCGGGATTTACCACTGCTAAAGCGTCGTTGAGTGGAATATTGCCCAAAATGGTCACACCAATAGTGCCAACAACATAAAGTAAAGCTCCAGCCAGTATGTAGAAAGCACCAGGTTGGTTCCATTGCTTGAGGGTTGCGATCGCTAACACTAAGCTTACCACCGCTGGACCGAAGAACGCCGCCATAAACCAGGGATTGATCACGGTGATGTTGATAGATTGCATCGTGGCAATACCGGATGAAGGGGTTTGACGCCCCAAAGCCTGCATCACAAAGGTGGAAAAGGCAAAGAAAATACCTGCGCTGAGGGCACTACCAACCCCTGCGAAAATAATTAACGG
>JAAHFP010000069.1:0-11333 GCA_010672925.1 Symploca sp. SIO1C2 | reverse complement strand
CCCCAGCTATCCCCTGTGCCTATGGTGGTTTGGCAGATTAACCGCCGGACTCCAGTTTTTTCCATTGCTTGAACAATGTTTCGTGTCCCCTCTGAACGAACTGTTCCAGTTCGCTTTTGTCCAGCACCAAGGGTACAGACAACCGCATCTTGCCCTTGTACTGCTTGTTCCACGGTAGAGAAATCTAGGACATCTCCCTGAAACAGTTTGAGATGGGGGTGTTGGAGGTCTAGCTTGGCGGGATTACGGGCAAAGGCTGTGACATTGTGCCCCTGTTCTAAGGCTTGTTCAACTACCTGACGACCAACACCGCCTGTTGCACCAAAAATCAGTAGGTTCATAATCCTGTCTCCTCAGTAATCACACCTTTAGCTTAAGGAGATGTTAATGCTGCTTCTGTCTAATTCTTGCGGGACTATCACAATCTTGCGGTCAGTTTTTACTCCTTGAGTTGAACCATTGGTGGGTTGTATTCGCCATCGTTTTTTGTTATCATTTTTTTATGATGGTAGAATTGTGCGCATATAAATATAAAGCCTGCGATCGCTAATATAGAGATGCGCTTCCTAAAAGATGTCTGTAGTGCCGTGACACACCTAAAAATGTAGGTTGGGTAGAGCGATAGCGAGACCCAACAAAGTCTGACGGATGTTGGGTCTCGTTGCCTCGACCCAACCTACATCTATTACAAATTTTTAGTTGGGCTACGCCACTAAATTTCACCCACCAATTCCCAAACGACCAGCGATACCTGGAGTCCAGGGAATAAGAATAGCTGCCATCACAAACAGCGCCAACAAACCTAAAATTGCTCTAGTGTCATCCGGTTCTGTGATTTCGTTGAGGTTAGGACGCTCCTGACTTCTTTGCAAAAACAGAATCACGATCGCCCAGTATAAAATTAGGGGATTGGCGGGATTGGCAAAAGCGATTATCGCCAAGATAACTAACGTTGCAATGGTGGTGCGCCGAGCTATTTTACGTCCGTAGATTGCCTGAACAATCCTTCCCCCATCCAACTGTCCTGCTGGCATTAAGTTTAAAGCTGTAATTAGCAAGCCTAACCAACCAATAATTGTTAGTGGGTGAATATCAACTAATGTCTGGTGTAAGGAAGCTCCCAAGAAAACTTTAGCCAACGTTCCCACCAAAATCGAGCTCTGGAAAAACTGAGATGGTACTTGGAAAGAACTACCATCATGGGAAAGCAATAAGCCGCTGAGAAGTAGCAGTAGGGAAACAATACCACCAACCGCTGGTCCAGCTAGAGAGATATCGAACAAAGCTGTGCGGTTAGCTAAGAGAGATTCAAAGCGGGTAATGGCACCAAAAGAGCCAATTTGCCAGCTGGGAATCAGAAAAGGTAAGCCGATACGGACATTGTAGCGCCGCCCTTGCCACCAATGACCAAGCTCATGAGCCACTAGCACTGTCCAAATCCCGATACTCATAGGTAGTGCTTCTGGAAACCGCTCTAAGTTATTAAAGAAATCAAATTTCAGTAGCAAACTAGATGCTTCCAAAGTAGTAGCTATGCTGGCAACGATCAAAACCCCTGCCAAAGCTTTCTGGGATGCTGTTGCTGGTTGGGGATCATTACTACTAGGTAAAACAATAACTACAGGCTTAGCTTCCGGTCCTTCTACTAAAAATAACCGATAGCGATCGCCTAATCGCTGCTCCAACTTGCTAGCTAAACGGGAATAAACCTCTTCTGGACTTGCTCCCCGCAAATTACCTTTAAAAATCACCCCTTCCTGATAGGGAATGGTTTCTGTACTAAAAAAGGTATCAATACCAAAAATTTCTTGGATACTCTTGAGGTCTTCTTCGGGAATGGGAGCTACCTCAGCCGCATTCTTACTCTGGGAAAGCAGTGGAGACTGAGCAACCGTTTTAGTCTCCTTCGCTTCTGAAGTTTCCGTGCTAGTTGCTGGTTGTTGGTCATTCAGTAGCTTCTTACTACGCTCTTGCAACAACTCATCCTCTCCAGCAGCACGCAAAAGTTTACCCAAGTAAATGTACAAACCAGCTGAGATAACTATTAAAAACAATAAGCCGACGATATTGAAATAAATGCCCGCAGCAAGTAAACCAAAAAACAGCAACCAGGGAACCGTCAAAACCACCGATTGCAACCAAGCTAAGATTCCTAGTTTACCGTAAGGTTGAGCACGTTTAAAACCCCAAGCCAACACACCAAGCGCTAGCAAGATGAGCAAAATAGTTGCAGTAGTCTCTGAGCCATTAAACATTTTGGTTATTTGTTATTTGTTGTTTGTTGTTTGTTGTTTGTTATTGGTTATTTGTCAGACTCCCATGAGCTTTCACCTCACAACATTCGCGCAGCGTTCTCCGCAGGAGTAGAATGAAAATCCCTCTCGACCCGTCTCCGTGTCCGGTGCGTCCCGCGTCTATTTTCAGATTAGGGAGTTTTGTTTTGCTCAACAACAAAGGACTGTTATAACCAGGAATGAAATTTCAGCACCCAAATACTTGTGGGCTTAACTATTTACGCTACCATTTTTCCAGCTTTGGAAAGCAGCTCTAAGATTACCTTGGTGTTGAATAAGTAAGCGATCGCTTTGTTGATTATCCAATTGAGTCCAATGCATAAGCAGGGCTAATTTCACCTTACGTCCACTACGCTCTAGTAAAACATCAGCCTCTTTCCTGCTCAAGCTAGTAAGGTCTTGCAAGATTCGCAGTGCTCGGTCATGCAGTTTGTTGTTAGTAACTGCTACATCTACCATGCGATTACCATAAACTTTTCCTAACTGCACCATAACTCCGGTGGAGATAATATTCAATGCCATTTTAGTGACAGTACCAGCCTTTAGTCTTGTGGAGCCAGCCAGTACTTCCGGTCCTACTACTAGTCGAATATCCAAATCAGCTTCAATGGTTACTTGCTCAATTGGTACACAAGCCAGCATAACTGTCTTTGCTCCCCGCTGTCGTGCTGCCTGGATTGCTCCGTGGACAAAAGGCGTTGTACCACCAGCACTGATACCAACAACAACATCTAACTCAGTGACATGACGATGAGCGATCGCTTCTGCTCCATTTTCTTGTCGATCTTCTAGCTCTTCTGAGCTACGCACCAATGCTCCGGCTCCTCCAGCAATTATCCCCTGTACCAGCTCCGGTGGTGTACAAAAGGTGGGGGGACATTCCGCAGCATCAAGTACCCCTAAACGTCCGCTGGTTCCGGCTCCCACATAAAAAAGGCGTCCACCTTGACTTAGAGCCTCAGTCGTGTAGTCAATAGCTTGAGCTAGTTGGGGACTAGCAGCTGCGATCGCGCTTAGGGTTTTAGCATCTTCGCGATTAAACAATTCGACCAGTTCTAGGGAAGTCAACTGGTCGAGGTTCTGGCTATCGGGGTTAATTTGCTCGGTCAACAGATGACCCCGTTCTTCTGAATCGGTCATTGGTTATTGGTTATTGGCTATTTGTTATTGTATTGGTCCTTGGTCATTGGTTATTAGTCATTAGTACAAACAACAAACAACAAACAACAAACAACGAACAACAAACAACAAATTACAACAATCCTTCCAACTGACGTCGAATGTGGTCTAAGTTGGACATTTCCACTTCTGCAACTTCATCTTCAGAGTCCTTGGTCTTTGTTTGTAAGTCCTCTGGTTCTAGGTTAGTTTCTGGTGGAGCCAGGTAAAGACGCTCCAATGCGTTTTCGGGGACAAATCCTGCCGGTACTAGCTGCCAGTCATAATCGAATTGTTCTGTGTCAATATCGTCCATATCGATTTCCTCAACAGTCACAGGAGGAAAATCTTGAGCTTCTAACAGAAGTCCGTAGCGGGTGGCATCGTCTTCCGACTCAAACATCAAAACTACCGTGCGATCTTCGATTTGCAGGGAGTGAACTCCCTCGTTTTCCGTCCCTACATTGTATAAGAGAATAAATACTCGCTTGGATGAAAGCATAGGTTCTTGTTAACTAGCTCAGGATTCTGCTTCAAGGATTACTGTCTTTACTTACGATAACGTTACTTTGGAAAGGAGGCAGGAGGCAGAAGGCAGAAGGCAGAAGGCAGAAGGCAGGAGGCAGGAGGCAGGAGGCAGGAGGTAGGAGGCAGGAGGCAGAAGGCAGGAGGCAGAAGGCAGGAGGCAGAAAGCAGGAGGCAGGAGGCAGAAGGCAGAAGGCAGGAGGCAGGAGGCAGGAGGCAGGAGGCAGGAGGGAAGAAAGCTTGTGAGTAAGCTTTTGTACCTTTTTTAACTGGGGGTGAACTAAATTTTGGGTGGGATTTCTTGAACTTTGTATCCAAAAATGATCAGTTCTCTCTTCTCTTCTTCCTCCGCTCCTCAGCTCCCCCGCTCCTCAGCTCCTCAGCTCCCTCAGCTCCCCAGCTCCCTCAGCTTCCCCAGCTCCTAATCCCTCTCCATCTGTGCAATTTCTGCTAGAGACTTCCAACCTGGTTGCCACAAGGCGCGATCTTTGAGTTGTTTAGCATTCAGCCAAAAGCGGACATTGGGGTCACAGGAAGCAACCATTTCCGCAAATACCCACTTGCCTTGGTTTTTGCGATTAACCACCTGGAAATGTCGCCAGCCCCAGGTTTGCTGTTGGGCTGTCCATTTAGAACCAACTAGATAAGGAAATTTGGGCTTTTTTGGCATTCTTGTATAATTGAGGTGCTCTAGGGCTCCAGGACAAAAGGCTGTCAGTAAGTATACTACTTTTAGTTGGGGGAGATGAGGGAGCTGAGGAAGCTGAGGGAGCTGAGGGAGCTGGGGAAGCTAGGGAAGCTGAGGGAGCTGGGGAAGCTGGGGGAGCTGGGGAAGCTGAGGGAGCTGGGGAAGCTGAGGGAGCTGAGGGAGCTGGGGGAGCTGGGGAAGCTGAGGGAGCTGGGGAAGCTGAGGGAGCTGAGGGAGCTGGGGAAGCTGGGGAAGCTGAGGGAGCTGGGGAAGCTGGGGAAGAAAAATTACCGTGCCATTTTAGCTGTGTCACGGCACTACTTTGCACAAAAAATTAATACCTAATACCTAATACCTACCACCTACCACCTACCACCTAATACCTAATTAATGAAATTTTCCTACGAACTTTCAACAGCTTTGCTCACTGCCACTGCAATGGTACTAGTGCAACCTCAACTTACTCTGGCTTTGACAGCTTCGGAGGTCAATGCCATTGCCCAAAAGATTACCGTATTGATTTCCCAAGAGGAACAACAGGTTGCTTCGGGAGTGATTATTGCCCGAGAAGGAGATATCTATCTCGTCCTGACTAGCCAACATGTCGTACAAAATGATGGTCAATACGAGGTTATGACTCCTGATAATCTCAACTATCCAGTTAACTACAGTAATATTATTAAGCTACCTGGAATTGATTTAGCGGTTTTGCAATTTAATAGCTCCACTAATTACCCAGTTGCGACCTTAGGCAATTCTAACGCAGCAGTTGTTGGTTCTACGGCTTATATTTCTGGGTGGCCTAAACCAGGTATGGCTCTCCGAGATGAAGCGCCAATTCGTCTTTTCCACTCTGGACAAATTTCAGCTCGGCAACCTCTCCAAGATGGTTATGAGTTAATTTATACTAATCCTACTCGTCAAGGCATGAGTGGGGGACCGGTGCTCAATGACAATGGTCAGGTGATTGGTATTCATGGACGTACTGATTTACCTACCCAAGAAACTGACCCCAAGGCTTGGGGGGTTAACCTAGGTATTCCTGTCAACAGTTTTACTAAATTAGCTCCTAGTCTCTATGCTGATCAAGGAGAAATCAAGCTCAAGACCCAAGCTTACCAGGAAGCTATTGCCTATTTTAACCAGGTACTAAAGTTTAACCCTCACTCTGCTGCTGCCTATAATGGTCAAAGTTATGCTTATTTTGCTCAGACAGAGTACGAAGCAGCAATCCAGAAAGCGACCCAAGCCATTAACAAGAAATCCCAATTAGCTGAAGCTTATCTTATTCGGGGAGCAAGCTATGCTCAGCAAGGAAATCACCGCCAAGCAATTGAGAATTTTAACCAAGCGATCGCGATTAATTCTCGTTTGGCAGATGCCTATAGCTTACGAGGGGTAAGTAAAGCCAAAATTGGGGACTTTAATGAGGCTTATAAAGATGTTGAACTAGCTCTGAAGTTAGAGCCGGAAAGTTCTATTGCTTACATCTGCTTGAGTCAAATTCACTTACTTGTTGGCTATAAAATAGGTGCGAGGGAAGCTAGTGAGATTGCGGAAGAATTCTTCAATACTTCTACAGATATAAGTAGCTATCAACTGGCTCTGAATCAGGTATTGGAGGAGCGTTTACTTAAGGATTTTGTTGTACAAACAACGCCAGATACTTCTAAGCAGCGGACAGCAATAAACCCAGGAGATGAATATTCTAGCAACAACATTAATTTGGTTCAAGCTTGCCAGTCTTATGAAGGTTCATCTAAGCAAGATGAGGCATTGCTGTGGTTACAAGGTCAACTTCCCCAGTCTACTCTCAGAACATTTACGATGATGTGGCGACGACAACTGCTTTTTGATATGGAAAAGGAGCCGATGGAGCTTATTAATGTTTGTCAGCATTATGAGGGACAGGAACACCAAAACAGGGCTTTGGAAAGATTGGAGATACGCATTAGCCAGGTGACCATGATTGAGTTTGCCCAAAGGTGGTTTCAAGCTCAATGAAACTATTAATGGGGAATGGGGAATTGGGAATTGGGAATTGGGAATTGGGAATGAGATGAAATTCCACGTCAAAAGAAGATAAGAAACAAGTCAGCTTACCTTGGCTCCTTCTGCCTCCTGCCTCCTGCCTCCTGCCTTCTGCCTCCTGCCTCCTGCCTCCTGCCTTCTGCCTCCTGCCTTCTGCCTCCTGCCTCCTGCCTCCTGCCTCCTGCCTCTTACCTTGCAACTGTCCATCTAAAACTGAAGAAATTTTATGTGGGATATAATAGATAGTAACTTCTGCCGCAGCCGATTGTTTCATCCCCGACAAGTAACCAAGATTACTCCAGAGGGAGCCAAAGATTTTGATATTCCTGTCGAAGAAGGGGTTTTTCTAGGTGCACGCTGGTACATCCATCAAGAACTACAGCCTACTGTACTATTTTTTCACGGTAACGCAGAGACTGTGCCAGATTACGATAATCTAGCTATCCTTTATCATCAGATTGGCTTAAATCTATTTGTTGTTGATTACCGTGGCTATGGCTGGAGCAACGGCGAACCGAGTTTTCGCACCTTGCTTCCTGATAGTAAAAAGGTGCTGGAGTTTTTCCTTGAACTGGTCAAAGACGGCCCTCGCCCAATTATCATGGGACGTTCCCTGGGTTCCGGACCGGCGACGAACCTAGCAGCAACTTTCCCAGAGAAGTTTCATTTTCTGATTCTGGAGAGTGCTTTCGGAGACGTTGTTCCACTATTTCAGCTTTTCGGTTTGCAAGTATCGAATTTGACCGAAGAGATTGAAAACGCCCTTTCCAACCGCAGGCATCTAGCAAAAGTTTCTCTCCCCGTACTCTTGATTCATGGCGAAATGGACGAATTGTTTTCCCTAGCTACTCTGGAAAACAATCTGGAGGCAGTTCCTCATAACCGCAAGAAGAGTGTAATTTTGGAGGGAGTTGGTCATAATAATTTACTTTTGCAGTATAACAAGTATTTTTCCTCTATTAGAGAGTTTAGTTGTGAATATTAGAATGGGGAATGGGGAATGGGGAATGGGAAATGGGGAATGGGAAATGGTGAATTAAGGATAGAGAACGAACCACCAATGACCAATGACCAATGACCAATGACTAATGACAAACAACAAATAACAAACAACCAATGACAATGAAAATAGCGATTGTCAATGATGTGTTGATGGCAGTGGAGGTGTTGCGACGGGTTGTAATAACTGTTCCAGATTATCAAGTAGCTTGGATAGCTAGAGATGGTGCTCAAGCAGTGACTAAGTGTGCCAAAGATACCCCAGATTTAATTTTGATGGATTTGCTCATGCCAATAATGGACGGGGTTGAGGCAACATGCCACATTATGCAAAATTCTCCCTGTGCAATTTTAGTAGTAACAGCTAGCGTTAAGGGCAATTCTTCCAAAGTATTTGAAGCAATGGGGCATGGGGCATTGGATGTTGTCAGCACACCGGTTTTGGGGAAGAGTGGTAACCCACAAGCAGCTCAAACCCTACTGGCTAAAATTGCTACCATTGGTAAACTAATCGGAAAATCATCACCCAAGCGCTTCTCTCAACCAAAAAGCCTGCATCCTAACCGGAAAATAGACGCGGGACGCACCGGACGCGGAGACGTGGAGAAAAAGAGATTTTCATCCTCCGTTGTGAACGAAAGTTCATGGAAGTCTAATACCAAGTTGCATTCCAACGTAGTAGATAGAAAGGGCAAGGCAGATAAAGCAGGATTTTTGAGTGCAACTCCCTATCAATCTAGTAACCTCAAGGGCAAAAAATCCCCCTCTCCTCTAGGAAGCCAATCCAGTATTCTGAGACAATCTCACAAGGACAACAAAGAAGTATCAGCATTTATTCCCAAGAAACCGGGTTTTTGGACTAATGCACTGGTAGTGATTGGTTCTTCTACTGGAGGACCAAAGGCTTTAGCGACAATCCTCTCCCATTTGCCTAAAGATTTCCGTGGGGCAGTAGTAATTATTCAACATGTGGATTTTCAGTTTGCTCGTGGTTTAAGCGAGTGGTTAAATCAGCAAATACCACTACCAGTACAGTTAGCCGAGGAAGATAGTCGTCTGGCCCCAGGGAGAGTATTAATTGCTGGAACCAATGATCACCTAATATTGCGACCAAATTTGAGGTTAAAATACACCAAAGAACCCGGGGATTATCCCTACCGTCCTTCCGTGGATGTGTTTTTTAAGAGCATAGCTCAGAATTGGCCTGGTAAAGGAACTGGGGTGCTGCTGACTGGTATGGGGAGGGATGGGGCAGAAGGATTAAGTCAATTGCGTTCCAAGGGTTGGCATACTATTGCTCAGGATAGAAATACTTGTATAGTCTATGGGATGCCAAAAGCGGCAGCAGAGTTGGGAGCCGCTGTGGAAATTTTACCCCTTAATGCGATCGCTCCTGCTATCATCAAGCAATTAGCCCGATGAGGGAATGGGGAGATGGGGGATAAGGGAGACAAGGAAGACAAGGGGGATGGGGAGATGGGGAGACAAGAGAGATAGCGAGACAAGGAGGAGAAGGGAAATAGGGGAAATATGTACACTCACCAATTCCCAAACAACAAACAACAAACAACAAATAACAAACGACAAATAACAAACAACAAACAACAAACGACAAATAACAAACGACAAATAACAAACGACAAACAACAAACGACAAATAACAAACAACAAACAACGACCTTAACAGAACATCCAATTACTGTACTACTTATCGATGATCAACCCATAATTGGTGAAGCAATTCGCCGCATGTTGGCAACAGAACCAGATATTGTTTTTCATTACTGTAGTGACCCAACTCAAGCATTAAAAATGGTTAGGCAGTATTTACCGACGGTGATTCTGCAAGACTTGGTTATGCCGGATATCGATGGGTTAACTTTAGTTCGTTTTTTGCGTGCTCTAGATTCACCGGCTCGTGATACACCTCTGATTGTGCTCTCCAGTAAGGAAGAACCAATAATTAAAGCTAAGGCATTTAGATTAGGAGCCAACGATTACTTAGTCAAGCTACCGGACAAATTAGAGCTAATTGCCCGGATTCGCTACCATTCTTATGCTTATATTAATTTATTACAACGCAACGAAGCTTATCAAGCTATCCAAGCATATTTAAAACAATTAGAACAAAAAAATCAACTAATTCGCCATATTTTTGGACGTTACCTGAGTGATGAAGTGGTAGCCAGTTTGCTGGAAGGCCCTGAAGCTTTAAAAATCGGTGGTGATAGACGCAAAATTACGATGCTCACTTCTGATTTAAGGGGATTTACTCAACTATCAGAAAGACTATCCCCCGAAGAAGTAGTGAAAATTCTCAACTTCTATCTGGGAGGGATGACCGATGTTATTACCTCATACCAAGGAACTATTGATGAGTTTATGGGAGACGGAATTTTAGTCCTCTTTGGAGCTCCTACTTTCAGAGAAGATGATGCAGTTAGAGCAGTTGCTTGTGCGGTTGCCATGCAATTGGCAATGGTTGGGGTCAACCAGCAAATGCAGGAGTGGGGTTTACCAAACTTAGAAATGGGTATTGGCATCAATACTGGAGAAGTTGTGGTCGGGAATATTGGTTCAGAGAAACGCACTACTTATAGTGTAGTTGGTAGCCAAGTGAATCTAACTTACCGTATCGAATCTTATACAATTGGTGGTCAAATTCTTATTTCAGAATCTACTTTACAAGAGGTAAATTCTATCGTTGGTATCAATGGCCACAGAGAAATCTTACCTAAAGGAGTTAAACAGCCAATTACTATTTATGATGTAGTTGGTATTTCTGGAGAATACAACCTGTTTATGTCCACAGAAACAGAGCTATTCTTGCCTCTTGTTCAAGAAATTCCAGTACAGTACACAATTTTAGAAGGTAAGACTGTGGGTAAAAATGTCTTCACTGGTAGTTTGGTGAAACTTTCTGCTAAGGGGGCAATGATTCGTTCTCATCAGAGAAGAAGAGATGATCTGCCTTCTGAACTGAGCAATGTTAAACTGAATTTATTAGAGGAAAACTCAACAGAAGTTAGCGATGATATTTATGCTAAAGTTTTAGAGAGCCAGCTAGAGGAAAGAACTTTTTATATCCATTTTACTGCTAAGCCATGGGATGTGGGTGAGAAGCTTGAGGCTATTTATGAGTCACTGAAATAATAATGACTAGGGAGATTTTAGATTTTAGATTTTAGATTTTCTAATTTTCACATCTTGCACCTGCCAGAGTTTAGCCGAAAGCTCCAGGATGACTATTTTGTAGTCTTTTTCTCCATATCTGACTTGATAAAAATGTCGGATTGTATATTTTAGAGTATCGCAATGCTCGGCTTTGGTATGATGTTCACCCGATAGTGACTGAGTTATTGAAGAATCGAATAAGTCAAAAGTCTAGCACCTAATTCAATCATCAATTTATTGTATGTGCAGTGGAACAGGCATCTTGCCTGTCAGATCTTATCCAAAACATGACTAATTCAATCATCAGTTTCTTGTGGAACAGGCATCCTGCCTGTCATACAGCGCTTCGCGCTGTTATGAGGTACAGTAACAACAATGAGCAAACCAATTCCTTAAATGTTTAGGATTGATTAAGTCAAGAGCTACAGCCAAAAGGGTATCAATCATAGAGCTGGTAGTGGTAG
>JAAHFP010000068.1:3970-28394 GCA_010672925.1 Symploca sp. SIO1C2 | reverse complement strand
GAGTTGAGGGGTAAAGCCTTCGCGAAGGGAGTTTAACAGTATTCATTCGGATGCAATCAGCGCGAAGGCTTCCCCCCTAATACTTGTAGGACTCGTATAGCACCTGCTTACTGACCTGAATCCTTACGTTTTGTTGAATGATCAACATCCATGAACCAATAAACATTAAGCATAATCCCATATTCATTAACTTCTGGATTGATATATTATTAGCAAAAATACCCGCAATCAGTCGTCCAATCATAATGCTGATGTAGAAGAGTGAAATTATTAAGCCTACATTTAATTTATCTAAACCTCGACTTTCAATAAGATAACTAGCCAACCAGACTCCCACGCCCATCTCAACTGCGATATAGATGGGAAACGCAATAATAGAAAGAAAAACATCTTGTTGTCGTATCAGGTTAAGTCCTGATTTTTTCTGGACGGCCTTATTCTGGAGTGCAGTGTTTTCCTCTTTAATGTTTTTGCTTCGCCAAAGAGATAGGGAGATGGAGATACCAATAATAGCTGCAATAACGAACACAATAGCTGCAATCATCTGATAACCACCACGCCAATTTCCTGAATCAGCTACATATAAAGTAATAATGCTAGGTCCCAAAAATGCTCCTATGCCCCAGAAACTGTGAAGCCAATTCATCTGTCTGGGTGAATATTTGAGTGCTACAAAATGATTAATACCTGTATCAATAGCACCAGCTCCAACGCCAAGGGGCAAAGTACATAATAATAGCCACCAGAATGATGGTGACAGGGAATAGCCAAACAAAGCACTAGCACTAAGCAAAGTGCTAATAAATACAACCTTGCCAGTCCCTAGCTTATGCAAAAGCAGCCCACTAGCAAAACTGGAAAATGCTGTACATATAGTTGTCAACATTGTGATAATACCCGCAGCTTCAAGTGGCAAAAAGAGTGAGCTGCGCATAGATGGCCATGCTATACCTAAAATCGTATCTGGTAATCCTAAAGCAATAAATGTTAAATAAATAACAACAATTAGTAAGCGGGGCTTGTTCTTTTTTTTTCAACTCTGCAACTCTCATTAAATCTACATTGTAGCCAAAATTGTCAGGTCTTTGTGGTTAATTACCATACAACAATCCCCCAATTATGGGGGATCTAGAGGTCAAATTTACAGAGTTTTCTTGATAACCTTAAACACTGATAAAGTCAGCAGCAGTCAGTAAACCACTAGAATCGACGTAAGCAATGTCCTCTGCACCCAAGCTGATGCGAGTACCGTTGTTAATAGAAACACCAGATATTGTGCCAGTGAAAGAGGTTAAGGTGTAATCAGACAAGGAACCAGAAATCTGGAGTTTGTCGGAGTCAGTTTCACCAAGGAAGTTCAGCCTGTCGAAATCCTCAACAACTGCGTAATCTAAACCAGGGCCATTGTAATAGATTGAGCCACTTGTACCGAGGATAATAAGATCGCTGGCACCAAAATCACCAGGATTAAGGATATCAATTTCACCAACACCGTCCAGGCTACTATTCGTACCGTTGAGAGTATCTGAGCCAAAACCTCCAACTAGGGTATCGTTACCACCTGCGCCAGTGAGGGTGTCATTACCAGAACCACCATCTAGGCTATCGTTGCCCAAATTGGTTGTCCCGGTGAGCTCATCATTTCCTGTGCCACCGAGTAAAGTATCGTTACCCGCCTCACCCCGAAGTGTGTCGTTGCCAGCACCACCATCCAGAAGGTCACCAATGGTATCAACGGTTCCTAGCGTATCAGAGTCGAGGAAATCATTACCACTGCCACCAATCAAGGTATCTGCTCCCCCTTGACCTAACAGAGTATCATTACCTGTACCACCATCGAGGGAGTCGTTACCAGCACCGCCATCTAGGAAGTCGTTACCAGCACCGCCATTGAGAGTATCGTTGCCAGAACCACCATCTAGGCTATCATTACCGAAATTGAAAGCTGAATCATCCCCTGTGAGTAGGTCGTTTCCTGTACCGCCAATAAGAGTATCATTTCCAGCTTCACCCTGAAGAGTATCATTGCCAGCACCACCATCCAGGAGGTCACCAATGGTATCAACGGCTCCTAGGGTATCGGAATCCAGAGAATCATTACCACTACCACCAATCAAGGTATCGGCTCCCCCTTGACCTCGGAGGGTATCATTACCACCATTACCATCAAGTCGGTTAGCACCACTTGTACCAATAATTGTCTCACCGCCTTGAGAACCCTCAACATTCTCGAAGTTGAGAATGGTCTCCGTATTACCTCCATCTACCGAGGTGGTTTCTGTTGCCAGGTTAATGGTTACTGAGCCTGAACCAAATGTCACATTGGAATAATCAATGGTGTCGATGCCTGAGCCACCATTGTGGAAATCAAAATTAACAAAATCGTCGTCAATTACGGTATCGTTACCAGTGCCACCATTGGTAGTATCAACTCCAGAACCACCATTCAGAATATCATTGCCTGAACTGCCATTGAGAGTGTCATCGCCACTGCCACCGAGTAGAGTATCGTTACCAGCTTCACCCTGAAGTGTGTCGTCACCAGCACCGCCATCCAGTAAGTCACCAATGGTATCAAGGGTTCCTAAGGTATCGGAGTCGAGTAAATCATTACCACTACCGCCAATTAAGGTATCTGCTCCTCCTTGACCGAGTAAAGTATCATTACCAGTGCCACCATTGAGGGAGTCGTTACCAGCACCGCCATCTAGGGAGTCATTACCAGCACCACCGTTAATGGTATCGTTACCAGCACCACCATCAATGGTGTCATTTCCACCATTACCATTGAGCCGGTTAGCACCACTCGAACCGATGATGGTTTCACTACCCTGAGAACCTTCGACATTCTCGAAGTTGAGAATGGTTTCCGTATTACCTCCGGAAACAGAGGTGGTTCCTGTTGCCAAGTTAATGGTTACTGAGCCTGCAGAAAATGCGACATTAGAGTAATCGATGGTGTCGATACCTGTACCGCCATCGTGGATGTCAAAATTAACAAAATCGTCATCAATTACAGTATCGTTACCAGCGCCACCATTGGTGATATCAACTCCAGAACCACCGTTGAGGGTATCATTGCCTGAACCGCCATTGAGAGTGTCATCACCAGAACCACCATCAAGGCTATCATTGCCAAAATTGGTTGTTGAATCATCACCGGTGAGGGAATCATTGCCAGTGCCACCGATTAGAGTATCGTTACCAGCTTCGCCCTGAAGTGTGTCGTTGCCGGAACCTCCATCTAGTAAGTCACCAATGGTATCAACGGTTCCTAGGATATCGGAATCCAGGGAATCATTACCACTACCACCAATCAAGGTATCTGCTCCCCCTTGACCGAGTAAAGTATCATTACCAGTGCCACCATTCAAGGAGTCGTTTCCAGCACCGCCATCTAGGGAGTCATTACCAGCACCGCCATCTAGGGAGTCATTGCCTGAACCGCCCAGTAGAGTATCGTTACCAGCTTCACCCCGAAGTGTGTCGTTGCCGGAACCCCCATCCAGTAAGTCACCAATGGTATCAAGAGTTCCTAAGGTATCGGAGTCGAGGAAATCATTACCACTACCGCCAATTAAGGTGTCTGCTCCCCCTTGACCTAGTAGAGTATCATTACCAGTGCCACCATTCAAGGAGTCGTTGCCGGAACCGCCATCTAGGGAGTCATTGCCAGCGCCACCGTTAATGGTATCGTTACCAGCACCACCATTGATGGTGTCGTCACCACCATTACCATTGAGCAAGTTAGCAACGCTGTTACCAATAATCCTGTCACTTTGTGAGGTACCAGTGACATTAACAAAGTTCTCAACAGTGAATGTTGCTGAACCAATCCCAGGAATTCCGTTAACGATTAGACTGTTGGCAGACAGGTCAATATCGAATGATGTCGTTGCACTTGTTCCGGTAGAACCATCAATTGTATTGGCTTGTCCAATGGCTCCAATAATTGTTTCGATGGATTGAATCTGGTCAGTGCCAGCACTGCCTTTGTTGATAATACCAGTGGCTTCCAAGGTAATGGCTTGACCAAGAGTACTGTAGTTAGCAATATCGTTACCAAATCCACCATTTAAGGTATCGTTACCAAATCCACCATTTAAGGTATCGTTACCAAATCCACCATCGAGGCTATCATTACCAAAATTAAAACTCGAATCATCACCGGTAAGGGAATCATTGCCAATGCCACCGAGTAAAGTATCGTTACCAGCTTCTCCTCGCAGTGTGTCGTTGCCCGAACCTCCATCCAGTAAGTCACCAATGGTATCAAGGGTTCCGAGAGTATCAGAGTCAAGGAAATCATTACCACTACCGCCAATCAAGGTATCTGCTCCCCCTTGACCTCGCAGGGTATCATCACCACTACCACCATCCAGGGAGTCATCACCGGCTCCACCGTTAATGGTATCGTTACCAGCACCGCCATCTATGGTGTCATCTCCACCATTACCATTAAGCAGATTAGCACCACTCGAACCAATGATGGTTTCACTACCTTGAGAACCTTCAACATTCTCGAAGTTGAGAATGGTTTCCGTATTACCTCCGAAAACAGAAGTTGTTGCCGTTGCCAGGTTAATGGTTACCGCACCTGAACCAAATGTGACATTAGAGTAATCGATGGTATCAATGCCTAAACCACCGTTGTGAACGTCAAAATTCACAAAATCGTCGTCAATTACGGTATCGTTACCAGAACCACCATTGGTGTTGTCAATTCCAGAACCGCCGTTGAGGGTATCATTACCAGCGCCACCATTTAGAGTATCGTTGCCAGAACCACCATCAAGGCTATCATTACCAAAATTAAAACTCGAATCATCACCATCTAGGGAGTCATTACCAGAACCACCGATTAGAGTGTCGTTACCTGCTTCACCCCGAAGTGTGTCGTTGCCAGAACCGCCATCAAGTAGATCACCAATAGTATCAACAGTTCCTAAGGTGTCGGAGTCGAGGAAATCGTTACCACTACCACCAATTAAAGTATCTGCTCCTCCTTGACCTCGTAGGGTATCATTACCGATACCTCCATTTAGGAAATTGTTACCAGCATTGCCAATTATAAGGTCATCCATTGTTTTCTCCTTATATTTTTCTTATGCGCTGTTTTTGGTTGCTCTATTTAGTACTCCAGAAAAGTTCGGATATTTACGCAAAAATCTCAAATATTTTTTTTTGTGAAAAAAATGCGTAATTATTGTTTGTTTCGGTGATTTATCAATAAAAGCCTATGCCAATATGAGTATGTCTTAAGATAGTGGTGTAGTTGCTAATACATAATGTAGTAGTGAATCGAAAAAACCAATTTAAATGCGTCTTAGCTGATGATTACTGAAGAGCAACCCCACTAGTGCAGTTAGGCAGAAGTTCTTGAGCACTTCAAAAAAGACAAGGAGGACAAGGGGGACAAGGGGGACAAGGGGGACAAGGAGGACAAGGAGATTTTAGCTGCTCAGTTATTTCCGCCGCGCTGCATTAGCGGCGATGGGCATCCGCGACGAAGGTTTCCAAACAAGGTCTTTTCCTGTTCCCCCTTGTTTCTTAATAGACTTGGGTTTAGATTTATTGAATCTAAAATCTAAAATCTAAAATCTAAAATTGTTTCTGAAGACCTAGCCCAGACAATAACGATTCATCCGGATGGAAGAGGGGATAGGACTGAATATCTAAGTATCCATCTTTAGATCAGGGAAATGCGATGAGCCAGACACCAGATTCTCACGCACAGTTCTTTTTCCTCCAAGGATTGCTTTATAAAGAGGTTGGGGAGTATCAAGCAGCGTTGACTAACTTTGACCAAGCTTTAGCCATTCAACCTCACTTCTATGAAGCTTGGTATTATCGAGGTCTTGTTTTGGGTTTGGAGTGTAGGTACTTAAATCGTCAGGAAGAAGCCCTCGATAGCCTCCAAAAAGCGATAGAATGCAAGCCTGAGGACTACTTGGCCTGGTATAAACGAGGAGAAGTAGAGTTAGAGGTATTGGAAGACTATGAAGCCTCCCTACTGAGTTTTGACCAAGCCCTCAAGTTAAAATCCGATGATTACTACACTTGGTGGGACCGTAGCTTTGCTTTATACCAACTAGAGCGTTATGATGAAGCTTTAGAAAGTTACCAGCAAACCCTGGCAATTCGACCTGATAGCTTGTACGTGTGGAAAGAACAGAGCAGTTTGCTTTGGGATATGGGTCGCTACCAAGAGGCACTGCGGAGTTTTGACCAAGTTTTGGCCATTAAGCCCGAAGATGACGTTACTTGGTCTGACCGAGGTGAATTACTAGAAGAATTAGGTCGCTATCAAGATGCCCTAAGCAACTTCGATCAAGCTTTGGCAATTAACCCCAACAACTGCCTTACCTGGTCTAATCGAGCTAAGTTACTAGAGAAGTTAGGTTGCTACCAGGAGGCTTTAGTTAGCCAGAAAAATGCCATCTATTCCCAAGAGACAGTAGATTCGGTCTGGAATAACTAGGTGGTAGGTGGTAGGTGGCAGGGGTCAGGTGGCAGGTGGACTAATATCAAGTTCGGATAATCACTTATAATTCCTTTCTACCTTGCAAACTTCTTTCTTCCTTCTGCCTTCTGCCCTCTGCCCTCTGCCTTGTTGCAACCGAAGTGTAAGATTCAACCGAACTTGATATAACCCACCCCTAACCCCTCCAAGGAGGGGAACAGGAGGCTTCAGGGGAAGAAAGCTATTCCCTATTCCCCATTCCCCAAGGACAAACAACAAACAACAAATAACAAACAACAAATAACAATCTACCTTCACGCATATATACTTACTTAAACAAACGGATAAAATAAATCCTTTACATCATTGGGGTGAGATATTCGATGAGTCGTGCAGAGAAAGTTGTTTTAGCATATTCCGGCGGGGTAGATACTTCTGTCTGTATCCCTTATCTCAAAGAGGAGTGGGGAGTTAAGGAAGTAATCACTTTAGCGGCAAACTTAGGGCAGGGAGATGAGCTTGAACCCATCAGGGAAAAAGCTTTGAAGGCAGGTGCAGCGAAGTCTCTGGTTGCTGATGTGACTGATACTTTTATTAAAGACTATGGGTTCCCAGCAATTCAGGCAAATGCTTTATATGAAAATCGTTATCCTCTCTCCACGGCTCTTGCTCGTCCACTGATTGCTAAGTTATTAGTAGATGCAGCGGTAGAACATGGTGCAGATGCAGTGGCTCATGGTTGCACTGGGAAAGGAAATGATCAGGTGCGCTTTGATGTCTCGATTATGGCTCTTAATCCCAATTTGAAAGTACTAGCACCAGCAAGGGAATGGGGTTTTAGTCGTGAGGATGCGATCGCTTATGGTGAACGCTTTGGAATTCCTTCTCCAGTGAAAAAATCTTCTCCTTATAGTATAGACCGTAACCTGCTCGGTCGTAGCATTGAGGCGGGGATTCTGGAAGATCCCATGACGGAACCTCCAGAAGAAATTTATCTGATGACTAAAGCCATCGCGGATACTCCTGATGAGCCAGAATATGTAGATATTGGTTTTGAGCGAGGTATTCCTAGTTCCCTTAATGGTGAGAACCTCCACCCAGTAGCCTTGATCAATCAACTCAATCAGTTGGCAGGGAGTCACGGTATTGGACGGGTTGATATGATCGAAAACCGTTTGGTAGGTATCAAATCCAGGGAAATCTACGAAGCCCCCGCTTTGTTAGTTTTGATCCATGCTCATCGTGACCTAGAGAGTCTGACTTTAACTTCTGATGTTACCCAATACAAGCGGTCTATGGAAGAAACCTACTCTCAGGTAATCTACAAAGGTTTGTGGTACTCTCCACTGAAAGAAGCTTTGGATGCCTTTATTCAAAAAACCCAGGAACAGGTATCCGGTACAGTAAGAGTAAAACTCTTCAAAGGTAATGCCACAATTGTTGGACGTAAATCTGAGAATTCTCTCTATACTCCTGATTTAGCAACCTATACTTCCGAAGACCAATTTGACCACAAAGCTGCTGAAGGCTTCATCTATATTTGGGGTTTAGCTACTCGCATTTGGTCTCAGAAAACGAAGGTTTAATCTTTTGTTGTTGGTTATTGGTCGTTGGTCATTGGTTTTTTGTACTAGTGACCGGTGATATTATAGCAGCTCTTGCATCTGTGAGGTACATTTTGATCCCCCTAAATCCCCCTTAGCAAGGGGGACTTTGAGGTTTGAAATTTGTACCTCTTGGAAATGGAGACTTTGAGGTTTGAAATTTGTATCTCTTGGAAATGGAGACTTTGATGTTCGATATTTGTACCTCTTGCATAATGTGAATTAAATTGCACATAATTTCCCAGGTTATCGTTTGGGTAAGTCTTGTAGATAATTTTCTTCCCAATTCCCAATTCTTAATTCTTAATTCTTAATTCTTAATTCTTAATTCTATTGCTTTATCCCAAGCCAAAGCCATTTTCCGAAATCCCTCACTATTAGGATGTATACCATCGGGTAAATCTTCCAAGCTGATGGTTGGGTAAAGATCGGCAAAATATATTTTAGTTCCCTGAGCCTGTCTCTGTTCCACCTGATAAGCGATCGCTTGATTATACTTGATGACTCGCTGGTTTAACAATGGCTCACCAATGGGGAGAATCGAAGCTAGAAAGAGTTGAACTTGAGGTAATTGCTCAAAAATATCATCCACCAACTTACTCAAACGTTCCGGTGCTTGTTCCACCCCATACTTTTGCACCATATCATTAGTTCCAATCATCAACAAGATGATGTCTGGCTGAAATTTATTTAACCAGATACTGCTCATCCGATGAATCTCGTCAATCCGCCAACCAGAATGTCCCTCATGAGCTTTATTCGGTAATATATCCGGTCCATTACTCTGGGAACCGACAAAATTAATCTGATAGTTACGATTAGTTAGATGATGCCACAAATTAATCCGATACCCACCGGGAACAAAATAACCATCAGTAATTGAGTCTCCTAGAGGCATAATCTTCAGGGGACGGTTAGAATTAGCAGCAGTTTCAGGATTATTGGTCATATTAGGGGAATTGGGAATTGGGAATTGGGAATTGGGAATTGGGAGTGTCAATCAATTTTAGATTTTAGATTTTAGATTTTAGATTGACCCCATGTCTAAAGCCAGGGGCTTGGAATAATGATAAAATCTTTGTTTTTTCCACGGATAAATCCGTGGGCTTGTATCCTTGTTTTTTTCGGTCAATCAACACCCAAGTTCAATAAAATGTCAAAAAATCTTGTGGAACAGGCATCCTGCCTGTCCTAGTCTACCAGCACTGTCGTACAATCGAATAACCTTAGCAGTTTCAAAGTTGGGATATTTATGAATTATTTTATTTCCCCTCCTAGTAAAACTGATTTAAAAATTGATCCTACCCAATTAGCTGCTAATCTGAAGTCTCAATGGCAAAACGTAAAAATTAAGCAAATCAAAAATCCTCATATAGCATTTCTCGCATCTGTGAGGTACATCTAGATCCCCCTAAATCCCCCTTGAATCCCCCTCCCGTCCCCCTTTGAAAGGGGGAAGCCAGAAGATGCTTCGCTCTTGGTTCCACGGGGGACTTTGAGATTGAGCAGTGTACCTCATCAGCGTGGGAAACGCTGTAGGCGATATTGCTTAGAATGGATTATCCCTATAGAAAATCGTAATTTAGAGGGAGCGTTGGAGAGAACAGGGCAAGCTGTAGTTTTGGATGGAGACGTATCTGACTGTGCCAACTTTTCTCTATGGCTGCGATCGCTTATCAGTAAAAAATACCCTTTGTTCTTTTATGATGAAGGTTATTCGGCAGATATTGAACTACACCAGGATACAACACAAGAGCAAATTGTAGAGCTGTTTGCTAAAGAGCTGACCCAATATTCGTGAAATACCCAACGCCTGTTGCTGGTCTTTTATGCTATACTTAAAGAATAAGGGAAAATTTGTGCGCATATAAGGTGGCCTCTGGTAAAGCAAGCGATCGCACCTCTTATATAATCCTTATCCAATAACTCATTTGTGGAACTTCGCATCTTGCCTGTCCTAGTTCATCACCACTATGTGGAACAGGCATCTTGCCTGTCTTAGTTCATCAGTCCTATGTGGAACAGGCATCCTGCCTGTCTTAGCCCTTCAATCCCGGAAGAGCGTAGCATTGACGGAACAAAACTTTGATTTTATGGGCAATATACCAGCGCCAATGCTACGCCCCTACAAGCAATCATCGACTTTTGCAAGAAAATATCGTAGGGTGTGTTAGCGTAACAAAGTGAAGCGTAACGCACCGCAACAGTGAGCAAGATATTTGCGCTACGCGATCGCTTATCTCTTCCTATGGTAAATGCGATCGCACCAAACCCTAATTCTCCATTCTCAATTCTCCATTCTCAATTCATTTCCTTCCAATTGCCAGAAGGGATAAAAGCAGCCCAATAATAGGGATGAGCATATTCTTCACTATTGAGCATTTCCAGTTGAGTTTGCCGTAGTGCCTCACTTCTGCCTTGGTTGGCCAGGAGTTTGTCGTAGTAGGCTATCATTAATTCTTTGGTGGCATTGTCCTCTACTTTCCACAAGCTGATCAGCTGACTTTCGGAGCCAGCAATCACTAAGGCGCGACGCAAGCTATACAATCCTTCCCCCGCATCAAGTTTACCTAATCCTGTATCGCAGGCGGAAAGGACTACTAGTTTTGTCCCTACTAAATCCAAGGCAGAGACTTCCTGTGCAGTGAGGATACCGTCTTCGTTGCTGCCACTTTGCTCCTTGCGGAAACCGGCGAGGACTAATCCGGAGAGGAGGAGGGGATTATCTTGATAGGTTTGTTCCTCCAATTCTGATTGATTGCTACTTTTGAAGAAGCCGTGGGTGGCGATATGGAGAATTTTCGGGTTATTGCTGTTTTTGATGGCTGCTTCTGTGGCTTGGCGATTCATCAGGGGAGTGACTCCTAATTTCACCCCAATTGCTTCTCCTTCGTCTTTTGTGCCGAGGAGACTGGGGAAACGAGTTTGGGAAAGATCAATTGAGCGAGTATTAATACTGCTCACTAATTGCTCCACTTCTTCTATTTCAGCTATCTCAGCGGGTACTTCAAAGTTAGGATTGGCGATGATCAGTGGTGGTTCCTGACTGGGGTTAGAATCAGTCAGTTTGAGTAAATCTCTTCCAGAGGTGAGGTAAGTGAAGGCATAGTTTTCGACTAAAAAGCGTTCTTCTTCATCTACCAATGCTTCAAAGGGTATCAGGTTGAGGGCGGCTTGGGGTGCAAGTAAGATATGTTTGCTGTCGCCGAGGAGTTTTCTGACTGGTTCCATTACCAGTTTATCCAGGTCGCGGGCAGATTCTTGGTATTGTTTTTGGGTAGTGTTGGGATTTCCTAAAGCGACACGGAATTGTTTGATGGCTTTCTCGATAGTTTCCGCTTCTCCTAAGTCGATGCCTTGGGGTTCGCCTTGGGGGGTAAGGATGTAGACGGCGTAGTGAGGCTTGCTATATTTGTAAGTTTTAGGACTATAGGGTCGATACTTGGCAAACTCCAGCAAAGTGGCATCAGTAGGGATGAAATCTTGAATAGATTCTCTGTTTGGGGTTTGAAATTCTTGGCGAAACCTCTTACTACGTTCACTTAATTCTCGTTCTCTTTGTTTTACTTCTTCTTCTAGTGATGTAACTTGAGCTTTATATTGTTCTAGAGGTAATTCTTCTGGTCGATTGTAGATTAAGTTAGCGAGTTGGCTGTAGGCTGTGGTTAATTCATTCAGAAATTTTTGATCCTCAGGTTCTAAGCTTTGACGGAGGTTTTGCAGGCTACTGGTGAAGAAGTTGAGGACACGACCTTTGCGTTGTAGGATTGTATTGAAGGCTAGGTTAGCAGCTTGAGGGTTGTTGGGAGCAGAGTTGAAGTGTAAGGAGAGATTAACATCATCAGTGCTAGCAAGTTCTATTTTTTCTAGATAATTACGCTTTTGGCGCTCGAAGCCAGCAAAGACATTGTAAGCTAAGTTGGTTTCTTCAATTGCAAGTGATTGAGTCAAGTTTTTGATAGCTAAAGACATATTACCTTGACTCCAGTACAGCACTGCCAAATTTTTGATACCGAAAGCTACATCAGAATGCTCTTCTCCTAAGAGCTGTTTCATCATCCCCAAAGCTTGGCGGTAGAGGGGTTCTGCTTCTTCATATCTCCCTTGACTCCAGTACAGAAATGCCAAATTGTTGATACTGATAGCTACATCAGGATGCTCTTCTCCTAAGAGCTGTTTGCTCATTTCCAAGGCTTGGCGGTAGAGGGGTTCTGCTTCTGCATATCTCCCTTGATTCCAGTACAGCCCTGCCAAATTGTTGATACTGATAGCTACATCAGGATGCTCTTGTCCTAAGAGCTGTTGCCTCATCTCCAAGGCTTGGCGGTAGAGGGGTTCTGCTTCTTCATATCTCCCTTGACTCTCGTACAGTACTGCCAAATTGTTGATACTGGTAGCTACATCAGGATGCTCTTCTCCTAAGAACTGTTTCCTCATTTCCAAGGCTTGGCGGTAGAGGGGTTCTGCTTCTTCATATCTCCCTTGACTTTCATACAGTACTGCTAAATCATTGAGACTGGTAGCTACATCAGGATGCTCTTCTCCTAAGAGGCGTTCCCTCATTTCCAAGGCTTGGCGGTAGAGGGGTTCTGCTTCTGCATATCTTCCTTGTCTCCTGTACAGCACTGCCAAATTGTTGAGATTATTAGCTACATCAGGATGCTCTTCTCCTAAAAGCCGTTTTATCATCTCCAAGGCTTGGTGGTAGAGGGGTGCTGCTTCTGCATATTTCCCTTGACTCCGGTACAGCCCTGCCAAATTGTTGAGATTGGCAGCTACATCAGGATGCTCTTCTCCTAAAAGTCGTTTCCTCATCTCTAAGGCTTGGTGGTAGAGGGGTTCTGCTTCTGCATATTTCCCTTGACTCTCGTACAGCCCTGCCAAATTGTCGAGAATGGTAGCTACAATAGGATGCTCTTCTCCTAAGAGCCGTTTTATCATCTCTAAAGCTTGGCGGTAGAAGGGTTCTGCTTCTTCATATCTCCCTTGAATCCGATACAGAAATGCCAAATTGTTGAGACTGTTAGCTACATCAAGATGCTCTTCTCCTAAGAGCCGTTTCCTCATCTCCAAAGCTTGGCGGTAGAGGGATTCTGCTTCTTCATATCTCCCTTGTCTCCGGTACAGAAATGCCAAATTGTTGATACTGGTAGCTACATTAGGATGCTCATCACCAAAAAGCTGTTTGTTCATCTCCAAAGCTTGGAGATAGAAAGGTTCTGCTTCTTCATATCTCCCTTGACTCTCGTACAGCCCTGCCAAATTGTTGATACTGGTAGCTACATCAGGATGCTCTTCTCCTAAAATCCTCAGAAGAATAGCCAATGCTTTTTCTGCGAGGGGAATTGCTTCATCGTATTTCCCTGCTTGGTATAGTTGAATTACCTGTTGATTAAGTCTTTCTGCCTCTGCTAATTCCTCACTTTGAGCCACTAAAACAGAATCTTCACTCTGTCCCCAAGCCAAATCCGGCATAAAAACAAGAAATCCCGCTACCCCAAACCAAGCAGCTAAAAACAATCCTTGCCTCAACTTCTTCATTGTTCTATCTTCCCCTTAACCTCAACCAACCTTTCTTCAATCTCTGCAATCCTTGCTTCTTCCTCTACTGTTAATTCCTCTAAACCCTGATAAGAAACCAAAGCACCCTGCAACCAATCCACTGCTTCCTGAAAACCTTCCTGAGTCGTAGCTAGTAAATCAGTCACTTCTCCTAAACTAGCTTGCAAACTCCCTTGTAACTCTAAATTCTCCTCTGACTCCGCTGCCTCCAGCGCCTTTAAAAACTGTGCTTTTGCCAAAGCAAGTAAATCTACATCCCAATAAGTTTGCCCCAAAAGTTGGTAAACTCCTGCTCTTTGTTGTCCCTCACTCAGCAAATATTGCAAAACATCAATGGCATCAGCATATAATTCATAATCTCGATAAAGGTTAACCAAAGCTATTGCTAACACTTGCCGCTGGGAAAATTGCTCCTCTAACTCCTTGGCTACAACTTCTAACTGCTGGTACTCTTCCTCACTTAAAATGGTGAAACCAGCACCGCTGCTAACAGCAATATCTTTTTCCCCTGCATAGGCGGTAATTGTCACCTCATAATACCAATCCGTTTGCAGCACTTCTTCTCCGTCATACCTAGCCAAAGTTCCCTCAACTTCAGTTGACCAATCAGTACCAACAAACTCTACTCGATAGCTAGTCGCCCCTTCTACAGGATTCCAATTTAACAAAGGTTGGGACTCGGTAATCTTGGTATTGCGAGGACTGATTAAGTAAGGGGTGTTAGGATCTTCCTCATTACGAGAAATAGGGCAACGATTGTTATTATTGCTTTGGCCACTAGAACAAATACCAGAAACAGGATATCCCCCTCTAGAATTAACTTCCCGAATCTGAGCATTACTACAATAAATTTTTACTTTAGCCCCAGAGGACAAAACTAAGCGATGATTATTTTCAATACCAAGACCTTCATAAGCATTCCAGCTATTGTTTCTATCTCGCTTAACTTTGACCTCGCCTTCGACTTGTAAAATACGATGGGGACTAACTCCACAAGCTAATAATGCCGAGTTTACCGTACCCAATACGATTAAACTGAGTAAACCTCCAGCTATTCTACTCCAAAATTTTTGCATTTTTGATCCAGCCTTGATTGACTGTTTGGATGTTGCAGAACTTTATCAACCTTCAGCACCCGTATTTCCTCAGTCACCTAAATTTCCCAAATCCAGGAGACTGTAGCTTATTATTCATATAGAAAAAATTAGGAAGATTTTGAGGTCTTGTTTACCCCAAGATTGGATTAACAAAACTTTTGTTAACCCCACAATTGCCTAGCTAGGGGCTATACAAACTGGTAGATTAGCGAAACAATACTACTATAGCTTCCCTAATTTTAGATTGTAAAGGTTTAAACTGAGTTTAGCAGTTAGTCTAGAATCTAAATACCAGCTAGGTAAAGGATAACAATATATACAAGGCTTTTCGCTGCTCTTCTCACCCCACCCGGAAATCAATTTCCGGGCTAATAGCGAAAGTCCGTTCAAACGGACTAATGTTCCACTAATTTTCAGTCGGTTTTAACCGACTTCAGCTATTAGCCTGGGATTTGAATCCCAGGCGGGTGACCATTACGAGAAAAGCGATTTAGCAGTTTTTACTCAGGCAAGGTATACTATAAGCCTAAATTAACAAGTTTGTGAACTTCAACCTATGTACTCACAATAACCCAAAAACTTTCTATTCATGAAACCAACAACTCTACCCATTCATTTATCACAAGAAAAAATCAAACAATTTTGTCAGCGTCATGCCATTCGCAAGTTATCCTTGTTTGGTTAAGTATTGAGAGATGATTTTACTAAAGAGAGTGATGTTGATGTTTTAGTAGAATTTGAACCAGGGAAAACTCCTGGTTTAGCCATTATTACGATGGAAGATGAGCTATCCAGTATAGTCAATCGCCAGATAGATTTAAGGACAGCAGCAGACTTAAGTCGTTATTTTCGAGAACAAGTGTTAGCAGAAGCAATGATTATTTATGAGCAAAATTAAGCAATTAAAGATTTATAGGTATGAAATTAACAGCTTTTTGATTAATGCGATCGTATAGCTACCGTAGTTAATCGCGTCCCTGGCAGCTCACATATTGTAAGATTCTCAACAAGCTACAAAGCTCACTCGGAAATTGATTAATTATCCATTATCCATGAGTAAATTCTTGGGGCTTTTATAGCTGAACAGCTTCTTGGTTAATGCGATCGCAAATAAAAGGGTGAATCGAATCTGATAAAACCACATCCACTTTTCTGCCAAGCAAATCTTGCAAATCATGGATTAACCCCACGGGAAACCAAGAGGATATTTTTTTGAGGTCATAATCAACTAACAGGTCAATATCACTCTCACTAGTCGCTTCCCCTCGCGCTACCGAACCAAAAACCCGCACGTTGTAAGCACCATGATTTCCCGCTATTATCAGGATTTGTGAGCGGTAATCACCCAATAAATCTGTAATACCTAATCCTCTTGTCTCAATCATCTCAATTCATTACAACAACATCGATATTTTTAAATAACTTTCCCAAAGAGTCAGAAAGATAAGTAGACGTAGCCTTTAAATGCTTGGTATACTTCCATAAACCTATATTAACACTAATTTTTCACCAATTTTCAGTCGTTTTTAACTGACTTCAGCTATTAGCCTTAAATTTGAACCCAGGCGGGTAAGCGATCGCTTTGACATCAGCTAAAATAGGAGTAGTAAGACAATCACAAAAGACCATGCCTGCCAAACATATTCGCTTTGATTGGGCTATCAAAAAACTACTACGCAACAAGGCTAATTATGTAGTCTTGGAAGGGTTTCTGAGCGAATTATTAAATCAAGATATCACCATCAAGACTCTTCTCGAAAGCGAAAGCAACCAACAAACTCAGGAAGATAAAAGCAACCGAGTCGATATTCTTGCCGAAACCGCCAATTCGGAGTTAATCCTTATCGAAGTACAAAACAACTCCCAACTCGATTATTTTCATCGTATGCTCTACGGTGTGTCTCAATTAGTCACCGAATATCTCGAACAAGGACAAGAGTACGGCCAAATTAGGAAAATCTACTCAGTAAATATCGTCTACTTTAACCTCGGTAAAGGAGATGACTATATTTATCGTTTGAAATCAGAGTTTATTGGGGTGAATACAGAAGATACCCTGAAACTGTCTCCAGCTCAAGAAAAGAAGTTTAACCTAAAAAAAGTCGCAGATATTTTCCCTGAATACTACCTGCTGAAAGTGAGGAATTTTAAAGGCTCAGCGGAAACTACCTTACAAGAATGGATCTATTTTCTGAGAAACAGCGAGATTAAGGATGAATTTGCTGCTAAAGGAATGGTAGAAGCCAAGGAAACCCTGCGAGTCAATAATCTATCAGACACTGAAAGAGCCGCATACAACCGTTACATGGACAACAAAAGCTACGAAGCCAGTATTTTGAGTACCCAAGAGTTTGAGGCGCAATGGCAAATCGAACAGATTGAGGAAGTTCAAATGAGAGCTAGGGAAGAAGGTAAAAAAAGCTTACTTTTGAGACAGCTTGAGCGCCGTTTCCCAGAAGTAGCTACTGAGTTAAGTGCAGCAATAGGAAGTTTGAATTCCCAAGATTTAGAAAGTTTAGGAGATGCAATGTGGGATTTTAAAACCAGCGATGATTTACTTAACTGGTTGCAATAAGGCAGAGGGCAGAAGAGAAGGCAGAGGGCAGAGGGCAGAAGGCAGAAGAAAAAAAGGTTGACAGGTAAAGGTTTCGGCATTTTGCTTTGTCCTAACCGCCCTGGCGGTTGCTATATAAGTGATTATCCAAATTTGATATAAAAAGTGTAGTGCGAGCATCTTGCTCGCGTGGGGATAATTCTAGGGAGCAAGATGCTCCCACTACTAAAATTCTGTAATCAATCTCTAACCTAAAACCTACCACCTAAAACCTACCACCTACCACCTCAATCGGCACTCCCAAAGCCTCAGCAACCTGCTGGGCACTCAACCCCATGCCCAAAAGCCTAGAAATTACTTCCTTCTGCGCACGTTCAGCAGTTTCAGCTCTTTGCTGGGCAATTTGAGCTTGTTCCTGAGCAGTTTCAGCTCTTTGCTGAGCAGTTTGAGCTTGTTGCTGGGCAGCTTCAGTTGGCGTGGGAATCCAATTTCCTTGGGCATCATACCAACGCAACCACTGTCGCCTCATTTCCCGATATTTTCCCGTCCACAGTCCTATCCCCAACTCCAATCTTGGCAACCAGATTTTCGGCTCCCTCAGCTTTTGTTCTTGGTAGCGATTTCCCTTTAACCAAAACACTCGCAATTGGTTGGTATAGCCATTGAAGACTATGTAGTAAGGAATACCTAATATTTGCTCGTAAACTTCCCATTTGCTGGGAGGGGAGCCTCCCGGTGGAGTTTCCCCCAAGTCTTCACCACTGGTTCCAGGAGAGAGCAATTCGATAGCAACCATTGGTATGACCCTTTCCTGCCAGATGACATAGCTCAACCGCAATTCTCGTTCTTGATAAAATCTTGGTACTCCCACCACTCCATACCAATCCGGTCGTTTGTACCACTTCGGATGATAGGGGTCGTAGTACAAATTTAAGTCACTCGCCACCATAATGCGATCGGGGGGATGGGTAGGGGGACAGAAAGTGGCACTACACAACTCTGCCTGCCACCCATGATATTGGTCAGGCAATCCAGGTTCCTCCAGAGATTCACTCGGAAGATCGTACATCGTCGGCAGGTTTTCTAGAGCAAGGTCAGGAAAATCAACCTGCTCGATGGGAGTTTTGGTGGGGGACATTGGTTAGGTGTTAGGTGTTAGGTGTTAGGTGGTAGGTGGTAGGTTTTAGGTTGAATGGGAATTTTTTAGTTGCTATGCAAGGTTTTTGTAGGTATAGGCGCACACCTTTGCCATTGTAAAATAAGAATAGCAAATAATAATGAATTATGCAACCAAAAAAATGTTACGAATTAGGACAACTTTTACCCGCTTCCTCTAACTTTTCTCCAGCCAAATGTAACCAAACATCCTCATCAATATTATCCCTTCTCCCCAGCTGACAACATAACCCCCATTCTTCCAAAGCAGTAGCTTCTTTCTGCTGCTCTAAAGTCTGGGCTAACAAACAATGAGCTGAACCAGGATTGGGTACTTCTTTTCTCATCTCCGGTGCTTCTGCTATACTAATAGCAGCTTCGAGCAATACTTCCGCTTCTGGGTAACGCTTTTGTTTCAATCTTGCCCAACCCTGATTTTTCAATAAATTGTAGCGCTCATCTACATCCTTTTCCTCTGCATATTTTAGACCTCGATTCGCTAAATTGGCTGCTTCTGCATATTTTTTGCTTTTAATATATAAACGAGCTAAATTATTGTAAGCCGCTGGCACGTCTCCGGCAGCAATCCGATATTGTTTTTGTGCTTTGTCAATTTCTTGATACTCTTCATAGATAACCCCTAAATAAAGATGGGCTTGGGCATTATCCGCATTCAAGGAAATCGCTTGTTGTAAATCCTGCTCTGCTGAACCTAGTTTCCCTACCTCGAAATTCCTCAAACCACTAGCAGCAAAATAGTTAGAAAAAGCCGGGAGAGCCAGCCAAATACCTGCAATTAACAGAGAGACAGCTAAAGTAACACCTAATTTCGCCTCCTGTCGCCATTGAGAAGGAACCTTAAATCTTGCCAACAAATTATCAAAGTTTTCCTG
The DNA here is from genome assembly GCA_010672925.1 of Symploca sp. SIO1C2. Lineage (GTDB taxonomy): Bacteria > Cyanobacteriota > Cyanobacteriia > Cyanobacteriales > Coleofasciculaceae > Caldora. The sequence goes on along the minus strand of JAAHFP010000068.1, from coordinate 9,066 downwards.
TCCTACCTTAGTCAGTTCACTGCTAACCTGGAATAAAGCAATCAAACCAGGTAAAGTAACCGCTGCCGCACCGATAAATCCTATTCCCCCACTAAAAAAGCGCTTGGCCAAATCCGCCAGTAAACTAAGATTAAATGTCCAACTTGCTAAAGTTAACAACTTCCACAAAGGATCTAAACGGTCTAGAGGATGGGGAGGTAAACAAGTTTCCAAGCGCCACCACCAAGCCTCTGGTACAGGATGAATACTTTCCCGCCACTTGGTTAACTCTTCTACAGTAATCACTTGCAAAATTACTGCTGCCTGTTGCCGAAGCAAACTATCCGAATTAAAAACACGTTTCAAGATACTGGTGGGTATATATTTCTCCTCTTGCAAAGCAACCTGTAGAGCATCTCGCGCATTAAAGATGGAAAGAACTTCTTCAGCAACCAAATCCGACTGGGACTGCTTGAGGATTTCCATAGCTGCTTCGTAGCGCTTAAGAGTGGCAGTTAACTGGGAACTAATCATGGAAGGCAGAAGGCAGAGAGTCTTGAGGGGGTGAACGAAAAAAGGTGTGGGAGAGCTTTTTTGAGTAATGAGTAATGAGTAATGAGTAATGAGGGTCGAAACTTTTGTCAAATCTCTTGACTCGGAGACTCGGGAGTTTTTTTCAGAGCCACTGTAAATTTCGTTCACCCGTTCTTGAGTGCTCCTTGTTTCAACTCAGGTAAACTATTTTATACAATACCTAAAATTCTTCCTAGAAAGCGATTTGGAGCATTTTTCTAACAGTCAATTATACGGTATGCGATCGCTTTGGAAAATCACTGAAACCCTGATGATATCGTAGAGACAATCATACCAAATCCGGGTTAGACACCCCCGTTGTCAGTAAACTGCTTTCATCCTGTAGAGACTTTGCAGGCAACGTCTCTACAATGTGGGGATGGCAGGTCTATGTATACCGGATTTTGTATCACTCCCTTTCAGGGTGATAATTTCAGCTGTTTTTTTTATTGTTGTCTTGAGTACTTTGTAAAAATTGTTTCAGGGGTGGTCGCAAACTGTCTTAGATGCTATATTAGGAAAAGGTTTAAAAACAAAGAGTGACAACTCACTATTCTCCGCAAGGAGATGGGAACTCAAAACCCATTAACACAGGGAAGTAAGCTAACTTACATTACAACCCCCCTCTTCTCCGCAAGGAGATCTAAACTATTTACCTCTTATGCAGCTAATATTTTGGGCATTGGTAAATAAAGGTATGATTAATAAAAAAAGCGATCGCTAAACGAAAAACGCTTAAGAGTGCGATCGTGCAACTTAGAAAAGATAGCAAATGCTTCTAAGGCGACTGGGTGACCATGATTGTACCCGCAACTGATGGTGTTGTCGAAGCCTACTAAGTTTTCCCACTGGCCAGGTACAATAAAATCAAGGGCTTTGAGAACCTTGACGGTGAGGTTATCGGTAGGCAGGTTATCAACCAATTCAACAATCGATTCACTCATGATTTCAGGTTCTGGTACTAGAATCTACGGTTATGTTCAAGATTACCAGAGCTTGTGGGGATTGATAGAGCTAGACCAAAAATCAGGCAATAGGGACAATCCTGTAGAGACGTTGCCTGCAACGTCTCTACAATATCTGTGAAAAAGCGGGTTTTAGCTGTGTCACATAACCATAATTAGGGCTGGCTTCTTTTTGGACTGAAGTCCAACTACGGCTTATTACTTATTCTCCCAATCCCTAATTAAAGCTGCCCAAATCCCTTCTTCTTCTTCCCCTTTTTCTTCTTCTTAGAAGGACCACCGCGCCAACCAGGTTGGGGACGATTACCCCCCATACCACCGCCGCCAAACATGCCACCCATTCCGGGCATACCCATTCCGGGCATACCCATTCCTCCTTGACCCATTTGTTGCATAAGCGATCGCATTTTGGTAAACTCACTCACTAAACTGCCTACATCCTTTTCTGTATAACCAGAACCATTGGCAATGCGACGGCGACGACTGGGGGAACTGGCTAGCAAATCTGGGTTACGGCGCTCCTCTGAAGTCATGGAGTTAATCATCGCTTCCGATTGCTTGAGTTTAGTTTCTCCTTGTTGTAGCTGATCTCCAGAGAGTTTACCCATCCCTGGAATCATTTTCATCAAACCACCCAAGGAACCCATACTTTTCAACAGCCGCATCTGCTTCAGAAAGTCACTGAAGTCAAATTTGGCGGCCAGCATTTTCTCCTGCAGCTTCTCGGCGTCACCGATGTCAATCTCCTCTTGGGCTTTTTCCACCAGAGTCAGGACATCTCCCATACCGAGAATCCTGGATGCCATACGTTCAGGATAAAAGGGTTGCAGTGCTTCTACTTTTTCCCCAACACCGACAAATTTGATTGGTTGACCAGATATTCGCCTAACGGAGAGGGCTGCACCACCACGACTATCTCCATCTAGTTTAGTGAGAATTGCTCCAGTAATACCAATTTCTTCGTGGAAAGTGAGGGTAAGATTGGCTGCTTCTTGCCCTGTCATGGCATCCACTACTAGCAGAATTTCGTGGGGTTTAACGGTTTCCTTGATGTTGGCAAGTTCTGCCATCATCTCCCCATCGATTTGCAGACGTCCTGCTGTATCAATAATGACAGTATCAACACCGGTTTCTTTGGCTTGTGCTACCCCTTGACGGGCAATTTCCACAGGATCCGCATCTGTTCCTAGTTCAAATACCGGTACATCGATTTGTTGCCCTAGGGTCACCAACTGCTCGATAGCTGCTGGTCGATAGATGTCTGTTGCAACTAGTAGCGCACTTCTCTGTTGCTTACGCAAATGCAAAGCCAACTTAGCGGTGGCAGTGGTTTTACCGGTTCCCTGTAACCCCGCCATCAACACAATTGTCGGTTGGGTATCAGCTTTAGCTAAGGGGACATTCGTTTCCCCCATCACTCTAACTAACTCGTCATAGACAATTTTGATAAACTGTTGGTCAGGACTAACCCCAGAGATTACCTCTGCTCCCTGGGCTTTGGTTTCCACCTCCGCCACAAAATTTTTGACGACTTGGAGATTCACATCCGCCGACAATAGAGCACGACGCACTTCTCGCAAAGCTTCTTGAATATTGCTCTGAGAGATTTTATTCTGACCCCGTAGTTTTTTCCAGGCACTTTCTAAGTTTTCGGCTAGAGCATCAAACATCTGTCAAGTTTTTCTCATTCACTATTCACCTTTAATTAAGAGTAATCTTATTTGTCATTTGTTGTTTGTCATTTGTCATTTGTTGTTTGTTTTTTTGCCTTGTCTTACTGCTGTGCACTGGAGCGCAGCATTCTGTAAGGCTATTGCTGTCGCCAATGCGCACCATGACGAACTTGGCTATGCTCCACTTCCCTTTAAGCTAAGCATACCCGTTGGGTATAATTCTGGTTCGCTAAAGCAACTCTTTCAGAAGAATAAGCTTGCCGCCGCTTTTTGTGAGTTAAGATTATAGAACCAACTCAGGGAAAGAGTAAATCTAAAATCTAAGATTTAACATCTATAATCTCAATTGCAGGATGCCGAGTAGTAAACCAAGCTCTAGTTTGCAGAAAAATCAGGATGAAATTAGTCAAAGTTCTGATACCAGGGATGAAGAAAACCACAATGCTAATGGTACTGCCTCTTCAGAACAGCAGGCAGACCAATCTGATCCCAAGTTGGACTGGCTACAGCATTGCCACCGCTATAGTCAGCTGTTGATGGCACTGGTAGAACCTAATACCTTCAAGGTGCAGTATGCCAATGATTATTTTTGTCAGTTGACGGGCTTAACTACGAAGGAGACTAGTTTAGCGGAGCAGGAGATTCGCTTAACCGATTTGTTAGTCAACTTTCAAACTAAGGCAATTGAATCTTTATACCGACAGCACCTACTACTGCTTATTCTCCGAGATATCTATCACCTCGAGGTGCAAGGAAAGCGACTGCTAGAGCAACCAGTAATTGTTTCAGTAAAAAGTCCTCTCTATCCCGAACCACGATTAATTGAGTTTACCTTCCGTTCCCAACAGCTAAAAGTTACACGTCGGCAGTCCCAGGATCATGAATTTGCGGATTGGGATGTGGAACAGTTGCTAGTGGAACATGATTCCGTAAAATTAATCAATCTTTCCCAGTTACCAATTTGGACAAAGCAGTTGCGTTTAGAGGATTACCAACTCTCAGGAAACCTCTTGGTGGAAGGTTCAGATGTGACAGAAAGGGAAACCATTGGGCAGCTGATTGAGCTACTGATTGAACAAAAATCCATGCTCCAGGCTGATAAGTTTTTCCAGATTAATCAACATTTGCGATCGCTATTTCGTGCCACTAATACTTTAGTTCTCCAAGCAGAGGATGAACTAATGCGGCTCTTTATCCCTCCGGAACCTCCCGATACTTCCCCTCTGGAACTCAAATCAACTGCTTATTCTAGAGACAGCCTGAGTAGCTCTCACTTTTTACAAGCAGCAGATAGTAATCAAGTCAGAAATATCCCCGACTTGAGTCAGGATTGCCCAACGGATTGTGAACGCTCTTTAGCCGTTAAGGGGGTGCGCTCTCTGTTACTAATTCCCCTAGTGGTCAAAGACACAAACTCTAGCAATGAAACGGGACAACTGGCTGGAGTAGTGGGGATAATGAGCGATCATCCTCATCATTTTGATGAACTTGACTGCCAACATGCTAGGGAATTAATGCCTGCTTTTACCGCCGGACTCCGGCAAGCGATTCAACGACATTTCAGCCATATTCATCCAGCAGTGGAATGGCGGTTTATGCAAGAAGCTGAGCGCCGCAGTTGGGGATTACCGGCAGAACCAATTATTTTTACTGATGTCTATCCTCTGTATGGCATTTCCGATATTCGTGGTTCCTCTAATGAACGTAACAAGGCCATACAAACTGATTTATTAGTACAATTTAACCTAGCTCTCACTATAGTTGAAGCGGTAGAAAAACATCAAGGAAGTGCTTTTTGTCAACAGCTCAGGCTAGATTTGCTCGATTATATTGAAAAGCTCAAAATTGGAGTTAAGGTAGAGGCAGAAGTCACAGCTCAAAAAATCTTAAGAGAGCAGCTTGAAGT
>JAAHFP010000068.1:0-3219 GCA_010672925.1 Symploca sp. SIO1C2 | reverse complement strand
GGCAGGAGGCAGGAGTAAAGAGATTTGGTGCAAGTTTCGACCCTCATTACTCATTACTCATACCAAATCCGGTATACATATACCTGCTATGCTCACATTGTAGAGACGCGCCATGGCGCGTCTCTACAGAATTTTCCAGTTTACTGAAAACGGGGGTGTCTAACCCGGATTTTGTATCATTACTCAAAAAAGCTCTCCCACACCCTGCTTTTTTCAGATGAGGACTTCCTAGCGACAAGGAGTCATCCGGCTTAACTGGAGAACAATCTCATCAATTGCTCCTACTAAAGAACTTGATTCCCTGGGATGATTAACCAGGATACTAAACAAAATAGTTCCATAGTCTGGATGGACTAGATAGCCAGATAAAGCTCTAACTCCCCATAAAGTACCTGTTTTGGCATAAACTCTTCCTTGAGCAGAGGTATTGCGCAGTCGATTTCTGAGAGTACCACTCACTCCAGCAACAGGTAAAGAAGAGTAGAAAGCCTCCCTAGTATTAGTGAAATTCATTGCTCTCAGGAGAGTGATTAAGGATCTAGGAGTGGCAGCATTTTGTCGAGATAAACCAGAACCGTCTACCTGTCGATAACCGTTGGAGTTAACTCCCAACTGCCGCAAAGCTTCCTGAGCCCCCCGTGGCCCCCCAACACTGCGCAGTAAGGCGTCGGCATAATTATTATTGCTTCTGAGATTAGTGACATTGATCCATTCTCCTAGAGAGGTGGAGCGATACTTGGCTCTCGGATCAAACTTTTGTAAAGCTGCAGCGGTAGTCAAAAGTTTAATGTTGGAGGCAGGGATGAGGAGCGTATCAGGGTTGTGACTGTAAATAGTAGTCTTATTATTTAAAGATTCAACCAGAATACCCCACCTTCCACTAGCAAAGCTACGACTTTTGATAACAGAGTCGATAACTAGATCTATATCAGAAGCACAAATACGATTATCTGTCCTTTCTGGAGGTGGTACATTAATTCTTATAGAATTAGAATTAACACCTTGAGCTACATTAACTGGTGTTTGTGCGATCGCTTCTTTGGTAGTGAGGGGATTTTCCCAAACAAGGGCTGCTACGGCCAGTAAAGCCAAGGGTTTGAGCCAACGACTAACTTTGTTCAAATTAATTGACTCCTTTGAGGAACGAAAAACTCGGTCATCTTAACATTGTTGGCAGAAAAAAGTCATCTGACCAATGGAAAATGGATAATTGATAATGGATAATTAATCAATCCGGTTTAAAGTCTCTCCATTATTAATGAATAAACGTAGGGGCGCACCGACGTGCGCCCTTTCATGCCCTTTCAATAGGAACTTTAAGAAGTCAAGGTTCCAGGAGCACCCTAACTACCGACGCATATAGCACTAGCCAGAGTTTGCCAACTTTCTGTCATAACCGCTGTTAATTGCTGTGTCATCGGCAAGCTATCTACTACCATGCCAGTACACAAGAGCATCATGTAGAGGATAGAATACTTGAACAAAGAACGGGCAAGTTGATTATCCGTGGGATTGTGCAACAGTAGCCACGCTTTCTTGAGAAACAAGCCGCCTAAAACTAGGGCAATCATCCCATACACTGCACCAGATGCTCCTAAAGGATAAACCAGTAGCAGAGACATAGGTACTACTAACAGAGTGTAATACCAAATTTGACGGGTAGTTGACTCTTCCCCAGCTACCACCGGTAGCATTGGTATACCTACTTGGGCATAATCATCTTTGATCATCAAGGCTAGTGCCCAAAAATGGGGAGGTGTCCACAAAAAGATCAGGGTGAATAGCAACCAAGGAGTCCAACTTAAGTCGCCAGTAACTGCAGCCCAACCAACTAAGGGAGGAATGGCACCCGCTGCACCACCAATTACGATATTTTGGGTCGTGTGGCGCTTCAGTAAGTGGGTGTAAATACCCATATAAAAGACTAGACCAGAAATGGCCAACAGAGCACTCAGCAGGTTGGCGAATACAGCTAAGAGGGTGAAAGAAAGAACTGCTAGCGCGATCGCAAATACCATAGCATCACGAGGCTGCACCTTACCAGAAGGGATAGGGCGATTTCTCGTGCGCAACATGTCGTAGTCAATGTCACGATCATAAATGCAGTTGAGAGTTTGGGCAGCCGCAGCAGCTAGAGTACCACCGACAAGGGTTACTAGCAGCAATAAAGGGTCTACTTCTCCATTAGAGGCAATCCACATCGCGGCTGCTGTAGTAATCAGCAACAAGGGAATAATCCGAGGCTTTGTTAGCTGATAATAGCTCTGAATAACTTGCAAGAAGTTTTCATGCTGACGGGATACGCTTGTCCCTATCATTAATTCACCTATTCCTTTTGTAAAACAATTTTTTGCTTAAAGCTTATTTCCCTTCGAGGGAGATATCTACAGGAGAAGTTCTGAGTTGACTGGCAACAGTCCGATCCCGCAGTGCCACAACGGTGAAGGCGACTAAGGTGCCGAGTAAAGCTGCTCCTATGATTTGATGAGCAACAGTTAGGGGTTCAACTTGTAACTTGAACTTTAAGGTGGCAATACCCAAGAGTATTTGTAAAATTACTAATCCACCAGCTAAATTAGCCAATTGACGCAGCAGGAAATGTAATGCTGGACTTCGCCAAACGAGGAATACAACTACCAGAGTCATCAGGGTTGCTGGTACTACACCCACAATATGGCTGTTGAGCACAGTACAAAGTTGAGCTCCCCCAAAGCATTGATGTAATGCCCACTGGGAAGCAACTAATCCCCCCAAAAGGCTTTGTAAATAAACCAAAATTGCCGCAGTTAAACTTATCCAGGGCAATTTTCCACTAGTACCGGTGCCTTGATAGGGCATTAGTGCCATACCAATTACCACTAGGGTAGTAAAGAATAAGAGTGCTGTTCCTAGGTGAGCAGTAACGATATCAAACCTGAGCAATTCTGTTACCGTCAATCCTCCCAAAACACCTTGGAAAACAATTAAACTCAGGGCAAAAGTAGAAGCCCAAGGTAACCAGTTAGGCAAAGACTGCCGCTGCCACCAAGATAAACCAAACAGGAGGATTGCACTCAAACCAACCAACGATGCATCCAAGCGGTGGAACCACTCTAGGAATACTTGCAGGTTCATTTGTTGAGTAGGTACTAACTGACCATAGCACAAGGGCCAGTCTGGGCAAGCAAGTCCTGCATTCATTACCCGCGTAGCACTACCTACTGCCATTAATAGCAGGGT
>JAAHFP010000067.1 GCA_010672925.1 Symploca sp. SIO1C2 | reverse complement strand
AAAAATCGCTCGAAAAAACCTCCTACTCTCCGTCAATCTTTGATTTGGATTGCACGCTTGGGTGGATTTTTGGCTCGTAATGGAGATGGGGAACCTGGATTGAAAACCATCTGGCGAGGGCTTTCTACCTTCTACTATTTGTTAGAAGGTTCACAACTTGTCTCTACATCGTAGTCTCTATCACCGTTTCGACTACTTTTGCCTAATGGATAGCTTTATAAGGGGGACTTTTGTCTGGTTAGTGTACTTTATTACAGGGCAAAGCGCTGTATCGCGAAAACCTAGTTTAACAATACCTGCACAGATTTAAATTAGAGAATATCAAGGCAGGTTAGGTGGGGAGCTTAGGGTAGTTTGAGGATATTACTCCACAACCATCAACACCTACACAATTACCCTCACTAATTCCCACTTTGAGCTAACTCTTCAAAATATTTAACTCGCTCCTCTTCTGAAAGACTGCGTATCCCCTGGAGATAATTCTCGTACTCCTCTACACTCAAAGTATTCTGCATTTGCTGCTGCTCTTGCCAATAGGCTTGACGGGCTCCCCAAGAAAGCGATCGCGTTAAATTATATTCCTCGCTTCCTACCATTTGGGCATACATTTGCTCTTGGGTATTTTGACTTTGAGTATTCCTTAGAATCACTGCCAAATTATCCTCTTCTTCGTATCGCCAATACCTACATTCACGCCAAAGATTCAGATATGGTGCAATCAGATCTTCTACCCCTAGATCATCGGTCAATAAATCCGGTTTTTTGAGGCAAAATGCTGATATTACTTGGTTTTCCTCACGAGCAAATCCCGTCAATAAACCAACTTCCTTTGCGGCAAATGCTAGCACTTCCTGATCCACCTCACTAGAAACCCTGTTTCTCTCTTTAGGATTGTTTTGAGCAAGTGCTTGATCAACTACTGGGAAAATTTGCCTGACGATTTGCCCTAAGGCAGCAGTCGTTGATACTGTGTTATTGCTATTGTTGATGAGCGCATTGTTAACGCTACTGGAATTGTTACTGTTGATGAGTAGACTGTTGATGAGCAAATTGCTAACGCTATTGGGATTGTTACTATTGATAATTTGATTTCCTGGAGCATTGGTATCATTGCTAGGATTTGTGGAGTTTGTGGGATTTGTCAGATTTATTGGATTTGTGGGATTTGTCAGATTTATTGGATTTGTGGGATTTGTCAGATTTATTGGATTTGTCGGATCTATTGGAGGAGTAACTACACCATTGCTTAAATCAGGACGAGTGTTAAAGTTAGCAACTGGTCCTAATTCAGCAGAAAGGAAGTTAATGGGGGTGAAAGGGGCAGGAGTTTTATCAAAGCGTTGGGTATAGATACCATTACTGTCCCCATCTTGATTAATGCTCTTCCAAACAACCATAAAGCCACCATTACCTAGGGGAGCAATCTGGGGATCATCTTGATTATTCACAAGGGTAGTATTAATAATAAACTCATTACCTTGGGCATTGCCAGTAGGGAGAGCATTGTTATTGGCTACAGGATTTCCCTGGCTATCGAAGCGCTGACCATAGACACTATTTTGAACACTCCCATCTTGCCTCCAACTCTCCCAGGTAACTACAAAACCGCCATCAGCTAAGCTACTAATAGCGGTAGTATCTTGAGGTTCAGTAGTATAAGTGTTGATTTGGAACTCATCAGTTAGGGGAGTGCCATTGCTAGCAAAACGTCTACCAATAACTGCATTGCGACTACCATCTTGTCCTTCACTATCCCAGGTAACCAGAAAACTACCATCCGTCAAAGCTGCGATCGTCGGAGCTTCTTGTGAATCATTAGTGGTAGTATTGATAGATAACTCCCCGGTTTGAGCCACCCCATCGGCATCAAAAATCCTACCGTAGATGCCTTGCTTATCCCCATCTTGACCATTGCTTTGCCAAGCTACGACAAAGTTACCGTTAGCTAAAGCAGTCAATGTTGGTACATCTTGACGCTTATCTGTGGTGGTATTAATGGGCAACTCTCCCGTCTGAGGTGTACCATCAGGATTGAAGATCCGAGCGAAAATTCCCTTATTGTTACCGTCTTGGTTATTACTATCCCAACTGACGACAAAGTTACCATTGGCTAGAGCCGTAATTGCCGAATTTTCTTGTCGGTCATTAGTGGTGGTATTAACCAGAAATTCGTTGGTTTGGGCTTTACCGTTAGCGTCAAATATCCTACCATAAATTCCAGTGTCGTCTCCGTCCTGCCCCTCACTTTGCCATGTCACTACGAAATTTCCATTAGGCAAACCTGCTACTGCTACAGAATCTTGCTCATCAGCTGTAGTAGTATTAATCGGAAACTCGTTACTCCAGGTATTAGTACTGGGGTCATAAATTCGAGCATAGATTCCGAACTTATCCCCATCCTGTTCATTGCTCTGCCAAGTTACCACTATTTTACCATCAGCCAAAGCCGCAATTTCAGGGAAAGTTTGAGCATCTGTAGTAAAAACATTAACTTGAAACTCACCAGCCACAGGATCGTAGCTATGAATACCGGTTTCCGTTAGGATTACAGTACCGTCAACTCCACTGGCATGGCGAGCATTAGCATGTACATTCTGCATCCCATTTGCGATTTGTGAGACTCTCAAATCATGAGCCGTCAGGGTAATCCTACCCCCATCACCACCAGTAATGCCACCGTCTGCGGATACTTCTGCTAAACGCTGCACTTCTAATTTGTTCCCAGCGGTGAGGCTAATAACACCACCATCGCTGTTATCGGTACTACTGCTATTGATCATGCCATTATCTTCAATCGTGAGATTATTCGTAGCATTGAGTACCACCAATCCTGAAACACCATCAGCACTCTGAGCATTAATCTCCCCACTGTGGGTAATATTATCAGCAAATAAACCAGCTGCACCCTTTGCTGACGCGATCGCACCTAAAGTTTCCAGATTATTAGTGCCATCTGTAGTCACATTAAAGACCATATTGCCTAAGGCTGACTCTACCACTTGCACCTGCGTCCCTGCGGCTAACACAGTTTGTCCCTCTGGGGTAGTAATGTTACTATCAACCTGCTGCTCTATACTGTTAGCCATCAGCCAAATTTGACCACCAGCAGCGGTAGTCAGCTGAGCACCGTTTGCTACCGTCAGAGGCGCACCTGCACCGGTTTGGGTAAAGAGGTAGTTTCCATTGAGGAAATCTTCGTCAGTAAGATTCAGGGTCGATGCAATTAACCCTTGGACATCAATAACTGCATTAGCACCAAACAAAATACCATTGGGATTAATCAGCAACACTCGCCCATTGGATTGTAATGTACCCAGAATTTGAGAAGGGTCTGAGCCAACCACCCGGTTCAGAATTGCACTTTCCGGAGATTGTTGTAAGAAACGGGTAAGTTCACCAGGATTGATGGAAAATTGCTGCCAGTTAATGATACTTCCTGGTGTGTTAGTAATCTCCAGGGTACTAGCATTAGGATTAGTAATGGTTACAGTACCGTTAACTATAGTGGGGTTAGTTGGATTAGCAGTTGCCGGAATAGTGATACTGACCAGTGTGAGGGGCAGTAGATTGAGTAGATGCTTCAATTGTCCCATTGTTGACCCTGATATCGAACTGTTTAAGTAGGTTGGGATAATTATAGCTAGCTAGTGAAGACTCTCATTGGTCGTTTGTCCTTTGTCCTTTGTCATTGGTAAGAGGTAGCTTTATTCGTAACCCAACACTCTTCCCATATTCTGTTAGGGGTCACGGGAGTGAAACCTAACCTACATTAAACTAGAGTTTGAGAACTCAGGCTTAAAGAAGCTGGAACAGTGATTTTAATCGGCAAGGAATCTTGATAACGTCCTTTGATAGCAAGAATTTGTGCGTCGGTTAAAGGCACAAACAGCACGGGAAAGTTATGGGATGCTTGTTGAGAGTGGTTTGGAGATGGCAACATTTGTGATTTTCCTCCGATGGTGTATCGTGGCAAGAATTCAGCGGAGCAATAGTTTCTAGTGATATTTACTTATCTTCCATAGTATGCACTTTTATGCAAGGAAAGCTTAAGTCAGTAAATAGTCAGGTTTCAACAGATAGCCGCTAAGGATAAGTAACTTCGGGATTTTATATTTTTACATTTGACAATAAAAATTAACAAATGTAAACTGGAACTATAAAAAGCTAACGATGGACATAAAACACGGTGACAGAATTCACCAAGGATATCCCATCGTTAACTAAGAACTGTTCAAGTTTGGCTATTGCTAAACTTGGGTTTGAGTCACATCGTTCATCTCTCTGATAGATATGCTGCTAGCGTTAAAAGCTGAGCTGCGAGCACGAGACTATAATCTGGACTTAGGCGAGGATATGACTTTTTTAACTAAGGTTTAATCGTTGACTCTGCATAAGTATCAAACTGAGAGGTTAGGGAGACGGAAGTAAGGATTAGTCCTGAAGGAACGCGCAGGCTATCGAACACAGTGTTTTATAGACCCTCCTTATTCAATACTAAAAAACAGTTGTGATGCTTGTTCCTTTATTACTAACTCTAACTATTGCTTTAGCAGCTACTTGCCTAAGCGTCAATGCTACAGACGAAATTGTGAAATTGGCAGCAGTACTAACAACAATCTTGTGCATAGTTTTTCTACTAGTTGTTGCTTCAATACCAGTCAAACTGCTAATTATATTAACTGCCACAGTTTTGAATAAGACTAGTATGGGAGATTTCACAAGAACTTTCCGCTCTCAATTATAGAGCGCGATCGCACAATTTGTGAGAAATATGGTAGAGGCAATTCATGAATTGCCTCTACGTTAAGGATGGTGATCATCTTTCGGGGAATCCTGACCAAGAAGAAATTCAATTTTGGCAAGATTTTGGTCGTAAGGATTTACAGGGGTAATTCATGAATTACCCCTACTGAATTTTATTCCTTATTAGCTCTCCAACCCACAACCCGATAAACGTCTACCATTTGCTCTTTGCCTTTGAGGGCTAACCAACCCCAGGATTCTACCTCAAACTGTTCTTGAAGATGGACTAAGGTTTCGTAACCAATTAGAATACGACAGTCACTGGGTTGGCGATGCTTCTCACAACTTTCTAGGCGAGAGGCAATATTAACAGTATCGCCAATGATACCGTACTCTAAACGGTCTTTCCCTCCTAAACTACCAGCAACGATCGCGCCAGTAAAAATACCGATGCGCATCTGAATTTTGGGTAAACCACGCTGGAGCCAATTCTGGTTTAATTGATTAAGGCGATCGCTAATTACGAGAGCACAAGTTACTGCAGCTTGGGCATCCGCAGCAATTTTCTGTTGGTCTTGTTGAGGAGTTGGTACTCCAAAAGCGGCCAGGAGTCCATCACCAGTAAATTTATTAACTATACCCTGATGGGTTAGTATTTCATGGGTTAGCACTTGCAGAAATTCATTTAACCACTCCAGCAACACTTCAGGGTTCATAGTTTCTGAGATGGTACTGAAGTTTTTAATATCAGTGAAGAAGATGGTGGCATTGAGACTGACTCCAGGTAATTTGCCGGATTTGAGTAGGTAATCTCTTGCTTGCCACAGGGCATCAGCAACCTGAGGTGAGGTATTTTGCCCTAACAGTTTCATTACCATTTGTTGTTGTTCATGGTCTTGATGGGATTGGAAGGTGACCACAATAACGACAGTACACAAAAATCCTAAAGCAGGAGAGGCCAGAGGAACCCATCCGGCCAGAGTAAAGATATAGAAACAGCTACCCCAAAGCACCAGTAAACCAAAAGCAGACCCCAAAGTAACCGTCAGAGGATGACGAAAGACCCAACCCACAATTCCACCAATCAACACCCAGCTGAAAATCCATAGTCCTTCTGTGGATTGTGACCAAAACCAAAATAACCTCCGCTTTCCAGTAGCAGCATCTAGTAACTGACTCACCATCTGAGTATGAAGGATTACCCCAGGCATTTCATAATTTTCCCGGAGTATAGGACTGTAAGGTGTTAAAAATAAATCTTTGAGACTAGGTGCAGTGGAGCCAATGAGCACAATTTTGTCTTTGACCCAACTAGGCTCAATCTGTCCTGCCAAAACCTGGCTCAAGGATACCTGGTGTACCAAATCCTCTGAGCAGCGGTAGTTAAGGAGAATCTGGTAGCCTTCGGTTTCAATATTGTCGTAGCCACCAGAATTTTCCTGCAATGGAACAAATACTGATTTGCCCAGTTGAAGATAATCTGGATTTTGCTGGCTAGGGTGAGGTGAAATACCTTGAGCCTTTAAATAAGCAATGGCTAAACGCAGGGAAAAAGAGTAGAGAGTGCCTTCTTCATTTTGGGCAAACAAAAGATTGCGACGGACAACGTCATCTGGATCTGTGGTTACACTACTGAAGCCAATTTGCTCAGGGGGACTAGCGGGAGGTGCGGGAGTTCCTGTAAGAGTATTTATGCTTTGAACAGTAATTACATTTGGCTGTTGGAGTTGAGTCACCAACTCCCTATGACCTGGTTCCACCGGGAAATCGCGATACAAATCCAAACCAATAACTACTGGTTCTAGAGTTTGCAGCTGCTGCAATACCTTGGCTATAGTCTGGTCAGGAAAAGGCCATTGAGCTTGATTGTGAATATCTGCCTCGGTGATGTTGACTAGAAGGAGGCGCGGGTCTAGTTCTTTTTTTAGCGATCGCAAGCGCACTAAATTATCATAGGCCAGGAGTTCCAAGGGCTGTAGTTGATCTAGAGACCGTAATCCTAATAGAACAGTGGTGACCGAGATTGTCGCTAGTCCTACAACTCGCGCGTTTACTAAATCCGGCCAAAGAACACGAATCTTTTGAGCTAGCTTGAGGATCAGGGTCTTTGACCGCAAGCTTAATCCCCTCCTCTTCACACTTACCCTCTAACAATTAAAGTCAAAGTTTTTCAGGATTACTTATTGGATGATTCACACCCTGATGGAATCTTGAGCTTAGGCAATTTTTGAAAGTGATTGTACCCTTTATGCGGTGAGTTACGCTTTGCTGCTAGCACACTCTACGATATTCAAGGTTACATCACTCGCCTGTCCAAAATCTACCTTTTCCAGAAAATAGTTGCAACTTAAAGTCATAACGAGTATGATTTAGTTGTAAGGAGTTCAGAAGGAAGCAGCAGATCAACCGATGGTAGAAGTTAGAGAAATTCCCTTAGGACAAATTCATCGTCCCTTACCTAGAGTCAATGACTCCAACAAGGTAGAAGCGTTGATGGAGTCGATTGCCACAGAAGGACTGCGCGAACCGATTGATGTGCTAGAAGTAGAGGGAAAATACTACGGCTTTTCTGGTTGCCACCGTTATGAAGCACATCAACGTTTAGGAAAAGAAACCATTAAATGCCGAGTGCGCCACGCTACTCCCTCAGTTTTAAAAAGGCACTTAGCTTGAGCATTTCGAGATTGGCCAGAGAGATTTTAGATTTTAGATTTTAGATTTTAGATTGAAGAATTAAAACGGTCACAATCCCTAAATTTATGGGGTGAATCTAAAATATTCAATCTTCAATCTTCAATTGCTTGACAAGCTTGAGCCTCCGTTCAGTCTTTTTTTGAAATAGTTAGGAAAAAATTATGCAAGCTCAATACAAAATCGCACCCGTTAACATTGGTATCGAAGAAAAAGACCGTCAAGAAATAGTCGATGGACTTTCTCGTTTATTAGCAGATACCTACACCCTTTACCTCAAGACTCACTCCTTCCACTGGAATGTTACAGGACCGATGTTCAACTCCCTGCATTTAATGTTTGAACAACAATACAATGAGTTGGCTTTAGCAGTAGATGCGGTTGCTGAGAGGATTCGCACCCTAGGTTATCCTGCTCCCGGCAGCTATAGTGAGTATGCCAAATTAACCTCAATTGCTGAAACTCCGGGGGTTCCTGAGGCAGAAGAAATGGTTCGCTTACTGGTAGAAGGCAACGAAGCTGTTGTCAGAACCGCAAGGTCAGTTTTCCCAGTTGCAGATGCTGCTAATGATGAGTCTACTGCTGATCTGTTAACTCAACGGATGAGTATCCACGAGAAGACAGCTTGGATGCTGCGCAGCATTCTGAAATAAGTAGGCTTAATATTTATCAAGATCTGCCTTAAATGTAGGGGCGCACCGATGTGCGCCCTAAGGAGCTTCCCAAAGTTCTTGAGGAACTGGGCATTCATAAATATCTTCCACCACAGCAACTGGTAAATTACCCATAGTCGCTTACAAGCATTGGGTTATTCAGCTGGTTTTTCTAAAGCAACTTCTTCGGGAGTATATTCAGCTCCTTCAAGCATCAAAGTAGTAATCGCACCGTAAGCATCTACCCAAGCTTGTTTTACTTCCTCTTGCCAATTAGTACCTAAATACTGCTCAAAAGTTTTAAGTAGAGAATTACCTACCAAAGGATAATGTTCCGGTAATGCTCCATACTTAACATGTCTTGCTCCTAATCCTTTAAGACTTTCGCTGAGCACATCCGATTTACGCAGATTTTGGACTACCATCACCAAAGCACCGAGCAACATTTGCTTCTGCTTTGCCATATTGGTGTGCTCAAACAGAGGCTTCGCTGCGGGATAGTCTGTAAAGAGGTTATCGTAAAAACTGTTGACAAATTCTTCTGCTTGGGGTTTAACTTGCTCAAAACTCTGTTCCAACAGTTCGACTTGTAAAGGCATAATTTTACTTCTTGGGGAACGATTAAATTATATAGATGCAATCACTACATAGTAACCCAAAAAGTCCCTAGAAGGGGCAGCACCTTTTTCTTGAGTAACTCCACAAGGGCTGGTTCCATGTACTGATAGTTATCTGGGATATCTAGGCACACTACTCGCTTGTTTTTGAGCCAAGGTCTAAACTTCTTGGAAAGTTTGTTGCGGTGGGATTGTTCCATCACAAAAATAATATCAGCCCATTCAACTGCTGAGCTACATAAAGGAATCTCAGCTTCCCGATCCAATCCGGCTGAGTCAACCTCCAGTCCTTCATAGCTGGAGAAGACTGTCTCTGCTGTAGGGCTACGCAATCGGTTTTGACTGCAAACAAATAATAATTTTTTCATTAACAACTAATTTTTTACTAATTCACAGTCTTGCTTCTTTTTGGACTGAAGTCCTACTACTGCTTATTACTTAATAGATACGTTCTAACTCTTCTCGCAAAGATAAAGGAGTATACCCCAACTCATAAGCGATTGAACTATCCAAGGAAACATCTGGTGGTCTAGGAGCAGGCATATTTATATCTGTTTGTAAGCAAGCCTTAATCGTTGTTGTCGGTAATTGCCAGATTTCAGCTAATAAATAACCAAAGTCATAACGAGATATTCGTTCTTTACCTCCCAAATTAATAATTCCTTGAACTTTTTCTAGGGCTAGTAATAGTCCTTGAACAGCAGTTGCTGCACCTACAGGGGTACGGAATTCATCGGTAAACAAATTGAGCTGTTTGCCTTCTGTTAAAGCGTTGATAAATGGTTGGATAAAACTATTAGCTGTGGGTGCTGCTAAACCAAACATTAAAGGCATACGGCAGATGGCCGTTTGGGGATAACGTTCCAACATCCCTACTTCTGCCATCACTTTTTGTTCACCGTAATAACAAATAGGAGACACAGGATCAGTTTCCCGATAGGGTGGGTTTAAGCCATCGAAGACTAAATCAGTTGAAGTAAAAACGCAAGGGATGGCATAATCGGCACAGAGTCCGGCAAGGTTGCAGGATGCTGTCACATTAATCAGGTATGATTCCTGGGGATGGGTTTGACAAGTATTAGCGTTGGATTGAGCAGCGGTATGAATGACTGCTGTTGGTTGGATTTCCTGAAAAAGGCGCTTGATTGCCTGAAAATCTGTTAAATCAACTTGCAATAATGTCACTCCTGGAATTGATCCGGGATGGGAAAAATAAGTACCATAGATATGCCATTCAGATTTGGCTAACTGGCAAAGATTCCATCCTAAGAAGCCACTAGCACCTGTAAGTAAAAGTTTTTGCATAAGTATAAAAAGTTACATAATTGATATCGAAAATTAAAACAATACCGATTGGAGTAAATAGGTCATGATTGATATTAATAAAATTGAACAAATTGCTGCATCCTACTCCCCTCAAGAGTTATTCGCTGCACTAGTTTGGCAGCGTCGATTCAATGAATTTGATGGACCTGAAGTTATCACTGATTTGGCTAACCACTCCGATTTGTGGGAAAGCTTTCTCTTCACCAAACCCATCTACGCACCAGACAAAACGGGTTTGAGTTTTAATGGAGTGCTCGAAACCCTGCTAGCGATGGCAAACTACCGCCCTATGCCGGAACATAGTATGCTCCATTTTATTCCCTATCCAGCAGATACGCTATATATCCTGTCAGAAAATCAGGATATAATTGTGGCTCAATTGATGGATTTAGGCAAGAAGTGGCGAGCCGATGATGTAGGGGTTTGTGATGGAAATCATGAAGAAGAAGATTGGGAGTTTCGAGACTATATCTCACTTCGTCTAAGACGAGCATTATGGGGTGAAGATTTTAAACGCGATCGCGACGCTGTGATTGTTTACTATTGGTGGGATTAGAGATTAGTGATTAAGGCAACAGGCAATAGGCAATAGGTAATAGACAACGGTCAATTTTAGATGCTGATTTATGTTATGATTCAAGTATCTCCATTAATTTCTAGCATTGAAAGCAAAAATGTCAGAAGAAAATATTGCAACTGTTGTTAAACTTATAGAATCTTTACCTGATGCACAGCAAGAGCAAACTATTGAGCATTTAAGAGAGTATATTGCTGATCTTGAAGATGAACTACAGTGGAAGCAATCTTTTCGCAAAACCCAAAATAAATTAGTAGCAGCAGCGAGACTTGCAAAACAACAAATTGCTCAAGGACAAGGGGAGACAATGGACTATGAACAATTATGAAATCTGCTACCTTACCATCTTTTTGGACTGAATACTATGAGCTTCCTTTAAGCATTCGCCAAACAGCAAGAAAAACTTATCGTTTATGGTCTAATAATCCTTTTCATCCTTCTTTACACTTTAAGTGTATTAATCGTGATGAGAATATTTGGTCAGTTAGAATTACTCGAAATTATCGTGCGATTGGGATTTTACAAGGAGATGAGGTGACATGGTTTTGGGTTGGAAGTCATGATAAGTATGAGGCGTTTTTTGGATAGGTTAGAATTTTGTGAGTTGCGATCGCTGCTTTTAGGATAACGTTGTAGCTCACTGGAAGTCCAACCAATGTGTCTCATGTGTCTAGTTCGTTCAAGAAATCAGCAAAAGAGCCAAATTTAACTTGTCCTTGGGTATACTCTTGACGAACTTCTGCAATCTCAATTACAAGTGCTTTTCGTCGTTGGTTCGCAAGGCGCTTCTGTAGAAGATCAAGCAAAACTTCCTGATCACTAAGTGATAAAGCTTCAACGGCTTCAATTGCTTGTTGAAAGGTTGAGGATTGGTCAAGCATTGCCGGTAATGTGATGTGGAGTAATGCTTTTTATCCAATTATAGCAGTTCTCGAATCCGCGAAGTGCATTTACCATTCCCAATTCCCAATTCCCAATTCCCAATTCCCAAAGTATCTCACAAGTATGAGAAACGCTATATATCATTGATCCCGTTTAACGTCCCCTCGGAAGTCAATATGAGCTGGAATAGTAATGTTTGCCTCATCAAAAGCTGTTTTAATCCGTCGGCGAAACTCCCGTTCCACATTCCATTGTTGTAAAGGCTTAGTTTTAATCCAGACTCGCAGAAAAACGCCGCGATCGCCAAATTCATCTACCCCTAAAATCTCCGGTTTTCCTAGAATTCGTTCCTCCCAATTGCTGTCCTTGCTCATTAATTGAGCCACCTGATTAATCAGTGCTATGGCTTGATCTGCATCAGTTTCGTAACTAATCGGGATACTTATATCTACCCGCGACCAATTACTGGAAAGGTTGGCAACTATTTTAACCTCGCTGTTGGGAATGGTGATTAGTCGTCCTCTAGTATCCCGCAATTTAGTAACTCGCAGATTGATATTTTCGACTAAACCCCCCACATCTCCAACGACAATGATATCACCAACAGCATATTGGTCTTCAAGGATTATAAAAAAGCCATTAATAGCATCTTTAATTAAATTTTGAGAAGCTAGAGATACCGCTAAACCAATGATACCAGCACCAGCTAACAGGGGACCAATATTAATGCCTGCGACTGAAAGGGCTACTAACATGCCAATGGCAATCAAGGAAACAGTTACAATCCCTCTAGTTACACCGGAAATCGTAGTTACTCGCAGTTGCAAACGAGTAATCGCTTCCGGATTGAGTAAGTAATAGTTTTGTGCTAACGCTGAAGTAGAGCGATTAATTAAGGCATAGGACAGACGGATTAAGAGATAGGTTCCCAAGACGACAATTCCTAATCTAAATGGGATCTGTAGACCTTCAAAAATTAGGAATTGGATACCACGAGTATAGGGAAATAAGCCCAACAAGAATAAGCTTCCTCCTCCCAATAAAGCCATGATCGCTAGTTGATAGAGTCGGTATTGAACTTCTCTGAGGTTCCATAGCTTCCTTTGGTTGAGCCGAGTCAAGATTGTTCCAGAAACGAAAGAATTAGAGGATATTAATTGCTCCTTGGACTGTTCTAATTTACCCAGCTGACGATAGATGAGTAGGCTAATTACTAAAATAGCCAAACTAGTGCCAACTGCCATTAATCCCTGGCGAACCAGAAATTTTACTTGTCGTTCATATTTTGCCTGTTCCAGACCGGCTTGTAATTGTTCTCGTATGGAATCGGCTCTGGTCTCAATGTCAACCCCTTTGAGTTGAGCATCTTGTTCAGAAACTGTTAAGAAATCGAATTTTTCCTGGTTGACGATGACAGAGAGCTTTGGTGACCTTTTTTCTTCTATGGCTTCTTCTACCGCTTCTTCTATGGCTTCTTCTACTGTTGATTGACTTTCCGGTGTTGTTTCCGGTTCTTGCAGTTTTTCCTTAACTACCTGCTTTTCAATTGTGATTTCTAGTTGAGCATTTTGCTCCTTGAGGTAAGCTTCACTAATATTATTTAAGTTATTTTGAATAGTTTCAATGCGGTTATCTTTATCAGCTTTGGTTACCGCCAGCTCCACCAAACAGTTACCATCAAGGAGAATACATTTAGCTACCACTTGGTCTTCCGAGTTTGGATTCAGGAGATTGGGATATACTTTGTTTAAGTCGATAGTTGGTAACTGAGCTTGAACCGGAACTACAGACCAACTAGTAACCAAGAGCAATCCGGCAATAACCCACGACCAAAAACGCATTGATAACATAGCTCAATTAAGTGTGAAACCCATCGGTCGTTTAAACAACAGACTAATAGCTCAAGTCTACAAAAAGTGGACTAAACCCTTACCCAGTCGTCCTTAGACAATTTTAGCTCTGAGCGGTGGAGTTTGAACCCCAGGCGGGTGATCAAGTTACCACACCTTGCTTTTAGCTCTTTGTTTTGATTTTATCATTCTTAGAGCGATACCAAATCCGGTATACATAAACCGGCTGTCTCACATTGTAGAGACGCGCCATGGCTCGTCTCTACAGGTTTTTCACGATGCCTTATTTGTGGTCTAACTCTTATCGGATTTGGTATGACACATTAGCGCTACAGTGAGAGGTGTGTAAATTTGGTGATAATCTTGAAAAAAATTGCTTGTAAGAGAAAAATCCCAGATGCCACACCCATTACATGAAGTTGTACAGCACTTAAAAGAGGGGAGTGTCCGTACTGCTTATCATCTTCTGCATGGCTTGTCTTATGATCGCAAGACTCAAACGAAGGAATATGTTTTTGCTGATGCCTTGAAGAAGAAGCTGGACTTTAACTACATTGAACAAGCCAACGTCTACTTGGGTAAATATGACGATGAAGAAGACTCCCAGATTGACATCTTTGATGTGCTCACGAAGGTATCTCTGTTCACCTATTCATACCAAATTGCTAATCCGTTATTAGCTCAGTATATTACGGAAAAAGGGTTAGCTGAAGTTGCTTACATGGATTTGGGCTTAGGGAAAGGCTCTCAAGCAATCGCAGTAATGCAACTGGTAGCTAAAAGTGCTCATCCACCTCAAAAATTTACTGTTATTGGTTTAGAACCTGTGCCAACCAGCTTGGAAGCCGCAGGTGCAGCAATTCGGGAAGCAGGAAAAGATCTGCCTTTTGCTGTAGACTTTGTCGGCATAAGTAAATGCGCTGAGGATCTTTCTTGGGAAGAATGGCAAGATTTGCAACAACGCTTTGGAGGCAAGGTCACCATTAATGCAGCCTATTCTCTCCACCATATTGTCAGTGAACCCCACGAAGGGGATGAGCGAGACCGGGTGCTGCGCCAACTTTATCTACTCAATCCTCTGGGGTTTGTGCTGCTAGAAGGGAATGCTAACCATAATATTGATGACTTTTTCCAACGTTTTCAGAACTGCTGGGATTTGTACGGCAACTGCTTTGATATGGTAGATGCCTTGGAGCAATTAACTGATGAAGAAAAGGTGGCATTGAAGATCGGCTTTTTTGGACGAGAGATTGAGGATATTCTGGCGGAAGACGAAATGGCCAATCGCCATGAACGATTAGAACCTTTATCTATTTGGGCTGAGCGTTTGGTACAGGCAGGTTTCTATTTGAAGAAGGATCTTCCTGACTTGCCCCCAGTTACTCATCCAACCTTAACAGTTCGCCAGTACAGAGGCTATGTGGGTGTGGAATATAACCACCACTTGCTCGTGGGAGTTATAGCAGCCCAGGTAAATAAGTATAATTCTTGAGGAGAAGATTACAAGCTCCACCATCCTTTCCAGAGCACTAAAGAGACAATTATGACCGTTGTTACCCTACCAGAGATTATGAACCCTGCCTTTGAAAGCAGGTACGGTGTTCCTGCATTTAATGCAGTTGATGATATTACGATGGATGGCTTAATTAAAGGGGCTGAGGAGTCTCGCTCCCCCTTAATTATTCAAATTTCGGTTAAAACCATTAAATTCTGGGGAGCCAAAGTAATCCAGGAGATGTTTAGCAACATGGCGGAGAGAGTCTCCGTACCTGTAGCCCTCCATTTGGATCATTGTCCTGAACCGGAAGTGGCTAAAGAATGTCTCCGGTTAGGCTGGAACTCTGTACTATTTGATGGCTCAGAGTTATCTTTTGAGGACAACTTTCGGACGACTCAAGAGATTACCAAATATGCTACTCAGTATGGTGCTCACGTAGAAGGGGAAGTAGTGGCCGTGGCTGGTGTGGAAGACGAAGTAGGGAGCGAAACCGAAGGGCAACTGATACCTGTGGAAAAAGCGATCGCTTTTGTCAAGGAAACTGGTATTTACTGTTATGCTCCCGCTATCGGCACGGCACACGGTTTCTACAAAGCTACACCAGAAATTCGCTACGAGCGCATGAAACAAGTAGTGGAAGCTACCAATACTCCTATGGTGTTGCACGGTGGCAGTGGTTTAACTAATGATGTCTTTCAACGGCTGATTAGTCTCGGTACAGCTAAAGTCAATATTTCAACTGCACTCAAGCAAGGCTACGCTGATAGCTTCCGCACCTACCTCGAAGAACGTCCCACGGAATACAACCCCCTAAAATTGATTGGGGCTGTACGTAGTGACGTCATCAAATTAGCGCAGTATTACTATAATTTGTTTGGCAGCGAAGGAAAGGGCTGACCAGAGAGATTTTAGATTTTAGATTTTAGATTTTAGATTTGAAGAATTAAAACGGTCACAAGTCCCTAACAAGTCCCTCAATTTATTTAGGGAATAAATCTAAAATCTTCAATCTTTAATTGCTTGACGGGTCGAAGTTTTTATTAAGGGTGATTCAACGGACATGATATGAACAAAGCACTAATTTTTGACTGCGATGGTGTGCTGGCAGATACCGAGAGAGATGGACACCTAGTTGCTTTCAACCAAATGTGGCGCGAACATGGCGTAAATTGGCAGTGGAGCCTTGAGCAATATGCCGAGAAGATCAAAATTGGCGGCGGCAAGGAGCGTATGTTCAGCTTAAGGCAAGATGAGGACTTCCGCGCTGTCTATCCTGTCCCGGAATCGGAAGAAGCATGGTGGAATATTGTCACCGGCTGGCACAAACGCAAAAGTGCAATCTACAAAGAGTTAATCTCTTCCGGTGCAATACCGGGTCGTCCCGGCATCAAACGGCTAGCGGAGTCAGCTTTAGCTAATGGTTGGCTTCTAGCAGTTGGTTCGACTTCCGCGATCGCTTCTGTGGAAGCAGTACTCTACCAGGTTATGGGAGTTGAACTAGCTAGTCAATTCGCTGGGGTGTTTGCTGGAGATATGGTTAAAGCCAAAAAACCTGCCCCAGATATCTACAATTTAGCTATTGCCCAATTAAACTTAGACCCTGCCAACTGCATAGTAGTAGAAGACTCGCGGAATGGATTACTGGCGGCTACGGCTGCGGGGATAAGCTGTATTGTGACCTATAATGAGCTGACGAAGGATGAAGATTTCAGTGAGGCCGCGATCGTAATTTCAGATTTTGGAGAACCGGGTAACGAGTCGATTACGATAGCCCAAAACCTGACTCAAGCTAAACCAAATCAGTACTTTAGTGTGGATGATTTGGAGCAAGTTTTGGTTAACTAGTACAGCGCGACGTCTCCTGTTCCCCTCCTTGGAGGGGTTAGGGGTGGGTTTCTGCCTCGGAGCCTGTTTCCTGAAGGAATCCCCTACTCCTTGAACTTTTTCTAAAGCCATCGAGTTTCAAACCGATCTTGTCCATCCCCATACACCAAAGCTCCATATTCTTCCCACTGTTCTACCTCTTCCGCAGTAAGTTCAGGAGCCTGCAAAACCCTCAAATTTTCTTCCAATTGTGCAGTAGTTTGTGGTGCAGTGAGAGCTAAGCGTACTGCTTTTTGATGTAGTGCATAGCGATAACAATCCGCCGCTGTCGGAATTTTTCCTTGCCAATTCCGGTGTCCTTGTAGAAGTTGTCCCCAACGAGTACAAGTAAAAGCTACAACTGGAATATCAGTCTGTTGAGCCATCGGGAACACCTGTTCTTGTGCCTTGCGATGAGCCATATTGTAGCGGTGCATAAGTAGTTCACATCTACCACTCTTGAGCAACTCTTGAGCAATTTCACGATTATGGGTACTTGCTCCTACATAACGAATCAACCCTTTCTCCTTCCAAGCCCAAAGTTCATCAAAAATAGCCTCAATCTGAGCCATATCATCTGAAGGATTAACATATTCCGCAAAAAATACATCCACAACATCCAAATCTAGATGGGATCGCACCTGATCTAAGTATTGTTGCAGGTTACTCAAACTGCGATCGTTACTACCGGTTGTCACCAATAGCTGCTCTCGGTCAGTTGCGACTATTGGCTTTAATCCATTCAGTAAGTTTTTGTGGGAGAGGTCATAAAAATAGAAATAATTGACTCCTGCCTCAAATGCTAATGCTGCACAGGAGCTATCCATAGCTTGTTTTTCTCCTAAACCAAGGATGCTGGCAGGTTGTCCTTTGATAGTTTTTATATCCATTGTTTTGTTAGTTTGTAGTGGCGTGGCACAGTTAAAATAGTAAAATAGATGTAGCACAGACGTCTCGCTAGCTAGAGGTGAAAAGCGAGCAAGATGCTCGCACTACGCGAACGCACTACTGTTATTATTGTTTTAGCGAATAAACCTGTTTAATTCCTGTACTAATAAATGAACTGTAGTTGAAGGATTATCTTTAGCTGGATTGTGAGGATCGTATTGTTTAAGGAGATTTTCAGCATGTTCGATAGCAGTCTCCTGTCTATCAATTAAGTCATCATACATTGAATCACTATTCTTTTGATATTTATATCCTAACAATTTAGTTAACTTTTTTTCGTAATCTTTTCTAGGAATTCCAGTATTGACAAATTCAAAGTGTAGGAGATACCATAACTCAAAAGCTTCGTTAGAATAAGCCACATTAATTTTTTCTTTCTTGGCGTCTCTAATAGCACTATTAAAATCATCTGCCTGCCATGAGTTACGATCAAAGACACACCAAATTTGGTCGTAATCACCTTTATATTTTTCTCTTAAATTTTTTGCAGCCTCAACTATATTACTTGGATTTCTACCAAGTCCAACAACTTTTTTATAAACACGAAATTTTGCAAAGTAGTTAGTTTCAGTCTCTCTGCCTTCACAAACAATTAGAAATCTTTGCCTTTCCTCTCTAGTATCTTTTTTTCTTTGTAAACGACCAGGAGAGGTCTTCCTTTTTTTAGACATTAAAACTCAATAATCTGACTCAAATTGCCAAGATATGGAATTGCACCATATTTACCTTTGATGTAATCACTATCAAAAGAAGCATCATTACGGATTTTATACTCAGCTAAGGAATATAAATCTGTTGAACCAAATCGATCTTTTTCAGTCAACCATATCTGGTCTCTGCGAAAGAGTTTATTACTGAGTAAGTTAATATCGTGAGTCATAAAAATTAGTTGTGCATTATTGGGGTTCGTTTCTTTAGAATTGAACAACTCAACTATTGCACAACTAATCAAAGGGTGAAGTCTAGCTTCAAATTCATCAATTATTAAAATTTTACCATATTTGAGTGTATCTACAAGAGGACCTGCTAAAGCAAATATTTTTTGTGTGCCTTCAGATTCTTGCTCATCTAATTCAAACAATTCTGTAGATACATAGTTTCCTTGATTATCAAACTTTCTGTGCATAGCTTGAATTGATACTATTTCATCCTCTATCAATATTCTTTTTATTCTGTCTGGTAGTTTTTTAGGCAATTCATCAACATTTACTTTGATTTTTTCTACGTTTATACCATCAATCCCTAAATCTAATTTTTTAATTAATTTAATAATTTCATTTTTGTTCTGATTATATATCAAACAATCAATGGTTACTTCTTCATATCCTCCATCATCTAAACCAGAAATGATTCCCATCATTATTGATAGCAAATTTAAAATTTCTTCAGCAAGTTCAACATTGAATTGAGCAGAAACAGATAAAAATAGAGCATTCTGCCTAGTTCTCTTTTCAATACCATCAGCTTGATATTTTTTAGAGGCACTAATATCACTATCACGACGTTCAAAAAGTTTAGTTTCCCTTGATTTGGGAACATAGAATAACCATTCAGAGATAACTTTATCTGTATTCGCCTCAAATCCGTATCTATATTGCTGTCCCTTTAATAAAAATATAATCTCAAAAAAAGATGGTTGATCATCAGTCTCTGTACTAAGTTGGAATCGCTCAACAGCAATCTTTTCTGTACTCTGAGTTTCTTTGGAGGAATTGATCATAAACCATCTCATAAACCCCAAAGCCTTAGTCAAATTACTTTTACCACTAGCATTTGCACCATATATAGCAGCGCTTTTCAATAGCTTCAAATCATCATTTATGGCAAAAACGTTATTTTCATCAATTTCCTTATCTTTGGCAACCAGATTAGCTGCCACCATACTGAAGGTAACCTTTTCCTTAAATGACCTATAGTTAGCAACACTAAACTCAATCAGCATAATGGCATCTGGGGGTTAAGAGCCAAATTTGCGAAAAATTCACAAATATTTGATATAAGCATAGCAGTCATCAGACCATAGATGCTAGCATGTAAGATTAATCTTTATGTAATACTGATGTACTCAAGTTCTTTTGAACTAGATCATAACCAGGACTTACGCAGCGACACCACCATATAAAATGTAGAGACGTGCAGACGTGCCATGGCACGTCTCTACATGGCAAGTTTCTAAAATGTGGGATTTGGTCTGATTTGTATGTGGAGAACAGCCAGAACAAAGCGATCGCACTATTTTCCTTAGTTATGGTTTTGTAACCAAGCACTCAAATCATCCAGGGTTGAGAAATCTAACAGCGCCTCAGCCAATTCTTCTAAACCCTCTAAAGATAATGCTTTGACTTGCGACTCCAATTTGGGAGGAAGCTTACCCACTTTTCTGCTCAACAGCTTCAACACTAATGTTTGTCCTTCTTGCTCTCTCCCTTGCTCATTGCCTGTTTCCAGACCTTCTTGATAAACTCTTGTGTGTTTGACACTTTCAGCTAATCCGAACATTTGGACTAATTTCCTGACTTAGTGAAGTACGATCACCTACGGTGGTGTCGGAGGCGATCGCACTATTGTTGTGGGTTATGGTCGTGTAACCAAGCACTCAAATCATCCAGGGTTGAGAAATCTAACAGCGCCTCAGCCAATTCCTCTACACCCTCTAAAGGTAATGCCTTGATTTGCGACTCCAATTTGGGAGAAAGCTTACCCACTTTTCTGCTCAACTGCTTCAACACTAATGTTTGTCCTTCTTGCTCTCTCCCTTGATCGTGGCCTTGTTCTAAGCCTATTTCTAGACCTTCTTGATA
Organism: Symploca sp. SIO1C2; assembly: GCA_010672925.1. Lineage (GTDB taxonomy): Bacteria > Cyanobacteriota > Cyanobacteriia > Cyanobacteriales > Coleofasciculaceae > Caldora. The sequence continues at coordinate 9,307 of JAAHFP010000067.1, read as the reverse complement.
AACTCTCGTGTCCTTAATACTTTCGGCTAGTCCTAACATTTCGGCAATCTCCTGGCGGCTCAATAAAGGAAATTTATATACCATTGTAGTCTCGATCAATTCTAAGAAGATTGCTTTGGGAAATGGCAAAGATTGCTGCTCTACTTGTTCCAACAGTTGTTTGGCTCTAGCTGGGGTTCGTTTCTTGGATGCGACTATCAGCTGCATTAGTCCGATGGCTACTGAAAACGGTTGCATCTGTTCGAGTTCATTGAGATAAAAACGTTGGACTTGAGAACTTTCTAATAATAAGCTATACAGTCCCACGTCCTCTGGTTCTAGGGATTTACTCGGAAAAATGACCACTGCCTGCCAATGGGTATACTGAGGGTTCTGTTGCAGAAACACAAATAGTTCCGCAAACAAGCGGTGGTAAATCAGCTCATCCTCTTGGAATTGAACTTCAACAAAAAATACAGTGGAGTCGGGAGCATCTTCTGGGGGAAGGAATACTCCATCAATACGAAAGGCGGTTTGTTTAACTTCTATGGATTTAAACTTATACCCTTGGCGTGATGGTTGTCCAATGAGCTCAAAAAACAGCCCTGGGACATTGTGGAAGATGCGGTAAAACAGGGAATCGGTCTTCACGGTGGGATTTGCTCGCCTTTTCTTTTCCTTAGAATAGCGTTTTGACAGGAAAGCAATCACACTTCACCAGTTTCATTGGCAATCAGCTTCTCTACGGACGCTTCGGAGTTTTCATGCCGTTAGCAAAGCATCTGGAGAAAGAGTAGGCTGTACGCTGGTGCTGTGAGCGCGATCGCAATCGCCTTGAGTTTTATATAGTGCTACGCGCTATGGTTAGGACATTCCTAAAACATCTAAACTTCGTTATTACTTACTGTTGCCTTCAGAGACTTTACAAAAGAAATCATAGGATGTACTCGCAAATATTAAAGTTGCTCCGCATTTTTGTTATTATTATTGAACAATAGAATAAATGTGCGAAAAAGCATAAAATGAGCCATGCCTAGGTCGCTCAAAGTTCGTCAAGAGTTTGTTGAAAAAGTAAAACTGGCAGTCAGGCGTAACGGTTTTCCTAGCCAGAGAGCTTTGGCTGAGGACGTCGGGTTGGCTTTAGCCACAGTCAGCAACTTCCTCACCGGTAAACCTGTTGACTATGTAACTTTTGATGAACTGTGTCATAAATTAGCGCTGTCCTGGAGAGACATCGCTGATTTGGATTTTGATCTGCCATCCCAGCCTGTAGATCAAGATAAAAATACGACAGGAGGAACCACTAATAATCATCAAGACTGGGGAGAAGCAATCGATGTTTCCGATTTCTACGGTCGTAGCGAAGAATTAGCTACACTCAAACAATGGATTATTGATGACCATTGCCGACTGATTAGTTTAATCGGCATGGGTGGGATTGGTAAAACAGCTTTGTCTGTCAAGTTAGCGCAGCTTCTACAACCGGAATTTGAGTACCTGATTTGGCGAAGTCTGCGTAATGCCCCACCAATTAACGAGCTTTTGAGTGACCTAATTAAGTTTTTGTCCCATCAGCAAGAAACAACTTTACAAGAAAACTTAGACAGTAAAATCTCCTGTTTAATAGAATATCTGCGTACAGAGCGTTGTTTGTTAGTCTTAGATAATGTAGAGTCAATTCTAGCTAGTGACGAACGTGCGGGAGCTTATCGTCCAGGATATGAAGGATATGGACACCTCCTCAGCAGTTTGGGAGAAACTGAGCATCAAAGTTGTCTTGTGTTGACCAGTCGGGAGAAACCTAAAGGAATTAGAAATAAAGAAGGTATCAATTCTCCCATTCGTTCCCTGAGGTTATCTGGTTTAACAGGGGGAGCAGGGGGGCAAATTATCGCCGAAAAAGGCTTTTCTGTCTCCGAGTCCGAATCTCAAACCCTGATCCAGTTTTATGCAGGCAATCCTTTGGCGTTGAAAATTGTGGCAACTACTATTTATGAGTTATTTGACGGCGATGTTGCTCAATTTTTAGCCCAAGGAACCATTGTCTTTGGTGATATTTATGATTTACTGGAGCAACAGTTCAAGAGATTGTCAACTCTAGAACAACAGGTCATGTACTGGTTGACGATTAATCGAGAATGGGTATCATTTGACGAATTACAAGAGGACATTATCCCTACTGTTTCCTTCAAGCATTTGTTAGAAGCTGTAGAATCTCTACAGTTGCGCTCACTAATTGAGAAAAATTCTGGCAAGTTTACTCAACAACCAGTGGTGATGGAGTATGTCGTTGACTGCTTAATTGAACAGATTACTCAAGAAATTCCCACGCTGGAAATTGCACTATTGGATAGTTGTGCCTTAATTAAAGCCCAAGCCAAAGATTATGTGAGAAATGCTCAAGTTCAGCTGCTTCTCAAACCCATTGCCAATCAACTGCTCAACCTTTTTGGTGTTTCAGAAAATGTGCAAAATTACTTGAATCAACTTTTAGGCAAACTGAAGTCTTTTCCCCCTCAAACACCGGGATATGCCGGGGGGAATATTCTCAATTTACTCTGGCAGCTGAATCTTGACCTGAGGGGCTATGATTTTTCTAATTTAACGGTTTGGCAAGCTTACCTACAGGGGATGAATTTGCCTCAAGTCAACTTTACCAATGCGGATTTGAGTAAATCTGCTGTGACTCGTACCTTAGGAGGGGTGTTAGCAGCCACTTTTAGTCCAGAGGGAAAACTCCTAGCCACTAGTGTTAACAATGAGATTTGGTTGTGGGAAGTTGCCAAAATGAGGCAAATCCTGACCTGCCATGGTCATACTGGTTGGGTACAATCCCTTACTTTTAGTCCAGAGGTCAATATTTTAGCCAGTGGTAGCAATGACCAAACAATAAGGTTGTGGAATGTCCACACCGGACAATGCCTGAAAACCCTGCGAGGTCATACCAGTTGGGTACAATCCCTGGCTTTTAGTCCAGATGGGGCAATTTTAGCCAGTGGTAGCCATGACCAAACAGTAAAGCTGTGGAATGTCAACACGGGAGAATGTCTGCAAACCCTCTCAGGACATCGCAATCCAGTATTTTTTACTACCTTCACTCCCCAGGGACAAACTTTGGTCACTGGAGGTGAAGACCAAACGGTGAGAGTCTGGGATATCAACACCGGTTCTTGTCTACGAGTCCTAGAAATCCCCATCAATTGGATGTTATCTATTGCTCTTAGTCCAGACGGACAAACCTTGGCCACAGGAAGCGATAGCACAACGGTAAAATTTTGGGATTTAGGGACTGGTGAGTGTACCCAAACCTTGCCAGACTACAACTCTTATGTCTGGACAGTTGCTTTCAGTCGAGATGGTACAAAACTGGTGACGGGGAGTGAGGATACAACAGTTAAAATTTGGGACGTGGCCACCGGGAAATGTCTGCAAACTTTGCAAAACCAGAACAATTCCCCTTTAGGCGATAGCTACGCTTCACGCATTTGGTTAGTGGCGATTCATCCCGATGGTCAAAGCTTGCTGAGTATTAGCGAAAACCAAACCATGAAGTTATGGGATGTCCCTACGGGACAAGGTTTAACAACAGTAGATGGGTATATTAATTGGATCTTATCCATTGCTTTTAGTCCAGATGGTCAAATATTGGCGAGTAGCAGTGAAGACCAACAGGTAAGATTGTGGGATGTTGATACGGGGCAATGTCTACAAACGTTATCAGGACATACTAATGTAGTCTCATCCGTTACCTTTAACCAGCATATTCTGGCAAGTAGCAGCGACGACATGACCATCAAACTTTGGGATACCAAGACAGGAGAATGTCGGCAAACCCTGTGGGGACATGATAGTTGGGTGTATTCCGTCAGCTTCAGTCCAGATGGACAAATTTTAGCCAGTGGCAGTCGTGACCAAATGGTCAAGCTTTGGGATTGGCATACAGGAGAATGTCTCCATACTTTACAAGGACATGTTCAGCAAGTCAAAACCATTGCTTTTAGGGACTGCGGGAAGATACTAGCAAGTGGTAGCAATGACAACAGGATCAAACTTTGGGATACCAAGACAGGAACTTGTTTACAAACGTTAGAAGGGCACAGTGATTGGGTGTTATCTGTTGTCTTCAGTCCTCTTACAGGTATTCTTGCTAGTGCCAGTGGAGATCAGACTATTAAGTTGTGGGATGTTGAGACAGGAGAATGTCTACAAACCCTATCAGGTCACACCTCTAGAGTCAGAACCATTGCTTTTAGTCCTGATGGCAAGAGTTTAGCCAGTGGTAGTGATGACCAAACTGTTCAACTGTGGAATATTAGCACGGGTACTGTTCTAAAAACATTTCAAGGACACGACAAAGCCGTCCGGTCAGTTGCCTTTAGTCCCCATCGTCCGTTGTTAGCTAGTAGTGGTGAAGATGAAACCATCAAGCTTTGGGATGTTGAAACCGGTGAATGTGTAAAAACCATGAGAATTGCTCGACCCTATGAAGGGATGAATATCAAAAACGCAATTGGTTTAACCACAGCTCAGAAAAATACATTGAAAGCTTTAGGTGCAGTAGGGTGGTAGGTGGTAGGTGGTAGGTGGTAGGTGGTAGGTGGTAGGTTTTAGGTTTTAGGTTTTAGGTGGTAGGTGGTAGCTATCAGATAATTGCTAAAAATAATTCACACCATCGATAAATACCAATGGTGTGAATGTTCAGTTAACTATAATCTAGGAAGAAATGACCAAGCTATCTACTGTTCCATTTCTACTGATGACATCAGATATTCCTTTTGCCCATTGTGGTGTTCATAGCCATTGATTTTGGGATAGCAGGTAGGTGGTTTATCTTTGATTTCCGGCTCTAAAATCAAGTCTGGCTGAATAACAACTGGTAATGTTTGCTTAGTCTTAGGCACATGATTAATGTAAACCTGGGAATTGATGGTGATCGGAACATTCAACTTAATAGGAAGAGTAAACTCGCATTCACAGTGGTTTTCCTGGCTATAGTTTTGCTGATAAGTCATGGTTGTTTTTCCTTTTAGTTCTAACATCAAATTCGACTTCTCTGAACCTGATATCTCTATCAAACCCCATCACATACTGACTTATCGCCTGAGAATTGCTAACTTGTTTCTGACTTGTGACTGACCTGGTGGTAGCTATCAGATAATTGATAAAAATAATTCACACCATCGATAAATACCAATGGTGTGAATGTTAAGTTAACTATAATCTAGGAAGAAATGACTAAACTATTTACTGTTCCATTTCTACTGATGACATCAGATATTCCTTTTGCCCATTTTTGCTTTCATAGCCATTGATTTTGGGATAGCAGGTAGGTGGTTTATCTTTGATTTCCGGCTCTAAAATCAAGTCTGGCTGAATAACAACTGGTAATGTTTGCTTAGTCTTAGGTACATGATTAATGTAAACCTGGGAATTGATGGTGATCGGAACATTCAACTTAATGGGAAGAGTAAACTCGCATTCACAGTGGTTTTCCTGGCTATAGTTTTGCTGATAAGTCATGGTTGTTTTTCCTTTTAGTTCTCACATCAAATTCGACTTCTCTGAACCTGATATCTCTATCAAACCCCATCACATACTGACTTATCGCCTGAGAATTGCTAACTTGTTTCTGACTTGTGACTGACCTGGTGGTAGCTCTCAGATAATTGATAGAAATAATTCACACCATCGATAAATACCGATGGTGTGAATGTTAAGTCAACTACAATCTAGGATGAAATGACCAAACTATTTACTGTTCCATAGTTGCTAGCAATGTCAGAATGGCATAAGCTATCAAAGGTAGCGTTAATGTCTGGCACATCTAAGGCGTAACTGTAAAAAATTGCTCAGCGTGCTACATCTTATTAACACAATGATATAACTAAGGTTCATACAGAAAAGCTGTGTTATCAATAGTTGTAATGAAAGTTTATTGATGCAATTGAGACTTCATCCCAACTATCGAAAATCCTAACTAATAAAGCATTGTCGGATCATTCCCTTAGTCAGATTTTCCTGGGCCATTTTGAGACGAATTGCCTCAATCAATAACTTCTCCAATTCTTGACGTGGGATATTCTTCGCTTGCTCCTGATACTTGCGTAAGTCAAACTGCTGCTCAAGGCTTAAAGAGAAATCCGGAAGATTCGGTAACATGGTTGTATCTCCTTTTTGTTGAAGGGATAGCGATTAAGAGATTCAAACCGCCACCATGGTCTATCAATGGGTGAACGAAATTTACAATAGTTCTGAAGAAACTTCGAGTCAGGAGTCTCTGAGTAAAGAGATTTGACAAAAGTTTCGACCCTCATTACTCATTACTCAAAAAAGCTCTCCCACACCTTTTTTCGTTCACCCTCTATCAACCTAATACTGAGTTATTGCACCCTGACTGAAAATATCTCAGATTTGAGTTATTAGAGATTATTGGAGATAGCACGCCAGGTTTGTTTACCGACAATTCCATCTACCAATAAACTATCGGGATTAGATTGACCAAAGTGATTGTAGTGGTGTTGGAAATAGCTCACTGCTTCTTCGGTTTGAGGACCAAACTGTCCATCAAAAACCAAATTGTAGCCACGGGCAATCAAAAATTGCTGGAGGAAACGGACAGCTTCACCGGCCATACCAGATTGCAATTGTGGTAAATGGGTGGTGAAAGCAAAAGTCTGAGCTACTACAGAGGGAGAATTAAGGGTCTTAGTTTGCATAATTGATGTCCTTTAGATGAATGATTTTTGTTGAGTAAAGCTGAAACTCAAGTTCAACTTGTTTGAATCTCATATATTCATCAAACATCACTGCATACTGACTTACTACCTGGGATGATCTGACTTATGACTGACTTTTAGTTATGGTTTATTGTATGAGACCGTAAGCCTTGTCTGACATGGCTTTCAATCGTTTTGTGCTACTATACCCTCAACCGACGTAAACGAGTTATAGCAACCGCCAGGGGTTTTATAGCGATCGCCTTAAATTTTCATATCTTTCCTGGGCAATAAAACCCGATCAGACTGGGGTTTTTAACCCCAGTAACGACAAGTACCCGGCGATTAGGGTTCCACCTTTTAGCGGAGAGCCGAATCTGAATCAGGATTAATTAACTCGGTCCTGAGCTTTCCCCTGTATCGCCCTGGCAGAGTTTAGAGATCTAAGTTTGCCAGTTCAGAAGGAGTCTTATTGAGAGCAATTTCAGTGTAGGATTGGCGCACCTGAGCATTTACTGCCACAGTTGTGGAATCATACGTTTGAGTAGCCATCTTAGGATACAATCCAATCCCAATAATCATGACTAAAAAACAAGCAGCGATAAGTATTTCACGAGGTTGAGCATCGTTAAATTTCGCATTCATAGGTAAAACACAACTATTACCGAAGCAAACTGCTTCCTCGTTATCTTGTGGCGGGAAACCTTCCACTGAACAAGTTAGTACAGATTCAGAACTGTAAAATAGTTGACGCAGCATCGACAACAAATAGATAGGAGTTAGAATTACTCCTACCGAAGATAAGAATATGATGATGCAACGGAAAGAATAACTATAAAGATCGCTATTACTAAAACCAATATAGATCATAATCTCGCTCGCAAAACCACTCATTCCAGGTAGAGCTAAAGATGCCATTACTCCCGCAGTAAACAGAGCAAATACTTTGGGCATTACCTGAGCTAAATTGCCCATTTCATCTAATGCCATAGTGTGAGTACGGTCGTAAGTTACCCCTGCTAAGAAGAACAACACTGAAGCAATTAAACCATGGGATAACATCTGCAACATTGCTCCATTAATACCTAAATCAGTAAAGGAGGCAATACCTAACAGCACAAATCCCATGTGAGATACCGAGGAATAAGCAAGGCGACGTTTCATATTGGTTTGACCAAAAGAAGTAAACGCACCGTAGATGATATTAACTACACCTAAAACCACTAGAATTGGTGCAAAGTAAATATGAGCATCAGGCAGTAAACCAAGGTTGAGACGAATTAATCCGTATCCTCCCATTTTGAGGAGTACACCCGCTAAAATCATCGAGATAGGAGAAGAAGCCTCGCCATGAGCATCGGGTAACCAAGTGTGAAGAGGAAAGATAGCTAGTTTAACTCCAAAAGCAATTAATAAACCAGCATACACAGGAATTTCAAAAGCAACAGGAAAATCTTTAGCTGCAAATGCCACCATATCAAAGGTAAGTTCGCCTCCGCCGTAGAGAGCCATACTCAAGCCTGCAACTAAGATAAAGATAGAAGCTGCTGCAGTATAGAGTAAAAACTTCATTGCTGCATAACGTCTTCTATTGCCACCCCAGATAGAAACCAAAAGGTAAACGGGAATCAATTCCAATTCCCACATAATAAAGAACAAGAGAAGATCTTGAGCGACGAAAACCCCGATTTGTGCAGCGTAAAGGAGCAGCATAAGGAAGTAAAATAAACGAGGTTTGCGATCAACTTCCCATGCGGATAACAAGGCAAGAGTGCTTACAAACCCGGCTAACAGAACTAAGGGCATGGAAACACCATCAACAGAAAGTGCCCAATTAATACCTAGTTGGGGTATCCAAGCATAACTCTCTGCCATTTGTAAACTAGCATTGCTCATATCGTAATTACGCCAAAAGGCATAACACATTAATATGAAGTCGGCGAGACCTACGCTCACCGCATACCAGCGTAAATTTTTCCCATTCTTGTCTGGTATTAGGGGAATGAGAAAAGATGCACCCAAAGGAAATATTATGATCGCAGTAAGCCAGGGGAATTGAGCTTCTACCATAATTGACAGGCAAAAATACTAAATTGGTTATGTCTAGGACTTACGCATTGATAGAAATTATGAGATACGTGGTCAGCTCTATTTAGGTTTTGGTTAAATTTTCCCTATTTAGATTAGCGAGCACTGTATCAAAAAACTACAATCAAAGCACGGAAACAATGCACCGTACAACAGTATTTGTACGGTGGATAAATCCTAATTTCGTTATTTTAGGTGATTTTGGGGGCAAAAGTTACCCACTTTGATAATCGAACCGGATCTTCCCCAGATGACTCAAGTCCCTAGCGAGGGGAGACGCACCATCTCCACTGCTGTTTTGTTACTGCTGGGTACTATTGTGACCACACTGGCAAGTTTTAGCGGCTCTCCAGTAGTTAGGGTGATAAGTTTTGTTTATGAAAGTGCTGAAGACTCCTTGGCTTTAGTCTTGGCTTGGAGCTTTCTTCGGAGAGTCAAGACTAGCTCATCCCAGGTATCCTGGCATTGAGGTAATAATATTTTTTTGATATAAAGAGTGTAAATTTCATGAATTCTCCCTCAAA
>JAAHFP010000066.1 GCA_010672925.1 Symploca sp. SIO1C2 | reverse complement strand
ATTCCTCACTCAGCTCCCTCAGCTCCCTCAGCTCCCTCAGCTCCCCCAGCTCCCCCAGCTCCCTCAGCTCCCTCAGCTCCCTCAGCTCCCCCAGCTCCCCCAGCTCCCTCAGCTCCCCCAGCTCCCCCAGCTCCCCCAGCTCCCCCAGCTCCCTATCTCCCACCTAACACCTACCACCTGCCACCTACCACCTACTACAATTGGTACATTTGTCATTTTGAAGATTGAGATTTAGAGGTGTACCGGAGCCTATGGTGACTTATTGGATAGCCGCAGCAGTTTGGGGAGTAAGTTCTGTTGTATGGGTGGAAATGGTGCGAGATTTATACCATGTTTTGTCCCATTATTGGTCACCCCTATATCGACTACATTCATGGCATCATCGGGTATTTCGTTCTGATTTAACCCGAGTCAGTGAGCCGATGTATCGACAAGCTAATTTGTACAACGATGTACCCGAATCCGTAGTTATGTTGCTCTTAAGCTTGCTGGTTGGCTGGTTTGCTTATCTTTGGGCACCAGCACAGCTATTGCCAGCTTTAGCAGGCTCGGTGTACAGTTTGGTTTTCTTAGCCGGTGCGATCGCTCGCAGTACCGGTATCCAAGGGGCAGATGAATTAACCGATAAAACCCATCTTACGGGCTCTTTTCTCAGCCCCCCCGTAAGCTGGACAGTGAATCGCCCCTACCATTGGAAACATCACTTTGATAATCCTAAGGCTTACTATAGTAGCACTTTCACTTTCCTGGACAAACTCATGGGTACTGCTGTCTCTCTTAAAGGTAAAACCATTGCAGTCACTGGAGCATCGGGAACTTTAGGTAAAGCACTCCTGCAACAGCTTCACCAGCAGGGAGCAAAACTGATTGCCTTAACTTCCCAGGAGCAGACTATCAGTCTAACCGTGAAGGGGGAAACTTTTCCAGTAAAAACCATTACCTGGCAAGTGGGGCAAGAGTCAGACTTAGCAGTACAGTTGCAGCAAGTTGATATACTGATTCTCAACCACGGGATTAATTTGCATGGGGAGAGGAGCGAAGACGCGATCGCAAAAGCCTATGAAGTCAATACCTTTTCCAGTTGGCGGTTGCTAGAGTTATTTTTGGCTACTGTTAAGACTAACAAAGATATTGCTTGTAAGGAAGTTTGGGTAAATACTTCCGAAGCAGAAGTCTTTCCAGCACTTAGTCCCCTGTATGAGTTAAGTAAACGGGCATTAGGAGATTTAGTAACTCTGCGGCGTTTGGATGCTCCTTGTGTAATCAGGAAACTGATTTTGGGGCCATTTAAGAGTAGTCTTAATCCCATAGGAGTGATGTCTGCCGATTGGGTTGCCCAACAAATTATCAACTTAGCGGTAAGGGATGTACGCAATATTATTGTCACGATTAATCCTTTGACTTTTGTCACTTTTCCCCTCAAGGAATTTTGGGCAGGGCTCTATTTTAAGTTGTTTAGTAAGAAGGGATGATGAGTTAGGTGTTAGGTGGTAGGTGGTAGGTGTTAGGTGTTAGGTGGTAGGTGTTAGGTGGTAGGGACTTTCCTAAGAAGGTACAAGGTTTTTGAGTCAAAAGATACACAAATGCTATTCCCTATTCCCTATTCCCTATTCCCTATTCCCGGTGTTGTCATACACTCGTTACTTAAAAGAGGTAGAGTAAAACTAACAGTAGTACCTTTCCCTACACCAGCACTCTCTAAGTAAATTTCACCACCCATCAGTTCCACTAGTCGCTTACAAATAGCCAAACCCAAACCAGTTCCTCCATAACGCCGCTTAATGGAGCCATCTGCTTGGACAAAAGGTTCAAACAATTCATCTTGTTGAGACGGATCAATACCAATGCCAGTATCTTTAACTGCTATTTTGACCAGATTAGGGTTTTGATGAGGAACTACCCAAAGACGAATCTCACCTTGGTTACTAAATTTGAAGGCATTGCCAATGATATTAGTCAGAATTTGTTTAAGCTTTAACTTGTCGGCATAAACCTGCTCAACTTCACAATCGATTACTAGAGGAATATTTTGGCGACGACTTTCAGCTCTAAATAAATCGCTCTGCTCTTGCAATAGAGATGGTAAATTAAGATACTCTGGGTCGATAGTCATACGACCAGCTTCAATTTTAGTAATATCTAGAATATCGTTAATAATCTCAACTAGACCATAGGTAGACTCATAAGCAATATGAATATATTCTTTGAGCTCTTCTTCATCATCGTAGAATTCTTCCTTCAGCAGCCTCAAATAATTTAGAGTAGAAGCAAGAGGGGTGCGTAACTCATGACTAGTAGAGGAGAGAAACTCGGATTTGAGGCGGTTGGCTTCTTCAGCAATAGTGCGAGCAACTTTTAGTTCAGCATTCCGCATCTCCACTAACTGCCGTTGCTGATGCTCGTAACGGTAGAGTCGATGTTGCATTACCGCCATAGTCAGGTGAATCGAAAGCGATCGCACAATTTCAATTTCTTCAGCATTCCACTCCTGAGCTTGAGCTAATTTTAACTCACGCCAAGCCTCAAAAGATTGCCTTACCCTTTGCTGTCGCTCATCAGGGTCATATTTTCCTGCCCAAGCAATATCTGTGTCAATCCCGTCTCGGAAAATACTTAAACAACCAAGAAACTGACTTCCATATTGTAGAGGCATCGCTAACAAGCTACGGATGGGGGTAGAGTGAAATAGATGAGTTACTTCTAAAAGCTGTGGTTCTTGATAGATGTCAGTAATAGCCTGAGGTTTGGGTACTGGAAAACCTTGTACTTCAACAAACTCACCGGTAGCATCTTGATTCTTTTCCTCGTTTTCTTCAGCAATATCTAGCAGCTGGGTATAAAGATAATCACACTTAATTAATTGTTGCCAAGCTGGATAATCCTCCAAGAGAGGTTGGCTAAACTCGTTAGCTAATCTGGGTTGTGTGCCATAGGTATAAGTTTCCACCTCTGACATGCCGTCTGTCGAAGTCAGATAGAGCCTGCCACCAGAACCCTTAACCAACTTAACAACATCCTCTAAAACTGTTTGTAAAATTTCCTCAATTGCCAGGGGGGAGTGAATCAGGGTAGAGATATGATTGATCAGCTCTTCTCTACGTGCCTTCTCGCGAGCTTGGGATAGTAAATGAGACTGGGAGATCGCAATGGAAACCTGATCTGCTATCATCTGCACTAATTCTATTTGCTCTTGATAAAAGACTTTCGGTTGGGAATGATGGGAGACTAATAAACCCCAAAGACTCTGACGTGCCAAAATAGGGATGACTAAAGAAGATTGTACTCCCATGTTGGTTAGGTATTCGACATGGCAAGGATCTACAGGACGTTGGAGAATATCTTCGATAGTCTGTTCGTGTATTTCCTGAACTCTCAAGTCTCCCATAGTCTTGGGAGATTCTAGACGCGAAAGAGTAATCCTCTGCTCTGGCACATCAACAATAGCACGCTGACGAGCTTTGATATACATTTCGCGGGCGGAAGAGGGAATATCACCAGCAGGAAAGTGCAAGCCTAACATTGAGGGAAGGCGATTAGGAGCAATGGATTCAGCGATCACTTGACCTGAGCCATCCGGCTCAAAGCGGTAAATCTTGACTCGATCTGTATCCAGAAAAGAACGCATTTCCGAGACTGTTGCTGACAAAATCTCCTGCAATTCCAAAGAGTGCCGAATGCGACTAGTCATTCGGTTTAATAGTAATCCTTTGTACATACTTCTGTTCCGGAGTTACTAAGCATACTTTATTTTGTTCCAATGTCGATGGAGTAGCTACCAGCTATTATACTTTATAAGTGTTTTTACTGAGTTTTTTTTACTTAGCCCTCTTAGTTTAGTTTTTTTACGTGTTTTTACTGGGTGACTTTAAACTTAGCGAGTATCGAGACAATAAAACAAAGAAAAAATTAATTTATGGGTTGTAACTTTCCACATTATTGATATAATCCCACAAGCTATCTAAATCGTATTTACGATTTCCCTAGAGATAGTTCGTTAAATAATAAAGGAGTATCTTACTGTGTCTAAAATACAGAAATACTTTGGCAGTCTTGTTGCCACGTTTGCTCTGTTAATCACTCTTGTTTTAGGATTCGCTAACCCTGCTTCTGCTGCACCCTATTGTGAGCGTTCAGGTCCAGGCTCAATTCCTTCCTGTTCATCGTCTGTTTGTTTTACCAACCCTGATCCTGGTGAGACACTTGAAATTGGTGAAACATTTTGGGTAACTGGTTTTGTAACCCCCAGTGAGTGTCCAGCAGACTACCCAACTCCAAACTATGTTGAACTTTGTTTACCTTTTGGTGGTTCTAGTAACTGTGACGATGATCTTAAGTCAGTTGATGGGAATGGTAACTGGAGCTCACTGCAAGTCTTAAATCAGCGTGGTGATCGGGAAATCGTAGGCACAGGGTTTCATGGCTCAAACCAAGTAACTCGACAAACCAGATTGCCTATCTCGGTTGAGTAATCGTAATAGATTAGTTATTTGATTGTACCCCATCTATAATCTCTAGATTTAGATGGGGATTTATTAAAAAAAAGCAAAAAAATCTGTGCAAATGCGATCGCTTATTATGTCTCTTTTAACCCTTTGTGTCTTTGTGGTATTATTTTAGATAATGGGGTAGTTGTGCGCCTGTAGAGTAGAGTCAGATAAGATACGCGATCGCTAACAGAGCAAGTTTTCACTAATGCACTAAAGCCTTGTTTAAATTGGTGTAATCAGTATTTATAACGATAATCGGTGCGTTACGCTATCGCGATACTGGTGGCGAAATATTGCTTAACATTGGGTAAAAAAAACCACAGTAAATATGTAGGGGCGGGTTCGCCGGAAGCTGGGCAATAAGAGCGATAATTTAGCCAAAACCGCCCCGGCTGCTTGAACCGAAAGGTTTTAGGTGAACCCGCCTCTACCATATGAAGATATGATTGTTCGGGTGGCAGAAATTGAGATCTATCTGTTGCGTGTAAGAAGGTTACAAGAACAGCATTATCAGGAATGGTTAGCTAATCCTTCCCCTATGGCTTATCTTGAGTTGTCTCAACGTTTATTAGTGACAAATAACCGTAAAAGTATGCCAGAGCATCTCACAGAACATTGGGCAACAGGTGGACAGATTTGGGGACTTTTCTGGGTGCGTCCTAAAATAACAATAGGTAGGTTAGCACAAGAGTTATTTATGGTTTGGGAGACTAGCGAAGCTGAAGAATGGATAGATTTAACTGACTGGATTCCTTTCTAATTTACCTTTGTGCTCTACCCTTCGGGAACTCTTACAGAGAATGTGTCTTTGTGTTTTTTCCTACATGACTACGATTTTATGTATTTTATGGTATTATTTTAAATAATGGAATAGTCGTGCGCCTATAGAGTCGAGTCAGATACAAGACGCGATCGCGAACAAAGTAAGTTTTCACTAAGGTACTGACGCATTATTGAAATTGGTGTAATCGGTATTTATAACGATATCGGTACGTTACGCGATCGCGAAACTGGTGGCGAAATTAACAATTGGAAACATCGGCTACGAGAGGAAAGTTATTGAAGCCCCCCAGCCCCCAATTCTGGGGGAGTCCGGATTCAAAGTCCCCCAATTTTGGGGGATTTAGGGGGCTTTCAGCAGCTGGAATATATTGCGAAATATTTCGCCAGCAGCATCCGCGATCGCTAACGCACCCTACCACTATGTCTCATTTTTACCCTTTGTGCTCTACCCTTCAGGAACTCCTACAGAGAATGTGCCTTTGTGGTTTTTTCTAAATTACTAGAATTTTATTTATTTTGTGGTATTATTTTGGATAATGGGATAGTTATGCGCCTGTAAAAAAGAGTCAGATACGATGTGCGATCGCTAACAGAGCCAGTTTTCACTGATGCATTGTCGATAAATTATTGACTATATGCATTGAGTCCTACTGAATTTTCAATGAAACGAAAAATCTCAAACGGGGATAGGGCTATATTCGGTCAAGCACAGCTTACATCTCTGGTGCCAATGGGTTATTTCTTGGCAGTAGTTGCTACTGTTATCTGGGCAGGCAACTTCATCGTTGCCAGAGCATTTAATGAGGATATCCTCCCGGTGGGTCTAGCCTTCTGGCGATGGTCGATTGCTGTCGTGACCTTGACACCATTCGCCCTGGGGGTAACAGTCGAAGACTGGAAACTAATCAAAAAAAATCTCCTCTACTTGGTCGTATCAGCCTTGTCAGGCGTGAGTGTTTTTAACACCTTGCTCTACATTGCGAGTCACACAACGCAGGCGATGAACCTGGCTTTAATCTCCGCTTCTTCCCCCATTTTCATCGTACTAATGTCTCGTTTATTTTATGGCGAACTTATCTCCTTAACCCATGCCACGGGTATCATAGTCGTGGTATTCGGTGTCGCATTGTTAATCACAGGGGGTTCGTTAGAGACGCTGCTGAGCATTTCCTTCGCAATTGGGGATCTGTATATGCTGTTGGCAGCGATGATCTTTGCTGGCTACACCATGCTAGTAAAGCGTAAGCCGCCTGCCATGCGAATGCAAACCTTTGCCCTATGCACTTTTAGTTTAGGGCTGTTGTTCTTAGCGCCCTTCTATGCACTGGAATGTTGGATTTATCAACCTGTTGTCTTCAATCCTTCCCTCATACTTGCGTTACTCTACGTTGGGATTTTCTCCTCAGTGGTAGCATTTTTGGCATGGAATAAGGCGATTACCCTAATTGGTCCTTCCCGCACCGCCTTAATCTATTACCTGATTCCTGTCTTTAGTGGCATTGCTGCGTGGCTTTTTCTAGGTGAAGCGATCACTTTAGTGCATATCTTCAGTATGTTGTTGATTATCTTCGGCATTATCATCACTAATATCAAGTCCGGTTGAATTACTTTGGTGACAATGAGGCAGGAGGCAGGAGGCAAAATAGAAGAGAATTATCACTGTAGGGGCGGGTTTAGGGATATCCTAATGCATTCGACGATAACTGTTAGACAAAACCCGCCCTATTACTGTCCCCAAATTGGCTGTAAATCTAAACTAAATCCTAGTAACACTTCTTCTCCTGAGAGAGTTTGGGGAGCTTGCAATACTTCAACTACCTGATTTTGGCGATAAATTTCTACAGTGCGATTTTTCGGATTAATCAACCAACCCAAACGTAACCCATTTTTGATGTATTCCTGCATCTTCTGCCGGGTATCTTCTACATCATCAGTTGCCGAGACTAATTCGATGGCAAAATCAGGACATAGAGGCAAGAATTTCTGCTGTTGTGTAGGGGTTAAGGCTTGCCAACGCTCTATAGTTATCCATGCTACATCAGGAGAACGAGTTGCACCATTGGGTAGTCGAAATCCTGTGGAAGAATCAAATGCTTTGCCGAGGCGATGTTGACGATTCCACCACCAAAGTTGTCCATCTAACTCAAAATTTCGGTTTCCGGTTTCTCCTCCCGTAGGGGGCATAATGACTAATTCTCCTTTAGCAGTTAGTTCAATCTGTAAGTTTCGGTTAATTGCGGCAAGTTGTTCAAACTGCTTGTCAGTTAATCTGAGTACTGGAGAGATATTTAAGGTTAAACTCAATTGAGCCTCACTCTCTTAATCAATTGTTGTCCATGCTTTAAATTCTAATGCACCGATGCATTGTTGCAATTGGTATATTTGGTCTGTATCTGCAACGGTATCGGTGTGTTACGCTATCGCGATGCTGGTGGCGAAATTAATATTTATAAATATTTGCAACAAGACGAAGGTTTCTGAAGCCCCCCAGCCCCCAATTCTGGGGGAGTCCGGACTCAAAGTCCCCCAGAATTGGGGGATTTAGGGGGCATTAAGCAACTGAGATATATTACGAGATATTTCGCCACCAGCATCCACCCTACCACCTACCACCTAATTTACTCTGAGACAATTACGTAAAGTAGTGATCAATTCCTGAGCTAAATAAGGCTTGGTTAAATAACTATTAGCCCCCAACTGCTTGGCTAATTGACGATATCGCTCACTGGTGCGGGATGTCAGCATCAAAATCGGTAATTCATCTTTATTAAATTGCTTGCGACAGCTGCGGAGAAATTCAAAACCATTCATCTTAGGCATTTCCACATCACAGATAACTCCCTGAATTTGAGGATGTTGCTGTAATTGGGCCAGGGCATCGACACCATTTTGAGCTTGCACCACAGGATATCCTGCTTTTTGCAAAGTTGAGCAGATAGTTTGCCTGGTAGTGAGAGAATCATCAATTACCAGAATAGTCGGTAAAGTTGGTTTGGGAGTAGGGTTAATCGAATTTCCCATTACCTTAGCTTTTCTCATACTCTCTCGTTGTTTTTTAGGAGATGGAGTTGATGTGGCTAAAGAATGAGCTGGTATAACTTTAGCTGTTGGTGAAGGTGCTGCTTTACTAGCATCTGCATTAAGTACTCTTTCTACCAACGCCAATCCATCAATGACTGGTACTAGACGACCATCCCCCAAAATAGTGCAGCCATAGAAGTAAGATGGAGCAGTTAGTGCTTTATCAAAAGGTTTAATGACCAAATCTTGTTCCATTAACATGTGGTCAATTTTTAGGGCAATAGTATCAGAACCTTGAGAGACTAACAGTAGCATGATTTTTCCCGAAGATTGCTGAGCTTTATGATTCTTCCGGGTGGCAACTGTCCGTTGTCGATAGTGTAGCGGTAAACTTCCTGTTAGAGCTGTTGGAGTTAGTGATCTAGAGGGGTAGTGGTAAGCTGAAAAAATCGGCTGAACTATAGGTACTGTTTTTCCTTGCCAATAATAAACCTGTTGTTTGGGAACCTGATCGCGAACTTTGATTTCATTAGCAGTAACAGACAAAATAGTGGTAATAGTATCTACTGGAATTGCTAATAAATTCCCTTTTACTCGAAACACTAATAGTTTAGTAATGGTTAAAGTCCAGGGCAGACGTAGGGTAAAAGTTGTGCCTTGACCTAACTCAGACGTGACAGTAACACTGCCTTTCAATGCCTCAACTTGCAGCAGCATTGCCTCTAAACCCATACCACGACCTGATAATTCATTAATGTGTGATGAGAGGGAAAAACCAGGGGTAAATAGCAAATTATATAATTGATTTTTCGACATCTTTGCCGCTTGGCTACGGTCGATTAGTTTTTTTTCGATAGCGGTGAAGCGAATTTTTTCTAAATCAATCCCTTGACCATCATCTTGCACTTCTATATAAGTGTAATTTCCCCGCTTATAAGCTCGAATGGTAATTTTTCCTTGGGGAGATTTCCCAGAGAGTTTGCGTATCTCCGGAGACTCAATACCGTGGTCAAAGGCATTCCTGACTAAATGAACTAAGGGGTCGTAAAGCTTTTCGAGAATTGCTTTTTCAATTAATGTATTTTTACCAATTAAATCTAACTTTACTTGCTTATTTTGCTTGGTTGATAAATCTCGAATTGTCCGAGGAAAGCGATTGAGTAATTCTCCTACACTTAGCATTCGGGCTTGTAGGAGATTATTTTGAATTTGCTTTACAGTTTGTTGTCGTTTTTTGAGAGTTTGTTGATTTTGTCGATAAAGTAATTCTATATCCTGAATTACTTCTCCTAATTGAGCTATTTCTTCTACTATAGTCTGTCCTGGAGATGTTAAATGTTGATCGTTTAAAAAACCCGAGTCTTCTATTTTAACTATTTTTTGTTCGGAATTATTAGCAATTGGTAATTTATTGGCTAATTTATTAAAGCGATTAAACCATCTTTTTAAAGACTCTAATGTCGCTTTATTCTGTTGATTTTGCAACAGAAAACTGTTGTCTTGAGTAACTAATTCTCCTACTAAATTATTAATTATGTCCAGGCGACTGATATCAACTCGCACACCTAGAGGCATTTTTGAGTTGTCTGTTATAGGAATATCTGACTCACTTGCTTCATTTTGCTTAACCTGTTCTTGAGTAGGAGAAGCTGTTGGAGTGGGCTGTTGATTGTTGTTTATGGGTTTAATGGTTACGGATGGGTTATCAGCCTCAGCTGGGGTTAATTTGTCTATCAGAAGTGGAGCCTCCTTAGTTGCCTCTTGCTGGTTAACTTCCTCCTGAGTAGGGAAAGAAGAAGTCGGTGGAGCAGAGGTGGGCATCGTTAAAGATGACTCATCAGACTCAGTTGGGGTCGATTTTTCTACTAGAGGTAGAGCTATCTCAGTTGCTTCTTTCTGGCTGGGGTGAACTAAATATGAGGTAGAATTTCCATTTGAGCTGTCCTCACTTCCCCCCATCTCCGCGCCTGCTGACTCGTTTCCCCACACGTTTTTTTCCTCACCCTTGTGGTTAACTTCCTCCTGAGTAGGGGAAGAAGAAGTTGGTGGAACAGAGGTGGTAATCTCTGAGGATGACTTATCAGACTCAACTGGGGTAGATTTATCTTCTATGGATGCTGTTGTCTGTATTGGCTCCTCTACTAATAAAGAAGGAATAGGGGGATTCTCCGGGGAAGATTTTGGTTGAAACAAATTCTTGAGCAAGTTACCTAACCGCTGGAATCCTGACAACGCCTCAACCTGTTGCTCAGAATTCTCAGTTGTGCTGCTCAAATTATTAGTTTGAGCCAATTCTGAACTCACTGTTGTTCTTTCTTCCCTGTTGCCTTGTTTTTTGAAAGGTGATGTGTCAACTTTTTCTGTGCTATTCCCGTCGGGAGTTTCACTCGGGCTTGAGTCAGAAACTGGAACAGTTAAAGTAGCATGGTCTTGTTTTTGGGTCAGTTTAACCAACGCCTCATGAGGATTGATTAACTGCTGGTGCTGATCACTTAAAACTGCCTGTTGTATTTTCCGAAAGTCAGCTAATGCTAACTGACTAATAGTAACTAAAGCTTGAGGATTAACTTGCAACGCCTTCAGTGTAGTATTAGCGATCGCTACAAAATCTGGCAGGTTTAACATTTCTCCGAGACTGGCAAATACCTCCACTTGGGTTTTGATATCTTCGAGCGCTTCTGGGGCTTGAGGATTAGTTAACATATTTTCCCAGCGATGGAGTCCCTGAGTCACTTCTTCAGTAAAGATAAACTGGGTAATATCTCCCTCCATCTCTACTTCTGGCAATTCTGCTGATTCTGCCAGAGGATGCCCCAGTTTTTCTTCTAACTGCTCAAATACTGGCTTGGCTTTTTCGATTGCTGCCTGGGCATCATATTTACCGGTTTCGATCTGTTCAATAATCGGCAATTTTAGACTATCGAAAGCTTTCAGCAGCAACTCCTCTAACTCTAAGTCGAAGACTGTCTCTTCTTGATACAATGCCCTAATGCCATTTTCCAAGTCATGGGCGATGGTTTCAATGCCGTTCAAACCAATACAAGCTGCACCTCCTTTGATTGAGTGAGCAGCCCGCATTAATCCGTGAATTTTTTGCACTGCATGATCTTTTTGGAGACTCAGCAAGCCTTCTTCAAGACGCTGCAATAATTCCAAGGCTTCTTGGACAAAAAATTCATAAGCTTGGTCATCAGTATCAATGTTCATTTGTTATTTGTCATTTGTTATTTGTTATTTGTTATTTGTTATTTGTATCGTTGATGCCAAGGCGATTAGGACAAGGGGCTGAAGCCCCTTTTTAACTTGCCGTACCTGAGAATGTCTTAACCGCCTTAGCGACTTCTATAATAAAGGTTTGAGACATATTTACGTTTTGTAACATAGTTCGGTTTATTTCCACATACCTACTTAATCGTTTATTGTTAATTGACTATTAGTTAGACAAAAAACCTAACACCTACCACCTAACAACTAACACCTACCACCTACCACCTAACACCTACCACCTACTTAACTTTAAACTGAGCGACGCTATCTTGAAGTTGGGTTGCTACCCCTAGTAACTGAGTAAATGAATCTGCCACAATGACAGATTGTTCAGAAGTTTGATTGGCGATCGCAGCAACCTCTTTGATTGTATTCGACAAATCCCCTGAGGTTTGAGCCTGAGCTGTGGCAGATTGGGCAATTTCTTCAATTAACTGGAGGATTTTGGCACTTACAGCGGTTGAGTCGGCAATTGTTTGACGGGTTTCTTGAACTAATTCAGTACCAGTGAGCACCCGTTCCATGCCAGCTTCCATTGCTGTTACCACTTCATTGGTATCTGCTTGGATGGCTTCGACAATTTGCTCAATTTCCTGAGTAGCACTCGCCGACTGTTCTGCTAAGCTGCGTACCTCATTGGCTACTAAACCAAATCCATGATCATCTTCTCCTGCACGGGTTGCTTCGACTGAGGCATTCAACGCTAGCAGGTTAGTCTGATTGGCCAAGTCACTAATCAGGCTAACTACCCGAGAAATCTTTTGGGAAGCGTCTCCTAAACGTTTTACCTTGCGAGCCGTGGCTTCTACAGTTTGCTGAATAGCCAAAATACCATCAACAGTCCTATCCATGGCCAAATCACCAGATTTGAGGGTGTGATTAGCTTGCTGTACCTTAATTTCCGCAGCTTGGGCATTGGTAGCAACCTTTTGAATAGAATTGGCCATCACCTGCACTTGATTGAGAGCAGCACTAATGGCTTCAGCTTGACGTAATGCCTCGGTGGAGAGTCTCTTAACATCACTTTCACTCTCTTTAGCAGTAGTAGTTGCTACTGTTGCTGATGATTGCACTTGTCGCACCAGCTGCTGCAAGCTTTCCACAGTGGCATTGAAAAAGTCTGCTACAGTGCCCATTGCTCCTGCTGTCACTCTTGCTCGCACCGTTAAGTCCCCGGAAAAGGAGCCTTCAATCTCTCCCAGGAAAGCTTCAATTTGGTCTTGGAGTATTTCTTTTTGTTGCCGTTGTTCAATAGAAACCTGTTCTGCTGCTTCGCGGGCTTGTTCGACTTGTTTAATCAATAGGGCTTGTTCCAAGGCGTAGCCGACTTGCAGGGCAACTTGCTTAAAAACTTCAATTTCCGACTCCTGCCATTCTCTGGTAACAGAGCATTGATGAGCACCCAATAAACCATAGAGCTTTTGTTTCAATAAAATCGGTACAACCACATTGGCCTTAACTTGCCATTTCCCCAATTGCTCCTCATGGCAAGGAGTTAAGCCAGCTTTCGTCACATCTGCGATCGCACTTACTCTGCCTTTGCGGTAAGGTTCTACATAGTCAGCAGGAAAACAAGGAACATCGGTTTCCATGTTGATAATTTGAGGCCAACCAGGTTTAACAGTTTCTACCACAATTTTGCCGTCCCAGTTTTCATCAAAGCTATAGATAACAATCCGATCAGCTTGCATAAGTTTGAGGGATTCATCCACCGCTATTCGGAAAATTCGCTCTGGTTCCAGGGACTCCAAAATGCGGACACTAATCTCATTCAGCTGTCTAGCTTGTTGAGCCAGCTGTGTAGCTTGTTGAGCCGCTATCTGTTGCTGTTGCAGTAACAAAGAATGTTCCAGGTTATAACCAACTTGGATAGCAACTTCCCTAACAAAGTCAATTTCCCAGGGCTGCCACTTTCTCGGCTTGGAACAATGATGGGCAATTAACAAACCGTAAAGCTTTTGGTTCTCAACAATTGGGGCGACTAAATTGGCTTGGACAGCAAAAGGCTCCAACTGCTGAAGATGGCATTCTGTCAAACCTGCTTCATAAATATTTTCCGTCGCCTGTACCCGTCCTTTAAGATAGGAATTGACATAGCGTTGGGCAAAGCAAGGGTCAGTAATTTGTGCCCCTAAAGCTACAGGCCACCCCCGTACTACTGCTTCTGCGACTACCGTACCCTGCCATTGAGGGTCAAACTGATAAACTAATACCCGGTCAGCTTGCAAGACATCTTGGGTATCTTCTACAGCAGAGTTAAAGATGTCTTCTGGATTGAGAGATTTTTGTAGGTTAGAAGTAATTTGATTTAAGCGTCTGGCTCGTTCAATAGCAGTTTGTTGCTGTTGTAGCAGGCTTACTTGATCCAGAGCAAAACCAACTTGAGTAGCTAATTGCTTGATAAAGTCCACCTCTGAGGACTTCCAAGTCCGGGCTTCTGAACATTGATGGGCAATCAACAAACTATGGAGCTGTTTTTGAGCTACAATCGGGGCAACTAAATTAGCTTTAACGCCAAAGGGTTCTAATTGTTTCAGATGACATTCCGTTAAACCCGCTTCATAGATATTCCCTGTAGCACTAACTCGTCCCCGCAAATAGGGTTTGATATAGCGCTGAGCAAAGCAGGGGTCAGCAATAGTTGCCCCCAAAGCTGTTGGCCATCCCCGTCCCACAGATTCTGCCACCACTGTACCTTGCCATTGGGGGTCAAACTGATAAACCACAACCCGATCCGTTCCTAAAGCTTCCCTAGCTTCTTCGACTACTGCATCAAAAATTTCCTCAGTGCTAATAAACTGCCGCAACTGCAAGGTAATTTCGTTCAAAAGTCGAGCTTGCTTGGCAGCAGTTTGCTGTCGTTTGAGCAACAGACCTTGATCAAGGGCATAGCCTACTTGAACTGCTAATTGGCGAAAAAACTCAATTTCTGAATCCGTCCAACTCCTGGGCTCAGAACACTGATGGGCAATCAACAAACCAATCAGTTTCTGGTTGGTTAAAATGGGAGCAACTAAATTGGCTTTTACCTCTAGGGGTTCGAGTTGAGCAATGTGGCAATCCGTTAATCCCCCCTCATAAATATCGGCGATTGCTTGCACCCGACCTTTCTGATAAGCCTGGGCGTAACGGTCAGCAAAACAAGGATCAGTGATTTTAATTCCTAAGGTTACAGGCCAACCAGCTTCAACGGATTCCGCTACTACCTTACCGTTTAATTGAGAGTCAAATCGATAGACTATTACCCGATCAGCACCAATAGCTTGACGAGCATCTTCAACAGTTGCATTGAAAATATCAGTAGGGTTGAGAGATTCCCGAATATGGGAAGTAATCTCATTCAACATATGTGCTCGTTCCGCAGCAGCTCCTTCTCTCTCCAACAGAGACTGGATTTGATCTGCCATCAAGTCCATATTGGAGCGCCAGACATTCAACTCCTGGGCTAAGATAGTCGCTTTGGACTTCAAACCCAAAGTTTTTCTGTTTGTTGAAGACTCAACTTCTGCTTGCCACTCCTGTTGCACCGGAACGATGGTAACTGTCTCTTCTACAGTTGAGGGAGGAGACACCTGGTGCTGCAAATCATCACCCCTTCCTCGATAGTCATTCCGATTATCGTGCCGCTTGGTATGTCTATATATTTGAGTCATTTTGGTAGGTGTTAGGTGGTAGGTGTTAGGTGGTAGGTGTTAGGTGGTAGGTGGTAGGAATAAGTAGGTTGGGTGTAGCCCGATAGCGAAACCCAAAGCTGGAGAACATTGTGTTGGGTTTGATTAGCGTTTGGGTAGCACAAACGTCTCGCTAGCGTTTAGGTAAAAAGCGAGCAAGATGTTTGCGCTACGCGCACGCTACGCGAACGCACTACTCTATCTCCCTCAGCTCCCTCAGCTCCCCATCTCCCTCGTGTTTAGGTGAAAAGCGAGCAAGATGCTCGCACTACGCCCACGCTACGCTCTCCGGACTACTCTATCTCCCCAACTCCCTCAGCTCCCTCAGCTTCCTCAGCTCCCCCAGCTCCCCCAGCTCCCTCAGCTGGGCATTGGCTTCCAATCTCCAGAAGGGATAAAAGCCGCCCAATAGTAAGGGTGCTGGTAATTCTGACTCCTGAGCATCTCTAGCTGCGTCTGCCGCAAGGCTTGGGAACGACCTTCATTTTTGAGTAGGCGCTGGTAATATTTCACCATCAGGTCTTTGGTTCCTGTATCATCAACTTTCCACAGACTAAACAGTTGACTCTCAGCACCCGCCATCACCAAAGCACGGCGTAAACCATAGACACCTTCACCATTGGCAATATCTCCCACCCCTGTCTCACAAGCGGAGAGTACTACTAATTTTGTACCAGACAAATTAAGTCCAGCAGTTTCCAAAGCAGTCAGTACTCCATCTTCCGTGCCACTCTGACGCAGGTTGATACCAGCTAAAGCTAAACCGGAACGCAGTAGGGGATTTTCTAGGTTGGTAATTTTGGTAGGAGAGCTTTTACCAGAACCGTATTCTACCCCAATATTGGCTCGGCTGGAGAAGGGATTAGTATAGTCTGGTGCTGCTACCTGTTCAATATCTTTCAGGAAAAAACCGTGAGTAGCGATATGAAGAATACTGGGACTTTGGACTTGTTTGATAGCATTTTCGGTTGCCAGAGATTCCGTTAGCAGTTGCGCTCCCAGAAACATAGGAGCAATAGCTTGAGCTTCTTGCTTTGTACCTGGTAAAGGGCCAAATTGAAGGTTAGTAAAATCATTAGAACGACGGTTACCTAACCCCCCTAACCCCCCTTCCCTACGAGGGAAGGGGGGGACACTGCCCTCGGTAACACTCTCCTCTCCTCGCGTGAAAATACTCCCCTCTCCTCGCAGGAGAGGGGCTGGGGGAGAGGTTTCACCAGGACTACTATAATCAGGATTAGCAACGATAAGGGGTTGAGAGCGATGGGGAAGGGAAAGTTCTAGCTTGAGTAAGTCCCGGCCAGAGGTAAGATAGGTGATATTGTAATTTTCGAGTAAGTAGCGATCGCTTTCATCTACCAGAGCAGCAAAGGGAATAAGATTGAGTTGGCTGTCGGGAGATAACAGGAGATTGCGATTGTTACCTAAAAGGGGACGGATGGGCTGCATCAGTTGCTCATCCAGTTGACGGGCAATGGTTTTGATATTAGGGGAGGAAGAGTTTTGTAGTGCTGTACGAAACTCGGTAATCAGTTGGTTGATAGGTTCAGCTGCTCCTAAATCTACCCATTGAGGTTCTCCTTGGGAGTGGAGGATATAGGCAGCGTAGTGGGGTTCACTCACTTGTTCATCTGGTTTAGCTTTGAGGTTGACTGGGTAATACAGTACCAATTCGACTAAGGCAGTATCACCAGGGATTAGCTGCTGCACAGCTTCAATCGTGACAGGTTGGGAAGCGGTGCGAAATTCAGCACTGCGGAAACTGAGAGTGTTTTCTAGCTCATTGACTTGAGCTTTGAGGGTAGCGATTTGCTGACGGTATTGTTGGGGAGGGATATCGCCAATACCTCGGAACAGGAGTGCTGCCAGTTGGGAACGCTTAGTAGCCAGTTTGTCAAGTAGCTCCTGATTTTCGGGGGTAAGGTTTTGGCGTAGGGTTTGCAGGTTATCAGTAACCGCATCTAGGATACGACCTTTGCGGCGTAGGAGAGTAGTAAAAGCAAGACGTGCAGCTTGGGGATTATTGGAGGCATCTTGCAGGTGCAAGGAGATAGTGGCATCAGTAGAAATAGAAATAGTTGCCATGTAGTCCTGTTTCTGGCGTTCAGAACCAATAGCAAGAGTCTTATCTAGATTGTATTCTTCAATGTTCGTGCCCTGGTTGAGTAAGTCAATGGCACGGTTAAGATCACTCTGTTCCCAATACTGTAATGCCAGATTGTTGAGCGTCGCTGCCACATCAGGATGTTCATCTCCTAGTAGACGTTGAAATATTTCCAGGGCTTGGCGATAGAGGGGTTCGGCTTCCGAGTACTGCCCTTGACTATCGTATAGAAATGCCAGATTGTTAAGGCTGGTAGCCACATCAGGATGCTCATCTCCCAGCAGGCGTTGCCTCATTTCCAGGGCTTGACGATAGAGGGGTTCGGCTTTCGAGTACTGTCCTTGACTATTGTATAGAAATGCCAGATTGTTGAAGCTGGCAGCCACATCAGGATGCTTGTCTCCCAGCAGGCGTTGCCTCATTTCCAGGGCTTGGCGATAGAGGGGTTCGGCTTTCGAGTACTGTCCTTGACTTGAGTACAGTCCAGCTAGATTGTTGAGGTTAGTTGCAATATCAGGATGCTCTTCTCCTAGTAGACGTAACCTCATTTCCAGAGCTTGGCGATAGAGGGGTTCGGCTTCTGAGTACCTTCCCTGAAGCACGTACAAATATGCCAGATTGTTGAGCGTCGATGCAATATCAGGATGCTTTTCTCCCAACAGGCGTTGACTCATTTCCAAAGATTGGCGCAAGAGGGGTTCGGCTTCCGAGTACCTTCCTTGACGTTGGTACAGCAATGCCAGATTGTTGAGGTTAGTTGCAATATCAGGATGCTCTTCTCCTAGTAGACGTAGCCTCATTTCCAGAGCTTGGCGATAGAGGGGTTCGGCTTCCGAGTACCTTCCTTGACTTGAGTACAGCAATGCCAGATTGCTGAGCGCTGCTGCCACATCAGGATGCTCGTCTCCTAGTAGACGTAGCCTCATTTCCAGGGCTTGGCGATAGAAGGGTTCTGCTTCCGAGTACCTTCCTTGACTTGAGTACAACCCAGCCAGATTGTTGAGCGTCGATGCGATATCAGGATGCTCGTCTCCTAGTAGGCGTAGCCTCATTTCCAGTGATTGGCGATAGAGGAGTTCGGCTTCTGAGTACCTTCCCTGATTATTGTACAGTGCTGCCAGGTTGTTGATCGTTGATGCTACATTAGGATGCTCTTCTCCCAACAAGCGTTGATTCATCTCCAGAGCTTGGCGCAAAAGGGGTTCTGCTTCCGAGTACCTTCCTTGATTATAGTACAGTGCTGCCAGGTTGTTGAGGTTTTGTGCCACATCAGGATGCTCTTCTCCTAGAACCTGCTGCAGAATTGCTAGGGCGCTTTTTGCTAAAGGTATAGCATCAGCTGATCTCCCCTGGTTATTTAGCTCTAGCACTTGTTGATTGAGCTGTTCGGCTTCTGCTAACTTAAAGTCAGCTTCTGTAGCTTCTCGCCAACTCAGGGTATAGTTACCCGATTCTCCTGCTTCATAAGCATTTACTACGATTTGATAAATACCTGTACTTGGTAAAGTTACTACAATCTTGGCATCACTCCCACTTCCCCCATCATCCCCACCAATACTATTCCCCTCTGGGTCAAGTAATATCAGATAAGGCTCAAACTCGCTGCTAGTTAGCTCAATTGCAATCTGCTCCCCTGCTTTACCTTCAAACCTATGAATTTTGTAATAGCTGTTATCGTCTTCTAGCTTATCGCTGTTACTATCGAGTCGATCATTAATCGTGTTACTTTCCACACCCCCTGATGCTAACTCTGTTTGTGGTGAAGAGTTAGGGTCAGTTTGTCCTACTATTGGGGTTGGCGCGATCGCTCCCCGCGACTCCGAAGGGGTCATCGCTAACAATCCCACAACCAAGGTAGTTGGGATGAACCAGACAAGCGATCGATTTTGCCTAACTTGAGCTTTTCTCCCCATCGATAATAACCTCAATTTCTCGACTCTCTCTATATCTATCGGTATAGAACCAGGTGCTTACGCAATTTTAACCGAATGCAACTTTAGTCGTAAGCCTGGGAGCGATAAGCGATCAGCGCAAGCTGGTGCTATACGCAATCGCAGATTAGTCAAGAAAATACTATACGTTATCACTCTTTGTCAGAATCTGTATCTTTAAAGCCTAACCAGAACAGCAACATATTTAGGATTACTTACAACCTTCTTTATATATAGGCGCACACCTATCCCATCATGAAATAATTATAGCAAAAAGAATCAGTTTATTCTACTATCGGAACCGATGCGATCGCTCATAATTTTAGTAGTGGGAGCATCTTGCTCCCTAGAATTAAACTATCGGAACCTGTGCGATCGCTTAAAATTTTCGTAGTGGGAGCATCTTGCTCCCTAATCACTTTAGTTGCTAGGTATTGAATCTACAACCTAATCAAAACCATCTAAAATTGCCTCGACATCCACAATTAACAAAGCTTCCCCTTGATAATTGCGAACCATTCCCTTAATGTATTGAGCAGTAGTAGAAGTAATCATTTTAGTAGGAGGAAGCTGAATCTCCTCAGTCTTACACTTAATCAGCTGACCAACTTGGTGTACTAGTAAACCCACGGTTTTGCCTAGGCTGGTCACTCTCAAGACGTTACGCTTGGACTGATGATAATCTGGGGTTAATAAGGGTTCAAAACCTAGTAAGTAGGCAAGATCAACTAACCATAAAACCTCACCTTGCCAGGGAAAAACACCAACAACAGCTGCTGGCATGTCGGGAATTGGGACAATAGTATTGGGGTCTAAACTGATAATTGTAGCCAACTGCTGACTAGGTAGCATTGCCCAAATTTCAGTATTGAGAGAAAAACTCAGAAAATGGTTAATTGTTAAATTGTTTGTTGTTGGATTGTTCATTGTCTATAGCAAAAGGCTCTAGGGCAGAGGGCAGAAGGATCCAAGGGAAAAAATTATACAGGTAAAGGTTGTAAAGGTTTGCTGGATTTGGATTGTCCTAATTGCCCTAGCGATTGCTATCCTAGCTAGTAACAAATTCCCAATTCGACCTTCGACCTTCCCAATTCCCAATTCCCAATTCCCCATTCCCCATTCCCCATTCTCAATTAACAAACTGTTGAACCGTTTTCACGATTTCTTCAGTGTCAATCGGTTTAGTAATATAGGCAGCTGCTCCTTGCCGCATACCCCAGTTTTTATCAATTCTCTCTGATTTGCTAGAGCAAATAATGATAGGAATGTGAGCCGTTTTCTGTTGATTTTTCAGTTCTCGACAAAGACCAAAGCCACTTTGACCGGGCAAGACAACATCTAGCAAAACTGCATCAATTGGTTTTTGTTCAAGGATTGCCTTTGCTGCCTCGGCTGTCGTGACACTGATGACATTGAAGCCTGATTGGTGTAAACAGTCGTTCAATATCTTGGCTTCAGTGGCGCTGTCTTCCACAACCAATAATGTCGCCATGTATCACCTCTTATCAAGTTTGGATGCTAAGGAAGGATTAAGGATGCAAGGATTGAACCCAATTAATTGCCTTTCCCTAATCCTTGCTGTCAGTTAAGACGCAAAACTAGGCAGCTCCCCAGATACCACATTCTTGGCCACAGATTCCTCCTGAAAATCACATAAATGTTTCTTAATCAGTTGGAGGGTTTTTTGCTGCTCTGGAGGTTTCCCTAAAAAACCAGAAGCACCGACTAGCTTGGCACGGGTACGGTCGATGATGGTATCCCGACCAGTCAAGATAATAATTGGTGTCTTCTGAAACAAGGGAGTATTGCGCAGAAACTTACAGACGGTATAGCCATTCGCATTTGGCATGATTAGGTCTAGGAAAATTAAATCTGGCTTGTGTTGAGCAAGTTGGGCAATCCCTCGCATCGAATCTTGAATACTTAGGATTTGATAGCCTGCTGGTACCAAAAACCTTTTTAAAGTTTGAGCTACTACGGGACTGTCGTCAATACAAGCAATCAAAGGCTGTTTCTGAGACGATGCCTTGGAGTTGATTGCTCCACCACCAGGGTTGGTAGTCGGTTGTTTGCTAATAGGTACTGGTAAATCAGGAATTTCCTGGAATCGCAGCAGTCCTTTATTAACTAAGGGCAACAAAGTACGAGTCACAGCTATAACTGATTTTTTAAGTTGCCAAGCAATATCCCACAGAGGTGACTTCCCATTGAGATACTTTCCCCAACCGGAAAGGGATTGAGAATCTACCTGTCTGGTTAATACTGGTGCAAGGTTCGGATTCAGGTTTCCTAAACCAGCGGTTTGCCATTGTTGATGCATCTGCACTGCTTTAGTTAGCACTGGCTCTACTTCTAGGTAAGATAGGGCTAAGCTGAGTGAGAGGTCTAAGTCCGTTTCTTCGCTGGGCTCCCAAGCTCTTTGTAAGCCCTTGTAGTTACCCAAACTCAGCAAAACTTCTAAGGCAACACTACGAATTATTGCCTTGGCTTGGGGAACTGTTAACTGATTTTCACAAATTCCTTGATGGAGTAGCTGATACTCCCAAGGTTTATCGCACCACAAGGGAGCTGGTTCAATAGCCCAGTTAGGGCAATGTTGCTTTAAGGCTCTGTGCCAACGCCTGACTGAATGTAAACCACTGGTCGCATAGAGCAATCTACCATAAAAAAGATGGAGTATAACTTCTCCTGCTTGGTTTCTGACAATGAGTTTGCCTGTTGCCCTCTGTTTGCTCAAGACCCCTAATTCTTCAGCTAGTTTTAGGATATCCAATTCTTTTGCCAGTTTCATTAAACTTATTGAGGTATTTTTCATTACAGCAATGTTATGTGGTCAAAAATTAAAATGATTTTCTTGTTAACTTTTGTAAAGTTAACTAAAACAAATGATCTAACCCCTAAATAGGCATTGGCTTTTTTTGTAGAGAATACCTTGCCAGTGGTGGATTTCGGTAATCCCTCTGGCAAATTCATCGAAAAGTGATTTTATTGATACAAAAGTTTTTAATTCCTTAATTATATCACATTAACTTCGTAAAGATTTGCAAATTTATCAAATTTATGCATGGACAAAAAAACTAGTTTAACTAAGGTAGTCCTGATGAAAAGAAATCTTTTCACCACTAGGTTATAAAAGTAGAAGCATCCGGTGTTGCCTACTAGCAAGTCAGAATTGTTTGACTACCTCAAGGGAGACAAGGGGATTTTAACTGGTAGGTTATTTTAAGCAAACTTAAACTAGTAAGGATAGATAGCAAAACAACATAGCAACTATCGCGCCATTACCTGAGTTGGATGGCACTTGCTTGTTGAAAAGTAGAAAAATTATATCAATAATTTAACTATTTCTGCTGGGACAAGGAAAAATTATTTAACAAGCTACCCTCAAGTGAGAATGTCAATTGGATAAATTATTGTTTTCAGGCTTAAAGGGGCTCCACATATGCTATTCTGGTACCAGAAACGGTACCACATTGAGGTGCTTTGATGGACTTGCTTACTGTTCGGGAAGCTCGAGATAACTTATATCGACTGGTTGATGAGGTGGCTGAACACCACAAACCAATAATTATTTCAGGAAAACGCAACGCTGCAATTTTGATTTCTAAGGAAGATTGGGATACTATCCAGGAAACAATTTATTTAAGCGGTATTCCTGGTATGGCTGAATCAATTCAGAAAGCAGCAGCAGAACCAATTGAGGATTGTGTGGCACTTAAGGATTTAGATTGGTGATATGGGAAATAGTTCTGTCTAAGCAAGCTGTTAAAGATGCCAAAAAGATTGCAGCATCTGGTCTAAAACATAAAACTCAAAAACTACTAGAAGCTTTACAGGATAATCCCGACAATCTCCCCTATGAGAAATTAGTAGGTGATATGCAAGGATATTATTCTCGGAGAATCAATATTCAGCATCGACTGGTGTATCAGATCTTTGATGAACAAAAAGTTGTCAAGATTTTACGCTTATGGAGCCATTATGAATAAGTTTTCCGTGCGATCGTAAGCTGTAGTATTCTTTCGTCCATCAAGAGAAAATATTACATCAAGTTCGGATAAACAGTTATAATTACTTTCTACCTTGCAACCTTATTTATTGTGTCCGATTGACTATAGAAGCAGCATACCAAACTTATTGATTAATAGATGCAGAGGCAAAGGCAAAATGCGATCGCTCCGCACGACCCCAAGGGGGTCATCGCAAACTTCCTGGTTGAGGACGCATGTCGGTTTAGGGCGCACGTCTGTGCGCCCCTACCTTTGACAAAACCGGGTTTCTTTTAATTTGAGGGACTTTTAGGATTGCTGGTAGGACTAGGAGATGGTGTCTGTATAGGAGAAGGAGAAGGAGGAGTAGCTGGAGCCTCACATTCACCCAGTTGAGCAGAACTCAATTTAGAGTTTGCGGGGATTAATCTCATAGCATTATCTCTAATATCCTGTTTTACTCTGGTTTCTAAGAGCCGACTAATATCCCCTGGTACTACTTTAGGTTTGGGTGCTACAGTTGCCTGAGGTTGAGGTGTCTGTTTAGCTTCACTGGGTGGTTGTTGTGCAGTTTCGGACAAATCACTAGCTGGACTTGATGGCTGAGTATCAGAATTGTTGCCAGCAACAGAGCAAACTTTTACTTGTAACCAAACATCCTTATCAACTGGTAATTTTTCAGTTACCTGCAAAATGCTACCAGCAGGTATCAACTTCTCCTCTGATAGAGCTTCATTTCGTACCACCAACGGAATATCATCCTTAATTTCAATCCAATCATTGGGTTGAATTAGTCTCGGTACACTCGAAGAAGGAGTTGGACTAGGACTTGGTATAACGCTAGGACTCTCAGATGGAATAGGTGGCGGAGGACTAGTACTAATCTCTTCTTGGTTGAGCAAAGTAACAATCTGACCCCTGAACAAATAAGCAGCAGCGGCTCCCCCACCCAGTAATAGTAATAATAATATCCCCAGCAATAGACCCCAAGAACCTCGTTTAGGCGGAGGTGTAGATGAGGATTGTTGGGTTTTTACCCGGGAAGGAGAAGTACCAACCCTAGTAGGTAAAACTGTTCTAGCTAAGGAAGTAGGAATTGTGGCTGGCTGGCTTACTGACAATTGAGTTTGCCCATTTTCGAGAGGTTTTACCTGACAATGAACCAGAGCAACAGTAACATTGTCATGACCATTTTGGGTGTTGGCAATTTCAACAAGTCGCTTCCCTGCACTTTGCACATCAACTTGCCCATCAAGAATGGGTAGAATTTCTGTTTCCCAATATTGCTCTACTCTGTCATAGTCACTAAGTCCATCAGAGCAAAGCAGAAAAACACAGTCCTCATCTAGTATCAGACGTTGTACTGTGGGATGCAGAGAATTAGATGCATTCATACCCAAAGCTTGAACAAGGGAACCAGATGTAGGTTGTTGTACTGCATAGCGATAAAGAGCATAGCCTAGACGAACTTCACGGGAAGCCAAATCATCATCCAAAGTAACCTGGTGACAATTCTTGCGAGTTATCCAGTAGACTCTACTATCCCCGACATGGGTAATGTACATTTGATGACCAAAACCTTGAGCCATAACCAAGGTTGTGCCCATACGTTGACGGTCTGACCGTCGCTCAGTATCATTTTGCTGGCTAATTAAGTCATTCGCAGTACAAACAGCCAGTTCTAATTCCAGGGTTAGGGTTGTTTGGTTGATTTGTTCTGGGTCTGTTGGCAGTTGTTCTAATTGCTCTTGGAGCGTATCAATGGCTAAATGAGAGGCAACTTCACCACCTTCATGTCCCCCAATGCCATCGCAAACAATTGCTAGAGGTTTAGCTCCATTTCTGGAGCTAAGCAACTGTTCACTAGAGGGATAGCAAGCATCCTCATTTTGCGGACGACTGGGACCGGCATCTGTACTAGCAAAAATGTTATAGTTGTAAGACTGATTCCTGCCACAGTTTTTTAGTGCTTGCTCAATTCTTTCCACTAGCTGTTCTGAGGTTTTGAGCTGTCCGTCAAGTAGCTGAGTACAGAGTTGTTGGAAAAAATCAGCAATAACTGGTGAGATTCCTACTGCTAGCCGTTCTGACCAGAGTTGACCAAGTTGTTGTAGAGTTGGTTTGCCTTGAGTATCTGGTTGCAACTCCAATAACCTAACGAGGGAGTTTTCAACCCTAAGTATGGCTGGTTTGAGCAAGCTGGAAGCCACCCCTTCAGTACTCAAAGGTTGCCAGAGGCTCCCTATTTGCCACAGCCAGTTTAGTTGGCGCATAGGCGAAGCATCTTTCCAGTCATTAGTTAATTCTGGCAACAGTTGTCCTTGAGCATCCGCCATCTGGGTTACTTTTATGGGAACTTTTTCTAGTAACCAGACTTCTGAGTGACGGCGTCCCTTTGTTGGAGTTAATCTACCGTACAATTGGGGTACATGTAAACCATAGGGACAAAGCCGTAGATAAGGCGTGAGAACTTGCGGAATATCTTGGGGTGTATCTGGTGGTGTTCCCGGTTTCATGTCCAAAATTACCGAAGAGTCCATCAACAGATAACGTTCTGCAATTACTTCTCCTGGTTTATAAGCTTTGATACCCTTGCCAATTGCCAACAAGTAGCGTTTGAGCAGTGGTGTACGACATTGCTCACAAAATTTATTGCTCTGGGGATTGGGCACTTGACAACGGGTATTTGGGCAGTGGAGCATGGCCGTAGGATTGTCCATGAAAATTATTCGCTACGTTCAGCCGGGATGATTTGGCAACTAAGTCGCACTACCACAACAGGAAAGTGCTCTATTTTTGTTAAATGCCAAAGCAAGCCTATTGATCTCAGATTTTAACTTCTGAATCAAGAGCTGTTGAATTCTTGTTTATTAATCTACTCACTGTAGAGGAAAATTTGAGCTAGATTTCTGAGTTACTAAGACGATGTTAAGAAAAGTAAACATAGATCAGACTTTTACCAATGACAAATTACAAATGACGGTCTTCACTAGCTAACTATTAATTATCAAAACCTACTTGTTTGATTGTGTTCCCTCAGCTTGCCCAACAGTAGGATATTGTTTCATTAAGAAATCCTTGACTAGCTTCGGCCATAGGAGTAGGAAGTATATCCACCAAACTAGAATTGGTATGGTAATCAATAAGGTTACCCAGACAGTTTTTACCAGTAACCAGCTACCAGATATAACTCCTATTCCCGTCAATAAGATTGACCAAGGCTGACACCACCAAGGTTTATAAGCCCAAGGGTCTAAATGCTTTTGTGTATACAAAATTTGAACGTTACTTTCCTTTTAAAGATTTTATTCCCCCAGCTCCCTCAGCTCCATTGGAAGTCCCTATTGGGAAGTGCCTTGAGGAGTTACTTGTGGCAGCCCCATACTATAGTTGAGAACGCGGCTCTCCAGATTGTAACTAATTTGTCCCTTTTGAAGCAGCGATCGCATGAAGTGCTCTAGGTCAGAGCCAATAGAGCGCAGATTGTATTCTGTTAAATCTGAATTATCGTAAGCCCCAACCAGTTCATCAAACTTACGATAGATCTCTCGGAGAGAATCTTCATTCCAGTTAAATTCGTTATCTGGGTCGATATCTAAGGTTAAAACATTTTCGCTCTCAACCAGTTCATTGTTCTGAACCTCAGCAGCGTAAATGCGAATGTGACGGGTTGTGGACTTGAGCAACATGAGAGCTATCCTACTGACTCTGAGTAAATCTAAGTCTATTGACAAAAATACTATGATACCATATCCAGAAACATACAGCCTTCTGCTTTCTGGTATAGCAACCGCCAATTAGGACAAGGGGCTTAAGCCCCTTGTTCACTTGCCTTACCGGAGAATGTCTTAACCGCCCTGGCGACTGCTATATAGCGCTACGCGCTATGGTTAGGACGTTCCTAAACCCTCCCTTCCCCAGTTATTACTTATTATTGCCAGATGAGCTGTTGCCTAGGGCGTAGCGCTATACTCACTTGTTGTTTGAGCAAGCTTTTTTATGACCACTACTATCAATACTACTCCCACTGAAAGATTAGCCTCTCGGATGGTCAATGGCATACTGTCAATCAAGCCCTTAGCCAGCTTAGCAAAGCATCAAGCTCGTACCATGATGATTAAGCGAGCCGAAAAGATGGGAGTACCCTGGAAAAAACAAGTAGAGGAATTGCGTCAGCTTGACTGGGAGGCTCAACTTGCTCAGGTAACAAACCCTCAAGTAACCTACCCAGATTATTATTTACGCTCGTTCCATGCTTACGAACAGGGCAATCTCGACTGGGAATCAGCTTGGGAAGTAGAACCTGCTGCCTATACTGTCCATGCTAAGATTTGGCCTGATGCTGGTGTTCAAGGTGACCCCAGACTACGCCAAAGTTATCATGATTTGCTCCAAGAGCAGGTTACTATCAAACCCCAAGATATTTTAGATCTAGGTTGTAGTGTAGGTATGAGCACCTTTACCCTACAACAGATTTATCCTCAAGCAAAAATTACTGGTATGGATCTCTCTCCTTACCATTTAGCTGTAGCACAATACCGTGCCCAACAAAATGGTGCTCAAATTGATTGGAAACATTCCGCTGCAGAAGCAACAGACTTACCAGATGGCTCCTTTGACTTAATCTCAGCCTTCTTGATGTTCCATGAACTCCCCCAGCAGGCATCGGAGAATATCTTTCGTGAAGTACGGCGCTTACTTCGTCCTGGTGGTTATCTGACTATTATGGATATGAATCCTCAGTCTGAAATTTATGCGAAGATGCCCCCCTATATTTTGACTTTACTCAAAAGCACGGAACCATATTTGGATGAATATTTCACTTTTGATATTGAGCAAGCTTTAGTTGAAGCTGGTTTTAACCCACCGCAAATTACTGCCAATAGTCCCCGTCATCGCACATTAGTGGCAAAGGTTAAATAGTTGTTTGTTATTTGTTGTTTGTCATTGGTCATTGGTCATTTGTTGTCTGGGAATGGGGAAGAATACTCAAGTTTTTAACCTTGATAAATAACTTACAATCTTATTACCTAAAACCTAAAACCTACGACCTACGACCTAACACCTACTATCTCAAGTAGCAAGTCCCACTAACTTGTTACTTAATTCCCACATGCGATCGCCTTTTTCGTCATCGCGAGCTTGGGGAGAGACTTTTTGCACGAAAGATTGGCCATTTTTCTTTTGGCGATTTCCCCAACTCCAATAAGCACCAGACTGACGGTATTCAGGATCAGCAACCACTGCTGCTACCCTTTCACCTGCCAACTCTTGAGAGACATATCCCCCTGTAATATTCTTTTGGAACCAGGGGAAGATTTTTTGGAAGAGGGGATAATGGTTTCTGAATAGTGGTGTATCAGCAACACAACCCGGATAGAGAGAACTGAAAGTAATGCCTGTTGACTGATGATAGCGCCGATGCAATTCCCGCATCGTTAAGACATTGCAAACCTTGCTGTCTTTGTAAGCTTTGACTGGTTCAAACTTTTTACCGTCAATCATCGAGATTGGCTCTTTAAATCCCTCTGCCAAGCCTTGCAAATTACCCAAATCGGGACGTGGCGGAATTTTTCCTCCTAACTCATCAGGATTGTGGGTGACTGTTCCTAAAATAACCAGTCTCCGATCCTCAGCTGTTGACTGCTTAAGATCCTCCAGCATAAGATTGCACAACAAGAAATGACTGAGGTGATTGGTAGTAACAGTCAGCTCATAACCTTCTATACTTCGCAACGGTTCTTTTAATAGAGGCATATAGATAGCAGCGTTGCACACCAAGGCATCCAAGGACTTGCGACTTTCCCTAAAAGTTTGCACAAAAAGTCGCACACCTCCTAAGGAAGCTAAGTCGAGAGGCATTATTGTGTAACTATCTGGGGACATTCCTACTGATTGAGCAGCACTTCCCGCCTTGGGGAGATTTCGACAAGCCATCACTACATGCCATCCCCTATTAGCCAGGGCTTTCGCCCCGTACAAACCTACTCCTGAAGAAGCCCCTGTGATGACTACTGTTGGTTGGTAATTTTGTCCCATTTGATTAAAACTTTATTGATCGCCTTTCATCGTATCTATTGACATCCTCCCATCGCTAAAAGCGTTCGCGTAGCGTCTCGTAGAGAGGGATTCCTAAAACTCACGATTTAGGTTTGGAGTTTCCTTCCCTTACGGGTTTTACGCAACTGCCCTTTAACACTATGGTTATCAGGTCTTATGTCCGCTCCACAGACTAACACCGCAAGCCCTGCGGCTAATATATTTTTCCCAGCATTGATGTCTCGGTCGATACCCTTGGTTCCACACTCAGGACAATCCCAACTACGGATATTTAAAGGTAGTTTCTCGACAACAAAACCACAATGGTTGCATCGTTTGCTGCTAGGAAAAAATCGGTCAATCTTGACGAGTTCTCGCCCGTACCACTCACACTTGTATTCAAGCTGCCGGAAAAATTCCCCCCAAGATGCATCAGATATCGCTCTGGCTAGCTTGCGGTTCTTTACCATGTTCCTCACTCCCAAGTCCTCAATCGCAATCAGGCTATTTTCTTGGACTAATCGAGTGGTTAGCTTATGTAAAAAGTCAGTACGGGTGTCTTTGATAAGGCTGTGTATTCGAGCTACTTTTAGACGCGCTTTGTCTCGGTTATTTGAGTCCTTGGTTTTCCGACTCAATGCCCTTTGCGCCCTTTTGAGCTTCTTATACAGCCGATTGAATTGCTTGGGGTTGGCTACTTTTTCTCCATCGCTGGTACTAATCAAACTGGAAACACCCACATCAATCCCAACCTGTTTTTGAGTTGGTGGATGGGGTGTAATGCTTGGGTCATCTACCAACAAGGAGACAAACCAACGTCCTGATGGTTCTAATCGAACTGTCACCGTAGAAGGAGATACCCCCTTGGGTAAAGTCCGACTCCAGCGAATGGGTAAAGCTTCAGTTGATTTAGCCAAATACAACTGTCCATCTTTCCACTTGAAAGCGGACTTGGTGAACTCGGCTGAACCCCCATTG
>JAAHFP010000065.1 GCA_010672925.1 Symploca sp. SIO1C2 | reverse complement strand
AGCCAAATGCCAGAGTGTCAACTACAAAACCAGTATGGACCCTCAGAAAGTCATGTGGTGAGCGCCTTCAACCTTACCAGTGAGGTGAGTAGTTGGCCACTGCTGCCTCCCATTGGTCGGCCTATTGACAATAGTCAGATTTATCTGTTGGATCGAGTTGGGAAATTAGTGCCAGTAGGTGTAGCGGGGGAACTTTATATTGGCGGGGTCTCAATCGCACAGGGGTATTGGAACAAACCGGAGTTAACAGCAGAGCGCTTCATGGCCAATCCATTTGCTGAGGGTCGCCTCTACAAAACAGGAGATTTGGCTCGATACTTACCTGATGGCAATATTGAATACCTAGGTCGTATTGACCATCAAGTGAAAATTCGCGGTTTCCGCATTGAATTGGGAGAAGTCGAAGCGGTGTTGAGTGAGCATCCATTGGTGAAGCAAGCTGTGACAATTGTTCATAAATTTGCCAATGGAGACCAACGCTTGGTTGCTTATTTTGTGCCTCAGGAAAATGCACCACTGCAAACCCAGGCATTACGGCAATATCTGCAGGAACGTTTGCCAGCTTATATGGTGCCTAGTCTTTTCGTCCCACTTGAAGCCCTACCCTTGACTCCCAGTGGCAAAGTTGCTCGCCAAACTCTGTCCTTACCTGAAGCTGAGTATAGTAGCAGTGATGAATCCTATGTTGCACCTCGTACTCATCAGGAAGCATGGCTTTGCCATATCTATTCCCAACTTCTCCAAATTGGTTCTATCGGTATCCATGACAACTTCTTCGATTTAGGTGGTCATTCTCTGCTGGCGATCCAGCTTATGGCTCGTATTCAAAGTCAGTTTCAAGTACAGTTGCCGCTGATAGCGCTGTTTCAAGCCCCCACCCCAGCAAAACTAGCTCAGTGGCTGAACCCCTCCCACAACGAGCAAGCTGCTTCTCTCCTTTCCTGGCCTTCCTTGGTTCCCCTCCAGGCTCAGGGCAACCAGCCTCCTGTGTTCTTTGTTCCTGGAGCTGGGGGAAATGTTATTTATCTTAATTCACTAGCTAAG
The DNA here is from genome assembly GCA_010672925.1 of Symploca sp. SIO1C2. Lineage (GTDB taxonomy): Bacteria > Cyanobacteriota > Cyanobacteriia > Cyanobacteriales > Coleofasciculaceae > Caldora. The sequence continues at coordinate 30,034 of JAAHFP010000065.1, read as the reverse complement.
TCAATAGAGCCTAAACGCCCATTCTATGGGCTACAGTCTAAGGGGCTCAATGGCTTAGAAGATTGCGATGGCTCGGTCGAAGTTATGGCCTCTCGCTATATTAAAGCGATACGCTCCGTGCAATCTCAAGGCCCTTACCACCTGGCTGGGCACTCCTTTGGTGCCCTAGTTGCTTATGAAATGGCCTGTCAATTACAGACTCAAGGCGAAACGATTGCTCTGGTGACCCTTGTTGATGTTGGTGCACCACAGACACACAAATATTGTCAACCACAATTAGAAGAGTGGCAGTGGTTGACCATGTTAATTCGTGAAGTCGAAGATCTTTATGGTCGCAAAATTGAAGTTCCGAGCCAAGTGATCCAGCAAATGCCCAACGAAGCTGCACAATATGAGTACATTCTCAGCAAATTAGTCGAGGTTGATATTTTCCCAGAAGGTACTTTAAAGCAGCAATTGCAAGGCTTTATGCGAGTCCGAAAAACCCACAGCCAGATTCAACGCGAGTACACGGTCAATCCAACTGAGGTTCCCAAGGTTCCTCTGAGACTAATTCGTGCTACTGAGGAAATCTTCGCCGAGGAAATCAAGGAGAGTGAGGAGGAATGGGAATATTACCAGAAAGAAGATTGGGGTTGGCAAGACTATTCCGGTATACCTATGAAAGTGATTTGGGTATCTGGTAATCACTACACTATGATGGCATCGCCTCATGTGGAGCTATTGGCTCAGCACCTTTGAACCAACATTCTGTAGCTTCCTACTACTCTATCAAATTTGAATTGACGAGTTGGGGTCAATACTGTTTGGTTAAGCCCCAATTCTTCTTCCCCAGCTCCCTCAGTCGATAACTTTCTTGACCGAAGTATAGCAACCGCCACAACGGTTAGGACAACACCCAATTCTTAAACCTTTATCTATCAATCTTTTACCCTTCTGCCCTCTGCCCTCTGCCTTCTGCCTTTTGCTATAAGGTGTAGGGTATATCTTGTTGCTTGTTGCCTTACTAACGTGTAAATGAAGTAGCCTCTTCAGGGGATATCGAATCAGAATATAGTGGAGCTTCTGGTAAATTAATGAAATCGGTTCCTAACAAGTTCTGGTCTGACAACACCACATTGCTTAGTTCAGCACCGTCGAGGTAGGCTAAGTTAAGGCTAGCATTAGTGAGGTTAGCGGCGGTGAGATTAGCTTGTACCAAGTCAGCATTATCTAAAATGGCATTATTGAGCAGTGCTCCCTCTAAATTAGCTTGAGACAGGTTAGCTCCCTCTAAGTTAGCTCCCTCCAAATTTGCATCCTTCAAATTTGCACCGATCAACTGAGCTTGGCTGAGATCACTACCACTCAAGTCACATCCAGGACAGTTATTAGTCTCCATTAACTGGAGGAGGTGGGCAGGATTTTCTGCTTGTGCTGGTGCTGCTGTAGCGCACAAGATGAGGAATGCTGCTGCTCCGAAAATTTGCTTATTCATATCCTTTTCCTCCCACAACTTGTCCTTTAGGACTTGATACTCTTTATAATTCCAGATTCTCGTTGGGAGGATCGTGATTCAGATATTACTGTAGCCGTGATGATTTTTCGTTAGCTGGGTGATAATTATATTGAAACAAATGTGATAACAGTGGCAACTGTTAAGTGATTTAGATCACATCGGATGAATAAATTAGTTGATTGTCAATTCCATTTTTTATTATTTTGTACTAGATTGTCCCAATTAAAGCTTCTACCAACTTAGTCTAGACTGATGAGTAGTACCGTTACATACTTAAAACTATTCATCAGCGATCGCATGACAGCTTCTTTCTATCTGTCAACTAGAAAATGAACACTACACAATGTCTCAGTTTCGTGGTAAAGATTACCTTGTTTCTTTTACTTTTTCAGCATTAGAATTAACAGCAAAACAAATTTTCAGCTCAGGTAGATAGTTATAACTATAATCTATATAGCTATTAGCAGTTAACTTAGGTCTATGCTGAAAATCCCAAAGGTTTGGTAAAATCAGGGAAATTTGGTAAGGATGCTAATGGAGCTTATTCAACTTTTAACCCAAAATCTCGGTGTAGAAGATTCACAAGCGATGGGAGGTGCTGGACTCCTGTTCCAACTGGCAAAGGATCAGTTGGGAGAAGATGATTTTTCTCAGGTAGCTCAATATATTCCAGGCATCGGTGATATGCTCCAACAAGCGCCTCAAGCTGGGGGAATACTTGGCGCATTGGGAGGATTAGCTTCAGCTATGGGAGGTGATGCTGCCGAAGTAGGAAATTTGATGAGTTTGGCAGGAGGTTTTTCCCAACTAGGATTGGATACTGAAATGATTGTTCAATTTATACCGGTCATCCTCTCCTTCGTTCAAAGTCAAGGAGGAGATGAGATTAAAAACCTTTTAGAAAATGTTTTGCAATAAAGACCTAATTAGGGCTCAGAGACGTTAAGCTTCAGCTATCAACTATCAACTAAATGGGGTTTGCTGAATAAGTCAAATGGGAGCACTTTTGTAAGTAAAAAGTAACAAGTAATAAGTTTTGAGTTAATCTCAACGAAAGTGCAAGGAAATTGAACCCATTGATGCCATTTCCTTGTACTTGCTTTGGATAAAAACGGCTTAAAACCCTTATCTGACCAGAATCTTGTTTTACTCAGCAATCCCTAAATAAGTTTGACGGCTGAATTGCTGATAGCTAAGTGTTTTACTCATTGAGTTTCACTACTAACACAGAGCAGGGAGCATCAGCAACTACTTGGCTACTAACAGAACCTTGTAAAACTCTTTTGAGACCAGTAAGACCACGAGTGCCAATCACAATTAAGTCAGCTTGGTGGATATGGGCAAGGCGAACAATTTCCACTGCTGCATCACCATTGACAATCTCTAATTCAGATTGACAAGGAAGTTTTGCTTGGTAAGATTGTAGCTGCTTTTCAATGTTTCGATAAGATAACTCTTCCGAAATATGAGGTCTGTCAACTATCATTTCCATATCAGGTTCCGCATCAGGAATGACATGAGAAAGGATAATTTTGGTGGATGGCTGTATTTGAAGTTCATCTAGACTCTGAATCACGCCCTGAGACAGTTCGGAACTGTCAAGGGCTACAATAATCGTTTTTAGCACCAAAATCGTTAAAAGGTATTAGGTATTAGGTGTTAGGTTACCACCAGAATCATTAGAATTTCCTTCCTTGGGTTCTTAACCTCACAGAGTCAGCATGGGAAGGTAAACCTTCTGCTTGTGCTAGTACTTGAATCGCACCGGATACTTTGTGGAGGGCACTTGAGGAATACTGAATCAGGCTCGAGTGCTTCATAAAAGTTTCTACTCCTAGTGCAGAGGCATAACGAGCAGCACCGGAAGTAGGTAAAGTGTGATTAGGACCTGCCAGATAATCTCCTACTGCCTCTGGAGTTGAACTACCCAGAAAAATTGCACCAGCATGGCGGATTTTTTCTAGTAAATCCCAAGGCTGAGCCACTTCTAGTTCCAAATGTTCGGGAGCAAACTCATTGGAAAGTTCTGCTGCTGTGTCAAGAGAATCAACAACAATGATCAGACCATAGTGAGCGATCGCTTTTTCTGTAAGCACTCGTCGTGGATGATTCACAAGTTGCTGCTCTACTTGAGCTTGTACCTGTTGTGCAAGTTGGTAATCAGTAGTCAGGAGAATTGCGGCTGCCATTGGGTCATGTTCTGCCTGAGCCAAAAGATCGGCAGCAACATAAACTGGATTAGCAGCGGGATCAGCAATTACCAGGACTTCGGATGGTCCAGCAAGAGAATCAATTCCCACTATCCCGTAAACTAGTTTCTTCGCCAAAGTGACGTAAATGTTCCCTGGACCGGTAATCACATCTACTTTAGGAATCGTTTGGGTACCGTAAGCCAAAGCCGCGATCGCTTGGGCTCCACCTACCCGGTAAATTTCCTGAACCCCTGCTTCTTGAGCTGCTACCAGGACAGCCGGATTAATCTTTTGCTCCCAACCTGGTGGAGTCACCATAACAATCCTCGGTACCTTAGCCACCTTAGCTGGGATAGCATTCATTAAAACGGTACTGGGATAGGAGGCTGTACCACCGGGAACGTAAATTCCTGCTTTGTCTACTGGAGTGTAGCGCTTGCCTAAGACCACATCATCATCGCCAAATTGCACCCAAGATTTAGGTAAACGCTGTCGATGAAATGCCTCTATTTGCTTACTAGCCAATTGAATGGCATCTAGTAACTCCTTAGACACCTGTTGGTAGGCAGCATCTAGTTCTGACGCACTAACCAGCAGTTGTTCAGGAAGAAGAGAAAGTTGGTCAAATTCTTTGGTGTAATGCAGGAGCGCTTTATCTCCCTGGCGCTTAACTGCCTGCAAGATTTCCCTCACCGTCCCTTCTTTGTGAATAATTTGGTCTTGGGAGGTGCGCTCACAGATACGTTGCAGTTCTGTTTGTGCTTCAGCCTGCTGAGTAATGATTCGCAACATGGAGTACGAAGTGCCTAAATGCGATATTATCTCTTTGAAGCCAGTTAGACCAACCCCTTTTGGTTAGAGGAGCCTATCTTATCTGAACTCTCTTCTCTAGCTTAACCTGAATTTTTATCGGGTTGTGATTCTTGAGGCAATAAAAAGATGTTATATTGGTTATTCTGCTATTTTGTTATCGAGAGCCAATCCCTCTAAAAATCCCTATGGCTAACAACAAGTCTGCGCTCAAGCGTGTAAAAATTAACGAGCGTAACCGAATCCATAATCAGAGCTATAAGTCAGCAGTAAGGACGTTGATGAAAAAATACTTCACTGCTGTGGAAGATTATGCTAAACAACCGAGCCAAGAATCACTAGAAGAGGTTCAAAGCCGAATGTCGGCGGCCTACAGCAAAATTGACAAAGCTGTAAAACGTGGTGTCTTGCATAGCAACAATGGTGCTCGTAAGAAATCTCGTCTAGCCAAAGCCTTACAAAACGTCAGTACCAAGCTTACTCCTACACCAGAGGAAGTCACCGCTTCTTAAGCCTAAAAATACCTCAAGTATAGTGGGTCAGTTGCCCAAAGAGGGAGTGGCGCTCACTATAGTTGCTGGCAGCTTTACATAGTTCTAATCAGAGGACTTGCAGATGTAGGGTATATGCCCAAGATGCTTTCCGTTAGTGCAGCTGCGCGTAAGCGCGGGCAAGATAAGTTGGTGTACCGGTAAAGAAATAATCCCCTTGCCTTGATTGCTGGGGAGTGTCAACACACTAACCTGTACAAATCACCTTAGCAACTCCAGTTAACCTAAAGGTGTAAAAAAAGCTGAGAAAAAATCAGCAGAAGTAAAAGAGCACTATATAGGTAATGACCATGCAGTTGGTTGACACTCATGTCCATATTAACTTTGATGTCTTCCATTCAGATCTGGAAGCCCTGTGCAGTCGCTGGCGTGAAGTAGGTGTAGTCAAGCTAGTACATTCTTGTGTAGAGCCTGCTGAATATCCTGGAATCCAATCCCTAGCTAACCAGTTTCCTGAATTATCATTTGCAGTAGGCTTGCATCCCCTAGACGCCAACAAATGGACTGGGCAGATGTCCAACGAAATTTCCTCATTAGCTTGCTCTGATGCTAGAGTAGTGGCAATTGGAGAAATAGGGTTGGATTTCTTCAAAGCAGAAAACCAACAGCAGCAAAAAACAGTGTTTGCTGCTCAACTAGCGATCGCTCAGCGGCTAGACTTGCCAGTGATTATCCACTGTCGCGATGCTGCTGCTACAATGCGGGAGCTGCTGCAGACGTTTTGGGAAAACAATGGAGCAGTAAGAGGAGTAATGCATTGTTGGGGAGGTACACCAGAAGAAACACAGTGGTTTTTGGATCTAGGTTTCTACATTAGTTTTAGTGGCATTGTAACCTTCAAAAACGCTAAGGAGGTTCAAGCTTCTGCGGCTATGGTACCAAGCGATCGCCTTCTCATTGAAACCGATTGTCCCTTTTTAGCACCGGTACCCAAGCGGGGCAAACGAAACGAACCCGCCTATGTTCGCTATGTAGCAGAGTATATTGCTCGCTTAAGAGATGTTTCCATTGAAAGCATCGCAGCTCAAACAACACAAAATGCTTGTAAACTCTTTGGTCTTGCCCTACAAACTGATAGTGAGGCAGTAGCCATAGTGAAGTAGTTAAGGGGCAAACTTTTTAATCGAGTTCCTGTTGCTACCGCAATAATCCGAAGAAGAGTTAATATGGATCAGATTAACCCTGGGTCTACGCAATTGATACTAACATATCCTCTTAATAAACTACCGAGGTTCACTAGTCATCCTCGTAGAGACTTATCGAGCTTTAATAAATTATTGACAAAATCGACTCCATATGCTAACAAAAGAGCCTCGAGGCTTCGAGGGGTCACTCTTAAAGCATGAGACAGTAGTCATTGCCCAAAACCATACTGTTGCTGACATCAAGTAAAAAAACTGTATTTTTTCATTGCTAGAAAATAACTGGTCTTGAGCACCAATTATCTAGCAGTCATTTTGGGATTTTCACCAAATGAAATCTTCCAAGAGACATATACGAAAAGAGCGCCAATTTTTGAGCGAAGCTTGGCAAGTCAATCTGAAACTTCAAGATTTGACGCCAAAAGGGAAATTGAGCTACAAGTCTAGGCTTGAGTAAGGTTAACTGCTCACCAATAATTAAGCTTAAAAGCTTCTAGGTAGGTAGGCAGCATAACCAGGCCATGCTACGAAACGTAAATAGATGTCAAACCCTTACCAATAACTAATAACCCATTAACCTATGACTAATCCAACCTACACCGTTCCTACTCGCAGTGAGACCGCTCCCACTTATCTGTTGCCAGATTTAGTGGAAATTCAGCGTTCCAGTTTCCGCTGGTTTTTGGAAGAGGGACTCATCGAAGAGCTTAACAGCTTTTCTCCAATTACTGACTATACCGGCAAGCTGGAATTACATTTTCTGGGCAAAAATTACAAGCTCAAGCGACCTAAATATGAAGTTGATGAAGCTAAACGGCGAGATAGCACCTACGCCGTTCAAATGTACGTTCCCACCCGCCTGATTAACAAAGAAACAGGAGAGATTAAGGAACAAGAAGTTTTCATTGGTGATCTCCCCCTAATGACCGACCGAGGTACTTTTATTATCAATGGGGCGGAACGGGTGATTGTTAACCAAATTGTTCGCTCTCCTGGTGTTTATTACAAGTCGGAAACGGATAAGAACGGACGTCGCACTTACTCTGCTTCCTTGATTCCCAATCGGGGAGCTTGGTTAAAGTTTGAAACAGACAAAAATGACTTAGTTTGGGTGCGGATTGATAAGACTCGCAAACTTTCAGCTCAAGTACTTCTGAAAGCTCTGGGACTAGGGGATAATGAAATTATAGACGCTCTGCGACACCCAGACTATTATCAAAAGACCTTAGAAAAGGAGGGCAATCCCTCGGAAGAAGAGGCTCTGATGGAGCTTTATCGCAAGTTACGCCCAGGGGAGCCCCCTACTGTGAGTGGCGGTCAACAATTGCTAGACTCTCGCTTCTTTGACCCGAAACGCTACGATTTAGGACGGGTCGGTCGCCACAAAATTAATAAGAAGCTGCGGCTAAATGTGCCAGATACTATCCGAGTATTAACTCCCCAGGATATTCTGGCAGCTATTGACTATCTGATCAATCTAGAGTTTGATGTCGGTAACAGCGATGACATCGACCATTTGGGCAATCGTCGAGTGCGCTCGGTAGGGGAATTGCTGCAAAATCAAGTAAGAGTAGGACTAAATCGCTTAGAAAGGATTATTCGGGAGCGGATGACAGTTTCTGACTCCGAGACCCTAACTCCTGCTTCCTTGGTGAACCCTAAGCCTTTAGTAGCAGCTATTAAAGAGTTCTTTGGCTCCTCCCAACTCTCTCAGTTTATGGATCAAACCAATCCTTTAGCTGAGTTGACTCATAAACGACGACTTTCTGCTCTAGGACCGGGAGGTTTGACGAGGGAGAGAGCCGGGTTTGCTGTGCGGGACATTCATCCCTCTCACCATGGCCGGATTTGCCCGATTGAAACTCCTGAAGGTCCTAACGCAGGACTGATTGGTTCTTTAGCAACTCACGCTCGAGTCAACTCCTACGGCTTCATTGAAACACCTTTCTATCCAGTAGAAAATGGACGGGTGATCAAAGACCGTCCGCCAGTATACATGACTGCGGATGAGGAGGATGACCTAAGGGTGGCACCAGGAGATGTACCAGTAGATGAAAATGGTTACATCCAAGGAGAAAATGTGGCAGTGCGCTATCGCCAAGAATTCACGACCACAACTCCGGATCAAGTAGACTTCTTATCTGTCTCCCCGGTACAGATTATTTCAGTCGCTACTTCCTTGATTCCTTTTCTGGAACACGATGATGCTAACCGAGCATTGATGGGTTCTAATATGCAACGGCAGGCAGTGCCGCTATTACGCCCTGAACGACCTTTGGTTGGTACTGGCTTGGAAGCTCAAGCTGCCAGGGACTCAGGAATGGTGATTTTATCTCCAATTGATGGGGAAATAAGCTATGTTGATGCCCAAAGTATTCGGGTAAAAGATGCTCAAGGAAAGGAATACGAACATGAGTTGCAGAAGTATCAGCGTTCTAACCAAGATACTTGCTTGAATCAACGTCCTTTAGTGTATGAAGGGGATGAGGTACAGGCGGGTCAGGTGATTGCTGATGGTTCCGCTACGGAAGGGGGCGAACTTGCCCTGGGACAAAATATTTTGGTTGCTTATATGCCTTGGGAAGGCTATAACTACGAGGATGCAATCCTGATTAGTGAACGGTTAGTGTTTGACGATGTCTATACTAGTATTCATATTGAAAAGTATGAAATCGAGGCACGGCAAACTAAACTTGGTCCAGAGGAAATCACGCGGGAAATTCCCAATGTTGGAGAGGATGCTCTACGACAGTTGGATGAGACGGGTATTATTCGTATTGGAGCCTGGGTGGAAGCCGGTGACATTCTAGTAGGGAAAGTTACCCCAAAAGGTGAGTCTGACCAACCTCCAGAAGAAAAGCTACTGCGGGCTATTTTTGGGGAAAAGGCAAGGGATGTACGAGACAATTCCTTGCGGGTGCCCAACGGAGAAAAAGGCCGTGTTGTTGATGTGCGGCTGTTTACCAGGGAACAAGGGGACGAACTACCACCAGGAGCTAATATGGTGGTGAGAGTGTATGTTGCCCAAAAGCGGAAAATTCAGGTAGGAGACAAAATGGCGGGGCGTCACGGTAATAAGGGAATTATTTCCCGGATTTTGCCGATAGAGGATATGCCCTACCTACCAGATGGAAGACCTTTGGATATTATTCTCAATCCTTTGGGAGTTCCTAGTCGGATGAACGTGGGACAAGTGTTTGAGTGCCTTTTAGGTTGGGCTGGTCAATGCTTGGATGTACGGTTTAAGTTGACTCCTTTTGATGAAATGTATGGGCAGGAAGCTTCCCGGACAACAGTACATGGGAAGTTGGATCAGGCGAGACAGACAGAGGGGCATGAATGGGTGTTTAACCCGGATGAGCCAGGTAAAATTACGGTGTTTGACGGTCGCACTGGTGAACCGTTTGACCGACCGGTAACAGTAGGTAAGGCTTATATGTTGAAGCTGGTGCATCTAGTGGATGATAAGATTCACGCCCGTTCGACTGGTCCGTATTCTTTGGTAACTCAACAACCTTTGGGCGGAAAAGCTCAGCAAGGGGGTCAGCGATTTGGAGAAATGGAGGTTTGGGCATTGGAAGCCTTTGGTGCGGCTTATACTCTCCAGGAGTTGCTGACGGTGAAGTCTGATGATATGCAGGGGCGAAATGAGGCTCTGAATGCGATCGTTAAAGGCAAGGCGATTCCTCATCCTGGTACGCCGGAGTCTTTTAAGGTTTTGATGCGGGAACTACAATCTTTAGGCTTGGATATTGCAGTTCACAAAGTAGAAACTGCTGAAGACGGAAGCAGCCGTGATTTGGAAGTGGATTTGATGGCAGATGTTGACCGGCGTCGTACTCCCAGCCGACCGACTTATGAGTCATTGAGCCGAGAAGAGTTTGAAGAGGAAGTTTAGTTATTGGTTGTTTGTTATTGGTTATTGGTCATTAGTCATTAGTAATTGGTTATTGGTCATTGGTCATTGGTACAAACAGCAATTAACAAACAACAAGTAACAAGCAACAAACAACAAGCAACAAACAACAAATAAATGAAACAGCAAGAACAGCGTTTTGATTACGTAAAAATTGGGATTGCTTCACCGGAGCGAGTGCGCCAGTGGGGAGAAAGAACTTTGCCTAATGGTCAGGTGGTAGGTGAGGTTACTAAACCGGAGACGATTAATTACCGCACACTGAAACCAGAGATGGATGGACTGTTCTGTGAGCGGATTTTTGGTCCGGCGAAAGACTGGGAGTGCCACTGTGGTAAGTATAAGCGGGTGCGCCACCGGGGTATTGTCTGTGAACGTTGTGGAGTCGAAGTAACTGAATCACGGGTTCGTCGTCACCGGATGGGTTATATCAAACTAGCGGCTCCTGTAGCCCATGTTTGGTATCTCAAGGGTATTCCTAGTTATATGAGTATCCTACTAGATATGCCATTGCGGGATGTGGAACAGATAGTTTACTTCAATGCTTATGTAGTTCTTAATCCGGGTAATGCGGAGAACTTGAGTTACAAGCAGTTACTTACTGAAGATCAGTGGTTGGAAATTGAGGAACAACTCTATAGCGAAGATACAGAGTTGACTGATGTAGAAGTAGGCATTGGAGCTGAAGCTTTACAAAGATTACTACAAGATTTGAATTTGGAGACCGAGGCTGAAGGCTTGCGGGATGAAATTGTTAATGCAAAAGGCCAGAAACGGGCAAAGCTGATTAAAAGGTTACGGGTTATTGATAACTTCATCGGTACTGGTTCTCAGGCTGAGTGGATGGTGTTGGAAGTAATTCCCGTAATTCCCCCAGATTTGCGCCCAATGGTGCAGCTGGATGGGGGTCGTTTTGCAACTTCTGACCTGAATGATTTGTATCGGCGAGTAATTAATCGCAATAATCGCCTTGCTAGGTTACAGGAAATTCTGGCTCCGGAAATTATTGTGCGCAATGAAAAACGGATGCTTCAGGAAGCAGTAGATGCTTTGATTGATAATGGACGGCGGGGACGGACTGTGGTGGGAGCTAATAATCGCCCACTGAAGTCACTGTCAGACATTATTGAGGGTAAGCAAGGACGCTTCCGGCAAAATTTGCTGGGTAAAAGGGTAGATTATTCGGGAAGATCCGTAATTGTGGTTGGTCCCAACTTGAAAATTCACCAGTGCGGTTTGCCTCGAGAAATGGCGATTGAACTTTTCCAGCCATTTGTGATTCACCGGCTGATTCGTCAGGGTTTGGTAAACAACATCAAAGCAGCGAAGAAATTGATTCAGCGGGGAGACCCTAGTGTTTGGGATGTTCTTGAAGAAGTGATTGCGGGTCATCCAGTGCTGCTAAACCGAGCTCCGACGCTGCACCGCTTGGGAATTCAGTCTTTTGAGCCTATTTTAGTTGAGGGTCGTGCCATTCAGTTGCACCCGCTGGTGTGTCCTGCTTTTAATGCTGATTTTGATGGTGATCAGATGGCAGTGCATGTGCCTTTGTCGATTGAGGCTCAGGCGGAGGCTCGTCTGTTGATGTTGGCTTCTAATAATATCCTTTCTCCGGCGACGGGGCGTCCGATTGTGGCTCCTAGCCAGGATATGGTGTTGGGATGTTATTATCTGACGGCAGAAAATCCGGCTGCGACTAAGGGAGCGGATAAGTATTTTGCGAATTTGGATGATGCGATCAGGGCTTATGAACAGGGAAAAGTGGATCTCCACGCTAAGGTCTGGGTTCGGTATGAGGGTATGGTAGAAACTCAGAAGCCTGACGATGAGGTGCTCTCGACGGAAAAGCTGGGTGATGGAACTGTGACAAAACTTTACCGAGAGCGGAGAGTGCGGGAAACGGATTCAGGGGAGGTAATTTCTCAGTACGTTTATACTACTCCAGGTCGGATTATTTACAATAAGGCGATTCAAGAAGCACTAATGAATTAACGCAAGTCAAAACAATTCAAAATTCAAAATTATCAATTCAAAATTCAAGACAATTAGTGGGGGATTGTACCCAAAATTAATCAATTCAAAATTGTCTTTTCCGAATGAATGAATTTTGAATTTTGAATTCAAAAAATGGTCATTAGTACAAACAACAAAAGACAAATAACAAAGGACAAATAACTCATGACTCAAGAAATGACCTTTTACAACCGAATCGTAGATAAGGGTCAGCTCAAGAAGCTGATTTCTTGGTCTTATACTAAGTATGGCAGCGCTCGCAGTGCTCAGATGGCTGACCAACTGAAGGATTTGGGTTTTCGCTTTGCGACTCGTGCCGGGGTTTCTATTAGTGTTGATGATTTACAGGTGCCTCCGGTGAAACGGGAGATGTTGGATGCGGCGGAGGCGGAAATTCGTGCGACGGAGTCTCGTTACACTCGTGGGGAAATTACGGAAGTAGAACGATTCCAAAAGGTTATTGATACTTGGAATAGTACTTCGGAAGCCCTGAAAGAAGAGGTTGTGCGGAACTTCCGGGCAACTAATCCCCTGAATTCTGTGTATATGATGGCTTTTTCTGGAGCTAGGGGAAACTTGTCTCAGGTTCGTCAGCTGGTGGGTATGCGGGGTCTGATGGCGGATCCTCAAGGGGAGATTATTGATATTCCCATTAAGACTAATTTTCGGGAGGGTTTGACGGTAACGGAGTATGTTATTTCTTCCTATGGTGCGAGGAAAGGTTTGGTAGATACGGCTTTGAGGACGGCGGATTCCGGTTATTTGACTCGCCGTTTAGTGGATGTCTCTCAGGATGTGATTGTGCGGGATATAGATTGCGGCACTGAGAGGGGGATTATGGTGAGGTCGATGACGGATGGGGATCGCGTTTTGATTCCTTTGCAAGAGCGGCTACTGGGTCGAGTGGTAGCCCGAGAAGTTCTACATCCAACCACAGGAGAAGTTCTGGCTCAGCGTAATCAGGATATTTCTGATGAGTTGGCAAAGGATCTTGCCAAGGCTGGTGTGGAAGAAGTATTTGTGCGATCGCCTCTGACTTGTGAGGCTCCGAGATCGGTTTGTCAGAGGTGTTATGGCTGGAGCTTGGCTCACGGACATATGGTAGACCTAGGAGAAGCCGTAGGGATTATTGCAGCTCAGTCGATTGGGGAACCGGGAACTCAGCTGACCATGCGTACTTTCCACACTGGTGGTGTATTTACTGGAGAAGTAGCACGACAAGTGGTTGCTTCTGTTGATGGTGTAGTGTCCTTTGGAAAGAAATTGCGTACTCGAACTGTGCGTACTCGCCATGGAGAAGAACGAGAGCAGGTAGAAGTGGCCGGTGATTTGATTCTCAAACCCGAGGGCGGCTCTTCTTCGGAAGTTTTCCCCCTGACTACTGGTTCTCTATTACTGGTGAAGGATGGCCAACGGGTAGAGAAGAAGGAGCTGTTGGCAGAGGTGAGCATGAGTAAGACTCGCTTGTCTACAGAGAAGGTGACTAAGGATGTAACGACGGATTTGGCTGGTGAAGTACTGTTTGCCGATTTGATACCAGAGGAGAAGACCGACCGACAGGGAAATACTACCAGAATTGCGCAACGGGGAGGTTTGCTCTGGGTGTTGTCTGGGGAGGTCTATAACCTGCCACCCGGTGCTGAGCCAGTGGTGAAGAATGGCGATGCGGTGCAGTTGGGTTCTGTGATGGCGGAAACGAAGTTGGCCACTGCGAATGGAGGAGTCGTCCGACTGACTGAGGGGAAACGAGAGATTGAAATTATTACTGCTTCGGTGCTGTTGGATCAGTCAACAGTGCGGATGGAGAGCATGGGGGGTCGAGAACAGTATGTGATTCATACTGCGAATAGTCAAAGGTTTTCCCTGAAGGTGGCTCCGGGTACTAAGGTTCCCAATCACCATGTAGTGGCAGAGCTGATTGATAATAAATATCGTACTCAGACTGGGGGAATTATTAAGTATGCTGGGGTAGAAACTGCTAAGCGGAAGAGTAAAGCAGATAAGGGTTATGAAGTAATTAAGGGTGGCTCTATCCTGTGGATTCCTGAGGAGTGCCACGAGGTGAATAAAGATATCTCCCTATTGTTGGTAGAAGATGGTCAATATGTAGAAGGGGGAACAGAAGTTGTTAAAGATATCTTCTGCCAATCTACTGGGATTGTGGAAGTTATCCAGAAGAATGATATTTTGCGGGAGATTGTAGTTAAGCCAGGGGAACTGCATCTGTTGGATGAGCCTCCGATGAATATGGGGACGGAGGGTGAGCTAATCTATCCTGGTGCAGAAACGATTGAGGGGTTAGTAGTAGAGGAACTGCGTTATGGAGAGGTGGTAGAGACTCCGGAAGGGATGGCTTTGCTGCTGAGACCGGTAGTAGAGTTTGCGGTACCGGACGAGCCGGATGTTCCTTCTCAGGCTTCGATCGCGCAGCAACAAGGGGTCGGGAGTTCTCAGTCGCCGATTGCGATTGAATTGCGGGCTATCCAACGGTTGCCTTATAAGGATGGAGAACGGGTTAAGTCAGTAGAAGGTCTGGAGTTGCTACGTACCCAACTGGTGTTGGAGATGACGCGAAGGTTGGATAACCCTGGGGAAGGAGAAAGTCGTGGCTTGGGGCGATTAACAGATGAACATGAGGGGACTTCGCAGCTGAGTGCGGATATCGAGTTGGTGAATGGTAGTTCTCCTGAAGATATGCGCTTGCAGTTAGTGATTTTGGAGTCCCTGGTGATTCGCCGTGATGTGGCAGCGGATCCTTTGGGGGGTAGTACTCAAACTAGGCTGCTGGTTTCCGATGGTGAACAAATTGCTCCGGGTGCTGTGGTAGCAAGGACGGAAATTCAGTGTAAGGAAGCAGGATTAGTCCGGGGTATTCGTGAGGGTGCGGAGGCAATTCGCCGGGTGCTGGTGGTAAGGAGTGCAGACCAGCTTGTAATACCTATGGAGGCTCCTGCTGAGGTGAAGGTGGGTAGTTTGGTAGTGGCTGGAGCAACTCTAGCTGCTGGTGTATCTGCTCCTGAGTCTGGGCAGGTGGTGAAAGTGGAAGATAATGCGGTTACTCTACGCTTGGCTCGTCCTTACCGGGTTTCTACTAATGCGATTTTGCAGATAGATAATGGGGATTTGGTACAGCGGGGTGACAATTTAGTGCTGCTGGTGTTTGAGCGGGCGAAGACCGGAGATATTATCCAAGGTTTGCCGAGAATTGAGGAACTGCTGGAGGCTCGGAAGCCTAAAGAGGGCTGTGTTTTAGCACGGCGTCCAGGAGAAACTCAGGTGGTTTATGAAGAAGACGAGACAGTAGATATCAAGGTGATTGAAGCTGATGGAGTAGTGGCGGATTATCCGATTCGGCCTGGACAAAATGCGCTGGTTACTGATAGTCAGCAAGCAGAAGTAGGGCAACCTCTGACGGATGGACAGGCTAATCCCCATGAGATTTTGGAGATTTTCTTTGATTATTTCAAGGAGGAGAAGGGTGTTTATGAAGCAGCACTGCTTGGTCTACAGAAGGCTCAGTCTTTCTTAGTGAATGAGGTGCAGTCGGTGTATCAGTCTCAGGGAATTGATATTTCTGATAAACATATTGAAGTAATTGTCCGGCAGATGACTTCAAAGGTCAGGGTGGACGATGGGGGTGATACGACGATGTTGCCGGGAGAGTTGGTTGAGTTGCGGCAGATTGAGACGGTCAATCAAGCGATGGGGATTACTGGTGGGGCTCCAGCTCAATATACACCGGTGTTACTGGGGATTACGAAGGCTTCTTTGAATACGGATAGCTTTATTTCTGCTGCGAGTTTCCAGGAAACAACCAGGGTGTTGACGGAGGCTGCCATTGAAGGTAAGTCTGACTGGCTGCGGGGTCTGAAGGAGAACGTGATTATTGGACGTTTGATTCCCGCTGGAACTGGGTACAATGCTTACGAAGATCCAACCCTGAGTGGTTTTGAGTATGATTCGGCTAGTGGTGGTTCTGGAGTCTATGGCTACGGGGACTCACCGAGTGGCGATAACTATGCTTTGCGCACTGTTAGTGAGATGGGGCATAGTCCAACAGTCATCGATAGTTTTAGTAGTGGAGAGTTAGATGAGGAAGACTCGATGGAAGTAGTGCTTGATGATCGTACTGCTCGTAGTTACAGCTTGGAAGAGCAAGCCAATTTTGGCTCTGGTGGTAGCAGCCGCTCGTCATTTTTCGATGATGAAGAAATGCCAGATTTTCTAGAGTAGCTGCTGCGTGGGAGGTGATTTCCTCCGAAAGAATGTACTTATCGTAGGCGATTAGCTGCACTAGTGCAGCTAAGCTATCCCTTCATTGCTATTCACCTAGAAATAGTAAAGCCGCCCTTTTTTGTCTGAATTGAGGGCGGCTTTTGTCGTTTTTATGGCTGTATTTTAGGAGATTTTAGAGAGGAAGTGGTGAGAGTGCGATCGCTCTATGATGGATGCAATAATAGTGTATCCTAACTAGAAAATGGCAAAGCAAAAAAAACTCCTCACAGAGCAAGCACTCATCAAAGAAGTTTGTCAGCGGATTCGGGTTGCTCGTAGCTACTGGAATACTCACAATAATGCTGCCTGTCGTGGAGAAAGAGAACGAGCTTTAGCTCTTTACAATACACTAACTAAAGAACAAAAAGACCAGATTCCACAACAGCTAAGAGTCTGGTTACGCTATCGTAGTGAAAAATACTTTGGGGCACATAGAACGCCACCTAAGTCGAAAAGGAAACGAAAGAATTTAAGATGAAGTTCATAATTTCTTAATGTGAAGGAGTTTAAATGCTTTCACATCTTTCCTTTAGTGCTTGGTTGTAATCAAGATAACCTTGATGGCTAACACAATAAACACCTCGCCAAGCCAAATAAGGAATGAGTAGTCCAGAGTTTTGATGTCTTTGAGTAAATCGTGTTTGGTGTTCACCAACTGGCTCAAAGGTGAACGAGTGGCGTACAGTAAAGAGAAACGGTGCACCGAAATGTCCCTGCCAGATAAAGGAATTGGGTGGATCAATGGACAAAAATTGAGCTTTGAGCCAATATTGACCAAACTGCTTGAGGTCTTCTAAGAAATGAATTATTCCTCCAACTTCAAACTTAGCATCAGCTTTTAGCACAAAGGGATTCCAATCTGAATAGGCTCCAAAGTTGGTTACTTGTCCCCATACCAGACGTCGTGGAGCCCGAATTACAATATCAGTTGTCCATCCTTTCATAAGGGATATTCTCTGCTGGATACTTGGTTTCTTGGATTCCATGAGCTCAACTCTCTTACTGACATTGGTGATAATGATAATCTTTTGAAAGTTACCTTCTAGTAAAGCTGTCTGCTGTAACCCGCAAAAATTTGCACTGTAGCTGTTTTACAATTAACTTGATCAAAATCTCTCAGGAGTTGTACAAGAAACAGATGAAACAATTCACTTTAAGTGTAGTCTTAGCTAGCTTGTTGGTGAGTATAAGTGCCTGCCAAACAGCACCACCAGCAACCACAGAATCAACAGAAAGCACTAAAGCAGCATTACCAGGGAAAGGAGTCACCGCTCGTTCCGCCCATAGTAACTTGATAGAAGAGCATTTCCAAACTGAGATTGTCAATATTGGTTTAGAAGAACTCGGTTATCGAATAGCAAAACCCCAAGAAATTGACTATCCAGCGATTTATTTAGCTGTAGCTAATGGCGAATTGGATTACACCACAATTAACTATGAAAAAACTCACATACCTATCTTAGAAAATATTGGTGGTGCAGACAAGCTAGAGGTACTTGGAGTCCTTACTTCCGATGTTATACAAGGATATCAAATCAATAAAAAAGTAGCTGATGAATATAATATCACTAACATAGAACAACTCAAAGACCCCAAAATTGCTAAATTATTTGACTCAGATAGTGATGGTAAAGCGAATTTAGTTGGTTGTAACCCTGGCTGGGGTTGTGAGTTGATCATTGAACATCACCTTGAGGCTTACGGACTGCAAGATACCGTTGAACACGATAAAGGGCAATATATAGCTCTCATAGCAGATACGATTACTCGCTATCAACAAGGAGAAAATATCTTCTACTATACCTATAATCCCCACTGGGTTGCTACCACATTAAAGGTAGATGAAGATGTCCTCTGGTTGGAAGTACCCTTTACTTCTTTACCAAAAGAGCAGGAGCAATTGACAGAACAAGATACATCTTTAGATAATAAAAACCTTGGATTCCCTACAGATAGGCAGAGAATTATCGCTAACAAAGAATTTTTGGATGCTAATCCAGCTGCCAAGCGTTGGTTTGAGCTAGTGACAATTTCCGCTGAAGATATGAATAAGGAAAGTCTACGTATCAAAGACGGTGAAGATAGCCCCAAAGATATCCGTAGTCATGCCGAAGAATGGATTGAGCAAAATCAAGAATTGTTTGATGGTTGGATAGAAGAAGCTAAAGGAACAGGCAAAGCAGCTCTTTTGGATAGTGAGCAGTGAATAAAGGTGTTAGGTAACAGGAGTTGTAGTAGAAATAGATGAAACAAATTACTTTCAGTATAGTCTTAGCTAGTTTTTTGGTTAGTATGAGTGCCTGCCAAACCACACCACCAGCAACTACAGAATCAACTAAAAACACTCAAGCAGCATTACCAGGGAAAGGAGTCACCGCTCGTTCTGCCCATAGTAATTGGACAGAAGAGCATTTCCAAACTGAAATTGTCAATATTGGTTTAGAAAAACTAGGTTATCAAGTAGCAAAACCTCAAGAAATTGACTATCCAGCGATTTATTTAGCTATAGCGAATGGTGATTTAGATTACAGCACAATTAACTATGAAAGGGCACACATGGGCTTCTTTGAAAATAGTGGAGGTGAAGCTAAGTTAGAGAGAATTGGAGTCCTTAATCCCCAAACAGTATCTGGATATCAAATCAATAAAAAAGCGGCTGATAAGCATCAAATTACTAACATAGAACAACTCAAAGACCCCAAAATTGCTCAACTATTTGACTCAGATGGTGATGGTAAAGCTAATTTAGTCGGTTGTAATCCTGGTTGGGCTTGTGAGCTTAGCATAGAACATCATCTTGAGGTTTACGGACTACAAGATACCGTTGAACATGATAAAGGGCAATATATAGCTCTACTGGCAGATACGATTACTCGCTACCAGCAAGAGGAAAACATTCTCTTTTATGCTTATAACCCCCACTGGATATCTACAGTCTTAAAGGTAGATGAAGACGTAGTCTGGTTAGAAGTTCCCTTTACCTCTTTACCAGAAGACCAGCAAAAGGCAACAGAAAAAGATACATCCCTGGATGGGAAAAATCTCGGATTTGCCCAACAGAAGCAGCGCATTGTCGCTAACAAGGAATTTTTGGTTGCGAATCCAGCTGCTAAGCGATGGTTTGAACTAGTGACAATGACGACAGAGGATATGAACCAGGAAAGTCTACGCATCAAAGAGGGTGAAGGCAGTCCTCAAGATATCCGTCGTCATGCCGAAGAGTGGATTGAACAAAATCAAGAGTTGTTTGATAGTTGGATAGAAGAAGCTAAAGAAGCAGTTCATTAATTAATAATGGATAATGGATAATGAATAATTACAAGAAGGTTAAAACCTTGCTTAATTGAATGCAAGAAAATCTACTAACAGTTTCTTCTCCTTTTAAGGAGAGGCTTTAAACCGGATTAATTAATTATCAATTGTCAATTATCCCTTATCCATTGGTAAAGCAGCTTTTGTGGATAGTGAACAGTGAAAGTATTAAGAATAATCTGGCTAATCTGGCTAGTATTGCTTCTAAACTTAACTGCTTGCCAAGCTCAGCAATGGGCACATGAATTAGCAGTTAATCCTGATTATCGCGGTTCAATCTGCTTATATATCGGCAGTTGGAAAGGAGATTTAACTTTTAATATTACCTCAGGCGCTCTTAATTATCAGTTTGATATTCGTAATAGTCATTATAACGATAAGAAAGCCTTTGAGTTTTTAGCTAGAGGTAATCAAGGGAGTCAATTGTATCTGAGTTATCTACCAACTCCAGCTAAACCTTTCAGTGATTCACCAAGAACTGTTTATACAGTCTCCATTAATCCCAAACTCTATTATGATTCTTGTGAGGTAGTAGCCCCGAAAACAGTTTTAAATTTTTCTTTGTGGCAAATTTATGATTTAGATAATCGAAATTTTGGACAATTTCAAGCAGATCCTGAAATTTTAACCTGGTCTATTCTCTGTGTTTTAGTGCTATTGGGTCTTAGTGGTATCTTGTCCTTGCTTATAGGATTCAGGACTATCAGCTACGAAGTACTTAAGCTCTGGAGTTTACATACTACCACCAAGGTTATTGATTTATCATTACTACCCGAATTAACTATTGGACAACAGCAATATTGCCAGATTCAAGGTCAAATTACCCAAGTTAAGAGAAATCGGGAAGATAATTTACCTTTGGCTGTGAAGGTGCAGGTCGGTACAGAAACGGTAGTAGTAATGCTCAAAGGTATCGAGATTATTTCTCCCATATCCTTGTCTGTTCATCTCTGGAGTATCAAAAGTGTAGTTTTTCGTCCCTTGGAGACTTTGATTGGTAAGTCAGTATTGGTTATGGGCTTATTAACTCATAAAAGTTTTGGCCGCCGAATCAATTCAGCCAAATCGATTGTTCGTCCTAGCTTGATTAGTAGCTATAATCTAGTTCAAACTTCCCTCAGAGCCATTAGAAGTATGGTAATTGCCATAGCACTAATTTTACTAGGGGTTATTTTATTGTGGGTTGTCTGGACTATGTTGATTTCAAGATGGCAATGAGTTTAGGATTTATCGCTTTTTTCTTTGATGCAGTTTATTTTCTGGGCGGGTTTTCCTAGGTTTAATATTCCTAAATTTTTCTAAACCCGCTCCTTGTATTTTAAATCGGTTAGAGCAACGGGAGCACTAATTTGTTAGTAACAACTAGCCTTAGTGCTTCTCTAAGACTCCAGCTTAGGATGATAACCCTCAGCGAAAGTGCCGATCCGCCTAAGCCGAATTGGGTAGGGAATTGAGCATCAGTTTCTTCAATATTAGGCGCAGTTCATCTCGTCCTTGAACATTTTCCAGGCGGTAAACGACCTTCCCGTTTTCAAAAAGGAGCAATGTGGGCAGAGACTTGAGTTTATAAGTATTAGCAAGCTTGAAATTATTGTCAGCGTTAACCCTTAATACTTTGACTTGATTGCCCCATTCCAACTGAAATTCCCGTAGTATTGGTTGTATGATTTGACACAATCCGCACCAGGGAGCCCAAAAATCTACTAAAACAGGTTGAGAACTTTTTAAAACCTCTTGTCTAAAAGTCCGCTCATTGACAGACAATACCATGGTCTCTCAGAATATATAGGTTTTTACAAATCTTTAGGATTATGTTACATCCAATTGGGATCATCTGAGCAAAAGATTTAAAAGAAGACTCCCAAGTTCTCAGGAAATTTCTCTAAAAGTTAATATTTCTCACTCCTTGAGTTAAATAGGGATGCACCCACCACAGCAGCCCGATGAAAGCAATGACACCTAGGTAAGCAGGACGAAGAAATTCTTCCCACTTGATAGTCTGGCGTCCTTGGAGAATTGCCAAGAAGGGAATTACAGACGTGCGGGCTTTGGCTTTCTCAAATGTCTCCCCATATCGGGCTAACATGCGTCTGTCGCCATGCCAGACCGCAAAGAGATGATGCAAAATTAACCCTACAGAGGTGAGCAGAGTGAAAGTTGTACCAATCCAAAGAGTGTGGGCGATACACCAAATTACCTGCCCCACCATCTGGGGATGCCTCGTAACACGGATGATGCCAGTCTCAAACAGATGAACTTCGGGCTTTTGAATGGCGGCAATTTCTAAGAGGTTGAAGGTTGCTGGATAAAGAAAAAGGAACGAAATTGCAGAAAGTACCCAGACTGCTAGTTGTACTCCTGGAGTTCCTTGAACCTGCCACAGCTGCCAGCCATCATAGCGGTGATTGATAAAGTAAATAATTAATACAACAGCTAGGGGCAGACTAACTAGGGCAAACAAAACACGGTATAATCGTGCTCCTATATATTTTTCACCCCAAGGTCTAAAGGCTGCTAAGCCACTGTGAGCGATCGCAAACCCCAGCAGCAAAATGCTCATGACTAAATGGCTGGAAGTCAGCCAGGGAAAAAATTTCATAAAAATTTCACAAAAATAGACCACTGAAACACTCGATTCTATCAAGTATTGGGGATAGACTTGCTCCCTTGGTGTGTTACTGTCAATGTCAGCGAAGGTTTATATATTCATTAGGGGCAATCCATCGCTTGAGTCAAACCCCATCTCAATAAAAATGTTGGTTGCCTCAGTTACTCCTTGCCCTGAGGTTTAGCCTATGTCTGATCTTCCTTTCACTTTAGATCAACTCCGTATTCTCAAAGCGATCGCTTCTGAGGGGAGTTTTAAACGTGCTGCCGATAGCTTGTATGTTTCGCAGCCTGCTGTCAGCTTACAAGTGCAAAACTTGGAGAGACAGTTAAATGTGCCGTTATTTGACCGGGGTGGACGCCGTGCCCAACTGACAGAAGCAGGACATTTACTGCTGGACTACGGAGAAAAAATCTTGACTCTGTGTCAAGAAACTTGCCGTGCTATTGAGGATTTACAGAACCTTCAAGGTGGTACTTTGATAGTAGGAGCCTCTCAGACTACGGGTACCTATCTTCTCCCACGTATGATTGGAATGTTTCGACAGCGCTATCCAGATGTTGCTGTACAATTACAAGTTCACTCCACTCGCCGTACTTCCTGGAGCGTTGCCAATGGACAGGTAGATTTAGCAATTATTGGTGGTGAAGTTCCTAGTGAGCTGCAAGAAACCCTAGAAATTACTCCCTATGCAGAAGATGAGCTGGCACTAATTTTGCCAGTTTTTCACCCTCTGGCCAAAGTTCCTAGAATCCAAAAAGAAGATTTGTATAAATTGCACTTTATTGCCTTAGACTCTCAATCCACTATCCGTAAAGTGATTGACCAAGTACTATCTCGTTGCGGCGTCGATACCCGACATCTGAAGATTGAAATGGAGCTTAACTCAATTGAGGCCATTAAAAATGCTGTGCAGTCAGGATTGGGGGCAGCCTTTGTTTCTATTTCGGCAATCGAAAAAGAGTTACAAATGGGAGTTCTTCACCGAGCACCAATTAACGACATGATCGTTAAGAGGGTGCTTTCCGTTATTACTAATCCCAATCGTTACTGCTCCAAGGCAGCAGAAGCTTTTAGTCGCGAAATTTTGCCGGAGTTTACTCCTAATAGCTGGCGAGAAGCAACTTTAGCCTCAACGGTAAGGGTAGGGAATACCCTCAACGCAGCTTCTTCTCATACTTTAGGGGATTGATCTTACAATACTTGTCAATTAAAGGGAAAGGAAAATAACAAAGTTTTCACTCTGATTCTGGAAACTTGTTGGTGAGTTTTGTTTGAGTGAAAAGGGAAGGTTTAAATTGTAGCTAGAAGCTCACACTCAATACTTTAGAGAGTGTGAGTCAGCTATTCCACACCGTAGGTAGTTCAACTGAGTCACTCCCAACCCTTGTAAACATGGAAATTTACTGCACCCGTCCTGGCTGCCCCCGCCCCGAAAATTTTTTTACTGACCTTGATGATAAAGTGACGCTCCAAACAGCGCAGCAAAAATTCTGTACTGCCTGCGGTATGCCACTGATTTTAGCAGGGCGTTATCTACCTTCAAAATTACTAGGTCAAGGAGGCTTTGGAGCAGCTTTTTTGGCTCGCGATCGCTATACTCCGACTATGCGTGAGTGTGTGGTAAAGCAGTTTCAGCCTTCTGGCAATTTGAGTCCTCAACAGCTCAAAATTGCCCAAAATTTATTTGCACGGGAAGCAGAAGTTTTAGAGCAACTCGGTAGACATCACCCTCAAATTCCCGATTTGTTTGCTTTCTTCCCCTTGAGCACTCAGAGTCAGAAACCGGGAGAAGAAGACCAGTTTTTCTACCTAGTCCAAGAATTTATTGATGGACAAAACTTGGAAGAAGAGTTAGCCGACAAAGGTGTGTTCTCTGAAGCTGAAGCATTGGAGGTGCTACGAGAAATCCTGAATGTGCTCAAATTTGTCCATGAGAATAACTCAATTCATCGAGATATTAAACCTTCTAACATCATGCGCGAACGCAATGGGCGTTTATATTTGTTAGATTTTGGTGCGGTTAAACAGCAGGTAAACCAAGGAGCAGTTACATCAACAGGAAGCTCAACAGGTATTTATTCTATGGGATTTGCTCCCCCGGAACAAATGTCTGGTGCTCAAGTTTACCCTTCAACAGATTTATATGCTCTAGCAGTGACAGTAATTATTTTGTTAACTGGCAAGGATCCAGGGGATTTGTATGACTCTTACAATAATCAGTGGGCTTGGAGAATTTATGCCCAAGTAAGTGATACCCTAGAAGCTGTCTTAAATCGGATGTTGTTACCAACACCTAATCAACGCTTCAGTTCAGCTCAAGAGGTGATGGATGCTCTAGAACCTCAATCCCCACCCCAGACGCCTCCCATAACTCCACCAACACCACCTCCTACTCCAATAAATCCACCACAACCAACCTCTCAACCTCCAATAAATCCACCACAACCAATTCCCCAACCACCCCCCCCAGTTTCGGCGAAAAAAAAAGGATTCTCGCTACTAGAAACTTTGGGGGGAGCAGCATTTACAGGATTTATGGGAGGATTGCTATCCTTTGCTCTTCGCAGTAGCTTTCTAGGGTTATCAGGAATTAGTGTGGGACTGCTAGGTATGATTATCGGTGGTTTAGTTTATGCTCAATACCGCCGTTGGATTGAAGGGAAAGATTTACTAATTTTTGCAGGAATTGCCCTACTCTTGATGCTTATTCCTTTTTTAAGGGCTGGTTTTTCTTTTACTTTCGTAATGGTGATCGCAATTTTAGCAGGAGCAGCAGCAGTTTCGATAACAACCCTTTTTCGTCTAGTTTATTTGCTACTATCTCGGTTTCTTTGACTTGGGAATGGGGAATTGAGAATTGAGAATTGAGAATTGGGAATCCTTGTGATACCAAATCCGGGTTAGACACCCCCATTTTCAGCAGACTGCAAAAACTCCCTGTAGAGACGTTGCCTGCAACGTCTCTACAGGGTAGGGCATAACGGGTCATGTATACCGGATTTGGTATCACTCCCTCCTTCTTCCTTTCTTTCCCTCCTGCCTCCTGCCTTCTGCCTCCTGCCTTCTGCCTTCTGCCCTGCTTCACCCAAAATTAATTGAGAAATGTTAGCATTTGAAGCAAATCTAGTTTAGACTGTTTTATTGAGGCTAACTACTGGAAAAACTTCTAACAATTGGGAATTCTTCGGGAAGTCCTCAGATTCTTGTATTAATTACTATTGACAAACTATTGCATCTTATATTAAAGATGAATCAATCCAGTTTCCAAGCAGAAACAGAGCAAATCATTGAGATCAACAGAGCAGACCGATGGTCAGTGTACCGGCGCTTGCAAGAATTAGCGATTCCTTGTAAGTGTAAAACTGAGCAGCCCTTAAGGGTGCAAATCAATGACGCCACTGCCGCAATTCAGCTTTGGAGTGTTGTCAGGCAAATGAATCTCTCTCGCCGTGACTTAGCATATTGGCTGGAAAAATGCTGGCAGATTACTGGCTAAAGAATTTCCCAATAACAAAATATCCCATTTCACCCTCTGGCAATTGTTCCCTCCCCAGGGCAACACCTTAATATCTAAGCTACTTACAACTCATAAACTTTTTCCATGACACAACCGGCAATTCTACATTTAGAAGGCATAACCAAACAGTATGAGCAAGCCAATACCCCAGCAGTTGCCAATGTTTCATTGACCTTGCGCCAAGGCGATTTGCTCGGATTAGTAGGACCGTCTGGCTGTGGAAAAACTACCCTATTGCGTATTGTTGCTGGGTTTGAGAGCCCCCAATCAGGAATAGTAGAATTAGCTGGGCGTCCAGTTGCTGGCCCTGGTTACTGGGTTCCTCCAGAACAACGGGATACTGGTATGGTTTTTCAAGATTATGCCTTGTTTCCTCACCTTAATGTTTTGGATAATGTTGCCTTTGGCTTGAAAAATAGGCAAGGTAGGAGTAACAGAGCCTCTGTACAGGAAACTAGTAAAGAAGCGATCGCCTTGGTAGGATTAGCAGGACTAGAAAAACGCTATCCTCACGAACTCTCTGGTGGTCAACAGCAACGAGTTGCCCTGGCTCGTGCTTTAGCACCAAAACCTGCTCTAATTCTTTTAGATGAACCTTTGAGCAACCTTGATGTCCAAGTGCGACTGCGATTACGTCAGGAAGTACGAGCAATTCTTAAGGAAATTGGTACTTCGGCTATTTTTGTGACTCATGATCAAGAAGAAGCCTTGTCAATCTCAGATCAAGTGGGTGTAATGTGCTCTGGAAATTTGGAGCAATTGGGAACACCGGAGGAAATCTACTCTGAGCCCGCTTCCCGCTTTGTTGCAGAATTTGTCACCCAGGCTAACTTTATACCCGCCCGTAGACAAGGGCAATTCTGGGAGACAGAAGTTGGTTCCTTTGAAGTACTTTGTTTGAATTCCCAGACCCAATCTCCCATTGAAGTAATTCCAGATACTGCTGAGTTAATGCTGCGGGAAGAAAACGTTATCCTGAATCCAGATGATCAGGCACCAATTGTCATTAAAGACCGGCATTTCTTAGGTCGTGAGTACCGTTACTGTATACAAACTCCCTCTGGGAAAAGACTACATGCTCGCACTACTCTCAGCACTCAACTACCTGTAGGCAAGCGGGTTAGACTGTCTGTGGCTAATCCCTCTGTGCCAATTTTCCCAATGAAAGAACAACTACTTCCTATTTCTTAATCTGAAAATAGGAGTCACCGAGTCAGAAGTCTCCGAGTCAGGAGAGAAAGATTTTCATCCATTCGTTGTGAGCTTTTGCTCATGGGAGTCTGACTTGTAAGTAGGTATAGCACTACGCACTTAGGTTAGGACATTAATAAAGCCTGAAACCACGTCAAGAGTCTATTTTTGAATTTTGAATTTTGAATTTTGAATTGCGCGTAGCGCTATAACAGGCAATTTGGGAAGAACCCTTTTATCACCTCGTGGTTAAGAATTGTTCAAAGGGAGCTGTTTTATTTCCGAGAAGAACTAAAGAAATTGAGAAAATAAGGCAAAAATACAACCCTCAATGTTATGATCGCCATGAAATTAAAGTATGAGCGAAGAGGGATACTATGATGCAAGCACCTGTATCTCCTGTGGTGCTAGTCATTTTGGATGGCTGGGGCTACCGCGAAGCAATTGATGGAAACGCAATTGCCGCAGCCAATACACCCGTGATGGATAGCCTTTGGGCTGCCTACCCAAGTACGATTATTCGCACTTCTGGCAAAGATGTGGGGCTACCAACAGGTCAAATGGGTAATTCCGAAGTGGGTCACCTGAATATTGGTGCTGGGCGTGTAGTTCCCCAAGAACTAGTTCGTATCTCTGATGCTGTGGAAGACGGCACGATTCAAGAGAACGCAGCACTCCTGCAAGTATGCAGAGATATCCAAAATCGAGGTAGTAAACTTCACTTAGTAGGTTTATGTTCAGAAGGCGGAGTACATTCTCACCTGAATCATCTCCTCGGATTACTAGATTTTGCTAAGTCACAAGGAATATCTGATGTCTGTGTTCACGCCATTACTGATGGTCGTGATACCAAACCCACTGATGGGATTGATGCGATCCAAAACATTCAGGATCACATGGATAAAATTGGCCTAGGGCGGATTGTTACCATTAGTGGTCGTTACTATGCTATGGATCGAGACCGACGTTGGGAACGTGTTCAACAGGCTTATGAGGTAATGACTCAGGATGGTGCAGGAGAAGGTTTATCGGCAGTTGAGGTACTAAAGGCTTCCTACCAAGAAGAGATTACCGATGAATTTGTCCTACCCATCAGGATTGCCCCCGGTGCTGTCAGTTCAGGAGATGGGGTCATTTTCTATAATTTCCGCCCAGATCGAGCAAGGCAGCTGAGTCAAGCCTTTGTCGCTCCTCAATTTGATGGTTTTGAGCGGGAGCAGATTCAACCCCTGAGTTTTGTTACCTTTACCCAATACGATCCAAGTTTGCCAGTATCGGTAGCCTTTGAGCCTCAGAACTTAAATAATATTTTGGGGGAAGTAATTGCCCAAAACAGTTTAAAGCAATTTCGCACTGCGGAAACTGAGAAATATGCCCACGTTACTTACTTTTTCAATGGGGGTCTAGAACTACCCTGTGAAGGTGAGGATCGGGAGCTGGTTTCTAGTCCAATGGTTCCTACCTACGACCAAACACCGGCTATGTCAGCGGCAGAAGTCACAGATGTGGCGATCGCAGCCATTGCAAAAGGGATTTATTCTCTGGTAGTAATTAACTATGCCAACACTGATATGGTAGGGCATACTGGGAATTTTGAAGCCAGCGTAGCAGCAGTGGAGACGGTGGACAAATGCTTAGGAAGGTTGATTCCAAGTATAAGTAGAGCTGGTGGCACTGCTCTGATTACTGCGGATCACGGCAATGCTGAGTATATGTGGGATGAGGCAGGTAATCCTTGGACTGCTCACACCACCAATCCAGTGCCTTTTATTTTGGTAGAAGGGGAAAAATTAAAAATTCCTGGCCATGGGACAGAAGTCAACCTACGTAACGACGGTTGTTTGGCAGATATTGCACCTACTATCCTAGAAATCTTAAAATTGCCTCAACCGAAAGAAATGACAGGCAGTTCGATGATTAAACCTGTAGAATTTGATGTTAGAGCCAATCGGACGCCTGTGCGACTGTCTCTATAACCACTGTTGCTAATTCTATTCCCAATCTAAGTTATGACGGTCTATCAACTCTTACAAATTATTTGGGCAGTGTCCGCTATCGGTTTAATTGTGTTGGTATTGCTCCATAGTCCTAAAGGAGACGGTATTGGTGGTATTGGTGGTCAAGCCCAACTATTTACCAGCGCCAAGAGTGCAGAGACTGCTCTTAATCGGGTTACTTGGACATTGGCGATTATCTTTATTGGCTTGACCGTTGTCTTGAGTGCAGGTTGGGTACAGTAGAAACCAATGTCTATTGGGTATATTTAATTAAATATAGGCAAAAACCCACTACTGTAGATTAGCCCTCCCTTGCTTGAATGAGATGAGAGCTGTCAGAATTGAGCCATAACAGCTTGAAGAAATTTCTATATGAATAACGCTTTTGCCAGTCGGTTTCACTTGGCTCTGTTGTTCGGAGCAAGTTTTTTGATGATGAACTTAACTGCAACCGCAGCTAGAGGGCAGGAGCATGAGCTGTATCGTCCAATTCAGATTCCTGACAGTAAAGAAATCTCTGATATTCTCTCGGATAAGGATATTCCTACCGGTGATGGTGGGTTTGCCCGGGACTATACAGTTCAACTCAAAGAAGGTGATCAAGTCTCTGTTGATCTAATTTCCGACAATTTTGATACTATTATCACACTTATGGCATCTGATGGTTCAAAAGTTGCTGAGAATGATGATGGTCCTGACGGCACTACCAATTCTTTGTTGTTTTACAGAATTTCTGAAACTGGTAAGTACATCATTCGAGTCCGTGCTTTCGGTGAAACTGGTGGCGGTAACTTTAAGCTCAAGGTGACGCGGCTTAAACCTATTGATTAGGTATTAGGTGTTAGGTGTTAAGTGAGGTTTTAGCATCAACCGCTCCTACGCCCCACGTCTCAACCCGTAGGGTGAGCGTGGGATGAATGGCGGACAGCCGATCCAAGATTTATCCTGATAGTCATCATATTGCTTTTATAATATAAAAAAGAGGTGATTTTTTCATGAGGACAGCCTA
>JAAHFP010000064.1 GCA_010672925.1 Symploca sp. SIO1C2 | reverse complement strand
TACCATCACGTCCCGGACGTGTTGAGCCCAGAGTGGTCAAGCGTCGCCCCAAAGCTTATCCCTGGATGCACCAACCTAGGTCTGTATTGCGACAAGTATAAGGGCTACCTAATTTATTTACTTGTGGGCATAACCCTTATACTTGGTTCAGGCGAGGCGCTTATCTTAGTGCCATTCGGCTTAAGCCCCTTGTCCTAATCACCTAGGTGGTTGCTATAGATAAAGCGAGAATTTAAGAAGGCTGAGTAAAAAATGGCACTAGATAAGAGTGAAATTGTGCGTAAGTTAGTTCCCGTATTTCGCACCTTTGGCTACGAAGGGGCAACTCTGTCTCGCATCTCCAAAGCTACAGGATTAGGTAGAGCCAGTCTTTATCACCATTTTCCTCATGGTAAACAGGAAATGGCACAGGCCGTCCTCAATTATGTTAACGAATGGTTTGGCGCAACAGTTTTAGAACCTTTGCGGAGTTCCCAGCAACCAGTTGAACGCCTCATAGCTATGAGTGATAGCCTTAATCGATTTTACAATTGCGGTCAAGATACTTGTCTGCTTTCTATATTTACCCTAGGTGAATGCCATGACTTGTTTGAGTCTCATGTACAAAGAGCGCTGAATACTTGGATTGATCATTTAGCTCAGGTGCTAACGGAAGGTGGTTTAAGTGGGGAGCAAGCTTATCAACGAGCAGAGGATGCCGTCATACAAATTCAAGGAGCATTGATAGTAACTCGGGGTTTAGGTTGTACTAAACCATTTGAGAGGATAGTGCAACAACTTCCGGAGCAGCTTCTGAAGCCTGGTACTTAAAGATAAACTGTAGTATAAATCTACGAAATCCTTTGATATAAAAGTCTAGGAAGAAAAGGTTTTGTAATACGTTTTGTCCTGCGGAATATCTGATAAATTACGACTTTGGCTATCTTATATCGCTTATGTATGACTACAATCTTTTCGTCAGAATTGTTTGAAACAATACCTTAGACAAGTTATATAAAGCAACTGTTAAGTAATTTCTGCTAAGAGTAAATTTTATGCAAATTAAAAGTCTTATTTGCTTTAGTGAGAATCTGTAAAAATATGTAGTCATATATTTAATTTATATGCTAAAATTGCATACACATGGTCTTGTATAATTGTTGGCATTTTTTTGATTACAGCAGTCGCCAAGGTGCTTAAAAAATTCTCAGGTAAAGCAAATTAACAAGGGGCTGAAGCCCCTTGTCCTAATGGGAGCATCCCATTTTGGTGAGTTGTCTCATTTTATATAAATGAAACCCTTGCCATGTAGTTCTTTTGGTAATGTTTTTTCCAAAATGGGATGCTCCCGTCCTAATCGCCTTGGCAGTTGCCATATCTTCAGTAACTATCATTAAATTATGTATAAAAAAATTGTCCGCAAAGTTAGAAACAAAGTCTTACGAAATACTCGTCAACTTCCGTTTTTGTCTACTCAAGCAGAAATTAATTATCGAGAAGCACAGAAACAACACTCTAAAAACTTACCTGCCATTTCCGATTACGAGAGAGATTTGGTAAATAAACTAAAAGTTGAAGGAGTTGCAATGACTTCATTAGAAGCTCTCTCGATTCCTTATACCGAGCAAATGCTTCAAGCTGCCAAAACCTTAATGCCAAAAATACCGCGAAGCATTTCTAAGAATAATGATGAATTTGTTGTTCATGCAACTCCGCAACAAATTTTAGAACATCAAGAAATTTTTCTTTGGGGTTTGGAACAACGTTTAATCAATATAATTGAGAATTACCTTGGTTTACCAGTAGCTTATCACGGAGCGTATTTTCGTCGTGATCTTATTAACAAAGTTCAACTCAAATCAAGACTATGGCACATAGATTCTGAAGATATCAAAGTATTGAAAGTAATCATTTATTTAAATGACATAGATGATCAAATTGGTCCCTTTGAATATATTCCCCAATGTTTTACTTCTCAATTAACTTCTTCTTTAAAGTATACCTATGGTTATGTTCAAGATGAAACGGTGAAGAAAGTAATATCTCCATCACATTTCAAGTCTTGCACGGGAATTGCTGGAACTGTTTTTTTAGCTGCCACTGGTAGTATATTTCATCGAGGCAAAGTACCACTATTATCAGATAGATACACAATCTTTTTTGATTACACCTCTAGAAAACCCATAATTCATCACGATTATAATGCCTCTTTTCTTTCCGAGCAAGATTTGCAATTCTTAGCCAAAAATCTCTCTCCTCAACAAAGAGAATATGTTTTTTGGAAAGAGAATTTTTGGTACAGCAACCGCTAGGGCAGTTAGGACAATAACGGGACTTAATTGGATATCGCTGGGTTGGGTTTCATAACCCTTGCCTTTTTGAAGAGCTTGCAGTTGTGACAGGGTAGATTTTCCATTTCAGGATCAAACTCCAAATCAGAACCTGGTGTAAATAGCTTCCTAGAAAACTGATAGTACTTATTGTTCCAAATTTCGTCGAGAGACTCTTCAAGAATGTTGCCGTAGGAAAATCTGTTTAGTCCCTTGCCACAGCAGGGATAGACATTTCCATCGGGTCGGATAATCATCGTTAAATAGAGCCAAATGCAACGGTTAGAAATCTTTTTTTTTCGAGCCACTTTAATCTTGGCAGGATTAAATCCCCAGTCATCAAGCTTCCAAGTGAACTTATCAACTCCAACCTGTTTGAGGTAGTTTTCAATCTCTTCTTTTTCTGGCATTACATGCTCAAACATGATCATTTGAGGTTCTACAATTGGGTACTTTTTTCCTGTCTCTTTTTTTCGTTTTACCACAGCTTCGATACCTGTTTTTACAGTTTCAACACTGCCACCAATCCGGTATTTTCCATAAGTTTCTTGGGTTATACCATCAAGATCAGGCTGGAGAGTTGTCAAACGACTTGCCATCAATGCATCAAGATGTTTATCAGGTTCAAAGAGAGTAAAATTAGTACTGATGGATGTAGCCATACCTTGTTCGCTGGCATAACCAATCATTTTATAAATATTTTTGTTGAGGAGAGGTTCACCGCTATCATAGAGTGCTGCGCGAATACTAAATCGCTTAATTTTATCAATAATTGTTTGGAAATCACTGAGACTGAGTAACCGCTTTCGCTTGGTTTTTTCTTGATGAGCACCACAACCAGGACAACGGATATTACAGGCAGTACAAGGGTCAATACGATAAGTGATGGGACGGGATTTACAGCCAAGCATTCCCAATTTCATTTCCACAACAGCAATTGCAGCATTAAATAATTTAAATGGCGTCAAAAAGGGAGCAGAAGTTAGTAAGTGACGCTTTATGTAGGATAGTAAGTGATTGGTATAGATAATATTCATCAGTGTTCAAGTCTAATTCACAGCATGGCAAAAAGTGTAGTAGGCATCAAAATTACAAGTCAATATAGTAGTAACATAATAAAACATTATTTATAATAAATTATTTGTTAGCCTAAGAAAAATGAAGCTTTATATTTTTTTATTACTTGATTTTTTTGCATTTTGTTATCTTAGCAGAAGTGATTGACACACAAAAAGTATTGCTTAAGAAATAGGAATTAGGAAGTAGAAAACTTCAGGGTAAACTACTTTCATCACCTTTTGGTAAGAAAATTTCTTCATGGGTGAACGAAATTTGGCGTGGGATTTCATTTCTGTTGCGTCCCCGCGTCTGGAGCGTCTACTGATTCGTTTCCCCACTCATTTTTTTGCTCACTCTTTCTTCATCAACACTGTTCCGCCACAAACAGCATCTTTCCAGGGTAGCATCCCTGATTACCTCAAATCCTTATCCCAAAAGGGTTTCTGGGGAATTAAGTAAAAAAATAAAAAAATAAATATTTTTCTCAATAAGTGATATAGTTACACCAAGTTATTTGATAACTAGTCTCTTAAATCAAGCTCATCCCACGACTTGCATGACGTGGGATAGTCTCCGTCCTTGGTCTGCTATCCTCTGAAGGAAGCATTCCATTGGGTTCACACTTCTTATTTTTGAAAGAGCTGCGAATCCCTATATATCAAGTGTTAGAAAGTCTTTTGTAACAATGACTTTCACAACATACTGTCTATTCCTTACCTAGAAGGAATAGGCTTCAGTGTCGTGTCCCTTTCAGTAAGTTTATTCTGAGAAAGATTTTTGATAATACCAACCTATGGCAGTTGAAATAGTTTCCAAACGCTTATTATTCGCAATTATTTGCTCGGTCTCTTTGTCACTATCGGCAACGAGTTCGGTCAAAGCAGAATCAAGAGAGGTAGCTCAGAGTCAATATACCTCGTCGCTCCAAAATATGGACTTGAAGCCCTATATTGAAGGATATGCGGAGCTTGCTTATCGTAACTACAGAGACTCTCGCGAACAAGCCGTTGCCATGAGGAAAGCGATCGCGACTTTTCTCAACCAACCCAACAAAAACACTCACAAGGCGGCACAACAAGCTTGGATTCAGGCGAGGCAAAGCTATCTGCAAACTGAAGCCTTTCGGTTTTATGAAGGTCCGATTGACTTTATCGACCCCAATACCGGTGAAGAAGGTCCAGAAGGACGAATTAATGCTTGGCCAATGAATGAGGCATTTATTGATTATGTCAGAGGGAAGCCTAATGCTGGTCTAATTAATAATCCGAGTTTTGAGGTATCCATAGAAAATATCTTGACCAACGATCAAGTATCGGATGAAGCTGATGTCACAACCGGTTGGCACGCGATCGAGTTTTTGCTGTGGGGACAAGACTTTAATTCTCAAGGTCCCGGTCAAAGAAGCTTTCAAGACTTTATACCCAATCAAGACAATAACAATCGACGCCGGGACTATCTAAAGCTGGTTACGGATCAGTTAATTGAAGACTTGATGTTTCTAGAGGAGGAATGGAAGCCCAATAGTAACAATTATCGAGCCGACTTTATCAAAAGTGACCCCAAAGCAACAATCGGTAAAATTTTTACTTCCCTTGCCACCTTAAGCGCCTTTGAAATGGCATCAGAACGCATGGCTGTTGCTTTAGATAGTGGCAATCAAGAAGACGAGCATTCTTGTTTTAGCGATACGACCTATCAGGACTTCGTTTTTAATGCTCAAGGTATTTACAATGTTTACCTAAGCCAATATGAAGGCTATAACGGTCGTGGGTTTGATCAGTTGTTGGCACGGCTTAACCCTGCTCTAAATCAAAAAATGATGGCGGCACTCAATGAGACTAAAACCGCGATCTCTCAAATTAATCAGCCCTTTGACCAGGTTTTAGCATCCTCAGCGAAAAGTCCTGAACGGGAAGAAGTCGAAGCCGCGATCAAGGCTCTTGAAGACCAAGCAGAAGTATTTCAAGAACTTGGTGTTGCCCTAGGAGTGGAGGTCGAAATTTTGGCAGAATGATCGTTAAACGTCCATTGCTAGCTTTAGTTGCCATTTTTACCGCCATTGTCATCATTGTTTCCCCAAGGGTTGGGAATACAGAAGAGCCTCTCCTCAATAGCAATCGGACGGCTCTTTCTGGTGGCGATCAAGCAACTGTCTTTAAGATTACCCAAACAGCTTTCGCTCAACCTCTTAAGAATCTAGACCGGCAGAGGCGACGAGTTTTCGTCTTTGGAGACCATTTATTTAACACTAAATGGGTGGAAGCACCGAGTTCCGTATCAACTTTGGATGGACTCGGACCATTATTTAATCGGAGTTCCTGTGCTGGCTGCCATGTTCGAGATGGTAGGGGTCGTCCCCCACTGCCTCATGAAGAGCGAATGCTTTCTAAGCTGATTCGTCTGAGTATTCCTGGCGAAGATGCTCACGGTGGTCCTTTACCTCATCCCGTCTACGGAGGACAGTTTCAAGAACAAGGAATTTTGGGTGTTGCTGCTGAAGGCAAAACTCAGATTACTTGGCAGGAGAGACCAGGAAAGTTTACCGATGGAACATCCTTTAGTTTGCGTTATCCGAACTATCAATTTACAGATTTAGCCTATGGAACGTTAGGGGACGATATTCTGTTTTCTCCCCGGGTTGCCCCTGCAGTTTTTGGTCTGGCTTTGCTGGAGAATATTCCCGAAGCCGATATTTTGAACTATGCCGACTCCCAAGATAGGGATGACGACGGCATATCAGGTCGTCCCAATTATGTTTGGGATGTAGAGCAACAAACCAATAGTATAGGTCGTTTTGGCTGGAAAGCTAATCAACCCAACCTCAAACAACAAGTTGCTGCTGCATTTAATGGTGATATTGGTTTAACTACAACCCTTTTTCCCAACTCGAGTTGTAACAAAGGTCAATCCCCATGCCAGGAAGAAGCAACCTTCGGTGAGCAGCCGGAAGTCAGTGATGAATTTTTAGATAAACTGACGATTTATGTTGGCTTGCTGGGGGTTCCTGCAAGGCGCAATTTAGAAGGCAAGCAAGAACAGTTAGGGGAACGTCTTTTTGCTGAAGCTCAATGTGCTTCCTGTCATGTACCCAAGCAAATTACGGGAACGGCTTCTCCCCATCCTGAGTACAACAATAAAGTCATTTACCCTTATACTGATTTGCTGTTGCACGATATGGGGGAAGAGTTGGCTGATCATCGTCCTGATTTTGCCGCCAATGGTCGAGAATGGCGAACACCGCCTCTGTGGGGTATTGGTCTAGTCAAAAACGTGAACAAGCATACGTTTTTCCTGCATGATGGTCGAGCTCGCAATTTGATGGAAGCCATTCTCTGGCATAGTGGTGAAGCTCAAGGGTCAACAGAATTTGTGCAAAAACTCTCCTCCGAAGAGCGAGATGCCCTGGTAATGTTTCTTGAATCACTTTGATTGATGAGCTTTTGCTGGCCTTGATTAGGTGTCAGCCTTTGTGATAATGATTATTGTTATTGAAACGAGAACCGTAATCATTATTCATAAAAATAAGGTTCAATAACTTTCAATTTCTGAACCTGTATAGGAGTGTGAGGAGAAAAAAATGTTGCACATTTGCTACAAATCCGGACTGTTTAGCTCAGTGATGTTGGGAGCAATGCTCTTGATGGGAGTTGAGGCAATGGCGGCTGAAACCATGGCTGTTGCTGAAGAGTTGACAATAGTACCACTCTCTGAAGCTAATCAGCAGCCAGCAGTTTCCAGCTCTAGAGAAGAACCCACATTAGTCGCTCAGATATCAGGAGATGGTAGTCAAACCAACTTATTAGAGCAAATCAAAGACTACAATAGAAGTGCTCCTAGCTCCTTGGGTCAAGTCACTAGTGTCAATGATTTGCTTGACGTTTCTCCTGGAGATTGGGCTTATGATGCACTGCGGGAGCTAGTAGAAGATTATAAATGTATAGTCGGATATCCTGACCGCACTTTCCGGGGTAATCGACCAACGTCACGCTACGAATTTGCTGCTGGTTTGAGAGCCTGCTTGGATCGTATTCAAGAGTTAATTGCTGCTGGTGGTACTGTTACTGAAGAAGACTTAGAAAAACTCAGAACCCTAATTCAGCAATTTGACGCAGAATTAGCAGTGTTAGGCACAAGGGTAGATAACCTAGATGCGCGGGTGGCATTCCTTGAAGATCATCAGTTTTCCACTACCACCAAGCTGGAAGGACAAGTGATTTTTGGTGTGGCAAGTGTGATCACAGGAGATGATGCTAATGGTAATGAAATTGATGAAGTGCCGATTTTAGCTGACAGGGTGCGCTTGGAGTTAAACACCAGCTTTACCGGTGATGATTTGCTGTTCACTCGACTCTCCGCTGGTAATTTTCCTGAATTTAGTGAGGTAACAGGAACCGCCGAGGGTGAGATTGGCTTTGCTCAGCCGGAGGGTAATGATGTTGGTTTAGAAGTCCTTTACTACAGTTTCCCCATCGGTGATCATACTCAAGGGATAGTCATGGCTACTGGAGGAGCGGCAGATGACTTTGCCAGTACCGTTAACCTCCTAGATGGAGATGGTGCGGAAGGTGCTGTATCCGCATTTGGAACCCGAAACCCCATCTATTTTCCCGTAGGAGATGCGGGAGCAGCCATCACTAGTCAACTGGGAGATATCTTTGAGTTAAGTTTGGGCTATTTGGCAGGTGATGCTAGTAATCCAGCCCAAGGAAGTGGTTTGTTTGATGGCCCTTACAGTGCCTTAGGGCAGTTGGTAATCAGTCCCATTGAAGGTTTGGACATTGGCTTGACCTACATTCATAGCTATAATCAGTTGGATACTGGGACTGGTAGTAATCTTTCTAACTTCCGAGGATTGGTTGAGGGGTTGGATGATAACCCGGATGGGCGCAACGTGGCTACTTCTAGTAATTCCTACGGTGTAGAACTATCTTGGCAGTTGAGTAAAAATATTGTAATTGGCGGTTGGGGTGGCTATACCAACGCCCGCACTCTTTCCACCGCCGGAGGATTAATCAATCGTGGTTCTCTCGATATTTGGAATTGGGCAGCGACCCTCGGTTTCCCTGACTTGGGCAAGGAAGGTAACCTGTTAGGCTTTGTCGTGGGTATGGAGCCGAGAGTAACTGACTCTAATATTATCTTGCCGGGAGGTATTGCTAATGAAGATGATGATACTTCCTTGCATATTGAGGCGTTTTACCAATATCAGATTACTGACAATATTGCTATCACCCCAGGGGTTATTTGGATAACGGCCCCCAACCACAATGATAATAACGATGACCTGGTAATTGGTACTATTCGGGCTACCTTTAGTTTCTAATGCTCTGAAAGCAGAACCCATGAATCCGGTTCCCCCTGATTAAGAACCCATGAATCCGGTTCCCCCTGATTAAGAACCCATGAATCTGGTCGCCCCTGATTAAGAACCCATAAATCTGGTTGCCCCCTGATTAAGAACCCATAAATCTGGTTGCCCCTGATTAAGAACCCATAAATCTGGTTGCCCCCTGATTAAGAACCCATAAATCTGGTTCCCCCCTTAATAAGGGGGGCTAGGGGGGATCTCTTCTCAAGTTACTATTATATTCCTTCAGTTTAAAGACTTCTCCGGTCAGCTTTGATCCCCCTAAATCCCCCTTAACAAGGGGGACTTTGAGTAACAAGGGAGACTTTGAGTAACAAGGAGAACTTTGAGTAATAAGAGGGACTTTGAGTAAAATTAACGAGAATTTAGGGCTATCACCTCAATCTGCTGACATACACCTTCAAAATTATTAAGTACCTCATCATTCGTAAACCGAACCACCCGCAAACCATAGCCTTCTAATATACTGGTTCTTTCAAGATCGTATGCCTGACCTTGGTCTGTAAAATGAGAATCCCCATCTACTTCAATCACTAATTTCAAAGCAGCACAGTAAAAATCAACAATAAAGTGAGCAATGGGTCTTTGTCGCAATATCCTGAATTTAAAGCTTCTCAAGTAGTCTAACCAGAGTTTTTTCTCGGCTGGGGTTGGATTTTTGCGCAGAGATTTAGCTCTAGCTACTAGGTGCGAATTATAGGGAAGATGAAACCCTGTCGAGTTAAGATTTAGGTTTTTTGCTGTTGGTAATGCCATTTTACTGGAAAACGATACTTTGAATCTGTTTCCCTCCTTATTAAGGAGGGCTAGGGGAGCTCACCTCTCAAGTTACTATTATATTGCCTCAATTTAAAGACTTCTCCGGTCAGCTTTGATCCCCCTAAATCCCCCTTAATAAGGGGGACTTTGAGTTCTTGATCATCTGAGTGCTCCAGCAAAATAGGAAACAGGTGACTAGTTTTTCTATTCTCGACTCAGCTAATGATAGTGAGTGCATTTCTTGATTAGCGATCGCACTCTCTCTAAACCGTTTTGAAGTTCTGATCGAGATGCGCTTCAAAGCGAATAAAATCGTTCTCAATGTCAGGATTTTTCATCACATCAAAGCAGGTAAAGGTTTCTAGCGGCTGCATACCAAAAAACCTGAAATTCAGGTGCATCGGCCAAAATAAATCATCAACTCCCTTGCCTTCAAAGAACCATTGATTTGCATCGTCAAATGAGTCCTTTGGCGCATTAAATGTTAACGAAAGCATATACTTTGTATCAGTTAAAACACCACCTGTACCATATTGCTTGCTAGGGTCTTTGCGAGTTCGGCCATCCCCTTCACACAGTTGACCACCCATACCAGCACTGTAAACATAGTCCATATAGCGTTTAAAGCTCCAGGGCACTCCCATCCAATTCACTGGCATTTGCACAATAATGGCATCAGCCCACTGATGCTTAACTAACTCCTGCTCAACATCATACTCATCTTGCATAGTGGTGATTTGGATGTTGTAGCCTTTACTAGTCAGGTTAGCTGTAGCTTTTTCTACCAACGTCCCATTCAACTTACCCTCAGAAAAGGGATATTTTTCGTGGGCATTAATGATAAATACATTCTGCATTGAACGATTCTCCTGTAATATAATATCCGTCTAATTAACTGTAATAAAGTGCAGTAGACACAAGTCCCCCTTATTACTCAAAGTCTCCCTTATTAATCAAAGTCCCCCTTATTAATCAAAGTCCCCCTTATTAATCAAAGTCCCCCTTATTAATCAAAGTCCCCCTTATTAATCAAAGTCCCCCTTATTAAGGGGGATTTAGGGGGATCAACAACCTACCTCACAGCAAAACAAACTGCTGTCATAAAAACTTCGACCCGTCCCCGGGTCAGCTTTCATGATAATTACAACCTCTTGCATCAAGCCTTAAACCGTGAGGCATTCTCAATTTCCGCAGTAGCACTATCCCCTTGACCAAAAAACGCTGGAAAGGGTTTAGGAATGGTGAGGGCTTTTTGGGTTTTGGAACGGGCATCAATCCTTTCAAACCAAGCTTGCAAGTGATTCAATCCGTCTACAGAAACCTTAGCCCAAGGATAGGAACGTGCCCAGGGATAGGTAGCAATATCTACGATGGAAAAATCATCTCCAAGCAAATAGGCTTTGCCTGCAAGTTGCTGATCCAAAACTTCCAACAGTCGCCGAGATTCTGCTACGTAGCGAGCAATCGCGTATTGGTCTTCAATTCCTTTAGGTGCAGCAATGCGTTGAAAGTACATTGCTTGTCCCATCATTGGACCAATGCCACTCATCTGGAACATCAGCCATTGAAGTGCTTCAGATTTAGCCTTTTCACCAGTAGGCAGAAACTTTTGGTATTTCTCTGCTAAGTACCAAAGGATTGCACCAGACTCGAAGACCACAAAATGATCGTTACTGAGATCGACAATTGTCGGAATACGACCATTGGGATTAAGCTTCATGTACCACTCGGATTTTTGCTCTTGTTTCCCAAAGTCAATGTAAGTGAGTTTGTACTCGACTTCAGCCTCTTCAAGGAAAATGACAGGTTTCCAACCATTCATAGTCGAGGCAGTATAAAGATGAATATCGGGAATAGGCATAAAAAACCCTCCAAACCCAGTGATGACTTACTGTTGCCTAGCGCGTAGTGCTATATAACTTAAGATAATTATTCTAGTAACCAGAGTCAACCAGTATACTTTTAGTAACCAGTTTACTTTTAATAGTCAACAGTATGAGTACTTCTGTCAAAATCACCACCGATCATAATGGGCAAAAGCAAGCGATTGAGCCCTGTTTAGAGCCTTGCCCCATTGAACGAGGTATGAGACTCTTGGGCGGTAAATGGAAAGGGTCTATTCTCTGGCATCTGAAAGATGGTCCGGTACGCTTCAATGATTTAGCCCGTCAAATGGCAGGGGCTAGCAAAAAGATGTTAAGTCAACGCCTACAGGAAATGGAACAGGTTGGTTTAGTGAAGCGGGAGGTACTGTGCAACCGCCCGATTGCAGTCACCTACGAAATCACTGAATTTGGTAGGACTGCCCTGGGTTTCCTGAAAGAACTTAAGAATTGGGCAGAAGAACACCAGATATAGTCAAATCTTATCACTGTTGCCTATCTTCACAAGCCAGTTTTCGACAGGCGTGCAAGATCTAATATCAAATTCGGATAATCACTTATAATTTCCTTTTACCTTGCAACCTTTTACTATATTGTAACCATCAGCCTGGGGAGATTCGATATTTTTCATTGTTTTCTCCTTAATCTTATTACTATTCCCTATTCCCTCGTTCTGACTTATGCATTGATTGACCAATAGCTTTATCTTGCAAACCTTCTTCAAAAGCAAGTTGCAACACTTCCAACCACTCGGGTTTTACTTCCAAATCGCTTTGTAAATCCTTAGACGGTTTGAGCTGAGAATATTTGGGCATCTCCAAAGCGATCATTTACCAAACTAATAGTTCCATTTAATAGTAAGCGATGGTCATCAATAATGAGAATTTTGGGTTTTTGAATATTCATCGTAAAAACAAGGCAGAAGGTAGAAAGGTTGCAATGTAGAAAGTTATCCCAACTTGATATTACTCAGTTTAGCGATGTCGAGCTAATTTGATACCTATAGCAACCGCCCTGGTGATTAGGAAAAGGGGATGGCAGACCCTTGTTAACTTGCCTTACCTAAGAATGTCTTAACTGCCCTGGCGACTGCTATATGTGATGCTTGAGACTAAAGAATGTGGATTATTATCATTAATTCAAGCTTTTTTATTGAACTCAGTTAACGCTAAGCAGTCATCCTCACTGAAGATTGCTAGCCAAAAAGCTTATTATACCTAGCTTAGAGCCTGATTAAGACTCCAATAGCTCTAAATAATTTATTTTTTTAATGAGATATGCTCTCATTACTGATACAATACCTTATGAGAATTTGTAGCAATAAATTTTTGCAACCTACTGTAGAGTGATATTTCTGACTAGTGAGGAGACCCATGAAAACTACTAGACGCCTGTTTATAGCTGGCGGTGCGGCAGTCGCAGCTACGGCATTAGTTCCTTTGAGCAAGCCTAAACGAGCTGTTGCTCAGACAGGTGAACTCAATCTCTATACCTCTCGTCATTACAACACTGACGAAGAACTGTATGAGAGCTTTACTCGCCAAACAGGTATTAAAATCAATCGCATTGAAAGTAAAGCAGGAGCGCTGATAGAACGGATTAAGAACGAAGGCGCTAACAGTCCTGCGGATGTCTTCATGACTGTCGATGCCGGTAACCTCTGGCGTGCTGCTCAAGATGGTTTGTTTCAGCCGGTCAATTCAGAAATACTCACCTCGAGAATACCAGCCTCTTTACGCCATTCCGAGGGTCACTGGTTTGGCTTTTCCAAAAGGGCACGGGTAATTGTCTACAACAAAGACATGGTTAATCCAACCCAGCTATCTAGCTATGAGGATTTAGCAGACTCCAAATGGCGGGGCAAAATTCTGATTCGCTCTTCTAGCAATATTTATAACCAATCCTTGATAGCTTCTTTGGTTGCCACCTATGGGGCACAAAAAGCTGAAGAGTGGTTGAGAGGGTTCACAGCTAATTTTGCTAGAAAGCCTGAAGGTAACGACACTGCCCAAATTAAAGCCTGTGCTGCTGGTATTGGAGAACTAGCGATCGCTAACAGTTATTATGTTGCTCGTCTGGCAAGTTCCGAGAAGCCAGAAGATAAGGAAGTAAGCTCAAA
This sequence comes from Symploca sp. SIO1C2, assembly GCA_010672925.1. Taxonomy (GTDB): domain Bacteria; phylum Cyanobacteriota; class Cyanobacteriia; order Cyanobacteriales; family Coleofasciculaceae; genus Caldora. Next base: position 17,645 of record JAAHFP010000064.1, on the reverse strand, counting down.
GATTGGGATGTTTTTCCCCAACCAGAAAGGTAAAGCACCTCTCAATCGTGGCGCTCATATCAATATCAGTGGCGGTGGCGTACTCGCAACTGCTCCTAATCCAGAGGCAGGAGTTAAATTCCTAGAACATCTCGTTAGTTCTGCCTCCCAGCGTTACTTTGCTGATGGTAACAATGAGTATCCTGTGGTTTCTGATGTATCTGCTAACAAGGTATTGAAAAGCTTTGGTACTTTTAAGAATGACTCAATTAATGTTGAAGCTTATGGGGAATTCCAACCCTTGGCAGTACAACTAATGGATAGAGTCGGTTGGGCTTAGGATTGGTTAAAAAATATACACACCAGACGTACCGGACGTGGTGAAATTTTTTTCATCAGAACTGCTTTCTTTAAGTAAGAGTAACGTTCGCATTGAGCATTCTGTGAAGGGTAGCATCTCTAAGTAATTGCTCAAACTCTAGAACACCCATTCAGTATTCTTAGAAACCGGGTTTCTAGTAAAAAAACATAAAATATAGCAGTTCTCACTAAAGGAACCCGGTTTTTAATTGACCTTCTAGATTCTTTGTTCTGCTTTTCGACCCTCAGAAAAACGAATTATATTTTTCCAATTTTCCAAAGTCTTTTTAGAAAGCCTTTGTCAACTTCACCTGCCAACTTAACAATTGTTAAGAAATAAGTTTATTTCCCCATAAAAAAATAATAACAAATTACTTTTATCAGAGGGCTAAGGGTGAGTTCTACTCAAAAAAATTGTCAAAAAAATGCAAACACCAGAACCAATTCAATCAGAAATAACTAATTTTCCTCGACAGCTTGATATTGCCACAATCTGTGTTTATGGCCTGAGTATTTTATCTGCTGGTTTGTTTCTCTTTTTACCACTAGTTAATTTATTGAGTCCTAGTCCCTGGCAACGTTCTATGGGGTCAATACACGGAATCGCAACTTTACTAGCAGTTGTGGTTATTGCTTATGCTGGCCATCTAGCATTTCCTTTAATGCGGGGAGTTTCTAAAATTCTGCCCCAAATGCGCACCCTAGTTTTTTGGTCTACCTGTCTATCTTTTTTAGCCATTGCTTCTGGTAACTGGGTTTACATGCGCTATCGTGCTCCTCTTGGTGGTGCTCGTGCTTGGTTGCGAGAAAACACACCTTTAGTGCATTACATCTTTATGGAATACCACGAATTTACTGTACTGTTTACTTTTCCCTTAGGAGTCGCCTGTACCTGGATTCTTTGGAAATATGGTGACTCTATTCTGGAAAAGCAGAACCGTCCAGTACTAACAGCTACTTGTCTGGGTTTAATGGCAATAATGTTTTTTGCTATTGGTGGTCTTGTTAGTGGATTGAATGTAGCAAGAATGCACACCTTATAAAAGCTTGCAAAACAGAACAAAAAAAGTTAAATTATTGAAGGAGATTGGAGTTAATGAGCCAACAAATATCCCCAAATTATCAAATTTTACCCCCATATGTAAAAGCTTGGAATTGGCTAAAAAATTTACCTTCAGGATTAGCTACTGGTTCTAAACAATCACCAACTGTTTCTGGTCCAGCCGCAGCTGTCTTGAGTTTAACTGGTGTGTTGATTTTGTTCGCAATAACTTTGCCTGTTGCTTGTTGGCGAGTTAGTCAGAGTGAAAAGTATGGAGGTTTACCTCTTAAGTCTTTAACTACTGAAGATACTCAAAAACCTCAGTCATCATATCCTGACTGAACGCCAGGTCAAAACCGACATTCTGAGCTTCGTTAAACCTTGCGGTTATAACGAGAGACTCCTGTCGGAAAAAGTTGAGTTTTTTTTCAATCCATTAGGTGTGAGGATTATCTAAGATGTCAACAATTTTATGGAATACATTAAAAGTTACTTCCACTCTTCTGGGAGTATCTTTATTGGTTGCCAGCAGTGCTTCTGCTACAGAAACTGTACTGGAAAAAGAAGCAACTAATACTGTCAGCGAGACTACTGTAAACCAGGCAGACCTCAGTTTTGATTTGGCAGAAAATAGCCTTTTAGCTCAGCAACTGCCAGCTTCCGATAACACTAATCAAGTTTTAGACCAGATCGAGTCCTACAGCGAAGGATTCAACGAGGAAGGGGTTGACAGCCAATCTCAGCTTACCAGCATTACTGAGCTTACCGACGTTTCCCCAGGAGACTGGGCTTACGACGCTCTACGGGAACTAGTGGAAGATTATAAGTGTATCGTCGGATATCCTGATCGCACCTTCCGAGGTAATCGTCCTACTAGTCGTTACGAATTTGCTGCTGGTTTAAGAGCTTGTTTAGACCGGATTCAGGAACTTATTGCCGCTGGTGGTACGGTTACTGAAGAGGACTTGGAAAGGCTCAGAGCCTTGATTCAGGAGTTTGATGCCGAATTAGCAGTATTGGGAACCAGGGTCGATAACTTGGATGCACGGGTAGCATTTTTGGAAGATCATCAGTTTTCCACTACTACCAAGCTTAAAGGTGAAGTCGTCTTTGCGATCGCAGATGTTTTTGGTGACACCCAGGCTGTTGCTAGTCCTGGCACACCAACCGAAGACATAGAAGCCAATACTATCTTCGCCAACCGAGCACGTTTGAATTTTGAGACTAGCTTTACGGGAAGAGATAAGCTGAGAACCCGTTTACAAGCCAGGAACATTAGCTCATTTGGGAGCAGCGTTACTGGCACCAATATGACTCGCTTGTCCTTTGATGGCAGTAATGATAACAGCGTTGATATTGGTGAGTTGTGGTATCGTTTCCCTGTAGGCGAAAATCTCACCTTCCAAATTGACGCCACTAGTGGTGATTTGAACGATACCCTCATTAATGTGGTTAACCCCTTGTTTAAAAGCAGTGGTAGTGGTGCAGTTTCCCGATTTGGACGCTTCAACCCCATCTACCGCACAGGCAGCGGTGGCGGTATAGGAGTGAACTACAGCTTAGGAAAATTCGCGGAAATCTCTGGGGCTTACTTTGCAGACAATGCTAGTGATCCTAGCCAGCGTAATGGACTCTTCAACGGTAGTTATGTGGCTATGGGTCAGCTAACCCTCAAGCCTTCTGACTTCTTTACCATAGCTGCGACCTATGCCAACTCTTACTATATAGGGGGTGATGTCAACGTTACTGGTAGCACTGGTAGCGGCTTTGCTCGACGACCCTTTGATAATTTCGCTACTTCTGCTAATTCCTACGGTGTTGAAACAAATCTCCGGTTTGGCAAACTTTCTGTCGGCGGTTGGGTAGGTTACCAAAACGCGATCCTCGAAGATCCATCGGCTGCTGCTTTTACCGCATTAGGAGCACCACGAGGAACTGACAGGGATATTTGGAACTGGGCAGTTAACTTAGGGATTACAGATGTAGGCAGCAAAGGTAGTAAGCTGGGCTTCATCTTTGGTATGCCACCTCGCACCCGTGGTAGCGAATTAGCTAATGGTGCTCGTCGAGATTTTGATACTTCCTACCACCTTGAAGGCTTATACCGCTTTAAGGTGAATAAGAATATCGCCATTACTCCTGGTGTGATTGTGATTCTCAATCCAGAGCATAATGACAACAACGACACTATTTTTGTAGGAACTATCCGCACTGTCTTTAGTTTCTAACCTCTTTGTCTATCTGGAGTTTAGACAGCCTAAACTCCAGAGAATTAAACCATCACGTTTTGGATTAAATAGGATTAGAAGTTAGTACATTTAATTTAGGGCGCACGTCGGTGCGCCCCTACTTTTTCTTTGCGATCGCTTATCTGATTATATTGTCAGTGGTTTATTGAATAAGCACAAATAACTAACAACCAACAACAAAAGAAATATTGGTGTGAACTTTTCTGAAACCAACAGATTCATAAAGCTGCAGAGCACCTGAGGGGTTCTCGGAATCAACACAGAGCCTTACCGAATCTACACCAGCGGCTTGCAGCTTTTGTATTGCCGCTAGTAACATAGCTCGCCCCAACCCCTTTTTACGAAAGCTTCGCCTAGTACCAAGGGCATCAATCCAGCCTTCATTACGCCCGCTACGCTGATTAGCTTCTGGATTAATACTACCTTCACACAAGGCAACAAATGTACCATCAGCAGCAAGAGCAATCAAATCTAATTCTGGTTTGTAGTGTAACTGGGTTACATAGTACTGATAACGCTCAGCAGTTAACTCCTGGTGGTTCCAGTGATCGATAAACGACTCATTGAACATTTCTACCCAAGCCTCAGCATCCTGTTGAGCTTCCACTTGGCGCAGGATAAAACCCTCCGGTAATTTAGGTGCTGAAATCGGTAGAAGTAGCGATCGCTCCATAATAAAAAAGTAGCGTTCCGGAATAAAGCCTTGTCTTTCCAAATCACAGATAAAGCAAGAGAGATTTTAGATTTTAGATTTTAGATTTTAGATTTTAGATTTTAGAATTGAAGAATTAAAGCTCTCATAAGCCCCTAAATTTACTTATGGGGTAAATCTTCAATCTTCAATTGCTTGACTACAATTTTATGCTACATGTATACTACAAAAAATTCAAGGGAGTGCTTACAACCCTGACAATTGGTACGACCACTGGCATTGGGCTACTTTGTCAGTCAGTACTTGCCTTGCAGGTATCAGTAACACCGGAAAATCCTCAGTTAGGGGATACTATCTCAGTCGTTATTCAGACTGATACAGCGGACTCAGAACCAACGGTTACCCTGCGGCAACAAACTTACCCTGTCTTTCCGATTAGTTCAAATTACTATCGAGCCCTACTACCAACCACACCTTTGGAACCACCAGGGAACTTACCCATCCAAGTCAGAGGTGATGGGGAAACCAAGAATATAACCCTTTCTCTACGGAATCGCTCTTTTCCTACCCAACGGATTTGGCTCAAAGGTGGGGGTTCTAGTGCCACAGAGACTGAACTAAGTCGAGTGGCAGCATTCAAGAAGTTAGTCACACCACAGAAATTCTGGAGTGGGGCATTTTTAAGACCCAACAGTGGTTCAGTTTCAACAATTTTTGGTGTCCGCCGCTACTACAATGGGGTTTGGGCTGAAAACTACTACCATCGTGGCGTTGACTATGCAGCTGGAACTGGTTCACCAATTATCGCACCAGCAGCGGGACGAGTGGAATTGGTAGGGAGGGAAGCGGAAGGTTTCCGAGTTCACGGCAATACAGTAGGAATTAACCACGGTCAAGGAGTACTCAGTATCATGCTCCACATGCACCGGATTGAGGTTAAGGAAGGAGATTTCGTACAAGCAGGTCAAAGGATCGGCACTGTGGGCTCGACAGGAGGATCCACTGGTCCTCATTTACATTGGGGTCTGTATGTTCACGGTAAAGCGATTGATCCCGTACCTTGGAGATTCCAGGGTTTTGAGTGAACCAGTCAAGCAATTGTACATTTAGGTAGGAAATTTTTCAGTGATTTCAAAGAGAAACAGGAAGCCTAGGTGTTGATCTGGTTTTGGATACAAGTAGCATTCATCTGTATTTGAGCCACAATTTGTCAAGTGTTACTTGACACTCTATTCTACAAAAATGTAAAGTAATACTTGACAAAGAACAGGCTAAACTATGAAAAACCGACTGAAAGAGCTTCGACAGCTGCACCAATGGTCACAATCTGACCTTGCCAGAGAATTAGGAGTGAGTCGTCAGGCGGTGAATGGGTTTGAATCAGGTAAGTTTGACCCCAGTTTAGATATGGCGTTCAAAATTGCCAGCCTGTTTAATGTCGCCATCGAAGATGTTTTCATTTGCGAGGCAAAGAATTCCATGCAGACACTGGTTGAGCGAGTCAAAAATTTCTTTGGTTTCGATTTTGGTTTTGAGCGGTTCACAGAAAAAGCAATCCATGCAATCAAGTTTGCTCAAAATGAGGCGGTACGGTTGCAGGAATCGCAAGTTGAGCCAGAACATCTGCTAGCTGGATTATTGGCGGATCCAACTACTACTTCGGCTCAATTACTACAGGCTAATGGCACAACACTGGAAATTGCCATCAATGACCATTCTTTTGAATCCGGCGAGACTCGGAAATTTAGTCCACAAAGTAAGTTCGTTTTAGAGCTTGCCCTGCAGGTTGTTCGGCTTCAGGGCAAAAAGTCGATTAAGACAGAACATCTTTTGTGGGGGTTAGTCCGACTGGCTGAAACAAACCAGACAATTCTGACTGATTTGTTTCAGCGCTACGAAACTGACTTCGTAACCCTGAATAGTCAACTAGCAGAAACAATCTAATTCACTGTGATCAAAATCCTAGGATTTTTCTCCCCCAGCTTTTTCAAAATAGGGGTAGTTGATCATGGGAGTAGCCTGCCAAAAATTGTCTAACCAGGGAGGGATGATGTTAAAGTGTTAATTTAGTAGAGAAGGTTAATTTAAGAAATATGACTCAACTTAACGATTATCGTAAATATTGTTTAAGTTTTGTTTTAGTTTTCTCAATTTGACCTAATTTAATGTTTGCTAGAGAAATATGGAAACAGCATGTCCCCCTGCTAGTTACAACAGGGAAGTATACTCCGAGGTCATGACTATTGAAGAAATAGTACAACAAGCTCTGCAAGAGGGTTACTTAAGCCCACTCATGGAAACAGAAATGGGACAACTCTGTAATTCAGCATCAGAGCTTTCCATGGAAGAATATATGGCATTAGACCGGCTTATGGGGGCACTGTTAACCGGTGAAGTGGTTGCTGTTCCTCACAAAAAGTTTATTAATGTCATGGAAGAGTTGGTGCTTGCCGAAGCCTTCGCTCAGACTGCCAAAATTGAAAAGTCTAATGAGCGCATCTTGGACGTTGGAGATATCACCGCTTATGCCTTAAATAGACTTCCTCCTCTATATGCCACTACGGAAGAAGGTGCTAGATATCAGCGTCAGAGAGCTCAAAAAGAACTACATGAGCTGATTACTCAGCAAGTCGCTGCGGCAATTTCCCGCAGCTTAGATAGACCGGATTTCGGCTATAAGCGTCAAGCGATCGTTAACAAAAATGATAACAGTGTCTTTAACCAAGTGAGTAGCTTACTACAGGTTTATGCTCCCAATTTTGAAAAAAGCTGAGAAGATTGAATTAAGAATTAAGAATTAACAATGGAGAATGAAAAGGTCTAATTGAAAAAATACGGGTCTTTGTCTTAGAAACTGACTTGTAAGTTGGCAACTTCGGAAGAACCCACTTTTATTACCTAGCGGTAAATTTTTTGCTCAGGAGTGCATTCAATCCTGGACAGTGACCGGTGTTCCTACTCTTACCTGCTCATACAACTTTTCAATATCAGTGTTTCGCATCCGTAAGCAGCCATGGGAAACTCTTTGTCCGACTAGTTGCTCATTATTTGTACCATGAAACCCGATTTGATGCTTATCATCAGACCAAAAACTGATCCAACGGCTTCCTAAGGGATTGTCTGGTCCTGCAGGAATTAAATCTCCAGTAATTGGCTGCTTCCAAACAGGGTTGTGTTGCTTATTGAGAACTTTGAAGCTACCGGTGGGGGTCTCCCAGCCAGCCTTACCGACAGCTACCGGGTAATTTGATAGTAACCGCTCTGGCCCATAAAGGTAAACTTGGGCGTCACTCAAATCAACAACTACCTGAGAACCCATACCAGCGAGCGCTTTATTCAGGATAGGGGTAATTCGGGAAGCAGTGGCAATCTTTGGTGTTTGTGGGACTTCTTTGGTTACCTGTAGCGCTTGAGGCAAGAGCAATCCTGCTGAACCAAAGCAAACTATCATAGAACCAGTTTTAAACCAGTTATGGGGATGAAATAATTTTTTCACTTCCTACTTACCTATAGCATAAAGACATATTTGCTGTTAGAGTGGGAACTCAAGATGAAATTGGCCGTCTGGAAGGAGAAAGGATGTCGTATTTCCCCATTCCATCCATGAGTCAACCAATTTCTGTATCCTCCTGGTCAAAATTTGAGGCCATAGTTCCTCTAGTACCAGAAGTAGTGCAACCAGACAAACTCTCGAACTACGACTTGATTTTACGTTGTCAGGACGGTCTTCGCCCTGATCGTGTCGCCTTTGCCGAACTCCTGCGTCGGTATCAGTCTCATGTCGATAAAATTTTGTATCACTTAGCTCCGGACTGGCAAGACCGAGCTGACTTAGCTCAAGAGGTGTGGATCAGGGTTTACCGGAATATCAAGCGATTACAGGAGCCAGTCAAATTTAAGGGTTGGTTGAGCCGTATTGCGACTAATCTCTTTTATGATGAGCTACGCAAGCGCAAACGAGTAGCCCGTCCCCTGTCTCTAGATGCTCCACGTCACTTTGATGATGGAGAGATGGAGTGGGAAATTGCTTCCGATGAGGCTTCTCCTCAAGAAGACATGACAACGCGGGAGTTTTATGAGCAATTACAACAGGCAATCTCTGGTTTACCAGAAGCATTCCGCACCACCATTGTTCTTAGAGAAATCGAAGGCATGGCTTATGAAGAAATTGCAGAAATCACTGGAGTCTCTTTAGGAACTGTTAAGTCGAGGATTGCTAGAGCCAGATCTAGATTACAATCCCAGCTACAAACCTATTTAGAATCTTAAGGATGAGTCTTCTGCTGAGAAATATTGCATTTTTTTTACTTTTCTTTATTAAAGTAGGGTGTAGTAAGATATCCTTCATTAAGGCGCTTGGCATGACTCTGTAGTAATGCTAGAATAACCGCCACTTAAAAAAGCTAGTACACGTTTGAGGTAGGAAACTGCCAACGAAATGGATAGTCTACAGCGCGATCGCTTTGAATTACTCAGTGCATACATAGATGGTGAAGTGACAGCAGCAGAACGCCATCAGGTGCAGGATTTGCTATCAAAAGACCCAGATATGCAGCGCCTACACGCCCGACTCATGAAATTGCGTCAGGGACTACAGCAGCTATCGGTACCAGTCAGTGAAACAACTGCCCCTGAAACCGCACAGCAGGTATTCTCTAAAATAGACCGCCGCCGCTCTCGTAAGGTATTTATTTGGGGAGGAGCTGCCCTTGCTGCTTTATTCGTCGGTGCTGTGTCGGGAGTTTTCTCTGGTAATAGGTCATTCCTGCCACAATTAGCTAGTTCTCCTGAACCAGAGGTAGTTTCGGAACCATTAATGATTAGTGCGAACCAACCGGTGATTAAAATTCCCAAAGCGGCAGTTTCATCTCCGGACAAGTTGGTGGATCCATCAATCATTAACCGTGAGCTTAACCAGGATGAGCTTAATTGAACAAATTCCCTAGTGTAAGAAGATTTATAGGAAAAAATGTACCTATCGTAGTGCCGTGACCCACCTAAAACTGTGCAATAAATTTTTCTCCCTATCTCCCTCAGCTTCCTCAGCTCCCTCAGCTTTCTAACGAACCATTTTAGCTGTGTCACGCCAGTAGGGTGTGTTAGCGCAGCGTAACGCACCACATTGCGAGTACAATTATTTTCAAAAATCGCCTAACACCTAACACCTAAACTGGCTCCAACAGCCAGAAGGAATAGGTGAACCTTGAAAGTGCTTAACTTGCTCAAAAGTCATTAAGTAAGCCCAAGCAATACCTAGTGTTTCCCTGGTTAAGTCATAAATTTCGATTTGCTGCCGATTATATTCGTTCTCTGCTGCTACTCGGTAGGGGTCATAATCTTCTAATTCATCCAGAACACTTAAGATAGCTGGATCGGCAAAAGTCAGTAAAAAGCCTTGAACCAGCCCTTCTCCTGGTATCATGGCAGGATAGCCTAAAGGTAGAGCAAAAAGTTGACCAAAAGCGATCGCTTTTTTCACCTCAACTACCTGGTTACCACAGTACAAGTTGTAATTGACTTCCCCTGGTTTCAAAGTGCCGTATACAAAAACTTTGAGAGCTTTTACTTTCATTCGGGTTTGCTGCGTAAGTTTTGGTATAGATCTCTGACCTTCTTAAAGAAGTCGGAGATCTGGGAGTATCTGGCTACTTGGGAACTCGTACTTGCTGATTAAAGTCATTACTACTTATCTTAACCAAGAGGAAACATCAACCAATGAAGAAGACTTTTAAGAAATTATCTATTTTCAGTAGCTGTTTGTTAGCATTTTCCCTGATATCCTACAGTGGTTTAACAGCAGCTGAGGCAGAAAGTAAAGTATCTCGACAGGCAGGGACAAAGGGTATACATTCCACATATACCGAGTCTCTTGAAAACAGCTTCTTGACAAAATGCAAAAAAGATGCAGTTGATAATGGTTTGTCTCAACAGGAGGCAAACAAATTATGTCTTTGTATCCTCAAAGGGTCTTCTGCTCAGGGAGTTACCTCTGCGCAGCTTCAGGCGATACTTGATAATCCCGATGCCGATGTACCGGATGGTTTTGATGAAGTTGTGGGGAAATGTCTTTAGGTATTAGGTGGTAGGTAGTAGGTTTTAGGTGTTAGGTTTGAGGTAATTGTCCACAAAGGTGCAATGTTTTGAGCCACTTATATTCAATGTCCTTGCACCTTCGGTTGATAATCTATTAATTCAATGCTATCTTCCACAGGCTTTATCCTTAGACAAAGAGCTTATTTTTTTATCGCTATACTCTTGGCTGCATTTTTATTGGTTATTGGTGGTGAGTGGTTAAGAATACAACAAAGTGTGGCACAAACTCCTCATCAGATTTTTTATGTTGCTCCTAATGGGAGTGATACCCATGAGGGCTCTATCACCCATCCTTGGGCAACCGTAAATCATGCAGCTGATGTGTTAAAGGCTGGTGAAACAGTCTACATCCGAGCTGGAATTTATACCCTTGAGCAACAAATCCAAGCTAAACATTCTGGTACAGCAGATGCCTGGATTACTTATAGTGCATTTCCTGGAGAACCTGTAATTATTGACGCGAAGGCTATAGCAGTTGCTTCTCCATCAGGGACTCCTCCTTTTGCTCATGATCAAGGAGCGTTTCAATTAGAGAATGTTGCCTATATTAAGGTCAAAAATCTAGAAATTATCAATTCTCACAACTCAAGTATTACGGTAAGAAACAGTCAATATATTGACCTTTATAATAATAAAACAGAAAACACTTTTAGTCCAGGAATTGGCATTTGGGAAAGTACTCATCAAAAAGTGATGGGTAATACTGTTGTTAATGCCAATGCTCCTGAGATGGCTGGCTATCCTCATGATTTATCAGAAACACCTCATGAAGCTATTTCCCTCGGTACGGTTGAAAATTTTGAAGTTGCTTATAACTTAGTTCAGTATGGGCAAAAAGAAGGTATTGATATTAAAGGGAAAAGTCAACATGGCACTGTGCATCATAACTACGTACATCACATGGAGCGTCAAGGACTTTATGTAGACGGTTGGTCTGGACTATTGGAAGATGTTGAGGTATTCAACAATGTAGTTCATGACTGTCAAGGAGCTGGATTTGTTGTATCTGTAGAAGGAAAGTCTGCAGCAGCCAAAAACATTCGGTTTCATCACAATTTGCTTTATGAAAACTGGGGGACCGGTATTCTATTGTCGAAGTGGGGGAATGATGGTTTACGAGAGGATGTCAAAATTGACCATAATACGGTTCATCACAATGGCTATGGTCCCCCTAATCCTGGAGATAAATTTTATTGGATAACCGGTGGCTTGTACTTATTCTCAGATAATCTGCAAAGTATCGCTATCAAGAATAATATTTTTAGCGAAAACAACGGATTTCAAATTGGCTATAGTGATTCTTATCTCAAAAATAGCTCTAAGATCGAGGAAGTTTTTCAACAGAAACAGATTGATATTTCTCACAACCTAGTATCTGGTGTTAATAACGCTAAAAATCCCATTTATGCCGGATGGCCACCGGATAATTATGCCAATATTTATGGTACTAATGGGAATTATGCTTTGGCAGATAATCCTCCTCAATTTATTAATGCTAAATTTGGCAATTTTTACTTAGAAAGTGCTCCTACTATTGACAAAACTAGACCCATTGGCGCTTTTCCCTATGGAGAAAAACCGGATCTTTGGTGGCACACTACTGAGTTCCCACCAAAATTTTCGGAATCTTCGGATTTTAGATTTTAGATTTTAGATTTTAGATTGAAGAATTAATATCATGTCCGCCTAAACAGTTATTATATCCTTCTGCCTTCTTGTACTAGCTGATTTTCCCCCATGGTAAAGTCTCAGCACCAGACTCTAAGAGAGCGCTTGAATATTTCCCGGTTTGCCATTGCTCATTCTTGGCTAACCATCTGCTTTTGGTTGGCGCTGACGGTGGCAGGGTTATTTGCTTTCAGCAGTCTCAAATATGCCTTATTCCCCGATATTACCTTTCCCGTGGTGGTGGTAAATGCTCAAACACCATTGGAGACTGCCCTGGAAACTGAGACACAGCTTACCCAAACTATTGAACAACAACTCCAATCTCTGGCAGGATTGGATGATACTCGCTCTTCTACTTATTCTGGTCAAACTGTTGTTAGCTTAGCTTTTGATGTTGGAACAAACTTGGAATCCTCCACCGAGGCAGTTAAAACCGCACTTCAGAAAGCCGAGTTACCCCCAGAAACTACCTTCGAGGCTATTAGTGTTAACTTAAATGAGTCGGCGGCGATTAGCTACGCTATCAAGAGTGAGGAAAAAACCCTCTCAGAATTAATCCAAATTGCTCAAGAGCAAATTCTCCCAAAGATGGCTGAACTTCCAGGAGTGCTGAAAGTAAGGCTTTTGGGAGATGCTACCCCAGATGAAGATGAGCCGAATTCCTCGATTACTGCTTCCCCCACTCTGGCAAGGTTCAACAGTGAGAATGCTGTCGCTTTCCAGGTAATCAAACGTGGTGCAGCTAATACCCTGGAAGTCGTTAGTCAGGTAGAAGCAGCAGTGCAACAGTTGCAGGGGGATTTACCCCAAGTGCAATTAGTTTTAGCAGAGACTCAGGCTGATTATATCCGGGAAGCTACCCAAGCTACGATTGATGCCCTACTACTGGCCATTGTGCTGGCAGTTTTGGTAATTTTTCCCTTTTTGCGGGATTTCCGGGCAACTTTAATTACAGCTATAGCAATTCCCATTTCCCTGCTGGGAACCTGCATTGCTATGGCGGTAGCTGGGTTTAACCTGGAAACGATTACTCTGCTAGCTTTGGCGCTAGTAATTGGTATTATTGTCGATGACGCGATCGTTGACGTTGAAAATATCTCCCGACATATCGAAGCTGGAGAAAGTCCAAGACAAGCTACGATTGCAGGTACTGATGAAATTGGCTTAACCGTTTCCGCCTCTACCTTAACTATTGTCGCCGTATTTCTACCCATTGCCTTTATGGGAGGCACTGTAGGTCAGTTTTTTAAACCTTTCGGGCTAACGGTTTCTGTAGCCGTTTTTACTTCCTTATTAGTTGCCCGTACTTTATCCCCCGTGTTGGCTGCTTATTGGCTGAGAGGTGGGGAGACGCGGGGACGCGGGGACGCGGAGAGGGGAGAGACAAGGGGGACAAGGGAGACAAGGGGGACAAGGGAGATGGGGAGACGGGGAGATGGGGAGACAAGGGGGACAAGGGAGACAAGGGGGACAAGGGAGATGGAAGAGTCATCCCCAATTCCCAATTCCCAAATAACAAACAACAAACAACAAACAACAAACAACCATTATCGTAACCTCCTCAAATGGTCTTTAAACCATCGCCAGATTGTGGTGGGGTTGGCGGTGGTGAGTTTGATTGCGGGTATTGCTCTGATTCCTTTGATTCCTAAGGGATTTATTCCTAAACTAGACCGGGGTGAGTTTAATATTGTCTACACATCTCCTTTACCTGACTTGGCTAGTCGGTTTTCAGGGTTAAATCCTGCATCACAGCAGAAACCCGCAGCATCAGCGGAGACTCCTAAGGATAATACTGGTTCAATTTTCGGTGATTTATTCCAATCTCCCATTAAGCTGTTGTTGTATAAATCCCGTAGTGTGGCTGGGGAAATTGAAGAGGTTGTTTTAGATTCACCGGAAGTAGCATCGGTATTTACCACTGTGGGAGTGCGGGGGGAACCTAACAAAGGCAAACTCTATGTCAAGCTTAAAGAAGACCGCCAATTCCACACCGCTGAAGTGCAAGAACAACTCCGCAGTGCTTTGTCGCAGTTGGAAGGAGTTACTATTAGTGTTGAGGATATTCAGTTTGTCGATACTGGGGGTGAAAAACCTCTCCAAGTTGCCTTAGTTGGCGATGACTTAACAGATTTATACAGTAGTGCCAAAGAGATTAAGACTCGTGTTGCTCAGCTGCCGGGATTGGTGGATGTTACAGTTACTGGTGAAGATAATCAGGCAGATAGTATTAAGCAGATTGAGCGTTTGAATGGTCAGCGAGTGGCTTATATTAGTGCCAACTTAAGCCAAGACCAAGCTTTAGGAGATGCTACGGATCAAGTGGTAGCAGTAGCCCAAGATATTTTACCCGATGGTGTAGAAATCGACCTCAAAGGAGACTCAGCTCGTATCGGTTCGATTTTTGGCAGTTTTGCTGGCACTCTGGCTTTATCGGTTATTTGTATGCTGTCGTTATTATTATTAGTATTTGGCAGATTGTTAGAACCGTTGGTAGTTGGCTTGTCTCTACCCCTATCAATTGTGGGGGCAATGTTGGCTCTTCTGGTTACTCAGAGTGACTTTGGCATGATTTCTCTGATTGGTTTAATTTTCCTACTGGGACTACTTGACAAAAATGCTCTGTTGCTGATGGATTATGCCAACCAGCTCCGTAAATCTGGTTTAAGTCGTACTGAAGCAGTTCTTGAGACTGGTGTGGTGCGTCTACGACCGATTATGATGACTACGGCTTCAACTATTTTAGGAATGTTGCCGATCGCGTTAGGATTAGGAGCAGGTTCGGAGTTAAGGCAGCCAATGGCGGTAGCAATTATCGGTGGACTGATTACTTCCACTCTGTTGAGCTTGATTGTTGTGCCAGTACTTTATACTCTGCTAGAGGATTTGTGGTTAAAGGTTTTTAAGAGAAGTCATTAGTCATTGGTCATTTGTTCTTTGGGATTAACGTGATCGCTTATTCATTATCAATTATTTTTGTAGGGGCGGGTTTAGGGTCACCGTTAACCCATTTTTAGATAACTTGGATACAAAACCCGCCCAATCGATAACCTAGCGCCTCTTCATTGTGAATTGCTCCACGGGTAATGTTTGGAAATTGAGTAGCTACAAAAAAAGCGATCGCTTATTCATTATCAATTAATTTTGTAGGGGCGGGTTTAGGGTCACCGTTAACCCATTTTTAGATAACTTGGATACAAAACCCGCCCAATCGATAACCTAGCGCCTCTTCATTGTAGATTTATCCACTGGTAATGTTTGGAAATTGAGTAGCTACAAAAAAAGCGATCGCTTACTCATTATCAATTAATTTTGTAGGGGCGGGCTTAGGGTCACCGTTAACCCATTTTTAGATAACTTGGATACAAAACCCGCCCAATCGATAACCTAGCGCCTCTTCATTGTGAATTGCTCCACGGGTAATGTTTGGAAATTGAGTAGCTACAAAAAAAGCGATCGCTTATTCATTATCAATTGATTTTGTAGGGGCGGGTTTAGGGTCACCATTAACCTATTTTTAGATACATTGCTTTGCCCTGTAATAAAGTACACTAAGCAGACAAAAGTCCCCCTTATTAAGGGAGATTTAGGGGGATCAAATGTACCCCCTAGTAGAGCACACTGCTGTAACCTGAATACAAAACCCGCCCAATCGATAACCTAGCGCCTCTTCATTGTAAATTTATCCACGGGTAATTTTAGGTTGTGAGGGGATAACGACAGGGCAGGTTTTGATTGGAATATTCGGGTAAAATGTCCTAGATTGTCCCTAAACCTGCCCCTACAAACCAACATATTCTCCATTCTCCATTCCCCATTCTCCATTCCCCATTCCCCATTCTTCCAATGCTAAAACTTTTCACAAAACTCTGGCGTTGGCTCAAAAGCTTGTTTGTTCGCCCATCGCCACCTAAACCAGCAACACCTCCTCCTGAACTGAGTGATTTGGAATGGGAAAATATTTTGGGAAAACTACTCGAAGAAGTGGTGCAAGGGAAAAGTTGGGGACAGCTTCAGGGTTTTTTGGTGGGGAAGAAGGTGGATAAGGAGCGGCTGGCAAGCTGGTTGCAGCGGTTTGGTGAGCGGTGGTTGGATCAGCCGGAGTTACATCAAGAATTGGCACAGCGGTTGGTGCGGTTGGGAGCAGTGGCGACTGGGGAGTTGGGAGTAGTGGCGAGGAGGCTGGGGGGAGATTTGTTAGTTTCCTTGCAATTGGAGAGTTCTGTTACCGCTGGTTCTAGTAATGGTGAGCAAGAGAGTGAACCTGTAGTAAGCTCAGCTTCCGGTGGGTTGGAATCGTCAGGGGTTCAGGCTTTAATTGACCAGTATATTCAGCAATATCAGGCAGGGGATTATCAAGGTGCTTGGGATGCAATTAATCGTGCTACCCAAATGTATCCAAATGAACCCATTGGCTGGCAGGCTCGTGGCGAATTAATGAAAATTTTTCAGCAGTATGGAGAGGCATTGGCTAGTTTTGACCAAGTAATCAAACTCCAACCTGACTTCTACCCAGCCTGGTACAGCCGTGGCGATGTACTGAATACATTAGGGCAAATTAACGAGGTACTGGCTAGTTTTGACCAAGTAATCAAACTCCAACCTGATTACTACCAAGCCTGGTACAACCGAGGCAATGTGCTAAGGGAATTAGGGCAATATCAAGAAGCTCTGGCTAGTTATGACCAAGCAATCAAACTTCAACCTGATTACTACCAAGCCTGGTACAACCGAGGCAATGTGCTAAGGGAATTAGGGCAATATCAAGAAGCTCTGGCTAGTTTTGACCAAGTAATCAAGCTCCGACCTGACGAGCACCTAGCCTGGGGCAACCGGGGCAATGTGCTGGAGGAATTAGGGCAATATCAAGAAGCTCTGGCTAGTTATGACCAAGCAATCAAGCTCCGACCTGACGAGCACCTAGCCTGGGGCAACCGGGGCAATGTGCTAAGGGAATTAGGGCAATATCAAGAGGCACTTGCTAGTTATGACCAAACCCTCAAACTTCAACCTGATTTCTACCAAGCCTGGGCAAACCGGGGCATTGCAGCGGGAAAAATATTCAATTATGCTCCTTTTGAGCAACATCTATTTATCCCCCAATTCCGATTAGAAGTCACTAATGCTCCTCAACAATTAATTCCTAGCATCGAAGCCACAGATTGGGAACAACATCTTACCCAGTTCCAAGCCTCTCTCCGCACTTCCACAGAACTACTACTGAATACTTTTTCCCATTCAGATGCACCGGAACTAATTGCCAAAATTCAGCAATCACCTTCAGTGGAACTAAGTCAGTTAATCCGAAAACACCCTCCAGCAGAATTAATTGAATTTATCCAACAACCGCTCTCCGAAGTGGTTATTGCCAAGTTGGAACAAGATTTCTTGTTTCACCCCCCTCAATTCAATTCTCAACTCAATCAACGAGGCTATGAAGGAAAACTCGCCAGCTTTCAGGCAGAACTGGATAAACTGGAGTTTAGACTAGTTAGGAGTGCGAAACTCCAAAGTCTGATAGTCCGCAAGATAAAAAATCAATCAATTCAGTCAATGGTGTCCCAAGAATACGTACAATTGCCAAGTCTAAGAGAGGCAGCGC
>JAAHFP010000063.1 GCA_010672925.1 Symploca sp. SIO1C2 | reverse complement strand
AGCGATAAATGTCAAAAATAGAGCGGTGGGGCATCCCGTTCTTAAAGCTCAGTTAATGTCCGACGGGATACCGGGAGTCACTGAGAAGCCCACACTTACCCGATAGGGAAGTGTGGGAGTATGTCACTTTAGCAACATGCATCAGTTGCACATACCTCACTGAAGGAACAGTTTTCTACAGTGCAACCTCGTCCAAGAAAGGTTTGGTCTGAAAGGTAAAATGCTGAGAATGCTTCTTCAAAGTCAGGTGCAACGGACTTTTGTGCAAGTCCTGTTCCTAATAGTTGTTTTTGCCACTTTTTGAGTTTAGGGCGATTGCCGATAAAATCGCAACCTGACCGTCGTTGAATGATGTCTGCACGGTGCAAAATTGTTAGCCAAGCGATGTCAACCGTACTAATTGTTGCACCGGCAAAGAATGGTGTATCACCAAGCTGCTTTTCCATTTTGTCAAAAGCCTGCCCCAGCTTCTGGCTGCGCTCCCTCAAAATATTTTCGTCGGGACTGCGTTGGGCACTGCATTGAACCAGATAGTTCTTTGACGCCAGATAACTCCAGGCTCGGTTGAGTGCTTTGTCTTCAAAGGAAAGATCTGGCTGAAGTGCAGGAAAGGCTTCTTCTATATATTCTACAATCGCCTCGGATTCAAACAACGCTTTTCCTTGATCTGTAATCAGCACTGGAACTTGACCATTCGGCGAAATATCTAAGAACCACTGTGGTTTATCCCTCAGGCTGATAAATTCTAGCTCGTAATCGATGTTCTTGGCTTCAAGCAAAGCTGTGACACGCTGAACAAAAGGGCAGATTTTGAAACTGACAATTTTCATAGCAGAGAATCCTTAAATCTTACATTGCCACCTTGTGGACAAGGCTTGATACCA
Organism: Symploca sp. SIO1C2; assembly: GCA_010672925.1. Lineage (GTDB taxonomy): Bacteria > Cyanobacteriota > Cyanobacteriia > Cyanobacteriales > Coleofasciculaceae > Caldora. The sequence continues at coordinate 31,032 of JAAHFP010000063.1, read as the reverse complement.
AATCCAGGTAGTCACCCCCGTTATGTGGGGAATAGGGCGGATTTGATATGATTGATCGCCACCATAGGAAGTATAGTCTTTTTATTTCAACAATTCAAGAGATATTGAAATATGATAGAACAACAAGCTTTAGATATGCTCAGCGCCCTGTCTCATGAAACCCGTTTGCGGGTCGTTAGGTATTTGATTCAGTGTGGTGAACAAGGGGCGTCAGCGGGGGAAGTGGGTAAGCAGGTGGATGCAATTTCCTCACGAGCCTCGTTTCACTTATCCGCACTGGAGCAGGCAGGGGTGATCTCGTCGGAACGTCAATCCCGGAAGATCATCTATCGTGCCAATCTTCGGAATATTGGGGATTTAATGTCTTTTCTTCTCAATGATTGCTGTGATAACCACCCAGACATACGAGCGTGCTGTGTTCCTGAAAATAAGTGCTGTTGAGGCCATAACAACTTGACTCGAATTAAGAGTTTCTAGTGTGTTTTTAAGCGATCGCACTAATCTTTTCTTTTTTTAAGACACAACTATTAAATGCTGATTGTGTAAGTATTTCACTATAGTTTTTGCCATCGATTCTGTAAGCAAATTAGCTCAATGGGATGACGGGGAAATTTGTCAAGCTCAAAATGATATTGTTTATTTTCTCTACAGATGAGAGTCTGCTCAAAAGGATAAAAATCTCAACCTAATTCCATGACACGACAACCTCATGACCGAAAAAAACAAGGATACAAGCCCCCGGATTTATCCGTGGAAAAAACAAAGATTTTATCATTATTCCAAGCCCCTGGCTTTAGACATGGGGTCAATCTAAAATCTAAAATCTAAAATCTAAAATTGATTGACCAATTACCCATAACCAGACAAACCCTTTGGCTTAGGGTGTTGGGCAAGGGTGAAACTCAAAGGCAGGCAGTCAGTGAACTTGAGAAACTACCCGCAGGGGAACCTTTACGGGAGGAAATTTTGGAGCTGATGGCTAAGTGGCACATCAGTCTGCAAAAGAGCGAAAATTTAACACAAGAGGCACAGGAGTTACTTATGAATTTATCATCAGCTTATCTGCAATGGCGAGAGGAAACCTTACAACAAGGCAGGCAACAAGGTAGGCAGGAAGGCACTTTAGATTGAGAATTGATGGATGTGGAACAGGCTTCTAGCCTGTTTTCGGCTCTGCACTGGCACTTATACCTCCCAGATAATCGCAAACCCCGCTCCCAATAAAGTAGAGCGAGGTAGTTGCAGTTATCCTACTAATTACTTAGGAAAGCCTGAGTAGGCATTGACCATTTTTTGAATTCAAAATTCAAAATTTGCCTCGCTTTGCTCACCATGCTACGCAAACAAAATTCAAAATGTAGGAAAAGATAATTTTGAATTGATTAATTTTGGGTACAAGCCCCCACCATAATCTTTGATTTGGTGGTCTTCAATTAGTTGTGGGTACAAACCCCCACTAATTGTCTTCAATTTTGAATTGTTTTGACTAAGCAACTAAAATGTTGGTGTTATCCAAAGCCAATCCAGAGGAAAGTTTCGCAAACTGGACTTGCCCTGAAGCTCCACTACCATCAGCATCAAAGTAGAGTTTTCCATTAGCGGAATTGTAGATAAAGCGATCATCAGCATCCGCAGCAGCTGAGCCAATAACAAATTGACTCGCATCAAGGGTTCCTAGGGAAAGTCCACCACCGAAGCTACTAGAAACTTGAATGATGTCGTCTAAGACACTGAAGCCACGAATTTTATCAATTCCTTCGCTCAGAGAGTTGAAGACGAAGTGATCGCTGCCTGTACCACCCTTGAGGGTGTCGTTGCCAGCACCACCATTAAGAATATCGTCACCAGCACCGCCATTAAGGAAGTCATTCTCAGTACCTCCAGTGAGGGAGTCATTGCCACTGCCACCAAACATCCGGTCAATGCCACTGCCGCCAGTGAGGGTGTCGTCGCCAGCACCACCCTTGAGGGTGTCATTACCAGCATCGCCAAACATCTCGTCGTTGTCACGACCACCTTTGAGCAAGTCATTATCATCGCCGCCAAACATCCGGTCGTTACCAGCACCACCTTGGAGAGTATCGTTACCAGCATCGCCGTTTATCTCATCGTTACCACGACCACCTTTGAGCAGGTCATCACCATCCTCCCCAAACATCAGGTCGTTGCCACCACCACCTTTGAGAGTATCGTTGTCAGCACCACCATTGAGGCTATCACTACCACTGCCACCATGGAGGTAGTCATTGCCCCCATTACCTTGGAGAGTATCGTTACCGCCAAGTCCAGTCAGGGAGTCATTGCCCGCACCACCTTGGAGAACATTAGCGACTTGGTTTCCAGTAATCGTGTCGTCGCCTGAACCACCGGTGGCATTTTCAATGGTAACGTTATAAGCGATCGCTAAGGTCTGACTTTCCCAGGACTGCCCAGTCCAATAAGCTGGTCCTAATTCACTCCACTCACCTTCACCTAGGTTAATGTTGGCGTCTGTGGTTTGGTTACTCCAGTCGATGGTATCTGTGCCGCCGCCATCCCAGATTGTCTCCAGTAACTGTTCTCCTGTTCCCCAGGAATAGACTGTATCACCACTGCGGGTGCTGGTATTTGCACCGTAAAGATACTGAATAGCAGCGATGTCATGCAACATCGGTGTGGTCGGGAAAAAGTTCTGAGTGTAACCAGTCAGAGGAGCTCCAATGTAGGAGCGATAGCTCATCACCGTATAGGCAGTCGAATCAATGTCGGCATCGGCAACTACCTCTTCATGGGGATGATCTAATCCGAGAGCATGTCCAATTTCGTGCATGAAAGTGGCATAGCCATAGGTGCCTTCTACATCTGTGTCGTAGTAGCTGTTATCACTGAACCAAACATCTCCCGCTTCTGGGGTGGCACTGGGAGTATACGCCCAAGCGGTGGAAGGGGCATTGGATTTGGCAAAACGAAGATCACCAGCTACGGATGCAGAGTCGGTAACTTCAGTGAAACTGATATTGGCAATTTCGCCCCAGGCTGCCAGGGCTTTTCTCGCGGCATTTTTTTGGGTATCGCTAAGGGCGGCATAACCTGAATTAAGTTCTCCAAAACCGTATCCACTCCTGTACACGGATACACCAGGTTGACCAAAACTAAAAGTTAGGTTGGCAGCTGTGCCTGTAGCACCGCCCCATTTTCTTCCCGTTAGCAGGCTGTCGATGTAATTACTACCAGTAAGGGAAACATTGGAAACGACAGCGTTAGAAGTAGGGGTAGCCATAGTGAATTTTTAACCTCCGTAATGATGGGTAAAATTTGGTACGGATAGATGACCGTGAGGGTTTTCTCCCCACTGGAACAAGAGGGGAATTTTCGGCAAGTAATAGTTCAGAGATGGTTAAAACCACACTCCTCACGAAAGCTTGGGATGTTATTGAGAGAAAACTTGTTAAATCATTTCGCTTCGGCAGATTTAAGGGATGCTCTACCAATAGCTAAAGAGTGCTTTAGCTGTGAGCTGACCTTTGACCAAAATATTGGCTGCACCATAGCGGTTAGTCGCTTCGCTCCCATCAAAAAATTACTTGTTAATTCTTTTGATTAGGAAATTCAGGGATTCGCTGGAGCGACCAAAATCCATTATACTTTTGATTTTAGATTTTGACAAGTATCATTGGGCTTAAATTTTTTGTAATTTAAGCATACTTATCTATCTTAAGAAGTAATCTTAAGCTAGATTTAAAAAAATTAACATTTATGATGAGCTATAACAGGATAAAGTTACAAAACTTTACATTTGAGGATTAAAGTAAGTCTGGAACAATGCCCTGGTGCTCAGTTAGGCTTAAAATGCAGAAGATCAGGCAAACATTAATTCTTAATTCTTAATTCTTAATTCTTAATTCTCCAATGGATACTACCTATGCCCAATTGCTAGATGGTAAAAATCTAGCTAAAAGAATTCAAACCCAGCTGCAAGAGCAAATCAAACCCCTGCCTGCAAAAATTGGACGTCCTCCTGGCTTAGCAGTAGTGATGGTGGGTGATAATCCTGCCAGTGCTACCTATGTCCGTAATAAAGAGCGTGCTTGTGCTAAGGTTGGTATAGCTTCTTTTGGGCGTCATTTTCCTGCTAACACTTCCCAAGCAGAACTAGAGGAAGCGATCGCGATTCTCAATCAAGACCAACGGGTTGATGGTATTCTCCTCCAATTACCCTTACCCGAACATTTAGACTCTGTTTCCTTACTACACCAAATCCATCCTGATAAAGACGTGGATGGACTGCATCCCATGAATCTGGGCAAGCTGCTGCGGGGAGAAACTGGTTTGCGCAGCTGTACTCCTGCTGGAGTAATGCGGCTATTAGAGGAGTATCAAATTGACTTGCAAGGTAAATCAGCCGTAGTTGTAGGGCGCAGTATTTTAGTAGGTAAACCCTTGGCCTTAATGCTCCTGGAAGCCAATGCTACCGTAACTATTGCTCATTCGCGATCGCAAAATCTCCCTGATCTTACCCGCAGTGCCGATATTCTGATTGCAGCGGTGGGACGTCCCCAAATGATCACTGCTGATATGGTAAAACCATCAGCAGTAGTAATTGATGTTGGTATTAATCGAGTTACCGATAGTAGTGGTAAATTTCGTCTCGTGGGAGATGTTCACTTCGACTCTGTTAGGGAAGTTGCCCAATCGATTACCCCGGTTCCTGGGGGTGTTGGACCAATGACTGTTACCATGTTGCTGCAAAACACAGTACTTAGTTATGCAACAACTAATTCCCTTTCATTACCCTAGCCCCGTAAAATTATGATGATGAAATGATCTGCAAGATTAAGGAACTAAAATATGATAGCAACGGATGGGCGTCCTGTTCCTCAAGGGAAACCAGCAGCCTTTGACTTATCAACTTATTTAACCCAGCGGCAGGCTCAAGTTGAGGCAGCAATGGATGCTTCTCTTACCATCACTTATCCGAACAAGATTTACGAGTCGATGCGCTATTCCCTGTTAGCGAAAGGGAAACGTTTGCGTCCCATTCTTTGCCTTGCCACCTGTGAATTAATAGATGGTACGGTGGAAATGGCCATGCCTACTGCCTGTGCTTTGGAAATGATCCATACCATGTCATTAATTCATGATGATATGCCAGCAATGGATAATGATGATTATCGTCGAGGGCAACTGACTAACCACAAAGTCTATGGTGAAGATATTGCTATCCTGGCAGGAGATGGCTTATTGTCCTATGCTTTTGAGTATGTTGCGGTAAAAACTCAAGATGTCCCAGCTCAAAGATTGTTACAGGTAATAGCTCGATTAGCTAAAGCAGTAGGAGCATCAGGATTAGTTGGGGGACAGGTAGTTGACTTGGAATCAGAAGGTAAGTTAGATATCCAGGAAGAAACCCTCAATTTTATTCACACTCACAAAACCGGAGCCTTGCTAGAAGCTTCAGTAGTCTGTGGCGCAATCTTAGCTGGAGCAACAGAGGCAGATATTGAACGGCTCTCTTGCTATTCTCAAAATATTGGGTTAGCATTTCAAATTATTGATGATATCCTGGATATCACCGCAACTCAAGAAGAATTGGGAAAAACTGTAGGTAAGGATTTGCAAGCGCAAAAAGTAACTTATCCTGCTCTGTGGGGACTAGAAGTATCACAAGCCAAAGCTAAACAGCTAGTAGCTACGGCGAAAGCCCAACTGGAACCCTTTGGGGAGAAAGCGGTGCCCCTAGTAGCCCTGGCTGACTTTATTACAAACCGCACTCACTAAATTTGTTGTTTGTTGTTGGTTAATATCTAATAGCTAACAACTAATGACTAATTACTCGTAAAATAATATGCAGGACTTTGGCGATATCCTAAACAACCAGGTGTTACTGGTTGCACTTCTCGCTTGTGGAATTGCTCAACTATTGAAGTTCCTGGTAGAGCTAACCAAAAATCGTAAATTTGATATCCGCGTGTTGGTGACTACTGGCGGTATGCCTAGTTCTCACTCAGCACTAGCAGCTGCACTAGCAACGGGAGTCGGGCAAACCTTAGGATGGGCTTCTCCTGAATTTGCGATCGCTACAATTTTTGCTGTCATTGTCATGTATGATGCTGCTGGTGTGCGTCAAGCAGCTGGTAAGCAAGCTCGTATCCTCAACCAAATCATTGATGAGTTATTTGCGGGAAAAGAGTTTAATGAGGAGCGTCTCAAGGAATTACTCGGACATACGCCCTTTCAGGTAATTGTAGGTTTAGTCTTAGGTGTTGCTATTGCTTGGTTAGCGTCTCCCGCTTATTAGGAGATGGGGAATGGGGAATTGGGCATATTCTATTTGTGACTGGTGGCAATTGCCGCCAGTAAGAATGAAAAATCAAGTGTTTTTAAGTGCTTGGGGAGAATATTAACGATTGCCTAAAGCATCAGTGTACAGCCTACTCTTTTTCCAGAAACTGAGTGCACGCTCGTTGACTTGGTTTTGATTTTTTGATATTATTTATAATGGGAAAATACGCGCACCTATAGAGTGTCTCAAAACGCGATCGCCACGAGAAGACACGCCAACGACATTTGAGTCTTGCACAGAAGCGTCTGGTATCTTTAACTGAGGAAGCTTTTTGATAACTGTTTCAAAAGTGGCGTGTCAATCAATTTTAGATTTTAGATTTTAGATTTTAGATTGACCCCATGTCTAAAGCCAGGGGCTTGGAATAATGACAAAATCTTTGTTTTTTCCACGGATAAATCCGGGGGCTTGTATCCTTGTTTTTTTCGGTCAAAACCGGATAGATACAAGTATTCTACTTTTAGGAAATGTGCTAATGGATAGCATCAGCTTGAATAGGTTCAAAGAATCATTAAAAGACTATGTTGAGCAAATAACCCATCAACACATTCCCATTAAAGTGACAGATCATCAGGGTCAAGACTTTGTAGTAATGAGTGTTGAAGATTGGGAAAGGGAACAAGAAACCTTGTATATCTTGCAAAGCAATAGCTTAATCAAGCAAATTGCAGAATCAATGGCAACTCACAAAAGCCATCAGGGATATCGACCATCCAGCGAGGAAGCAGTTCATAAACGATTAGAATGATAACGATCGCTTTTCCGCTATTTCTTTCATCTTTTTACTCTCCTGCTTTTTGCTTAAGAAGATTAACAATGGGATCTGATAGCCATAAACCTGCATCTCGTAATGCCTGAATTTTGGGAGCAATTGATGAGATCAAACCCCGTTGCTTTGCTAAAATCAATACTCCTCCTGTACCCATTGTTGTGATATCTAGAGATTTAGCACAACGGCGTGCTGCTCTATCATCAACAATGGCAACACTATCAGGATTTTCCCTAGCTAGGCTCAAAACTTCTGATTCACCTTTCCCCAAATCCCAAGCTGCTATTTCTGATGCTACATTGGTAACCTCTACTTGTTGTGCCCAAGAAACGTTAGGTAGTTGTAATGTCGGTACATCATTTTTTCCTGATGCAGCTACTTCACGCCAAACAGCACCTGGCACAATTATTTCGGAGAAAAGCTGAGGGAGAAGAGCTACCTGTTGACTTTTAAACAAAACAATCAGTGGGGAAGAGTTAACAATTACCTTCTTAACTAACATTCATCATTTCCTCTTCAAGTTCGACCGCTGTATATTGCATAAAATCAACCTGATAACGTGCCAATGCCAAGATAAATTCTTCACGAGTTAAGCCAGCTATTTCTGAGGCTTTTTCTTGGGATATTTCACCTAGTTCATACCATTTAACGGCAGCGGCAATCTGCATCTCACGAACAAATTCATCAGGACTTTTGCGTAGAGCAGAGAATACGGTTTCTGGAAGTTGAAGAGAAATAGTTTTCATAGTTAATATTTTCAGGGTTGGAATGAGTTGCTAGGAACTCAGTTGACTGGAGTTTGATCGTTTGATACCATTTTATAATGGAAAAATGTGCACACCTATAGAGTACAATAAAGATGCGATCGCCTAAGAGAGGGTGCACGTCTACTACAATTACTGAAGGTGATCTATACAGTTGCTCCCCATCTGAAGAAAGAGTAAATGAGCGATCGCATTAGTTTGTTGGATCAACTCAATAGGTTACCTGACAGTCAATGGGAGGAATTGCTCTTTCGACTGGAGGTGGAGTTATATCATTTACGCACTGGTGTCAGTAAAAGCCAGCAAAATATCGATTTAATCAAACTCTTTGAACAGCAGGAATCTGGTTTACCACGTCTTGAGAATCAACTCCGTGAACTTGCCTTTTTCAAAAAGTTTACCCCAACAGGCACTTATCCTGTGGGAGAGGAATTACGGCAACGGGAGGAAGCGCGAGAAGAGGAGGCAGTAGCTAGGGGAGATATTCGAGGGGACTATCGCATCACACCGGAAAAGTTTTACTCCTTTCAACGGGGAACCGAATGGTTAGGGGTGTTTCGTGAATGGGATGCCCCCCGTAGTTTTCGGAAAGATCTGTTAAATACTACTATTAGGAATAGTCAGCAGCACCGCAACTGTCCTGCAACAGCGATTATTGGTCATGGCGGTTCCGGTAAGTCTGTAGCATTGCGGCGTCTAGCCTTAGATTTAGTAGAGCAAGGCTACCAGGTTTGGTGGGTAGAGAATCCCACACGTCTGATTGAATTGGGATTAGATGACTTTATCGACAATGAAGGTAAACCTCAGTTTTTGTTGATTGACGAAATTCAGGACTTGGACAGTAGCTATGTAGAGCGTTTGCGTCGCCACTTGAAGCAACATCCTTTCTTAGTGCTAGTAGTTGCTGGACGCAGATTACCGAATAAGCTCAAGTTAGGAGCCAAAGATCAGTTTACACCCAATGAAGCAGCTGATCGAATTACCATCCTCGATAAAATTGCCGAAGTGTTACCTGCCTGGGCAACTACCGCTGCTCAACTTAAGGCAGAATCCCTGAGAGAAGCACGGCTAGTAAGGATTTTGGTGGTTTTAGCCCGTCGGCAAGAACCTGTTCCCAAAACTCTGGAAGAACTAGAAGAGGTATTCTTACAGATTTTGGTGGATGATTTAGAGAGAATTCGGGAACAGTTTCCTGGTCTTGCCACTGCTATTATGGATGCGGCTGTTTTCCAAGAAGTGGGCATGACTGCTTTGTCTATTTCTGTCTTAATTGCTCTTGCCGATTATCATCAGCCTAATGCTGGGATTCCAATTTTGTTTAAACGGGTTAGTGATAATCCTCGATGGAATCTGGTTACTCCCTTGTTATCTTTTAACCCAGCTCAAAACCATTTGCTGTTTTGTCACAATGAATTAGCAGAAGGGTTAATCCAAGCAAGTCAAGCAAGATTAACTCAACCCTATATTGATGATGACTATAGAAAAGTTGTTCTGGATAGAGTTATCCGTTGGGCTACTGCAAGGCAAGGGAATTTAGAGGTAGATAAGCAGCTAGCTGCGACAGCTTCTTGGCTTTTACGGCATTTTGTCTGTCAACGCTCAAATTTGGTCAATCAAACTACTGCTTTTAATTATATTCATCAACTCCTTAATGCCGAAATCAAGCATAATGCCTACTTAAGCTTAATTGTGAATAATGCTTTGAATCTTGAGCCCCAAGAAAGACTTAATCTTCTCTTGACTGCTGCCCAAGTTGCACCAAATAGTCATAAGTTGTGGGGTTTAGTCTGGAAATGGGTGAATACCTCCTATCCAAAACGGCAAGAGGAAGTTTTACAGAAACTTTACCAAGCAGGTTGTCGAAGTAGCCCAATTCTCAACGGATGGTTACACATTATACCGCTAGAAAAAGCTAAAGCACTAGCAAAGAAATGGATAAAAAAGACTAATCAACACTCTCATGTACTCTGTAAATGTTTGGAATTACTAGGACAAGAAGCAAAAGAACAAGCTCTTGTCCTCCTCTCTAAATCGGGGCAAAACCCTACTGTACTCTGTAAATGTTTGGAATTACTAGGACAAGAAGCAAAAGAACAAGCTCTTGTTCTCCTCTCTGCACCAGGGCAAAACCCTACTGTACTCTGTAAATGTTTGGAATTACTAGGACAAGAAGCAAAAGAACAAGCTTTTGTCCTCCTCTCTGCACCAGAGCAAAAGCCTACTGTACTCTGTAAATGTTTAAATTTACTAGGGCAAGAAGCAAAAGAACAAGCTCTTGTCCTCCTTTCTGCACCAGAGCAAAAGCCTACTGTACTCTGTAAGTGTTTAAATTTACTAGGACAAGAAGCAAAAGAACAAGCTCTTGTCCTCCTCTCTGCACCAGGGCAAAACCCTCATGTACTCTATAGCTGTTTGGAATTGCTAGGACAAGAAGCTAAAATAGAGGCTCAAGAAAAAATTGCATCCTGGGCAGAAACCAATCCAGTGTTACTATCTCAATGTTTTGCTATTGCCGGTGAAACACCAGAAGCTCAAAAAGCTGCCGAGGAAATTCTCTTACGTTGGCAAGCAGGGGAAAATTTGAATCCCGCGCATAAAATTTTCGCCTTACAAGCACCCTTTAATACTGAATTGCGCCAACAAATGGCACTTCAAGTTCTCAATAACTGGTACAAACAATATCGCCCCTTGGTTACATCTGCTCTAACCGCCTTCTGGAATAATCCAAATGCAGTTACAGATTGTTGTCGCCAGATCTTGAAACGATGGTATCAAGAAATTGAATATTATCATCGCAACAAACGAAAGTTTAACAAACGGCAAGATGCGCACATCATTAAAGCCCTAGCTCACCCTAGTTTAAGAAAACTAGCACAGGAAACAGCTACGCAAGTGCTACAAACAGAAGCGAATTCTCCTGGTTTTCTAACTCCACTACTGCATCAACAAGCACTTGAGATTACCCAAGGTAAATTTCCGTCATGGACTGGTACAGAAGAGGCAGAAACTGAGCCGCTAACAATCCCTCAAATGGCTGTACTTAGACCATCAAAACCGCCTAAATCTAAGAGAAGAGTTTGAGCTGAGGGATCTGAGGGAAAGGGATTAGAGCTTAACCAAGCAGTATTGGAGTAGTGCGAGCATCTTGCTCGCTTCTGAGCTAATACCAAATCCGGTATCGATATATCCGCTATGCCGACATTGTAGAGACGCGCCATGGCGCGTCTCTACAGGGATTTCACGGTTTGCTCAAAACGGCTCTATTGTAACCGGATTTGGTATCATACAGCAGTTTGCTCTGCTATGCGGTACATTTGTTTACTTGTTGAGTATAGTGCCCTATTGGAAGTAGTATATATGTGCGTACATTTTTCCATTATAAAATAATAGTAGCAAAAACCGATGGAGAATGCAACTAAGCTGTCAGCTTTTTGGAGAAACTAATATCCTAGGCGATCGCGTAACCTAACACGCCAGTGTACTGCTCATCACAAACAACAAATAACAAACAACGATTACTTAAAAAAGAACTACGGGTCTGATCAGAATTACACTACGGCTATCAACTACGATACCAATAAAACCGCGATCGCTTAATTGCTGTAACTTGGAGTTAGCTTCTCTTTCATTCTGGGTATGTAGTGCTAGTAAGTAGGGGCGTTGAGCATAAGTGACTAAGCCTACATCCGTGCCAAGTACTTGCCTTAACTCCGAGGCAATTTCTGGTTGGCTGAAGTAATCTACTAATACAGCGTAACCATCAGCTAAAGGCTCAGGTTTATATTCGGGGAGGCGAGGAGCATTTCTAGACGGTGTTGCTTGAATTACAAATGCAGATAAACCCACAATCTCGTTGAAATAACGTGCCCATCCTTGAGCATCCAGCAATTGGTTGAAACCACCAACACGAACTACTGTATCGTCTAAATATTGACAAAAATTAGTAGGTAGTTGGGGTGGTAAAGTTGCTCGAATATCTTCGTAAGTTGCCCTGGCTTGGGTGAGGATAAACAAAAGATACTCATCTTTTCGTGGTGGCTGACAAACAGAGGCAGTTGGTTGAGCAATCGTAGGCTCAACCAAATTACTCCATAGGGTTAATGGAATTATGAAGAAGCTGAAGATTAATCTTCTGTTGAACCTAATACCTAATATAGCGTTGGGAAAATGGGATGTGAACATTGAACAGCTGAAAAAGGAGTCAGGAAAACCCACCCCTAGCCCCTCCAAGGAGGGGAACAGGAGTTAGAAGAGAAGAATACAAGAAGTTTTTTATTAAAAAAACAACAATCCACCTACTACCTAACACCTACCACCTACCACCTACCACCTATTAAGCTGCAACAAGAGAAGCTAGAGGCTCAGGAATGGTATCTGAAGGAGCCTGAAATTCGCCAGTTTTCACAAATTCTAAACGTAATTTGAGCCAGGTGATAAATTGAGAATTAGTAGAAATTATCGCTGCTGCTGGTTGAGGACATTCTTGCTTAACTGCTGCCATCTCCGGTGCTTCCAGAAAGGCAGGCTGCTTAACTTCCCAAAAGTCGATTTCTTTCTCATTCTCGTGGTAATTCCTAACACGCTCTCTCAATACTTCTTCCAAGGGTTCTTTTTCTGTGAGAAAGCTTTGACTAGCTAAAACGTAGTAGTAAGTTGTCATTGGTTGTTTGTTTGTGGTTACATTCCTTGACTTAGCATTTTAGAAGAAAGTGAATCTAAATTCTAAATTCTAAATTCTAAATTCTTAATTCCCTGCATAGCTTGTCTCATTTCTCGGACAGCTCGTTCTAGACCAACGAGTACGGCTCTAGAGATGATACTATGGCCAATATTGAGTTCTTCCATACCTGCAATGCAAGCTACAGGGTAGACATTCCAGTAAGTAAGGCCATGTCCGGCATTGACTCGGATACCCGCCGCGATCGCATCTTCGCATCCTTTGGCTAACAAGGCTAATTCCTTCTGACTACTTTCCTCATCAACGGCTTCTGCATAGCAACCGGTATGCAGTTCAATAAACTTTGCTTGCAATTTAGCCGCAGCCTCGATTTGAGCTGAGTCAGGGTCGATAAACAAGCTAACGGGAATACCACTATCCTGTAACTTAGGGACAATCTCACTCATCCTGGGCATTTGACCAGCAATATCAAGACCCCCCTCTGTAGTCACTTCTTCCCGTTTTTCCGGTACCAAAGTAACATAATCAGGCTTAATCTCCAAAGCGATCGCTACCATTTCATCGGTAGGAGCCATTTCCAGATTTAAGTGAGTTCGCACCGTCTGTCGTAACAAGCGCACATCCCTATCCTGAATATGACGCCTGTCTTCCCTCAGATGGGTAGTAATGCCATCGGCACCAGCCAATTCTGCCAACACCGCTGCTGCCACCGGATCTGGCTCAACTGTGCGCCGCGCCTGCCGAATTGTAGCAACGTGGTCGATATTAACGCCAAGAGTCAGCAATTGCGTTCTTCTCCTGAATAAGCACAAGTTTTCACCAAATATATGGTAAGTTGTTGTTCGTCATTTGTCATTTGTTGTTTGGGAATGGGGAATGGGGAATGGGGAATTGGTGAGTTTACATATCTTCCTTGTCTCCCCCAGCTCCCTCAGCTCCCTCAGCTCCCCCAGCTCCCTCAGCTCCCTCAGCTCCCTCAGCTCCCCCAGCTCCCCCAGCTCCCTCAGCTCCCTCAGCTCCCCCAGCCTCCCCAGCTCCCTCAGCCTGGGCAACTTGCCGATAGGTATCTAAAACGGAGGCAATGGCTTGTGTTCGTCGCAGCTGATCTCGATATACACATTGCCATTCAGTTATAGGCCGTCTTTCTCTTGCGCAAATCCCTAGGAGCCCTGTAGCTTTGTTCTCACCTTCTTGAAAATCAATCTCCTGGTTTTCATTAAGATAAAAAGATGCTGTTCTAGCCCAAGCGATCGCTTCTACTCCAGTTTGACCTGTAAGGCTTGCCAAGATCAAGGCTTCAGGAAATCTGCGAGAATGGATGACGCTGGCTTGGTTGTAAAGGTCGGCAGTATTCAGCAAGAATTCTATATTTTTACGAGGATCAATGCCTGCTGCTTGTAAATCTGCAAGATGGGTGGGTACTTGAGCTAGGGAGCGCTGTGAGCAAAGCTTTTCAGCAACAGCTAGATTGCCTCCACTACGCCCTTGGTCACTACAAGGTCCATAATTAGTTACTACCTCTCCCCAGGATAAGTTACCTGGATCAGTATGTCCAAAGTAAAGTGGTGTTTTCTCGACATAGAGATTGCCGTCTTCGATAAATAAGCGATAATTCCCCTCGGCTACGCCAATCGCTACGATTCCGAGGGAGACAGGGGTGGCAAAGAGGGCAGAATAGGGATCTAGGTTGGCTTCTTGCTCTAAACTGGTGGATACAACTTCTTGCTCAACTTCAGATGGTAGTTCTTGGGAAGTTTGTTCTGGAGTATTAGAAGTTTGCTCTGGAGTATTGGTAGGTAATGCTGAAACTGGTTCTAGAGTGCAAGAGTCAGGATCTGAGGAGAGGCAGGATGCTTGACTACTTGTCTTATCTTCCTGTTGTCCATTGTTACTTACCAGGTTATTTTCATTTTGTGGCTCTATAGTGTCGGCTATTCCCTTGTCTTTCTCCTTAGAATCCGGCTTAGAGAGAAGACTCAGTTGCTCCTTTAGTTGTGGAGAAACTACCTTGGGAGTATTGGGCTGGGAAACTACCTTGGGAGTATTGGATTGGGAAATATTCTGGGGAGTATTGGATGGGAAAACTACCTTGGGTGTATTGGTAGGTAATGCAGAAGCTGGCTTTTGGGGAGTTTCTTGGGAAGTCTCAGTGGACGAGACAGAAAATTGTCGGGGGCGTTTCCGGTAATTACGATAAGATGGCAGAGAGAATCGCTGCCTGAAGCTGGGAGTTTCTACTTTAGGAATAGGAGGTAGGGTTGATAGGGGTTTTTCTAGAGCAGGAAGCTCTTGCGGTTTAATTGAGGGTAGGGTTGGTAATGGTTGTTCTACTTTTGGGAGACTCTCTTGAGTAGAGGACTCTGAGGGGAATAGGGGTACTGAGATATCTTCTGGAAGAATAACAGAGTCCAATGGGTAAAGTAAGTCTGTTTGAGTTTTAGCTTCCTGAGGAGTGATTGCCACGGCGAAGTCGCGACGCCTTTTGTTTTGCTCTAGGGTAGAGAAGACTTGGGAAACTACTGCTGTCCCCACTAAACCAAGCAATGCTACTCGTAAAAACCATTTCCAATCCAACATGAGTTGCCTAATCTAATGATGAATACAGGATCAAGTGCCACTTCATTCTAAATACATACGGAAATAAACCCTGTCAGGATAATATTTAGCACAAGAAAAAGGGACAAATGAGGACAAGGCTAAAAAGGAGGCTGGGTATGGAGTGTAGCTCAGAGAGTGACAAGACGCTTTAAAATTAGGCTGGGTGTGGGGTGTAGTAGTTAAGACTTATGTAGTTAAATAACTTAACAATTTAACCAAACAACAAACAACAAATAACCAATAACAAATAACGCTGTATATCGAACTCAGATCAGTTGAATTTGTGGTATAATTTTTGATATAATAATTTCTAAAACTAAAACTATCTATCATACCACCATGTTTAACAAAACTATAAAGAGAATTTCCACTTTTGGTATAGCTGTTGCGTCTTCTGTGCTTGCTTTTGCCAGTACTACTAACGTTGCCCAAGCACAAACAAATTATCGCCTCAAAACCATGTTTACGGGCAGTGATAAATGTTTGGATATCATTAACGATTCTAAAGACAATAAACCGATTATGGCTGACTGTGGCAATTATTCAGGACAATATTGGCAAATACAAAGAACAAACAAGTCTGGATATTATCGTCTCAAAACCCTATTTACGGGCAGTGATAAGTGTTTAGATATCATTAATGATGCTAAAGACAATAAACCGATTATGGCTGACTGTGGTAATTATTCAGGACAATTTTGGCAAATACAATCAACCAATAGGTCTGGACATTATCGCCTCAAAACCATGTTTACGGGCAGTGATAAATGTTTAGATATCATTAATGATGCTAAAGACAATAAACCGATTATGGCTGACTGTGGTAATTATTCAGGACAATTTTGGCAAATACCTAACTTTTAACTAATATTCGAGGGAATTTAGAATTGAGAATTGGGAATTGGGAAGGAAAAAGCTGGCAATGCAAGGATTATAGCAATTCACTCTCGATGCACTATTTGTCCCAACATTGGCGCTAAGTGCTGTAAAACCACAAACTCACAAAATTTATCATTAGTACAAATGACCAATGACCAATGACAAACGACAAATAACAAATGACCAATAACAAAACATCCTGCCCATTCCCTGGCATGAACCCCTATCTGGAGAATCCAGAATTATGGTCTGAAGTGCATAGCCGTCTGATTGTGGCTATTGCAGATGAAATTGCACCTACTTTACTACCCAACTATTATGTCGCCATAGAAAAGCGTATCTACCTAAGTACTCCAGAGGATAGTATACTCGTTGGCATCCCTGATGTCTCTGTTATCTCTCAAGAGGCACAGTTTTCTCCAGAATTAGCAAGGAACAGTACCAATACCTCAACCGCTACATTAGCTAAGCCGGATGAACCTCAAACCGTCACCATCGCATTAGCTGAGGATGTACAAGAACGATATTTAGAGATTCGGGATACAAAAACTGGCATGGTGGTGACGACGATTGAGCTACTCTCACCGAAAAACAAACAAGCTGGTGAAGGGAAGGAAGCTTATCTGCGCAAACGTCAGAGGATTTTGAGTAGTTCTACCCACTTGGTTGAGATTGATTTACTTCGTAGCGGAAAAGCGATGCCAATGCAAGGGGTAACTAAACTCAAAGACTATCGGATTTTGATTAGTCGTAGCGATAATAGACCTCATGCCCAACTTTATGCCTTCAATTTGCAGGATACTATACCCAAGGTTGAGTTACCTTTGAAGGTTGGGGATAACTCCCTAGTCTTTGAGCTCAAACCTATTCTTGATGGGGTGTATAACCGTGGGGGTTACCACTTCCGCATTGATTATAGCCAACCACCTATTCCTGCTATTTCCAGGAAAGCGGCAACTTGGCTCAATACCATGTTGGCTGAACAGGGATTAAAGTAAGAAGAGAGTTGGGGAAACCAGAAAGAGCGATCGCACTAAAAAGATTTGTTTACGCGAACTAGTTTGCCTACTAGGGAATTTTCAGCTTGAACAGTTTCAGAACTCCTAGAGTAGAATAGTGAACGATACTAAATCTGGTGCTGGAGGGGGAAATACATTGGATGAGTTAAGAACTGCTTTAGATTTAGCTACAGAAGAAGAGTTACAACAGCTGACGGTAATTCTGTTCCGCCGCAAGTTTAACCCGTTAGACTACCTACACCGCAATGATGTGATCGAAATCCAAAGCCAAAGCCGTGAGGCTTGGTTAGATGCTCTAGAAGAGAGATTTCGCTTTTTGGCAGCAGATGGGATAACTGTACTCCAAGGTAGAACTAGGGAAATTACCTACCGACAAACCCTAATCCAGGTTTGTCGTTACCTAAAGATTCCCTACTCTCAACACCTGACAACTACCGATATCGAAGCAGAGATTTTCCTCCACCTGATAGGTAAAGCCTGGAAAAAATTACCCCTATCAGAACAACAATCCCTGACATTAAAGGTACAGCGATCGCTCGCTCAGTCAAAATTCTCCGAACCACTACCTGTACAGCTTCAGCACAATCCGGTAGAAATGCTCCTCAAAGGTGGTAGTGCCCTAGCCGTTAGTTCGATCCTCAAACCAATACTGCTGCAAAAAATAGCCTATCAGTTCGCTGTTCATTTCGCTAAGTATCAAGTTGCCAAACAAGCCATCGTGCGAGGTGGTACTGCCGCTGCCGCCCAGTTGCAGAATTACTTTGTACTACAAACAGCTAAACAGGGAATGGCCCTGAATGCTGCCCGCTATGCCGCTACCCGCACCGTATTTGCCTGCGTCGGCTCCATACTCTGGGGTTACTTCTTAGTGGATTTAGGCTGGCGATCGATCGCAACTAACTATGGCCGTATTATCCCCACAATTTTTGCCTTAGCACAAATTCGTCTTACTCGTACTGATTGTTGGGAACCAGTTTGAATTTTATAGCGAAAAGCAGAGGGAGCAAGGGCTCCAAGGGAAAAGATTGACAGGTATAGAAACGTGTGTAGCACATCTTGATTACAAGCCTCTTGCTTTAGCTGGAGGTTAATTTTGAATTTTTAATTGATAATTTTGAATTGTTTTGACCATTTTCAAATTCCCCTTTCCCATTTCCTCTGCTGATAGTCGGCATCCTGAACCCCATTTGCAGAGAGGCTGGGAATGTTTCCAAATAGGATGTCTCTTTTTCCCCTTGTTTCCTATTTTAGGAATAGTGGGACTATCCTTGGCGTTAATCTATGTTTGGTGGCAAGAGTACCGGACAATGATGCGTCGTCCTCTCAATTGGGCACTGGCAATCCTCGGCCTTTGGTTAATTATTACATCTTCGGTGGCCTTAAATCCCACCGAAGCTTTCTTGGGTTTAACCAACCTGCTCCCCTTCTTTATCGCATTTGCCACCTATAACATTTTAATTCAAACCCCTGGGCAACTGCGGCGGTTAGCCTGGATTCTCGTTATACCTTCAGTACTAGTAGTAATTCTTGGCTTCGGGCAAATGTTTCTGGGGTGGGCTCATCCGGAGCAGTTGCCAGCTTTGTTTGGTTGGGCACTAGAAGCTAATGGCAATCCCCCTGGTCGTATGGCTTCAATCTTTATCTATGCTAATATCCTAGCAGCTTATCTCCAAATGGTATTAATTTTGGGGTTAGGGCTGTGGATAGAGAGATTTCAAGCTTGGCGACAGCAATCAAGTAAGTCCCCAGACAGGATACTATGGTTTTTGACAGTATTAGTAATTGGTAATGCGATCGCTCTTTTGCTAACTAGTTCTCGCAATGCTTGGGGTATTGCTGTTGTAGCTTGTCTGGCTTTTGCTCTGTATTTGGGTTGGCATTGGTTAGTAGTTAGTGTTGCCACCGCCGTGGCTAGTATTTTCTGGGCATCTTTTGGCCCTGAATTTCTAGGGCGTCAATGGTTTCGTCAGCTAATCCCAGCATACTTTTGGGCAAGACTTTCAGATCAATTACATCCAGATCGACCTGTAGCACTACTCCGAACTACCCAATGGCAGTTTACTTTATCCATGACTCAAGAGCGTCCCTGGCTAGGTTGGGGATTACGTAACTTTACACCCCTATATGAAGAAAAAATGGGTATTTGGCTAGGTCATCCCCACAATCTACCGTTGATGTTAACTGCGGAAACCGGCATTCCAGCAACAGTGTTTTTGTTTGGTTTAGTTGGTTGGATTATGGTTAAGGGAGTACTGTTGTTGAAAAATTGGTCTACTTCAGCTAAAAATCAAAAGTATCAAGAGCAATTAATCCTCTTCACCTATCTGCTAGCTTTTGGCTGTTTTACTATCTTCAACTTAGTAGATGTAACCCTATTTGATTTTCGTGTTAATGTCTTAACTTGGCTGCTGTTGTCAGCAATTTGTGGAGTAGTTTATCGAAACAGTCAGGACACTAGTAGTAGGGTGCGTTAGCGTAGCGTAACGCACCTTCGATATCCCATAGTACAATAGAAGAAAGTGAGCAAAATCCAGATTAAAGAGATACAATGGCAATACAACGTTGGACTGATGAAATGCTTGATGAGTTGGCATCAACTGTCGGTGAAATGCGAGAAAGCATTACCGAAATGAAAGAAAGCATTACCGAAATGAAAGAAAGCATTACCGAAGTGCGGGATAGCGTGGATGGATTGAGAGTAACTTCACAAGCTTTGTTACAAGTCGCTGCACAAAATCAACAAAGGATGAATCTGTTTGAAGAAGAGATCGAGTTGATGAAGCAACGACACACAGAAGAAATAGAACTAATGAAGCAACGGCACGCAGAAAGTGATCAGAGATTTAATGTTTTGTTAGAAGAAGTACGCTATTTAATTCTAGGAAATCCTGGAGAGCAGGAGATATAATAACCAAAAATATACTTTTTTATTTGTTATTGCTAGCGATCGCAAAACTTCAACACTTAATCCAGTTTATCATTCGGTAGTGATACAGTTCTGTATGCTTGCTCAGGATGATTAGGTTGATCCGGGTATTTGAGTTCTAGCAAATTATGGGAGAGCATTGGTTTTATGTAGTGGTTTCGGATACTATCTGATTCACGTCCTAACAACTCAGCTAATGTTCGGAGTTGGAGGTAATGTTCGGAGCAAAGCGCTATAATTGTTTTCTCCACTATGCTCTTATTTACGCGACCTTTCTCACGAATAGGAGCGGCAACTTCCCACAGACGCTTGTAATGTTCGGAGCTTGACTCGTAATGTTCGGAGCTTGATTCGTAATGTTCGGAGCTTGATTCGTAATGTTCGGAGTTTGGAAACAGTAAAAGCAAATCAGACTGATGCTGATTGGGGAGAGTATAGTAAGTGCCACGACTACGACCAAATTGTTCAAGCCAGCCATTATTGACAAGATGCTTGAGGCATTCACCTATTTCTCTGGGATGCTCCTTTCTATAACACTGAATGTCAGCATTACTAATCTTTCCAAATCCATGGGCTAGTACCAGGATAATTCGGTCTAGTTCCGTCAGACTGCAATATGAGTCGTCACCGACAATTTCCCTTAATTCTTTCTCAACATTTTCTGGTATTAGACTAACCATTGGTAAAGCAACTGACGTTATCTCCAGGTCTAATTTCTCTGATACCAAAGGTATAAACCATTGTTGCTCTCTCCAAGCGCGGAGAATTTTCTGGAAGCCAGAGCCTGCTTTCTCTCCTAAACCCAGCATTTGAAACATCTTTTGCAGACTTGGATTGCGAGCATCACTAATACCGCCTTCATAAAGACGCTGACATTGAGCTAGTGAGAGAAAATTGAGAATTAATTCAGCAAAGCAAGAATTGTCTTTAACCTATAATGAAGCTGCAACCGTATTTGGTGATTTTTTGTCTGTTACCTTTCCTGACCCTGATCATTCCATTGGTGAGAGTAGATACGTTACCATTGGATTGTCTAGATTTAGTCAGCTTTTAGTTGTAGCTCATACAGATAGAGGTAATCGTATCCGCCTAATCAGTGCTCGCAGAACAACTCGTCAAGAACAGAGTTTCTATGAAGAAGGAAGTTGAACATATATCGGAAGATGATCTACGTCCAGAATATGACTTTGCTCAAATGCAGGGAGGTGTTCGAGGAAAATATGCACAGCGTTATCAGATGGGAACAAATCTAGTGCTTTTGGATCCTGACGTTGCTCAAGCCTTCCCCACTGAAGAATCTGTTAATGAGGCTTTGCGTCTTTTACTTCAAATTGCTCAGCGTAATGTACTTTAACTAATGCAGTGTGATCTGCTTGTAGAATTTAGAATTGCTGAATAATCAACCAAATTTTTTTCTACATTCTCAATTCTCAATTCCCTAACCTATGCAGATCCTCTTTTTGCACTCCAATTTCCCGGCACAGTTTCGCCACCTGGCTGTTGCCTTAGCGAAAGATCCCAATAACCGGGTAGTTTTCGGTACTATGCGCCGCGAAGGGAGCCTTCCTGGAGTTACCAAAGCCCTTTATTCCCCAAACCGAGAAGCTTTTCCTCAAACCCACCATTATGTTCGTCCCTTAGAAAATGCCGTACTTCAGGGGCAAGCAGTATATCGTATGGTAGAAAAACTGAAAGCTCAAGGTTTTATCCCTGATGTAGTTTATGGGCATTCTGGCTGGGGACCGACTTTATTTATGAAAGATATTTTCCCCAAAGCCAAACTATTATGTTACTTTGAATGGTTCTACCATGCTCATGGTTCCGATGCTGACTTCGATCCCACAGAACCTTTAACGATGGATGATGAAGCCAGGATTCGGATTAAAAATGCTCCGATTTTAATTGATTTGTGCAGCTGTGACCAAGGAATTGCTCCCACTTACTGGCAACGGCAACAGTTTCCCCCAGAGTATCAGAGCAAAATCAAAGTTTTTCATGATGGCATTGATACGGAGTTCTTTCAACCCAAACCGGGAAGCAAGTTGGTTTTACCCCAACTGAATCTAGATTTATCCCAAGTAGAAGAATTAGTCACTTATGTTGCACGAGGCATGGAACCCTACCGAGGTTTTCCCCAGTTTATCGAAGCAGTTGCCCTGATTCAACAACGGCGTCCCCAGTGTCACGTCGTCATTGTGGGAGAAAACCGAGTAGCTTATGGCAAATCTCTGCCTGATGGAAAAACTTACAAGGAGTTAATGCTCGAAAAAGTACCGTTAGATTTATCCAGAGTCCACTTTACCGGTCTACTGCCCTATGCTCAATATGTCCAAGTACTGCAAGCTTCTTCAGTCCATGTATATCTAACTCGTCCCTTTGTTCTATCTTGGTCGATGTTAGAGGCTCTAGCAACTGGTTGCTTAGTCGTTGCTTCTAAAACCGCTCCTGTAACTGAAGTGATTGAAGATGGAGTCAATGGCTTGCTAGTAGACTTTTTCTCACCTGAAGTAATAGCTGAACGAGTCGAAGAAGTTCTTAGTCATCCTACCAGAATGGCAAACATCCGAGCCCAAGGTCGGGAAACTATCCAGAAAAATTATGATTTACGCCTGTTGCTACCCCAGCACTTACGGGAAATACAAAAGTAAAGACTTTGAAAGCGTGGCGATTACGCGATCGCAAAATCGGTCAATTTTCGATCTTCAGGATGATAGAAAGCTAAAACAATATCTTCTTTAGGAACACCGCGATCAAGTAAATCTTGAGTAATTCCCTCCTCTGTCTCATCCCGTTCGAGCCAAAATTTTCCCTTTGCAACTCGCAAATGTACAATTGTACTGTGAACTCGTCGATTGCCGTTCCAACCAAAGCTAATCAGTAAATAACAATTGTGAGTCGCGATCGCTTGCAACTCGATATCTCCTTGACTTGGCTTGTAGCAAGCATAGTCATTGACAACTTCTTGTGCGATCGCTTGGTATCTCTCCAATTTATCTAATAGGTGATCCATTTGATAATCTCCTCCTGTTCTGGATTAAAAACAAAGAAAGAAATCTTACGCTCTTTGATAAATAATTGAATTGATGGACGTTGAAAAAAGTTATCATAAATCCGTTCTGGAATTGCGAGATAGAGAGAGCGATCAGGTTCTTGCTTACTAATAAACGTTAAGTACAAATAATATTGTCCAATAGCTCGTTCTAGCTCTGTAACCGGTGAAGGGCTTCGGAAAACCTTAATTTCAACAGCAATTTTTTGTTGGTATTTTTGAGCACCAATAATTTTTTGTGCACCTAAATCAGCATAAACTGTTAAATCTTCAAATTCAACAGTCAACGGATCGTCAGTTATAGTCCAACCATCCTTGATCAGAGCAACCCTCACAACATTATGATAAAAATCGAGTCTTGGCATCCAAAAACCCTGATTAAATGCTACAACACTCTAGTCTATAACCAGTGATGCGGATCGAGCTAACGTACCGTGTAAGATCTGTGCTCGCGCTGAAGTAATTGAAGATGGAGTCAATGGTTTACTGTTAGACTCTTTTTTACCTTAAGTAATAGCTGAACGAGTCGAAGAGGTTCTTGAGCATCCTACTAAAATGGCACATATCCGAGCCCAAGGTAGGGAAACTATCCAGAAAAATTATGATTTACGTATACTGCTACCCCAGCACTTACGAGAAATACAGGAGTAGATAGCACCCTTAGCTTGAATATATATTACACCAAATCCGGTAACTAAGCCAAATTTGGTATCAATCTCCTAGGAAATACTCCTGGGGAGTCAGGGTGTGAGATGTGTTGCTTGCTCTTCCCCTATTCCCTATTCCCTAGTTTCCCAAAAGTTAATACTTCGTTGTGCCATAAGGATTAGTGCCATTAGGCAAGATCGCAAAAGCCAAATCAGCACCACTGAAGTTGACATCTGTTACATCCGCATCCCGCAGATTGGCATAACGCAAGTTGGCATTAGTCAGATTGCTACCTGCTAGATTTGCTTCCAGCAGGTGTGCGCCAGTAAAAAAGGAACCAGTTAGGTTCGCCTTCTCCAAAGAAGCACCTTTTAAGTCTGCATCTCGAAATTCAGTCCTCTTAGCAGTAGCAGTAGTTAAATCAGCTTCTACCAAACTGGTATTGAGCAGAGTTGCACCACTTAAGTCTGCACCTTGCAAGTCACTTTTGATAAAATCTGCTCCATCTAAGTCAGTATTGGTTAAATCAGCATCTTTGAGGCGAACACCAGCCATCTTCGCATCTTTAAGTTTGCTATTCTTCAAATTAGCACCAGTGAGGTCACTATTTCTAAAGTCAGCTCCCGTCAAATCAGCTCCACTCAGATCAATGTCCTGAAGATCACACCCTACACATCTCTTCGTCTTCAGAATTTTTTCAACACTTACGTTCTTCGCTTTTAGTGGTTGAAAAGCATTTTTTACTTTTTCTAGAGGCTTTAATACTAAAGGATGAGTGCTATTGGCATTAGGTAATATATGCAGGGCTAGCGGTATGCTGGTAGCAGTCACTATCATCACAAAAATCAAGGTTCCTTTTATGTTCATAGAAGAAAAAATTCCTGTACACCGTGTTGTTAAATTAATCCAACAGTTTCATCAAGAAACAAGAAAAAAAGTTTAAAGTTTTGATTAAGTAATACCAAATCATAGCGTTTCTGATGGGAATGAGGTACATTTGTTTTTGGGAATGGGGAATGGGGAATGGGCATTGGTGACAAGTTCAGGTAAAGATGTCGTTGTCAAGGAAGCGGAGGAGCGGAGGAGCGGAGGAGCAGAGGAGCAGAATACAATATTCCTAAACCTTCCACTCCACTCCGCAGTTATTACGTACTTGCCTTTTGCCTAGCGCGTAGCGCTATAGCTGCCATTTGAAAAAAAAATTCACCACCAGGTTGTGGAAGTAGATTATTCCCTGGTGATGAAAATGTATTGTTGTGCTCTTCCTCCCTTGGGAGGACAAAGGGGGGGTTACTTGTTTAACTCATAGGTATAGAACAAGTCCAATTCAGGGATTCAAGATCCTCATCAAAACTGAATAACTTTAAATGCTCAGGATTCGCCATTAGTTCCTTGGCGATTAAATACCCGGCAATTGTCCAACTTTGGTATTTGCGTGCTTCTTTCCCAACTAGTCGGCCATTCTTGCCATCATAGTATTCTGGCCATTGATCCTCGCACAAGTGCTTTTCCGCTTGTTCAATTGCTCTTTGAGCTAGCTTGATTCGACCTGTTTTTTGAGCTGCGGCGACTAAAGGCCAAAGCAAAACTGGCCAATTACCACCATTATGATAAGACCAGGGGACATTTTTAGGATCGCAACCGGTAACAATTTTCCATTCCAGACCTTCTACTGCGGGAAAACAGATTTTCATGGGCATACTCCCGATCAAATCATCCCATCGTTGTTCGATGAGATCCATAATCCAGTCACACTCTTGATCACTAGCCAAAGAACTTATGATGGCTAGCAAGTTGCCTTGGGTAAAGAAGCGAAAATCCATCCGCGCTGGTCCCAAATTCCCCGCTAGATAACCTCCCCTATCTGGTATCCATTCCGTCAACCAATCGGGAATAGACTCTGGATAAATATTAAATTTATTGACTGCTGTTGTGCCGAACTCTTCACCTCGATAGCGATAAATATCGTTCAAACGCTTTAAATCTAACCAATAATACTCCCGAATATGGAAATTGAGGGTATTCAGACGCTGAGTAATAAACTGATTATAGACATCTCCTTGACGACCAGGGGCAAGTAATTCCCTGGCTGCCCTCAAAGCAGCATAAAATAAGGATTGGATTTCTAGGGGATGACCATATACTCCCATCCGACGATCAATCATAAATGAGCCGTCTGGAACCAACAAAGTGGGAAACATGTCAAATCGATCAGCTAAACAAAGCTTGAGAATTTCGATAATTCCCCTTTGACAGTCCGGTTGATGAGCTAAGTCTAAATCTCCTGTCGCTTTGACATAAGACCGCAAGAGGATAATCCACCACAAGCTAGAATCAACTGGGGTGACCCTGCCGATCGCATGTTCCCCAAAATCTGCACTAATATATTGCTGACCCTGTGTATTTAAAACTTTGAAGCTAGCTGGCATTAAACCTTGACCAGCATTAAAGCAATCCATTTGCTTGGTCTCATTTTGGAGAGCCAAAGTCTCGATCAAGAAATTACGTACAATTTCTGTTTTACCATTAAACAGAAAGACAAAGGCTGAAGACATAAAATCCCGGACGAAGCAATGGTCGTAATTGAGGGCTTCCACATCTGGATCATGAGCTGCGACTGTCCCTACGGGATGTCCTTGGTAGTAGATTATGGAATCTTCTAGTGCCTTCCAAGCTTTGGCGAATAAATCCTGTTTTACTTGCATTAATTGCTCTGTCTCCTCTTTCAATATGAGAACTATTTCCTGGGAAAATAGTGAGTAGATTGCCTGATAAATACGGTTCTTCAGCTGAAGGGCTCAACTCAGAAGCTAGTTGCTCCAAAACCTTGCCATCGCTGCCAATACGGATGAAGTCGCTGATACCTAACTGCTCTCTATTGCACCAACTGGCAGTAATCCAAAAACTACCATCTGACAATTGAACAGAGAGATTGCTTGCTGTTCTCAGCATCTAACCTAACTGATAAAACTGACCAGTGTCTTTTTCTTTGATCGCGGAGTATTCGCCGCGATCGCGATTCGAGGCTAGCAATAACTCTTAGGTTTTAGTGATACAAAACTTTTTAATTACTGTGATACAAAAATATACATGCCCTATTATTGGCATTTTTTGCCCTCAATTGGGTAAAAAGTTAACTAATTTCATCAATTTTTTTATTTTATATTTATATAATTTAAAATATCTTTAACTTTGTTATAGACCCAAGTATACCTATCCGCTTTAACTGGCAAGATGCCTGTTCCACTTAACTGGCAAGATGCCAGTTCCACTTAACCCAATTTTCAATTCCTTAAAAAAATGACCAATAAAATCTTAGCCAAACTCAACCATATTGGTATTCGCTTTGTACGTATCCTCTGGTGTGACAATGCTAATGTAATTCGCACTAAGGCATTACACCGAGTGACTTTAGCAGATTACCTCAAACACGGTGTTGGCATTTCTGCTGCTCAGCAGGCAATTCCTGTCATGTACGATGCTCCAGCACCTGGTAGTGGTTTAGGTCCGGTGGGGGAGGTACGCTTAGTGCCAGACTGGAATACCTTCAATCCCCTACCCTATGCCCCTCGTCATGCTTGTGTGTTGGGAGATATGGTTAAAGATGGTCAGCCTTGGGGTCTTTGTCCCCGGAATTTTCTCAAAAGGATGATTGCGGAGGCAGATAGGGAAGGATTACAAGTGGTTGCCGCTTTTGAAAATGAGTTTTATCTGCTGCGACGAACAGCTGATGGTATCGCACCAGCAGATGAAACGGTATTTGCTTCAACCCTATCAATGGAACTGCACCGGCGAGTAATTGATGAAATAGCTGAAGCTTTGGTAGAACAAGGGATGCTGGTAGAGCAATATTACCCAGAATCTGGCCCTGGGCAACAGGAAATCTCTATACTCTACACCCAAGCACTACCTGCTGCGGATCAGCAGATTGCCTTTCGGGAAACAGTGCGAGCGATCGCTCTTCAGCATAACTTGATTGCCTCCTTTGTACCCAAAATCTTTGCAGACAAGGCAGGCAATGGTTGTCACCTCCATCTTAGTCTCTGGCAAGATGGGCAAAATCTCTTACCTAATCTCGAACAAGATGGGGGACTTTCGGAAGTGGCTCGTCGCTTCATTGCTGGTATTCTACAGCATCTCCCAGCTCTGATGGCGATAACTACTCCTAGCACTAACTCCTACCGACGGATTGTGCCTCACTGTTGGAGTGGAGCCTTCCGCTGTTGGGGTATGGATAATCGAGAGGCAGCAGTGCGAGTGCCGAGTAATCCCGAACCTCCTAGTCCGACTCATTTGGAATTGAAAACTGTAGACCCTTCATCTAATCCTTACCTAGCTTTAGGGGCAGTAATTGCTGCGGGAGTGGATGGTATTCGCCATTGTTTGGAGTTGCAAGAACCTGTAACGGTAGATCCTGGAACTCTGACGGAATCAGAACGTAGTGAACGGGGAATCGATCGCTTACCTACCAATTTAGGGGAGGCAATTGAGCAACTGAGGAACAATCAGGTGCTGTTAGATGCCTTGGGTGCAGAACTAGCCCAAGCCTATTTAGCAGTTCGTCAGGCTGAGTGGGAAGGTATGAAGGATTTAGATTTGGATGCAGAAGTCAAACTTTTGTTAGAACGATATTGACGATAAGTAATAAGTAATAAGTAATAAGTAATAAGCAGTAGTAGGACTTCATTCCAAAAAAAAGTCAAGGAAATTGAAAATTTTGGATCAAAACTTGTTACTTGTTACTTGTTACTTGTTACTTCTCTGAGTCTACTGAATATTTCACCGCATGGTAACGAATTCTTCAGCAGTAGAGGGATGGATACCAACAGTGGCATCAAAGTCTTTTTTCGTTGCTCCCATTTTCAGAGCGATCGCTATTCCTTGAATGATTTCTGCTGCATGTTCACCGACCATGTGAGCACCTAAAACTTTATCAGTATTTTGGTCAACTACTAACTTCACCATCGTTTTATCTTCTCGACCACTCAAAGTGTGATACATTGGGCGGAAGCGAGCACGATAGATCTTCACTGCTTCTCCATATTGCTCCCTTGCTTGAGCTTCTGTTAAACCGACTGTGGCTGCTTCCGGTGTGGTAAAAATCGCTGTGGGTACATTTTCATAGCTCATTTTCCGAGATTTACCACCAAAATGAGTATCAGCGAAGGCACGACCTTCATTAATCGCTACAGGGGTAAGATTCATTTTATCGGTGCAATCTCCTACAGCATAGATATGCTCCTGGCTAGTCTGACTATATTCATCAACTGCGATCGCGCCATTTTTAATTTCTACTCCTGCCTTCTCCAAACCCAGCTTATCAAGATTCGGTTTACGACCAGTAGCAGCTAAACTAACTGCATCAGCAACAATAGTTTCCTCTGTTTCCCCTTTCACCTTAACTTGCACACCTGCTGCTGTTTTTTCAATTACAGGAGGTTCAGTCATCTTAATAACCCGGATACCATGGTGTTGCATTGCTTCTTGAATAGAGCTACGCAAATCTTCGTCAAATCCCCGCAAAATCAGATCATTTCGGCTCAGCAAGGTTACCTCAGAACCCAAACCGTGCATAATGCAGGCAAACTCCACACCAATATAGCCAGTACCGAGAATGACAATCCGCTGTGGTTGTTCTTTCAGGAGAAACATGTTATCAGAAACGATCGCATGTTCTATACCTGGAATATCTGGTTTAACTGGTATACCTCCAACCGCAATCAAAATTTTCTCGGCGGTAATAGCACGATCTCCAACTTCTACAGTATGGGCATCAATAAACTTGGCATAATCGCGAAATAATTCTACTTTTGACTTATCCAGCATCCGCTGGTAAACCCCATTGAGGCGTTCAACTTCCTGATTGACTACCTTAATCAGCTTTTGCCAATCAAGGGTACTCTTAACCGCACTCCAGCCATAACCTTGAGCATCCTCAAACAAATCAGGAAAATGAGAAGCATAAACCATGAGTTTCTTGGGAATGCAGCCACGATTGACACAGGTTCCACCCAAACTATCAAATTCTGCTACTCCTACTTTGGCTCCATATTCTGCTGCTCGTCTGGCGGTGGCAATGCCTCCAGAACCGCCACCAATTACAAATAAGTCAAAATCGTAGTTCATAATTTAGGTAACTCCCTAATATATAGCATTCTTATCTTATTGGTATGACAACTTACAAGACTTACAAAGACATCAGAAGGAATTTCTCATCTGAAGCTCAAGAGCGAATTGCTGCTGGTGCTAACCAAATCAGAGAAGAGCTTAAAATCTTACGTACTGAGAGAGAGAACAAAAGTATCATAATAGGTTTCACTTCTTTAAGGAAGGTTATTGGTCATTTGTCCTTGGTACTAATAACAAACAACCAACAACCAACAACCAATAACCAATTGATTAACCAGCGAAGTAATTATCTAAGTCATCAGCACCACCAATTAGTTTGCCATCAATAAATACTTGGGGAGTTGTTGCAGCACCACTAACAGCCTGTAAAGAGCGGGTAGTAATATCCTTGCCTAAGACAATTTCTTGGTAAGTCATACCCCGTGCCTTCAAAGCTGCCTTGGCACGAGCACAGAAAGGACAACCAACCTTACTAAACATGGACACTAGTTTTGGCTTCTCAGCTTTGGGATTGATATATTTGAGCATGGTTTCCGCATCAGACACCTCGAAGGGGTCTCCTGGAACTTCCGGCTCAATGAACATTTTTTCGACTATACCATCCTTAACAAGCATGGAATAGCGCCAGGAGCGCTTACCAAAGCCTAAGTCTTCTTTGTCAACTAGCATCCCCATTCCTTCGGTAAATTCACCGTTACCATCGGGAATAAGGGTGACGTTTTCGGCTTCTTGATCCTTTGCCCACTCATTCATCACAAAAGTGTCATTTACTGACATACAGATGATTTCCTCTACTCCATTTGCTTTAAAAACGGGAGCCAATTCGTTGTACCCCGGAAGGTGAGAGGATGAACAGGTTGGGGTAAAAGCGCCTGGTAGAGAAAAAACTGCTACCGTCTTGCCCGCAAATAGCTCGTCTGTAGTAACATCAACCCATTCATCGTTTTGGCGGGTTTTGAAGGTAACGTTGGGAACTTTTTGGCCTTCACAGTTTTTTAGCATTTTTTTCCTTCCTACTTCTGGTATTGGTCGTACTCGTTATGAGTTTGTATAAATTAATCATACTCATAATGAGTACGAGTTGGCAAGTATTTGTTATTTGTCCTTTTTTATTTGTCATTAGTCTCACGGTTCGCTCAAATCAAATGCCTCTAGCCCAATAAATCACCCAAGAGTGTAGTCTGGGTAAGTAGTTGAGAGATGAGACAGGCTTGATAAATTGAGGGAAACTCACTCGGAAAGAGCTGACGA
>JAAHFP010000062.1 GCA_010672925.1 Symploca sp. SIO1C2 | reverse complement strand
TCTCCTCAGCTCCCCCAGCTCCCTCAGCTCCCTCAGCTCCCTCAGCTCCTCCGCCCCTCCGCTCACCCCCTCAGCTCCTCCGCCCCTCAGCTCCCTCAGCTCCCCCAGCTCCCTCAGCTCCCTCAGCTCCCTCAGCTCCCTCAGCTCCCTCAGCTCCCCCAGCTCCTCAGCACCCCCAGCACCCCCAGCTCCGGTTACTGGAGGCATTGTTACCATAAGATGAGATAATGGACACAAAAATTAAACTAAATGAACAGTAGTATAACTTCTGTTCATAGTTAGTGCTGTTTTGTATAAGCTAAGGAGTTAAGTTGATGAAAGGATTGGTTCGTTTACTTGCAGTCTTGACTATTGCCATCGGCTGCTTGGGTTTACCTCTAAAGGTTATGGCTTCGCCAATGCCCTTGACTTACCTGAATTCATTTAGTAGTGCGACATTGCAATCATCTTCTGTTTTACTGGCTGAGGCTCCTAAAGTTAACCCTGCTGATGCCAAACTCGCTACTGAGTACGGTGACAAAGAAAAAATTGATTTGAACAATACCCATATTCGATATTTTCGTAACTATCCAGGGTTTTACCCCACTCTGGCATCAATAATTGTTCAGAATGCTCCCTATAAAGTAATAGAAGACGTTTTGAATATTCCGGGACTCAGCGAAAGACAGAAAGAACGGTTAAAAGTTCAAATTGATGATGAAGTTTTCACAGTGACTGAGCCAGAACCTGTTTACAACGCAGGTGACGATCGCTACAATCCTGGTGTCTACTAAAGACTGTGCTAGGGCATAGGTCAAGAAACCTGGTTTGAAGAGAATACTGGACTAGATTTCCAGGGTTGGGTGTTGGTGTAGCCTAGTGCTTAGGCGATTTTTAAAATGATTGTACCCGCAAAACGGTGCGTTACGCTGCGCTAACACACCCTACAATAGGTACATTTTTTACGAGAAAATTACCTGAGCAGGGAAGCATTTGGAAGATATACTTGAGTCTATGTACTTAAATTATCTTTCAAATGCTTCTCTTAGCAAAAGCCTCTAGCATTTTGAGACAAACAACTCTGAGGTATAGTTTCTGTCATTATTCAGTCGGGAAGCTGAAATTTTTGTCTGATAGGAGCATCCGGCGGCAGCTGCTGAAGAATTTCAATTTGGTTGTCAACCAGCTGGTTAATGGAATCAGCGACAGCCCCAATCACATCTGGAGTTACCTCGGTTTTTAGAGTTAGGTTACCACTAGCGATCGCTTCTATCTCATCGAGCAAACGAATCACCTGACGTTGTAAATCTTCTTTAAACTGCTCTTGCTCTTGAGCTTTTCGCTGCCAATATTCCTTCAGTTGCTCTTGTTCTTGAGCTTTTTGCTGCATTTCTTGGAGCATATTAATGAGCATCTCCCGCTCCATTTTGTGGAAGTCAGTACTCGGTTCAACCAACTTCTGCACTAGCTTCCCTTGTTCTTGCAACTGCTGTGCTAGATCCAGCAAATGAGCAATTTCTTGATTGATTCTTCCCATCAGACTCTGACAACTAGGTGATTTAGGTGGTTGATCCAGCTTAGCTTTTAGCCCAACATTCCTCGCATATTCTGTTGGGTTTAACTTCTCTTTCGACCGATGCTAAGGGAATATTCTACCCAACCTACATTTTCAGGTGTGTCACGACACTAGGGCAATAGTGATCAAGTCTTCAATTTTTTTTATATTAGGATCACCTGCCAGGTAACCGATACCCCGATGCAAGTGGAGACGAAATTGGGTAGCGAGGGTTTCTGGCTCACAACCTAAACCGTCATTATGGCAACGTTGTTTGAGAGCAATGAGAAGAATATCAGCCATGTCCCCACCGAAGGTACGCCAAGTTAATTCAACGTTGCTGTCAGCGGGAATAGGGACTGGGGAGGGACTAGTGGGCTCAGCCAGAGAGCAACAGAATGCCCAACGACAGAGGATGTTCCACTGGTCAATTTTGGTGTAGCGTTTGAGTTTAGTAAGTTGGTCTTTAGCTGATTGGGAGAGTTTGATGCGATCAATTGGGGATTCCATATTAGACTACTTGGTTAAGAGAGAGTGGGGAGTGTGAGAGGTGTGGGAGAGATAGGGAAGCTGGGGGAGCTAGGGAAGCTGGGGGAGCTGGGGGAGCTGGGGGAGCTGGGGGAGCTGGGGGAGCTGAGGGAGCTGGGGGAACTGAGGAGCTGAAGAATACTATGGAGTTTATCTCAGCAGTATTGCCACCTACCACCTACCACCTAACACCTAACTCATGCATACTACACCGGAAGTAAACCATCTCGTAGATTGTTACTTATGCTTGGTGATTCCTACCTACAACGAAAGTAGAAATATCAAAGATCTCATCAGGACACTGAGCCATTTGCTCAACGAAGTCATACCCCATAACTACGAATTAATTGTAGTCGATGACAATAGTCCAGATAACACCTGGAAGATTGCCCAGTCACTTATACCGGAATATCCCCAGTTACAGGTAATACACCGTCAGCATGAGCGAGGATTATCCACAGCAGTGATCCAAGGGTGGCAGGTAGGGACAGGCAAAATATTAGGAGTAATTGATGGAGACTTGCAGCATCCACCGGAGATATTATTAAAACTGCTCAGTGCGATCGAACAGGGAGCTGATTTGGCAGTTGCCAGTCGTCATATTGAAGATGGTGGGGTTTCTGATTGGAGCATGATCCGGCGTTTCTTATCTAGAGGAGCTCAGTTATTAGGATTAGTCATCCTGCCTAATGTTTTAGGTAGAGTTTCGGATCCCATGAGTGGCTACTTTCTCGTACATCACAGTGCGGTCAACCCACAAGACCTTAATCCCCTTGGTTACAAAATTCTCATTGAAGTCCTGGCTAGGGGAAATATTAAGCAAATTGCGGAAGTTGGCTACGTCTTTCAAGAGCGTCAAGCAGGAAAAAGTAAGGTAAGCTGGAAACATTATCTAGATTATCTACATCACTTAATACGGTTGCGCCTTTCCCTAGGAAGACTTGGCAAACTCCGGCAGCGCCTTCCTCTTCCCATTAAGCGGTTTATCCGCTTTGGTTTGGTTGGTTTAACTGGGGTGTTTGTGGATATGAGTGTGCTGTACTTACTCCATGACCCTACTACTTTAGCTTGGGGACTAACCCGTAGTAAAATTATTGCTGCGGAAGTAGCTATAATTAACAACTTCGCCTGGAATGATGCTTGGACTTTTAGAGACCTTGCCCTTCAGCAGCAAGGATGGGGTAAAAGCCTTAAGCGGTTATTAAAGTTTAATATTGTTTGCTTAGTAGGTTTAGCTCTCAATGTCCTACTGTTAAATTTGTTATTTAACATCCTAGGAGTCCACTACCTCCTGGCTAACCTGATAGCGATCGCGGCAGTCACTCTTTGGAACTTCTGGATTAACTTAAAGTTAAGTTGGCGCGTAACGGAAGTGGATAAATAGGTGTTACTTCAGTGTAACTGGCATCGGTACCAGTAATAGGTGTTAGGGAATTTTTCACTTCTTCTCTAGTAATTCTTCAACTCCAGAACTACAACTCAAAGATAGTTATCTCTTGCTACCGAAAGACCGGACAAAATCTCGATCAACCTTTGTGAGAGGATCTCCTTGGCCACTGGACTAACGACAAACTCGTAATCTTTGAGTTTTACCAGGGATAGTTTACGGTAAATCACCTAGAAAATAGTATAAATCTAAAATATAGAAAGTAAGAACCTCTTTTGTAGTATAAGATACAAACAATGATATTAGCAGTGTTAGAGATTACTAACAATAAAGCCAAAGTATAAAAATATATGTATAATAAAATAAAATATTTTACTAAAAAAACATTAGAACTCTTTGGTTATGAACCTTATACTACAATTAGTTACGTATAGCATTTTGCTGTGAAAGAAATGTGAAATACAAATTCTCCTGGAAAAGAGCCTTCAAAGCTTCGGCTATTCACCAATCCTTAAAAAACACTATATATAAAAATTTATTTTGGTAACACCTTCTAAATTAAGGTAACTGAAGACTCAAGTCAATATATACACACGAAATACAAAAAAATTTTGTCTGTTCAAGATTCGTGGGGTCGCATTACAGGTAAAGCAATCAACAAACATCTATAACTTTTGGGAGAGGTTTCGCCTATGTCAACTGTCAAAGTGGGTATCCTGCACTCTCTCCAAGGAACAATGGCGATCAGTGAAGCTCCACTGAAAGATGCGGAATTAATGGCGATCGCAGAAATCAACCAGGCTGGGGGAGTATTAGGTAAACTCATTGAACCAGTTATTGAAGATGGAGCTTCTAATCCCAGTTTATTTGAGAGAAAAACTAAAAAACTTATTCAACAAGACCAAGTGGTTACTCTCTTCGGTGGTTGGAATTCTGCTTGTCGTAAAGCAGTTTTGCCAGTTTTAGAAGCATTCAATGCTCAACTGTGGTATTCCTCACAGTACGAAGGATTAGAGAAATCAAAACATATTTTTTACATTGGCTCTTGTCCCAATCAACAAGTAGAACCCGCCGTGAGTTGGTTGCTACAAAATCAAGGTCAACGCTTTTATCTGTTAGGTTCAGACTATGTTTTTCCGCGAACAGTTAATAAACTTATCAAAGCCCAATTAAAACAGCAGGGAGGAATAGTAGTTGGGGAAGATTATCTGCCCTTGGGAACTCAAAACTTTAGAGCAATGATTACCAGGATCAAGCAACAAGCTCCTGATGTTGTTTTCAGTACAATTAATGGTGATAGTAACCTGGCTTTCTATCGCCAGTACCAAGAGTTAGGTTTAACAGCAGATCAAATTCCCATCATGGCAGTGAGCGTGGCGGAAGAAGAACTTCAGAAAATAGGAGAAGTCGCTAAGGGTCACTATGCTAGTTGGACTTATTTCCAGAGTTTAGACACGCCCAACAATCGGCAATTTGTCAGGAACTTTCAGCACCGCTATGGAGCAACACGAGTTACTTCTGATCCTATTGAAGCTGCTTATTCCCAAGTCTACCTCTGGAAGCAAGCTGTAGAATTAGCCCAGTCTTTTGAAGTGGACAGAGTCCGGGTAGCAGCTTATGGTCAAAGTTTTGAAGCTCCCGGTGGCTGCATCTGCATTGAGCCTAATCACCATGTAGGTAAAGTTTCTCAAATTGGGCGGATTTTAGCTACAGGACAATTTGAGATCGTTAAAACTAGTAACAATTTAATTAAACCTTTACCTTGGTTGGGAGTGGAAGAAATAAATTTCCATAACTCACCGATGGTCATCGATCTGTTGGGGGAAGTTTCCCGGAAAGTGTGGCAGTTAGGGAAAGAATCCCAGAAACTAGAAGCAACAACCATAAGGTTATACCAGGAAATTGCCCAACGAGAGCAAATAGAAGCAGTACTCCGTGAATCTGTCAGTGAAGCAGCACGTAACGCCGCAGAATTGAAAGCGCTCTTTGCGGCAATGAAGGATATCATCCTTGTACTTAATGCCGAGGGACGCTACCTCAAAGTAGCACCAACTAATCCAACATTACTGTACAAACCAACTGAGGAATTAATAGGCAAAACTTTACACGAGGTCTTTGCAACAGCTCAAGCTGATACCTTTTTAGGTTACATCCGAGATGCCCTAGCAACTCAACAGACAGTCAATACAGAATACAGTCTGACTATTGGAGAGCAAGAAGTTTGGTTTGCTGGCAGTATTTCACCGATTTCTACAGACTCAGTGATTTTGGTAGCGCGGGATATTACGGATCAGAAGCTAGCAAGGGAAGCACTACAACAAAGGAAAGCTGACCTAGAGCAACAATTTGCCGAACGAACAGCTGCTCTGATAGCATCCAATGACCAACTAGTGGCAGAGGTGGCGGAACGAACCTTAGCCGAAAAAGCTTTACGGGCAGCCAAAGATCAGTTGCAGGCTATTTTGGAAGCTGTACCAGGGATTGTTTCTTGGATTAGCTCAGATTTAAAGTATTTGGGAGTCAATCGGCAATTAGCTGAAAACTTCAACATGCCCCAAGAAGCTTTCATTGGTCGAGATATCGGTTTTTTAGAAGCTAGCTCCGAGTTTAATCAATTAGTAAAGGAGTTGTTTGCTAGCCCCCAGCGAGACGTTTATCGAGAAGTAGATGCTCAAGTCAACGGGATTAATCGGAATTACTTGATTGTAGCTCGCAAATACGACCAAGACCGAGCCGCTTTTACCATTGGTATTGATATTACTGAAAGACAGCAAGCTTTGGAGGCTCAACGACAGGCGGAAGCTAACTATCAAAGTATTTTTGAAAATGCGATTGAAGGGATATTCCAAACTGCTCCCGATGGACATTACCTCAGTGTTAATCCAGCCCTCGCCCGCATCTACAGCTATGATTCTCCCGAAGTATTGATGGCAAATATTACCAACATCCAAGAGCAACTTTACCTGAACCCCAACCGTCGCGACATCTTTAGTCTATTACTCCAAGAAAATGACCTGGTTGTAGACTTTGAGTCGCAAATTCGCCGTAAAGATGGCAGTATCACCTGGATTTCTGAGAATGCTCGTGCTGTTCGTGACGACCAAGATAACTTACTCTACTACGAAGGTACAGTTGAGGATATTACGAAACGCAAGCAAGCAGAGGAAGCATTACAAAGAGCCAATGAGGAACTAGAAACTAGAGTTGAGGAAAGAACAGCAGCACTCAAGCAGTTAAATCATCAACTAGGAGTTGAGATTGTTGAGCGGCAAAAAATAGAAGCAGAATTACGAGCACTCTTCGCTGCAATGACTGATATCATTGCCGTTTTTGATGACCAAGGAAGATACCTCAAAATTATATCAACTAATTCTGAATTGTTGTATGGTTCAGCTACTAAAAGTATTGGTAAGACTGTCTATGAAGTTTTACCACCGATGCAAGCTCAGTTGTTTGCTAGTCATATCCAGCAAGCATTGACAACAGGGCAGACAGTAAGTGTAGAATACAGCCTGCCTATCCAACATAAGGAGATGGCGATACACAAAAATCAAGAAGCTGGTCTAATTTTTAGACTCCAAGCCAAAAGCCAAAAACCAAAATTAGGGGAAATTTGGTTTGCTGCTAATGCTTCACCAATGCCCGGTAATCGAGTTATTTGGGTAGCCCGAGATATTACAGAACGTAAACTCGCAGAAGAAGCCATGCGGCAAGCAGAAGAAAAGTATCGCAGCATCTTTGAAAATGCTATCTGTGGTATTTTTCAAACTACCGTAGATGGTCGCTATTTGAGTGTCAATTCATCCCTAGCTCGGATGTATGGCTACTCCTCGCCAGAGGAAATGATGGAATACCTGACTGATATTCAAAAGCAACTATACGTTAACCCTAACCGTAGGAATGAGTTAGTGGCAATCCTAGAGAGGGATGGTGCAGTATCCAATTTTGAATACCAGGTTTATCGCAAAGACGGTAGTATCATTTGGAGTTGTGGCAATACTCGTGCCGTTCGTGATACCAAAGGTAATATACTCCACTACGAAGGCACGGTGGAAGATATCACCATGCGCAAACAAGCAGAGGAAGCTCTACGGGTAGAACAAGCAAAGTCAGAAGGTCTACTACTAAGTATTTTGCCCCAGATGATCGCTGAACAATTGAAACAAGACCAAAGTGCGATCGCTGAGCAATTCGAGGAAGCGACTATTCTCTTTGCTGATATTGTTGGCTTTACTCCCCTTTCTTCGAGTATGCCGCCTACAGAATTGGTTGCTTTACTCAATCAAATATTTTCTCGCTTTGATCGTTTAACCCAAAAGTACGGTTTAGAGAAAATCAAGACTATTGGAGATGCTTATATGGCAGTTGGTGGTCTCCCCATGCCTAAACCAAATCATCCCGAAGCAATTGCGGAGATGGCTCTGGAGATGCAACGGGAAATTACTCGTTTCACCTGGAATAATAGCCAATCCTTCAAACTCCGCATTGGTATTAATACAGGACCGGTAGTAGCAGGAGTAATTGGTGTTACTAAGTTTATCTATGACTTGTGGGGAGATGCAGTGAATGTTGCTTCGCGGATGGAGTCCCAAGGTGGACCAGGGCGTATCCAAGTAACAGCTGCTACCTATGAGCGCCTCCAGCACAAATATTGGTTTGAAAAGCGAGGTGAGATTGAAGTCAAAGGTAAGGGGAAAATGGTTACCTATTGGCTTATCGATAGAACTCCGGATTGATTACATAAGGGAGCAGGGAGACAAGAGAGATGTCTACACTTTATCCGAACTTGATATAAGACAGTAACATTTTGCTAAGTTTTTGCAGTAACCAAAGCTACAAAAGCAAGCAGAGGATAAGAGAAAAAGTGTAAAGTTTATTTTTTAGTGCCGATTATTATACGATTACCAAATATATGACCATTATAATTACCAAGGAGGTTTGGTATGTCAGTCTATGACAAAATTAACAAAAAAACTGGGCCATATAAACTTCTAGCTCTTGATGGTGGGGGTATCCGTGGCTTAATCTCTATTGAGATATTAGCTGAAATTGAAGCTAGTTTAAAAAAATCCTTAGGTAGTGACGATAGTTTTGTCTTAGCTGATTACTTTGATTACATTGCAGGTACAAGTACGGGAGCTATTATTGCCGCTTTCCTTGCCTGGGGAATGTCTGTACAAGAGATTAGGGACTTTTATGAGAAAAGTGGACCAGCGATATTTGATAAGGCATTCTTGTTAACACGGTTGAAACATGTATACGAAGATAAAAATTTAAAAAACATACTCAGGAATACTTTTGGCAAGAACACTACCTTAGGGAGCGATAAGCTGAAAACCCTTTTGATGCTGGTAATACGCAATGCCAAGACAGACTCACCTTGGCCTGTTTCCAATAACCCGAATGCCAAGTTTAATGATCCAAACCTACCAGATTGTAACTTAAATCTTCCTCTGTGGAAGCTAGTCCGGGCTAGTGCTGCAGCTCCAGTCTTATTTCCACCGGAGAAAGTTAAGTTAGGTAACAGGAAATTTATTTTTGTAGATGGTGGTATAAGTCCTTATGCTAACCCAGCCTTCCAACTTTTCCTAATGGCTACCCTTAAACCCTATCAACT
Source organism: Symploca sp. SIO1C2 (assembly GCA_010672925.1). Classification (GTDB taxonomy): domain Bacteria; phylum Cyanobacteriota; class Cyanobacteriia; order Cyanobacteriales; family Coleofasciculaceae; genus Caldora. The sequence continues at coordinate 22,996 of JAAHFP010000062.1, read as the reverse complement.
AATGTGGCCTTCAGGAGAAGACAATATTCTTTTGGTATCAGTTGGGACTGGCCTAACTCCTGAAATCAATCCAAAACTGAAAGCCAAGAACATGGGGGCAGTATACAACGCGCAGCATGTTCCGATGGCACTCGTTTTAGCTACTCAGACTGAACAAGATTTGCTATGTCGTATTTTTGGCAAGTGTTTATCAGGAAATGTTATTGATGAGGAGTTAGGTGATTTGTCAGAGGCAAATGGACTTCTACCATCAAAGCTCTTTACTTATGTACGTTATGATGCTGAACTGACTAGCACGGGATTAGATAAGTTAGATGGATTAGACAATATTAATCTCAAACAAATCCGTAAACTTGACTCAGTCAAAGATAAAAATATGGAGCAGCTACAACTTGTAGGAAAAGCGATCGCTAAGCAAGTAAAATCAGAACATTTTGCTAATTTTTTGCAGTAATGTTGGTAACAACAAGGTAGAAGGCTTTAACAAGGGGCTTAAGCCCTGACGGGGTGACCAAAAGGGCTCAAACCTTTACTGAATAAACTTTGGAGGTATCGTGCTGAAAGCAATCGCATTCTTGGGAAGCCCCAGTTAGTCTTTACCTCTTCTACCCCTATGTAGTGTGCCTGCGTAAGTCAATCAGAGTAGGATTAACTGTCTTATTACACCCACGCACATTACAGCTTTTGTGTCAATGCGTAAGTCCTATTATTTCTGCTCAATGCCTTAGGCTTACAGCATATTAGCTTAGTTCAGGTGTTGCAGTATAGAAGTTTTTGTACTCGTATTCCATTGCGGTTAGATATGTGGTCGTAGCCACATCTTCGTTTATTGGGTTTAAGGTAATATAGTCTTGCAAAAAGTTACCCATTGCGTAAGCTCCATCAGGATTGTTATTACTAGTTATCCAACTCGCATAGATATTGCCAGGTGTAGGTGGAGCCAATTGGCTAGCCAGCCAAGGCCAGAGATATTCGCACGGTAACATTACGATCAGTGTAAAAATTGGATCCTTAACATTGCCTTCTTGTGCAGTTCCCTTGGCAACAGATCGTTCAAAATTCGAGTAATTAAGTGCTGTTGGAGTTGGGGCAATAGATTCAGGGCCTGTCAAATTCCATGTGGCGCAGGCAGATTGGTTATATGTGTTGTAACTTTCCTGTTTTTTCAGAAAATAGTCTTGCAAGACTGTATTGGTTGCTCTCTTGGCTGCAATGCCATAATCAGCTGCACCATGGAAGCAATAGTAGATATCGCTGACACTAAATGGACCATATTGGTTTGGGTCTAAATTCCCATTTTTTATGCCTTCTAAAAATCCGGTGGTCAGTGTTTTTTTCGCAATGCTCTCACCACCGGCATACCACATCTTCCAGAAAAGAGAATCAGGAGGAGGTGGATTGCGATTCAGGTTATGTTTTGCGATCAAATGCTCATGATCGGCTAAGCTTCTATTGTTTTTCATTACCTTCGTTCCTCATCAAATGTTGTGAAGTGTTTGAAAACACTTGTAGTCTAACGACGTTGATACAGTATGTGCAGGATAACTCTCTCAACAGGATATTATCTAGCACTTGTAGTCCAACACCGAATTTCTGCATGTGATTCTGCAAATAAACGTCAAGAATGAATAACGTATCTCTACAAGTTTTCTATTTCAACACCTATCTTGTCTATCCGAAAATTTACGCAATTTTGCATTATTCAAGATTTACTGTCACGATTTCCTAACATAACAGCAAACCCTTTCACCGCCTAGCTCCATTGTTCCTTCTTCCCAGCACAGCCCAGCGACAAACCCCCTGCTGGGTAAAGCATACAGAGATTTATTCAGTATCTAATGAAATCAGTATAATAATATAAATTATGCTTATTTCACTCAGAGTAGATAAAAAAGTAATACCAAATCCGGTATCGATATACTCGCTATATTTCATCTGTAGAGACGTTGAATGCAACGTCTCTACAGGGTTTTCGTGGTTTGCTCAAAACGCCTCTGTTATAACCTGATTTGGTATGAGCCTCCCATGGACGCGATCGCATCCGCAATGGATGAAACTAACACATTCTGCTTGCAAACCCCAAATTATTGCTGCGTAAGGGTTTCAAAATGTGTTAGTTAAGAGCTAAATGTTGAAAATCATTGTGCAGTAGTACGTTAAGGATCTAACAAGGGGCTTAAGCCCCTTGTTTATCAAGAATGGTGCAATATCTCAGTCTGATGCACTCACTTTTCCAGGCAAAGAAGAAGATTTGTGCTCTTGTTTGTCTTGTTTGTCTTGTTGTTGTTCTTGTTTAGCATTTTCTTTGGCTAACTCAACAAAACTTTGCACGTCTTCTTGGAGAAACTGTTCAACCCGTAAAGCAAAGGTAGAATAAGCTTGGGTATGGTCAGGATATTCTTGGTAAGCGCCACTTAATTGAAAGAATTTCCAAGCATCACTTTTCAAATACTCAGCTGTTTTCCGGTGTTGAGTATACTTATCACCAAAATGAAAATACTCCTCGACGGCGGCACTAATCGCCACTACCTGACTGAGTCCAAAGGTAAACCAGCCAATACGTTTTCCGAGTTGGTTGTCATTAAAGTTCAGGCTTACCAAAGCGGGAATTAGTACACCGCCTACAATAGTTGTAAGACGGAGGCGAGTTGACCATTTACTTGCCCAGTTAGCCCGACCTTCAAGCCATAATAGCTGATCCAGCCAGCGAGATTTCATAAACCGCTTTTGTAAATCTGGGAGTTCGAGTCCATCAATTAGCTCTGTGAACTCTTGTTTTAAGTAGTCCTGATAAGAATTTTTCCTGGCCATGTTACTAGTACCTCTTTGAATTAATTTTGTGATTGATTAAGAATAAAAAACAACAAATATCATAAAAATGTTAGTCTTTTACTTACCAGAGAGATTTTAGATTTTATATTGAAAAATTAAAACCTCTCAGTGCCCCCGTACCAACTTTAACAATAAGTATTTAACCGGATATGATATCACTACCTTTAGAACATTAATCATCTTTTTCCTGAGGCTCAAAATCCGCATCATTCTTAGAAACTGATACATTGGAAGTTTTCGATGTACTCACCCCTTTAGACCAAGAGGGAAGATTTTGCTCTAGATTTTCTTGCTGTTTTTGTTCTTGCTTGGCTGTTTCTTTAGCTACTTCAACGAAGGTTTGTACGTCCTTTTGAATAAACTGTTCAATCCGGAAAGCAAAACTAGAATAAGCTTGCATATGGCTGGGGTAATCTTTATAAGAGCCACTTAATTGAAAGAATTGCCAAGCTTCACTTTTTAAACATTCCGCTGTTTGTCGATATTGAGTGTATTTATCACTAAAATGGAAGTACTCCTCGACGGCGGCACTAATCGCCACTACCTGGCTGAGTCCAAAGGTAACCCAACCAATAGTGACTCCGAGTTGGTTGTCATTGAAGTTCAGACTTACCAAGGCAGGAATCAGTACGCCACCCACAATGATCATCAAGCGGAGACGGTTTGACCATTTTTTTGCCCCGCCAGACTTACCTTCAAGCCATAATAGCTGATCTAGCCAGCGGGATTTCATAAACCGCTTTTGTAAATCTGAGAGCTCAAGCTCATCAATCAGCTCTGTAAATTGTTGTTTTAAGTATTCCTGATAAGCATTTTTCGCCATGTTACCAGCTTCGTTTCACCTCGTTGAATTACGCTTGCGAGCGCTCTGTTGATTGGCAGCAGTTCTGATTTTTGTCTGCTGGACTTAAAATACTGGGGTTTAGATTATCACAAATTGAACATTTTTTGAATGCATTTTGCATTTTTCATTCATTAGTAGAAGATAATTTTGAATTTTGAATTTTGTTTGCATAGCATGGTGAGCAACGCGAGGCAAATTTTGAATTGTTTTGTCTTCAGTCCTCTACAGATAAGACGTGTTTAACCAGCAATTTCTGAATTTTTCGAGTTAGAGATTTGGATCCACAAAATTTAGCTAAAAACCCCTTCAGGCTTAAGATTGAAAAGAATTTTAGCCGCCAGCTAGGTCGTCAAATTCTTTATATTTCTTTACAAAGACTGTAAAATGTTAAGAAAAATTAAGTAAAATTCAGGAATTGACTCTGGAAACCGTCTTATAGATAAGCACTCAAGACAAAAGAGCCAATGGCAGTCCCAAGTTAAGTGTCAATAGGCAGTTTTGCTATAGTGCAACAACGGGTAAAATTTTTATTTAGCATCTACTAAATTAGGGAGATTGTTCTGAATCTCACTGCCTAACTCTCAGCCCAGTGTAGATACTTCAAAAACAATGCAACTTTTCGACGCTTTTATTTCTTACGGACGAGCTGATAGTAAAGCCTTTGCCACCAAACTGCAAGCTGGTTTGGCAGATCAGGGATTTCAAGTTTGGTTTGACTTCAATGACATTCCCCTGGGAGTAGACTTCCAGCATCAAATTGATGATGGTATTGAGAAGGCGCGTCACTTCTTGTTTGTTATTGCCCCTCACTCAATTAATTCTCCCTACTGCCGTAAAGAAATTGAGTTAGCGATTAAGTGCCATAAACGGATTATTCCCTTACTGCATGTTGAACAAATTAGTCAGGAAACTTGGCAACAGAGAAATCCTCATGGCACGGTAGAGGATTGGGAAGCTTACAAAGCCAAAGGATTGCATTCGAGTTTTCCCAACATGCACCCCATTATTGGCAAGATTAACTGGGTGTATTTCCGCGAGGGCATCGACGATTTTGACAAATCCTTAGGGGATTTGATTAAATTAATCAGTTCCCATACTGATTATGTAGAGCCCCATACTCGATTGTTAGTCAAAGCTTTGGAATGGGAGCGCCAGCAAAAACAAACGATTTATCTGTTAACCGGGGAAGAAAAGCAGCAAGCTAAATCCTGGCTCAAGATACGCTTTAAAGATGAACAACCCCCTTGCACTCCTGGTGATTTGCATTGCGAATACATCACTGAATCGATCAAGAATAGCAATAACCTGATGACTCAGGTATTCCTTTCTTATGCTACTCAGGATAGGGCGATCATGGAGAAAATTCGCAACAGCTTGAGGCGAGAAAGTATTACGGTGTGGACAAATCTCACGGATATTCAAACTGGGGAAGACTTTGGGGAAGCAATTAACCGAGGAATTGAACAGGCGGATAATTTGGTTTATCTGCTTTCTCCTGAATCCATCAACTCGACATACTGTCAACAAGAATTAGATTTGGCTGTTTCCCTCAACAAACGGATTATTCCAGTATTGGTCAAGGAAACGGAGCCCAATACCATACCGGAGGTGTTGCGGCAGTTACAGTATATTGACCTGACAGATAATGTTAAGGAAGAGGATTACTGGCTGGATGAAAGCCAACTGTTGAAGATTTTACAAGAGGATGAGGCTTACTACCATGAGCATAAAATGCTGTTGACTAAAGCCCTCAAGTGGGAGCAGTACAATAATCCCAGTCTTCTGTTGCGGGGGTATAACCGGCAAAGTGCGGAAAGTTGGTTGAAGCTAGCCCAAAAAAGGAAACAGCATCCCCCGACACAGTTACAAGAAGAATTTATTGCCGAAAGCTTACGGCAACCGCCTTTAGAATCCCTGGATGTGTTTATTTCCTACTCCCGTGCGGACTCAGATTTAGCGAGAAAGCTTAATGATAGCTTACAGATGCAGGGCAAAACTACCTGGTTTGACCAAGAAACTATTGCCTCAGATACCGATTTCCAGCAGGAGATTAATCAGGGGATTAAAGCCTGTAACAATTTTATATTTATTCTCTCTCCCCATTCGGTAAATTCCCCTGATTGTCAGGAGCAAGTCGAGTATGCTGCTTCGTTGAATAAGCGCTTGGTGGCGGTGCTGTATCGCCTGGGAAATCCTACTGATGTGCCTCCGGAGTTAGATCAGGTGCAGCAGATTGATTTTAACCAAAAAGATTTTAATGCTAATTTTAATGAATTGGTAAGAACCCTAGATATAGATAGGGAGCATGTCCGTAGTCATACTAAATGGTTGCAACGGGCTTTGGAGTGGCAGGAAAAGGGTAAAAATAATGACTTACTGTTGTGGGGAAGTGAGTTTGCAATCGCTCAAAACTGGTTACAAGAAGCTGAGGAACAAAACAAACAACCTGCGGTAACTTCCTTACATCAAGAATATATTGCCACCAGCAACGATGCAATTTTGGCGGGAATCAAACGGGAAAAGCGTCAAAAACGTAATTTACAAGTACTGGCGACTGTAGCAACTGTGGCGTTTTTAGCTTCTCTGGTATCGGCACGGATAGCTGATAACAGTAGGAAGTTTGCACAGACTAAATCCTCTGAAGCCCAGGCTAGATCCTCCGAAGCACTCTATGTTTCCCATAAGAAATTAGAAGCCCTACTCAAAGCACTCCAAGCAAAGCAAACATTGCAAAGGGTTAACAACGGGGCAAGCAATAATAACAAACAAGCTGTGGAAGCTGCACTTCAACAAGCTGTCTTTGGAGTGAGAGAGCACAATCGCCTCTCAGGGCATAAGGCAACGGTATTTTGTGTTGCCATGAGTCCCGATGGTCAATGGATTGCCTCCGGTAGTGAAGATAATACTGTCAAACTTTGGAATCGGGAAGGCAAACTAGAGAAAACTTTGGAGGGACATCAGCAGTCAATCGACGCTGTTACCTTTAGTCCTGATGGAAAACTAATTGCCTCAGCAAGTATTGACAAAACTGTCAAAATATGGAATTTGGACGGCACTTTAATCCAAACTCTCGAAGGTCATACCGATGCAGTTAGAGACGTTACCTTCAGTCCAGATGGAAAACTAATTGCTTCAGCTAGTGATGACCAAACTATCAAAATATGGAATTTAGACGGCACTCTCATCAACACTCTTGAAGGGCATAGTGATCAGGTAACATCCGTTGCCTTCAGTCCAGATGGAAAACTGATGGCTTCGGCTAGTGATGACACAACCATCAAACTGTGGAAGCCAGATGGCACTCTCATCAAAACTCTTGAAGGGCATACAGATAATATAGAATCTGTTGCTTTCAGTCCGGATGGAAAACTGATAGCTTCAGCAAGTGATGACAAAACTGTCAAACTGTGGAAGCCAGACAACGGCACTCTCATCAATACTCTTAAAGGGCACAAAGATATGGTTTTAGGAGTGGCTTTTAGTGACGATGGTGAGAGAATTGCCTCTGCTAGTTACGATAAAACCCTTAAAGTATGGAAGTCCGATGGTACTTTGCTAGCAAATTTGACTGGGCATAGTAATCTTGTCATGGATGTAACCTTTGAACCCAATAGTTATAATATCGCCTCCGCCAGTGCAGACAATACCGTTAGACTCTGGAAACTTGACCAAAATGCTAATAATCCTCAAATCCTCTATGGGCATCAAAATGTAGTCAAAGCTGTCACTTTTAGCCCGGATGGTAAGTTGATTGCTTCTGCTGGTTACGATAAGACTGTAAAACTGTGGGACAAAGAAAAATTGTCGCAAGAAACCTTGACTGTAGATGGCGAGGTTAGAGGTATAGTATTTAGTCCTAATAATGAGTTGATTGCTGCGGCAGTTAGGAACAAAACTATTAAGGTTTGGCAGCGAGATGGTACTCCACTAAAGACTATTCCCGAAAAGGATAAAGTCAATCAGGTAGCATTTAGCCCAGATGGAAAACTGGTTGCTTCTGCTAGTGACGACTACACAGTGAAACTTTGGCCTCTTGATGGTGGCGAAGGAAAAGTACTCAGGGGTCATCAAGATAAAGTCAAAAGCGTTGCCTTTAGTCCTGATGGCAAGCTAATTGTTTCAGGAAGTTCAGACAATAGTATTAAACTTTGGAGCCATACAGGTAAGTTGCTTTCAACACTGACAGAGCATAAAGGAACAGTTAACGATGTATCTTTTAGTCCTGATGGTACAATGATTGCTTCCGCTAGTGTAGACAAGACGGTTAAACTTTGGAAGCGGGATGGTGTACTACTAACTCCTGAGTATACTCTTGGCGAAGCAGAGAATCAACAGCACAATGAATCAGTACATCAAGTTGTCTTTAGTCGAGATAGTACAATGATAGCCTCAGCTAGTGCGGATCACACCGTTAAGCTCTGGGATCTAAAAGGTAAACTACTCGGTACTTTTTACCTCCATACCGGTGCAGTTAATGGTGTCGCTTTTGACCCAGATAACAGTCAAGTAGTTGCTTCTGCCGGTAGCGATCAAACAGTAATTATGTGGAATGTTAATGAAGTTAAAGAGACAGGAAATCTCCAACAAGAAGCCTGTAATTGGTTGGAGAATTATCTGGAAACCAATGTTTCTTTGAAGGAGCGCGATCGCAATACCTGTAAATAGTTTTTTGTTGTTTGTTATTGGTTATTTGTATTTCTATAAAAACAGATAGGGGTTCAGAAGCCCGACTTATTAAAGAAGTCGGGCTTCTTGCATAGACTGACAGTAAAGCAAAAAAAGGGGGAAAATAAGTTAGCCAGTTTGGAAAGCGATCACAAAACCAATTGTGGTGATTTTTGTATAAAAAGTTACAAAAAAAAGCCACAAATTACGAAAAAAACAATTGTGACAATAGGGGGTGCGGAATGTGGGTTGAAGAGCAGTGTTGCTATAGTGCAAAATAAGACAATATGTATATTAAACATCTACTTTCATTAGGGGAATTTTTCTCAATCTCCCTGCGTAACTCTTAGCTCGGTGCAAATACTTCAAAAACGATGCAACTTTTCGACGCTTTCATTTCTTACGGGCGAGCTGATAGTAAAGCTTTTGCTACCAAACTACAAGCTTGCTTGGCGGAACAAGGATTCAACGCCTGGTTCGACTTCAATGACATTCCTTTGGGAGTAGATTTCCAAAATCAAATCGATGATGGTATTGAGAAAGCCCATCACTTCCTGTTTATTATTGCCCCCCATTCAATCAATTCTCCCTACTGCCTCAAAGAAATTGAGCTCGCGATTAAATGTCATAAACGGATTATTCCCTTACTGCATGTTGAGCAAATTAGTCAGGAAACCTGGCAACAGAGAAACCCTCATGGGACAATAGAGGATTGGGAAGCCTACCAAGCCAAAGGATTGCATTCGAGTTTTCCCAACATGCACCCCACCATTGGCAAGATTAACTGGGTATATTTTCGAGAAGGTATTGACGATTTTGACAAATCCTTAGGGGATTTAATTAAGTTACTCAACTCCCATACTGATTATGTGGAGCAACATACCGAATTATTAGTCCAAGCTCTGGAGTGGGAGCGTAATCAAAAACAAACGAGATACTTATTAACTGGGGAAGAAAGACAGCAAGCTCAATCCTGGCTTAAAATACACTTCAAAAACCAGCAACCCCCTTGCACTCCTAGTGATTTGCACTGTGAATACATCACTGAGAGTATCAAGAATGGCAATAACTTGATGACTCAGGTATTCCTCTCCTATGCTGCTCAAGATAGGGAGATAATGGAGAAGATTGGCAACAGCCTGAGACGAGAAAGTATTACGGTGTGGACAAATCTCACCGATATTCAAACTGGGGAAGCCTTTGGGGAAGCGATTAACCGAGGAATTGAACAAGCAGATAATGTTGTTTATTTGCTATCCCTTGAATCAATTAACTCAACTTACTGTCAGCAGGAATTAGATTTAGCCCTATCCCTCAACAAGCGGATTATTCCTGTATTAGTGCGGGAGACTAAGCCCAATCTGATACCGAAGGCGCTGCGGGAATTGCAATATATTGACATTACGGACAATATCAAAGAAAACGATTACCTGCTTGATGAAAGTCAACTGTTGAGGATTTTGCACCAAGATGAGGCATATTACAACGAGCATAAGATGCTGTTGACAAGGGCACTCAAGTGGGATCGGCAAAACGATAATCCCAGTGTTTTATTGCGAGGGTATAACCTCAGGAGTGCCGAGACTTGGTTGAAGGTAGCGCGGCAAAGGAAACACCATCCCCCCATATCCCTACAAGAAGAATTTATTACCGCAAGTCTGCGGCAACCCCCCTTAGAATCCCTGGATGTGTTTATTTCCTACTCCCGTGCCGATTCGGATTTAGCCAGAAAGCTCAATGATAACCTACAGATGCAGGGGAAAACTACTTGGTTTGACCAAGAAAGTATTGCTTCAGGGACAGATTTCCAGCAAGAAATCAATCGAGGCATTAAAGCCTGTGACAATTTTCTGTTTATTCTCTCCCCCCGTTCAGTGAATTCCCCTTATTGTAAAGATGAAGTGGAATACGCCGGTTCGTTGAATAAGCGTTTTGTGACAGTGCTGCATCGGGAGATAAATACGGCAGACTTGCATCCGGAGTTAGCCAAAGTACAGTGGATTAATTTTAATCAGCAAGATTTTAATGCCAATTTTAAGGAATTGCTGAGAACTCTGGATATAGATAGGGAGCATATTCGTAGTCATACTAAATGGTTGCAAAGAGCAATCGAATGGGAGCAGAAAGGTAAAAATAGTGACTTGCTGTTGCGAGGCAGTACATTTGCGATCGCTCACAACTGGTTACAAGAAGCTGAGCACCAAAAAAAGCAACCTGCTGCAACTTTTTTACATCAAGAATATCTTACCAAAAGCAACGATGCGATCTTAGCAGAGAAAAAACGGGAAAAGCGTCGAACACATACTTTAAAGTTACTCCTGATTTTAGCGATTGTGGGATTACTAGGGTCTTACCTTGGGTACCGTGAAGCAAGATACCAGTCAAGCCTTACCAAAGCAATGTTAGTCACAAACTTGGTAGAAACTAACCCTCTCCAAGCATTAGTACTTGCCATTGAAGCCACCGGCTCAAGCAAATCTTCATTGTCTTGGGTTCCTACAGAAGTTCAGTCTAGCTTATTTGAGGCGGTACAATTAGCCCGCACAGGGGTTATCGAGCAGGATATTTTCAGAGTAGCTCAAGGAGGTTATGTTCTCTCAGTCGCGATTAGCCCCAATGGACAAATGATCGCTAGTGGGAGTGCAGATGGAAAAGTGCAGTTGTGGGATCTAGAGGGCAATCCCATTGGTAAACCCTTTGAGGGGCATAAGAAGGGTGTCTTTTCCGTTGCCTTCAGTCCCGATGGCCAGACTATCGTTAGTGGTAGTGAAGATACAACATTACGGTTATGGGATTTAAAGGGTAACCTGATTGGTAAACCTTTTGAGGGGCATGAGTATAGGCTCCTCTCAGTTGCCTTTAGTCCAGATGGAAAAACCATCATTAGTGGTAGTACGGATAAAACACTGCGGTTATGGGATACAGAGGGCAATCCCATTGGTGAACCCTTCACTGGACATAAGGATTACGTCACTTCAGTTGCCTTCAGTCCCGATGGCCAGACGATTGTTAGTGGTAGTGCGGATAAAACACTGCGGTTGTGGGATATAGAAGGCAACACCATTGGTAAACCCTTTACTGGACATGATGAGAGGATCAGTTCAGTTGCCTTTAGTCCCGATGGCCAGACGATTGTTAGTGGTAGTTGGGACAAAACACTGCGGTTGTGGGACAAGGAGAGCAACTCCATTAGTCAAACTTTTCGAGGACATGGAGGCTACGTCACTTCAATCGCCATTAGTCCAGATGGCCAGATTATCGTCAGTGGCAGTAACGATAACACGGTGCGGTCATGGGATCTCAAAGGTAACCCCATTGCTCAACCCTTCAAAGGACATGAGCGTTTTGTGACTTCCGTCGCCATTAGCTCAGATGGAGGAATGATTGTCAGCGGTAGTGAAGATAGTACAGTGCGGTTGTGGGATTTCCAAAGTTACTTGACTAATCAGCCCATCCGCAAACATGAGCACTCAGTCACTTCAGTTGCCTTTAGTCCAGATGGAAGACACATCCTCAGTGGCTGTTATGATGGAAAATTGAGATTGTGGGACCGCAAGGGCAATCTCATCGGTCGTCCTTTCTCAGGACACAGTCTGGGTATTTGGTCAGTTGCCTTTAGTCCGGATAGTAAGACTATTGCTAGTGCTAGTAATGACCGGACAATAAGGTTGTGGGACTTAAATGGTAATCCTATTGGTAAACCCTTTCGAGGGCATCAAAAGGAGGTTAATGCTGTTGTCTTCAGTCCAGATGGTAAGACTATTGCTAGTAGTGCTTATGACCAGACAATAAGGTTGTGGGACTTAAATGGTAACCCGATTGGTAAACCCTTGCAAGAGCATCAAGCTCAGGTTAATGCTGTTGTCTTCAGTCCAGATGGTAAAACTATTGCTAGTGGTAGCAATGACGAGACAATAAGGTTGTGGGATTTAAGGGGCAATCCTCTTGGTAAGCCTTTCGAGAAAGACAATTTGGGCGTTGTCCATTCTGTTGCTTTTAGTCCAGATGGAAAATATATCGTTAGTGGCAATGATGGTACAGTCCAGTTATGGGATCTCAAGGGTAAACCCATTGGTAAACCCTTCAAAGGACACAAAGGGATTGTTTTCTCGGTGGCTTTTAGTCCAGATGGACAGACTATCGTTAGTAGTTCTGAAGACAATACACTGCGGTTTTGGGATGTAAAAGGTAACCCCATCGGTGAACCAATCACAGGGCATAAGGGAGGTGTTTGGTCAGTTGCCTTTAGTCCCGATGGACAATCTCTTGTTAGTGGTAGTTGGGATTATACGATGCGGTTGTGGCCAGGCAGTGGATCCTGGAAAGATTTGCTTGAGATAGGATGCAACAGATTGCAAGGACATTCCGTCTTGAGCAAACCTCAAACTGATGCAGCCAAAGATGCTAATAAAATCTGTCAAAAGTATGATCCGAATTAGGGTTTGCTGAATAAGTAACAAGTAATAAGATAAGAACAAATGCAGCATTTCACAAGTCAGTTTTCGACAGGCGTGCAAGATCTCAGTCTAACTTGGAACTAACCTAAACCCAACTCCCGCTTGAGTAAGTTAATCGACTTAGTACCAATATAATTCCCACAACGAACCAGCTTTGGAGGACGGATAATCTCATCTCTAGCAGCGGAGATAGCTTCTTGGGCTGCTTGATAACTTGTTTGATCTAGAGCACCAATGGTCTGAGCACTGCGTACCAAAGCATTAAGCTTATACTTATCCTTAGCCTGGGCTGTCATCACGAGCAAATCATCTCCCCGCAAACTGTAAGTCAAAATTCCTACTACCTGTAGGATGCCAGAGCTAATACTTACTATGCCTAAACAACTATCTTTAGGAAGACTTTTAACCAACTCAATTTCCTTAGCATAGTCATGGATATCAACAGGGATAACACGGACAGATTTCGGTGCTGCGATCGCTTCGGCTTTGCCAATAAAATAACGATTGGTCACTACTGTCGCATTATGGGTTAGATTGAGAGCGGCTTCTAGCTCCTCTAGTGGTACTAACTGCACCGGAATTTGCAAAGCGGCTTCTAGTTCCTGTACCATTAACTCCCCAGCCCCCAAATCCCTAAGCTCAACGGTAACCAAAACTCGTGCACTACAGCGCAATCGCCAGTCAATTTCCGCCAGAAAAATTTCTCTAGCCTGACTGAGGGAGCAACCTTGTGCTAACAACTCATCAAGGCTTTGTTGTACGACACCGTAGGCATCGGGGTACTGATCCAGGATCGGTGACTGACGTTGGGTTCCCCCTTCATGACCTTGAGCTTTGACATAAATTCCTGAGCCTGCTTGGGATTCCACCAATCCGGTTTCTTCTAACTGTCGGTAAACCTTACTGATGGTATTGCGATGCAAACCCGTAATCAGAGCTAACTGCCGGGTACTCGGTAGTTTATGTCCTGGGGGATATTGTCGGGAAGCGATCGCGAACTGAATTTGGTCGAACAGTTGCTTTGATGCCGGAATTTCGCTATCTGGCTGAATATGGTACTGAATCATGACAAAATCTCCAAGTTAAAAGTCAGGATTTGTGTTATAGAAGCTGTTAAAAATAAGTATTTTTTCTTGGTATTGGGTTTTTGGTTACTCCCTCCTAGCTTTCTGTAGAAATCACTAAATCTGAGACAGTGACATCCTGACCAAGTATCATAACTGAAGTTAAGAACAAGGACGGTGTATGTGAACAATAAACTTATTAAGATTAATTGAGTATTCACTAGCTCTAGACAGTTATTTCGCTCTACTACTTTCTACTAAGGGTTAGTAAATTCACTCATTTTACAGGAAATCAGAAGGATTTGATTGGCAGGTTATAATAAATAACAATATTCATAATTTTTGTAATTATCAAATAAAATCACCCATGACTTCCGCTTTTCATTACCCATTTTTGAACTAGTGGCAGTGACCTCAGTCAGGTACTACAATAATCTCAAACCAAATTTTAGTAAGTAGATAATTGTGACACAAGAAATTAAAACCAAATCAATCAAAATTAAGAATGGTACTCTCGGAATTGATGCTTACCTGGCAATACCGGAGGGTCAAGGGCCTTTCCCCGGTATAGTAGTATTGCAAGAAATTTTTGGAGTAAATGACCATATTCGTGATCTTACAAGACGGTTTGCCCAAGAGGGCTATATTGCGATCGCTCCTGCTCTCTATCAACGCCAAGCCCCTGGCTTTGAGACAGGTTACACCGCCGAGGATATTAAAATTGGCAAGCAATATAAGGCACAAACGAAAGCAGAAGAACTTCTAAGTGACATCCAGGCAGCGATCAATTACTTGATCAGCCAAACGCCGGTAAAAAGCAACGGCATTGGCTGTATCGGCTTTTGTTTTGGCGGTCATGTTGCTTATCTTGCTTCTACCCTATCAGATATTTATGCTACGGCTTCTTTCTATGGGGCTAGCATTGCTACTTGGACTCCAGGGGGCGATGAGCCAACGATTGCTAGAACCAAAGATATCAAGGGTTCTACGATCTACTGCTTCTTTGGTCAAAAAGATGCCAGTATTCCACAAACAGATGTCAATCAGATCAAAGCAGCCCTAGAAAGACATCAAGTTCTTCACCGTATCTTTGTTTACGAAGGAGCAGAGCACGGATTTTTCTGTGACCAACGAGCTAGCTACAATGAGGAAGCAGCAACTGATGCTTGGCAGCAAGTAATGAGGTTATTTCAAGAAGAACTTGAGTTAGCTTGTTAGAGATCAATAGCGTAAGCTACAGCCTTCAGGATCGCTTCGTGCAGGCTTTGGGTAGTTCATATCTTGGCTCGTCACTACATATTTTTTCAACAATTAATGGTTATGAATTCACAATCAACTAGCTCTCAAACCAGCAATTCGCCCTTTTCGATGGATGATTTTGCTAAAGCCCTAGAAGAACACGACTATGAGTTTAAAAGGGGACAGGTAGTCCAGGGCAAAATTTACAACTACGAGAGTGATGGCGTCTACGTTGATATTGGCGGCAAATCCCTGGCTTATGTTCCCCTGAGTGAAGTATCTTTACAATCGGCACAGGATTTGTCGGAAGTACTGCCATTACATGAAGAGATAGATTTCCTGATCATTCGGGAACAAAATTCCGAGGGACAGGTGACTCTTTCGAGGCGTCAGCTGGAAATTAAGCAAATTTGGGATGAACTGCTGGAGTCACAGGAAAGTGGCAAATCAATGCAGGTAAGAGTCAAAAGTGTCAATAAGGGTGGTGTTACCGTCAATTTACGAGGATTGCGGGGGTTTATTCCTCGCTCACACCTAAGCCAGCGTCAGGATTTGGAATCACTGATTGGTCAAAGCCTTACTGTAAATTTTCTTGAAGTTGACCGCGATCGCAACAAACTGGTACTTTCCCAGCGGGAAGCCATTCGCGCGGAGAGCTTTAGTCAATTAGAGTTAGGCCAACTAGTAGAAGGTACAGTAGTCGCAATGAAGCCTTTTGGTGTCTTTGTTGCTTTTGACAACATTACAGGCTTGCTACACATTAAGCAGGTAAGCCAAAATGCGATTGAATCTCTCCCAGCACTATTCCAAATTGGTCAACCCATCAAAGTAATGATTGCTGGCTTAGATGAGGGCAAAAGTCGTGTTTCTCTCTCCACTAAAGTGTTAGAAAATTATCCAGGGGAAATGCTCGAGAATATGCCGGAAGTGATGGGTAGTGCAGAAGCACGGGCTGAGCGTGCCAAGAAAAAGATCTTGCAGTAGGGAGCTGGGGGAGCTGGGGGAGCTGGGGGAGCTGAGGAAGCTAACGGACAAGAGAGAACTTATAATTATTGGATACAAAGCTCAAGGAGTCCCACCCAAAATTTCATCTCACCCGGGATGGGGGCAAGAAATTTTCATTTTTGTAGCAGTAATTATTGAATGATAGAAGCAAACGAAACAAGTCCCACTCTCTCTGTGGACATTGGCGGCAGTGGAGTCAAGGCAATGGTTTTGGATGAAGCCGGTAACCCGTTGACAGAACGTAGTCGTGTTACCACACCTCAACCACCCAAGCCAGATGCCATTATAGAAGCGATCGCACAGTTAGCCGCTGAGCAAGGTCAGTTTAAGCGTGTATCAGTAGGATTCCCTGGTGTGGTAACCAATGGGATTACTAAAACAGCGGTAAACTTAGATCCAGATTGGATTGGGCTAGATCTAGCCACTAAACTTAGTGAAAAGTTAGACAAGCCAGTACGAGTGGCGAATGATGCTGATGTGCAGGGATATGGTGCAATTTCTGGTAAAGGAGTTGAACTGGTGATTACTTTAGGAACCGGATTTGGTTCTGCTCTGTTTGTAGAGGGTAAGCTAGTACCAAATATCGAACTAGGACACCATAAATTTCGGAAAAAGGACACCTATGAAGAACAATTAGGAAGGGCTGCGTTAAAAAAAATCGGCAAAAAGAAGTGGAATAGTCGCCTCAAAAAAGCGATCGCGTCCCTGGAACATTTGTTTAATTACGATTGTTTGTACCTTGGTGGCGGTGAAGCGAAGAGAATCAACTTGGAGTTACCCCCTAACGTCAAAATAGTACCGAATGTTAATGGTTTATTAGGAGGCATTGCTTTATGGCAGGTTGACGTTCCCCGGCGGAATAAGTCTAATGGGAATGATCAGGGAAGTAATGAGTAATGAAAAGAATTTCATTTCACTGAGATCTTGCACCAAGCAGAAAACTGACTTGTGAAGGTAGGGAATAGGGAATAGGGAATAGGGAACAGGGAACAGTAATAAAATTTGACGATTTCAGCATTGGAATTGATTGTTGTAACTGACCCTAGTAAGTAGGGTTTGCTGTATAAAAGCAGGAGCGTTGTCAGATAAAGGTTTGAAGCATTCTTTTTCCAATGCAAGTCCAAGGTTTTAGGACCTACAAGCTCAAAATATGAGCACAAATGATGAAAATTTTGGGCTCTTTACAACTACTATCTCCCTTGTCCTCCTTGTCTTCCTTGTCCCCCTTGTCTCCCTTGTCTCCCTTGTCCCCTTGTCAGACTTATTCAGCAGACCCTAAGTATCTCTGTACTAGTGCAAGATGTGAGTTTCAGAAATTTCATCTGTCTATAATTTAAATTCCCCCAGAATTGGGGGATTTAGGGGTAAAGTAATACGTTTTTTCTCAACCAGATTTAGGTTTAGATTATCGGTTACGGGAAATCAACAACAACTGCACCAATTGAAGGACTGCATACAGAGCAGTTGCCACATAAGTGAAAGCTGCTGCCTGTAGAACCGCTTTTGCTGCCTTATTTTCTTCCCCTTGCAGGATTCCCATTTCATCAATCAGCTTGAGAGCTCGATTAGATGCATCAAACTCTACCGGCAAAGTAACGATGTGAAAAGCAATAACAGAAGCAAAAAGGATGATTCCTAGATTGATAAACACCGAAGAAATCGAACCCATTGAGCTAAGAAAAATACCGCCAATCACCAGCATCGGACCGATTTGGGAACCGATATTGGCAGCGGGTACTAAAGATGCCCTTAGGTTCATGAAAGCATAGCCCCGTTTGTCCTGCAAAACATGACCACATTCGTGGGCTGCTACCGCTGCTGCTGCTAGGGAACTAGAGCCATAGATTCCTTCAGATAACCGCACTGCTTTGGCACTAGGATCGTAGTGATCGGTTAACTCTCCTGCCACAGGCTCCACTTTAACATCTGTAATGCTCATCTTGTGTAGAATTGCCTGAGCCACTTGTGAGCCTGTCATGCCTAAACTGGAGGGAATTTGAGCATAACGTTGATAGGTGCCTCGTACTTTATTCTGAGCCCAGAACATGAGTAGCATTCCTGGTATCAGCAATAGGTAAGACCAATGGAAAAACATGAATACCTCTCTTCGGAAAATAACTAGCAGGGTTTTTCGCTACTAACCAAAGTTCTTATGAACAATTACTATTGTCGCTTTAAGTTAGGGAGATTGCCCTAGGGATAAATTGAACTACAAGCTCAAGGGGCAAGATTCCAGATTTTAGCTTAGATTTACTCAAATGCTTGACAAATCAAGCTAATGCTGAGTAGGGAAGCGCGATTGCACTCTCTTTTATAATTTTATGCGATTTTTTCAGAAAACAAGAAAAAATTGTCTTGACTGGGTAACTCCTAATGAACTCTTCACTCTTCAGAAACTAAAAATGACAACGGCATGTCTGAATCCCTTGATATGATTAGTTTCTGACTTCTTTTTCGGCGATTAAGTTAATGAATTCTTAATTCTTAATTCTTCATTCTTAATTCGCCGTTAGGCGCTTATTACTTCAACACCCGAATCAATCAACTCGATAAGGAAACCCTAAGATATTACTGCCAGAAATGTGCCATTATCAATCATTCTTGAAAAAAGATGCTGTTTTGATTCCTGTTCAGATATTTGCGCTCCACTATTCCAAAATGCCTTAACTCTTTCTTTGAGAGCATCGGAAGTTTGTTTGTATGTGTATGCAGCTTCCAAATAATCTGAAAAAATGTCACTACAGATTTCTGAATAAGACCTATCGCTAGAGAATTCTTTCAAAAATAATTTTTTACTGTGGGGTTCTGAGTTCGCTATGTTAATGGATTGATCAACTAGAACATTGATCTGCTCATTGCTATTTTCTGATAGTTTCTTAATTACTCTATAGATATTGTATAAACTATCTGCTTCTGATCTCGGAGAACCATAGCGCCTTGATTTTTCCCAGGCTGCGACAAAGTAGCAAAG
The DNA here is from genome assembly GCA_010672925.1 of Symploca sp. SIO1C2. Taxonomy (GTDB): domain Bacteria; phylum Cyanobacteriota; class Cyanobacteriia; order Cyanobacteriales; family Coleofasciculaceae; genus Caldora. The sequence goes on along the minus strand of JAAHFP010000062.1, from coordinate 3,919 downwards.
TATGGGAATCAGGGCTGAGTCTCGGAACTTGACATTTTTATCTACTGATAACTTTGACCAGAGCTTTTCCCCTTCAGCAATTAAAATATGGTGGTTAGAATTGTAGGAAGTAAATCTAACTCTAGGTTTAATTAAGAGTTTTTTGGCAGATTCAATAAGCTGCTCAGCGGCTTCATGCCAACCTAGACGAGAGCAAATTCGACTGGCATAACATAGGGAGCGAGCTGCTCTCTGACGGTATCCAATCTGAGCCGAGTAGTGACTAGATTTGATCAGTTGTTCTATGGCCTTTTCAAGGTATTTAATTTCCTTAGAAGGGCACACATAAAACTCTGCTATTCCAAGCATATGCAAAAATAAACTTGCCGCCAGATAGACATCAAAGTCGATAATTCCAGTATTATTTTTCTCGGCATACTCTGACAATTCTTTGATAGGGTCTTGTAAAATCTCAATGGATGGTACTGAACGCCATTCTCGGTTAATCAAAAAGTTATGCTTGTCAGCCAGAAGGTCGAAAAGCATCCGTGAAGATTCATATAAAATAGTCGTAGGTACTAGATGACGACCGCTGGTCATTGCTAGTTCACCACGATATAGTTTGTTCCTTAGGTCAACTAACTTTTGGTCTGCTTTTTCTAGTTGGCCTTGACTCAGATAAGCATAAATGAGAGTGGTTTGAGCTAGTAAATTTTTCGTGTCTAGACGTGTCCGATAATTATTAAGATATTTTAGTAACTTCTTAGGTTGTCCTTGAAGCGATAAATTTTGTTTGAGGTTTTCGATATCCTGGACAAGCTCTTTAGTCTCATTGATTAGTTTATTGATTTTTCCTACAACCCAATTAGTTGCTTGTCTCTCTCTAGGTAAAGTGTCTATACTATCACCTACCGCTTTTTCATTTTCTCCATAGTTGTAGACATTATCGATATAGATATAGAGGTTTTGATACACATCGGCATTTCGACAGCAAACATTGATAAATTCTGATAAAGTTTCACCATTATTGAACTGTTCCGAAAACCAACTCAAAGCAGCAGAAGCAGTCGTTTGCAGAAAACCAAGGATTGCATTTTGCTCAACCCATAGTCCTTGATAGATTTCATTTTCTTCATCAATCAATGTTGTTGAAATTCTGGTTAAGCTGTCCGTTCTATCTCCTAAAGAACGCATAAATAAGCCCCCTAATTTGAGGACTCTAGAACCATCTGCCAGTAAAGACTCAGAAAGGAAGTACCCCAATCCATTAGACAAGGCAACTAGGATAGATTCAAGGTGTGTACAAGTACAGGCATAGCTAAAGGTAGCTCGTTTGTGCTCTTCTCCCTTGGTATGATCTTGGTAGATATCTCTGATGTTAAAGGTTACTGAGGCATCGATAACGGAGGGAAAGGTAGGAAGTAGTTGTTGGTTTGGTGGGGACTCTGATGATGGGTGTGCGTGAAGTTCTTGTTCCGCTTGTCCACATAATCCAGGGATATCTATGACTGTTGTCTCAATTTTTGCTTCTTCTGGTAGAGAAAATGATATAGTACGGAACTGGCAGTCAATTGCTTCAAAGTCTAGGTTAAAAGTACGGAACTGTTGGTTTTCGAGTATTCCTTGGTAAAGTTCATAGAGCTCATCAACACAGAACTTGACTTTACCAAAGTAGACGAATTTATCAATTTGCTGAATATAGCGCCTAGTGGCTCTACTATTAGTCCAAGCTTTCAGGTTTTCTTCAGGCCACTTCTTCGCTTCGGCGATATTATAGTCACTTTTCTCGTCCTTCTTGCTCTCTAGGGAAGAACCTCCCCGGTCTAAAATTAAGTCGATAATATCATCTACTAGTCGGCTGAGGACAGTACTGTCCTGAATCCAAGGCCCTTCGAGGCGGGAACGGATACGCTCAAAGCTGGGGTTTTTGCTTAAGGTTGAACGAAAACCAGCAGCTTCGAGTAATTCATCCAGGGTATGGGTTTCTCTTCGACGAAATTGCTCATCCTGATCTTTAGTTAAATAATCCCATAGCTCCAGAATATTAGCTCGGTCAATCGGTAACCCTGTAGCAGGATTTTTAATGAACTGGTAATACTTTTGTCGGCTAACTCCCAGACCAATTGCTAGCTCATCATTATTACATCCTATCTTACCTTTGAGGTCTTTTAATTTTTGCGAAAAGAGCTTCCAGCCTTCTTGCTGCCGATTTCGATGAATGCTAGATCCACTGGCATTAGCCATGACGAATCCTCCAGTGAGTGATTAAGATATCGTGATTCACAACCTAATATTCCACACTTAAGCCTGTCACAAGGAATTTTTGGTAGGAGGCAGGAGGCAGAACCCACCCCTAACCCCTCCAAGGAGGGGAACCGGAGGCATTGAGGGAAGAAAGATTGTACAGTAAGCTTGTGTCACGCTTTGGGTTATTTTTGCCGTGCTGTGCTGGCTTAATTACTCTCTTTAATGTATCAAAAATTACTAATTTCACCATAAGTTAGGGAGTGGGGTGTACGGAAAAAGAGGGGCAACGGGAAAGGGGATAGCTCAATACTGGGCATATGCAATCATTGGTGTCAACTTAAGGTGAAAAGCGCTTTAATCTAGGGAGCGGAGGAGCAGAGGAGCGAAGGAGCAAGAGAATGCTGCTATCGCTGACTCTTTCTTCTGTTCATCAGGTCGGGTTTGGCTACACAATCGGTTGAAGTAGAACGTCTCATACACCATCAATTGGCAAGGGTTGTGGCTTAAGTTGACACCAATGATATGCAATACGCCCCTACGTTATATTTGCGATTTTGAAGAATGCTTTTTTGACCAAAAATATGGGATTCAAGCCCCGTCCTTCTAGGACGGCTTTTATTGTGTTAGGATAGTGCCGTAGGGTTTTTCCACGTCAAAATGTTGGTTCTAGAGTTTAAGGCTAAAGGAAAAACAGCTCAATATGCAGCGATAGATGAGGCGATTAAAACGGCTCAATTTGTTCGCAACAAGTGTATCCGTTTGGCTCTCTAGTACATAGGGTGATAAGCTGAGGTTATCATTTCTATATTCCTTACACAGCAAGGATGACAGGAATATATTTTCGAGGAAGCTATCACAAATACCGGAGTTTCCACCACAAGTACGGGAGAGCCGTTTTATCGGACAGGCCAGAAGCGTCTAAAGTTTAGACAAAGACGTGTTTCTCGCAAGAAAAAAGGCTCTGTCAACCGCAAGAAAGCCATTAATCGATTAGGGCGAGTACACCTCAAAATAAGTAGGCAACGTGAAGAACACGCAAAGAAAGTAGCGCGTTGCGTAATCCAGTCTAACGATCTGGTCGCCTACGTTCGCGCAGCGTGCCGAAGGCAAGATTTGAGGATTAAGAACTTAGTCAAAAACCACTGTCTCGCCAAGTCTATTAATGATGTAGGTTGGTATCAATTCAGGAAGTGGCTAGAGTATTTTGGCATTAAGTTTAGCAAAATAACTATCGCAGTTAATCCGGCTTATACGTCTCAAAACTGCTCTAACTGTGGGGCTGTAGTTAAAAAGTCTCTATCAATGAGAACCCACGCTTGCCAATGTGGGTTCGTGCTAGACAGGGATTGGAATGCTGCTCTTAATATTCTGAAATTAGCCTTGAGTACGGTAGGGCATACCGGAACTTGGGTCTAAGACCCGAACGCTTTGGGAGATTCGACCGCTACTCTGGTTGGAGCAATCCTGTCAGAGCAAGTTGGGTCTATGAACGAAGAATCCCCACGCCTTTAGGCTGGGGAGTGTCAAAACTAAGGGATAACTGTTCAAAACCTGCCCTATCGAGATTACAGCGCTTCGCGCTGTTATGAGGTACAGTAACAACAATGAGCAAACCAATTCCTTAAATGTTTAGGATTGATTAAGTCAAGAGCTACAGCCAAAAGGGTATCAATCATAGAGCTGGTAGTGGTAG
>JAAHFP010000061.1 GCA_010672925.1 Symploca sp. SIO1C2 | reverse complement strand
TCAGTTATCCCAGCCATTGCTAACAAATTGTACTAAATCTGGTTTATAAAAAATGATAAACACTAGTCAGCGTAAATTGGGATGCTCCCAAAATATCTAAATTTCCGGAGGAATCTTTCCAGACTTTGAAAAAGGAATAATAGACAGCGAAAGCTACTCAAGTACGCCTATCGGTGACTGTAGTGCTAATGAAAAGCATAATTCAAAAGTCTAGTGATACAGATAAACAAAAAAACCTTGCCTTACGGCAGTCTCCAAAGCTGAGTTACTTCCTATTTATTAGCTCGATTTCAACGGGAGCCCTATCGCTCTTTTCAGTAGCAGCCATTTTGGGAACCCAACCAGCCCAAGCTAATCTTTCAGAGCAATCTGCCAGTTTTCCGGATCAAATCGTAGAAGAAGAAGAAGGTAGCCATAGCAGTTACCCGGCAAGTGAGGAGAATTTCCCCACGGAAGCTCAACAAGATATTAAAGATAATCAGCCTCAAGAGGCAGTTATAGTTCCGACTCATCCATCTCTTGCTCAGCTAAGTAGCGTTAATTCTCCCAATCAGGTTCAAAGAACCCAATTCACTCAAGCGACTGAATTAAGGGAAGCGAACCTAGTCTTTGTTCAACCGCAGCCAAAAACAGTGGCGGCAGTTAATAACACTGGCTTCGGTGTTTATCCATTATCTGCCTCATCAGCAATAATCCAACATGAAGAGCAGAGTGATTTACAGCCTCAATTACCAGCTATTGACGCACCCACATTGGCACAATCGGCTCCTACGCCAGTACCAACCACTGTTGCACCGGTACTGAATTCTGTTGAGGGTAATGCACCTTTTTCCTTGAGGCAAGCTGATAGCGTTAGGGCAGCGGAACCAAAGAGTGCTTTGGCGACAACAGGAGCAGAGGCACTCACTGGGATTCAACCCGCTGTGGCGCAATCGGTGGGAGAAGAGGAACCAGAACCCGACCCAATTCCCCAGAATTCAGCCTTACCTGACCCCTTGTCTCCCTCCCTTGATGTACAAGGAGTATTCCTCAATCAGGTTGATTCATCGGCGCGGTTGCGGTTGCGAGGATTTTACCCAGTTTCTCCCAATGCGGCGTTTGGTGCGATTGTGGATTTGGCAACAGGAAGTGACTTTGCGGGCACGGAGGATTCGGGATTAAATCTGAGTGAGCTGTATTTTACCGGAAATCTCCCCGACTATCCTAATCTCCGCTTGGTGGTTGGTCTGATGGATCTGACTTCTTATTTTGACCGCAATAGCTTTGCTAAGGATAATACCACCCATTTCTTTAACAATGTGTTTCAGACTAATCAGGCTCTAGCAACTGCGGGAGTTGGTTCTCGTATAGGAGTGTTGTTAAACTGGAACATCACTGACAATATTGAGGCCAAAAGCGCCGCCTTTTCCTCAGATCGGGGTCTTGGAGATTTTGCTTTCGATGCCTTTGCTGGGGAAATTGGTTTCCGGGCTGGTAATGGAATTATTCGTGCTACCTACTCTAGTAATGAAGATACGGGACGGGACGGCATTGTGGGATTTCCCATTAGTCAAGCTCCGTTTTTTGAACGTGGCACGGAGAACGGCGATCGGGAAGATGCCTTTGGTATCAATGGGGAGTATTTTATTCCAGAAATCAACCTGGGACTTTTTGCCCGCTATGGTTGGCACGAAAATCGCGAAGTGGATCGAGGAGCGGATACCTATAGCCTAGGACTCAACCTCTTGGATTTGTTTATCAATGATGACCGCTTGGGGTTTGGCTATGGTCGCCGTTTATCTAACGAAGATGTGCGTCGCATACGTGGGGAAAAAGTACCTGATGTGTGGGAATTGTTCTATGATGCCCGCATTTCACCCAATTTCCGGGCTGGGGTTACTCTACAAGCACGGGATGAATTTTCTGATGTTATTTTGGGATTTCGGGTGAGAACAGATTGGCAGATTTTCCCTTGATAGGCGTCTCATGTATAAACTTTCGGAGTTACTACTTTCAGTTTTTAGGTATGGACGAACTACACAATGCAGTGGAAATTCCAGTTTTATCTTCCCCGCCTAAACAGCACCGGATGGCGTATCCTCGTTGGTGGCTCTGTCTCCTTTTGTTGGGGTTAGCTGGGGGACTGACTGTCGCCCCCGTTGATTTAGTAGTATCAGCGGCGGTTGCGCAAGCTCCGGCATCAGTGCAGCGAGGTTACGAGTTCCTGAATAAAGGGTGGGTGGATGATGCGATCGCGGCTTTTGAACAAGCTCTGCTGCGTTCTCCCCAATCAAATGAAGCCAGATTAGGTTTGGCTATCGCCTATCAGCGAGCAGGACGTGACGCCGATGCCTGGGCTACCTATAACCAAGTGCTGGACTCAAACTCAAACAACCAAACCGCTCTCAAGGCTGTGGGTGAGATGGGTGTTTATCGTTCTGAGTGGCAGCCTCGCGGGATTGAGGCACTCACCACCTTGTTAAACCTGACCCCTAATGATCTAGAAGCTCGTGCTCAACGTGCTTTGCTGCTGGGTTACCAAGGGCGTTTTACTGAGTCATTAGCAGATTACGAAATTGTCCTCCAAAGCAATCCGAACCCAGAGATGATTCTGGGAGCTGCCCAAATTTATACCTTTAGTGGGGATTACCAAACGGGGTTGGAACTCTTTGATCGTTATCAAGCCACAGGTTCATCGGTTCCAAACAATACCTTAGGGGCTTACGCAGTGGCGCTCAGAGAAACTGGCAATCTTGCTCAGGCGATTCAGATTCTTTCGGATCAGCTAAGCCAATCTCAGAAATTGGATGGAACTGAGATCCAACTGCGGTCAGACCTCGCCCAAGCTTATCAAGCCAATGGACAGTTAACAAGGGCATTGGAAGTGCTAGAGCCTTTGCGGGGTCGAGAAGATGCCTCTCTGGCTTTGGCACGAGCCCTCTCCTCCATTGGTCGTCGTGAGCGCCGTACTGACCTTTATCAGGAAGCTTCGACTCTATACCGTCAGGTACTCGCATCTACTGAGAATCCGTCTTTTGCTTTACAAAGGGAAGTGGCTGATGTCCTGAGTGAGTTACCTTCTGAACGGGCAGCGGCGCTGGAGATTTATCGGCAGCTTACTCAGCAGCAGCCGAATAACCGTAGCTTGTTGGTGAAGCAGCTAGCTATAGAAAATCAACTGGGTTTCATCTCCAGAGCAGAACTACGGCAGCGTCTGCTCTCGGTAATTCAACCTCTGCCAAGTACGCTTGCCGAGCAGCGATCGCTAGCTCAAGCTTTGGTGCCCCTAGATCCACCTGACCCGGAACTGTTTCCGGTTTACCAAAGTTTACTTGCCAATGGCGTGGACGTGCCGTTTTTGAATTTCCGTATCGCTCAGATGCTAATCCAGCGCAACCAGCTAGAGGAAGCAAAGCAGGCGATCGCGGCTTACAGTTCCACTCAGAGGGGCGCTAATGACCTGACACCGGAGTTATTGCTAGCAGAGATAGACCGTCGTGAAGGAAACTTAGAAGCTAGTGCGGCTCGTTATGAGGAGATTATTCAACAAAACTCCAGCAACGAACTGCTCAATAGCGCTCTGCGGGGGTTAGCCGGAATTCGTATCGCCCAAGGTCTTCCGGACGAGGCGATCGCCATCTATGACGAGCTGCTCCAGCGCAATCCCAGTGATTTGGTGATCAAATTGGGGCGTACTAGTCTTGCCTACCAAACCAAGCGTATTTCAGCCTCCTCAGCAGAAGCGGTGCTCGACGAATGGCTACAGACTCGACCTACAACTGATTTACCGCCGGAATTGTTTAGTCTGGTGGGCGCTCTACCCCCGTCCCCGGAACGGGAGGAACTATACCTCGCTTTGCTGGAAGTAGATCCAGATAATACTCCGGTACAACTGCGCAGGTTGCAGATAATTGCTGAAAGAGATCCCGAGTTGGCAAAAGCTGAGGTAGAGGAATTGATTGCCCGCAATCCCGAAAACCTAAGTGCTTACTTTGTGCAGGGGGAGTTAGCTTTCTCCTTGAACGATTTGGAGCTGGCAAACCAAGCTTACCAAGAGATTTTGGCAAGAGACCCTGATAACATCGGTGCTCTGATGGCGCTGGGAGGGGTACGCTTCACGCAGCAGTTATATATTTCCGCCCGCAAGCTCTATGAGAGAGTTTTGGAAATTAGTCCTGGCTATCTTGACGCCCGCCGCAACTTAGCGGAACTGAGTGTGGCTCAAGATTTTCGCTTCCAAGCTCTCAAAGAGTTTAGAGCACTGAATGTTGAACAAGAAGTCCAGGTGGGGGAGCCTAACCCTGAGCTAGAAAGACGAATCCAGCTACTGGAAGTAGACATCCTGAAAAGGCGAGGTTTTCAGCCTTACTGGGAGCGTTATTAACTGGAGCTCAGGGGGTGACAAGCAAGCCTTTAGGCTCAGATCTTGCACCAAAAAAAGTTGTATGTTGAGCTGACGGTTGAAGTCCGTGGTGTAGAGGGGATTGTAGAGTGTTCTCTAGTTAAACAAGGGTTTTAACACTTTTAACTCAAAATCCCAGCTTCTTCACCGCTCTCCGCTTCACTTCCTCACCCCTCCTATCATACTTAGCAGTAGTAACAGGAGAGGCATGACCTGCTAACTTCTGTACCGTTACAATGTCAACCCCAGCGTCCAGCAAATCGGAGCAGAATGTCCTCCTGAAATCATGGGGACTAAACGACTCAACCCCAGCCTGCTGTGCCCGTCTCCTGACAATCTTGAGTACAGCATCTGGGTTCATGTGCCTGTACTCTATTTTACCTCCCTTCCTAATTGGGCACAGTAGTGGCCCCGGCTCACTGCCTCTAACTTCTAGCCAATCCAATACCAGGGAAATCGCACCGTCTGGCAAGTAAACAGTTCTATCCTTACCACCTTTCCCTAGGCGAATTTCCAGAGCACCAGTTTCAGGCTTGAAGTCTCTTAGCTCCAACTTCACTACCTCAGCTCGACGAACACCACCACCGCGTAGGATGCCAATTAGAGCTAAGTCTCGCAGCCCAATAGCATCGGAATTCTGACAGACACTCATCAGAGCGCTAATCTCATCAGCACTCAGAGCGCGGCCTCTGAGATTCCCACTTGGCTTGATACTTGGTAAGTCCACAGCTTTAGCATAGTCGAGAGGGTCGATTAAATCCAGCCTCAAAGCCTCCGATAGCACTCTCCTCAAAGCACAGAGCATTTTGGAAGCTGTTGCCGGAGCCAGCTTTCTCTTAAGAGCTGCACGAACTGCCATCGTGTGCTGATGCCTTAGCTTAGACCAATCCAAAGTCATCGCATCACACTCGCCATTAGTCAGCATACTTGCGATCGCATCCAGTGACTGCCTCATGGTAGAGACTGAACCCGGGGAGAGGCTATCAAGGTAGACAGCAGCAGGGTGCTGAGTCAGTGGCACCGGTGCTCTGAGCCTCAGCTCACTGGGGTATGGCGTGTGGAGAACTTCAACCATTTGCTCTTAAGAAGTGCAATTCTTAAGAGTAATCCACCATCCTCCTTTTTCACCTAGAAAACTTATTGTAAACCTATAAAAAAGTTGAACAATAAATAAAAAAGTCAAACAATTAAATAAAAAAGTCAAACAATTTGTGCAGGTGCAGAGGAAACGCACAACCCCAGAGGCTTTTTGAACTCTTCTGACTACTTGAATCACTCCCTCGACATGAGCAGCAGAGCCTGCGGAGCCAAGATGTTTGTATCGAGAATGCTTGAGGGGATCTTGTGCTTTGGGAAAAATTGGTTCAGCTGCCTGTAACTTGTAGTACCAGTAAGCTTTTTGTTTACCCCTGGCTTGGTAACGAGCTACACAACAGCCTTTGGGAGCTATTTCTCCCTCTTGGTAGATTTGGTCGATTTTGAGTATCTTGTTGAACATATCGGTGAGTTGCCTCAACGGCGTAAATAGGGGCGAAACTAGCGAAGCTGTCACCAGGGGCAATCTAGGCTGAAACCCTTGCATGACAAGCCTTTTATTCTTAGTACATCTGTTCAGTTCCACAAACCCTCAAATCTAGCCGCCGAAAGCTGCGTGTACCTGACAGTATTCTGAATATTGGCATGACCCAGATAATCCTGAATGGTTCTTGTATCTACTCCCTTGTTTGCCAAATAATAGCCACAAGCATGACGGAGTAAGTGAGCATGAACCGTAAAATCAAAACCTGCTAACAATCCTGCTTGATGAACAATGTGACTGATAGTTCGCTCACTAAGGGGGGTATGACGATTACCAGTAAAGACAAACGGTGAAGGTGCATAATCTCGTTTGAGTTTCTTCAAAGCCCTCATCTCATCACCTTGAAGTGGATGACGACCAGAACGAGAACCCTTAATACGTCTAATATAAATAGTCCCTTCAGATAAGTCTACATCAGACCAACGTAAACGAGCAGCTTCAGAACGTCTCAATCCATGACGGTAAAGCATTAAGATGAGAACAGAATTTCTGTAAGAATACCATCCACCTTTACTCTTGACAGCTTCAATTAAAAGTTTGACCTCAGGAGCAGTAAGATGGTCACGAGAAATATTGCAGCTTTCAGTGCTTGGGGCAGTTAAAGTAGTCATAACCCGCCCTCGGATAATAGCTTGTACTAACTTGATTGTAGAAAAAGCTAGAAGAATGGAAACAGCTACTTTTGCAGTCTCTGGTTAGAAGCTGCAAAAATCGGGAGCTGTTTCACAGCAATGTTGGCTACTTGATATACAGAGCATTTGGTTTCAGTGCATAGAATAATACGGGAACATCTACCTATAGCTCCCACAAATGCAACGACACTGGCAACCAGAAGAATTAATCGAACACTGGACACTCCTCCCCACTGAATTAGAGCTATTAACCAAGAAAACAGTAACTAATCGTCTGGCAATAGCTCTGTTACTCAAATATTTTCAGTACGAAGGTCGTTTTCCTACTTCTCCAGCCGAAATTCCCCGTGATGCAATTCGTTATGTTGCCGAATTACTCAAACTCTCTCCTGATAAATTTGATAACTATGATTGGCAGGGGCGAACCATAAAAGCTCACCGCGCTCTTATTCGTGATTTTCTCGGTGTTACCGAGGCAACAGTTAAAGATGCTATTGCTCTTAGCGCATGGTTAGAAACCCAAATTTTAGCTTATGAACTCAAACTAGAATCTATATACATTGCTGCCTATAATCGTTTACGTTTTCTCAAAATAGAACCTCCTACCCCAGAACGTCTTGAACGCATTGTGCGTTCAGCGATTCGACGTTTTGAAGATAATTTTTGTGACTCAACTGCTCAAAAGTTATCCACATCAATTCGCCAAAAGTTAGATGAGCTATTAGAAACCGCTTCCGAAGATAATGAGGAAGAAGAACTATTAGATACAGATTCCACTTCTCCTCATAATACTCCCTCCCCTTTAGCTATCCTCAAAAGTGACCCAGGACGCTTGGGTATGAATAGTTTAATCTCAGAATCTGCTAAATTAAAACAACTGCGTCAACTGGAATTACCAGATAACCTATTCCCAGGAATCTCAACCAAAGTTCTCCACATATACAAGCAACGAGTTGCTGTCGAACCACCAAGAGAATTACGCCGTCATCCAGATAATCGACGCTACACCTTACTGGCAGCTTTCTGCTGGTTGAGAACTCAAGAAATTACCGATAAACTAGTTGACCTGCTGATTCAAATCATACACCGTATCGGAGCTAGAGCCGAACGGCGAGTCACCAAAGAACTACTTGATGATTTTAAGAAGGTCAGTGGTAAAACAGGTATACTTTTTCAGTTAGCAGAAGCAGCTATGTCCAAGCCAGAGGGCATTATCCAAGAGGTTATCTATCCCGTTGTCGGTGAACAAACCTTGAAAAATCTGGTGCGGGAATTCAAATCAACAGGAACAGCTTATCGGGAAAAAGTTTACACAGTAATGCGTTCGTCCTATGGTAATCACTATCGGCGTCTGCTTCCTTTCTTACTCAATTTAGTAGAAGTGTTTATCAGTAATCTTCAACAGCAAATGACTGATGGTTTGTCTCAACTTGACCAAGGAATGCCGAAAAATAATCCAGTTAAGATTCTTACCAAAAATAACGGATGGATAAGAGTTTCTCCCTTTGCTGCTTTACCTGAATCAAACAATTTGAGCCGCCTCAAAACTGAAATTGAGCAACGCTGGTCGATGACTAGCTTACTAGATATGCTCAAGGAAACTGATTTACGAGTTAACTTTACCCAACATTTCAAAAGCGTTTCCAGCCGAGAAAACCTCGACCCCAAAGTCTTACAAAAACGCTTGCTAATTTGTCTCTATGGGTTGGGGACAAATACAGGTATCAAACGCTTGAGCTTGGGAGATTTAGGGGAAAAATATCAAGATTTATTGTATGTCAGGCGCAAATTTATTCATAAATCTCAGTTGAGAAATGCCATTGCTGAGATTATTAATGCTACCTTCAATGCCAGACTACCTCAAATTTGGGGAGAAGGTACAACTACTTGTGCAAGTGACTCGAAAAAGTTTGGCGCATGGGATCAGAATCTGATGACTGAGTGGCACATTCGCTATGGCGGTAGAGGTGTCATGATCTATTGGCACGTCGAGAAAAATTCTGCCTGTATTTACTCTCAATTGAAAACCTGCTCATCTTCTGAAGTAGCTGCCATGATTGAGGGACTTTTACGTCACTGTACTAGCATGAAAATTGACAAAAACTATGTGGACAGTCACGGACAGTCTGAAGTCGCCTTTGCCTTCACTCACCTGTTAGGATTTCAGTTAATGCCTCGCCTCAAAGGGATTCATCGGCAAAAGCTCTACCGTCCTTTTGCTGGACAACCAGATGCTTATCCCAACCTCCAACCCATTTTAACTCGTCCCATCAACTGGGATTTAATTCGCCAACAGTACGATCAAATGATTAAATATGCGACAGCTTTGAGATTAGGGACAGCCGAAACTGAAGCAATTTTAAAACGATTTAATCGCTCAAATTTAAGTCACCCAACCTATCGTGCTTTAGCGGAATTAGGCAAGGTTATAAAAACTATTTTTTTGTGTAAATATCTGCACTCAGAATCACTACGTCGAGAAGTTAATGAAGCACTGAATGTAGTAGAAAGTTGGAATAATGCCAATGGATTTATCTTCTTTGGGAAAGGGAAGGAAATTGCCACTAACCGCATGGAAGACCAGGAAATAGCAGTTTTATCCTTGCATCTATTACAGTCTTGTTTGGTGTATATCAACACGCTGATGATTCAGGAGGTATTATCTGAACCAGTATGGATGAATATGATGCAGCCTGATGATTTGAGGGCATTGACACCTTTGATTTGGAGTCATGTTAATCCTTACGGAATTTTCCGTTTGGATCTTGATGAGAGACTACCAATTCAGATGGTTGCTTGAAAAGTATCTCTCGTATTCCTTATGGGGTAAGGGTTTCAAGCTAGATTGCCCCTGGTGACAGCTTCGCTAGTTTCGCCCCAAGTTGGTAGCCGAACATATCGGTGAGTTACCTCAACCGAGGAAGTCGAGAAAATCATCCCAGCCTGAAATTTTTACCCTGCCTACTGTCCCGGCTTAAGTTGGTAGCCTTAAAACTTATCAATTGCTCCAAATCTTGTCGGGAATATTAGAGGATTGTTTAGAGGCTAGAAGCTATACATAACAATAGTTTCATCCACAGGCTGCACTTGGTCGCACGAACCCTATATTTTCGCCCTTTAAGTATTTTTACTCAGCATCTGCTGAGCTTTGGCGATGGTAAGCTCTTTTGGTGTCCATGTGACAGTTGAGGGTGCGGAATGTGGGCTATAAAGAGCCTGAGCCTCTCTCCTCTAGCCACTTCTCGACCAGTTCAGTAACAACCTCACTCATCTCTCTCTCTTCTTCCAAGGCCACTGCCTTAAGCTTCCGATGGAGCGACCTGGGCAGGTAGATAGTCGTTCTCATGTAGTCGGGATCTTGTCCCTTCCCTTTCTTTTTGCCTGATTCTGATGGCGTCGCTTGCGCCTCAGTACGCCTAGTCGCCCCAAACAAACCATCAAACCGGTTACTCTTGCTCATGGAAAATTTCCTTACCAACTTCAAAGTAGCAGCGCCATGCGACGCCCGCGTAAGAGTCTTTTTTGACCTGATTGACTGGCACACCTTCTAATGCTGCTTTTTGAAACACTGCCAATCGTCTGATACCTGTCTCGAACAAAGGTAAACCCGCATTCGCGATCGCTTTTCTTGCCTCTTCCCCTGACCGATTAGGATAGGGCGGAATCAATGTCAGCAGAATTTTGTAGTTTGTCTCTAGTGCATGAAGAGCATCCACCATCTGTAAAGTAGCCTGAAGAGCCAGAGCATCAGGACTGGTTGGGAGAACCAGTAAGTCACACCCCTCTGCAATGGTCTTTAGCTCCTCAGGTGCGGGTCTTGCTGGAGTGTCTATCACAATATGCTCGTACTGCCGCGCGAACTTGACCGCCTGCTTTTCGTCAACGACCTTAAAAGGGAGGTGGCCACGGCTTGCCCATTCCAGGGCACTCCGGTTTAAGTCTCCGTCTACCAAAAGTGCCTCTGAATCGGAATTCAGGTACGCCGCTAGGTGCAAGGCTGTGGTGCTTTTTCCCACCCCACCCTTGAAACTGGCTACAGTAATGATCATTGCTTAACAGTCGGTGTGCAAGGGTTCAACAATTCTATCAAACATCTAAGCACATAAGCATCTAAACATCTAAACATCTGGACATTTAAATGTTTAGCAGTAGTGCAAAACCAATCTGGTTACCTCCCACTTTGAATGCGGGTTATCCATCAGCAAAGGCAAAATCCAGCATTATTTCCTTGTACTGAGATGAGTTAAGTTGCTTAGCGCTGTCGAAATTAAGCCGACTGAAGACCCAATCAAAAAATATGTGAGCTTTTTCTGCACTCTCCGAAGCGATTCTCAAGAGTTGTTGAAGTTGTTTTTGGGTCACCCCCCCCGTATCGTCAGTACAGTGTGTTTCCCCAGCTCTATCAAGGGCTTGCTGTGACACAACGCCACTAGTTTTATTAGAAATATCGGGGGGTTGTGTCACGGGGTCAAGCTTTTGTGTAGAGTGGTTTTCAGATTGTGCCTCCTCCCGATCTTCGACCACTTTTTTCGAGTCAAAAACTCTCTCAGAAATCTTGGTATTAATCCGCTCTGCTACAGACTCAAGGATAGCTTGGTGTAAAGGCTTCGATTTTTTAAGGCAGTACAAGCGCATCACCTTTCCCTCAACCCTCTTGCGGATACATTTAGTTTTGAGCTGGAACTTTTCGAGAACCTTACCCAAATACTGGCAAGGTTCAAGTTTTGTGGCATTCACCCCAACATTCCGTTGATTTTGAGAGTCCTTCCCTTTCTCCCAAAACTCAAGTAGCTCTGGGGACTTCTTATGCCAGATGTTTTGGGGGTTGAGGAACCACCTAATACCCATAGAATGCAGAGTATTGATTTGAAGTAACTTACTCCGATAGATGGCTAGATGAATTTTTTTCTTGCAGTCAGGCTCATCAGGGTCAGTGAAGATACTCAGCTTTTTGTGCCAGCGCTGTTGTTGCAATAACTTAGCAGTTTCTGGATTCAACAACAGGAATTGAGATTCAACCCTATATATGAGATTTCTGTCCTTGTTTTTTACGGTATGGATGAACTCAGGGTCAAAAGCTGGCTTCTCAAAAACGACTTGAAGAAGCTGTGACACAACCCCGCTGGTTTTATTAGAAATATTGGCAGGTTGTGTCACGGGGTAAAACCCTTCTGTAGAGTTGCTTTCAGATTGTGTCACACCCCCATTTTTTTGCCGGTTATTACACCGTAATTCTTCTGTTGTATTGTACGTTGTTTGTTCTGTACTATTGGCCTCGACTTCTGTCGCAATTTGTACTGTTAACTGCTGTACTTCTTTTAGCTTTTCAGCAAACCCATCTTCACTGGAAGAGACCCCATCAATTTCAATAATCTTGTAGTTACCTGCTAACTCTGCTACCTCTTTATGAGAAACCTTCTTTACCTGCTGGATTGTTTTGCTCTCAAACCCTGGGAGCCTCGATAGTAGTTGGGATTTGATCACTTGGCGGCGTTCATCAGGGGTTTTGTCAAGCTTGCGGGCTAATTTGTCAGCCTCAGTAGGAGTGAGAGTTTCGACTGCATGGATGCATTCTGCTTCTTTGAATTGAACTTTGTCCTGTTGCTCCCTTAACTGGCTAAGAGAGTCCTTCCGTCCCCTGATAACAGTGACATCCCAGCCGCTATCCCGTAGGGCGTACTCAAGGCAAAGTCTGGGGTGCTTTCGCTCAAAATTATCCTTGGCAATAACCCTGCATTCATACTCATAGTGTGAGTCTACCGATTTTTTGACTAATTCAATCGCCGAGTCAAGCAGTTTGTTTTTTCTCTCAGTTTCGCTAAGACCTGTCAGGGAAACCTTGGCACAATCCAATGTATAGTCAATAAAAGCTTGTTGTAGTTGCCCCGATGTCAGATTTTCAAAGCCTATCCTTTTGTGCAGGCTGGAGTGCTGCTGACAGTAAACAAATCTGGTTGTTTCGGGGTCACGATTCCTCCCTGTAAACTGGATTTGAGTATCAGTTGCCGCTACGCCAAAAAAGAGCAAAAATTCATACTTAAAGAACCCTGGCATAACAATGCTGACCCCAGATTCAGCACTAGGAGAAAGTATTACTGTATTGATACCATGACTGAGTATGAATTCCTTGGGGTCTCGCAAGAATTCCCTACCAAAATCAGTATTGGAGGTGGTACTATCGAGACGAAAAACCTTACGCCCTAACTCTTTCAGAAGTAAATCCCATGCCTCACACTTGACTTGAGAGTCAGAGCTGATGATGATGGGGATATCAGCGGGTAATTCCATCATGATTTTTTGGAGAAGAGAGTAATCATCAGCTTTAACATCGAACTCAATCCACTCACCTAGGGATGATGCCAATCCAGCATCTACATCCTCGAAGGTCGCCTTACGGCGGCGGCTTGACCCATCAAATAGATAAATCTTGCCTCGGTTGCCCGTGTAGGTATTTTGAACTTTGGTGATTTTCCGTCCGCTGAGTTTCTCAAAATATTCAACAGTGAAGTCTGTTAGGTTTGCGTCTGATAAAAAGAATGAATCCCCATTCTGGAGTGCATCAATTACCCGCTGCTTGATTGTTTCCCGATACAAACTGACAGCAGTATTGCTGTGGTGTAAGTGTCTGGCAACACTCTCGATTTCATCAAAGATGATTTTCTTCTGTTCAAAATTATGAGGGGAGAAATAACCCCAGGAATCCACTGCTCCAGCAACCCTTGAGTGGGGGTCAGCCAGAAGTACTAATTCACCGTTGACTTTTAAATCACCTTGAATTTGATTCCAGTGCCTACCATTTAGTTTATATCCATCTTCGCAGAACTGCTCCAGCAGTACATTTCTGTAGCCTCCTATAGCAGCCCCATCTGATGGATTGGCTAGGTATTTCTGGTTAGCCCACCAGCTTTTACCAGTTCCCAGTCCAGATTTGACTGCCAATCCCTCTCCAGATAATGGAAGCTCCCAGTCAAAGTATTGCTGATTGATAGTATGGTCAGGAGTGAACGAACGCAACTGGAGCCATTCCTTTCCTGTGTTTGAGTCTAAGTCACGAAAAACTCGCTTTAACTCCTGCATTGTTGTGCGGGAGTTTTGGAAGCCCACCGTAGGCAGTTCCTCGATTGGCAATAGGTATGTCTTACTTGATTCTTGCGTCTTTGAATAACCGCCATGCAATGAAGCTAGCTCTTTAAACTCCTCAGTAGAGAGATATTTGATTTGGCTATAGCGCTCAACAGGAAGCTCGTCAATGTCCAGTTCTCCCTTTGCAACCTGCTCCCACCAAGCAAATTGAATGGAGTAGCCCCACTCTTCTAACAGCTCAGTGACCCGAAGGTATTGAGCAATAACAGTCTTATTGGATGTACTCCCTGCATCAGGGTATAAGGTTATTGGCTTACCCTTGCAGAACTTCAATAGAGCCTGTTTTAGTTGCCTCTGGCTAGAAGCCCACTGACCACCTGCAGCACCAATTACAACCTTGTTTAACCGCTGGCTAGCCAGGAAGGGTTTAGCCCCTGTGCCCTCGACTAAAGCAACACTTCTTAGCTCACCGGGTGGCTTGTGAATAGAATGAGGCAGTTCAGGGTCAAATCCTTTGTGGTAGATGTGTGGAGACTGACCCCTTGGATTTTTCTTAGTAGCACTAGAGAGCCAGCGATAGCGACCTGACCAGTTAGAATCGATTTGCCGCAATCTGACCTGAAGTGCGACAATCAGCCCCTCAGCATTCCTAACAGGACAAAGGTAGCCAGCCCCTGTCAACAAAAAGCGACTGTTTTTGGAAACTCCTGGGAGGAGATTACTATATTTCCCTTGTAGAGGTTGCCAATTCTCAACAGACTTGAATCCAGATAATTCAATCTGCTCATGCTCAAATCCCCGACGAACTAAATCAGCTCTATCCTCTGGGTGAAGGGTCAGCTCAGCCAGCAACTTTGAATATTGTTGATGTTTCTCTTGCTCCGAGAGAGTAAGAGAAGCCTTTGCTTCATCCTCTAATACTTGCTGCTTTCTCCTAACCTCAAGGCGCTGCTTCCACTCCCTCTGTTGTTTTTCAGTCCACTCTTGGGTATTATCAATTTTCCAGGTTGACCAACCTTTACCTTGATCCTCCTTAATACACTTGTAGTTGTTTTGAATCTCTCCAAACTTAGAATCGCTGAAAGTCATACACAGCAAAATTTCGCTATCCCGGTGTGTACGGCATTTCCCGGAGGTATCGGAACATATTTTACACGGCTGATGCTTTTTGGAGGGGATGAATTTGCTCATGCTGCCACCCCCTCTAGTAACCAGAACGATTGTGAAGTGGTGGGGTGTAAGTCTAGCTGCTGAAAGGGATTCAGGGCTGGTAGAGATTGCCCAATCTGGCAACTATGATAATAATTTTTATTCTTGTTTATTTGCTTGATTATTTTTGACATCGCCATCGCTTCTCCTGAAATATCGATGGCTTCTCAGTTTTTTTAAGCTATTTGTGTCCTTTCTCTGTCACCTTGAGTGTCTTACGTTAGTCTCAAAGGTGGACATCTTCTGGACACAATTTGAACTCAAAATAGGCTATGCTCTGAGTAGGTTGTTGTTGGCTGAGGTTTCTAACCGGAGAGCATAGATTTTTCCTGAGAAGCCTTAGCTACTTTTCTTTATCTTCTTAAATCTCATAAGATATTGATTTCTCCATTAACCTTCCCCACTCTCTTTCTGTTTGAGCAGATAATTAAGAATTCTATCAATCCGTTCGAGTGCTGCATTGGTAGTAAGTTGGAACTCCTGTAATTGAAACTATCCCACTAATTTAATTTTAGTAATCCACATATGAATAGTGGCTAAGGCAAGAAAAGCATCAAACACAACACATTCTCCCTTTCACTGCCATTGGTTGGTGTGGTGCGATTTGCCATGGGCATACCATTACCTTCTGTGATGGTGTGTATCAGCACTTCCTTCCCTTTGTATCCATAGGCTACTCCTTCACCTCCTCCTTTCCCAGGGGGAAAAAGAGTCATCTACTGCCCCGTAATTCCAGTTAATCAGACCTTGATTTTCTGCGAGCGCCAACACTCCACTTTGTATTTTTTCTAGAGTGCCATTTTCTTGCCACCGTTTTAACCATCGATGTGCTGAACTTTTTGATGCCCACTGTTCTCCTCTAGGTACATCACACCAACGACATCCTGTAATTAAAATGTACAGCAGCGTGTTTAACACATAACGGAAATGTACATGGGGCATACCTCTACCTCGCTTTTGTGGTTCACAGGGCAAGAAATTTTTAAAAAGCTCCCATTCTATGTCACTTAATCCTTCAAATCTTCCTGGCATTTACTTGTTCGATTTTTCCTTATTGCTTAATTTGTACTCTATCACGTTTTTGGAAAATAGTGGGATAAATTCTTGGGATTTAAGAGCGGAGTAATTATGTTGGAGCATTTGTACAACCCCAACGAGTCTCTCTTGGTAAAAAAAACGAAACTGCCTCCAGCCTCACCCAATAAACGTTTGATGGTTTTTGGACACCAAAAATCGAAAGTAATCATATTTGATTTTCTTATGCATTTAGAAGTCTGATATGAAAAAAAACGATATGAGCCATCCGGTAGCATGAAGCCGTTAACTTCAACAGAGCCAATTTGTACATTCGCACGGGTAGCGAGGATTGATTCAGTCACTCCTACCCCCTTCCCCCTTGGCTTTGGCTGCTCTTTCAGCGATAGCTTTTTCAATTATCTGCGCTACCAGAAAGCTAATTGAACGTTGCTCTTCTTTTGCCCAGTCTTCGAGTTTTTGTTTTGTTTTTTTCGGTACATAAGTTTGTACGCTTTCTCCTTTTGCAGCCATTTCTTCATTAAGCATTCTTCTCTCCTTTATTATGCCCTTCACTGTGCAGGACTGTAAACTCTGGATTTTTGATTGGCATAAAGTAATTTGCTCCAATGACATCAAGAGGATTGGGAGGGGGCACATTGTGTCCCCTCCCAATAAAACAAATATGATTATCATTGTCAGTAAGCATCATTGCTCAATTTCATTCTCAAGCTTACTTGTCAAGAAGTACTCATCTTTGGAGAGAAGAACAGGGTAAAAAGCTTCTTCGAGATGAAGCTTAAGCTTGCTTGTCACCCCTTCAGAGAGACTGGGATATTTTTGGCATCTGTCTCTATACAGCCTGTCGTATCAGAGAATACAGATTTGGTGTGACCACCTCAACCGCTACCAATCTTCAAAAATACCATAGTTTTACTCTCTTACCTGCGAAATGTGGGTTACAAATTTAATCTCATTTTTTTGAGCTTATCTATTCTCAATAGTGAAGTCAGCTCATCCGGATCATGTCTTAGAGGTTTTGTATCAAGTAAGTGGTAATAGTACTACCCCAGCTTTCTCTATCTTACCTTGAAGTGAGCTTTCAGTCTCACAGGAAGTATGCTATCAGACTTTCTTGCTATACGCCGCCTGAAAGTGCAGCATTTTTCAATCAGACTTCACTACTTCTGACGATGAAACGCTTTTTTCGTAAGTCCAAAGCTCATCTACCTGTGCAAATCCGACTTTCACACCTGGTGAGGGCTTTTAGACGATACTATCTGGTATTGCTGTTAATACTCAGTTGTGTTGTTCCTATTGGATTGACAACAACCTTGGCAATGGCTCAGAGTAATTTTCCTGAATCTCCTGGACTATCTCCGCCCACAGAAACACTACGAGAAGATAGTACCCAAGAGAGAAAAGAAAAAGCAGCTGGTGAGTTTGTCTTACCAAGTCCACCACTCGAAGCGACCGCAGTTAATGCTCCTGTGAGTGGTCAGTATGTTTTAGAATTCAATCGTAGTCCAGTTGTAGGTACTCGCTTCAGCTTGAAGGGCATTTATGATGAAGCGCGGCTAGGGTTTACCCGTCCCCGTGACTGGAAGCTAAAATCTGTCAAGGCTCTAATCCGCTATCGTCATTCCCCAGCACTCTATGCCACGAGATCGAATCTGACTGTTCTGATTAACGGCGCTAGCGTTGGCACAATTCCTCTCAATCTCCAAAAAGGTGAAATTGGCTCTCAGGTATTCGATGTGCCGATATCGCAAATTCAGAACTATAACCAAATTATAGTTGCGGCACTACAAAACAACTCCCCGACTTGTACTCAAGACCCTTATGACCCTTCACTGTGGACAGAGATTCTGCCGGATTCAAAAGTCACAATTGATTACGAACCTCAGCCAATTCCTCTCAATTTCAAGAGCTATCCCTACCCAATCTTTGACGAACTTAGTTTAGATCCCAATCAAATCGCTTATCTGCTGCCAGAGAAAGTTGATGATACTTTCCTGCAACCTACTACTCGCTTCCAAGCAGCCTTAGGCAGACTAGCTGATTACCGTCCTCTGGATACCCGCCTCGTCGAAACTGTTGATGACGTGAGTAAGACTGAGCGGTTGGTGGTCATCGGGACACCAACACAGCAGCCAGCCCTCAAATCCCTGAAACTGCCGATAACTCTGGAGGAAAATAAATTTCTGGATGAAGACCAGAAGGCATTGCCCGAAGATGTTGGGGTTTTGCTTTTAACCACTACCCCAAAACAGACCTTTCCAGTGTTGGTAGCAACGGGCAATGGGCCAAAAGGTGTTGCCAAAGCTGTACAGTTTTTGGTAAACTCCAAAGACCGCCAACTCGGTACAGGTCGGAAAATCTTAGTCAAACAATTAGAAGAGTTGGTTTCCCCGCCGCCTCGGGATTGGCCAAGATACTTGCCATCTTCAGGAAACTTTAAACTGAGCGACCTGACAAATCGCAATAATCAACCCTATAAGGATATAACAGTTCGGGGTGCTGATTCCCCACCGATTGAGATTGATTTGCGAGCGCTGCCAGACTCGGAGTTTGATTCGGGTAACTCCATGACTCTGAAGTACAGCTATGGCCCGCAAATTAATGCCAAAACCTCATTAGTGGAAGTGAAGTTGAATGATGTTGCCCTTGTTGGAAAACGTCTCACTTCCATCAATGGCGGAGAATCGGAGAAGCTGAAAGTTGACCTACCGGGAGACTTGCTCGGGCCAGACTCCAAAATCCAAATCGATTTCCGTCTTGATGCGCGGGAGCGGCGCTCCTGTAGCCGGGTAACAGATCAACAGCTCTGGGGCACTTTGGACGCTGATACCAGCTTTAAACTCAATCCTAGCAATACTGTTCAGCTGCCAGACCTCAAACTGCTGCGGTATGGTTTTCCCTTTGGGGCTCCTCAAGATTTATCTAATACAGCTATTGTTTTGCCCCAGGAACCATCTCCAAGCGAGCTGATGACTGCCCTAGAATTCAGTAAGAGAATGGGACGGTTAAGCCAAGCTGAGTCGGTTAAGTTAGCAGTTTACACTCAGGAGTCTTTCAAATCCTTGCCAGATGAGGAACGAGATAAGTTACATTTGGTAGGGATTGGTACAAGGGCAAAATTTCCCTTTCCAGAAACCTTTGCAGGGGATGATGGCTTTGAACTAGGAGATGACCAATCACGCTCCTTGGGCGAAAGTGAAGTTCGTCCAGACCCTGACTACGATGGTGTCATCAAGGAAATTATATCTCCTTGGAATGATGAACGGGTGCTATTGGCTCTGAGTAGTCAGACCAAAAAAGGTTTAGATCAGGTGCAAGATTTATTACGTCTCGATCCCTTATTCTTCCAAATCAAGGAAGACACCGTACTTATTAGTGCCAACTCTTCAAATGCCAATGCCTATGATCCAAATGCCTATAACCTGGAGTTTTTGCAGCGCTCCCAGAAGCTTGAAGTGGACAGGACACCGGTGTCACAACAAATATTGCGATTCCTCGCAGGTAGTTGGTTCATGTTGGGTCCAGCTATAGTAGCTGCAACCCTCATCCTTTACGGCATTGTCCAACTCTATCTCAAGCGGATTAGCGAGCAAGTTTAATAACAGTTTTTGAAGAGATAGTTAGTGTATTGGCGTATTGAATAAATCCCATAACCAATAACACACAACACAATAAAAATTAACTTTTTTTTAATGGCGATTCTATCCTCGAAAGTTAAGTCAAAGCTAAGTCTAAAACGCTTTCGTATTTCTCAAAATAAGCGAGAGCAGATTGCTCGATGGCTTGTCGAGATACTGCCTAATGCTTTTGACCATGTTTTTCTTTTCTTGACAAACAATCAGCTACTTTTGTTGATTGTTTGTGGACTATTTTTATTGGCTCCAATACTTACGGTACGTCCAGCTATTTGGCAGCAATTTTTTGTGGCAGTATTACTCCTTTTAGTAGGAAGAATTGCTCTGGAAATAGAAGAAAAAAGTAACAATAAAAAAGCCAGCGAATATGTGCATTTATTTTTGGTTTTACTGAGTATTGTTACAACATTGCGCTATCTATATTACCGTACTAGCTATACTCTTAATTTAGAAGATTGGCTTAATGGGACGTTTTCTTTATTGTTATTTGTGGCAGAACTTTATGCAATTTCTACTCTTGTACTAGCTTATTTTCAAACTCTCAAAATTAAGGACAGAAAGCCAGTTGACCTTAATAATTTTTCCCAAGAAGAGTGGTTAAAAGTTGATATTTATATCCCTACCTATAATGAAGATGTGGAAATTGTCCGCAAGACTACACTAGCAGCTCTCGCTATTGACTATCCAGCGGACAAAAAGAAAATTTATGTGTTGGATGATGGTCGAGCTGAGAAATATAAAGCCCGTCGAGAAGAACTGCGGAAAACGTGCGAAGAACTTGGCGTAACTATGATGACTCGAGACAATAATGACCATGCAAAAGCTGGGAATATCAACACAGCGTTTAAGCGCACCGATGGAGACTTAGTGCTAATTCTCGACTGTGACCATATGCCAACCAGAAATTTTCTTCAGAACACAGTTGGCTTCTTTTTAAGAGATGAAAAACTTGCTTTTGTGCAGACACCTCACTGGTTTTATAACCCAGACCCGTTTGAGCGTAATCTCCTCACGCAGGGAAAAATTCCTGTGGGTAATGAACTGTTTTATAAGGTGCTACAAAAAGGTAATGATTTTTGGAATGCAGCCTTTTTTTGTGGCTCAGCAGCAGTAATTCGCAAGGAGTACGCGCTCCAAGTAGGTGGAATTGCTACGGAAACTGTTACCGAAGACTGTCATACTGCCTTCCGTCTGCATTCACTGGGCTACAAATCAATCTACTATGACAAGATTATGGTGGCGGGTCTTGCTCCTGAAATGTTCTCTTCTTATGTGGGACAACAAGTTAGGTGGGCAAGGGGCATGGCTCAAATTTTGCGATTAGAAAACCCCCTAATTAATCCCAAGCTGAATCTGACAATTCCTCAGCGAATTTGCTATTTCAGTGCCACATCTCACTTCTTCTACGGTTATCCTCGGTTGATGTATGCCCTCGCCCCTCCCTTATTTTTATTGTTTGGCATCAACTCGGTCAAAGGTTTGGGTCTAGAAACTTTATTCTACGCCCTGCCTCATATTATTTTGTCAATGCAGACCAACCACATTCCTTACAAACATGTCCGGTTTTCATTCTGGAATGAAATTTTTGAGTTTGCTATGTCATTTCAGGCAGGAATTGTCACTCTTTTAGCTGTAGTAAACCCCAAACTCGGTTCTTTTAATGTGACGGACAAGGGACTGACTGTTACTGAGCGGAACTTTGACTTTGATTCAGTGCGATACCTGGTGATTGTCAGTGCAATTTCTGCTGCTTCTTTGCTTGCTGTGCCTTTTTGGTTGTTACTCAGTCCAGAAGATACCCAGGCTGTTCTCATCAATATGTTTTGGGGTACTTTTAACTTGTTTTTGCTTGTGGCTGCTTGTTTAGTTGCTTTCGAGCAACCCCAACTCCGCCGGACACATCGTTTACCGAGGAAGTTAACAGCTGTGATTCATAGTGGTAACCAGAGTTGGACAGGTGAAACTGTTGACATTAGTGAGAGCGGAACCCAAATTCTTTTAGATGAGTGGCCAAATATCGCCGATGAGATCAAATTGGAGTTGGTGGGAGACTATGGCGCACGGGTGCTGCTGAATGGTCGAGTTATTAGAGCAAATGCTACGAGTAAGCTTCAGGCCAAACTTTTCATTGATTTTGTTAATTTAACTCGTTCCCAGATAGATGATCTGACCTTAGTGATTTATTCTGACGTGAAAGAATGGTATTCCCAGACGCGCAAAGAGATAGACAATCCTCTGGAATCATTAAAGTTCATTCTTACAGCAATAAAGCGTGTCTTCCGTGAATTTAAACCGGCAATTACCCAGAAGATGGGTATTAAAAGCACTGTACGCAAACGAGTTGAGGCTGTAGCACAGCTTTACTGGGATGGTTGGGAAGGTCACTCTATTAGCGCGAAATTAACTGAAATGGGGACTCAAGATTTAAGGTTGGAATTAGATTGCAGGCAAATATTAAATTTGGATACAATGCTGCACACACAACCGTTAATTGGTTTACTGATCTCTAAGGAAGCAAATGATTCACAGCCTCAGAGTTTGTTGGCTCAGTTTGAAACAATAGAAGAATTGGCCATTTATCATCCTCCAAATTTACAGGACTTAGAACATAATACAACTGTTAACCCAGTTGCAATGGAGTTAAGTTTCCCTGAGTCATTAAAACGGCAGCAGCTTGCGAAAATTAAACTGTTACTGAAGATTCTCTAATGAATATAGAATTAGCGATAAAAGCGAGCGTTTTTATTCATACTCCATAGTGTATTTTATGGTGATTAATAATTGATCAATAAAACTGTTGATAAGTTAACAATAATCAAAGAAAAAGAATAATCAAAAAATAAAAATAATTATTCTACATCGATATTTAAAAATCAAGCTTATAAAGCTTGATTTTTTTGTTTTTTGTTTATTGTTTGTTGCTTTGCTTTTTTTTTACTGTTACAATGATAGACAAACAAGTCGCATACTTGTTTGTCTATCATTAGACGTAGTTTTTAGGTTGTCAGAGGATGCATTTTTGATGAGACAAAGGTAGATACAAATGAATACCATTTCTATGGCTAGCTACAGATCTTCTCAAAGGTTAAACCCACTCTCGTTATTAGCACAATTATCTAGTCGTCAGGCTAATGGTTGTTTACAAGTATCTAGTGGCTCTGTTGTTTGGTCAATCTATTTAGAGCAGGGAAAACTGATCTATGCTTCAGATTCTGTTGACCCCTTCGAGCGGCTAGACCGTCATTTGCGTCGCCTCAGTCGTCAAATTCCGACCCTAGTTAGTGCAGTTAGGGTTCAAATTCGCTTGATATTTGAATCAGACTTGGAGAGTAAGTCCAGTCACAATCCTGATTACCAAGCAATTTGCTGGTTGCTCAATCAACAATATCTCAACTCATCTCAGGCAGCAACTCTAATCGAAGAACTAGCAGAGGAAGTGATTGAGTCACTTTTAGGGGTGAAAGAAGGAACTTACCAATTAATTGATCAAGATCAAGTTGAGGCACTTCCTAAGTTTTGTAGACTGGAACTGCGAACACTGGTTGAACGCTGTTATGAACAGTTGCGACGTAAACGGTCTTCAGAAACAACTAGTGTAACTGTTGCACTTTATAGTAAAGCTTCAGAAGAAAATGGTACACAAGAAAAAATAGATATTCATCAAAAAAAAATTCAAAAAAATCATCATATATATGCTGATAAAAATAGAACAAATTATGCAAAAAAACAGCTAAATAATCTATCCAAAACTACGTATAACATTGCTTGTAT
Organism: Symploca sp. SIO1C2; assembly: GCA_010672925.1. Classification (GTDB taxonomy): domain Bacteria; phylum Cyanobacteriota; class Cyanobacteriia; order Cyanobacteriales; family Coleofasciculaceae; genus Caldora. Next base: position 9,127 of record JAAHFP010000061.1, on the reverse strand, counting down.
TGATGACAGCCCAACTGTGTTAAATGCCATTAATTCATTTTTAGATGATAAAAGCTTTTCAGTAGTTATGATCAATGACCCAGTGAGAGCATTAATGCAAGTTGTCCGGATTAAGCCTGATCTGATATTGCTTGATGTTGAGATGCCCAACTTGGATGGCTATGAGTTATGTTCTCTGTTGCGAAAACATCCACTTTTTAAAACAACACCAATTATTATGGTAACGGGAAATACAGGATTTCTCGACCGAGCTAAAGCCAAACTTGTCAGGGCATCTGGCTATTTGACTAAACCGTTTAATCAATCAGAGTTACTCAAGATGGTGTTTAAACACTTATCATAAATTCATTGCAATAAACATATTGATTGTTTATAAATAAATTTGGTTAATTGAGCGATGAGTACAACTTTAATGGGCACAGTTTTGATTGTCGAAGATACCCTCTCTGAGCTGGAGTTAATGAGCCACTATCTAAGAGAAAGTGGTTATAACGTTATCAATGCAATTGGAGCTAAAGAAGCTCTAAATAAAGTTGCAGAACAAAAGCCGGATGTTATTATCACTGATGTTGTTATGCCAGGAATGAGTGGTTTTGAGTTATGTCGCCGCCTCAAAACTCATCCTGCTACTGAAAAAGTCCCAATTGTTATTTGTTCTTCTAAAAATCAGGAAATTGATCGCCTTTGGGGAATGAAACAAGGAGCAGATGCTTACATAACTAAACCTTTTACCCGTGAGCAAATTATTCGTGCTATCAAATCTGTCGCCATTTAGCATTCCCATTCTGTAAAAAAGTGGGATTATTTTTTCCTGTTCTAGTTGAATATGATCGATCCATCTGCCTCTAAAAACGCACTTGCTCTCGTTCCTACCCAACCCCTCGAAACAAAAAATCAAGGGGATACTTATCTCAAGTTTCAGTTAGCGAGACAAACCCCTGCTGTTTTATCTATGATTCAGGCGCAAGAAGTTATTGTCTTAGCACCGAGTCGTTTGACACCAATGCCTAATATGCCTCCTTATGTAATGGGATTATTGAATCGGCGCTCTCGTGTACTATGGGTGATTGATTTATCAAGAATGCTGGGTTTACCAGGAGTAGAAACAAATGTTCAGCAGTACAGCATAGTAATTATTGGTAATGAATCAGCAACTCTGGGGCTAATTGTCGTTGCAGTTGAAGGAGTGCTCCGCTTAACATCTGAATGTATTCAATCCCCAATCGAACAACTTTCTTCGAGTATAGTTCCCTATTTACGGGGATGTATTTTGCAAGAGCAAGAAATCTTATTATTACTGGATGCTGAGGCAATTATGCGTAACGCACAACAGTAGCAATTTTCCATATGACAGTTATTTATCAGAAAGTTATTTGCAATCAATCATAACAAAAATAACTTTTTTTAGAAGCTTTAATTAGACAACTATAATGGTGTTTTTTTATGGTCAAACAATTAGATTCAGCCAGTAATAGTAACAACAAAATTACCGCTAATATTAATCGCAAAGGGGTAGCAATAACAGGAACCTCCGGTGTAGCCAGCAACAGCTATAGTAGTCCCACAGCCAACGCTCAATCGGTAATGGATTTGGTGACTGTCCAGGCAATGAGTAAGTCTCCTGTCTACATACAAACTCAAAAAACTAATAAAGTGTCTTGGTGGAAGAGACTGGGCTTAGGAACTAAAGCGACAATTTTGGCAGTTGCCCTTGGTGTACTCCCAGTATTCAGTATTGGGATAGTTGACTATTTTTTAGTCAAGCAAGCATTCAACTCCGAAATTAGTAATCGTTCTGTGAGGCGATCGCATCCACGTGACACAGATCTTTCTGCCCCAGATCTCACGCTCTTGCTTTGGGGAACTGGGGTAACCGCTGTACTAGCTGGTATCGCTGGAGGTGTCCTTGCTAAACGCGCTATCAAGCCAGTTCTTTCTTCAACAGAAGCCGTTAAAAAACTCGGTCTTGGGGAATTCAATATTCGCTTAAACGTGGAAGGAGAAGACGAACTCGCTGTCCTAGGCTCCAACATCAATTGGATGGCAGACCAGTTTCAGACTCTCTTAGAAGACCAAAAAGCCTCTCTTGAACAACTTCAGGTCTATGCAGACACAGTTAATGCCGCCAGTATTGGAGACAAACAGTTCATTTTCGACCGGGTAGTTCGAGAAGCCCTCAATCAGCTCAACGTAGATCGGGTAATTGTCTACGGTTTGGAATTTGACTGGAGTGGCACTATTGTCGCCGAAGCTGTTGAATCAGGCTGGCCACGAGCACTAAGCGACAAAATCACCGACCCCTGTATTCCCAGAAAGTTCCTAGAAGAGTACCAAAGAGGGCGTATTGTCCCAACTTCTAATGTCCAAAATACCAATTATTCCCCAGCCCACTTAGAGCTATTGGCACGGTTACAAGTTAAAGCCAATTTAGTTGTACCCATTGTCTCTGGCGATGTTCTAGTTGGCTTGCTAATAGCACATCAGTGTTCTGGTATCCGGGATTGGCAGCAGTCTGAAATCGACTTCCTCAAAGAACTAGCAGCACAAGTTGGAGTATCTTTAAGCAGTCTAACTTTGGCCACCCAGAAAGCAGCTGTTGCAGAACAAATCCAACGTTGGAAAGATGTGACACTGCGCATTCGCTCTTCACTCAACTTCGACGAGATCCTAAAGACAACAGTGGCAGAGCTCAGAAATGCTCTCAAACTTGACCGGGCAGTTATCTGTCGCTTCGACAGTTACAATCACGGTACTATCACCGCAGAATCAGTCGCACCAGGTTGGCTCAAAACCCTCTCCAAAACCCTCGACGCTCCCTTGCTCGAAGGAGATACCCAAAAACTGCCCCGCCGTGAAACGCTCCGGACAGTAGATAACATCAAACACGCCAATCTTGCTGATTGGGAATACACCATCATGGAACAGCTGCAAGTCAAAGGGTATATGATGGCACCCATTATCAGAGGAGACAAAGTATACGGCTGGCTCTGTGCTCACTCCTTAGCCAAACCCCGGATTTGGCTAGATGCGGAAATAAATTTGTTCACCGAAGTTGCATCTCAACTTGGCTTAGCCCTAGACCAAGCAGACCTCCTCAAGCAGCAAGCTGTAGCAGTGGAGCAAGCCCAAAAACTGAATCAAATTACCCTCCGTATGCGAAAATCACTCTTACAACAAGAGATTTTCAGTGCAGCTGTCAACGGAACCCGAGAAGCACTCGGAGCAGACCGCACAGTTGTCTGTCTCCTTGATGAAAAGTCCCACGGGACATTCGTTGCTGAGTCATTAGCTGAAGGTTGTAAGAGCGCCCTAGGGGAAAAAATTTCTGACCAATGCTTTGCAGATGAATATGTGGAAAAGTACCGGAGAGGTCGGATACAGGCACTCTCTGATATTCACTCTTCTGGACTGAGCCAGTGCCACTTAGATCTGCTAGAACCCTTCAAAATCAAAGCCAACTTAGTCGTCCCTATTCTGGTAGAAGACCAGCTGATAGGCTTATTATCAGCCCATCAATGTACAGCTCCCCGGACTTGGCAGGAAATTGAAATCAACTTCTTCCAGCAGGTAGCGATTCAAATGGGTTTTGCCCTCGAGCAAGCCAGTCTCCTGAACAAGCAAGCCTTAGCAACCGAGCAAGCCCAACAATTGAATGAAATTACGAATGGTATCCGGGAATCCCTCAAAATCGAAGACATCTACCATACAGCTATTACAGGCGTTCGAGAAACCCTGAAAACAGACCGAGCATTGGTCTATCTCTTTGATGATAACTGGCAAGGAACCATTGTTGCCGAAGCCGTGGGGCGAGAATGGCCAAAATCCCTAGGAGCAAACATCGCTGACCCCTGTTTTGCCGATCGCTATGTAGAAAAATATCAGCGTGGTCGCGTCAAAGCCATTGAAAACATTTACAATGCTGGTCTAACTCAATGTTACCTAAGTCAACTAGAACCCTTCAAAGTCCAGGCAAATTTAGTTGCTCCAATTTTGTCAGAGGGTAAACTACTCGGTCTATTAGTAACCCATCAGTGCTCAAGTACCCGACGCTGGCAAGAGTCGGAAATCAACTTTTTCAAACAAATAGCCACTCAAATTGGCTTTGCCCTAGAACAAGTTACTCTGCTCACCTCACGAGAACAAGCACTCATTAATGCAGAAGCAGTTTCTCAAGAACAACGTCAACAAAAAGAAGCACTCCAGCTCCAGCTGTTGGAACTCCTCAGTGATGTAGAAGGAGCAGCTCGAGGCGACCTCACCGTGCGAGCCGATGTCACCGCTGGGGAAATAGGCACCGTTGCCGACTTCTTCAATGCAGTAATTGAAAGTCTACGAGGCATTGTTACCCAAGTAAAAGATGCCGCAACTCAAGTCAACACCTCACTCTCCCTCAACGAAGAAGCAATTCAGCAATTATCTTTTGACGCCCTCAAACAAGCTGAAGAGACCACCCGTACCCTGGACTCAGTCGAGCAAATGACCCGTTCGATTCAAGAGGTAGCAGAAAACGCTAGTCTTGCAGCAGGCGTGGCTCACACTGCCTCAACTACCGCCCAAACCGGTGGTCGGGCAATGGAGCGCTCAGTAGAAAATATCCTCAGTTTGCGAACAACAGTCGCTCAAACAGCCAAAAAAGTCAAGCGCCTAGGAGAATCCTCCCAGCAGATTTCCAAAGTAGTTTCCTTGATTAACCAAATCGCCCTGCAAACCAACTTGTTAGCCATCAACGCCGGTATCGAAGCAGCCAGAGCTGGAGAAGAAGGTCAGGGTTTTGCCGTAGTTGCAGAAGAAGTCGGAGAACTAGCAGCTCGTTCGGCAGCAGCCACCAAAGAAATTGAACAGATTGTAGAAAACATTCAACAAGAAACCGTAGAAGTAGTTGAAGCAATGGAACTGGGCACAACCCAAGTAGTAGAAGGAACTCACCTAGTTGAAGATGCAAAACAGAGTTTGAGTCAGATTGTCGAAGTTTCCAAGCAGATAGACCAGCTGGTGCAATCAATTAAAAATGCTACTGTGTCTGGAGCCCAAACTTCCGAAACTGTAACCGAGTTAATGAAAGATATTGCAAAGGTTTCTGAACGCACATCTAATTCCACCAGAGCAATTTCTCGCTCTCTCCAAGAAACCGTAGGAATTGCTCAGGAACTGCAAGCATCCGTAGGTACATTCAATGTTGGCGAATAATCAACCATTCACCTCACCTTTCATATTGAAAAGAATCGTGCACTTCACTCTTCCTCCGAATCTCGACTAACCTCTAGACACATGACACAAGACAAGGAACTCGAAATTAAACTCCAGTTTCTCGAAGAAGCCCAAGATTACCTAGACACCATCGAATCAGTACTCCTTGGTTTAGAAAGCAGCCATATTGATCCAACTCAAATGGATGCTGTCCTGCGAGCAGCTCATTCCGTCAAAGGCGGTGCCGGGATGATGGGATTTGGGACATTGAGTCAGCTAGCTCACCGTCTGGAAGACTTTTTCAAAGTCTTGAAAGCTCAGAGAAACTCAATCTCCATCAATGCAGAACTAGAAAGCTTACTACTAACAGCAGTAGACAGCCTACGCCAAGTACTTACCCTCAATCGCCAAGGAACCGACGTTGATGAGCAGTGGCTCACAGGAGTCGGTAACCCAGTTTTTGAAAAGCTGCATCAACGCCTAGGAGATCCAGTAGCCGATGATGCATCCACTATGCTGGGAGCAGAAGAAGGGACAAATGTAGCAGCTCTTCTGTTTGAAACAGAAGTTGAAGGATGTCTAAAGCGCCTAGAAGGAGTTTTAGCAGACCCCCAAACCCCCTGCTTAGAAGAAGAACTATCAATCATGGCTCAAGAACTAGGAGGTTTGGGAGAAATGCTACAGTTAGAGGCATTTAAGAGCCTGTGTGAATCCGTCATTCAACGGATAGTTGAAGCTCCTCTTCAAGTTCAAGAGACAGCAGAACTAGCTCTACAAGCCTGGAGGCGATCGCAAGCCTTGGTTCTGGTTGGTCAAATTAATAATATGCCCTCTCTACTCTCTGGAAGCTGTGTTCCCTCGGAAACACTCCTTACCCAACCAACAAGCCTCCCAACACCAACACTCTTTCCACCAACCCTTGGAGAAAGCAGCTCTTCTGTAAAAGAAAACGACACACCAGATGTATTTGCAGCAGAATTTGACGTGGCGGCGGAATTTGATGCAGCAGCAGAATTTGACACGGCTTCGGAAGAGCTAGCAGTAGCTTCTCTGCAAACATCTAATGCTCAAGAAGAACCAATTGCTATACCAGCATTAAACAAATCTCTGTCCCAAGAAGTGACAGAGTCTATTTACGAAGCACCGAATATAATTACCCCAATGGAGTATAGCTCCACTATAACTACAGAAGCTCAAACTCACGACGTAAAATGGCAAGAAAATAAACCACGACGCGCCCCATCTACTCAAACTAAGGAAGAAAGGGAAAATACAGTCCGTATTCCAGTCCGGCAGCTAGACAATCTCAATGATCTATTTGGGGAACTCACCATCGAGCGCAACGGCATGAGTTTGAACTTGGGACGTTTGCGTAGCATGATTGAAACTCTCAGCCGCCGAGTTAGTATTCTGGAACAATTGAATATGCGCCTGCGAACTACCTACGATCAAGTTGCAACTCAAGGTACAGCAAGAGAAACCCTGGTAGAGACAGAAAGGGTGTTCACTGCTTTACTCCCCAAACCTCCCACATACTCAGTCACTAATCCAAGTCGAACAACAAACCTTCATCCCCTCTCTGTATCTGGGTTTGATACCTTAGAAATGGATCAATACAGCGATTTACACCTGCTGTCAATGGAAGTGATGGAGACCATCGTCCAGATTCAAGAAGTAACATCTGATATTGCACTTGGTCTTGAAGATACAGACTCCACAGCTCGTGAGTTAAACCGAACAACCAAACAGCTGCAAACCAATCTTACCCGGTTACGGATGCGCCCCTTATCAGAATTAGTGGGACGATTTACTAGAGCTCTAAGAGACTTATCTTTGCAACATGGCAAACAAGTTGAACTCAAAGTATTAGGCAAAGGAACCCTAATTGATCGCAGCATCCTAGAAGCTCTGAGCGACCCCTTGATGCATCTAGTTCGCAACGCCTTCGACCATGGAATTGAAGATCCCTCAACTCGTCAGGCTCAGGGTAAACCCCCAAAAGGAACAATTGAAATTAAAGCAGCTCACCGGGGGAACCAGACGCTGATTACCATCAGTGATGATGGCAACGGTATTAACCTTGACAAAATTAGGGAGCGAGCAGGAACCATGGGCTTGGATGCTGAGTTGCTCGCTGCCGCCAGCTCAGATGAGCTGCTATCACTGATTTTTGAGCCGGGATTTAGCACCGCAGACCAAGTCACCGACTTATCTGGTCGAGGTGTAGGCATGGATGTAGTTCGCAATAACCTCAAAGAAATCCGTGGCGATATCAGAGTTGATACCACTCCAGGTCAGGGAACTACCTTTACCCTAACGGTTCCATTTACCCTCTCAGTGGCAAGAGTACTGCTGGTGGAAAGCAACGGCATGCTATTGGCATTTACTACAGATGTAATTGAAGAGATGCTTTTACTGCACCCTGACATGGTACTAACAATCTCTGGCAGCAAAGTTCTCAGGTGGGAAGGGGAGATGATTCCCTTAACTCGCTTGGCGTCTTGGCTAAAGTTTTACTGTCCCCGCAGAGTAACGATTTCTGAAGGTGTTCCCAGCATTAGTGAGCCAACAGTGCTGATGATTAGTCAAGGAGATCATTTGCAAGGAATCCAAGTGGATCGCTGCTGGGGTGAACAGGAAGTAGCCATCCGCCAAGTTGAAGAACCCTTGATGATGCCCCCTGGCTTCGCTAGCTGTACCATTCTCGGTGATGGTAAAGTCGTGCCACTGGTTGATGCTTCTGAGCTGCTGCGCTGGATTGCCAGTTGTAATAATGAAGCGGGAAGCAGTAGCGTACAGCAAACCAACAGTACTCTCTATTCACGAGGGAGTTCTTCTAAGAGGGAGGGTAATGTTTCCTGGGAAAATCCACCAACCTTGGCGATACCTACTAGCAAAAAAGATACCATTCTTGTTATTGATGACTCAATTAATGTCCGCCGGTTTTTAGCCTTGGCTTTAGAAAAAGCTGGGTATTTGGTGGAACAAGCAAAAGATGGTCAAGATGCAGTTGAAAAACTACTCAGTGGATTGCTTGTTGAAGCAGTCATTTGTGATATTGAAATGCCTCGCCTCGATGGTTATGGTTTTTTGGCTCGTATAAAATCAGACCCCACTTTTAGCGATTTACCAATTGCAATGCTCACCTCCCGTAGTGGTAATAAGCATCGCCAACTAGCAATGACTTTAGGAGCAACGGCGTATTTTTCAAAACCTTACAATGAGCGGCAATTATTACGAACTTTAAAACAATTAATTAAGTAAAAAAAACGCATAAAAGGTTATAAAAATGCTGATAATGGCTGTTTTTTCTCCTCTTGCTTACCGCCGACGTTATACAAATCGCCAAGCTAAAGCTACCCAACAACTGATTGTCTTTCGTCTAGAAAATGAAGGCTTTGCTTTGCCTATTAGAACTGTTCAAAAAGTTATCCCCATGAGCCAAGTTTATGGAGCATCATGGAAATCTGGGGTAGGTCTAACACTTTATCAAAATCAAGAATTAATTGTCATAGATTTAAAACGTAGGATTTTTAGAGAAACACCGATCCAAGATTTTTCTGGGGGTAATATTCGTCTTCAATCAACTGAACAAGCAAGGGAAGTCGTAGAGCACTACCTCCTGATTATCCAGGACTCTCAAGGAAAACTGGTGGGATTGCCAATTGATGCTCCACCTTCTTTGCAACGGGTGCCTGAGTCAGCTTTTTCTCCTCTGACTTCGGACTATATTCATGAAGGTAATATTCGCTGTGTCAGCGCATTAATCATTCCTAATAATGATGAACCACCTTTATTTTTGCTCAACCCAAATCAGTTATCCCAGCCATTGCTAACAAATTGTACTAAATCTGGTTTATAAAAAATGATAAACACTAGTCAGCGTAAATTGGGATGCTCCCAAAATATCTAAATTTCCGGAGGAATCTTTCCAGACTTT